>NZ_VANS01000001.1 GCF_005887615.1 Sulfitobacter sabulilitoris
CGAGCAAAACACCCGATCCCATCCCGAACTCGGCAGTTAAGTGCCGCCGCGCCGATGGTACTGCGTCTTAAGGCGTGGGAGAGTAGGTCACCGCCAAACCTAGTAAAACCTCTGCAAAACCGTATCTCTCGATCGATGACACACACAGCGACACAACGCGCGATCCAAACGATCCGCACACAGGGCCAAAACTCGCAAAGCGCGACAACCGGCCATAAGCGTCGCGGGATGGAGCAGCCCGGTAGCTCGTCAGGCTCATAACCTGAAGGTCGTAGGTTCAAATCCTACTCCCGCAACCAGTGTTACAGAACCGCCCGCAGCACCAAAACTGCGGGCGTTCTTGTTTGCGCCAAGTGTCGATGAATTTCATGTCAAACCGCCGCGGTACGGAGCAGCCTTTGGTCGCGCCGTGCACCACAATGACGTAGCTTCGGGCGATCTTATCGATTGGCCGGACGACTGGATTTCGCGATAGTGGTCAACACCGGGGCGCGTTGTTTGTGAATCGGTCGCCGCCGATTTTTGGCAGCAGACTGGCCGCAACTGCCTGACAGAAGACGCGAGAAGAGATGGCACGTTCAATTGACCCACGGTTCCGCCGTTCGAGCGCCGGTGCGAGCGGCAACGTCATGGACCGGCGCACGGCGGCGCTTGGTCTGATGGCGGCCTGCGCTGTGGCAGGCGACGTCGCGGGCGAGACGGCTGGCGCACCGGCGGCCGTGCCGCAAAATGCCGCCTGGTCGAGTTGGGCCGCAAGGTTTCTTGGGGCCGACGGTCGGGTGATCGACGATCAGGCGGGCGGGATCAGCCATTCCGAAGGCCAGGGGTACGGGCTCCTTCTGGCGCAGGCGCATGGCGACAAGACGGCGTTTCGCGGCATCGAGGACTGGACGACCGCCAATCTTCAGGTGCGTCAGGATCACCTGATGGCCTGGCGCTGGCACGTGAATGGTGCGGTGCGGGCGATGGACTGGCACAGCGCCACCGATGGCGATGTGTTCCGCGCCTGGGCGCTGCTGCGCGCCGGGCGGGCAACCGGCTGTTCCGACTGGGTGGCCCGGGCAGTCGCGATCGCCCGCGATATAGACGCCCTGTGCATCGCGCCCGATCCGCGTGCGCAGCAGCTTCCGATCCTGCGCCCGGGCGCCGAAGCGCGCATGACGGCGGACAGGGTGTTGTTCAATCCTTCCTACATCATGCCACGTGCCTTGCGCGCACTCGGCACGGCGGCCGGCACGCCGCGACTGATCGCTGCGGCGGATCATGGCGAACGGCTGATCGCGGACCTGGCGGGGCAGGGGGCGGTGCCAGATTGGATCGACGTGACTGAACAAGGCTTTGACGCACCGCGCGAACACGACCTGCGATCTGGCTATGATGCGCTTCGCCTGCCGCTTTATCTGATCTGGTCCGGACAAGGGCGGCATCCGGGTGTCGCGCGCGGCCTCGAAACCCTGCAGCGGGCCCGCGCCCCCGGTCATCTTGCGGTTGTCACCGATGCGGATGGCGCCGTGACTGCCGAAAGCGATCAGCCGGGTTACCTGTCCATCGCGGCGCTCGCCCGGTGTCGCCCGCGTCCTGTCACGCCAACAGATGCGGCGGGCCAATCCTATTACCCTGCGACCCTGCAGCTTCTGGCGCAGGTGGCGGCGCGTGAACAGGACGCATGCGAAACCTTGTGATCCTGTTGCAAGTCATGGCTGGCGGGTTTCTTCCGACTTGCCTAGGGTGCGATCCAGTTCTATGGCGAGCCTGCCGTGACATGGCTTGTCTTTCCCCTAGTGTCTTGAGTGTTGGAAGAGTTGCATGAAGTATTCCAGGCTGTTGTTTGGTCTGTTGGTTGTCGTGATCGCGCTTTGGGTTCTTGTCGGCGAACAGATGGCCGGCGCAAGCGCCAATGCCTTTGTCAATGCGCGCGTGGTGACCGTGCGCAGCGACGTGGCGGGGCAGGTCGACATGCCCGCACGGTCGCTGGGCGCGCGCGTGGCCCAAGGCGAGGTGCTGGCCTCGGTCACCGACCCGCTGGTCGATACCATCCGCCTGAATGATCTGCTGATGGAACGGTCGTTTCTCGAGGCCGAACAGGCGCGCCTGGCAGAACGGCACGACACCGCCAAGGCCACGGCCGCGCGGTTGGAGGATCGGTCCGCCGCATATGCCGCCGCGCGCATCGCTGACATTTCCGCACGGCTCGACCATGCTCGCATCCGCCTGGCGTTTCTGATGGGGCAGGTCCCGGCCGGAACCGTTGCCGCGTCGGAGGGGGGCGCGGCAGCGATGGCGCGGGCCACGCCCAACCTTGCGGTCGATCAGGCGCGCGAGCTGGTCGAGGTGCTCGAAATTGCCCTGCGCGCGGCCAGGGCGGGCGTGTTTCTGGGCGATGGCTACAATGACGCCCCCCATTCCGAGCAGCGCGCGCTGGACCTGGACGACGACATTGCCACCCTGGAGGCCGCGCGCACCGAGGCGGCCGCCCGGCATGCCGCGCTTGAGACACGCATCGCGCACGAACGGCGCCACGTGAACGGCCTGACGGGCGGAGAGCTTTATGCCAACGCCGACAGCCTGTTCTGGGAGGTTCTGGCCGCCGATGGCATCTTTGTGCAGCGCGGCGACCCGATCCTGCGCCTTGTCGATTGCACTTCGCAAATGGTCAGCGTGTCTGTCAGCGAAACGGTGTATAACGACCTGCGGCCGGGCCAAGAGGCCGAATTCCGCGCGATGGGCGCATCCCGTGTCTTTCCGGCGACCGTGTCGCGGCTGGCGGGAAACGGGGCCGCAACGGTGTATCAAACCCTTGCCGTCGCCCCGAGCCAGGATCACCTGGAGCGCTATGACGTGACGTTGCTGGTGCCCGGGCTGGCCGAGGACCCCGACTTGAACTGCGCGATCGGCCGGACCGGGCGGGCGTTCTTCGATCGCCGCCCGCTGGATTGGGTGCGGGCATGGTGGCCCTGACGCGATGATCTTTCCCCATATCAGCGAAATTGGTTCCGCCTATACATTGGTGATGCTGTTGGCGGGGCTTGGGCTGGTGCTGCCCTTCGTGGTCGACCGGCAGCGCACGCTGCACCGGACGCTGCTGTTTGGCGTCGCTTTCGTGTTCGCCGCTCGCTACGCGATCTGGCGGACGACCGACACGCTGGCCCCCGCCGCGTTGACGCTCGACATGGCGGCAAGCTGGTCGCTCTATGCACTTGAGATGCTGGCATTGGCGGGATCGCTCAGCGCATTCGTCATCATGTCGCGCCTCACCTCGCGCAGCGACGAGGCGACCGCGAACGCCGGCTGGTGGGGGGCCGCGACGCCCAAGGTCTCGATCCTGATCGCCACATACAACGAATCCCTCGAAGTTCTGGAGCGCACGGTGATCGGCGCCAAATCCCTGCGCCATCCCAACAAGGAGGTTTGCGTTCTCGATGACGGGCGCCGCGACTGGCTGCGCGACTACTGCGACGCGCAGGGGGTGCGCTATGTCCGGCGGCCCGACAACAAGGGCTCCAAGGCGGGCAACATCAACCACGCGCTGGCGCTTTTGGCCATGGACCCGGAGCCGCCCGATTTCATCGCCGTGCTGGATGCCGATTTCGTGCCGCACCGGGGCTTTATCTCGCGCAGCCTGGCGCTGTTTCATGACCCGCAGGTGGGGCTGGTCCAGACGCCGCAACACTTTTTCAATGCCGACCCCATTCAGCACAACCTGGGCGTCAGCCGATCCTATCCCGATGAACAGCGGTTCTTTTTCGACCATATGCAGCCATCGCGCGATGCCTGGGGGATCGCGTTTTGCTGCGGCACGTCATCGCTGGCGCGTTGGTCCGCGGTGCAGGACATCGGCGGCTTTCCCACCGATAGCGTGACCGAGGATTTCATGCTGACACTGGCGCTGCAGGACGCGGGCTGGCGCACGGTCTACCTGGCGGAGCCGCTGACCGAAGGCCTCGCGCCCGAAGGCCTGAAGGAATACGTTACCCAACGCGCGCGCTGGTGTCTCGGCCTGATGCAGATCGCCCGGTCGCGGCTGGGTCCGCTGGGGCGCAACGCGCTGCGCCTGCGCGACCGCTGGAGCGTGATCGACAGCGTCTTCTACTGGCTGACGACCTTTCCGTTCCGCATCGCTGCGATCATCTATCCGCTGCTTTACTGGTTTTTCAACATCACCGTGGTGGATGCGCGCCTGGCCGACGTGATCTCGTATTTCGGCGCCTATTACTTGTGGATCCTCATCACCCTCAATCTGCTGAGCCGCGGCATGGTGGTGCCCATCCTCAACGACGTCAGCCAATTGCTCGCGGCGCTGCCGATCACCCGCGCGGCGGTCGTCGGTCTCCTCCGCCCGCACGGACATCCCTTCAGCGTCACGGCCAAGGGCGGCGACCGCGACCGGATCAACGTGCAATGGCGGTTGATGGCGCCCTTTGCGGTGCTGCTGGCGCTGACGCTGGTCGGGCTGGGCATCGGGATCGTCTCGGACCGTTTCGCGTTCAACGATGCGGGCGACGGAAAATGGGTGGTGCTGTTCTGGACAGTCTACAATGTCGTGGTGCTGGCGGTGACCGTGCTGGCCTGTGTCGAGCTGCCGCGCCGCGAACGCCATGTCGCGGACACGCCCGAGCGCGCCTGCTTTGTCACCGGCGACGGCGCGAAGGATCTGTGGATCACGTCGCTGACCGAAGACACCGTGCGCCTGCGCGGCCCGATTTATCCCGAGGGCACGCGCGGCATCCTGGGGATCGACGGGGTCGGCGACGTGGAGGCCACCGTGATCTCGGGTCTCAAGGACGGGGCGCGCCTGCACCTGCGGCCCACGACCGCGCAGCGCGAGGCACTGCTGCTGCGCTTTTACACCGAAGACAACACGCCCGGCATCGCACGGGTCAGGACATCGGCGATGCTGGGCGATATCGTGCGGCGCCTGTCGTTCAGTTCCGGACGGTCCTGAGCCGGCTAGGGCTTGCGCGCCGCCTGTAGCCGCGCCAGGGCCGATGACATCTGCGCCAACTCGCGCGTCCGCTTGTGATCGGGCGGATACACGTCATCGCCATCCGCGATCTGTTCGGCCGAGCGCGCCAGATGTTCAATCGGGCGGATGAAGACCAGCGAAAACACGGCCGTGATACTGGCCAGAAGCGTCAGAAAGCCCGCAACGGCGATCCACCAGACGTCCCCGAGCCAGCTCAGGCTGGGTTGAAACGCCTCCGCATCGAGCCGCCCGACAAGCCGCCAGCCGAAATTCGGCAGATCGCCATAGGTGACGGTCGGCACCAGCGACGCAAACGACACCCGCCCATCGGGCCAGACCTCGCGCCCGCCGCCCGCCGTGCCCGCCGCCGCCGCGCGCAGAATCTGCAATTCTTCGGGCGAGGGAACATCGGGACGTGTTGCCACGATCACGGTGCCGTCGGCGCGGGTCAGGTAAAGGTCGAGCCCGAGAGACGCCGCCGTCTCCGAAAGGATCCGCTGGGCCCAGGAAAAGTTGACGTGAACCCCGACGACGCCCTGAACGCTGCCTTGCGCATCGCGCACCGGATGCGCAAGATCGACAAAACTCAGCACCTCGTTTCTGCCGGGATAGATGAACCGTGAGAGCGCTTCCGATTTGCGCACGTCGCCGCCGTAGCCGGTCTTCAGGCCATTGCGAAACCAAGGCTCCGCGCTGACGTCCTCACCGACCAGCATCTTGTCCGACGCCTGCCGCACCGTGCCGCTCAGATCGCTGTAACCGATCCAGCTTATCCTGCTCTTGTCGGCGCTCAGCCCGTCCAGAAGGGTCGCGATCTCAGCGGGCGCCGCGCCGGGAATGGCCTGCGACACGAATTTCAGGTCGTTCCAATTATAGTGCAGCGTCCGCGCCAGCACGAGGCCCGCCGCCTGGGTGCGTTGCCGGACCGCGGTGTCGAGCGCATCATCGACCAGCCGCGCCGAATGGCTCAGGAAAAACGCGACACATCCAAGCCCGACCGCCACGACACCCACCGCGACAAAGCCGTAGACGGCCCTGACCAGCGTCAATTGAGGGTAGGTTGCACGTTGGTCGGCCATGATCGATCCCTTTTCAGAACGTATTTATCGCGATGCCGGCGAATACTTCACCTGCGTCGAAACGGTATCCCGCACGCAGGCTGACCGGGCCATCGTCGAGCGCGCGCGACATCGCGAGGGTGGTTTCCCGGTAGGTGTCGCTTTCGCCGTGCGATACCTCGATGGTGATGCCCGGGCCCGACAGGCCGAACTGCGCCAGCAGGAACCACGCGTTTTCGATGGAATTGAGGTCTGCCAGCACGAAAAAGCTGCCATATCGCGTGGCATCGTACCGTTCGGCCACCAGCTTGACGCCGGCCCTGGCCCGGCCCGCGCCGGTATCCTTGCGTTCGTACCCCAGCGACGGACCCGCCCGCAGGGTCGCAAGGTCGCCGCCCCAGGGAAGTCGATAGAGCGCGTTCACCCCATAGCTGTCGCCGCCGTCGTAATCCACGGCGATGGCCCCGAAGGACACCGGGCCGCGCGCCATGTTGACCACCGCGCTGGTGGTCGAGGACGATACGTCGAACTGAAAAAACGTGCCGTCGGCCTGTGCGGGGGCGGCCTGCAACGCGGCAAGAAGGGGCAGCGCAAGGGCAGGCCACCACGACCGCCTCCGCATCGGGATACCGCGCGGCGCGCAGGCACTCTTGAACATCATCGGCAACTCGCAAACCTCGTATCGACCAGACGGAACGCCGCCGGCGGTACGGGCCTGCGGGCACAAGTCGTTAATCACACCCGCGCGCCGGGGTTAAGCCGTCGCGTCACGCGGGGCGAAGGATTGCCGACGCGCCGACGCGTTGCGGCAACACCGGTGGAGGGCGGCGCGCCGGGTCAGACGATTTCGTGCACGACCGGCTCTGTGGTGCACACTTCGCGCGCGATATCGACCACGTGGCGGTGATGGGTCAGGTAGATGGCCTGTCCCGATTGCCCGATCCGCTCCATCACCCGGCAGGCCGCCCGCGTGCGGTCCTCGTCGAAGGTCTCGAAGATGTCGTCGCAAAAGAACGGCAGGCGCACCCCCTGTTGCGCAAGTTGGGTATAGGCGGCCGCCCGAAGCGCGAGGTAGAGCTGAAACCGCGTGCCCTTGGACAGGTCCTGCGCCTGCTTGGCCACGCCCGCGGCATCGACGGCCAGCAGCATCTCGGACGTGCCGTCGGGCTGCGTGCGCAATTGCGTGTAGGCGCCGTTGGTCAATTCGGCAAAGGCCTGCTCGGTGGCCTGCATCATGCCGCTGCGATGCGCGTCCCGGTATCGCCGGATCGCCTCTTCGGCCAGCCGCAGGCCAAAGCGCAGTTCGAGATAGCCGAGCGCCGCATCCTCCAACTGCAACTCCAGCGTCGCCCTGCGTTGGGTCAGCCGCGCGACATCCCAGTCGCCGGTCACGCCGTCCATCTCCCGCCGGGCGGTGGTGCGCGCCTCTATGGCCTGGTCCAGCCGGGTCTGAACCGTCTCCAACTCGTCGTCGATCGTCGCCGCTGCGGCCTCCAGGTCGGCCGCCGTCGCGGTGTCGAGCGCCGCGCGCGCGGCTGTCAGCGACCCGACGGACAGGACGTTCAACACCTGCGCGGTCAAGTCAGCAAGCCGGGTCCGGCCGTCGATTGCCTCGCGGGCCGTGGCCACGGCCGTTCGCAGGTCGGCGACCGTAGCCGTCGCGACGGTGTCGGGAAACAGCGCGCCGATGTCACGGACCTGGCGCGCGATGTCCTCCAGCGTCTCGCGGGCCAGCGCCAGCTTGGCGTCACCGTCTTCGATGTCGCGTGTCAGCCGGTCATGCCGGTCCTGCGCTTGCCGCGCCTGCTCGGCGATCCCGCTCAGGGTGGCATGGGTGTCCAGCGGGTGTGCGTCCTGCGGCACCTGATGCGCCGCGGCGAGGGCCGCCATCCTGTCGACAAACGCGGCCTGGTCGGCTTCCATCGTGCTCACCTGCCGTGCAGCGGTGGTGCGGGTGGCGTCCAGTTCGCGCAAAACGCTCAGCGGTTTGAGGGAGGCGTCAAGCGTCGCCGCATCGACGGCACCGGACAAGGCTTCGGCGACCAGCGCCGTCCAGGCCTCCGCCGCCTGCGTCGCGGCCTGCGTCAGCGCGGCAAGGCGCAGCCTGCGGCGCGACAGATCGGCGGCCCGGTCGGCCACGGCCTTGCGCGCATCGCCCAGGCTGGTTTCGTGGTCGCGCTCGGCCAGGGCAAGATCGCGCGCGGTGGCGATCAGGGCGTCGAACGCGGGCGCATCCAAGGCCACCCGCGGGCGCAGCGCATCGGCCAGCCGCTGCACGGTGTCGAGCAGGGGGGCGTGGCGTTGGCGAATACGCGCAAGCCGGGTGTCCGCCGTGGCGGCGGTGGTGTGGCGCGTGACCCAGCCCAGCAGATCGGGGGCCGACAGTGGTGCGGTCAGGCCGCAGTCCCGGCAGGCCGCTGCGATCCGCGCCTCGACCGCCTCGCGCGATGCCAGTTGGCCCCGCAACGTGGCCTCCGCCGCATCGGTGCGCGCGCCTGTCTGCTCCCGGGTGTGCTGGATATGCCGCAACTGGCCCAACTCGCGGGCCTGCGCCAGACGCGCCTTTGCCAAGGCATCCACCCGCGCCATCGCCTCGGCCACAGGCGCCGCGCTGTCGCGCGTCAGCGTCGAAAGATGCGCGGCCCAGGCCCTGTCCCGCTCCGCGGTCAGGGCGTCGGCCTCGGCGTCCCCGATCTGGCCCAGGTCCGAGGCCATCCGGGCGATCCGGGTGTCATCGACCGCCGCGTCCTCGCGGTGTTGCGCCAGGGCGTCGCGGGTTCGGGCGATGCCCTGGGTCAGGGCGGCGTGTTCATCGACAAGGGCCTGCGCCTCTAGCAAGGTGACCGGGCAGGCCGGCAGATCGTCGAACCGCTGCCCCTTGATCGCCAGCGCATCGAGCGCATCGCGACGCTGCGCGGCGGCGTTTTCGATGTCGTTTCGCGCGGCGGCGTGGTCGGGCAGGATCCGATCGGCGGCGAACCGGGTCAGGATCTCGCCGATCCCGGCCTGCGGCCCAGCGGCCTTGCGGATCGTGGCCAACTCCGCCTCGGCCTGCGCGTGCTGCTCTGTCAGCGCGGCGACTTCGTCGTGCTCGGTGGCGCGGTCGCGGGCGGCGGCGCGCATCGCGTCGCGCGCGGCCTCGATCTGTTCGATCTGCGCGGGCGAGAGGACAAGCCGGCGCGGATCGGCTTCCTCGGGCAGGTCCAGGGCGCTGGCCTCGCGACCCATGTCGCGGGTCGCATCCTGCACCGCCTGACGTCGTCGCGCCAGATCAAGATCGGCAGAGATGAAGCGGATGCGCAGGGTGTCGACGGCCTCCAGGTCATTGGCCAGCCGCGCCTGTTCGGGGTGCAGCGCGATCTGCCCCCTTGCGGCGCGCAACTGCTCGATCTCGTCGGCGAGCCGGTCGGCGTTGGCCTGCGCGCGGGTCTGTTCGGTCAGCAGGCGGACAAGGTCTTCGGGGTTGACGTCGAGCCGTGCGGGATAGTGATCCAGCGGCGCGACCTTCTGCTCAAGGGTGGCGATCTGCGACAGCATGGGCAGGGCCGCGCGCTGGGCGCGCGTCCCGGCCTCCCGGCTGCGCAACCGGTCGCGCCCGGCGCGCAGCGCGTCTTCCTCCGCCTGTGTGTCCTGCACGGCTTGCTTGAGCTTGCGGTAAGCGCTTGCGGGCACATCGAGGTCGCGGATCTGGCGGTCGATCTCGGCCAATTCCTTTTTCAACTGCGCCATTTCGGTGGTGCTGGCGCGCTTGCGGTATAGCGCATCCGCCTGTCCCGCGACCTGATCCAGAACCGCGGTCAGGTCGCTGACGCCGGCGGCCGCGGAAAACAGCAGTCGGCCGATGTCGCCCCTGCTGCTGGCGATTTCTTCGCCGCCCTTTTCGATGGTCTCGTCATCGAGGCACAGAAGATTGCGGTAATCGCCAAGCGACAGGCCGCCCAGATGTGCCTGCAAGGCGCTTTCGGGCAGGGGGGTGCCGTGATCGTCCAGCAACGATCCGCTGCGTTGCGGCAATCGCGTGAAATGCCGGTCGGCGCCGTCGATCTGCAACAGGCCCGACACCTGAAGGTTCTTGCGCTGGTGCTGGAAGTCATAGGGCTCGCGGTGGGCAAACCCGTAGAGCAGGCGCAAGAACGCCTCCATCGACGTGGTTTTGCCCGCTTCGTTCGGGCCGTAAATCACATGGAAATCGCACTGTCCCGTGCCATCGCCGAAATCGTAGCTCTTGCCGTTGAAATGGCCGAAACGGTCCAGGGTCAGCCGCCGGAGACGCATCAGCCCGCCGCCGCTTTCATCAGCGCCAGAAGCCGCGCGGCGCCCGACGAGGCCAGTGCCTGACCAAGGGCGGTGGCGGCGGCCTCGTCGGGGATCAGCTTGGCGCGGCGCTGCGGCGGCAGTTCGGCCAGCAAGGTATCAAGCTCGGCCTGAAGCTCGGCGGTGAATGCGGGTTCGCGCCGGATCGCCTGCATCAGATGCGCCAGCTCGTCCGTGGACGCCGCCGCGTTGCCGTCGTCATGCCCGGCCGGGTCGCGCAGATCGAAGTCCAGCTTCTCCACCCAGATCCGTCCGGTGTCCGCGGCCAGTGCGTCGGCGGTTTCGCGCCACATGTCGCGGTCGCGCAGGTACTGCCAGCGGCGCGCGGTCGGTCCCGTCACCGTCAGCCGGACGATGGCCGCCTGCGATGGCAGGTCCCGTGACACGCCGCGCAAATCCTCGCGCAGCCGGGCCCGCAGGGCGGCGTCGTCATCCATGCCGGTCGCATCGACGGCAAGGTCCAGGAATTCGATGGCCGAGGTCGGGATCTCTTCGATGCCGATCGCGGCGCCGTCGATGCGCAGCAGGGTCGCGGATTTCGTGCCCGCCTCGCCGATGTCGCGGCCCTGCGGCATGCCGGGCATGACGATCCAGGGCCGGTGCGCATGCACCTGCCGCTTGTGCACGTGTCCCAGCGCCCAATAATCGAACCCCATGCCCGCCAGTTCCGTGACAGAGCAGGGCGCATAGGGATCGTGCCCCGCGGCCCCCGCCAACGACGTGTGCAGCATGGCGATATTGACCGCCCCGTCGACGGGCGCGCCGAATTTGCCAAGCAGGCTTTCGGGCGCGTGCCGCCCCGAAAAGCTGACGCCGTGGATCCAGATGTCGTGACCGCCAAGCTGCACCTTGCCGCCGCGCCCGTCGAAGACATGGACATTGTCGGGCAGCGAAACCTCGCCAGTGATCGGGTTCTCGGCGTCGTGGTTGCCCTTGATGTAGAAGACGGCGATGCCCGCCGCGTGCAGCCGGTCCAGCTGGGCGGTCAGAAAGGCGGCGGTCCGCGCACTGCGTTCGGCCCCGTCGAAAAGATCCCCCGCGATCAGCAGGGCGGCGACCGCTTCGTCCAGCGCCACGTCGACGATCCGGGTGAACCCCGCGCGCGTGGCCGCCTGAACCCGGTCGCGCAACGCCGCATCGCGCAGCGCCAGCGAAAGCAGCGGCGAATCGAGGTGGCAATCCGCCGTGTGCAGGATCTTGATCGGGGTCTGTGTCATGTCCCGGTCAGGTAGAACTTGGCGCGCGCGGAAATGCAACGGGCGATATGCTCCCGCCCTGCGCCTGCGCCCATCGCGCGGCTCGAAACCGCGGGTGGGGTTTCACCTTTGCCACAGTCTCGTGCCATGACCGCCATATTCTCATCCATGTCGCCGCGTAACCTCGCGCAAACACTGCGAGGGCGCTATGATCCGTCGACTTGTCATCTTTTGTCTGGGGCTCATGCTCGTGACCCAAGCGGCCCATGCGCAGAAAGCCGGCGTCGGCGCCTGGGAAAACTCGCGCAACACCACGCTGGAATGGATCGAAGACACCCCCGCGCTCGGTTGGTATTACAACTGGCGCACGGACCAGATGTGGCATGCCAAACGATCCCGGCGATCGGTGGAATTCGTGCCGATGATCCATGGCGCGGGCGACATCGACAAAAAGATCCAGTCATCCCTGCGCGTCACCCATCTTTTGGGCTTCAACGAACCCGATGGCGGCTCGGGCCGTCATCAGGCCGGGCTGTCGGTGGAAAAGGCCGTGGCGCTCTGGCCCCGGCTCGAGGCGCGGGGCCTGCGGCTTGGCAGTCCCGCCACCACGCAGGGCGGCACGTTGGGCCGCGGGTCGTGGCAGCGGCGCTTCATGGACGAGGTCGAGGCGCGCGGCCTGCGCGTCGATTTCATGGCGGTGCATTACTACTCCACCGATGGCGATGTCGGCGCCTTTCGCAACTGGCTGAGGGCGGTGCACGCCGAATATCGCAGGCCGATCTGGGTGACGGAATTCGCTCTGATCGACTGGAGCAGACCGGCGGCCACGACCCATGCCCGGAACGCCCAATTCGCACAAGCCGCCATCGTGATGATGGAACAGCTGCCCTTTGTCGAACGCCACGCGTGGTTCGCGGCCAATCCCTACAAATGGAAAGGCCGCTATCCGCAGATCAACCTGGTCGATGACCGGCTGAGGCCGACGGCCGTCGGCATCGCCTTTGACAAGGTCCTGAGCGCGGTGGGCGGCAGGACGGTCGCAGGGCTGTCGCAATAATCCGTCCGATGATCGCGGCTGCCGGACCTGACCGCGACTTCAGGGTCCGCTAAGGCCCTTACTCCACGCGCCACTGCGGCGGATCGCGGCGCAAGGGCCCCGCCGCCCGGTCCCAGTGCTGCGACCAGTCGCCGACCTGCACCGGCGGTGCGACACGCCGTGCGGGCCCCCAATGGGTGTTCTCCGGCGCCGGTGCCAGGTCGTCGTCGCGCAGCGTGACGGGATGCGCCGGCGCAAGGCTCCCTGCGCATTGCATCAAGAGGTGTGCGCTGCGGGCCAGCGACAATCGCGCGCTTGCGATCCGGCCCTGTTCGCGCAGCGCCAGTGCCTGCACCGCCGCGGCGGCCATCAGGTATCCGGTGCCGTGGTCCAGGGCCTGCACGGGCAGCGGGCGGGGGGCGCGCGCATCACCGTCGCCCTGCGGCGCGGCGATGCCGGTGCTCATCTGGACAAGGCTGTCGAAGCCGCGCCGCTGCGCCCACGGGCCGGTCCAGCCATAGGCGCACAGCGTCACGTCGATCAGATCGGGGTTCAGCCCCCGCAGCGTTGGGGTGTCGTATCCCAACCCGGCCAGCGCGCCGGGGCGCAGCCCGTGCACCAGGATGTCGGCCTCTCGCAGCAGCCGTTCGAACACCCTGCGATCGGCGGCCGCCCGCAGGTCCAGTTCCGCACAGCGTTTGCCCAGCGTGATCTCTTGCTCGACCGCCGGTTCCGTCCAGCCCGGCGGATCGATCCGCAGCACATCGGCCCCGAACCCCGCCAGAAACCGCGTTGCCACCGGCCCGGCCAGAATGCGCGTCAGGTCCAGCACGCGGCACCGGCCAAGCGGGCGGCCGGGCGTGCCGACCGCGCCATGCCGCGCCTGCGCGGCGCGCTGATCCCAGTGTATCAGCGGTTCGGCCCGAACCGCGCGGCCCTGCGGGTGCCTGGCCCAGTCCTGCGGCGCGCGTAACTGCGCCGCGCATCCGCCCGCGCGGACAATGGCATCCTCCAGATCGGCCGCCGACCACGCGGCGATGGCCTCGGCAAAGGCGTCCTTGCCGGGCTGCGCCGCCACGACGCGCAGTGCCGCCGCGCGGTGATGCGGCGCGTTCGTGTGCAACCTGATCCACCCATCCCGCGCGCGGTAGTTCGCGCTGAGCGCATCCCAGGCGTCGGGACTGTCCCAGCCATCGGGTCGCAGGGTCATGTCGAACCACAGCGACGCGCGCCGCCTGTCCACCCGAACCGCGCCCGGGGCCACGCCGCCCAGCCGCCCCAACGCCACACCCGCCGCCCCGATCGTCGCCGCCGCGAAATCGCTGACCGCATAGGCCGAGGGCAATGCGCACCCCGCGTCGCGGTCGGTGTCTATTTCGGGCAGGGGGGCCCCGAAGAGAGCGGTGGTGATGTCGGTCCAGTAGGCAAGCGTCATGTTCGGCGTCTCCTCGGGCGATGACGGCGCTAGGCATATCCGTGCCATCCATAGCCTTTGACCGGTGAAATCTCTAGCGGGAAGGGACCGTGGAGGGCAACCAGATCAGGCTGCCGCCGTCGTGCTGCGCGATCAGCGCCTCGCCCGCCTGCACCGGCCGCGCCGAGGCGGGCGGCGTCGCCGGATGCCCGGTGCAGAGCTGGGGTGTCTCGGCACACAGCACGACCTCGCGGCCCGTCAGGTACACCAGCCGCAGGCGCAGCCCGCGCGCGTTCTGGATACCCGCGCGGGTCGCGCCCGCCAGCGTCCGGTAGTCGCCGCGCAGGATGATCGCGCCGCCCGAGGGCCCGGCGGCCTGCGCCAGCGCGCGGGTCTGCGCCTGCCAGTCCCATCCGTCGGTATATTGCCTGGCGGTTTGCAGCAGGTAGCTTGCGACGATGAAGATCACCATATTACGCGCCAGCCGCGCGGCCAGGCCGCCGCGTCGCGACAGCAGCAGCGCCGCGCGCATCATGACCACGACATGGATCATCCAGACAAAGCCGAAGGCGCGCACCGGCACGGTCACGCCGGTGCTCAGGATCTGCAGGCACAGCAGCCCGGTGCCCGCGATCAGGACCGTCAATGCGGCCACGGCGGCCCAACGCTCCGCCCGCCACAGCACGATCAGGCCGCCCGCCGCCAACAGCCCATGTGCCACCGACAGCGGCGTGAACCCCCATGCAAAGGCCAGCGCGGTCTTCCGCGCGACCACGCCGATGCGGTCAAGATTGGCCATCAGCGACGCCAGGTCCCGCGTCGGCTGCGGCGTGCGCCAGTCGGCCATGGGAATGCCGAAAATTCCGTGCTCAAGATAGTTCAGCCCGTAGATCGCGAGTATCCCGAGCGCGAAGCTGGCGATGAAAATCGCCAACGGCCCGGCGACGTCGCGCCACGATGTCTGCGCGCCGTGTGTCGTCAGGCAAACCGCCAGCAGCAGCAGTGGATAGGTCGTGTAGGCCATCAGCGTGAGCGGCACGAAAAGCACCAGCAGCCAGCGCATCGCGCGCGGCGGCAGCCGGTTGGCCAGCACCGCGAACAGCGCCACCAGCGCCAGACCGGGGATCAGCGTATTGAACCACAGCGAAATCAGCAGCGCGGGCGGCGCGACGGCGATCAGCAGCGCAAGCCCAAGCACCGGCCAGACCGCGGCATCGCGGCCCAGGGCCGCGCGCGCGGCGGCGGCGCAAAACACCGCCCAGCACAGTTGATAGGCGGCGAAATTGGCCCAGGCAGGCGTCATCACCCCCCGCAGGTGCCACCAGTAATTCAGCCAGCGCCCTTCGTGCAGGGTCTTGGCATAGAACCCCGAAGGATCGACCAGAAGCGCCGGGAAATCGTCGTGCCGCACCAGCGGATCGATCAACTGCGGCAGCGACACCGCCATGAGCACCGCATAGACGACCGCCACCAGCCGCAGGAGCGACGGTGGCGCGCCGCTGTCCCACAGACGCGCCATGCCGGGCTCAGACCTGCCGCGCGCGCGCCCGCGCCCGACGCGCGATAACCCCCGCGCGGACCTGAGCGATGCGCGTCACCGCGCCGCGTGGCAGCAGCGACACCACCGCCAGCCGCAGGCGCCACGACGCGCCGCCCCCGGTTTGCAGCCTTGCGCCGTCCTTGAGTTCGCGCGCCAGAACTTCTGGCGGCAACCCGGCGCGACCAGCGTCATTGGCATAGAGCACCGTGTTGAAGCGATACCATTTTTCGACCTCCGCGCGGTCGCGCAGCGCCGGGCGCACGCAGTCGAACGCGCCGTAGCCATGCGCCGCGAACAGGTCCTGCCAGAAGGCCAGCGGCTGTTCGTTGATGTGAAATTCGCCGCCTTGACCGGGGACGGCGGCGGAAAACAAGACCCTGTCGCTGTGGCGCACAAGGCTTTCGACCAGTTGCGCCGAGGCCGCGGCGGGCAGATGCTCTCCGACCTCGAGGCTTTGCGCCAGGTCGAAGCGGCGGCCGAGGTCGAGAGGCTGCGTCAGATCGGCGGCGCAAAAACGGTCGCGCGGCACGGCAAGCCGGTCGCGATCAACGTAATCGCCGTCCACCGCCATCACGTCGTCCACCCCCGACGCGCGCCATTCGCCCGCCCAGACACCGCGCCCGCTGCCCAGATCCAGCAGGCTGCGCGCGCCCAGATGCGGCTGCATGACCGCGATCATGGCTCGGGCCGACCGGCGCGCGCCGGCGTCGATATAGTCGAAAAACTGGTTGGAATAGATATGCGCCATCATTGCCTCGCGCCGGGGTCTGCATCGGCAAATACCCAGAGTCTGAAAAAGAGATAGTTCTGCACCGGAAGCACCACGGCCACCAGCCCCGCCGCCATCCACGCGGGCCAGCCCAGCCGCGGCCCCAGCCCGGAGGTGATCAGCGTCGAGACCACAAGCCCCAGCCCGATGGCGACGGCAAAGCGCAGCGCCTGCGCGGACACGTTTAGCGGCTTGCGGAAGGTCCAGAGAGACTGGGCCACGTATTGAACGGCCACGGCCAGGCCGAAGGCCGCGACATTGGCAAGACCGCGCGACAGCCCGAGCGCTGCAAGGCCCACGAAGATCGCGACGTAGAGTGCCGCGACCCCGATGCCGACCGCCGCAAAGCGCAGCATCGCGGAGGAGGGCGCAAGGCTCATCCCTTGGCCTGTGCTTTGACGGGGGCCTGCGCCTTGGCGGGGGCGGCATCGTCGGCGGTGTCGGGGCGGGCCGCGGCCTCGCCGCCGATCTCGTCGGCCAGGAAATAGAGCGGACGGCGCTTGGTTTCGGTATAAAGCCTGCCGATGTATTCGCCCATGATCCCCAACGTCAAAAGCTGGATGCCCGAGAAAAAGCTGATGGCCAGCGTGACCGAGGCCCAGCCGGGGGCGGTGCTGAACAAATAGAGCGAGCCGAAGACATAGACGGCCATCAACAGCGTGACGAAGAGGCTGAGAAAAGACAGCCGCGTGGCAAAGCGCAGGGGCTTGATCGAAAACCCGGTCAGTGCATCCGTGGCAAGCCGCAGCATCGCGCGCAGCGGATACTTGGTCACGCCGGCGTGGCGCGCGTCGCGTTCGTATTCAAGCCCGATCTGGCGAAACCCGGCCCATGCGAACATCCCCCGGATGAACCGCGCGCGTTCGGGCATGGCCAGCACGGCGTTCAGCACCTGGCGGTTCACCAGCCTGAAATCGCCTGTGTCCTTGGGAATGGGCACGTCCGACAGGGCATTGAGATAGCGATAGAAGAGATAGGCCGACAGGCGCTTGAACACCGTCTCGCCCCGGCGCGCGGCACGGCGGCCATAGACCATGTCATAGCCGCGATCCATCAGCGCCATCATGTCGGTCAAAACCTCCGGCGGGTCCTGCAAATCGGCGTCGAGCATGAAGATCCGCGCGCCGCGGGCCGCCTGCAGCCCCGCGGTCAGCGCAACCTGATGCCCGCGGTTGGCCGACAGCCGCAGGCCGCGCACCTGTGGCACCTGGGCTTGCGCCGCGACGATCCGGTCCCAGGTTTGATCGGAGGATCCGTCATCGACGAGTATGATCTCGGCCCGCGCGGACCACGGCGCGATGGCCGCCGCCAGTCGCTCGACCAGATGGGGGATCGTTTCTTCCTCGTTGTAACACGGGACGACGACGCTCAACTCCACGGGATGCCTGTCTTTCTGCTCGGGACATTTGCTTTTTGTCTATTTCCGCCGCGTCAGGGCCCTCTGGCAAGGGCCAGCGCCCCGTCGCCACCGTCAAAGCCGCCGGGACGGGGTGAAATGTGCGTTAAATGCCACAACAGGCGCGCAGGGGTGGGGGTCACGGGGGTATCACAACGCCGTGCGGTCACGGGACGATGACCGGCATTTCTGGTATGCTTACCAGCGGATGGCCTGCGGACCGAGTCTTGCGGGTGCCACGGCCTTTCCCGACCGAAAGGACAGCCCATGACCGATTTTCACGTGCTCAGTCCCGGCCGCCACGCGCCGCCGCAGGTGACCCTGCGCCGGATCACGATGCGCGATGTCTTCGGCGCGCTGGCCGACGGATGGGATGATTTCATGGCGCGGCCCTCGCATTACTTCTTCGTGGCGGTGCTTTATCCCTTCATGGCCTTTGCGCTGTATTTCTGGGTATCGCGCGGCAATGCGCTGCAACTGATCTACCCGATGATCACCGGCTTCGCGCTGCTGGGGCCGGTGGCGGCGCTTGGGTTCTATGAAATCAGCCGCCGCCGCGAACAGGGGCTCGACGACCGCTGGCGGCATGCGCTTGGTGTGCTGCGGTCGCCGGCCTTGCCCGCGATCGCGGTGCTGGGGCTGTGGCTGCTGATCCTGTTTCTGGCGTGGATCTACACGGCCGAGGCGCTGTACAACGCGACGATGGGGCCGGGGCGCGCGGTCGGGCTGGGCGACATGCTCTGGCAGATCATGACCACGCGCGCGGGCTGGACCCTGATCGTGCTGGGCAATCTGCTGGGCGCGGTGTTTGCGCTGGTGACGCTCTGCACGACCGCGATCGCCTTTCCGCTGCTGCTGGACCGCGATGTCGGGCTTGTGACGGCGGTGTCTGCCTCGACCCGCGCGGTGCTGGACAACCCCGGCCCGATGCTGGGCTGGGGGCTGATCGTGGCGGGGTGTCTGGCGCTGGGGGCGCTGACGCTGATGATCGGGCTGATCATTGTGCTGCCGGTGCTGGGCCACGCGACGTGGCACCTGTACCGTGCGCTGGTGCCCGCGCCGCCGGGCGGGCCCGGAGGGCAACAGGCGCCAGATTGACCTTGGCGCGGTATTGCGGCACACCCCCGGTAACAGACGCGCGCCGCCGCGCATCTGCGCCCCTGACCCCCAAGGCCCGATGCCCATTCATCTCACCGACCTCAAGGCCCTCGCCGATCTGCCCTTCGATCAGGTGATCGATGTCCGCTCTCCGACCGAATTCGCCCAGGATCACATTCCCGGCGCGATCAACCTGCCCGTGCTGAGCGATGCCGAGCGAGCGGAGGTCGGCACGATCTATGTGCAAAAGGACCGGTTTCTGGCGCGCAAGGTGGGGGCGGCGCTGGTCGCGCGCAATTCCGCCCGCCACATCGAAGGTCCGCTGGCGGATCGTGACGGTGGCTGGCGTCCGCTGGTCTATTGCTGGCGCGGTGGGCAGCGGTCGGGATCCTTCGCGTCGATCCTGCAACAGATCGGCTGGCGCGTCGGGCTGGTCGAGGGCGGCTACAAATCCTATCGTCGGCTGGTGGTCGATGCGCTGTACGACCGGCCGCTGGATCTGCGGATCGTGCTGCTGGCCGGGGGCACCGGCACGGCCAAGACACGGATCCTGCATCACCTGAAGGCCGCCGGTGCGCAGATGCTGGACCTTGAGGGGCTGGCAAATCACCGCGGGTCGCTGTTTGGCGGCATGGGCGATCCGCAACCGAGCCAGAAGATGTTTGAATCGCGGCTGGCGACGGCAATCACCACGCTCGACCCCGCGCGCCCCGTGATCGTCGAGGCGGAAAGCAACAAGATCGGCGACCTGCTGATCCCGCCTAGCCTTTGGTCGCTGATGAATGCGGCCCCGCAGGTCGAAATTACCGCACCGCTGGCGGCGCGGGGGCGGTATCTGATCACCGCCTATGCCGATCTGCTGGACGACGCGGATCTGCTGGCGCGCCGCATCGACAAGCTGGCGCCCTATCACGCCAAGGCCCAGGTCGAGGCATGGCACGCGATGGCCGGCCGCCGCGCGTTCGAGGCGCTGGCGCGCGATCTGGCCGAGCAGCATTACGATCCGCGCTATGCCAAATCGACGCTGGAGCGCCGCGACGTGGCCGCACGGATCGACATGCAGGAGCTGACGGATGCGGAGATGGTGGCGGTCGCACCGCGGATCATCGCCGCCGCGGAGCGCGCCGCGGGTTAATCCGCGACGCGCAGCGCCGGCGGCCCGCTGGTAAACCTGCCGATCAGGGCGGCCTCGTGCCCCGCGGCGCGAAGCCTGTCCACCAGCGCGCGTGCGTCTTGCGCGGCAACCGCCGCCAGCAACCCACCGGCGGTCTGGGGATCGTGCAGCAACGCGCCGCGCGGGCCGCGCGCGCCGGCGACCGGCGCATGCGCCAGGTTGTCGGCATGGATCGTGGATCGGTGGCCCGCCGCCGCCAGGTCCTGCGCACCGGAATAAAGCGGGATCGCATCGAGCGTGATCCGCGCGCCCACGCCGCTGGCCCGGCAGATCGCCATCAGGTGGCCCGCCAGGCCGAAACCGGTCACATCCGTCATCGCGTGGGCCCCGCGCAGGATCGCCGCCGCGTCGCCCTGCGGCGTGGCCATGCGCGCCAGCATCGCGGCCACGTCGCGGCCCCTCGCGCGGCCCGCCATTTCGGCCGCCAGGATCGTTCCGCTGCCGATGGGCCGGGTCAGCAGGATCGCATCGTCTGCCCGTGCGCCCGCCTGCGTGATCGGATCGCCGGGGCACAGGCCCGTCACGCTGAACCCGATGGTCAGTTCCGAGCCCATCGAGCTGTGTCCGCCGACCACATCCGCCCCGGCCGCGCCAAACACCGCCCGCGCGGTGTCCAGGATTTCGGCCATGCTGCGCGCCTGCAGCGGCGGCGACATGCGCGGCAGGATGACGGTGCACAGCGCGGCCTGCGGCTCGGCCCCCATCGCCCAGATGTCGCCCATCGCATGCACCGCCGCGATCCGCGTCTGCATCGCCGGATCCCCGGTGAAGCCGCGCAGGTGATCGGTCGTCAGAACCTGCCGCGTCTCGCCGAGGCGCAGCACCGCCGCATCGTCGCCGGGGCGCGACAGAACATCGTCGCGGCGCGGCTCGAACCCGGCCAGCGCGGCGCCCAGAACCCCGGCGCCGACCTTGGATCCGCAGGCGCCGCACAGCGGCTGGGCGGCGGCGTTGCCGTCGTCATCATCCAGGGCGCGCGGCACCGGGGCAGGGGGCACGGCCATCTGCGGCAGGTCGCCCAGTCTGTCCATGAAGGCGCGGTCGATCCGGTCCTTCCAGCGCCAGAGCAGCGGGCCGGACAACGGCAGGCCGTATTTCTCGGCCAGCGCCGATCTGCCGCCCAGCGAGATCAGCTTGAGGTAGCGCTTTTGCGGACGGAAGGCGCGCATCGCGCGGCCTGACAGCGCGGCGCGCAGGTTGTCGTGCAGCACCGGCGCCGCGCGCACCGCGAACACCCCCGCCTTGGGACGCGGCGCATGCGCGAGGTGGGCGCAATCGCCGACCGCGAACAGCCCGTCGTGACCGGCAACTTGCAACGTCGGTCCCACCCGGATGAACCCGTCCCGCAGGGGCAGACCGGTGTCGCGCAGCCAGTCGTGCGGCGTTGCCCCGGCGGCCCCGACCACCAGCCGCGCGGGAATATGGTCGCCGGTTTCCAGCGTGACGCCGCGATCCGTCACCTGCGCCACCCGCGCGTCGAAGCGGCAGGTCACCCCCTGCGCGCCAAGCGCCCGCATCAGCCGGGCACGGGTCGCGGGGCCGGTCCCCGTCAGCGTCGTCTCGGCCTCGATCAGCGTCACTTGGGCGCGCGCGCCCGCGGTGCGCAGCGCATGCGCCATTGCCATCGACAGCTCGACCCCCGCGACGCCGCCGCCGATCACCGCCACCTGCGCCGGCAGATCGCCTGTCCGGACCCCGGCCAGCATCTCGCGCCAGGCGGCCGCGAAACGGTCCAGTGGCTTGGCCGCGATGCCATGTTCGGCAAAGCCGTCGATCTGCGGCATCTGGGCCGTGATGCCGATATCGAGCGACGCGACATCGTAGCCGACCGCACCATGCCCCGGCACCATCGCCTCGCGCCGATCCGTATCGATCCCCGTCACCGCGCCCAGGATCAGCCGCGCGCCGGCAAAGCGCGCCAGCCGCACCAGGTCTATGTCCAGCTCGTCGCGGGTGTAATGCCCGGCGACATGCCCGGGCAACATGCCGGTGTAGGGGGCGGTGGGGCCGGGGTTGATGAGTGTCAGGCGCGTGCCCGGCAGCGGATTCATCCCCCAGCGCCGCAGCACCAGCGCATGCGCGTGGCCGCCACCGATCAGCACCAGATCACGGGTCAAGGGAATATGCGCCTGCATCGGTGGCCTGTCTGTCCAAGGGCGGTGGTGTCCGGCGGGCCGGATACCCGCCGTGAGGCGCGATGTAGCGCAAATTCCCGGCGATGGCCAATACCGCCCAGCGCCCGATGTCACGCTTTCGTCAATCCAGCGTGACATTTGCCGGAACGTGCTATCCTTTCACGTCAGGCACGTCCGGATCATGACCGGGACCGCGTAACACTTAAGGAAGCCGCCAATGTCATTTCTGCGCCAGCTGATCCTGTCCCTGGCGGTCATCGCCGGGGCGCTGTTCGCATGGATCACCTATGTCCCCTCGGCGGTTCCGATCCTTGATCGCATCGGCGTGCTGACCCTGCTGGGCGTGGACCCCGCCAGCCTGCAGTCCGCGCCGCAGGCCGGTGCGGCGCAGCGGCGCGGCGGGGGCGCGTCGCAGGTGCTTGTCTCGCCGGTGCGCGAGGAGGTGATGACCGACCGTGTCACGGCCATCGGGGACGGGCGCGCGCACCGCTCGGTCATCGTGCGTGCCGATGCGGTGGGCACGATCACCGAACTTTCCGCCACGGCCGGGACCTACACCGAAGCGGGAACCGTGATTGCCCGCCTCGACAACGAGGCGGAGACCATCGCGCTGGAGCGCGCGCGGATCACCCTTGCCGATGCGCAGGACGAGGCCCAACGCCTGTCGCGGCTGGAAACCACCGGTGCCGTGACCGAAGTGCGCCTGCGCGAGGCCGAACTGGCGCTGAGGACGGCGGAGCTGGCGGTGCGGCAGGCCGAATACGACCTGTCCAAGCGCCGGATCGATGCGCCGATCTCGGGGTGGCTGGGCCTGATCGACGTCGAGCCGGGCGACCGTGTCGCGGCCTCGGACGTGGTGGCGCGGATCACCGACCGGTCGCGGATCGTGATCGATTTTCGCGTGCCCGAACGGATCATTAACCAGCTCCGCACGGGCGGCAGCGTCGAGGTGGTGCCGCTGGGACTGCGCGGCACGGTGCTGCAGGGCGCGATCAGCGCCATCGACACGGTGGTCGACCGCGCCAGCCGCACCCTGCGGGTGCAGGCCGAGGTGGAGAACGCCGCCGACCGTCTGCGCGCGGGCATGGCGTTTTCCGTCGCGCTCAGCTTTGCGGGCGATGCGGTGTTGGCGCTCGAACCGCTGTCGCTGCAATGGTCGAGCGGGGGCGCATTCGTCTGGGCCGTGCGGGAGGGCAAGGCGGCGCGGGTGCCTGTCACGATCCTCCAGCGTACCGCCGACAGCGTGTTGGTCAAGGCCGATCTCGACCCCGGCGAGCCGGTCGTGACCGAGGGCGTGCAAAGCCTGCGCCCCGGCGCGGAGGTCAGCATCGCCGACCAGACCGAAGCGGCGCTGCGCCGCCAGGCGGACGCGGCGCGGGGCGAGGTGACGCAATGACCGACGCGCCTGCACCCGGCGGGGCGGCACGCGATGCGCACCGCTCGGGCACGGCGCTTTTCGTGCGGCGCCCGATCCTGGCCTTCGTGCTCAATGCGCTGATCGTCATGGCGGGGCTGGCGGGGCTTCTGGGCGTCGAGATTCGCGAATTGCCCAACGTGGACCGGCCCGTGGTCACCATCACCACGCAGTTTCCCGGGGCCTCTCCCGAGACGGTGGACCAGGAATTGACCGGTCGGATCGAAGGGGCCGTGGGCCGGGTCGCGGGGGTGCGGTCGATCTCGTCCAACTCGCGTTTCGGGCGCAGCCGCGTGACGCTGGAATTTGAGGACGGCATCGACATCGACGTGGCGGCGACGGATGTGCGCGACGCGGTGGCGCGGATCGCGGGGCAGATCCCCGACACGGCGGAACCGGCGCAGATCGTCAAGGCGGACGCCAATGCCCAGCCGGTTATGCGCATCGCCGTCACGTCCTCGGGGCGGTCGCCGCAGGATCTGACCCGCATCGTGCGCGAGCGGGTGGAGGATCGGCTGATTTCGGTGAACGGCGTCGCCGACCTGCAAATCTACGGCGACCGGGAGCCGATCTTCCGCGTCGATATCGACCTGCTGGAACTGGCCAGCCGCGGGCTGACGCTAGCCGACATGCGCCGCGCGCTGAGCACGGTGGCCTTTGACACGCCGGCGGGCGACCTGACGGGCAGCCGCCAGACGATCAGCGTGCGCACCACCGCAACCATTGCCACCCCCGCCGCCTTCGAGGCGTTGCAGATCGCGCCCGATGTCGCCGTACGCGACGTGGCGCGCGTCACCCTTGGCCCGGCACCGGATGAGACGCTGCTGCGCGCCAACGGCCAGACCGGGCTTGGCATGGGCGTGATCCGCCAGGCGACCTCGAACACGCTCGAGATTTCCAAGGCGGTGCGCGCGGTCGTGGCCGAACTGGACAGGACCCTGCCCGACGACATCAACATCTTCGTCACCTCCGATGACGCGGTTTTCATCAACGGCTCCATCATCGAGGTGCTGAAAACGCTGGGCCTGGCCATTTCGATCGTGGTCCTGGTGATCTTCGTGTTCCTGCGCGACGCGCGCGCCACGCTGATCCCGGCGCTGACCTTGCCCGTGGCGCTGATCGGGACGCTGGCGGCGATCTACCTGGTGGGGTTCTCTGTCAATATCCTGACGTTGCTGGCGCTGGTGCTGGCCACTGGCATGGTGGTGGACGACGCCATCGTGGTGCTGGAAAACATCGTGCGCCGCCGCGGCGAGGGAATCGGCCCGCGCGCCGCGGCGATCCTGGGCACCCGGCAGGTCGTCTTTGCCGTCATGACCACCACCGCGACACTGGCGGCGGTCTTCATTCCGCTGTCGTTCCTGCCGGGCCAGGCGGGCGGGCTCTTTCGCGAATTCGGCTTCACGCTGGCCATCGCGGTCATGCTGTCCTCGGTCGTCGCGCTGACGCTGTGCCCGGTGCTGGCCAGCCGCCTGCTGACGGCAGCGCCGCGCCGCGATGCCCGCGGGCCGCTGATCTGGCTTGGCGCGCGATTGCAGGCGGTCTATGCCGCCAGCCTGCGCGGCGCACTGGCGGTGCCGGTGGTGGTCGTGCTGGTGGCGGCGCTTTTCGCGGCGACGGCGGTCATGGTCGCGGGCGGCATCCGGCAAGAACTGACCCCGACCGAGGACCGCGCGGTGGCGCTGCTGTCGGTCACGGCGCCGCAGGGCGTGTCGCTGGACTACACCACGGGCAAGATGCAGGAGATAGAGGACGCCGTGGCCCCGCTGCAGGCGTCGGGCGAAATCACCAATGTCTTTTCCATCACCGGCTTTGGCGCCGACAACCGCGGTTTTATGGTGTTCACGCTGGCCAAGTGGGACCAGCGCGCGCGGCCGCAGTCCGCGATCGTGGGCGAAATCAACGGCAAGCTGCGCCAGATCATCGGCGTGCGCGCCTTTGCGATCCAGCCCAATTCGCTGGGGATACGGGGCGCGGGCCGGGGGCTGAGCTTTGCCATCACCGGCGACAATTATGACCAGCTGGCGCAGGTGTCGCAGACGCTGGTGGAGCGGATGCAGGACAATCCGGCGATGGGGCAGGTCCGGCTGGAATACGAGACAACGCAGCCGCAACTGTTTATCGACATCGACCGCGCCCGCGCCTCCGACCTTGGCATCGACATCACCGGGCTGGGCGATGCGCTGCGCGCGGTGCTGGACGGCCGGACGATCGGCGCGGTGTTCATCGACGACACCAGCTACGACGTGCAGATGCTGTCGACATCGACGCCGGTCGACGACCCCGGCGATCTTGAGAACATCTTTGTCCAGACGGGCGACGGGCAGATGGTGCCGATGTCCAGCTTCGTCACGCTTGAGGAACGCGCTGTGGCGCCCGAACTGGACCGCGAAGGGCAGAACCGTTCGGTCGAGATCTCTGCCGGGCTGACGCCCGAGCTGTCGCTGGGCGACGCGCTGGACCAGGTGCGCGAGCTGTCCCGGGAGGTGTTGGCCGAGCAGAACCGGATCGTGCCGCTGGCCGAGGCGGCGACGCTGGACCAGACCTCGGCCGGGCTGCTGGTGACCTTCGGCTTTGCGATCCTCGTGGTGTTCCTCGTGCTTTCGGCACAGTTCGAAAGCTTCGTCTCGGCGGTGGTCGTGATGGCGACGGTGCCCATCGGGCTGGCCTGCGCGATCTTTGCGCTGCTGTTCACAGGGCTCAGCTTGAATGTCTATAGCCAGATCGGTCTGGTGATGCTGATCGGGATCATGGCCAAGAACGGCATCCTGATCGTGGAATTCGCCAACCAGTTGCGCGATCAGGGGCAGGATGTGAAATCCGCCATTCTCGATGCCTCGACGATCCGGCTGCGGCCGGTGATGATGACGATGACATCGACCGTGCTGGGCGGTGTGCCGCTGATCCTGTCGGCGGGCGCGGGGGCCGAAGCGCGCGAGGCGCTGGGCTGGGTCATCGTGGGCGGGCTGGGGCTGGCCACGTTGTCCACGCTCTACCTGACTCCGGTGGCTTATCTGCTGCTTGCGGGCCTGTCCAAGCCGCGCGCCGCGCAGGACGCCCGCATCGTCGAGGAGTTGGAGGCCGCCGAAGCCTCCTGACGGGTCGCGCCGCCGCGCGCCGCCGGCCCCGTCGCGCGCATCCGATCGCGCGGAACGATGCCTCGCGGGTCGCTGACCGCACTGCGCGACGGTGCACAGGCCCGGTGCGCGCCCCGGTTGCCCGGACGCGGAACAACCCTGCCGACATTGCGTTGACCCCGGACCGAT
Source organism: Sulfitobacter sabulilitoris (assembly GCF_005887615.1). Lineage (GTDB taxonomy): Bacteria > Pseudomonadota > Alphaproteobacteria > Rhodobacterales > Rhodobacteraceae > Sulfitobacter_E > Sulfitobacter_E sabulilitoris. Next base: position 26,774 of record NZ_VANS01000001.1, read on the forward strand.
CAACCGACGCAACGTGAAAGCAATTCCCCATGACACACCATGAAAACCTGTTCGATCCCGCACTGATGGGCGATCTGACCCTGCCCAACCGCGTGCTGATGGCGCCCCTGACGCGCAACCGCGCGCAGGGCGACGGCGTACCCAGGGACATCGCGCAGACCTACTATACCCAGCGCTCCAGCGCCGGGCTGATCCTGACCGAAGCGGCGCAGATCTCCGCGATGGGCAAGGGCTATCTCGATACACCCGGCATCCATACCGACGCCCAGATCGCAGGCTGGAAAACCATCACCGACGCGGTGCATGCCGCCGGGGGACGGATCTTCTGCCAGCTATGGCACGTGGGCCGCATCAGCCATGTGTCGCTGTTGCCCGAGGGGCGCCAGCCGGTCAGCTCGACCGACACCGCCGCCAAGGCGCAGACCTTTACCGCCAACGGGTTCGAGGACACGTCCGAGCCGCAAGCGCTGGATGCGGAGGGGATCGCGCAGACGCTCAAAGACTATGCCACCGCGGCCCGTGCCGCCAAAGACGCAGGCTTTGACGGGGTCGAGGTGCACGCCGCCAACGGCTACCTGATCGACCAGTTCCTGCAGGACGGCGTGAACGACCGCGGCGACGCCTACGGCGGATCCGTAGAGGGCCGGATGAAGTTTCTGATGGAGGCGCTGGACGCCGTCGAAACCGTCTGGCGGCCCGAGCGCATCGGCGTGCGCCTGTCGCCCCTGGGGCAGGCCAACGACATGTCCGACAGCGACCCCGAGACGCACTACGCCCGCATCTACGCAGCGCTGAGCGCCCGCAAGCTGGCCTATCTGCATGTTGTCGAGCAGTTTCCCGGCAACGAGGACGACGCCGGCGTGCAGATCCTGCGCCGCCTGCGCCGGCATTACGACGGCTTTTATATCGCCAACGGCGGCTATGACGCGGGCAGCGCGGAGCGGGCGATCGCGTCGGGCCATGCCGACGCCGTGACCTTTGGCCGCGATTTCATCGCCAACCCGGATCTGCCGGAGCGGTTTCGCCGCGGTGCGGATCTGAACCCGCAGGACCCCGATACGTTCTACGGCGGTGGGCGCGAAGGTTATACCGACTACCCGTTTCTGGAAACCGAACCCGCCTGATCTATCTTTCCCGGCAACAAACGGCCCCCGCGTGTCTGCGCGGGGGCCCGTGCTGCCGTCATTCCCCCGAAAGGACCGCCCATGCCAAGCCCCGCAAAACTCGATGTCGATGATTTCCTGTCGCGTCTTAAGGACCGCACCCCGCACGAGGATGCCTTTCATCAGGCGGTGGGCGAGGTCGCGGCCGACGTGATCCCGATGATCAACGACCGCCCCGCCTACCGCGAGGCAGCACTGCTGGAGCGGATGGTCGAGCCCGACCGCGTCGTCAGCTTCCGGGTCGAATGGGTGGATGACGATGGCCGCGTGCAGGTCAATCGCGGTTACCGGGTGCAGTTCAACTCCGCCATCGGACCCTACAAGGGTGGGCTGCGGTTTCACCCAACCGTGACACCTTCGGTGCTGAAATTTCTCGGGTTCGAGCAGACGTTCAAGAACGCGCTGACGGGCCTGCCGATGGGCGGCGGCAAGGGGGGATCGGATTTCGACCCCTCCGGCCGGTCAGAGGCCGAAATCATGCGCTTTTGCCAATCCTTTATGCTTGAGCTTTATCGCCACATCGGCCCGGACATCGATGTGCCCGCCGGCGACATCAACGTCGGCGCGCGCGAAATCGGGTATCTGTTCGGTGCCTACAAGCGCATCACCAACAATTTCGAGGGCGTGCTGACCGGCAAGGGCCTGTCCTACGGCGGCAGCGAAATGCGCACCGAGGCGACGGGATACGGCGTGGTGCAGTTTCTCGATCACATGCTGGCCGCGCACGGTCGGTCGGTCGACGGGCAGAACATCGTCATCTCGGGCGCCGGCAACGTCGCGACCTATGCCGCCGAACTGGCCACCGACCGGGGCGCCAAGGTCATCACTCTGTCGGATTCGCGCGGCACCATCCACGACAAGGACGGCTTGACGCCCGAAAAGATCGACTGGGTGCGCGATCACAAATCCAAACCCGGCGCCAGCCTCGAAGCCTATGCCAACGCGTTCGACGCCGAGTGGCTGGAGGGCAAGGCGCCCTGGGGCGTTGCCTGTGACATCGCGCTGCCCTGCGCCACGCAGAACGAACTGGACGAAGAGGGGGTCAAATCGCTGATCGACGGCGGCTGTTTTGCGCTGGTCGAGGGGGCGAACATGCCGGTCACGTCCAAGGGGTTGAAGGCGGTGCAGCAAAGCGACCTGCTCTATGCGCCGGGCAAGGCCGCCAATGCGGGTGGCGTCACCGTGTCAGGGCTGGAAATCAGCCAGAACCAGATGCGCCGCGACATGACCAAGGAGGAATTATGCGCGTTGCTGAAGGACGCGATGAAGGAAATCCACGACAAATGCGCGCAAGCCGGGCGGATCAACGACGCGCGTGTCGATTACGCCCGCGGCGCCAATATCGCGGGCTTTGAAAAGGTCGCGACCGCGATGCTGGCGCAGGGCGTGTTCTGAGGACCGTCACAGGGTGGCGGCGATTTCGGTGATGACCTCGAAGGCCATGTCCACATCCTGTGCCGTGGCGGTGAACGCCCCCGCCTGAAACCGCACCACCAGCGCGCCGTCGATGCGCGTCTGTGTCAGGTAGATGCGCCCATCGTCGTTGATCGTGTTCACCAGCCGCTGGTTCAGCGCATCCAGATCGCCCGCGCGCGGCGGCGCGTAGCGAAAGGTGAACAGCGACAGCATCGGCGGGGTCACGATCTCGAACCCCGGCACCGCCGCGATCCGCCGGGCCAGCCCCTGCGCCCAGGCGACGTGGTCGCGGATCATCGCGCGCAGGCCCACTAGCCCGTGCACGCGGATCAGGAACCACAGCTTGAGCGCGCGAAACCGGCGGCCCAGCGGCACGGACCATTCGGAATAATCGATCACCCCGTCCGCGCCATGGGTCCTGAGGTATTCCGGCTGAATGGCCAGCGTGCGCACCAGATCGTCGGGATCGGCAACGAAGTGCGTGGTGCAGTCGAACTGCGCGCCCAGCCATTTGTGCGGGTTCAACACGACGCTGTCGGCCCGGTCCACCCCCGCCCAGAGCGGCTGGAACTCGGGGCAGATCATCGCCGACCCGGCCCAGGCCGCATCGACATGGGTGTAAAGCGCCTCTGCCTCGGCCACGTCCATCACGGCGGCGATGTCGTCGGTGGCCCCCGCGCTGGTGCCGCCGACACAGGCGACGATGCCTGCGGGCAGATGGCCCGCCGCGCGGTCGGCGGCAATCGCCCGGCGCAGGGCGGCGGTGTCCATCGCGCGGCCGGGACCGGTGGTGGGGATGCGCACCAGGTTGGCCGCCCCGATCCCCGCGATCCAGATCGCGCGGTCGATGGAACTGTGCACCTCCGCCGAGGCATAGACACGCAGCGCGGGTTCTCCCGAAAGTCCGGTGGCGTTCCCGCGCCAGCGCAGCGCGCGTTCGCGCATCGTCAGCACGGCGCACAGCGTGGCCGATGACGCGCTGTCCTGAATGACGCCCGCAAATCCGGGCCGCAGCCCGACGGCCTGGCGCATCCAGTCGGTGACGCGGGTCTCAAGCTCGGTCGCGGCAGGCGAGGTCTGCCACAACATGCACTGCGCCGCGATAGCCGAGACGTAATATTCCGCCAGCACCGACACCGGCGCGGCGTTGGCCGGGAAATACGCGAAGAAGCGGGGATGCTGCCAATGGGTCATGCCGGGCAGGATCGTGGCTTCGAAATCGGCCAGGATATCCTCCATGTCCTCCGCCGTCTCGGGCGGGGCACCTGGCAGGGCCGACAGGATCGCGCCGGGTGCCGTCTGCGCGCGCACCGGGCGGTCGCGAAGCCCCGCGTGATAGTCGCTGGCCCAATCGGCGGCGCGGCGGCCCCAATGGCGAAAGTCGTTCCAGTTCATTGCCTTGCCCCTGCCGCCATTGTCCGGTCTGGCGCGACCCTATGCCGGGCGGCGGCCCCTGCGCAAGATCGCCCGACGCGCCATGCCGCGTCTTGACAGGCGCGGACCAAGGCCCAAAGCTGACGCGCGACGCAACCGGCCGCCGCGGCGGCCCGACAGCCCCGAAAGGCCGCTCCATGATCTCGCAGGAGATGAACGACCGCCTGACCCGAACCGGCCCCGGCAGCGACGCGGGCGCGGTCATGCGCCGCTATTGGCAGCCCGCGGCGCTTTCGGACGAACTGGCGGTGCCGCGCCCGGTGGTGCCGGTGCGCCTGCTGGGCGAAGACCTTGTGCTGTTTCGCGACGACAGCGGCGCGCTGGGCCTGATCGGCCGCGCCTGTCCACATCGCGGCGCGGATCTTTGCTATGGCCGGCTCGAGGACAACGGTCTGCGCTGCCCGTTTCACGGCTGGCATTTCGACCGCACCGGCCAATGCGTCGAACAACCCGGAGAGCCGGAAGGCGCGCGCATGCACGAGCGGATCCGCACCGCCAGCTATCCGGTGGTCGAGAAGAACGGCATCGTCTGGGCCTACATGGGCCCCGGAGATCCGCCGCCCTTTCCCGATTTCGACTGTTTCCGCGCGCCCGACAGCCACGTGTTCGCGTTCAAGGGGCTGTGGGCGTGCAACTGGCTGCAGGCGATGGAAGTCGGCATCGACCCCGCGCATGCGTCGTTCCTGCACCGTTTCCTGCAGGACGAAGATCCGGCCGACAGCTATGGCAAGCAATTTCGCGACACCGCTGGGGCGACCGACATCCCGATGACCAGGCTGCTGCGCGACTATCCGCGTCCCGACATCACGGTGGAGGACACCGACTATGGGCTGCGGCTGATCGCGCTGCGGCATCTGGACGATGGCCGCACCCATGTGCGCGTGACCAACCAGATCTTTCCGCAGGCCATCAGCATCCCGATGAGCCGCGAGATGATCATCACCCAGTGGCACGTGCCCATCGATGACGAGCGCTGTTACTGGTATTCGATGTTCACCAGTTTCACCGGCCCCGTGGACAAGCAAAAGATGCGCGACCAGCGTCTGCGCGAACACCGGCTGCCGGATTACGCGCCGCTCAGGAACAGCGCCAACGGCTATGGCTTTGACCCGGTCGAGCAGGCGCGCGAGACCTATACCGGCATGGGGCTGGATATCAACGTGCACGACCAGTGGGCGGTGGAAAGCCCCGGACCGATATTCGACCGTACCCGCGAACACCTGGGCAAGACCGATGTCGCGATCATCCGCTACCGCCGCATGTTGCGCGCGGCGATGGACGCGGTGACGGCGGGCACGGAGACGGATCTGCCGATGCGCGGCGGTGCGGCGCAGGCGGCGGCGATCCGCGGACCGATCAGCAACGACACGATTGCCGCCAGCGGTGGCGATTGGCACGCCGCCTATACCGCCGGCGACGCCGAGCGGCGCGCGGCCTGCACGGATTGGGACGCGTCGATCGCCACTGCCGCGAAAACCGGGTGACGCGGTGCATGTCGCGCGGCTAGACTGGCTGCGGATCGGGGTATGACGTGACGGACATGGACGACGGTATCAAGCAGGGCGCGCTGGCGCGACTGGGGCTGCTGGACGAGGACGCGGTCGCGCGGGCCTCGGATCTCCTGGCGTCCGTGCGCAACAGCACGGTCGAAACGGTTCGCGTGCTCTTTGCCGATCAGCATGGCGTGCTGCGCGGCAAGACCGTGGTCGCCTCCGCCTTCGGGTCGGTGCTGGCCAATGGCATCAATGCGCCCTCGACGCTGTTGCTGAAGGACACCGCGCACCGCACCGTCTATCCGGTCTGGGATGGCGCGGGCGACAGCCCGATCAGGGGGGCGGGCGACGTGCTGCTGGTGCCGGACCCCGCCACATTCCGCACCCTGTCATGGTCGCCGCGGTCGGCCTGGATCCTGTGCGACGCGGTGATGACATCCGGCGCGGAAATCGCATTCGCCCCCCGGACCGTGCTACGCCGCGCGGTGGCGCGGCTGGGGGCACAGGGCATGGCGATGCGGATGGGGCTGGAGGTCGAATTTCACGTCTATGCCCTGAACGACGAGGCCGTGTCGCACGCCGATGCCACGATGCCGCCGCGGCCCGCGCAGACCCGGCCCCTTGCCGCCGGTTACCAGCTTCTGACCGAGACGCGGTACGCCCGGCTGGAGCCGGTGATGGACAGGCTGCGCCACGCGTGCCAGCACATGGGCCTGCACGTCCGCTCGATGGAGGTCGAGATGGGGCCGAGCCAGTTCGAATTCACCTTCGATCCGGGCGATCCGATGACCCAGGCCGACAACATGATGATGTTCCGCACCCTGACCAAGGAGGTGTGCGCGCAACAGGGGCTGCATGCCACGTTCATGTGCCGCCCGCGGCTGGAGAACGCCTGCGCCTCGGGGTGGCACCTGCATCAGTCGCTGCTGGATCGGGCCACGGGGGCGTCGCTGATGATGCCGCGGGCGGACGGAACGCCGAGTGCGCAGGCCAGCGCCTGGATCGCGGGGTTGCTGGATCACGCTGTCGAAAGCTGCCTTCTGACCACGCCCAGCGTGAATGGCTACAAGCGGTATCAGCCCTTTCAGCTGGCGCCCGACCGCATCGCATGGGGGCGCGACAATCGCGGCACGATGGTGCGCGGATTGATGACCCCCGGCGATCCGGCCAGCCGCATCGAGAACCGTGTCGCGGAAACCTCCGCCAACCCCTATTACTTCTTCGCCTCGCAGATCTTGAGCGGTCTTGACGGCATCACCCGCGCGCTGACCGCGCCCGCCCCCGTGGAAAACCCCTACGAGGGCCCGGCAGAGGCCTTGCCCGCATCGCTCGGGGAAGCCATCGACGCATTTGCCGGGTCGGCCTTTTACCGCGACGCGCTGGGCGACGGGGTCGTGGACTATCTGGTACGGATCAAGCGCGCGGAATGGGCGCGCTACCTGGGGGCCGTGTCGGAATGGGAACAGGCCGAATATTTCGGGCTGTATTGATGCGGATTTGGGCGATCATCGCGGCGGTTCTGTGCGCCGGCATGGCGCTGGCCGATCCGCCGCGTGCCGTGACCGAGGCCGACTATGCGCCCCTGGACATGGCGCAGGTGCGGCTGGGGCGGATGCTGTTCTACGATCCCATCCTGTCGGGCAACCGCAACATCTCCTGCGCGACCTGTCATCACCCGAAATTCGCAACCGCCGATGGCCTGGCGCTGGGTCTGGGCGAGGGGGCCGTGGGGCTGGGCCCGGAGCGCCGCGCAGTGCCCGACACCCTGCCGGAGGCGCGCATTCCACGCAACGCGCCCGCGCTTTTCAATCTTGGCGCGTCCGAGTTCACCCGCCTGTTCCACGATGGCCGGATCGAGGCGGACGCCGGCAAACCCGGCGGCCTGCGAACCCCGATGGGCGCGGAAATGACGCAAGGCTTTGCCAACCTGCTGTCGGCGCAGACCATGTTTCCGGTGCTGTCGGCGGATGAAATGGCGGGTCACTACAGCGAAAACGACGTGTCGCAGGCCGTCCGGCAGGGGCGCATCACCGGATCGGGCGGCGCGTGGGACATCCTGAGCAGACGGGTTGCCGACACGCCCGGCTACGCGCCCTTGGTCGCGGCTGCCTTTCCGGGCGTCGGCGGGATCGGGTTTACGCATATCTCGGACGCCATCGCCGCCTTTGTCGCCTTTGAATGGCGCAGCGACACCAGCCCCTTTGACGCCCATCTGCGGGGGCAGGCCGCGCTGACGGGCCCGGCCCGCGCGGGCATGGCGCTTTTCTATGGCGACGCGGGCTGCGGCACGTGCCACGGCGGGCCGTTCCAGACCGACCACGGGTTTCACGCGATGGGCGTGCCGCAGTTCGGGCCGGGCAAGGCCGCCAGCTTTGAGAGCCACGCGCGCGATACCGGCCGGATGCGCGTGACGGGCCACACAGAGGACGCCTATGCCTTTCGCACGCCGTCGCTGCGCAACGTGACCGAAACCGCGCCCTACGGTCACACCGGAAGCCACGCCGATCTCGCGGCCTTCATCGCCGATCACGCGGACCCGGCGGCGGCGCTGGACCGGTTCGACCGCGCCACCCTGCGCCTGCCGGATCTGCCCGGGGCGCAGGATTGGCGGCATATGGACACGCCGCAAGATCAAGCGGCGCTGCGCGCGGCCATCACCGTCGCGCCCAAGGCGCTTTCCGACCGGCATATCGCCGCGCTTGTGGCTTTTCTGGGCAGTCTGCGCGACCCCGTGGCGCTGACCGGGCGGCTTGGCGTGCCCGACGGCGTGCCCAGCGGGCTGCCCGTCGACCGTTAGGGCCGCAGCGTGAGGCGCTGGTTGACGACGACATCGCGCATCGTCGTGTGCCGCCCACCCGGCCAGTCCACCGCGATATCGGCCCTGTCCGCAGTTCCCAGACCGAAATGCAGCGGCCCGGCCTGGCCCGAGGCATGACCGCCGCCGACCGTGACCTCCTGGACCTGCGCGCGGCCCGCCGCCCGCACCGTCACCAGCGCGCCGATGGCCCGTGTGTTGGGGCCGTCGGCGCGCAACTCGATCTGCATCCAGGCGCCGGTGCCCGGTGTCGCGTTGCGGTAGATCTCCATCGGGGCGCGGCGGTTCACCACCACCAGGTCCAGCCGCCCGTCGCCGTCGAAATCCGCCAGGGCCGCACCGCGCGAACGTGCGGTCGTCGCCACGCCCGCCGCGACAGACGCCTCGTGAAACGTGCCGTCCGCGCGCTGCATCAGCAGGCTGTTGGGGTCCTCCATCGCCAGCCCCGGCATCTGATCGACGTTGCCCTTGGCGATGAACAGATCGGCTCGCGCGTCATTGTCCAGATCCCCGAATTCCGCGTGCCAGCCGGTCGAGGGGCGGCCATCGTCGCCGACATGCGGGCGCTGCGCATAGGTGCCGATGGCGTAGGGGGCGGCGGCATAGGTTCCGTCGCCCTGCGCCAGTTGCAAAAGCTGATCCCCCATCGAGGTCAGCATGACCTCGGCACGCCCGTCGCCGGTGATGTCGCGGCTGGCGATGCCCATGCCCCACAGGCTGACGTCGGCCCAGCCGTCGTCCGGCCCCAGAAACCGGCCCAGCGACAGGTCGTACATCTGCTCCGACCCGCCGCGCAGATAGTAGTGGCGGTCATTCGAGATGCGCAGCCGCGGCGTGCCGCCCGCGTCACGCGCAAACAGCATCGACAGCGCGCAATAGCCGGGGGCAAGCGTCGCGGCGCGGAACCGCCCGTCGCGCCAGCGGTAGAGCAGGTTGTCGTCGCAGGTGCCGAAGGGGCCATCGGGATCGGCGCGATCGACGTAGTTGCCGACCGCCAGCACCGGCGCGCCATCGACCCAGGTGGCGGAAAACGCGGTGGACCATGCGTCGCCGCCGTCCAGCCCCCAGCGCGCGGTCACATCCTGGAACCCGCAGGCGCCGTCGCCGCGCAACGCCATGTTCGCGCCCACCCGCAGCACCATCAGATCCAGCGCGCCGTCGCCGTCGATGTCCAGCGGATAGGCCCCCGTCACGCCGCTGATCGCGGGCAGGGGGGCGGCGTCGAAGCGAAACGCGCCGCGGTTGCGGATCAGCCGCGCCGGGCTGTCGCCGCCGGCGGCAAAGAGGTCGGGCAGGCCGTCGTCGTCGCAATCCAGCACCGCAACCCCGCCGCCGACGAAATGCGTCCAGCCGCCGGTATAGCGATGCTCGGGCAACCCGCCCGAGCGGTCCTCGAACCGCACCTCGGCCCAGGCACCGGTGGCGCAGAGCGCCGCGGCCAGCGCCAGCGCCCTCACGTCTTGCCCGCCGCCATCGCGTCCGCCGTGTCCGACAGGGCCAGCGCGGCGGCGCCATGCGCCCACATCAGGTCGCCCCATTCATGCGTCTCGACGCGTTGCGCCCGATCCCGGCGGTTGAGCGTTTGCGCCTGCATCTCGGCCAGCACCTCTTCGGCGTAGAGGTAGTCGTATTGCATCCGTTCGCCCGCCAGGATGATCAGCGGCGGATCGAAAAGGTTCACCACATTCGCCAGCCCCAGTGCCAGGAACCGCCCCGCGCGCGAAAAGATGGTGCGCGCCGCCTCGTTGCCCGCCTTGGCCTGCTCGTAGAGCTGCTCCAACATCGCTTCGGGCTTTTGCGTCGCCTGTCCCGTCGGATCGAGCGCGGTCGAGGCTTCGCGCACCAGCGCGTAATCGGCGACGTATGCCTCGAGGCATCCGCGCTGCCCGCACTGGCAGAGCGCACCGTCCAACTGCACCTTGGTATGGCCCAGCTCCATTCCCAGACCGCCCGCGCCGCGATAGAGGCGGTGATTGATCACCAGCCCCATGCCGACGCCGTCCTCGATCGTGACGACGGCGAAATCGGCCATCTCGCGGCCCTTGCCGAACCACAGTTCGGCCAGCGTCACGAGGTTGGCGTCGTTGTCCACCGCCACCGGCACGCCAAAGGCGGTCTCGGCCAATGTGCGCAGGGGGCGGTTTTCGTCGGTCAGCAGCGGCGACCAGATCATCCGCCCGCTGGCATGGTCGATGATGCCCGGCATGCCCAGCCCGATGCAGGCGATATCGGCGCGGTGCAGCCCGGCTTGATCCAGCAGATCGTCCAGCACCTGCGCGGTTTCCAGCAGGATTTGGTCCAGGCTGCGCCGACGCATCGCACAGGGGACGCTTGCCTGCGCCAGCGGCCGCCCGGCCGCATCGACCAGAAGTGCCGTATGATGCGTGCGCGACAGCTTGATCCCCACCACGAAGCCCGCATCGGGCCGCACCGACAGCGCCACGGGCGGGCGCCCCCGGCTGGAGGGGCGGTTGAGGTCGGGCTGTTCGTGCACCAATCCCAGATCCAGCAGTTCGCCGACCAGGGCCGTGACCGAACCGGGGCTCACGCGCAACTGTTTGGCGACATCGCTGCGCGAAATCTGTCCCGCGGCGCGCACGCATTCAAAGACCCGGTGGCGCAGCGCGCTGCCGCCGCCGTCGGTTTCGGGGCGAATCGGCCCGCAGCCCAAAAGCGGCCCATCGGGGCCGGTCAACGCGGGGTCGGGCAGGGGCGGCGCATCCAGGGTCATTACTTCAGTATCCGAATAAAAGATTTGCGACATTCATGGCTTAGGCCCTCATATATCGGTATTATCCCGCTTGAGCCGAAGATTTCAGCGCTGTGTTGATAAATTTATTTTGACAGATGAATTAAAACCGTCAATCCTTTTGCTCATGCCATCAAGCCAAAATCGGCATCAAGACGACATAAAGGTCCGTGGGAGGAACCAATGAAGACAATCATGATCATGGGCGTGGCCCTGTCCGCCGCGCTGAGCACCACAGCGCTTGCCGGAAGCCATTCGATGACGGTCGGCGTGAGCTGGTCCAACTTTCAGGAAGAGCGCTGGAAAACCGATGAGGCGGCGATCAAGGCGGCGCTCGAGGCCGCGGGCGCGGAATACGTGTCGGCCGATGCGCAAAGCTCCTCGGCCAAGCAGCTTTCGGACGTCGAGAGCCTGATCGCGCAGGGTGTCGACGCGCTCATCATCCTTGCTCAGGACGCGCAGGCGATCGGCCCCGCCATCAACGCCGCCGCCGACGAAGGCATCCCGGTCGTGGGCTATGACCGCCTGATCGAGGACCCGCGCGCCTTCTATCTCACCTTCGACAACGTCGAAGTGGGCCGGATGCAGGCCCGTGCCGTGCTCGAGGCGGCACCGACAGGCAACTACGTGATGATCAAGGGCTCGCCCACCGATCCCAACGCGGATTTCCTGCGTGGCGGCCAGCAGGAGGTGTTGCAGGCGGCGATTGACGCGGGCGACATCACCATCGTCGACGAGGCCTATACCGACGGCTGGCTGCCCGCCAACGCGCAGCGCAACATGGAACAGATCCTGACCGCGAACGACAACGACGTCGATGCGGTCGTGGCCTCGAACGACGGCACCGCCGGCGGTGCGGTCGCCGCGCTGGCCGCGCAGGGCATGGACGGGATCCCGGTGTCGGGTCAGGATGGCGACCACGCCGCGCTGAACCGGGTGGCCAAGGGCACGCAGACCGTCAGCGTCTGGAAGGACGCGCGCGATCTGGGCAAGGCGGCGGCGGAGATCGCCGTGTCGCTGGCCGAGGGCACCGAGATGATGGCCATCGACGGCGCGCAGGAATGGACATCGCCGGGCGGCACCAAGATGGTCGCGCGCTTCCTGTCGCCGGTGCCGATCACCGCCGACAACCTCAGCACGGTGGTCGACGCGGGCTGGATCACGCAAGAGGCGCTTTGCCAGGGCGTGACAGGCGGCCCGGCGCCCTGCAACTAAACCCATCGTCGCGGGGGCCGTTTGTCCGGCCCCCGCGCAGTCCGGCCCGTGGCCCCCGCAAGATCGCGGTGCGTGGCACTGGCCCCCATTTTCCTGCCGAGCAAGGATCCGACCGCCATGACGGATGTCTCCTCCTCCTCCTCCTCCTCCAAGGTCAAGACGCTGCGCGGGTTCAAGGCGCTTGAACTTGATACCCGTCTTCTGGGCATGATCGGCGCCTTCCTGGTGATCTGCATCGCCTTCAACGTGCTGACCGACGGGCGGTTTCTGACCCCGCGCAACATCTTCAATCTGACGATCCAGACCGTCAGCGTGGCGATCATGGCCACCGGCATGGTGTTCGTCATCGTGACCCGCCATATCGACCTGGCGGTGGGCGCGCTTCTGGCCACCTGTTCGGCCTTCATGGCGATGCTCCAGGTGCGCTATCTGCCCGATATGTTCGGGCTGGGCCTTGGCCATCCGCTAACGCCGTGGATCACCATCGCGGCCGGTATCGCCGTCGGCACCGCGATCGGTGCGTTCCAGGGCTGGCTGGTGGGTTACCTGACCATTCCCGCCTTCATCGTGACGCTGGGCGGCCTGCTCGTCTGGCGCAACGTGGCGTGGTATCAGACCAGCGGCCAGACCATCGGCCCGCTGGATCCCACCTTCATGAAATTCGGTGGCATCAACGGCACGCTGGGCGCGACCTGGAGTTGGATCTTCGGCGGGCTGGCGGTGCTTTGGGTGGTCTGGTTGCTCTGGTCGGCGCGCCGCGCCAAGCTGAGCCACGGCTTTCCCGTCAAACCGGTCTGGGCCGAAATCACGATGGGCGGGATCATGGCGGCGGGCATCCTGGGGTTCATCGCCACGCTCAACGCCTACGACATTCCCAAGGGCCGCCTGCGCCGCGTCTTTGCCGCGCGGGGCGAAGATCTGCCCGATGGGTTCAGCGCCGCCTATGGCTTGCCGATATCGGTCCTGCTGCTGATCGCGGTTGCGGTCGCGATGACGCTGATTGCCACGCGCACGCGGCTGGGCCGCTACATCTTTGCCACCGGCGGCAACCCCGACGCGGCAGAGCTTTCGGGCATCAACACCCGGCTGCTGACGGTCAAGGTCTTTGCGCTGATGGGTGCGCTCTGCGCGATTTCGGCGGTGGTGGCCAGCGCGCGGCTGACCAACCATTCCAACGACATCGGCACGCTGGACGAATTGCGCGTGATCGCCGCCGCGGTGATCGGCGGCACCGCGTTGTCGGGCGGCATCGGCACGATCTACGGCGCCATCCTCGGGGCCTTGATCATGCAGTCGCTGCAATCCGGGATGGCGATGGTGGGGGTCGATGCGCCCTTGCAGAACATCGTCGTGGGCACCGTGCTGGTCGCCGCGGTGCTGATCGACACGATCTACCGCAAACGCACAGGGGGGAAATGACATGACAACCCAACCGCAACATGCCGGCACGACGCCCCTGGTCGAAATGCGCGATATCTGTATCTCCTTCGGCGGGGTGCACGCGGTCGATCACGTGTCCATCGACGTCATGCCGGGCGAGGTCGTGGGCCTCTTGGGGCATAACGGCGCCGGTAAATCGACGCTGATCAAGATCCTGTCGGGTGCCTACCGCGCCGACAGCGGCGAAATCCTGGTCGAAGGTCAGCCCGTCCAGATCAACAGCCCCCGCGACGCGCGGCGCTACAACATCGAGACGATCTACCAGACGCTGGCGCTGGCCGATAACCTCGATGCGGCCAGCAACCTGTTTCTGGGGCGCGAGCTGACCAATTGGCTGGGCTTTGTCGATGACGACGCGATGGAAGCGGAGACCCGCAAGATCATGGCGCGCCTCAATCCCAACTTCAAGAAGATCAAGGAGCCGGTCAGCGCCCTGTCCGGCGGGCAGCGGCAATCGGTGGCGATCGCGCGGGCGGTCTATTTCAACGCCAAGATCCTGATCATGGACGAACCCACCGCGGCCCTGGGGGTTCACGAGACGCAGATGGTGGCCGAACTGATCCAGGAGCTGAAGAAACAGGGGTTGGGGATCATTCTGATTTCGCACGACACCCGCGAGATGCTGGCGCTGTGCGACCGGGTGTCGGTGATGAAGAACGGGCAGCTGGTGGCGACGGAACGGGTCGAGGACGTCACCGAGGATGACATCCTGAGCATGATCATCATGGGCAAGAAACCCGAAAAGGCGGCCTGAGGGCGATGTACCTCGGGCTTGATCTGGGGACCTCGGGGCTGAAGGCCGTGGTGATGGACGGCGCGCAGGCCGTGCAGGCCAGCGCCGTCGCGCCGCTGAGCGTGCAGCGCCCGCACCCCGGCTGGTGCGAACAGAACCCCGCCGACTGGCTGGGCGCGACCGAGGCGGTGATGGCGGAGCTTGGCGCGCAGGTCGATCTGGGTGCGGTGGAGGCAATCGGCCTGAGCGGTCAGATGCATGGCGCGACGCTCGTCGATGCCGCGGGCGATGTGCTGCGCCCCTGCATGTTGTGGAACGACACCCGCAGCCACGCCGAGGCCGCCGCGATGGACGCCGATCCGATCTGGCGCGCCATCACCGGCAATATCGTCTTTCCCGGGTTCACCGCGCCCAAGGTGGCGTGGGTGCGGACCCATGCCCCCGAGATCTTTGCCCGCATCGACACCGTCTTGCTGCCCAAGGATTATCTCCGGCTCTGGCTGACGGGCGCGGCGGTCAGCGACATGTCGGATGCGTCCGGCACGGCCTGGCTCGACGTGGGTGCGCGGGACTGGTCCGACGATCTGCTGGCGGCGTCGGGGCTGTCGCGGGATCGGATGCCGCTGCTGGTCGAAGGATCGGACCCCGCGGGCAGGCTACGCGACGCGCTGGCCGACCGCTGGGGCCTGCGGCGCGGTGTGGTCGTCGCGGGTGGCGCGGGCGACAATGCCGCGGCAGGCATCGGCGTGGGGGCCGTGGCCAGCGGGCAGGGGTTCATATCGCTGGGCACCTCCGGTGTGCTGTTCGCGGCCAGCGACGCCTACCGCCCCGATCCCGCCAGCGCCGTGCACATGTTTTGTCACGCCTTGCCGGGCATGTGGCACCAGATGGGCGTGATCCTGTCATGCACCGACGCGCTCAACTGGTATGCCGGGCTGGTGGGGGCGGACGCGGCCGGGCTGACCGCTGGTCTGGGCCCGCTGCAGGCCCCTGGCGCGCCGCTGTTCCTGCCCTACCTTGGGGGCGAGCGGACGCCGCACAACGATGCCGCCGCGCGCGGGGCGTTGTTGGGGCTGGGCCACGCCACCGACCGGGCGGCGGGTACCCGTGCGGTGCTCGAAGGGGTGTGTTTCGCCTTTCGCGACTGCCTCGATGCGCTGCGCGACACCGGAACGCGGATCGACAGCCTGATCGCGGTGGGCGGCGGCAGCCGGTCGGACTATTGGCTGGAGGCGCTGGCCACCGCGCTCGATCTGCCCATCGACCTGGCCGCGGGCGGCGACGTCGGCGGCGCGTTCGGCGCGGCACGCCTTGCGCAGATGGCCAAGACCGGGCAAGGCGCGACGCTCGCCGGCCGTCCCGCAATCGCTCGCACCATCCCGCCGCGGCGCGATCTGGTCGCGGCATTTCACACCGGCCACGCGCGCTATCGCGCGGCCTATGCTGCCCTGAAGGACACGATATGACCGACTTTTTCGCCGGGATCGACCCCGTCACCCATGCCCCCGATGCGCCCGCCGACACGCTGGCCTATCGCCACTACAACCCCGATGAGATGATCGCGGGCAAGCGCATGGCCGACCATCTGCGCTTTGCCGTCGCGTGGTGGCACAGTTTTGCCTGGCCCGGCGGCGACCCCTTTGGCGGCCAGACGTTTCACCGCCCGTGGTTCGGCGACACGATGGATCACGCCAGGATGAAAGCCGACGTGGCGTTCGAGATGTTCGGCATCCTCGGCCAGCCCTATTATTGCTTTCACGATGCCGACATCCGGCCCGAAGGCGATGATTTTGCTGAAAACACCCGAAATCTCAACGAGATGGTGGACTACCTCGAGGGCAAGATGGCGGCGGGCGGTCCGAAGCTGCTGTGGGGCACGGCCAACCTGTTTTCGCACCGTCGCTACATGGCGGGCGCGGCCACCAATCCCGATCCGGAGGTCTTTGCCTTTGCCGCGGCGACGGTCAAGACCTGCATGGATGCCACGCACAGGCTGGGGGGTGAAAACTATGTCCTGTGGGGCGGGCGCGAAGGCTACGAGACGCTGCTCAACACCAACCTGCGCCGCGAACGGGACCAGGCCGGGCGATTCCTGCGGATGGTGGTCGAGTACAAGCACAAGATCGGCTTCAAGGGCGCCATCCTGATCGAGCCGAAACCCCAGGAGCCGACCAAGCACCAGTATGACCACGACGTTGCCACGGTCTACGGGTTCCTCAAGGACTTCGGGCTGGAACACGAGGTCCGGGTGAACATCGAGCAGGGTCACGCCATCCTGGCCGGGCACAGTTTCGAGCATGAACTGGCGCTGGCCGCCAGCCTGGGCATTTTCGGCTCCATCGACATGAACCGCAACGATTACCAGTCGGGCTGGGACACCGACCAATTTCCCAACAACGTCCCCGAGGTGGCGCTGGCCTACTACGAGGTGCTCAAGGCAGGCGGGTTCACCACCGGCGGCACCAATTTCGACGCCAGGCTGCGGCGGCAAAGCCTGGATCCCTTTGACTTGATCGCGGCGCATGTGGGGGCGATGGACATCTGCGCGCGCGGCTTCAAGGCCGCCGCCGCGATGCTGGAGGACGGCGGGCTGGAGCAGACCCGCGCCGACCGCTATTCCGGCTGGGACGACAGCCGCGCGCGCAAGTGGCTGTCGGAGGCGACACTGGACGGGATCGCGGCGGAGGTGGAGCGCGATCACATTAACCCGCAGCCCCGCTCGGGGCGGCAGGAGATGCTTGAAAACCATGTGTCGCGCTTTGTCTGAGGGGCGGATATGACCCTTGTTCTGGCGGATGTGGGCGGCACGAACCTGCGGTTTGCGGTGGCCGAGGCGGGCAGCATCGACCCCGCCCGCACGCTTCGGTTCGAGAACGATGCCCATGCCGGTTTCGACGCGGCGCTGGCGGCCTATCTGGCGCAGGCCGGCGTCGGGAAGGTCAGCGGCTTTGCCATCGCGGTGGCGGGGCCCGTTGCCGGCACCCGTGCGACACTGACCAACCGCGATTGGACGATCGATGCACAGCGACTGCAGCGGACCTATCCCGGCGCGACGGTCCGGCTCTTGAACGATCTCAGTGCCTTGGGATACGCGCTTGACCTGTTGCGCCCCGCAGATGTCACGCCGGTCTGGCCCGGCACGCGCGCGCGGCCCGATGACGCGCAGCGGCTGGTCGTCGGGGTCGGGACCGGCTTTAACCTCAGCCCGGTGCTGCGCATGGGCGGTCGGTCGGCCTGCCTGCGGGTGGAATACGGTCTATCGAGCCTGCCCGAGCGGGCGGCGGCGCATTTGCGGGCCTATCTGGGCGATGCGGCCGCGGCGGGCTTTGGCAAGGTCGAACACGCGATGTCGGGTCCGGGGCTTGCGCGCATGCATGCCTTGGCCACCGGGCAGAAGGGCCTTGAGGGGGCCGACATCGACCGTGCCGCCGGCGCAGGCGACGCCGCCGCGCGCAGGACGTTGGATGTCTTTGCCACGATGCTGGGCGATGTGATCGTGGACCTGCGGTTGCAGTACATGCCGCTGGGCGGTGTCTATCTGGCGGGATCGGTCGCGCGCGGGCTGGTGCACGGCGTATCGCGGACCCGGTTTTGCGACCAGATGCAGGCGGACCCCGGCGTTGCGCCCGATCTGCGGCATGTCCCGGTGTCGCTCATCACCCGCGACGATGCCGCGCTTCTGGGCTGCCTCAATTCCGCTCTGTCGGCAGGGCGCTGACCGCCGGCGCGCCGACGGACGGCCGGCGGCGGCGTCATGTGGCGGGCGTCATGGCGCGATATGCCGCCGTCAGCCCGGCCAGCGTCATCCGGTCCGGATCGGCCACCGTCGCGGGCACACCCTGCGTGCGCAGCGCGCGGGCATAGAGCCGGGCAGGTTCCGCCGCGCCAAGGATCGCGATGTCCTGGCCCAGCCAGTAGGGTTTCGCCGCGCCAAGTTCCGCCCCGATCAGCAGCCCCGACAGGCGCGATCGCGCGGCATCGGCGCGCGTGCCCTCCAGCAGATCCGCGGCATGCAGACCGAACAGCCGGGCCGCCAGGCGTTCGGGCCGCGCCATCGCGTCCGCCAGGCCGCTGTCAAAGGCGTCGGTTTCGGCACCCGCATCGCCGCCCGTCACCGTCGTGCGCAGGACCGACTGCGTGGCCAGCAAGGCAAGCAGTTCGCCGGTCATGAAGGTCTGGAAGCTCACGACCTCTCCGGCGCTGACATGCGCCCATCTGGAATGTGTGCCGGGCAGGCAGACCACCCCGTCCCAGCCGGGATTGAGCGACATGAACCCGGCGATCCGGGTTTCGTCGCCTTGCATCACGTCAGGCGGGGTGGATTGCGACAGGCCGGGGATGATCCGGACCCGCCAGCCGCCTGCGGTGGGGGCCACCGCCCCAGGATCGCCCAACGGCGCGCAGGGCACGGCGCGGAAGGGTGCCTCGGCCCGGCCTTGCGGTGACTGGGCGATCCCGCAGGCGACGACGGGCGTTCCGGCGGCGATCGTCCATCCGGCTGTCGCGGCGCGCAGGATCTGATCGAAACCGTCGGGTGCATGCGGGTTGATATCCGCATCCGCCTGCACCTGGGCAAGCCTGGTCGCGCCCTGCATCGCCCAGACCCGCAGACGGTCGGCGCCGCGATCGACGGCGATCCAGTCGGGGGTGATCGCTGCCGCGCTCATCCTGTGTGCACCGCGCCGCCGTCCACCACCATGCATTGCCCGGTCATCATCCGGCTGCTGTCGGACGCCAGGAACAACACCGCATCGGCGATGTCGCGGGGAACCAGGTGGCGCTTGAGGCATTGCCGGTCAAGATGCGCGGCCAGATCCTCGGGCGTGGCCCATTGATCGAGCTGCTTTTGCGTCATGACCCAGCCCGGTGCCACCGCGTTCACGCGAATGCCGTCGGGCCCCAGTTCGCGCGCAAGGCTGCGGCTCAGCGCGGTGATGCCGCCATTGGCCGCGGCATAGGCCGGATAGCCCGTGTTCCCCATCATGTAGCTGATGGAGGAGAAATTGACGATGCTGCCCGTTCCCGCCGCGCGCATCCCCGGCGCCACGGCCTGCGCGGCAAAGACATAGGCCCTGAGGTTGATGCCCAGAAGATCGTCCCAGATCGCGGGTGTCAGATCCTCAAGGCTGTGCCGCATGTCGTTCGCGGCATTCGAGATCAGCACCGACACCGGGCCATGCGCCGCCGCCGCCTCGGCTATGGCGGCGCGCAGGCGGTCGGTGTCGGTGATGTCGCCTTGCACGAACAACGGCGTGCGTCCGTGCTTGGCCTGCATTCGTGCGGCAAAGCCCGAGGCATCCGAACGGCCGATGAAGGCGACCTGCGCGCCCTGTGCCAGGAACGCATCGGTCAGCGCGGCGCCAATGCCCGACCCGCCGCCGGTGATAAAGACGGATCGGCCGGAGAGGTCATGGAAGGTCGCCGTCATGTCATGGTCCTTGCGAGAACGGTTCTGTGGACACGGTGGCATTGAATATCCCGGCGACAGGTACGTCCCGGACACCCCTGTGCGGTCTGGCTGTCGCGGTGGCCGCCCGCAAAAGGCGTCCGTGCCCGCCCCCGCGTGATCTTTGGGTCCCATGCGGCGCGGCGCGCGTCAAGGCCGGGCTTTGGCCCGCATGGAATTGGCGGCGCGATCGGCGGCGTGGTGGCGCCTGCGGTCGAGTGCGGTCGACCCTCGCGCCGCGCGGTCACGCGGGAGCGGGAATAGTTTAGGTATAAAATATTCCCCCTTGAAGCATTTTGCGACTCGCCCTAACGTTCGGGGTGTCGGGACGCATCCGCACCCCGGCGACACCTGATCAAGAGGGAGCCATGGCACAGTCAGACACCGCTGCATCCCGACTGCGCGCATCGCCATCGGGCCGCGCATGATCGCCCCGGCACAGATTGCCGCGTCCGGGTCAAAGGACCGTTTGCGCCTGTGGCTGCGGCTTCTGAAACTGTCGCGCCGTGTCGATGCGCAGTTGCGCGACCGCCTGCGGACCGACTTCGGATCGACCTTGCCGCGCTTTGACGTGATGGCCGCGCTGGCGCGCGATGACGCGGGTCTGAAGATGAGCCAGCTTTCCGGCGTGCTGCGGGTCTCGAACGGGAATGTCACCGGCATCGTGGACCGCCTTGCGCTGGACAAGCTGGTGGAGCGTGTGCCCGTGCCGGGCGACCGTCGTGCGATGGTGGTGCGCCTGACGCAGGCGGGCCGCGCGGAATTCACTCGCCAGGCCACCGCGCATGAGGCGTGGATCAACGAGATGCTGGGGGCCTTTACCCCCCAGGAGGCGCGCCACATGGCCGCGCGGCTGGCGGAGCTTGCAGAGAAAGCGACCGGCCCGGAGACGAAAAATGTGCGATAGACCGGGCCCCCCGCGCACGGCCGATGCCCCGACGGGCGCCGGGCACCCACCTGCCAAGAGCGGAGACTGACCATGCTGCGTCCCTCAGGACATATCGACAGTTTTGCGCGCGACAACCTGCCGCCCGAGGAGCGCTGGCCGGATTTGTTGCTGGAAGGTTTCGACTATCCCGATCGTCTGAACGCGGGGGTCGAGCTGACCGATGCGATGGTCGAGAAGGGCTTTGGCGATCATACCGCGCTCATCGGCAACGGGCGCCGCCGCACCTACAAGGAGCTGAGCGACTGGACCAACCGGCTGGCGCATGCGCTGGTCGAGGACCTGGGGCTGAAGCCGGGCAACCGCGTGCTGATCCGTTCGGCCAACAACCCGGCGATGGTGGCGGCCTGGCTGGCGGCGACCAAGGCGGGCGCGGTTGTCGTGAATTCCATGCCGATGCTGCGCGCGGGCGAATTGTCCGCGATCGTGGACAAGGCCGAGATCAGCCATGCGCTCTGCGACACGCGGCTGATGGACGAGATGACGACCTGCGCGAAAACCTCGAAATTCCTGAAATCCGTCGTGGGGTTCGACGGCACGTCGAACCACGACGCCGAGCTGGACCGGCTTGCGCTGGAAAAGCCGGTGCTATTCGACGCGGTGCCCACGGCGCAGGACGACGTGGCGCTTCTGGGCTTTACCTCGGGCACAACGGGCAGCCCCAAGGCGACGATGCATTTTCACCGTGACCTGCTGATCATCGCGGACGGCTATGCGCGCGAAGTGCTGGGGGTGCAGCCGTCGGACATCTTCGTGGGCTCGCCGCCGCTGGCCTTTACCTTCGGCCTTGGCGGTCTGGCGATCTTTCCCCTGCGGTTCGGCGCGGCGGCGACGCTCCTTGAAAACGCATCGCCCCCCAACATGATCGAGATCATCGAGAAATACCGCGCCACGGTTTGCTTTACCGCGCCCACCGCCTATCGCGCGATGCTGGCCGCGATGGAGGAGGGCGCCGACCTGAGCAGCCTGCGCGCCGCCGTGTCGGCCGGCGAAACCCTGCCCGCGCCGGTCTATCACGACTGGAAGGACAAGACCGGCAAACCCATGCTGGACGGCATCGGCGCGACGGAAATGCTGCATATCTTCATCTCGAACCGCTTTGACGATCACCGCGCGGCCTGTACCGGCAAGCCGGTGCGCGGCTACGAGGCGAAGATCGTCGATGACGCGGGCGCGCAGGTGCCGCGCGGCACGGTGGGGCGGCTGGCGGTGCGCGGGCCGACGGGCTGCCGTTACCTGGCCGATGACCGGCAGGCGGATTACGTCGTGGACGGCTGGAACATCACCGGCGACAGCTTCACGATGGACGAGGACGGCTATCTGCACTTTGCCGCGCGCAACGACGACATGATCGTCAGCGCCGGCTACAACATCGCGGGACCGGAGGTCGAGGCGGCGCTGTTGGCCCATGCCGCGGTCGCGGAATGTGCGGTGGTCGCCGCCCCCGACGAGGCGCGCGGCAGCATCGTGCAGGCGCATGTGGTGCTCAACGACGGCTACGGCCGTGACGCCGACATGGTGAAAGCCTTGCAGGAGCACGTGAAAAACACCATCGCCCCCTATAAGTATCCGCGCGACGTGCGCTTTGTCGATGCCCTGCCCAAGACCGCGACGGGCAAGATCCAGCGCTTCGCGTTGCGGCAAACCGCATGAGCGATACGCCCCCCAGCCGCGGCAAGGCCCCCGACGGCGCGAAGATGGATTTCGCGACCGACATGTCCTATGGCGATTACCTCGGCCTCGATGCGATCCTGACCGCGCAGCATCCGCTGAGCGACGCGCATGACGAGATGCTGTTCATCGTGCAGCACCAGACCTCCGAGCTTTGGATGCGGCTGGCCATCCACGAACTTCAGGCCGCGCGGCGGGTGATGCAGCGCGGTGAGCTGCGCCCGGCCTTCAAGATGCTGGCCCGCGTCGCGCGGATATTCGAACAGCTCAACGGCGCATGGGATGTGCTGCGCACCATGACGCCGAGCGAATACACCGCCTTTCGCCCCAGCCTTGGCAATTCGTCGGGGTTTCAGTCGCACCAGTACCGGCTGGTGGAATACCTGCTTGGCAACCGAAACGGCGCGCTGATGAAGCTGCACGAACACAAGGCGGAGGCCTTCGCCGCCCTCAAGGCCGAGTTGGAGCAGCCGAGCCTCTACCAGGTGGCGATCGCGCTGCTGACCGATCGGCTTGGCGTCCCGGACCAGGCCGGACCGCCCGCCAGCGCCAGCTGGGAGGCCAGGCCAGAGGTGCAGGATCTGTGGAAACAGGTTTATGAACACCCCGTAACATATTGGGAAATATACGAATTGGCGGAGAAGCTTGTCGATCTCGAGGACTATTTCCGCCGCTGGCGCTTTAACCATGTGACCACCGTCGAGCGGATCATCGGATTCAAACGCGGAACCGGTGGTACGTCAGGTGTTGGCTATCTGCGCAAAATGCTGGAAGTTGAGCTGTTTCCCGAACTCTGGCACGTGAGAGGAGCCCTGTAAGTGGCTGACGTAACGAGAAAAGACCTGTTCAACCTGCCTGAGGGGCTGATCTATCTGGATGGCAATTCGCTGGGGCCGATGCCATGCGCGGTGCCTGCGCGGATTGCCGACATGCTGGATGCGGAATGGGGTGGCCTGCTGATCAAGGGCTGGAACGCGGCAGGCTGGATGGACCAGCCCGCGCGCGTGGGCGATCTGGTGGGGCGGCTGATCGGCGCCCCTGCGGGCACGACCGTTCTGGGCGATACCCTGTCGATCAAGGTCTATCAGGCGGTCGCGGCCGCGATCAAGCTGCGCCCCGGACGTCGCGTGATCCTGTCGGACACAGGAAATTTCCCGACCGATCTTTACATGGTCGAAGGGCTGATCAAGACGCTCGATCAAGGTTATGAGCTGCGCACGGTGGCCCCCGAGGCGGTGGCGGAGGCGATCACCGGCGATGTGGCGGCCGTGATGCTGACCCATGTCGATTACCGCACCGGGCGGATGCACGACATGAACGCCGTCACCGCGGCCGCGCATGATAAGGGCGCGGTGATGATCTGGGATCTGGCCCATTCGGCGGGCGCGCTGCCGGTGGACATGGCCGGATCGAACGCCGAGATCGCGATCGGCTGCACCTACAAGTACCTCAACGGCGGCCCCGGTGCCCCGGCCTTCATCTACGTCCGCGCCGATCTGGCCGATACGGTCGAACCGGCGCTGTCGGGCTGGCTCGGCCACCGGGCGCCTTTTGATTTCACGTTGAACTACAAGCCCGGCGCCGGGATCGAGCGGATGCGCGTGGGCACGCCCCCGGTGTTGCAGATGACGGCGCTCGAGGTCGCGATGCAGGCGTGGGAGGATGTGGACATGCACGAGGTGCGCGCCGCCTCTCTGGCGCTGCAGGAGCAGTTCATCGAGGAGGTGGAGGCGCGCGTGCCCGACCTGACGCTGGCCAGCCCGCGTGACGGGGCGGTGCGCGGCAGTCAGGTGTCGTTCGAGTTCGAGCATGGCTATGCCGCGATGCAGGCGCTGATCCACCACGACGTGATCGGCGATTTCCGCGCGCCCAACATCATGCGCTTTGGCTTTACCCCGCTTTACCTGGATGCCGGCGACGTGACCGAGGCCGTTGACCGGCTGGTCAAGGTGATGGACGGTCGTCTGTGGGACACCCCCGAATTCCAGACGAAAAGCCGGGTCACATGACCGGAAACCGCATTAAAAAGAGCTCATAAGAGCCTGAAAAATATATAAACCGGGGACACAAGAGCCCCATCAACACGGGAGACAACGATGAAACTGAAATCCATTATCCTTGCGGCGGGGCTTTGTGCCATGGCCACCGGCGGCTTTGCCGCGGGTCATGAGGGCGGCGTCAAGGTCGGCATGATCACCACGCTGTCGGGCGGCGGTGCGGGCCTTGGCATCGACGTGCGCGACGGCTTCATGCTGGCGGCCAAGATGGCGGGCAATGACAAGCTCGAGGTCGTCATCGAGGACGACCAGCGCAAGCCCGAGATCGCGGTGCAACTGGCCGACAAGATGATCCAGTCCGAAAAGGTCGATGTGCTGACCGGGATCATCTGGTCCAACCTTGCGATGGCCGTCGTGCCCGCCGCCGTGGCGCAGGGCAAATTCTATCTTTCGCCGAATGCCGGGCCCAGCCAGTTGGCCGGCAAGGGGTGCAACCCGCTGTATTTCAACGTCGCTTGGCAGAACGACGCCCTGCACGAGGCCGCGGGCGCCTATGCCAGCGACACCGGCTATCAGAACACCTTTATCCTCGCGCCGAACTATCCGGCGGGGCAGGATGCGCTGACCGGCTTCAAGCGGTTCTTCAAGGGCGAGCCCGCAGGCGAGATCTATACCCAGCTGGGACAGACCGATTATGCTGCGGAACTGGCGCAGATCCGGGCGAGCGGTGCGGATTCGGTGTTTTTCTTTCTGCCCGGCGGCATGGGAATTTCGTTCCTCAAGCAATATGCCAGCAGCGGCATCGACCTGCCGGTCGTGGGCCCGGCGTTCAGCTTTGACCAGGGCATCCTGCAAGCCGTGGGCGAGGCGGCATTGGGCGTGAAGAACACGAGCCAGTGGAGCAAGGATCTCGACAATGCCGCCAACGTCGAATTCGTCGCGGCCTTCGAGGCCGAATACGGGCGTCTGCCGTCGCTTTATGCCAGCCAGGGCTATGACACCGCCAACTTGTTGCTGAGTGCGATGGGCAAGGCCGACGTCAAGGACGCCGATGCCTTCCGCGCGGCACTGGCCGAAGCGGATTTCGCCTCCGTGCGCGGCGATTTCAAGTTCGGCACCAACCAGCACCCGGTGCAGGACTACTACGTGCGCGAGGTCATCAAGGAGGGGGACGTATTCACCAACAAGGTGATCGCGACCTCGTTGACCGACCACGTCGACGCCTATGCGGCCGAGTGTTCCTACTGATCCGATGACGCTGGGGCCCCGGCGCAACCTGCCGGGGCCCGACACGCTTGCGCGCCCCCACGTCGGGCCGACCCTTGCCCAAGGAACGATACCCCCATGTCTTTGATATTGCTGATCGAACAGGTTCTGAATGGGCTGCAGTTCGGCGTCATGCTGTTCTTGATGGCAGCGGGGCTGACGTTGATATTCGGTGTGATGGGCTTGATCAACCTCGCGCATGGGTCGCTGTACATGGTCGGCGCCTTTGCCGCCGCCGCGGTGGCCGGGCTGACGGGATCCTTCGTGTTGGCGCTGCTGGCCAGCCTGATCGCCGCCGCCGCCGCCGGCGCGCTGGTCGAGCTGTTGGTGATCCGCCGGCTTTATGACCGCGACCATCTGGACCAGGTGCTGGCGACCTTCGCGCTGATCCTGATGTTCTCCGAAGGCACGCGATGGGTCTTTGGGTCGTTTCCGCTGTTTCTGGATATTCCGGCAGCCCTCGCGCAGCCCGTGTCGCTGCCCGGCGGGATCCTGTATCCGGCCTACCGCCTGCTGATTATCGCCATCGGCCTTGCCATCGCGGTGGGCCTGTTCCAACTGATCGCGCGCACGCGCATCGGCATCCAGATCCGCGCGGGCGAGGCGGACCGCGAAATGATCGCCGCGCTGGGCGTCGATATCTCAAAGCTCTACACGCTGGTCTTTGCGCTGGGCGCGGCGCTGGCGGGGCTGGCGGGCGCGCTGGTGGGGGCGATCCAGTCGGTTCAGGTCGGCATGGGCGAGCCGGTGCTGATCCTCGCCTTCGTGGTGATCGTCATCGGCGGCATCGGGTCGATCAAGGGCGCGCTGGTGGGCGCGCTTCTGGTGGGTCTGACCGATACGCTGGGCGGCGTGCTGCTGCCGCCGCTCTTCGCCACGTTCATGGAGGCATCGAGCGCCAGCAGCGTGGGCTCTTCGCTGGCGTCGATGTCGATCTACATCCTCATGGCGGCTGTGCTGCTCTACAAACCCACCGGCCTGTTCGGGAGCACGACATGATCCAGCGCGAAACCCTGATCAACTGGGCGCTGTTTGCGTTGCTGCCCGCCACGGCGCTGATTGCCCTGTGGATGGACGAACCCTTTATCATCACGCTGGCCACCAAGGTCGCGATCCTCGCGCTTGCGGGTGTCGGGCTGAACATCGCCCTGGGCCTCGGCGGGCTGGTCAGCCTGGGCCACGCGGCGTTTTTCGGCATCGGCGGCTACGCGATGGGCATCCTCGCCAGCCACGCCCAAAGCTATGCGCCGCTCATGCAGACGCCCGTCTTGATCGAGGGCACGACATCCATGCCGGTGATCTGGCTGGTGGCCATCCTGGCCAGCGCACTTGCCGCATTGGCCATCGGGGCGCTCAGCCTGCGGACCACCGGGGTCTATTTCATCATGATCACCCTGGCCTTTGGCCAGATGCTCTACTACTTCGCGATAAGCTGGCCGGCGTATGGCGGCGAGGACGGGCTGTCGATCTACGTGCGCAACGGCTTTCCCGGCCTCAATACGCTGGACCCGATACAATTCTTCGCCGTGGCCTTCGTCGTGCTGGCGGCGGTTCTGTTCTTCGCCGGCAGGCTGGCGCGCGCGCCCTTCGGCCTGGCGCTGGCCGCTGCCCGCCAGAACCCCGAACGGGTCGAGACGGTGGGCCTTGCGCCCTACAGGCTGCGCCTGGTGGCCTTTGTGCTATCGGGCGCCGTGACCGGGCTGGCCGGTGCGCTTTTTGCCGATCTCAACCGGTTCGTCAGCCCGACGATGTTCAGTTGGCAGATGTCGGGCGAAATCATGATTTTCGTCATCCTCGGCGGGGTGGGGCGGCTCTTTGGTCCGGTCGCGGGGGCTGCGCTGTTCATCCTGCTCGAACACGTTCTGGGCGGCCTGTCGGACTATTGGCACGTGTACCTGGGGGGCTTGTTGCTGTTGGTGGTGCTGTTCGCGCGCGGCGGAATGATCGGCCTTGCGGCCGGACGGGAGGTGGCGCATGACTGAACCGCTCTTGCAGATCAAGCACCTGCGCAAGGCCTTTGGCGCGCTGGTGGCGACCGACGACGTGTCGCTGACGCTCTATCCCGGTGAAATCCACGCGCTGATCGGCCCCAATGGCGCGGGCAAATCCACCCTGATCAAGCAGATCGCGGGAAACCTTGCCCCCGACGCGGGCGAAGTGTGGTTCGAAGGGCGCGATGTCACGCCGCTCTCGACGGTCGAGCGTGCCCGCGCGGGGCTTGGCCGCACATTCCAGATCAGTTCGCTCGCCATGGACTACACCGTGCTGCAAAACGCGGTGTTGGGGGCGTTGGGGCGGCGCGGCACCGTCTGGCGTTTTTTTCGCCCCGTGATGCGCGACGCCGATCTGCGGGCGCGGGCCGAGGCCGCGTTGCACCGTGTCGGGCTGATGGATCACGCGCACAAGCGCACCGCCGACCTCAGTCACGGGCAGCGCCGTCTTCTGGAGGTCGCCGTGGCGCTGACGCTGAACCCGCATGTCTTCTTGATGGACGAACCGATGGCGGGGCTGGGCGCCAGCGGATCGAAACGCCTGACCGGATTTCTCGACGATCTGCGCCACGAGGCGCCGATCCTGTTGGTGGAGCATGACATGGACGCGGTCTTTGCGCTGGCGGACCGCATTTCGGTGCTGGTCTATGGCCGGATTATCGCCACCGGCACCGCCGAAGAGATACGGGCCGACCCCCTTGTCCGCGAAGCCTATCTGGGCGCGGAGGATGCGGCATGAGCTTTCTGCAACTCCGCGGTGTCGAGGCGTTCTACGGCCCCAGCCAGGCGCTTTTCGGCGTCGATCTGGCGTTGGAGGAGGGCGAGGTCTGTGCCCTGATGGGGCGCAACGGGATGGGCAAGTCTTCGACCATCAAGGTGATCTGCCGGCTGCTGAAGGAAGCCCGCGGCACGGTCGAATTCGCCGGACAGGATCTGACCCGGTTGCCGCCGCACCGGGCGGCACGCACCGGTCTGGGGCTGGTGCCGGAGGGGCGGCGGTGTTTCGCGCCGCTGACGGTGCATGAAAACCTGATCGCCGCCGCGCGCCCCGGACCATGGGATTTCGCGCGCGTGTGCAAGCTGTTTCCACGACTGGGCGAACGCCGCGATCAGGTGGCGGCCTCGCTGTCGGGCGGCGAACAGCAGATGCTGGCCATCGGGCGCGCACTGATGACCAACCCGCGGCTGCTTATTCTGGACGAGGCGACCGAAGGGCTGGCCCCGGTCGTGCGGCAGGAAATCTGGTCCGCGCTGGCGACGCTCAAGCGCGAAGCGGGGCTGTCGCTGCTGGTGGTGGACAAATCGCTGGCCGAATTGCGCGCCGTGGCCGACCGTGCCGTCATTCTGGAACGCGGCAGCACCGTCTGGGCCGGGCCGATGGGCGACCTGGCCGCCAGCGTGGCGGATCGCTACCTGGGGGTCTAGCCGGCGGTGCCGCGCGCGGCGCCGAGGCTGGTCGAGACGACGAACACCGCCGCGGCAAGGCTGACGATGGTGGGGCCGGTGGGGGTGTCGAAGGCAAACGACAACATCAACCCCCCAAGGGCCGACGCGCCGCCGATGATCGCGGCGATCACCGCCATGGCCTCGGGCGTGCGGGCAAAGGGTCGCGCGGCCGCGGCGGGGATGATCAGCAAGGCGGCAATCAGCAGCGCGCCAACCACCTTGATCGCCACGGCGACCGTGATGGCCAGCGCCAGCGTCATCAGCAACTGTTCGCGCCGCGGCGCGATGCCGCTGGCCTGCGCCAGATCGGGGCTGAGGGTCGCCGTCAGCAGCGGAACCCATCGCCACGCCAGCAGCGCCACGACAAGCGCCACGCCGGCCCAGATCACCGCCAGATCGCCCGCCGATACCGCAAGGATGTCGCCGAACAGGTATCCCATCAGGTCGATCCGTACGCCCGGCAGAAACGAGACCGCCACCAGGCCCAAGGCCAGCGCCGCATGCGCAATGACCCCCAGCAGCGCGTCCGACCCGATCCCGCGCCCCGACAATGCGGTGATCAGCACCGCCATCGCCAGCGCTACCGCCAGAACGCCGCCAAAGACCGGCAGGTCCAGCGCCAGCGCCAGTGCAACGCCCAGAAGGGCGGCATGGCTGGTGGCGTCGCCGAAATAGGCCATCCGCCGCCAGACCACGAAACACCCAAGCGGGGCTGCGGCCAGCGCCACGCCAAGCCCGGCAAGCGCCGCGCGGATCACGAAATCGTCCAGCATCAGTTCTGCGCCTCGTGACCGTGGTCGGGATCGTGGTCATGATGATGATGGTGCCTGTCCGGCCCGTGCGAATGGCTGTGCTCGTGCCGATACAGCGCCAGCGCCCCTTGGGTGCCGGTGCCAAAGAGCGCGCGATACTCGGGCGCGCTGGCCACCAGTTCGGGCGTCCCCTCGCAGCAGACATGCCCGTTCAGGCACAAGACCCGATCCGATGCGGCCATCACGACGTGCAGATCGTGGCTGACCATCAGCACGGCACAGCCCAGATCGCGTCTGACCGCCTCGATCTGGCGGTAAAACGACGCGGCCCCCGGCTGGTCCAGCCCCTGCGTCGCCTCATCCAGGATCAGGATGTCGGGCCGGGCCAGCAACGCGCGCGCCAGCAGAACGCGCTGAAACTGTCCGCCCGACAGGCCCGCCATCTGCTGTTCCGCCAGATCGGGCAGGCCGGCCTTGTCCAGCGCGGCGGCGATGTCGGCCGCGCCGTGGCGCGACGGCAGGTTCAGAAAGCGCGCCACCGTCAGCGGCAGCGTGGCGTCGATCGCAAGGCTTTGCGGTACGTAACCGATGCGCAGCCCCCGCGCGCGCGCCACCGTACCGCCCGCCGGAACCAGCGCACCGATGAGCGCGCGCAGAAGGCTGGACTTGCCCGATCCGTTCGGCCCGACGATGGTCACGATCTCGCCCTTGTCGATACGAAAATCCACCCCGCGCAGTACGATCTGCCCGCCATGGGCCAGCGTCAGCCCGCGGGTCTCGATCAGCGCCATCAGCCGTGATCCTGACAGGCGGGGCAGAGGCCCTCGGCCTCGACCACGGTGCGTTCGATGACAAAGCCCGCCGCGCGGGCGGCATCGCCCAGACGGCCCCGACCCACGGCGGTGTCGGCTTCGGCCACGGATTTGCAGGTGCGGCAGATCAGGAACGCGGGCGCGTGATCGGCGCCGGGATGGGCGCAGGCGATATAGGCGTTCAGCGCCTCGATCTTGTGGGCAAAGCCCGCCTTGACCAGGAAATCCAGCGCCCGGTAGGCGACCGGTGGCTGGTGGCCCAGCCCGTCCTGCGCCAGATGTCCCAGCAGGTCGTAGGCCCCCAGCGCGCGGTGTTCGCGCAGCAGGATTTCCAGCGCGCGTTGCCGCACCGGTGTCAGGTTCAACCCGTCACGGGCGCATTGCGCGCGGGCCCGCGCCAGCGTGTCGCTGACGCAGGCGGCGTGATCGTGGTTTTGAAATCCGATGGTCGTCATCCGTGCGGTCCGATCTGCATTTCAGGGATTGATATGTTATAACATCCACATTAGCAAGAACCGATCCGCAGCCACCGAGGATCGCCATCATGCTCACCCGTCTCTTCGCTTTTTGCCTCTATGTCCTTGCCCTGCCTGCCGCCGCCACCGCCGATGCCCCGCGCGTGGCCACCGATATCGCACCGGTCCACGGGCTTGTCGCGCAGGTGATGGCGGGGGTCGGCACGCCCGATCTGGTGGTTCCGCCGGGCGCGTCGCCGCACGGCCACGCGATGCGACCGAGCGAGGCGCGGGCGCTGTCGCGCGCGGATCTTGTCATCTGGATCGGGCCCGCGCTGACACCGTGGCTGCAAGGACCGATCGACACGCTGGCGCAGGGGGCCGACAGGCTGACCCTGCTGGAAGCCCCCGGCACCATCTTGCTGCCCTTTCGCGAGGGGGCGGCGTTCGAGGCCGACGACCACGACCACGATCACGGTCATGACGAGACGACCCATCAAGAGGAGGCTTCCGATCCGCACGCATGGCTCGACCCGCGCAACGCCTCTGTCTGGCTTGAGGCGATCGCGGCGCGGTTGTCGGCGCTCGATCCGGCGCATGCCGCCACCTACCGCGCGAATGCCGCCAGCGCGCAGGCCGATCTTGACGCGCTTGAGGCCGAGATCGCCGCGCTGCTGACACCGTTGCAGGGCCGTCCGTTCGTCGTCTTTCACGACGCCTACCATTATTTCGAAGCGCGGTTCGGCACCGAGGCTGTTGCCGCCCTGTCGTTGGGCGATGCCAGCGATCCGGGGCCTGCCCACCTGGACGAGGTGCGCGATGCAATTGCCCGGTCGGGCGTCACATGCGCCTTTGTCGAGCCACAGGTGAACACCGGCCTGATCGACGCGGTGGCCGAGGGACAGGCCGTGCGGATCGCGACGCTGGACCCGCTGGGCCTGGATAGTCCGCCGGGGCCGGGGTTCTATCCGGCCTTGCTGCGCGGCATGGCGCGGGCGATGGCGGACTGCCTGGGCGGCTGACCCGGACCGGCGCGGCCAACATGGTGCTGGCGGAGCGGGGGGCACCCTTCGCGGAAAAAGCCCCGCCGGTAAAGGCGGGGCGTCGTGTTCTGACGGCCGGTTTTCGGTCGGAAATCGTCAGACCGCGATCTTGCCGCCGCCTGTCTTGGTCACCACCAGGACCGAGGGGCGCGGCGGCATCGCGGGGTCGAAGTCGGGCCAGCGCGTCGCGGGATCCTCGAAGGTGCTGTCGCGCTCGAACCCGGTGAGAGCCTTGGTGCCGTCCGTGCCGGGGTGCTGCACCGCAAGGAACAGCGTTTCGCCGTCGTCGGTGAAGTAGGGGCCGCACAGCTCGCCGCCGACGGGGCAGCGGAAGAACAGCTTCGAGGCGCCGCGCAGGTCGCCTTCGGTCTCCAGCGCATAGAGGCCATCGGATTTCCCGGTCTTGCTCCAGCCCGATCCCTGGTCGGTCGAAATCCACAGCCGCCCTTCGGCATCCACCGCGGCGTTGTCGGGCGAACTGAACCAGCCGTGCTCCGATGTCTCGGGGTTCCACTGCGCGCCGACGTCCTCGACGCTGGGATCGCCGCATTTCACGAGGATCGACCAGGCGCCGCGAATCGCGGCGTGATCGCCGTTGTCCTCCCTGATCTCGATGATGTGGCCGAACGCGCTTTCGGGGCGCGGGTTGGCGGCGTTGACCTGATCGGGCTGGCGCTTGGTGTTGTTGGTCAGCATGATGTAGGCGGTGCCGCCGGGGCCCGGCTGCGCGTCTTCGGGGCGGTCCATCGGGGTGGCGCCCAACAGGTCGGCCGCGAGGCGCGTGTCGATCATCACGTCGGCCTGATCGTTGAACCCGTTGTCCGTCGTCAGCGGACCCTGCCCATGCACCAGCGGCATCCACTCCACGGTGCCGTCCTCGTCGAAACGCGCGACGTAGAGCGTGCCATCGCTCAGCAGCCTCGAATTGGCCGCACGGTCGTCCGTCACGGTGCCGCCAGAGACGTATTTGTATTGGTAATCAAAGCGGTTGTCGTCGCCCGAGTAGATCACCAGCTTGCCATCGGTGCTGATCGTGGTTTCCGCGCCCTCGTGGCGGAAACGGCCCAACGCGGTGTGCTTGACCGGCTTCGCCGAGGGATCGCGCGGGTCCACCTCGACGATCCAGCCCCAGCGGTTCGGCTCGTTGGGTTCGCGATCGATGTTCCAGCGGTCGTGGTATTTGCCCCAGGCATACCACATGCCGGGCACGCCATAGCGTCGGTTGCGCCTGGCCTCGGCCTCTTCCATCCCGGTGACGTCCGGCTTGCCTTCGGCATCGACCTTGTCGGTCCAGAAATAGCCGTGAAAATTTTCCTCGGCCATCAGGTAGGTGCCCCAAGGGGTCATGCCGCCGGCGCAGTTGTTGACGGTGCCGATGACGGTCATGCCCTCGGGGTCGGCGTTGGTCTGCATCCGGGGATGGCCCGCGGCGGGGCCGTCGATCGTCATCTCGGTCGCCAGCGGCGTGATCCGCCGGTTGTAGGTGCTGTCGCGGACCACGGCCCATGTGCCGTCGTCGCCGCGCGCGATCTCGACCACCGTGCCGCCGTGCGCGGCCATTTCGATGTCGACCAAGTCGCGCGTCATGCCCTCGAAGGCGGCGCGATCCTGGCGGCCAAGGCCGGGAAACATCACTTCTTCGTTTGTGTATTCGTGGTTCACGCACAGCAGCCCGCGCGTGCCGTCGTCGTTCAGCGCGGTAAAGCCCACGTAGTCGTTGTTGTACCCGAATTGCTTGAGTTGCGCCTCGGCGGTCTGGTTCATCACGTCGAATTCGGGCGCGTCGGCGGTGATCGGATCGCCCCAGCGCAACAGCACCTGCGCGTCATAGCCTTCCGCGATATGATGCGTGGTGTCGTTGCCCCATGCGATTTCGTCGAATTTATAACGGCTTGCCGCATGGGCGGCGGCGGCGGCCTGCTTGGGTGCGATCATCGCGGATGTGCCGAACAGCGCGGTCGTCGCGGTCACGCCCAGCATCCCGCGCAGCATGTCGCGGCGGCCATAACGGCGATTGATCACATCGCCGATGGTGCGGCCCAGGTTGGGGTTCGTTGGAATGTCGTCGAAGGCCTCGAAGGCCTCGGCCTTGTTGCCGATTTCGGGGTCGTTGATGATATCTTTGCGGGTCATGGGCAGCTCCAGTCGGAATGATGCGTATCAAAGGCCGCGACGCAAGACAGCGGCGCGAGGTCGATGACGATGGACTGCCCGATGATTGTAACCTTGGCGTGACAGGTTCCACTGAAATCGCGTGGTCCCGCCCTCTGGCGTCGGTGTGCTACCTTAGGTGGAATATGCGGCGCACGGCAAGCCCGCCGTTCCTGACCGCTACAGCCCGGCGGCGGCCAGAAGATCGGGGATGTGCTTTTTGAACGGAAAGAAGCCCTTGGTCGCGTGTGGCCAGGCGCGGCTGTCGAAATCGCGGCGCACCGCGGTCACCGGCGGCATGTCCGGGTGATCGGCCATCCGCGCCAGCAGATCGGCGTTGGGCCCGACGGGGGCGTGCGCCATCACGATCTGGTCGATTCCCGCGCCTGCGGCCCAGTCCGCCACCGCCTGCGCATCGCCTGCCACCGGGGCCACGTCGCCAAGGCGTTCGGCCCAGCGGGTCGTGACGTCTTGCAGGGCGGCGTGATGAAAGGCGGCCCTGTGCGGCGCGGGATGCAAGGGGCTTTGCGTGCTGGCGGCATCGACGGGCAGGGTGGCTACCGGGGCGATTCCGCGATCCAAGATGAACGCCGGGCTCAGATCGTCGGTATGCAGGATGAACCCGGTGCGCAGGCCGGGATCGGGCGGGGTCTGGCCCGTGGGCAGGGCGCGTGGCTCCGGGTCCGGTCCGGCGGGGGACAGGGCGGGCGCCTCGCGCGCAAGTTGCCCGGTCGGATCGAAACGGCCATCGGTATATTTCGCGATATTGTCGGGCCGGGCGGCATAGGTCTTGCCGCGCGTCTGAAGCCCCGCGACCCAGCGCCAGCCAAGCGTGTTGGACGCCGGATCGCCATCCAGCAGGTGCCGCAGAAAGAAATCCGCACCCAGCACCCAAGGCAGGTCGAGCGTGAACACCCAGATCGACGCGAACCACATGCGCGCGTGATTGTGCAGATACCCCGTCTGCGCCAGTTCCCGCGCCCAGGCGTCGAAACACGCGATGCCGGTGTCGCCCGCGCAGGCGGCCTCCCACCGCTGGCGCAGACCGCCCTGCGTCTGCAGGTCGTCCACCGCGCGGCGCACTTGGGTCTGGTAATCGGCCCAGACGCCGGGGCGCAGTTCCAGCCAGCCTTTCCAATAGGTGCGCCAGAACACTTCCTGAACGAATTTTTCCGCCGAGGACGCGGCGTGGCGGCCCAGCACGGCGGCCAGAACCTCCTCTTCGGTCACAAGGCGGGTGCGCAGGTAGGGCGACAGGGTCGAGACGTGCTGATGCGCGCCCGGCCCCAGATCGTAGTTGCGGCGCGCGGCATAGTCGCGCGCGGCATGGGGGACGAAACGCGCCAGCCGGTGCAGGGCGTCGGTGCGGTTGGGCGGGAAATGGGTCAATGCGACGCTCATTCCGGGCGAGTTAGGCCGGGGGCGGCGGCGTTCAAGGACGCAGGCGATCGGCCGAGGGATGCAAGCGCGCCGGACGGTCGATTTGCCCGTGACCTGACTGCGATCTGTCCGGCCCCCCTTGCAGCCCCCCAGTGCCGATACTAAGCTTTGTGTAACGGTTGCCTTGGTATGGTCCCGGGCGCACAAATCAAACAGGCAGATTCCATGAATGATCCCTACGACACGTACATGAACACCCTCGTTCCGATGGTGGTCGAACAGACCAGCCGGGGCGAGCGTGCCTATGACATTTTTTCGCGCCTGCTCAAGGAACGGATCATCTTCTTGTCAGGCCCGGTGCACGATGGAATGTCGTCGCTGATCGTTGCGCAATTGCTGCACCTCGAGGCGGAAAACCCGTCCAAGGAAATCAGCATGTACATCAATTCGCCCGGTGGCGTGGTGACCAGCGGCCTGTCGATCTATGACACGATGCAATACATCAAGCCCAAGGTCAGCACGCTGGTCATCGGGCAGGCGGCGTCGATGGGGTCGCTGCTGCTGACGGCGGGCGAGGCGGGGATGCGGTTTTCGCTGCCCAACAGCCGTGTGATGGTGCACCAGCCCTCTGGCGGGTATCAGGGCCAGGCGACGGATATCATGATCCACGCACAGGAAACCCAGAAACTCAAAACGCGCCTGAACGAGATATATGTCAAGCACACAGGCCAGACTTTGAAGAAAGTGGAAGAGGCGCTGGAGCGTGACAACTTCATGTCGCCCGAGGATGCCAAGAACTGGGGCCTGATCGACGAGATCGTCGAAAGCCGCGGCAAGGCGGACGACGAAGCGAAGTAAGACAAAGCGCCGCGGCGGGCTGCCATGATTTTGCGATTGTGGACCCGCCGGGGCTGCCCTAAGCTTGGGGTGCGATACACGCGACACGGGCACGCACCGCCCATCGGGGCGGCGCTGATGGAACGCAAGACCTGAAAGGGTTGACATGGCTACGAATACGACGGGCGACAGCAAGAATACGCTTTACTGCAGCTTTTGCGGCAAAAGCCAGCACGAGGTGCGCAAGCTGATCGCGGGGCCGACCGTGTTCATCTGCGATGAATGCGTCGAACTTTGCATGGACATCATCCGCGAAGAGACCAAGGCCAGCGGGTTGAAATCCACCGACGGTGTGCCGACGCCCAAGGATATCTGCGATGTACTTGACGATTACGTGATCGGGCAGGCAAACGCGAAAAAGGTCCTCTCGGTCGCGGTGCACAACCACTACAAGCGCCTCAATCACGCCCAGAAGGGCGGCGATATCGAACTGGCGAAATCCAATATCCTGCTGATTGGCCCGACCGGCTGCGGCAAGACGCTGCTGGCGCAGACGTTGGCGCGCATCCTCGATGTGCCGTTCACGATGGCCGATGCAACCACGCTGACCGAAGCCGGTTACGTGGGCGAAGACGTCGAGAACATCATCCTCAAGCTGCTGCAAAGCTCGGAATACAATGTCGAGCGCGCGCAGCGCGGCATCGTCTACATCGACGAGGTCGACAAGATCACCCGCAAGTCCGAGAACCCCTCGATCACGCGCGACGTGTCGGGCGAGGGCGTGCAGCAGGCGCTGCTCAAGCTGATGGAGGGTACGGTCGCGAGCGTGCCGCCGCAGGGCGGGCGCAAGCATCCGCAGCAGGAATTCCTGCAGGTGGACACCACGAACATCCTGTTCATCTGCGGCGGTGCCTTTGCCGGACTGGACCGGATCATCGCGGCGCGCGGCAAGGGATCGGCGATGGGGTTTGGCGCGGATGTGCGCGACAAGGACGCGCGCGGCATCGGCGAAATCTTTACCGATCTGGAACCCGAAGACCTGCTGAAATTCGGCCTGATCCCCGAATTTGTCGGCCGCCTTCCGGTTCTGGCGACGCTCGAGGATCTGGACGAGGACGCGCTTGTCACCATCCTGACGCAGCCCAAGAACGCATTGGTCAAGCAGTACCAGCGCCTGTTCGAGCTGGAGGACACGCAGCTGACCTTCACCGATGATGCGCTCAAGGCGATCGCCAAGCGCGCCATCGAGCGCAAGACCGGCGCACGGGGTCTGCGCTCCATCCTGGAGGATATCCTGCTCGATACCATGTTCGATCTGCCGGGGCTCGACAGCGTGACAGAGGTCGTGGTGAACGAAGAGGCGGTGATGT
Organism: Sulfitobacter sabulilitoris; assembly: GCF_005887615.1. Lineage (GTDB taxonomy): Bacteria > Pseudomonadota > Alphaproteobacteria > Rhodobacterales > Rhodobacteraceae > Sulfitobacter_E > Sulfitobacter_E sabulilitoris. The sequence continues at coordinate 64,795 of NZ_VANS01000001.1, forward strand.
CCGACGCCAACCCGCTGATGATCCACGCCGACGCGGAGAAAGCGCCGGCCTCGGCGGGGTGATCCGCTCCGCTGGAGCGGGACGATCGCCCGGAACGGCGCGCAACACGACACATCGGGCGGGCCACAATGGCCCGCCTTTTTCATGTCCCACGCCCGGCGCGGGTGCCGGACACCAGGACAGCACAGCAAGGACACGCACAGATGACGATCACTCGTATTCACTCCGGTGGCGCCTTTGAATCCAAGATCGGCTATTGCCGGGCCGTGATCGCGGGCGGTTTCGTGCATGTCGCGGGCACGGTTGCGGCAGGTCCGGATGTGCCGGAGGGAGTCGTCGAACAATGCGCCTCGGCGCTCGACGTGGTTCGCACCGCGCTGGCCGAGGCCGGATGCCGCTTTTCGGACGTGGTGCGCGTGACCTACATGCTGCCAGACCGGAGTGAGTTCGAGCCGTGCTGGCCGCTGCTGGCGGAGGCCTTCGGCGACAACCCTCCCGTCGCCACGATGATCGAATGCGGGCTTATCGACCCCAAGTACCGGATCGAGATTGAAGTCACCGCGATGCTGCCCGGACGGGAGTAGCACAGGCCCGCCAATCGCCCGCATCGCGCTGGACCTTTCGCCGGGCTTGCGTCATATGTGGGCCAACCAGCTTTCGGAGGCTTTCATGGGCATCGTCAATTCCCTTCTGCGCGCAGTCACATGGTGGAACGGCCAGACGCTCAATACCCAGCTTTGGACATGGCGCAAAGGCGTCAAGGTCGGAGAAGACAGCCAGGGCAACGTGTTCTACGAGACCCGCGACAAATCCCGCCGCTGGGTGATCTTCAACGGTGAGGCGGAAGCCAGCCGGATCGACCCTGACTGGCACGGCTGGATGCACCATACCTGGAACGAGCCACCCACAGCGAAACCGCTGCCGCACAAGCCCTGGGAAAAGCCGCATCAGGAAAACCTGACCGGCACCCCGCTGGCCTATGCGCCCAAGGGATCGATCCGCCGTTCCGATCCCGCCGTGCGCAGCGATTACGAGGCTTGGACCCCGGAATAAGGCCCGCGAGAAATGTCTGAAAACAGCACAGAAGTTATCGTTGGCGGCGCCGTTCTGGCGGGGGCCATAGCGTTCATGCTCTATGCAGGCCAAGCCACCGGCTATGCCACCGGCAGCGCGACCTATCCGCTGACCGCCAGCTTTCGCAGCATCGAAGGCATCACCGTCGGCAGCGACGTGCGGCTTGCGGGCGTCAAGGTCGGCACCGTGACCGATATCGAACTGAACATCGAAACCTACCGCGCCAGCACCACCGTGGCGGTCCAGCAGGACATCGCGATCCCCGACGACAGCGCCATCACGGTCGCATCCGAAGGGTTGCTGGGCGGCAATTTCATCGAAATCGTGCCCGGCGGATCGCCGTTCTTCTTTGAGCCGGGCGCCACCATCGAAGACACCCAAGGCGCCGTCAGCCTGATATCGCTCCTGCTCAAGTTCGTGACCGGCAGCGGCGACAGCGGGGCAGGGGAATGATGCTGCGCGCGGTGTGCCTGGCTGCCGGGATGGCCGTGATGAGCGTCGTCGCCTTGGATGCGCAGGAACAGGTCAGCCAGGCCCCCGGTGCGGTGCTGCGGGGGCTCGACAAGATCAACGGCGTCACCAGCGACATCGAACTGGCCGCCGGCACCACCGCGGCCTTTGGCACCCTGCAGATCACGCTGGACGATTGCCGGTATCCGGTGGGCAACCCGGCCGGCAACGCCTATGCGGCGCTGGAAATCTCGGAAATGGGGCAAACCGGCACGCTGTTCAGCGGCTGGATGGTCGCGTCGGCCCCGGCGCTGAGCGCGATGGATCACCCGCGCTACGATGTCTGGGTCATGAGCTGCACCACGTCCTGAGGGGAGCGCACGGGCGGCGCATTGAACTCCGCCTCGCGCGCCAGCGCGGCGTCCAGCCTCTTGTGATACTCCTCGCGGCTGATCTCCTGCCCGCCGAGGCGTAGCAAGTGGTCGGTCACGAACTGCGTATCGAACAGCGTGAACCCCGCCTCGCACAGCCGCCCGACAAGGCAGGCCAGCGCGATCTTCGACGCGTTGGTGCGCCGCGAAAACATGCTTTCACCGAAAAACGCAGCGCCCAACGTGACGCCATAGACGCCACCGACCAGCACGGCACCCTCCCAGACTTCGATGGAATGGGCCTGTCCACGGGCATGCAGGGCAAGGTACAGATCGCGGATTTCCGCGTTGATCCAGGTGTCGGCGCGATCCGCGCAACCTTCGACCACACCGGCGAAATCCTGATCGTAACTGATCTCGAACCGGGTGTTCCGCATCGCGCGGCGCAGCGACCGCGACGCGTGAAACCCCTCCAGCGGCAGGATCCCGCGCCGCCGCGGATCGACCCAGAAGATATCCGGGTCGTCGCGGTGTTCGGCCATCGGAAAGATCCCGATGGAATACCCATGCATCAGCAATTCCGGCGTCAGCACGTAGTCCGCCGATCAACTGGTGCCGAGATTGGTCTCGAGCCAATGCTCCAGCCAGTGGATGTTATAGGTGCCGTTCAGCACGTCCGGCTCCTCGAGCAGGGCATGAAACAGCGGTACGGTCGTGTCCACGCCGTCCACGATCAGCTCTCCCAGGGCCCGGTGCAGACGCGCCAGCGCCTCGGGCCGGTCGCGGCCATGCACGATCAGCTTGCCGATAAGGCTGTCGTAATAGGGCGGGATCTTGTAGCCGTCGTACAGTGCACTATCCATTCGCACGCCCAACCCGCCGGGCGCATGGTACTGCGTGATCCGGCCCGGACAGGGCGAAAAGGTCGGCAGCTTTTCGGCGTTGATCCGGACTTCGATGGCGTGGCCGTTGATCTTCAGGTCGTCCTGGGCGAACGACATCGGCAGCCCGGCGGCCACGCGGATCTGTTCGCGCACAAGATCCACGCCAAAGATGCCTTCGGTCACCGGATGTTCCACCTGCAGGCGGGTGTTCATTTCGATGAAAAAGAACTCGCCGTTCTCATAGAGGAATTCGATCGTTCCCGCGCCGATATAGTTGATCCGCGCCACCGCATCGGCACAGGTCTTGCCGATCCGCGCGCGTTCCTCGGGGGTGATGACGGGGCCGGGGGCCTCCTCGAACACTTTCTGGTGGCGGCGTTGCAGCGAGCAGTCGCGCTCGCCCAGATGCACCGCGTTGCCCTTGCCATCGCCAAAAACCTGGATTTCGATGTGGCGCGGCGTGGTCAGGTATTTCTCGATATAGACTTCGTCGTTGCCGAAGTTCGACTTGCCCTCGGCCCGCGCGGTCATGAACGCCTTTTCCATGTCACGCGCGGTCTGTGCGACCTTCATGCCGCGCCCGCCACCGCCGGCGGTGGCCTTGATGATCACCGGGTATCCGATCTCATCGCCCAGGCGCTTGGCGTCCTCCAGCGTGGCGACACCGCCGTCGCTGCCGGGCACACAGGGCACGCCGAGCTTTTTCATCGTCTCCTTGGCGGTGATCTTGTCGCCCATGATGCGGATATGTTCGGCGGTGGGGCCGATAAAAGTCAGGTCGTGATCTTCCACCACCTGCACAAAGCCCGCATTTTCGCTCAGAAAGCCATAGCCGGGGTGGATCGCCTCCGCGCCGGTGATCTCACAGGCGGAAATGATCGCGGGTATCGACAGATAGCTTTGCGTGCTCGACGGCGGGCCGATGCAGACGCTCTCGTCGGCCATGCGCACATGCATCGCGTCGCTGTCGGCGGTGGAGTGGACGGCTACCGTTCCGATGCCCATCTCGCGCGCGGCGCGCACGACGCGGAGCGCGATTTCACCGCGGTTTGCAATCAGGATTTTCTTGAACATGACGCTGCGCCCCTTACTCGAGGATCACAAGCGGCGTGCCGTATTCGACCGCCGCGCCGTCCTCGACGATGATGCGCTTGATCGTGCCCGCGCGCGGAGCGGGGATGTGGTTCATCGTCTTCATCGCCTCGACGATCAGCAGCGTGTCGCCCTCCGCGACCTGCGTGCCGACGCTGATGAATGGCGCAGCGCCCGGTTCGGCCTGCATGTAGACCGTGCCCACCATCGGCGACGACACGGCGCCGGGGTGATCGGCGGGGTCTTCGGACGCGGCGGCCGCCGGTGCGGGCGCGGCGGCGGCGGGCGCGTTTGTCGGCGTCGGTGCGCTGGCTGCCGAAAACATCTGTGCGACGGGCTGTTGTTCCATCTTGCGGCTGACCCGCACGTTCAGGCTGTCGTCTTCGCCATAGTCGCGTTTGACTTGCAATTCAGTCAGATCGTTTGCGCGTAGCAGTTCCGCCAGGGCCTGAATAAAGGCCACATCTGCATCATGGTTCGTCTTCGTCATAGCTATCCTCGACCGGTTCCAGGCGGGCCCTTGTCAGTCCGGCCCCTGCCATTTGCCCCAGCTTATAGGGCATGGGTTGACCTTATGAAAGCCGCCTCTTGCCAGCATGGGGTTCCCGCGGCGCGCGGCAAAGTCAAAAGGGCGCGCGATCCACCGATCGCACGCCCTGCCGCATGTTTCTTTTGGCCTGAAAACACCTCGGGGTCAGGGGCAGAGCCCCGACATCGCCCGCCGCCCGCGCGCGGCCTCAGATCGCGAGGTATTCCTCGCGCAGTTCCTTGTTGTCCAGCACGTCGGCGGCGGTCCCGTCGAACACGATGCCACCGGTATCCAGAATCACCGCCCGGTCCGCCAGTTGCAGCGCGCGCACCGCGTTTTGCTCGACGATCACGGTGGTGATGCCCTGATCCTTGATGATCCGAAGGGTCTTTTCGATCTCGTCCACGATCACCGGCGCGAGACCCTCGTAGGGTTCGTCCAGCAGCAGCACCTTGATGTCGCGCGCCAACGCCCGGGCAATCGCCAGCATCTGCTGCTCACCGCCCGACAGGGTCACGCCCTCCTGCGCGCGCCGCTCGCCAAGACGCGGAAACAGCTCGTACAGCCGCTCGATCGACCAGCCGACGGGCGGCGCGATCTGCGCCAGCTTCAGGTTCTCCTCGACGGTCAGACCGGGGATGATCCTCCGGTCTTCGGGCACAAGTCCAAGCCCCGCGGCAGAGGCCTCGTGGCTTGCCATGTTGTGCAACGGCTGGTGATCGAGCCAGATCTCGCCCCTGCGCACCTGCGGATTATCAAGCCGCGCAATCGCGCGCAACGTCGACGTCTTGCCCGCGCCGTTGCGCCCCAGCAGAGCTAGGATTTCACCTTCGTGCACGTTAAAGCTGACGCCCTGCACGATATAGCTTTCGCCGTAGTAGGCATGCATGTCCCAGACCGACAGAAAGGCGGGTGCAGTGGCGGCATGGTTGGCATTCTTGGAAAAGTCCGGCTTCACGTTCATGGCTGTCTCCTCGCGGTGGGGGGCGGGGCAGGGCGCGGGGCCCTGCTTGGCGTCCTTGGGTTAATGCGCGGTCTCGCCCAGATAGGCTTCGCGCACCTTGGGGTGGCCCTTGATCTTGTCGGGGGTGTCCTCGACCAGCGGGGTGCCCTGGGCCAGGACGGTGATCCGCTGCGCGAGAGAAAACACCACGTGCATATCATGTTCGATGATGGCGATCGTGATGTCGCGCTCGTCGCTGATCTGCTTGAGCAGGTCGATGGTGTTGTTGGTGTCGGCGCGCGCCATGCCCGCCGTCGGCTCGTCCAGCAGCAAAAGCCGCGGATCCTGCGCCAGGCACATGCCGATCTCAAGCCGCCGCTTGTCGCCGCGCGACAGCGACGAGGCGTGCATATGCCGCTTTTCGATCATGTTCATGTCCGACAGCATCGCTTCGGCCTTGTCGATCACGTCGTGCTGGTTCACCACCCGGGTGATCGCGTTCAATTCGAACGCGCCGTCGCGCTTGGCGAAACACGGGATCAGCATGTTTTCCATCACCGTCAGATCGCCAAAGATCTCGGGCGTCTGAAACACGCGGGAAATGCCCATCTGGTTGATCTCGTAGGGTTTGCGCCCCAGCACCGACTGCCCGTCGAACATCACCGATCCGGTGTCCGGGATCAGTTTGCCCACCAGGCAGTTCAGCAGCGTGGACTTGCCCGCGCCGTTGGGCCCGATGATCGCATGGACGGACCCCTCCGCGATGCTCAGGTTCACGTCGCCCAGTGCCTGCAGGCCGCCAAAGCGTTTTCCGACGTTCTTGACTTCAAGGATACCCATTGGACCCCTCCTTATTCCGCAGGTTCGGTTTTGCCGCTGGCGCTGTCGTCCTTGGCGGGTTTGCGGCGCAGCAACCGGCCGATGCGCTGACCGCCCTCGACCAGGCCGCCGGGCAGGAAGGTCACCACCAGCATGAACATGATACCCAGCGTCAGGCTCCAGCCCTTGCCGACGAAGGGGTGCACCAGCGTGACCATCAGGTCCTCGATGCCATCGGGCATGAACGAAAACCAGCTGTGCAGCACGCTGTCGTTGATCTTGGAAAAGATGTTTTCGAAGTATTTGATGAAACCCGCGCCCAGCACCGGACCGATCAGCGTGCCGGCCCCGCCCAGGATGGTCATCAGGACGACTTCGCCGGATGCGGTCCATTGCATCCGCTCGGCCCCCGCCAGCGGATCCATCGCCGCCAGCAGCCCCCCCGCCAGTCCGGCATACATGCCCGAGATGACAAAGGCCGCGAGGGTGTAGGGCTTGGTGTTGAGCCCGGTGTAGTTCATCCGCTGCTGGTTCGATTTCACCGCCCGCAGCATCATGCCGAAGGGCGAGCGGAAGATGCGGACCGACAGGTAGAAACACAGCAGCATGATTACCGCACAGACGTAGTAGCCGACCGAGAAGGTGAAGGACCAGCCGCCCAGGAACAATGTGGTCGCGTCGTTCATCTCCGCCCCGAAGAGGTTGGGATAGCGCGCCGCGCCCGCCCCATCCAGGATACGCGGATCGGACAGGGAAATCTGCAGACCCGTTTCACCGTTGGTGATCGGCGTAAGCACCGAATAGGCAAGGTTGAACGACATCTGCGCGAAGGCCAGCGTCAGGATCGAGAAATAGATGCCAGAGCGCCGCAGGCTGACGTAGCCGATCACGACCGAGAACAGCCCCGCCACGATGACCGACAGCGCAATCGCCGGAATCACGTTCATCGTCAGCAGCTTCATCATCCAGACCGCCGAATACGATCCGACCCCCAGAAAGGCCGCGTGCCCGAAGGACAGATACCCGGTGAGGCCGAACAGGATGTTGAACCCGATGGCGAAGATGCCGAAGATGACGAAACGCTGCATCAGATCCGGATAACCCGCGTTGAACTGCGCCATCGCGCTGTCGGCGGGAAACGGGTTGAGGATGAACGGAGCGAACATCGTCAGCATTGCCACGATCAGCAGGAGCGTGGTGTCTTTGGTATTGAGACCGAACATGGCTTATTCCTCCATCACGCCCTTGCGGCCCATCAGGCCGCGGGGGCGCGTCAGCAAGATGATGATTGCGACGACATAAATGATGATCTGGTCGATCCCGGGCAGCAGGTCCTTGACCTCGTTCATCGAGGCAAAGGATTCGAGGATGCCCAGCATGAACCCGGCCAGTACGGCACCGGGCAGCGACCCCATGCCGCCGACGACGACCACCACGAAGCTGAGCACCAGGAAGTCCATGCCCATGTGGTAGTTGGGGCTGTTGATGGGCGCGTACATCACGCCCGCCAGTCCGGCCACCGCCGCGGCGATCCCGAACATGATGGTGAACCGCTTGTCGATGTTGATGCCCAGCAGGCCCACGGTTTCGCGGTCCGCCATGCCGGCGCGGACGACCATGCCGAAGGTGGTGAATTGCAGGAAGGCAAAGACCGCCCCGATGATTATCGCCGAAAAGGCGAAGTAGACCAATCGCCAGTAGGGATAGATAATCGCGTTGGGATCAAAGCCCAGCAGCACACCGAAGTCGAAGGAGCCGCGGAACATGTCGGGCGCGGGCGTCGGGATCGGGTTGGCGCCGTAGAAATACTTGATGATTTCCTGCAGCACGATGGCCAACCCGAAGGTCACGAGGATCTGGTCCGCGTGCGGGCGCTTGTAGAAATGCTTGATCAGCCCGCGCTCCATCACGAAGCCGATGGCGATCATCACCGGAACCGCCATCACAATGGCGATGGGCACGGCCCAGTCTATTATGGTCGATCCGATATTCGGCCCGAACCAGCTTTCAACATAGGTCGAACTGACCTTGAGCGGATTGCCGAGAAAGTCTTTCTTCGTCTCGTCAATGGTCTCGTAACTGAGCGTCAGGAACCGCTGCATCGTGACGGCACAGAAGGCGCCGATCATGAACAGGGCGCCATGCGCAAAGTTCACGACGCCAAGCGTTCCGAAGATCAGCGTCAGCCCCAAAGCGATCAGCGCATAGGCCGACCCCTTGTCGAGGCCATTGAGAAGTTGAAGGAGTATCGCGTCCATGAGATCACCACCTGTCGGGTTTGTGGTCATTGCGCCGCTTGTCGGCCAAAGCGGCCGGCCAAGGGGCGGAGCGGGTCGAGGCCGGGCTGCGCGCCCGGCCTCTGGTCAAAGGCAAACCGGGGCCGTTTATGCGCCGGGGTTGCATTCGCCCAATGCGCCACCGGCGAACATCGGATGCTCGGGATCGTAGGTGACCTGCTCGGCCGGGGTCACTTCGACGATTTCGACAAGGTTGAATTCGTCGCTCGGGTCTTCCGCGCCGCGCACGACCAGCACGTCCTTGAAGCACTGGTGATCGTCGGCACGATAGAGCGTCGGACCGTTGCCCAGACCGTCGAATTCAAAGCCCGCGAGGGCCTCGCCCACGGCGCAGGGGTTGAACGAACCCGCACGTGCCACGGCATCCGCATAGAGCAGCGTCTGCGCATAGCAGGTCTGGGCGGCCTGGCTGGGCGGGAAGCCGTACTTGGTGCCGAAGGACTGGACGAAGGCGTTGGTGCCCGCGTAGCGGTCGCCCATCTGGTTTTCGAGCTTCCAGTCCCAGTTCTGCGAACCGACGATGCCCTTGATGTTCTGACCGGCACCCTTGGCCATCAGCTCGGAGTAGAGCGGCACGACGATCTCGAAGTTCTTGCCATTCACCTGTTTGTCGCGCAGGCCGAACTGGACCGCGTTGGTCAGCGAATTGACCATGTTCCCGCCGTAGTGGTTCAGAACCAGCACATCCGCGCCGGAGTTCAGCACGGGCGCGATATACGACGAGAAGTCGGTCGCGGCGAGCGGCGTGCGCACGTCGTTGATGGTGGACCAGCCCATGGCTTCGGTCGCGGCCTGGATCGATTCCTGCTGCGTCCAGCCCCAGGTGTAGTCGGCCGTCAGGTGATAGGCCGCGCGGTCGTCGCCATAGAGGTTCTTGAGCACGGGCGCCAGCGCCGCAGCCGACATATACGCGTTAAAGAAGTGACGGAAGCCATTGGCTTTCTTGTCTTTTCCTGTCGTATCGTTGGAGTGCGTCAGGCCGGCCATGAAGATGACGCCGGCTTCCTGGCAGAGGCCCTGAACGGCCACGGCCACGCCCGAGGACGAACCGCCGGAGATCATGATCGCGCCGTCTTTTTCGATCATCGACTTGGCGGAGGCGCGCGCGGCATCCGATTTCGTCTGGGTGTCGCCGGTCACGTACTGGACCTTCTTGCCCATGATGCCGTTGCCTTCCAGCGCCTTCGAGGAGAAGGTGTTGAGCATGCCGCCGTCACCCCCGCCATTGAGGTGCTCGACCGCCAGTTCAAACGCGCGCAGCTCGTCCGCGCCTTCGTCGGCATAGGGGCCGGTCTGGGGCACGTTGAAGCCCAGTGTCACGGTGTCGCCGGTCGGTGCGTTGGTAAATCCGGAATGTGCGGCCGCCGACAGATAGGTCGGCAGCGCCAGACCCGCGCCGGCAACTGCGCCGGTCTGCAGCACGCCGCGACGTGTCAGGTTCATCTTGGACATGAAAATCCTCCCAATTGTTTTGATCGTGGCTGGCCGGAACCTCCCCCAAGCCGGCCACGAGGCACAAAGGTGCAAAGACGTTATCGCCTGATTTGTGAAAATTGCGCAATAACCCCCTTGATAAAAACGATAATTTTGTAAATAACTGCACAAGGATTTGCCCGGACTTGTAAATTACATGATGTTGCAGCGCAGAAACCCGTTGATATTGCGGCAAAATGAACCCCCGGTGGCCCATGCCGCGTGAGGGGCTGACCGGCAGCCGCATCCGCGAACGCCGCGGTGTGGTCGGCTTCAAGCAGGCCGAACTGGCGCGCAAGATCGGGATCTCGGCCTCGTACCTCAATCTCATCGAACACAACCGCCGCAGAATCGGCGGGAAACTTCTGCTCAACATCGCCCGCGTGCTGGGGGTGGAGCCGTCGATGCTGACCGAAGGCGCCGAGGTCGCGCTGATCGCCACGCTGCGCGAGGCGGCGCTGGATGCCGGGCTGCCCCCGTCCGACGCCGAATATGCCGAGGACTTCGCCGGCCGCTTTCCCGGCTGGGCCGAAGCGATGGCCCGCACGCACCGCCGCATCGCCGCGCTCGAGCGCACGATCGAGACGCTGACCGACCGTCTGGCGCATGACCCGCAGCTTGCGGCCTCGGTGCACGAATTGCTGACCACCGCCGCCGCGATCCGCGCCACGGCCGCCATTCTGGCCGAGGAGCCGGATATTTCCGACGAATGGCGCAACCGGTTTCACGCCAACATCAACGACGACAGCCGCCGCCTTGCCGACAGCTCCAAGGCGCTCGTGGCGTATCTCGATGACGATCAGGGCGGCAGCGATGCCGCCAGTTCCCCGCAAGAAGAGGTCGAGGCGTTCTTGTCGGCCAACGACTATTCCTTTCCCGAACTCGAGGCGGGAGAGGCGAGCATCGACGACATGATCGACGCGGCCGGTGACGGCAAGGACGGCGGGCCGCTGCGGTCGGTCGCGGCCCGCCACATCGCACGCGGTGTGCTGGATCGGGTGGTGCGCGATGCCGCCCAAGTGCCGATGTCGCGGCTGTGCGACGCGCTTGGCGGTGCGCCCCCCGATCCCGCCGCCCTGAGCCGCAGTTTCGATGCGCCCGTGCCGATGATCCTGCGCCGTCTGGCGTCGGTTCCGGGGCTGGCGGCGGGGCTGGTGGTCTGCGATCGCTCTGGCAGCCTGATCTTTCGTCGGCCCCTACCGGGGTTCGACATTCCGCGCTTCGGGGCGTGCTGCCCGCTCTGGCCGCTGTTTGCGGTGCTGGGGCATCCGGGGCAGGTGATGCACGACCGGGTGGCGCAGCTTGGGCGCGGCCAGGCGGAATTCGATACCTACGCCGCGTCGGGCACGGTGGGCAACCCGGTCTATAATGCGGCCCCGCTGGTGCAGGCGACGATGCTGATCCTGCCTCGCCCCGCGTCCGAGGGGGCGGCCGCGGGCGATGTGCTGCGTGTCGGATCGACATGCCGCGTCTGCCCGCGCGACGGCTGCCCGGGCCGCCGCGAACCGTCGATCCTGAGCGAAGGATTTTGACAGGGCCCGCAAAAGCGGGAATACTTCAATCGCCGGACGGCACAGGAGGCAGCCCCGCCAGGGGCTGGCCCGTCCGGCACAGAACGAGAAATTTCGGGGGGAGGCACCGGACATGGGCAAGCATGTGCTGCTGGTCGAGGACGAGCTGAACATCGTCGAGGCGATGCGCTTTTTGCTGAGCCGCGACGGCTGGCGGGTCGAGGCCCATTCCGATGGCGCCAGCGCGGTCGAGGTCATTCGCGGCACCCGGCCGGATCTGGTGGTGCTGGACGTGATGCTGCCCGGCAAGAGCGGGTTCGATATTCTGGGCGAGCTGCGCGAGGACGCGACCACCGCCGACCTGCCTGTGCTGATGCTGACCGCACGCGGCCAGGCCCGGGATCGCGACATGGCCGAAAAGGCCGGCGTGAGCCGTTTCATGACCAAGCCGTTTTCCAACACCGAAGTCCTCAATGCCGTCCGCGACCTGATGCGGGGCTGACGCCGATGCCCCAGCCCGGAACCCCCCTTTTTCTTGAGCGCCGCAGTTATCGCGTGCGCAGGGTCATGGATGCGGTGCGGCTTTTGCCGGTCCTGGGGCTGGCGCTTTGGATGGTGCCGCTGCTCTGGCCGGTGGCCGATCCGCTGCCCCCGGTGCAGGACGGCGCCGCCACACCCGTGTCGATGAGTGCCGCGCTGACCTATATCTTCGGTGTCTGGGCCGGGTTGATCGTGCTGTGCCTGCTGCTGTGGTCGCGCGCGCGGCGCATCCCGCCCGATACCGCGCCGTCGGGACAGGGCTGATGGCATCGCTCAACACCCTGATCGCGGTGTGCCTGATCTATGTGGCGTTCCTGTTCGGCGTGGCGTTCGCGGCCGAACGCGCGGGCATTCGCGGGCGCGCGGGCTGGCTGCTGCGCTCGCCCTTGGTCTATACGCTGTCGCTGTCGATCTATTGCACCGCCTGGACGTTTTACGGCGCCGTCGGCTATGCCGCGCGGTCGGGGCTGGAATATGTCACCATCTACCTCGGCCCCAGCCTCGTGATGATCGGATGGTGGTGGGTGCTGCGCCGCCTGGTGCGGATCGGGCGCAGTCACAAGGTCACCTCGATCGCCGACCTGATCTCCTCGCGCTATGGCAAGTCGAACACGCTGGCCATCGTCGTGACGCTGATGGCGGTGATCGGCGTCACCCCCTACATCGCGCTGCAACTGCAATCCGTGACCCTGTCGCTGTCGATCTTCGCAAGCGCCGAAGGGGCCGCGACACGGATCGACAGCGCGTCCTCGGCGCTGTGGGTCGCGGCGGGGCTGGCGCTTTTCACGGTTCTGTTCGGCACCCGCAACCTCAACGCCAATGAACGTCACCACGGCGTCGTCATCGCCGTCGCGGTCGAGGCCGTGGTCAAGCTGGTGGCCTTGCTGGCCGTGGGTATCTTTGTGGTCTGGGGGGTCGCGGGCGGCCTGCCGCAGACGCTCGCGCGGATCGACGCCTCGCCCATCGGCACATGGCAGATGCAGGGCAGCCGCTGGGCCGCGCTGACGGTGTTGTCGGCGGCGGCATTCTTGTGCCTGCCGCGCATGTTCCAGGTGATGGTGGTCGAAAACGACGACGAACGGCACCTTCAGATCGCAAGTTGGGCCTTTCCGCTCTACCTCATGCTCATGAGCCTGTTCGTGGTGCCGATTGCCGTCGTCGGGCTCGACCTGTTGCCGCCGGGGTCCAATCCCGACCTCTTCGTGCTGTCGCTGCCGCTCAGCCAGGGGCGCGACGGGCTGGCGACGCTGTCGTTCCTGGGCGGGTTTTCATCGGCCACGTCGATGGTGATCGTGGCCACGCTGGCGCTGTCGACGATGGTGTCGAACCACGTCGTCATGCCGATCTGGCTGACGCTGCGCACCGGCGGGGCGACGCAGTCGGGCGATGTGCGCGACGTGGTCATATTTGCGCGCCGGGTGTCGATCCTGGTCATCATCGCGCTGGGGTACGTCTATTACCGCGCCTCCGGCGGGTCGGGCGCGCTGGCGGCGATCGGCCTGATTTCATTCGCCGGTGTGGCGCAGTTCCTGCCCGTGACGCTGGGCGGAATTTTCTGGCGCGGCGCTACGCGGATGGGGGCGCTGGTGGGGTTGGGCACGGGCTTTGGCCTGTGGGTCTATACCATGCTGCTGCCCGGGTTCGGCGCGGGGGCGATCCTGCCCGCCGGGGTGATCGACGCGGGCCCCTGGGGCATTTCGTGGCTGCGCCCGCAGGCGCTCTTCGGGGTCGAGGGGCTCGACCCCACGGTGCATGCCGTGCTCTGGAGCCTTGCGCTCAATTCACTGTCGTTCGTCGTGGTGTCGCTGGTCACCTTTCCGCGCCCGCTGGAACGGTTGCAGGGCGCGCAATTCGTCAACATATTCGATCACTCGGGCCAGGCCCGCGGCTGGAACGCCAGTGTCGCCGAAAGCGAGGACCTGATGATCATGGCGCAGCGCATCCTGGGCGCGGCCGAGGCGCAGAGCCTGTTCCAGTCGGAGGCGCGGCGCCAGGGGCTGTCGGGGCATCTGCCAGAACCCACGCCCAAGTTCGTGCAGGGGCTGGAGCGTGAACTGGCGGGCTCTGTCGGGGCGGCCACGGCGCATGCGATGATCGGCCAGATCGTCGGCGGCACGTCGGTGTCGGTGCAGGATCTGATGGCGGTGGCCGACGAATCCGCGCAGATGCTGGAATACTCCAGCCAGCTCGAGGCGAAATCGCGCGAGTTGAGCCAGACCGCCGCGCAACTGCGCGAAGCGAACGAGAAGCTGACCGAACTGTCGCTGCAAAAGGATGCGTTCCTCAGCCAGATCAGCCACGAGTTGCGCACGCCGATGACGTCCATCCGGGCATTTTCGGAAATCCTGCGCGATACCGAAGGGCTGCACCCGGAGGAAAAGACCAAATATGCGTCGATCATCCATGTGGAGACGATCCGCCTGACCCGGCTGCTGGACGATCTTCTGGACCTCAGCGTGCTGGAAAACGGCCAGGTCACCCTGAACCGGCAGAGCGGCGCGCTGTCGGATGTGCTGGATCATGCGATCACCACCGCGCAGGCCAGCACGGATGGCCGCATCGCGATCCGGCGCAGTCGCGGCAACGAGGCGGTCATGCTGCAGACCGATCTGGACCGGCTGAGCCAGGTTTTCATCAACCTGATCACCAACGCGCAGAAATACTGCGCGGCGGATGCGCCCGCGCTGACCATCGACGTCGCACGCGACGGCGGTGCGGTGGTCGTCGATTTCATCGACAACGGCAGCGGGATACCGGCGCAGGCGCGGCAGGTGATGTTCGAAAAGTTCAGCCGTCTCGGCCTGCAGGACAACAAGGGCGCGGGGCTTGGCCTCGCGATCTGCCGCGAGATCATGCACCGGCTGGGCGGCGACGTGGTGTACCGCACCGGCACCGGCGGGACGGCCTTTCGGGTGATCCTGCCGCAGGCGCAATCGCTTGCGGCGCAATAGCGCGCGGGACCGGTGCGGGCGCGATACGCGTCTTGGCGCCGATCTAAAGACGTTGGTAACCAATGACCGCTATGCCTGCGGGTCAGGACCACGGGCGGCGAGGATTTCGGCACAGGATGGGCACGTCACACGACAACGCGCCGTTGCGGCGCAAGGCGCAGGCCGGGCGCCAGACCCATCAGGCGCGGGCGATGTCGGTGCCCAAGGCGCTGCGCGTGGCGATGGCGAAATCGGCCGACAGCCTGTTCGACATGGCATTGTCGGTCATCGGGGCGACCACCAGACGCTGTGCCGCCGAGGGGCTGGAACAGGAAATCGACGCAGGCGCGCTTTTGCTGTTGCTTGATGGCCCCGACCGGCGCGTCGGGGCGGCACTGCTGGCCCCGACGGTGGTGGGGGCGCTGATCCAGCAGCAGACGACGGGCCGCGTGACGCCCGACACCGCGGTGGATCAGCCGCGCGCGATGACGGCCACCGACGCGGCGCTCGTGGCGCCCCTGATCGACGCCCTGTTTTCGCGGGCGGCGCCCTTGCTGGAAACGGCGACGGACCGGGCCCTGCTGGGCGAATACCGTTTCGGCAGCCGCGCCGAGGGGGAACGCCTGTTGCTCATGGCGCTTGAGGCGCAGAATTACGAGGTGGTTCGGCTGACGCTGGATGTGGCGGCGGGCGCGCGGCAGGGCATGCTGACCCTGATCCTCCCGGTGCTTGACCCGCACGACCTGGCCCCGACGGGAACAGCCGCAGCACCGGGCGATCAAGATCGCGGCCCCGCCCGGTCCGGCGAGCAGCCCCGGTCGCGCGCCGCGATGTCGAAGGTGGCGATGCAACTGCCGACCGACCTTACCGCCGCGCTGTGCCGGATCCGGCTGACGGTGGGAAAATTGGGGCGGCTGGCCCCGGGTGACCTGCTCGACCTGCCTGCCGACGCCTTTGCCCAGACCTGCGTGACCACATCCAGGGGGCGGGTGCTGTCTGCCGGGGTTCTGGGGCAGGTCGATGGCAAGCGCGCCGTTCGGTTGGTCGGGCTGTCGGGCGCGGCGCGGCGCGGGGCGGCGCAGGGCGCGGGGGGCATGGATCTGCCGGATCTGGGCCAGGGGGCGGCACCCGCCACCGCCACCGCCACCGTGGCCGGCCGTCGCCTGCCGCAATCCTCCGGATTGGCCGCAGGCCCCGCCGAAGACCTCGAAACGGCGCTCGATCTTTCCGGTATTCCCGATCTTGATCTTCCGGACCTGCCCGAACTGCCGGCCACCGACGACATCATGCCCGACATGTCCGATCTACCTGAGTTGGACGATCTGCCCAGCCTGGACGATCTGCCCAAGATCAACATCGCCTAGCGGGCGGATGCGGCCTCCAGCGTGGGGCGCAGGTTTTCCAGGTCGTAGCCGCCCGCGCGGGCGGCGGCGATGATGTCGTCCACCGGCCGCGACCCTGCTTCGCCCAGGGCCCAGGCGATGGTCGACCGGGTGCCCGAGGCGCAATAGGCCAGCACCTTGCCGTTCGCCGCCTCTGCCAGCGCGCGGTTGTGCGCGATCACGTCGGGGGTCATCGTCTGGTGGGTCAGGGGCTGTTGCGCGAAGGCGATACCAGCCGCTTCTGCCGCGGCCTTGATGGCGGCGGCCTGATGGCTGGGCGGCACCTCGGCATCGGGGCGATTGCACAGGATCAGGGTAAAGCCCGCCGTGGCCAGGGCGGGCATGTCGCCCGGATCGATCTGCGGTGCGGCGAAAAAGCGGGGGGTGATCTGACGGATATCCATGCGCTCTGATTACGCCCTGCGCGCGGCACTGTCCAGACGGGCGCGCAGCGGCGGGGCCGCGATCATGCCAGCCAGCATCGAGACGAAAAACACGATCCCGCCAGTCTGACCATAGCTGAGCGAGGCGATGGCCGGGCCGGGGCACAGACCCACCAGGCCCCAGCCGATCCCGAACAGCAGACCACCCGCCAACAGCGCGGGATCGAGCCGCGGATCGGGCCGCGTCGGAAAGGACCCGCCGGTGGCCGGTGCGCGCCCGATCGTGAGCCGCCAGGCCAACGCCATCGGCAGAATGGCCCCGCCCATCACGAACATGAGCGTCGGATCCCAGTCGCCGAAGATGTCGAGAAACCCCAGAACGCGGGTCGTGTCGGTCATGCCCGACAGATGCAGGCCCGCGCCGAACAGCCCGCCTGCGATCAAGGCGATGACGCGCCGCATCACAGTGCTCCCAGCAGCGCGCGCACCGCCGCCACGGTCAGAACGCCGGCACCGATGTAGACCAGCGTCGCGACGATGCCGCGCGGGCTGAGCCGGCTGATGCCGCACACGCCGTGCCCGGACGTACACCCGTTGCCGATGCGCGTGCCCAGCCCCACCAGCACGCCGGCCGGCACGATCAGCCAGATGTCGCCCGTCACCCCGGTATCGACCCGCGCCCCGCCAAGGTAGTGCAGCGCGGCGGGCACCGCGATCAGGGCCGCCAGAAACGCCAACCGCTCGGCGGCCGTGTCGCGCCCGCTGGTGTCGACCAGGCCGCCGATGATGCCGCTGGCGCCCATGATGCGCCCGTTACCCAGCAGGTAGACGGCCCCCGCAAGCCCGATCAGACCGCCGCCGACGAGCCCCCAAATCCACGCGATATCCATTGTCTGGCTTGTCCCTTCTGATGATGCCGGGCATCCGGCCCCAAGTCTGTGCGGCTTATGACCCGAGGGGCCGGTGCGGTGCAAGGGGCGCGCGCCA
The DNA here is from genome assembly GCF_005887615.1 of Sulfitobacter sabulilitoris. Taxonomy (GTDB): domain Bacteria; phylum Pseudomonadota; class Alphaproteobacteria; order Rhodobacterales; family Rhodobacteraceae; genus Sulfitobacter_E; species Sulfitobacter_E sabulilitoris. Next base: position 82,460 of record NZ_VANS01000001.1, read on the forward strand.
GGTGCGTCTAGCCCAGCAGGATGCCCACAACCACCATCATCAGCCCGATCACCGACAAGAACAGCGCGCCGAGGTTCAGCGGCAGCACGGCTTGCAGAACGGCGCGCATCTGGTCTTCGGGCAGGGCGGCGCGGCGGGCGCGCATGACCCGCAGGATGCACCAGACGAGACCCAGAAGGCCCACGACCGACACGGCGGCCCCGCCCCAGATCATCAGGTCGAAGGCGGAGAGGGAGACAGTGTTATCCATGCCTCACGCGCTAGCCAATCGCGCGGCGATTGACAAGCCCCGAAGGCGTCTAGCGCGTGAAGGTCAGCGCGAGGCTGAAGGAATAGCTGGCCTGCGTCAGCCCGGCGGGTGCACCGGCGAAGCGGCCCGCCTGTGTGACGGCCCTGAGCGCGGCGCGATCCAGGGCGGCGCTGCCCGAACTGGCGACCACCTGCGCGCCCTCAAGCCGTCCGTTGCGCGCCACGGTCAGTGCCAGCCTGGTCGTGCCGCTGTCGCGGCTGCCGCGCGGATAGGTCATGTTGCGGCGCACCCGTGCATAGATGTCCGCGCCCCAGGTCGCGCGCAGCGCATTCGTCTGCGCCGGGCTCAGCGCCTGCGAGGCATTGTTGCCGCCGCTGCCCGAAACCTCCGAGCGGGCCTTGCCGCGGGCGGTTCGGTGTGCTGCGGCGGCCTGTGACGGTGCGGGCGTCTTGGCCGCCGTCGCGGTCTGCCTGTCGGGTCGTGGCCTGGGGCGGGCGACCTCGGTCGGGGCCGGTCTGGGCGCGGCGGTTGCGGTGTCGATGCGCGGCAGGGACGGCGCGGTCGGGGCCGCGATGGCGGGCATCGGCCGCAGGCGCGCGGGCGTGTCGCCGACCGGGGCAGGCGGCGGCGCAGCCTGGTGCGGGGCCGGGGCCTGCGCCACGGGCAGGGGGACCGGGGCCACATCCGGCGGGCGGGTCCAGCCATTGACGAGTGCGGCCTGGCTTGCGCTGGCCGCGCTGACGCTGATCCTGTCGGTGCCCTGATCGCCTGCGGCGGTCGCGCCCTGCGGCTGCGGGCTGGCCGCCCAAAGGCCCAGGTGCACGCCGGTCGCGAGGCTCAGGAAAAGGGCTGCCTCGATCACGCGCATCAGCGATCTCCGGTCACGAGGCGGGTGGCGGTGACACCCGCCGCCGCCAGTTTCGGCAAGAGCGCGGCCAGCACCGTGGCGGGCAGGGCCGCATCCGCGCGCAGGTCAAGCGGCCCGGTCGCATCCCGCGCGGCAATGGACGAGATCGCCGCGTCGCCCGTCAGACCGCCGTAGGACAGTTCGCCATCGGCGGCCACGTACAGAACATCGCGCCCCGGCGCGTCGCCCGCCGCATCGCTGCCCGGCGGGGTCACGTCGAACGGCTCCGGCGGGGCGATCTGGGCGCTCATCAGGAAAAAGATCAGCAGCAGGAACACGACATTGATCATCGGTACGATGTTCTCGGTCCGGCGACGGCGTGGGCGCGGCGGGCCGATCTGCATCATTGCCCCTCCACGAGGACAAGCCGTTCAAGGCCCGCGGCGCGCAGCGTATCGATGACGGTGACCAGCCGTTGCACGTCGGCCCCCTCAAGCGGGCGCAGGATGACGGTGTCGGAGGGGTCCCGCATCAACGGATCGAGTGCGGCGGCCAGGCCCGGCAGGTCGATCGCGCCGCCGTTCAGCCTGACACCGGCGGGCGTCACATCGACCAGCCGGGGTGGCCCGGCATAGGGCGCGCCGACCCCCGCGGTGGTCAGCGGCAGGGTGAAATCCTGCCCGAAGCGTGCAACCAGCATGAAGAACACCAAAAGCAGAAACACCACGTCGATCATCGGCGTGAGGCTGGGGCCGCGGCGCGGGCGGGGCGGGGCGAACCGGAACATCAGTCGCGCCGCCCCTGCAATGGGCCGCGGGTGAAGACGCGGGTCGCCGCGTCCTCCATGTCGGCCTGAAGCCGGTCGCAGAGGCTTTCGAACCAGGCCAGCGCCACGCCCGCCGGGATCGCCACGGCCATGCCGGCGGCTGTGGTCAGCAACGCCTCCCAGATGCCGCCCGCAAGGGCCGCGGGATCGGCGCGGCTGCCGGCCTCCTGCAGGGCCTGGAACGCGCCGATCATGCCCAGCACGGTGCCAAGCAACCCCAGCAGCGGCGCGATGGTCGATATGAGTTCCAGCGCGCGCAGACCCCGCCGCGCCTCGGCCAGATCGGCGCGGGCGTGACGCTGGGTTTCCTCGCGCGCCTGCGGTTCGCTGAGCGACGGATCGCGGCGCGCGGCCATCGCCACGCGCACCAGCCGCGCGCGCAGCGACCGGCGGCCCGCCACGCGCGCCGCGGCCTCCTCGGCCTGTCCCGCCTCCCACGCGGCCAGCGCGGCATGCGTCGCCGCGCCCGACCACGCGCCCATCATCGCCAGCCGCCACAGCTTCCACATCACCAGCGCAAGCGTCAGCACCGACAGCGCCGCGATGACCCAAAGCGTCGGGCCGCCGCGCTCCAGAAAAGCGATCAGATCGGCGGGCAGGATCATGGGAATACCTCCTCTGGACCCCAGAGCGCGCGCAGGATGGCGTCGAGCCCATCGCTGAGCGCCGCCGGGCCGGGTTGCAGGATCAGGGGCGATTTTATCTCGTGGATGTGCCCGCCCGCAACGGCGGGGATCGCACCCCAACCGGGGCGGGCGGCGATCTTTTCGGGCCGCACCTTCTTGCCGCACCACGAGGCGAGGATCACATCCGGCGCGGCGTCGATCACAAGGCCGGGGTCGAGGATGCGGGCCCGTGCACCCTGCGCGCCGCGCAGATGGGCAAAGACGTCGCGCCCGCCCGCGATCTCGATCAACTCGCTGACCCACCCGATGCCGGCGATGGGCGGATCGTCCCATTCTTCGAAATACACGGCCGGGCGGCGCGGCCATGTGCTGTTGCGCAGCCGGTTCAGGCGTGCGTCATACCGCGCCGCCAGCGCCGTGGCCTGCGCGGCGCAGTGGGTCAGCGCGCCCAGGGTGCGGATCATGTCGAGAATTCCCGCCACGGAGCGTTGGTTGAAGCCATGCACCGCGATGCCCTGCCGGATGAGGTCCGCGGCGATATCGGCCTGCAGGTCGGAAAAGGTCAGCACCAGATCGGGCTTGAGCGCCACGATCTTGGGCACGTCGGCGCTGGTGAAGGCGCCGACGCGCGGCTTGTCGCGGCGCACTTGCGGGGGCCTGACGGCATAGCCCGTCACACCGACGATGCGGTCTTGCTGGCCCAGCAGATACAGGGTTTCGACGGTTTCCTCGGTCAGGCAGACGATGCGTTCGGGGGGGTAGGCCATCAGCCGTCCTCCCGCAGGATGTCCAGGGGTTGAAACACCGGGCCCTGCGCGGTCTGTTCGAAAAAGGCCGAGACGCCAAAGACCTGGCGCAGGTTGGCCTGGGTCAGGACCTCCGCGGGCGGACCATCGGCCACCAGCCGCCCGGCCCCCAGCAGCACAAGCCGGGTGCAGTGCCGCGCGGCCAGGCCCAGATCGTGCAGCGAGGCGATGACCGACCGCCCGCCGCGCGCCAGGCCCGCAAAGATCTGCATCGTGGCGATCTGGCCCGCCGGGTCCAGACCCGCGATGGGTTCGTCCGCCATCAGCAGCGGCGTGTCCTGCGCCAGCGCGCGCGCGATCAGCACCCGCGCCTGTTCGCCACCCGAAAGCTGCGTCGCGGTGCGGGTGCGAAGCCCGTCGAGCCCCATGTGGGCGATCGCCGCGTCCACGGCGCGCCGGTCCGTGTCGCGCAGCCGCGCGCCGCGTGGCAGATGCGGGATGCGCCCCAGTGCGATCAGGGTCTCGACGCTCACCGGCCAGGCGATTTCGCGGGTCTGGGGCATCCAGGCGCAAGCCTGTGCGCGGGCGCGCTCGGGCAGGGCGGCCAGCGACGAATGTCCGCGATGCGGCAGCAGCCCCAGTGCCCCGCGCATCAAGGTGGTCTTGCCCGCGCCATTTGGACCGATCAGCCCGACGCATTCGCCGGGCCCGACCGCCAGCGTCACCGCGTCGATCACCGGGCAGGCGCCGCGCAGAACGGTCAGCTTGTCGAGGGTCAGGCGGGTCATCGCATCTCGCCCCGCGTCTTGTAGATCAGGTGCAAGAACAGCGGCGCGCCCACCAGCGCCATCAGCACGCCCAGCTTCAGGTCACGCTCCGGCAGCAGGACGCGCACCGCGATGTCAGCGGCCAGCACCATCGCCGCCCCCCCGAGCGCCGACGCCCACAAAAGCCGCGAGGGCCGCCCGCCGACGAAGGGGCGCAGCACATGCGGCACGACCAGGCCGACAAATCCGATGGCCCCCGCCACCGCCGTGGCCGCGCCGACGCTGGCCGCCGTGCCCACCACCAACGCCAGACGCACCCGCGGCAGCGCCACGCCCATCGCCTGCGCCGCGTCCTCGCCCAGCGTCAGCGCATCGAGGCCGCGCCCCAGCGCGCCCAGCAGCGCCCAGCCCACGACCATGAACGGCAGGGCGATCCAGACATGCGACAGCGACCGGTCGGCCAGCGACCCCAACATCCAGAACACGATATCGGCGGCGGCAAAGGGGTTGGGCGACAGGTTCAGCACCAGCGAAGTCAGCGCCGAGGCGAGCGCCGAGATGGCGATCCCCGCGAGGATCAGCGTCAGCGAGGATCCGCGCGGCCCTGCCAGCGTGAGGATCAGGGCCACCGCCACCAGCGCGGAGGCCAGCGCCGCTGTCGGCAGGGCCAGCGCGAACCACAGCGCCGCCCCGGTCTGCAACGCCAGCACGGCCCCCAGCCCCGCGGCCGCCGACACGCCGATCAACCCCGGTTCGGCCAGCGGATTGCGCAGGTAGCCCTGCATTGCGGCCCCCGCCAGGCCCAGCGACCCGCCCACCATCATCCCCAGCAGCGCACGCGGCAGGCGGATTTCACGCATCACGACGCTGAGCGGTGTGCCATCGTCGCGGATCAGTGCCAGCAGGCTTTGCCCGGCGGTGACCGGCACGGCGCCCGTGACCAGCGACCCGATGAAAAGCGCCGCGCAGAGCAGTGACAGGACCAGCGCCAGCCTCATTGCACGGCCTTGAGCGACAGGCGCAGATCGCGCAGGGACCGGATGGCGCGCAGCACGTGCGGCGTGCCGCAGATCCAGTCGCGATCGGTGATCCGGCCGGCGATCCGGGTGCCTGCCAGCGCATGGAGGGCCAGGTGGTCGAGCGTCGCCTCGGCGCGCGCATCGCCCGGATAGTCGCGGCCCTGAATGATCACATCAGGGGCCAGCATCACCAGCCGCTCCAGCGGCAGGGTGCCGCCCGCGGTCAGGCCCGCCTCTGACGCGACATTGGCGAAACCGGCGGCGCGCAGGATGTCGCCCGCCAGCGTCTTGTCGCCCGAGGTATAGGCGTTGACGTAATAAAGCGCGGCGCGCGGCCGGGCCGCGCCGGGTGCGGCGGCCAGAGCGGCCAGATCGCCGTGGAACCGCGCGATCAAATCGGCGGCGGCGTCCTCGCGCCCCAGCAGCGCGCCCATCTGCACGATCCGGTCGGGAATGTCGGCCAACGACTGCGCGGGGGTGAATTGGACCACGTCCAATCCCAGGCTGCGCAGCAGGGTCACGGTCGCGGGTGCGGTGAAGGTGCCCGCCAGAACCAGATCGGGCGCCAGAAGAAAGACTTCCTCCGCGCCCGAGCCATTGGCGGGCAGGGTGCGCGCGGTCTGCGCCATGACCGAGCTGTCCGCGTCATGTGACAGCCGCGAGACGGAGACGAGTTGCCCCGGCGCGGCCAGCATCAAGGCAAGCTGATCGGTGCACAGATTGACCGAGACGACACGCCGGGGCGCATCGCCCGCCATGGCCGCCGTGGCGGCACCGGCCCAGGCCAGCACCGCCAGAGCGAGGAGGTCAGAACGACGCACGGACACCGAAGTAGACCGCCCGGTCGGATGTGCCATAGCCTGCGGAGGTCTGGTATTCCTCGTCAAAGAGGTTCTCGATCCGCAGGTAGGCATCGGTCTGATCGGTGATCGCATAGCCGATGGTTGCGTTCACGACCGTGTAATCGGCCTGCGGCATCGCCGGAAAGCCTTCGTCGGCGCGGCCCGCGATATGGTTGAGGGCAAGCTGCGTGCTCCACTGATCGGTCCATTGCGCATCGACGCCCAGCACGACGTTGTGCTCCGGCACGCGCAGCAACTGGTTGCCGTTGCGGTCCTCGGCGCGAGTATAGGTATAGCCGCCAAAAGCCATGATGCGATCGTTCAACGGCACTTCGCCGGTCAGCTCGACCCCGCGGGTGCGGCTGGTGCCGGGGATCTGCGTATAGGTGGTGGTCCCGAAGTCGATCAGGTTCTCGATCTCGGTGTAGAAGAGGGTCGCCTTGACCCCAGCGCCATTGGCATAGTCGTGCGCGACGCCGACCTCGGCGCTGCGGCTTTCCTCGGGCTCCAGGGTCGGGTCGCCGAAGGGGCCGAACAGTTCGTACAGCGACGGCGCGCGGAAGCCGTTGCCGATGGAGGCGCGCAGGCGCGTGTTGCCCGACAGGCGGTGAACGATGGCCGCGCGGTTCGACTGAAACCCGCCGAATTCGGAGTGGTCGTCATAGCGGCGCGTCAGGGTCAGGTCGGTATTGGCCCCCAGCATGTATTGCGATTCGATAAAGACCGCCGCGATGTCGTATTCGCCGGTCACGGTGTCGGCGGCGAATTCCTCCTCGGTATAGCTGAGCCCGAATGCCAGATCGACATTGCGGATCCGGGTCACGCCCTTGTACTCGGCTTCGCGCCGCTCGCCTTCGAAGCGGTTGGTGAACCCGACCGGGTATTCGCGGGTGATCTTGGAATAGTTCAGCGCAAAGCTGTGATCGATCCGGTCGCCGTCATGGGCGAGCGACAGGCGCGCCGTCGAGCGTTTCGCGAATTCGCGGTCATCGCTGTCGGCGATGACGAAATTGGGGGGAGGGAACCCATCCTGATCCGTTTCGGTGTCCAGATGGCTCAGGACAAGACCCAGGGTCAGCCGGTCGGTGGCGCGGATATCGGCCGTCAGCGTCGCCTGGGTGCCGGAAAAGCCGTCGTCCTCGGTGTTGCCGTCGTTTTCATCCGCGGCGGAAAAGCCGTCGGTGACATAGCGCGCAAAGGTGAAGGCCAGATCGGCGCGGTCGGTGCGGGTCAGCACGGCCAGCGATGCGGACCGGGTGTTGTAGCTGCCGTATTCCGCGCCCAGGCGCAGTTCGGTGCCTGGACGGGTGGGGCGCAGGGTGGTGATATTGACCACGCCGCCGATCGCCTCGGACCCGTAAAGCGCCGATTGCGACCCCTTGAGCACTTCGATCCGGCCGATGCCGGAGGTCAGAAGCCCGCCGAAGCTGAACTGGGTCTGCGGTCCGGACGGATCGGTCACGTCGATGCCGTTGATGTACACGGGCACATAGCGCGCGGGCAGTCCGCGCAGGCTGATGTTGCTGGCGGCGCCGACACCGCCGTTGCCCGCCACGGTGATGCCCGGCAAGCGTGTCAGCACATCGACGACCTGGACCGTGCCGGAGGCCTGCACCTCGTCTTCGGTGACGATTTCGACCGTGGCCCCGGTGCGGTCGGTGGCGCGGGGGGTCTCGTTGGCAAAGACGGTGATCTCGCCCAGGTCAAAGTTGTCTTGGGCGGTGGCGGGAAGTGCCACGAGGGCCATAAGGCTGGCGGTGGTAAGAAGGTGTTTCAAGCTGGTGCCCTTTCCAGAGCGATGCCCGCGATCGCGCGGGGACGTTGATAGCAATGCAGGGGGAAAGGGAATGGCCCCTTCCCGCAAACGGTGAAGCGCCACCACATGCGGGACATGCCGCCGACCGATGCGCACCCCGCGCACCCATCCGGGTGATCACTCTGGCAGGTCTCCTGACTCGCGCGTCATCGCTTGGCCGAACCTTCCCGCACCCGGTGTGATGGGGGGCAGTGGTATCTGTCGGCCGCACTCTGCGCTTACAGTTGCGGGGGCAGTCGTGGAGTTGCGCCGGACGGCCCGCACCACGTTCCCTTTAACGACGAGTCGCCCCGCCGAACCAAAGTAACCTCGGACTAGCGCGCAAGGCCCCGCCGATCAAGTGGCGAATGCGACCAGATGGCGCGGGGGCACGTCAAAGGCGGCTTGCGAAGGGTCTTTGAGGCGGCTAGGCAGAGGGCCAGATCGACACATCAGTTCAGGAGCGCGCCATGAGCGACTTTTCCACCGACCCTTCCGTCATCGACAGCGCACCGGGCGACGCCACCTACAAGGTCACCGCAAACGAGCTGCGCCAGTTCGTGGAGCGCATCGAGCGTCTGGACGCCGAGAAAAAGGACCTTGCCGAGCAGCAAAAGGAGGTCATGGCAGAGGCGAAGTCGCGCGGCTATGACACCAAGGTGCTGCGCAAGGTGATCGCGCTGCGCAAGCGCGAGCCGGACGACATCGCCGAGGAAGAAGCCGTGCTGGACATGTACAAGGAAGCGCTGGGAATGTGAGTCGCCAGTCTGCGCGCGGGCCTTTGAGACCCCGGACACGACCACGCCGATGGGGCAGCCCGTCGGCGTTTTGCTGTCACCGGAGGGCTGACCGCTTCGACAACCGGCAGGACGACACGTCGGGCTCGGCCAAGGCGGTCTTGCGGCTAGCGCGTGTCGTTGCGCCACCGGTCAGGTTGGGCGCACGGCGCCGTATCGCGGGCGGCCCGCGTGGCACGGATCGGCAGCGCGGAGCCGCGGCTGGGATCAAATTTCCGGGTTCTGGTCCGGCGCCCTTGTGTGGACCGGCGGCCATCTACATGTGACTCTCCGTTGGGCCGAGGGCAGCGGCGCAACCTTATTGGACCCCACTGGCCCGACGGGCGTGATTTATGGACTATTTATTGGTGACAGGCGGGTTGATCGGCCTCGTTCTGGGCGGCGAGGCGCTGGTGCGCGGCGCGGTGTCACTGGCCGAAAGGTTCGGCATCTCGCCGATGATCATCGGGCTGACGCTGGTGGGCTTCGGCACGTCCACGCCCGAGCTTGTGACCTCGTTGCAGGCTGCCTTTGCCGGGTCGCCGGGTATTGCGGTGGGCAACGTGGTCGGCAGCAACATCGCCAACATCCTCCTGATCCTGGGTGTGGCGGCGGTCGTCCTGCCGATCGCGGTGACGCCGGCGGCATTCCGGCGCGACGGCACGGTGCTGGCGCTGGCCTCTGGCCTCTGCCTCTGGGCTGTGCTGGGCGGGCAGCTGGGGCAGGGCGCGGGCGCGGTGTTCGTGGCGGCTCTGGCGCTCTACCTGGGTGTGACCGTCTATGTCGAGCGGCGCACGACAACAGCAGCCGGCCTGCTCTACGAGGCCGAGGCCGCCAGCCTGCCACCGGCCAGGACCCGCCCCTGGACAGCCCTGCTGACCCTGCTGGGCGGCCTGGTCGTGACGATCCTGGCTGCCAGGATGCTCGTCACCGGCGCGGTGTCCGTCGCCGCCGCGCTGGGTCTGTCGGAGGCGGTGATCGGCCTCACGATCGTTGCGGTCGGCACCTCCATGCCCGAACTGGTGACATCGGTGGTCGCCGCCCGCCGGGGGCAAAGCGACGTCGCATTGGGCAACGTGATCGGCAGCAACATCTTCAACGTGCTGGGCATCATGGGGGTGACCGCGCTGGTGCATCCCATTCCCGTGCCGCAGGTGATTGCCGACCTCGATATCTGGGTGATGCTTGGCGCGACCGCGCTCTTGGTGCTGTTTGCGCGCACCGGATGGCGGATCGCGCGGCGCGAAGGGGCGTTCTTGCTGCTCAGCTATGGCGCCTATGTCGCATGGCTGCTGCGGGGCGCGGCATAGCGCGCGTCAGGGCGCGATGACCTGCACACCGGGAATGCGCTGTATCTCAAACACGTCCTCGTCGTAGACTTCGGTCATGTCGTTCACCAGGGCATCGGTCCATCCCGGCATGTCGAGCTCTTCCTCGATCTCTTCCTCGATCGCGAACTTGTCCAGGAAGGCGGCGATGACCCGGCGCTTTTGCACCTCGGTCATCACCGGATGGGCCTTGAGGTAGGCGCGAAAGCGCAGCATCCCCTCCTTGGACATGATGTCGCTCAGAAGGTCGAACCCGCCGATGATCTTTTCGCCATGCTCCAGACCCGCCAGTTCGCGGATGATCTGGGCCCAGATCAGCGGCGTGTCCTCGTTGCACCAGACGGTGATGTCGATGTCGGGCACGGCCTCGCGGATGCGCAGCAGCGTGTCCGACCACCTGATCGCGCGCGGATCGACGCCGCCCACGAAATCGTCCATCTCCTCGCGCGGGGACTGGTCAAAGGCGGCCGGCAGAAACGTCGCCGGATTGCGGATCGCCATGAACAGCTCGATCTGGTCATGCGGAAACAGCTTTGTCATGTGGGCCAGCCGTTTCGGCGCTTCGGTATAGATCAGCCCCTGCCGCACCGCGGCGCGCGGCGCGCCAAAGAAATGCGCGTTCGACAGGATCACGCGATCGGCGGGCTCGTCGTCAAGAATGGCATCCAGCAGAACCTCGCGCGCCCCCGGCGAGGGGGCGGTGTCCTGCATCGCGGCCAGCGTTTCGCGCAGCAGCTTGCGATACTTGCCCGGTCCGGGCACCGCGACGCCGCGCTTGGCGAAATCCCCCTTGTTGCGAAGCAGGCATTTCATCAGCCGCTCCTCTTCGGTGAAATGGGCGCCGGTGTGGAGGACAAGCTGCATCGTGTTCTGGGGTCCTGTCTGAAAGATGGCGCAAACTAGCCTGTGACGGGTGTCATGTAAAACGTCAAAGCAAAGGCGATTTTCCGTCTTGCAGGACGCGGCCAATCCGACTAAACGAGCGCCCAGTGCCCCTATAGCTCAGCTGGTAGAGCAACTGATTTGTAATCAGTAGGTCCGCGGTTCGAGTCCGTGTGGGGGCACCACTTGTCAAGCGAAAAACCCAAGAAATGTTGGTTTCCTGAGCTTTTCAGTGGTTTGTCTGCGATATTTGTCCCACAAACTGTCACACACTCTCACCCTGCGGTTCGAACGCTCCGGTTCGAATTCATCCTTGGTGAGGTGTCAGGTGGTCCTCGTCTGAGCGTCAGCTGCGGTATGACGCTCTCAGGAGGTGTGTGCTCACATCCGCGAGCCGCGGGCCATAGTGTTTGATCGCGTTTCCGAGACCGCCGCTCAGCCTTGTTTCACGCTCGAGGACCTCGACGACAGCAAACGGAACCGTCACCAGCGCGAGGACGATCTGGTTGATCGCGCGGACGATGGTGTCGATCGCCGGGCTTCGCTCGTTGAACAGGCCAGTGAGATCTTCCACGGCTTCCCGCGCGTCGAGGTCGCCGATGCAGTCACAGAGATCCCATAGCGTGAGCGAATGTTGATCAAAGAAGGCGCGCGCGTCTTCGATATTTGCCTCGAGGATATCAGCGCGGGATGTGTCGGTGCGATTGTGAACGTTCATGGAAGTCTCCTTATGCGCAGCCGGACGACGCAAGCGAACCGCGCGATTGATCTCATCAATGTCGTCAAGACCGCCAAGGCAGGAGAAATCCTGGCGGTTTGGTCAGGTTCGCGTGATTGCGAACTTGACCGAAAGGAATGATGCAGGCGGCTGATCCATCCCGCTTAGTGGGCGCACCGTTCCTCGTCCTTTGTGACGTCAGCTGTAACCTTCGGAGGCGGCATACCATGCCATTGCCAGGCGAGCCGCGTCGTTGCCCGCCCGATGCGACGGGCGCAACCCTTTCTGGAAAGCGTGAGCACGCTTGATCCCTGGAAAGCCAAACGGCGCGATTGCTGCATTAAAGCCAAGGATTTCGAAGATGTAGGTCGCGCAGATGGTATCGGCGAGCATGTCGAGGCAAAAGCGATCGAGATCAGGGTCATTCGAAACAATCGTCAATCCAGCGATCGACTCGAGGTATTCAGCCGCAATGAGATCGGCCGGTTGCACGCTCTTGAGCCTATCTCGAGATATGTCGTGGATTTGTTTATGCGCAGATGACCACAGGTCCTCCCGCCAGGACGGGTGGGGCCGGATCAGATTGCCTTGGACCCGGACTGATCCATCCGATTGGACGCGGGCCGTGCCAATCTCGATCGGCCACGAACCGCGATCCTGCCCAGCAGTTTGGAAGTTGAGAAAGATCAGATGCTCCCGATCGAGGGCTGGCAACTGATGCCGGTCGCCGTTGATTCTGCTGTCATCGCTCATGCCGCTGCCCTCCCATCGCTGGACTGCTGTTCAGCGGCGGTGTCCATGTCAGAAATGATAGTGGCCAGTTCGTCGGTAAGAAGGCAGATATCGTCGACGATTGGCTCCGATGGGTCGATTGCCAAGAAAAAATGTGCCTCAGGACGCGTGAGATCGTCGACGTTCTCGAGGGCCAGAATGTCGAACAGATCGTGCAGCGCTCTGATTGTCCGGCTGGTCGGGCCCTCTTGGTCAGACATGCCGTCCACGATCCGGTCAACGAGATGAATTCCACGACCACCAGCGAGAAGCGCTGCGGCGTCGTAAAGCGCATCTTGGTGGCTGTCGACAAAGCGATCAAGATTGGATGGCGTGTCGTCCTTCGGGGGGCGGATTTGTGCAGTATTCACGGTGTCGAACATGGAGAGACTCCTTGGGTTGAGATGTCGGGGCTGCGGTCTATCAGCGACCGTCAAGTGACCCCCTCTCCCATCGGTGCCCACTGGCGGCCGGTGCTGATCGGGTCTCGCAAGAAGGGCCCGATTTGCATTGGCAGCCTGGCACCCCGGCCTCCAACCGTTCGACAACTCCGGTGATCGTGGATCTCCTGGGACGCAGATTGGGTGAGGTCGAGGAGAGGGCCTGCCCTCTCATCGCTGGCCGTGAGGAGCGGCGAGCAGCGGGGGTTTGGGGGAGAGTGCGGAACGACTTCCCCAGCCTGTCGGGAGACGCCGAAGTGCAGAAGTGGCGAACGATGCCGTCGTCCGCGCAGGACCGCCACCCCGGCGTGAAGGGGCCCTCGGAGAGCCGCGCGTATTGAGCCCCGAAGGGGCGTCTCGCAATACGCATAGTCGGTCTCTAAGAGTATTGAACCGACCCCCCGGGCGGTCGCTCAATCCATTTTTGCGAACCCTCGGTCTTACCTACGTCCCTTCCACTTCAACGCAAAATGAAAGTGGAGAACGGAATGTCAGGTTATCAATTCGCGCATGTGGAAGTCTACTCGGCGAAGGGCGCGCCGGGCGGGCAAGCCAAGAAGAAGAACGGCCAGCGCGCTTGGACGGCGCAAGAAATCCTGGACGAAGCGGAGCGCCTTGAGCTTGCATCGATGCACGTCGCGGAGGGTGGCCCTCCACCCGAGATTATCCCCGGTGAGGTTGATGATTTCCCGTCCTTGCGCGACGCACAGGTAAGGGCGTCTTCGAAGAAGGAGTCGTTTCCGTACACCGAGAAGGATGGCACTGTGAGCAAGCGCCAGCGCAAGCTCCGTGCAGATGCGGCGTCGCTTTACACCTGCGTGATATCTCTGCCGGTCCTGACCGAAGATGCTCTCGCGGACCCAGCACTGAAGTCAGACTGCATGCGCGTGATGGGCCAGGCGATGGAACACGAGCGCAAGCGTCTGGAGAGCCTTGGCGGACGCATGATGATGGGGGTGGTCCACTGGGATGAGCGCAATGTCCATGTGCATCTCTATGGCCTCGACCTTGAGAAGGGCCGTGTCGACCATCTGCATCCGGGCCGGAGTGCCAAAACGGCCTTCCATGAAGCGCACAAGGGCAAGTCGGCAAAGGACGTCAAGAAGGCGGCAAACGCCGCCTATTGCGACGCGATGCGGGAATGGCAGAACGACCTGCATCGTGATGTCTTCTCGGACGCTGGACTTCTCCGGTTCGGCCCGCGCCGGGCGCGGCTTTCCACAGCCGAGTACAACAAGCTGAAGGCCGCGAAGGCGCAGGAAGCAGTGGATACACGGAGGGCGGACGCCGCAAAGGCCCGACGCGCGACGTACGAAGGCGCCCTCGCCGATATCGTCAGAAAGGCTGGCAGCGCCATTCAGGAAAGCGCCAAGGCATCGAATGAGGTCGCCAAGCGAAAGGTAGACCTGCTGGTTCGGGAAGGTGATGCCGAAGGCAAAGCAGCCCTTGCGGAGCAAGAGATCAACCGTGGTCGCGAGATGTCCCACAACGCCGAAGCCAAGATGAGAGCCATCGAGGTCGGTCTGAACGCCATTGAGACGCGACAGATGGATTACCGGCCCGAAAAAGAGAAAAAGCCTGAAGGCCTGAAGTTCGGTCCGGCCGCACCCAAGGATAAAGCAAAGCGGACGACACTCGCCGACGCGGTCCGGCCTGCCTATGATTTCCTGGTCGGCATTGCGAAGAGAGCGTTTCGGCTGAGGCAGAAAGAGGCTGACCTGACGCAAAAAGAGGCCGAACAGGCTGATGAGCGCCGCCATCAAGAAGCCGAGATGCGGCGAAGGGCCGCCATACTGGAAAAGACGGAGAAGGCGGCGGGGCGGAACATACCAGATGATATCGCCGCCATTGCACAAGACCGGCCTCTGGAGAACAACCACGATGATTTTCCTGGGGCTTGTTTTGTGACTCGCGATATGGACTTCTCGAAGCTCTCTGAAAAGTTTGACGAGACGACGAACCTCGATCTGATGAAAGCGCACCGTGCCACCTCGGACGCCGTTTTGATTTGTCAGGAGCGGCCGGAAATCTTGGACGATTTCGTGAAGGGACAGCAGGCGATCGAAGCCGTCGCGGCGCTGCGGGGCTTCGATCTGGAGACCGGAAAGCACGATCCTGCGAAGGCTGCGGACAAGGCACTGGCTACCCGCCACGAAGACCAGCTGCCCGATCCGATCAAGGTTGTCAGGAAGGATCTCCAGCGTCAGCGTCAGCGGGGAGATTGACGCCGGGAAGGTCAAAAGTTTCCGGCTCATCAGGCTTCGCGGTTGTTGGGCCGGATTTCTTTGTTTTGCGAGTTGGCGTCTTCGGCTCATCACCAGACGGCTCCTGCGCGACCTTGACTGCGAACAGGGCGAGGATCTTGTCCTGTTCAGCCAGACGCGCCTCGGCAGCCATAAGAGCAGCACGTGTATCCTCAAGCGCTTTACGTGTTGCCTCGAGGGTAATCTCTGCCTGTTCCGCCCGTACTAACGCGTTCTTCTCGGCGGCCTCGACCAAGACGATTACGTCCTGCATCTCACCGACCTCTTCGCGGTACATCGCATCGCGCGCGGTCTGGCTGCGTTTGAGATCCACGATCTCTTCATTCTGATACTCACGGGCTTTCGCCCACATCTCCTTCAGCACCTGTTCGTGCGCCAGCGTCAACGCTTCTGGAATGTCCGGCATCGATGCCAGTTTGGTCTGAACCGCCATCAGCCGCGTCTTGACCGCGCGCACCGCAGGGCAGAGCCGTGAGTTGGACGTTTTGATCGTCACGTTCAACGCATTGATCGTCGGCATCGCGCCGTCGTGCTGCGCCATATGTTCGAGGATGGCGGCTTCCACCCGGCGCTCCAGGTCAGGATCGGCGGGCTGGTCAACTGTAAGGTTCGGTTCGTGTTTCGTCATGTCTGTCTCCGGTCGGGGTGTAATGCCCGGTAACGGTATTACCGAGTATTACCGGCGCGGGGGCGGCCGGTAGACAGAAGATTGTGTTGATTGCCAGGGCGGGAAGCACTTTTTGCCCCACGAGTCCGTTTTGCAACAGCAATCAGTCATTGGATGTTCCATCATTGATTCAATCTGCAATAACAGTATCCTGACCGGCAAAGAGCTGGACAAAAAGTGCGGCCACCCGAGGCAGGTAATATGACAATCGAAAAAACGCTGTTCGCTGCGGCGGATAAAATGCGCGGGTCGATGGACCCCGGCGAATACAAGCACGTGGCCCTGGGGCTGCTATTCCTCCGCTACATATCCACGGCCTTCAGTCGCAAGCACGATGCGCTTATGGCCGAAGATGGCCCGGAAGTCGCCGAGGATATTGACGAATATCTCGCCGATGGCATCTTCTGGGTGCCGGAGGCCGCACGTTGGCGGCACCTGTCTGCGCATTCCAAGGACCCAAAGATCGGCGTCATGGTGGACGATGCGATGCGCGCCATCGAGGAAGACAACAAGCAACTCAAGGGTGCCCTGCCCAAGGTCTTCGGGCGCGCCGGGCTTGATCCTGCGGTCGTCACCGGCCTGATCGACCTGTTCTCGAACATCAAATTCGACGGCACGCCGAAGGATTTCGATCTGGTCGGTCGCGTCTATGAATACTTCATCTCCGAGTTCGCATCCAACGAGGGCAAGCGTGGCGGTGACTTCCACACGCCCAAGCCTGTCGTCGAGTTGATCGTCGACATGCTCGAGCCGCTCAAGGGCCGCCTGTACGAGCCTTGCCACGGGTCCGGCTCGTTCATCGTGCAATCCGAACGGTTCATCGAAAAGAACAAGTATTCCCGCCTCGATCTGGCCGTCTATGGGCAAGAGCGGAACCACACGACATATGGCCTCGCCAAGATGAACCTTGCCATCCGCGGCATCGGTGCGGACGGTCTGCGGTGGAACCCCGAAGGCACGCTTCTCAAAGACGCCTTCCCGGATGAGAAATTCGAGTTCGTGATGGCAAATCCACCCTTCAACGTCTCAGACTGGTCCGGTGATATCTTGGCTGAGGATCGGCGGTGGACGCCGTTTGGCACGCCCCCGGTGGGCAACGCGAACTTTGCCTGGATGGCGCATATCTATGACAAGCTGAGCAGCACCGGCATTGCGGGCGTTGTCATGGCCAACGGCTCCATGTCGTCGATGTCCAGTGGTGAGGGTGACATTCGCCGCGCCATGGTCGAGGCAGAGGCGGTGGACGCCATGATCGCCCTGCCGGGGCAGCTGTTCTACGGCACCCAGATCCCGGCCTGCATCTGGATACTGGCCAAGGACAAATCGAACGGCATCGCCAAGGACGCCAAGCTGCGCGACCGGCGCGGCGAGGTGTTGTTCATTGACGCCCGCAAGATGGGATCGCTGGTGGCAGGCAGCCGCAAGCAGAAGGAACTGACGCAGGACGAGATCGCGCGCATTGCGACGGCCTACCATGCGTGGCGGGGTGAGCCTGACGCGGGCGCGTACGCCGATGAGCCGGGCTTCTGTAAGGCGGCGTCGCTGGAGGAGATCGCGAAGCACGGGCATGTTCTGACGCCGGGACGATATGTCGGTGCCGGTGCCGCGGAGAAGGACGGCGAACCGTTCGAAGAGAAGTTCGACCGGTTGACAGCGGAGTTACGTATGCAGTTTGCGGAGGGGCGGCGGCTGGAGACGGAGATCGAAGCTCGGTTGGAGAAACTTAGCAATGCTTAAGGCGGCCCGGAAAACCATAAAAGAGTGGCAGGCTGAAGGCGTGATTCGGGTAGAAGACGGAAATCACGGCGAGAATAGACCGCGAAAACACGAGTTCTCCGAGGAAGGCATGTCGTTCATACGTGCCGCCGATATGCGTGACGGGTCCGTCTTATTCGATAGTGCGGCGAAAATTGATCATGTCGCTCAGTCGCGTGTGCGGAAGGGGATCGGTCAGCCGCAGGACATCCTGATTTCCCATAAGGGAACGGTGGGTAGAGTGGCGCGGGTGGGCAAAGATGCGCCTCCTTTCGTATGCAGTCCACAAACGACTTTCTGGCGAGTGCTGGACGAAAATCGCGTTGATCGCGACTACTTGTTTGCCCTCATGCGATCCTATCAGTTTCAGACCGAGTTTGCTGTTCGCGCTGGTGAAACCGATATGGCTGGCTACGTTAGCCTTACCTCTCAGCGCGATCTCGAACTCGCACTGCCCCCGATCAATGAGCAACGGGCAATCGGTGGGATGATCGGTGCCCTCGACAAAAAGATCGGAGTAAATCGGTGGATGTCTGCGACGCTGGAGGAGATGGCGCGGGCGCTTTATCGGTCGTGGTTCGTGGATTTCGACCCCGTCCACGCCCGCGCCCTCGGCCAGCCCCCCGCCCACCTGGACGAAGCCACCGCCGCCCTCTTCCCCGACAGCTTTGGCCCAGATGGGCTACCGAAGGGGTGGAAGGCCGGAACGCTTGCTGAGATTGCATCAAATGTCCGGCAGCAAGTGAAGCCAGATGATACCAAGGCTGAGACCCCCTATATCGGTCTCGAACACATGCCCCGGCGTTCCATCGCCCTGTCAGACTGGGGCGAAGCCGGACAGGTGGGCAGCGCGAAATCGGCGATGCACCGTGGTCAGATCCTATTTGGCAAGCTCCGTCCCTACTTTCACAAGGTCGGGATCGCCCCAAAAGATGGGATCTGTTCCACCGACATTCTTGTCATCGACGCAATGTCTGATCGCTGGCGCGAACTGGTTCTCACCGTGGTGTCTTCGGATACCTTCGTTGAGCATGCGAACGCGTCTTCATCCGGAACGCGCATGCCGCGCTCCAACTGGAAGGACATGGCCCGCTACAACATCGCGATCCCTCCAGAGCCAGTCGTCGATGCTTTTTCCGAACTCGTACGACCAATGACCAAAAAGATCGTAGCGGGCACTCATGAAGCGCACACACTCGCCGCCCTCCGCGACACGCTTCTGCCCCGCCTCATGTCCGGCGAGCTTCGCATCCGCGAGGCGGAGAAACAGATTGAGGAAGTCGTGGAATGAAGTTCATCTACATTGACGAAAGCGGCTCACCCGCAGATGGCGATGTCTTCGTGATGTGTGGTCTGATGGTCGACGCCTACAAGCTGCGCAAGAAGACGGCCGATTTCGACCGGAAGCTGGGCGAATTGCTGGCAAGGTACCCGGGCAGCGGCACTGAACTCAAGACATCACGCTTTATCAACGGAAAGGGCGGATGGAGCCAAATTCCGCCGCATGAGCGTAAGGACTTCCTGACCAACATATGTCGGCTCGCAGTGGCAAACGGTGGAAAGCTCTTCGGTATCGGCCTTTCCTTCCAAGCCCTCGACGAGGCCAAGGGTGATGGGCATGGTCATCCCTTTGGCGACAGCTATTGGCTGGCCGGAGGAATGTTCACGGCATGCCTCGTTCAAAAGAAGATGCAAGGCATCAAGGGAGGCAAGGGCCTTACCGTCGTTATCATGGATGACAACAAGGCAGGGATGCCGCAGCTTTCTGATGGTTTGTATCAGGCGGATGTCTGGTATGACGGCCTCTATCAGGTGCGAGGCAAGAACCGCGGAAAGTCCGTGTGGTTTCCGCGTACAGGGGCGGACCGGCTCGACCAGATCATCAACACCGCCTTCGCTATCAAATCGGACCACTCATCGCTGGTGCAAGTCGCGGATGCGATCTGCTACGTCTACCGCAGGCATTTGGAGCTAACGGTCGGTGCCGAAGCATATCCCGGCGAGCAGGCTTTCTATGAGGGCCTTGTCGGCATCCTGGAACCACAGAGGGACAAGCTTGGTCATACGCCAGATGAGCCGAGTGCGGCTTTCTACCGAGCCGCTGTTCATGAAGGATGGGCAATATGAACCCGTCTGAGGAAGAGTAATGGCCTGGAACTCCGAAAGCGATCTCGAAGACTGGATGATGTCGAAGCTGGCGTGCCTTGGCTTTGCCACGGCGTCGGGGGCGGAGATATCTCCGGAGAAGCGCGATCCGGAACGCCGCAGTTTTCACGACGCGATCCTGCGCAAGGTTCTGGCGAAGGCGGTGCGTCGTCTCAACCCGGAGTTGCCTGATGGCGCAGTGGGCGAGGTTGTCGCTGCGGTTTGCGACCAGAAATTCGCGGGCGATCCGATTTCGGAGAACAGGCATCTGCACGATCTGATGGTCCGCGGCGTCCCCGTGACCTTTTTCCGCGACGGTGAAGAACGCAACGGCCGCGCTGCACTGGTGGACTGGGACGACGAAAACAATGCGTGGCACGCCTTCAACCAGGTGGACATGGTCGGGCGAAACCCCCGCATTCCGGACATTGTCCTGTATCTCAATGGCCTGCCGCTGGTGGTCGTCGAATTGAAGGGCACTGAGGGCGCGGACCTCGAGAAGGCCTTCAACCAGATCGAGACCTATAAATACGACATTCCGAACCTGTTCCGTACGGTCGCCTTTTCGGTTATTTCGGACGGCCTGAATGCACGTTACGGCACTCAATCCGCCGCGCTCGACCGATATATGCGCTGGAGGACTGTTGATGGCGAGAAGATCGTCGCCGAGACGGAAGGCCTGGCTCTTGGAACCCTGACCGAAGGATTGTTGAACCGAGGCACTCTGCTGGAGATGCTGCGCTCGTTCATCGTTTTCGAGGATGAGGGTAAGGGCGCAATCAAGAAGGCGGCGGGCTACCATCAGTTCCACGCGGTGAGGAAAGCGGTGACGTCGATCCTGTCGGCGCGTGGAGATGACGGAAAGGGTGGCGTGATCTGGCACACCCAGGGGTCAGGGAAATCCTTGCTCATGGCTTTCTTGGCCGGACGTGCGATGCACCTGCCTGATCTGGAGAACCCGACCCTGCTTGTCCTGACAGACCGCAACGATCTCGACAATCAGCTGTTCGGCACATTCGGCCGCTGTCGTGATCTCCTTGGCGAAGATCCTGTTCAGGCGGACAGCATCGAAGATTTGAAGGGTCTGCTGAATCGGCAGGTCGGCGGTGTCGTCTTCTCGACCATCCAGAAGTTCCGTCCGGAGCGTGGGGCTGATTTCCCGCAGCTTACCGACCGCTCGAACGTCATTGTCATGGTCGACGAAGCGCATCGCACCCAATACGGGTTCGACGCCCAGATCGACGCTACCTCGGGCGACGTGAAGCGCGGCTTGGCGCACCATCTGCGATCTGCACTGCCGAATGCCGTCTATGTCGCATTCACCGGAACCCCGGTGGAGTTGGTCGGAGCCAACACGCGATCCGTGTTCGGCGACTATATCGACGTCTACGATATCGCGCAGGCCGTCGAGGATGGCGCCACAGTGCCGATATACTATGAGGGTCGTGTCGCGCGCATCGAAATCGACGAAGACGTTCAGGCTGCTCTGGACGAAGAGTTTGAGGATGCGACTGAAAATCTGGTCGAGACCGAAGCGAGTGCCGCGGCGAAGAAGTGGTCGAGGGTCGAAGCACTGGTTGGGGCCGAAAAACGGCTGGATGCAGTAGTGCAGGACATTCTCCAGCATTTTGACGCTCGCTTGGAGGCGATTGACGGCAAGGCAATGATCGTTTGCATGAGCCGTCGGATTTGCGTTGAGGCCTATCAACGGATCGTCGATGCCCGACCTGATTGGCATGCGGATGCCGATGAGCTCGGCGCTGTGAAAGTGGTTATGACCGGCAATGCGACCGATCCAGCGTCGTTTCAGCCCCACATAAGAGGAAAGGCGAAGCTCGAGGCTCTCCGTCGTCGCTACAAGGACACCAAGGACAAGCTGCGGTTGGTTATCGTCCGTGACATGTGGCTGACGGGGTTTGACGCGCCATGTATGCACACGCTCTATGTCGATAAGCCGATGCGCGGGCATGGGCTGATGCAGGCAATAGCACGGGTAAATCGCGTCTTTGCAGGGAAGCCTGCCGGGTTGGTGGTTGACTACATCGGTCTGGCTGCGGAGCTGAAGAACGCCTTGGCTCATTATTCCAAAGGGGATCAGGACCAAACCGGCATCGATGAGCGTGAAGCTGTAAGCGCCTTCCTCACGGCGTTGGAGGTTGCCAGGGGGCTGTTTCACGGCTTCGACTACTTGTCCGCACTGGGCCGCGACAGCACCGCGCGACTGGAACTTCTACCGAGCGCCGCCAATCACATTCTTGGCAAAGCCAGAGAAGACGAGAGCGGCAATACTGAAGATTTCGGAAAGCGCTTCCATGATGCCGTCGCCAGCTTGGCAAAGGCGTTCAAACTATCTGCGGGTTCTCCAGAGGCGAGTCAGAACGCAGAAGAAGTCGCGTTCTTTTTCGCCGTCAGGGCAGCGCTGCTGAAAATGGATGTAAAGGGTGGTGCCTCTCGAAATACCAGTCCCGATTTTGCGATCGAACAGCTTTTGAACCGCGCAGTCGCATCAACGGAGGTCGTCGACATCCTGGAGGCGTGTGGCTTTGATCGCCCAGACATCAGCGTCTTGTCTGAAGATTTCCTGATGGAGATCGAAAACATGAAGCATAAGAACCTGGCGGTTGAGGCGCTCAAGAAGCTTCTCAATGGCCAGATCAAAGCCAAGACGCGCGGGAACGTCGTCCAGAATGCCAAGTTTTCAGATCGGCTAACTGATGCGATTGCTCGCTATCATAATCGCAGCGTAGACGCCCTTCAGGTGCTTCAGGAACTGATCGCCTTGGCGAAGGATCTGAAGGCGGTGCCCGACGACGATCTGACAGAGGCGGAACGCAGCTTCTATGACGCTCTTGCGCAGAACGAGAGCGCCGTCGAAGTCATGGGCAACGAGGAGTTGCGGGTCATCGCAACAGAACTTGTCAAGTCGGTTCGAGAAAGTTCGGGGACAGATTGGTGGCAGAGAGACGATGTTCGAGCAAAGATGCGCGTCGTGGTGAAGCGCATTCTGCGACGGCATGGATATCCTCCAGATCTACAATCTGAGGCAGTAAAACTGGTGATACAGCAAGCTGAGGCATTGGCGCGCGTCATAACATGACAATTCAGGCTTGAAGAGGTCGCGGTTCCATCTGAGATCGAAAATCTCAATAAGGGGTTTCCAGCGAAGATTCCCAAATCTTTCAAGTCGGTCCGATTTCCTCCGAGGTTAACTCGGAGCATGAGATGGAAGACCAGAAAAAGAAGATCGAAGAGGCTATCGTCTTGGTGGCACGGATCATCACAGAACGCGCGGACGGCGGTAAGTACCTACCAGTCTACAATCGGCTGAAGGCCGAAAAGATGGCGCTGTCGTCGCAAGATGACCGTCTCGAAGAGATCAGGCAGATTGCGGAAGGACAGCGGCAAGCGGCGTAAAAGCCGCCTGCCGCCGCCGAGCCACCGGATCATTCGGTCCGGTGGCCTTTTTCATTCAAAATATTGTCGATTTCGCGGCGGAGCACCTTGATCGGACGCGGCTTCCAGGTAGGCGTCTCGAACGCGACCATCTCCTGCAACAGCGCACGGATACGCAGGTCCAGGTCGCTGCCGTAAACGGGTCTGCCACGGATTGCGCCGATCGAATGACCCATAAGGTATGCCCGCTCCTCATTGTCCATTTTTACCGCGATCATGCGATCTTCGAAAGAATGTCGCGTGCAGCTGATGGTGTAGTTCTTGGTCGCGTCGGCCGGCAATGCGGGAAGCAAGTCATGATCGCGCAAAAAGTTGTTTACAGCAGTTGAATACCTTGCTTTCCCTCGATGCCTCGGGAATCCCAAAGGATTGCGTTTCACCGCTTCCAAGGATGCGCCCATCAGAATGACTGGTCTCTTGGAGGCCTTGTTTTTAATATCCCGTCGGTCGTCACCTTCCGTGACGATGCGGATCTTGATGTGCGGTATCTCATGATCCAGATGGATGTCGCTCGCCGGCATATCGTAGACCTCGGTGCCACGGTTTCCACATTCCGCGGATATGATCGCAATGTCAGAATCTTGCTGATGAAGGCCTTCCAAAACACGCTCTTCAATCAGTTTCTCGCGAATCCAGGTGTCTGGAAGAGCTGGACGTCTACGTTCCCTTTCGTCTTGATCGCTGGCCAACACGTCGACCTTCATGCCGAGAAGGGGATTCTTGCGCTTGCTACGAGGTAGGCGGATGTCGTCATAATGCGCATCGATCATCTGCCGCACGTACCGGATCTGCTTGTTTGCATAGTTGGCCGTCACCTCTCCTTTGCGGTAGCGGCTCTTCCAGAAGTCTTCGTAGTCGATGGCATCCTGTTCCGAGACAGTGAAAATCGTCCGCTTCCCGATATGTTTTGTGAAATCCTTGGCGGCACGGACGAAATTCGTGGACCATTCGCGTTTCTGACGCGCATTTTTGGCCTTGATATCGGCTTTCTTCAACGTCGGCATGCGGGCAGCCATTTTTCTCAGGGTCAGGTCCGGCAGATCGACCGCGCCAAGTGCGGCGGGCACGGCGAAGGACTGCGCTTCATTCGCACTCAACTTTTCCATACGGGCCAAGAGATTTTCAATGGGTCCTGTAACCAAGTCCTGCATCGGACTGAACGTCATGCCCCAACCTCTGAGTAGTTCGGTTGACGCATTGAACAGTGCGCGCTGGTCGGCGCTGCGGCCAGCTCGCAACGCGTCCCACTCGCGACGAAGCGCAACCTTGGCTATGGCGCACTGCGCCTCAGCCTCTTGGCGATCTTTGGTATGCAAAGACCGTTCGATCATCTCCTTTGGCTCAATGTCCGAGTAAGCCCTCGGGACGCGCATCTTTAGCCAATAGATTTGACCGCGCATCGTCAGGCCAGATATAGATTTTGCCGTCATTTTTGTGTCCCACAAACTGTCCCACAAAGGGGCTGTTTCTTTGAAGCTCCGGCCAAGAGGGCCGAGAGCGATTTGTTCAAAGAAACTGGTGCTTTATGCGCAAAAATAGAAAAACCATTTCTTTACAGACGGCTACAGTGTGGGGGCACCACCTTTTCAGTCAAAATATTGAAAACGCGTCAGCTTTTGGCCAGATCCAACGGTCGTGGTCCATGCCGGCTCACGTTGGTGCCTTCATCCGCTCGCGGACACCCCTCAAGGACCCCCCTAGGCCGGATCGCGGGACCGCGCCGTCACGTCGGGACTTGTCGGTCTCGTCAACTGTAACAGAGGGACATTCACCGCCGCTGGGACGCGCCCGCATCGGGTGGCGGCAACCGTGCAGCGTGCAGTCTTGCGGCACGTCTTTTCTCATCCGTTCATTCCGCGCGGCACTGGCCGCAGTGGCGTGCGTCGTGCCTTCGCCGTTGCAAGAAAGCACGCGGCCCGGCACGATCGCGGCGTACGCCTGCCGCCTGCACGGGCCGACGGAATGCCGGGGCCGGGTCCCGGCGACGCGCGCCAGGACGTCCCTGATCTTGCAGGCGCACGCCCTGCGATCGGGCGGGTGCGGTCGGTCGCCGTGCCTGCCAAGGCGCGCCCGCCTCCTTTCATCGCGCATGTTTCGCGGAATATAAGACTGGCTTTCCTTGCGCTCACTCTTGTAGCCTGTTCCTGTCCTTGCGGCTCTGGACGTTTTTGCGCGCCGAAAATTTTTATCACGGTCATAGGAGTGTTCGATGTTTTGCACCAAGATCAGAGTCGTGGCGGCGCAGGTCTCAGCGCTGTTTGTGATCCTCGGCATCGCGATCGCAGGCCCCGCCGCGGCGCAGGATCCCTTTGCCGGTGGCTGGACACTCCAGCCCTCCATGTCGAACCTGCGGTTCCAGTCCGTGAAAAAGCAGACCGTGGTCGAATCCAGCAGCTTTGCGACCCTGCAGGGCGGCATCGACGAAAGCGGCCTTGCGCAGGTCTCCGTGCTGCTCGATTCCGTCGATACCAAGGTGGATCTGCGCAATGTCCGGATGCGGTTCCTGTTCTTCGAGACGTTCAAGTTTCCCCAGGCGACCATCTCTGCCCGGATCAACCCCGCCGCTCTGGCCGATCTGGCCACGGTGCGGCGCAAGCAGATTCCGGTCGACTATGCCATCGACCTGCACGGGGTCAGCAAAACCTTGTCTTCCACGGTGGTGGCGACGCTGCTGAGCGATGACATGGTGTCGGTCGCATCGGATGCACCGATTTCCATCGCAGTTGCCGATTTCGATCTGACCGAAGGGCTGGGCAAGCTCGAAGAGGCCGCGAACGTCGACATCATTCCATCGGCGACCGTCAGCTTCGACTGGGTGTTCTTGCGCAACACGCAATCCGCCGCCGCGGCCCCGGTACCCGCCCCCGTGGCGCCCGCGTCCGTCGCTCTCGAGGCCGAGGGCGATTTCGACGCCGAGGCCTGCAAGGGCCGCTTCGAGATCCTGTCGCGCACCGGGAACATCTACTTTGCATCCGGGTCCGCCCGGCTGGAGGAGAAGAGCGCGCCGTTGCTCGACAGTCTGGCCAATATCGTGTCGCGCTGTCCGGGCATGGTGATCGAGGTGGGTGGGCACACCGATTCCGTCGGAGGCGAGGCGCAGAACATGCGTCTGTCGCAGGCCCGCGCGGCATCCGTCACCGACTACCTGCGGGCCAAGGGCCTGGGCAACGACGCGCTGGTCAGCAAGGGGTACGGAGAGGGCGCACCCATCGCCACCAACGCGACCAAGGAAGGCCGCTGGAAAAACCGAAGGATCGATTTCAAGGTGCTTGAGAACTAGATGATGACGTCTTTTCGTTTTTTCGCCCCGCTGATGCTGGCGCTGTGGTCCACCGCCGTCTGGGCAGAGCCGCGCATCGCGCTGATTGTCGGCAACGGCTCCTACACCTCTGTCACCACGCTCGACAACACGGTGCCCGACGCCGAACTGATGGCGCGCACGCTGACCGCGCAGGGGTTTGACGTGACGATCCTGACCGATACCGACCAGGCGACCCTAAACGCAGGTATTTCGCAATTCGGCCGCGACCTGCGCGCGGCCGGGCAGGACGCGACGGGCCTGTTCTACTATGCCGGCCACGCGGTACAGTCCTTTGGCACCAACTTTCTGTTGCCCACAGACACGCTGCTGACCGATGCCGCCGACCTGTCGCTGGTTGCGGTGCAGGCGGATGCCGTGCTGCGGCAGATGCGATCGGCGCGCAACAAGACCAACATCGTCATTCTGGATGCCTGTCGGAACAACCCGTTCAAGGCGATCCGCGATCTGAACGACAATGGCCTTGCGGAAATGAACGCGCCCACCGGCACTTTCCTGTCCTATTCAACCGCGCCCGGTGCGGTCGCGCTCGACGGTCTGGACGGCAACAGCCCCTTTACCAAGGCGCTGGCGCGTGAAATTCCCGCGCCTGGCGTCCCGATCGAGCAGACCTTCAAGAAGGTCCGCGTCGCCGTGATCGACGAGACGAACGGCCAGCAGACGCCGTGGGACACCTCGTCGCTGACGGGCGAGTTCATGTTCGAACCCGAAACGACGTTGAGCGCGGAAGAATTGCAGGAACAGCAGCTTTGGGCCTCGGTGCAGCAAAGCGACGATCCGGTTCAGATCATGCTGTTCCTGCGCGGCTATCCAAATGGCCGGTATCAGGACGATGCGCGCGCGTTGCTGAACGTGCTGATGGCCGAGGAGTTGGCGCCCAAGCCGCAGGCCACCCCAGAGCCCGCGACCCCTGTCATCGCCGCGCCGGCACCCGCACCCGCACCGCAAGGCCCGACCGCAACGGAAGAGGCGTTGATCGCCACCGCGCAATCGCTGGGCACGGCAGAGGCGTATCAAGCCTATCTCGATGCGTTCCCACAGGGGATCTATGCCGAGCTGGTCGCATTCGAACTCGGCGTGATCGCGCAAAAGGCGCAGCGCACCGATGACACGCCCAACCCCACGGCCGGCCCGGTCGAGACCGCCGCGCTGAACCGTGCGGTTGCCCCCGAATCCGATGCCAATGCCTTGTCCGGGCTGACTTATGTCATGCCGTTTCCAATAGGTGGTCCCCCGATCGAGGGGCAGACCATCGAGCAGATCACCGGTCTTTCGCCGCTTTTCGCTCCGATCGTAGGGCTGCCCGAGTCGCTTTGGAAAGATCAGAAATGCTCCTCCTGCCACGAATGGACCCGCGAGGCGCTGTGCACCCAGGGCAAGACCTACGTGAGCGCGCCCGATGATACCGCCGTGACCAAGAAGCACCCGTTCGGCGGGGTGTTCAAGAAAGGACTCAGGGGCTGGGCCGGTGCGGATTGCCCCTGATCACTCTGCCGTGGTCGAGATGAAGAAATAGACCCACTCGCCCTTGAAGTCAGGATGCTCCGCGCGGGCTTGCGCAACCCGCTGCTTGAGAAACGCAAGATACGGCTCTGCCGGTTCCTGCAGCGGGCGCGGGTCATCATAGAGCGGCACCGACGCGGCAAAGGCAACCGCGATTTCCTGTCCAAACGGCGGGCCCACCGTCAGTTCCAGCGAAGGCTTGTCGCCCCGGTCGCGCCCGACGCTCATCGCGGCCTTGGCGGGCGCGCGTTCCAGCGGGACGATTTCGTTGGGTTGCAGGTGGATCACGCTGCCATCGGCGGCGAAATAGTCGACGTAGACATAGCTGGCGTAATCCGGCCCCTGGAGATCGAGGCTCAGCCGCTGACCGTCGCGGTAGCTGTAAGTTTGCGCGAACCCATCGGACCCGATCACGCGGGGATTGGTCAGTTGTTCGGTCGATTGCGGCAACCCCACGTCGGCGATGCCCGCCAGCGCGCCGCATTGCGGGCGCGGCAGGATCAAGAGCTGGTCCGACAGCGCGATCGCATCGCCGACCTGTGCGCGCAGGGCCGCCAGAACAGGTGCGCGCACCGCGTCCTGCGGGATGTGGCCGCGCAGTTCGAGCGCGCCGGTTTCGGGAATGAACGTCGTCTGTAGCCGCGCGCAGGGCACCGAGGCCAGAACCCCCGCGATGCCGTCGCGGACCTCTCGCGCGCCGGCGGCCAGATCGCCGTCTTGGGTGAATGCGGCGATGGCGTCCAGGGATGCGGCGCTGATCGGTGTTTCGCCCGCGCCTGACCAGGCCAGTTCGGCGGTGCCGCTGAGGGAGGGAAGCGGCAGGTCGACCGCTGGCGGGGCCAGGGGGGGCGCTGCCGCCAACGCGGGGGCAGGGGCCGACAGCGCGGCGGCGGTCCGGGCGACCTGCGGTATCGCCGCCTGTCGAACGGCAGAGGGCAGAACCTGCGCCTGTGCGATGCGGCCCCTCGGGGCGGGGCTTGCCGCGGATGCGGCGGGCGCGGGTTGTTGTGCGCCGATCCTCTGACCGGTCTGTCGCTGCGGCGGGCTTGGCGGGGGGCGGGGGGCGTTCGCGGCCAACCGGGCCTGCGGCCCTGCGACAGCCTGCGCCGTGTGTCGCGGCAGATCTGCCGCGCGTGCCGTGTGTTGCGACAGATCCGCCGCGCGTGCCGTGTGTYGCGGCAGATCTGCCGCGCGTGCCGTGTGTTGCGRCAGATCYGCCGCGCGTGCCGTGTGTTGCGGCACGACACCCTGCGCCGCGCCTTGCGCTGGGGCCGCGCGTTCGATCGCCGCCTCGCCCGCGTCGGGCAGGGGGGCCGCCGTTCTGCGTGTGACCTGCTGTGCGTCGACGCTGAACCGGGTCTTCGGCACGGGCTGATCCGCAACGGCGTCCGGCTCGAGCGTCACGGCCAATGCGCCAAGCGCCGCCGCATGGGCGGCAAGCGACCCGCAAAGCGCAACGACCCAGCCGCGCGGGCTCATGGCGCGGGCGGCGTGACGACCAGCACCACGTCCCTTGCGCCCATGGCTTCGATCTCGGCCACCAGTGGCAAGACCTCTGACAGGGGCGCGTCCTGGTGGGCGTTCACCCGAATGAGCCGGTCCGGCGCGCTCTGCAGCGTCTGCGCGATCTGCTCGAGCGCCTGCGCCCGGCTGACACCCGCACCGCCCAGCGCCAGCGCCCCGTCGGTGGCAATGGCAAGGGTCACACCCCCGCCCGGCATATCCGCCCCGGTGCGCGCCGTCGCGGGGGTCACATCGAACGGGGCCGTCGCATCCATCCGCCCGATCAGCATAAAGAAGACCAACAAGAAGAACACCACGTCGATCAGCGCGATGATCGTTTCGGGCGGGGTTCTGCGCGGCGCGCGGGCAAGTTTCATGGCGCGGCCACCTGAACCACCCGAAGCCGCCGGACACCCGCCGCAGTCGCCACGTCCATAAGCGACACGAGCGACTGCGTGTCGGCCCGCAACGAGGGCAATATCATCACCGAAACGTCGGTCGACAGGGTCGCCAAGGTGGATGATAGCATGTCGTAGGACATGGCCTGTCCGCTGACATGGGGCGTGCCATCCGCGCCGAGGCGGATCATCAGCACCGGGCCGGAGGCGGGCTTGGCCGGTGTCGCGACGCCATCCTCTGCGGTGTCGATCATCGGGATCATGTCAAGGTCGAGATAGGTCGATGTGACCATGAAGAACACCAGCATGATCAGCAGAACATCGACCATCGAAACCAGAGAGATCAGCCGGGGCGGCGGTGTCTGGCGTCGCAGTCGCATGCGTTAGCCCGCGCCATCGTGACCGGAGAAAAGCTGCCCGACGCTGACTTCGATCTTGCCCGCGGCGCGGTCCACTTTTTCCGACAGCAGGCTTGCCGCGACGGCCGCCGGAATGGCGACAAGAAGCCCCGCGGCGGTGGTCAGTAAAGCCTGCCAGATGCCGCCCGCGAGCAGTGACGCATTCGCGGCCCCCTCGGCGAGCGCCAGTTCCTGAAACGCTTCGATCATGCCCAGGACCGTGCCCAACAGCCCCAGCAGGGGGCTGATCATGGCGACCAGTTCCAACAGGCGGATGTGGCGTTGCAGGGCGGCGAGCTCGACATTGCCGCGCCATTCCAGTTCCGCCTCGAGAGGGGCGCGCGCCCGGCCGCGATCAAGCCCCTGCATGGCGGCCTGCGCGATCCGGTCCGCCGGCGACGCGGCGCCCTCCAACGCCTTTATCGCGGCGTGGCGGTCGCCGTTGGCCCAAGCGCCGATCGCCGCCGAACGCCGCGCATCGCCGCCCGTAACCCCCCGTAATTGCGCTATTTTCACCAGGATAAGGGCAATCGATCCCAGCGAAAGCACGATCAGAACGACGACGATCGGACCGCCGCTGAGAATCGTGTTGGTCAGCGCCCGCATCGCTTATTTCACCAGTCCGGCAGAGGTCCGGCTGACCAGGGTCAGGAGCGGAAAGCAGTCGATCTGGTCGCTGTTCTGCGGCTGGCACGAACCGACATCATGCAGCAGAACCTCAGAGATGTCATCGCAACCGATCTGCGGAATCTCGAACAGTTTCAGCGTCGTGCGCGCGACGGGAAGGGGGGCCGCGTCGATGGTCAGCAATTGATCGATGATGCCGCCCTGATCCAGGATGGCCAGCGACATCTCGAACCCTTCGAAGCTATTGCCGGTCTTGTTGCGGAACAGGAAAAATGCACGGCAGCCACTGGTCTCGCCGGGTTCGAATTTATTGAGTTCGACGGTCAGCGTGCCGGTCTGCGCCGTGGCGGCGACCGCGCAAAGCGGCAGGGCAGCGAGACCGATGGCGAGCCGGGAGAGGATATGGCGCATCCGGAAATTCCTTTTGTGAACTGCGCCAACGATGGGCGCTGGGCCACCATCCGGTCAAGGCCGTTTGCATAGCGCGGATCGGGAAATTGACAAGAAAGAACGATTGACCTGTGTTCAACTTTCCGTAAGGGTAGCTCTGACTCCAAGGTGATGCACACGGCGGTCCGACATTTTTTTTGTTAGATATTTCATTTGGCTGCCTGCACCTCAAAGACAATTCGCCCCGTTTCGCGGTATAAGCTGTGACATGGCGCATCAAGAATACTGACCCTGCGAAAGCTGCTTTCGCAAATTTATATCTGTAAGGAAGTTGGGCTTTTGGATTCTCTCCTGAAAAGCATTGGAGATGATGCGCCGAGCGGTGAAAACCTGGAATACGAACCGGTTTATGCTGCGCTCGAACTTGCCGCGCAGCCCGGCGAGGAGCGTCAGTCCGGCGATGCGATCCTGGAGGCGGAGCCGCCGAACTATGCCGACGTGATCGAAAAGGCGACCGCGGTTCTGGTGCAGAGCCACGATTTGCGCGCGGCGGTTCACCTGGCCCTGGCCGAGGTGAATGTGAACGGTTTTGCCGGTCTGGCCCGCGCCACGACATATATCCGCGGGTGCCTGGAACAGTATTGGGAAACCTGCCATCCGCAGCTTGATGAAGAGGATGACGACGACCCCACGATGCGCGTGAACGCGGTTTTGGGGCTGTCCGACGATGCGACGATCGTGCGCAGCTTGCGCCAGACGCCGCTGACGCAAAGCAATGCGTTCGGTCGCGTGTCGCTGCGCGATATCGATGTCGCCAACGGCGAGGCGACGGCCCGCGAGGGGGATGACCGGGTGTTGGATCAAAGCGCGATCGCCGCCGCGTTCAAGGACACGCCCGACGATGTGCTTCAGGGCATTTTTACCTCGGCGCAGACCGCGCTGGAGGACGTGAAGGCCATCGACGCGATCTTTAACGACAAGACGCCCGGTCAGGGCCCTGACCTCAGTCAGATCCAGAAAATGCTGCACCGCGCCGTCACCCGCCTGGCCGAGGAAACCGGAAGCGACGTAGAAGAGGCCGCGCCGTCGCAGGAGGAGCATGCCGAGGCCGGCGCGCCCGCGGTGGCGGCCGCCGTGCCCTCGGGCGCGATCAGCAGCCCGCGCGACGTGGAGGCGGCGCTGGACCGGATTCTCGCGTATTATGCCACCTACGAGCCGTCCAGCCCTTTGCCGATCATCCTCAAGCGGGCCAAGCGACTGGTGGGGGCCGATTTCATGACAATCATTAACGATATGGCGCCAAGCGGGATGGACAGTGTCAGGCTGGTTGGCGGTCTGACGGACGGCGCCGACGAATAACTTGAACCCGTATCCGGCCGGATACGGGTTTTTTTATGGGCCGGCTGCCGGTCTGAAACGATAGCAAAACGGAGAGAGTGATGTCGAGTTCACAGAAATTCATTGCGCGAAATCGCGCGCCGAGAGTGCAGATCGAATACGATGTCGAACTGTATGGTGCCGAAAAGAAGGTGCAATTGCCCTTCGTGATGGGCGTCATGTCCGACCTGGCGGGGAAATCCGAAGTGGCCCAGCCGGGCATCGCGGATCGCAAGTTCCTTGAGATCGATGTCGACAACTTTGACAGCCGCATGAAGGCGATGAAACCCCGCGCGGCGTTTTCGGTGCCCAATGCGCTGACCGGCGAGGGCAACATGTCCGTCGATCTGACCTTTGAGAGCATGGAGGATTTTTCGCCCGGTGCGATTGCCGCCAAGGTCGAGCCGCTGAAGAAGCTGTTGGATGCGCGCAACGAACTCAGCAACCTGATGACCTACATGGATGGCAAGCCGGGCGCCGAGGAACTGATCTCGGACGCGATGAACAACCCTGAATTGCTGAAATCCCTGGCCGCGACCCCTGCCGCCCAGGACGATGCGGAAACGGAGGAGTAAGCAATGGCCGAAGAAGCGAAAACCGCCGAAGCCGGTGCCGTCGAAACCCAGGAAGTGGATTTCTCCGCGCTGCTGAACAAAGAGTTCAAGCCGCGCACCGACACCGCGAAATCGGCCGTCGAATCCGCCGTCAAGACCCTGGCCCAGCAGGCTCTGGAAAACACCGGACTGATCTCCGACGATGTGCTCCATTCGATCGAGGCGATGGTCGCCGAGATTGACAAGAAGCTCAGCGAGCAGATCAACCTGATCATTCATAACGAGGAATATCAGCAACTCGAGAGCGCGTGGCGCGGACTGCACCACCTGGTGAACAATTCCGAAACCGACGAGATGCTGAAAATCCGGGTGATGAACATCTCCAAGAAGGATCTCGGCAAGACGCTGCGCAAATTCAAGGGCGCGGCCTGGGACCAGTCGCCGATCTTCAAGAAACTCTACGAGGAGGAATTCGGCCAGTTCGGCGGAGAGCCTTATGGCTGTCTGGTGGGCGATTACCACTTCAACCATTCGGCACCGGATGTCGAATTGCTGGGTGAAATGGCCAAGGTCGCCGCGGCGGCGCATGCGCCCTTCATCACCGGCGCGGATCCGTCGCTGATGCAGTTCGACAGCTGGCAGGAGCTGGCCAACCCGCGCGATCTGACCAAGATCGTGAACACCCCCGAATACGCCGCATGGAATTCGCTGCGCAATTCCGAGGACAGCAAATACCTTGGCCTGACGATGCCGCGGTTTCTGGGGCGGCAGCCCTATGGCGCGAATTCCAATCCGGTCGAGGAGTTCGCCTTTGAAGAGAATGTCGGAAATGCGGAATCGGAAAACTTCGCATGGGTCAACGCGGCCTACGGCATGGCCACGAACATCAACCGGTCGTTCAAGGAATTCGGTTGGTGCAGCCGGATCCGGGGTGTTGAATCGGGCGGTACGGTGGACAATCTGCCGACGCATACCTTCCCCACCGACGATGGCGGCGTGGACATGAAATGCCCGACCGAAATCGGCATTTCCGACCGGCGCGAGGCGGAATTGGCGAAGAACGGGCTGATGCCCCTCATTCACCGCAAGAACACCGATATGGCGGCCTTCATCGGGGCGCAGTCGCTGCACCGTCCGGCCGAATACGACGATGCCGATGCCACGGCGAACGCCAATCTGGCCGCGCGTCTGCCGTATCTCTTCGCGACCTGCCGTTTTGCGCATTACCTCAAATGCATGGTCCGCGACAAGATCGGCTCCTACAAGAGCCGCGATGACATGCAGCGATACCTGAAGAAGTGGATAGACCAGTACGTCGATTACTCCGCCGCCCATTCCAGCGAAGCCGAAAAGGCCCGCAAACCATTGGCGGCAGCGGATGTGATCATCGAGGAGGTCGAGGGAAACCCAGGTTATTACACGTCAAAATTTTTCCTCAGACCGCATTACCAGTTGGAGGGCCTGTCGGTCTCGCTCCGGCTCGTCTCGAAACTTCCGTCGGAAAAGACATAAAAATGGCCCGGCGCGCCCAAGTGCGCCGGGATTTTCAGGCCGAGAGGCGCCACGTCCAACTAACTTGAGAAAAAGGGAAATAAAATATGGCACTTGATATGTTCCTCATCATTGAGGGTGAGATTTCGGGCGAAACCCAGGACGATAAATATTCAAAGGAAGGCGGCATTGACGTTCTGGCCTGGTCCTGGGGGCTGAGCCAGGCGGGGTCGTTCCACGTCGGCGGCGGCGGTGGCGCCGGCAAAGCCAACTTCCAGGATATCTCGGTCACCAAATGGATCGACAAGTCGTCTCCCGTTCTCATGCTCTATACTGCGAACGGCGATCATTTCCCCTCTGCCAAGCTCGTTGTGCGCAAGGCCGGCAAGACCCCGCTGGAGTATCTGACCATCACGATGAAAAAGGTCATGATCACATCGGTCAGCACCGGCGGTTCGGGCGGTGAGGACAGGCTGACTGAAAACATCACTTTGAATTTCGCCGAGGTCAATATCGACTATATCGAACAGACCGCGGAAGGTGCGGAAGGCGATAAGCCGAGCTTCAAGTGGGACATCGCGAAAAACGTGCCCGCCTGATCGGACCCCAACCCTTGCAGGACGGCGCCACCCCGACCGGTGCCGTCCCGACCCTCGTGAACCGATCCGCTGTCCGGGAGAATTCGTTTGTCACAATCGCCACAAGAGCTGTTGAAATCCGGCGATCTTGCGGGTGCCCTTGGCGCGCTGCAGGCGCAGGTGCGGGCCGATGCCTCTGATCCCAAGCTGCGGATTTTCCTGTTTCAGCTCTTGTGCGTGCTGGGCGACTGGAACCGCGCGATCACGCAACTCAAGCTCAGCGCCGAGTTGGAACCGCTGGCGATCCCGATGGCGCAGACATACCGCGAAGCGATCATTTGCGAAGTGTACCGCGGCAAGGTGTTTGCCGGCGAAAAGGATCCGTTGATATTCGGCGAGCCGCTGGAATGGGTCGCGCTGATGATCGAGGCAAACCGGGCGCTCGCGCAGGGCAATGCCGCCCATGCCGCCGATCTGCGCGCGCGGGCCTTTGACCAAGTGCCCGATCAGGGTGGCGCGATCAACGGCGACCGGTTCGACTGGATCGCCGATGCCGACATGCGGCTTGGACCGCTTTTGGAAATTATCGTGAACGGTCGTTATTTCTGGATGCCGTTCAGCGCCATCGACACGTTGACGGCCGACCCGCCCGAGGACCTGCGCGATGCGGTCTGGACGGCGGCCAACCTCAAGCTGCGCAATGGCGGCGAATGCGTGGCCCTGATCCCGACCCGATATGTGGGCACCGACACCTCGCTCGATCACGCGGCGATGCTGTCGCGGACGACCACATGGGCGGATGCCGGCGCGGACACCCACGTCGGCACCGGACAGCGCCTGCTGACCACCGGCGATGCGGACGTGGCGATCATGGATCTGCGGTCGCTTCAGATGGATCCGGTGGCCGCCGATGGCTGACCGGACGATCACGGAACGCCTGCAACCGTCGCTGCTTGACCGGCTCACCGACCACGAGCCCGAGAAAAAGACCGAAGGCCGCGACAGCCGGGTGATCGACCTGAACCGGTTGCGCGACATCGTGCGGCGCGATCTGGCCTGGCTTTTGAACAGCAACAACCAGGATTCGATCCTCGATGCGCAGGCATATCCCTACGTGGCGACCTCGGTTCTGAATTACGGCGTCCGCGACACCGCGGGCGATTTCAGCACGGAAAACCGCGCGGAGACCATTCGCCGGTCGATCGAACAGGCCATCGCCCGGTTCGAGCCGCGGATCCGCGAAGGCACGCTCGAGGTGACGGCGCGCGAGAGCAAGGACAAAAGGCAGTCCGTCATAGACTTCGACATTCATGCGGAGATGTGGGCGCAGCCGCTGCCGATGGAGCTGTATCTGCGCAGCCAGGTCGACCTGACCACGGGCGAGTTGTCGCTGGACAGCAGGGCGTAGGCCGGGATGGATACGAGGCTCCTCAAGCATTACGAGGCCGAACTGGCCTACCTGCGCGAGATGGGGGCGGAGTTCGCCGAGTCCTTTCCCAAGATTGCATCGCGCCTTGGCATGGACGGGGTCGAAGTGCTCGACCCCTACGTGGAACGCCTGCTGGAAGGCAGCGCGTTTTTGTCGGCGCGCGTGCAGCTTGAACTGGAAATGCAGTATCCGGCGTTCACCAATCATCTGCTGGAAATCATCTATCCGCATTACCTTGGCCCGACGCCGTCGACGTTAATCGCCCAGCTTCACCCCGATATGACCAACGCGGGCCTGGTCGACGGATTTGTCCTGCCGCGCGAGACCACGCTGCGGTCGCGGCTTGTCGAGGGCGCGCAAAAGGGCTGCGTGTACCGCACCGCAGCCGACCTGACGCTGTGGCCGATTGAATTGACGGAGGCGGAGTACATCGACGGCCGGGGCGAGTTGGTGGCCGCAGGTGTCGCCGGCGAGGCCGAGGCCCGGGCCGCGATACGCCTGCGTCTCAAACGCCCCGGCGGCGCCCCGATCGGCGAACTGCCGCTGGATCGTCTGACGCTGTTCCTGGGCGGTCGCGGCGTGCGCGGCTGGCAGGTGCACCAGCTTTTGTGCACTGAGGCGACGGCGCTCGTGGCGCGATCCGTCGACCGGCGGGCCGACTGGACGCTGCGGCTGAAGGGGGGGGTGGTGCCGCGCGGCTTCGAACGCGACGAAGCGCTGCTGCCCACGCCGCGCCAAAGCTTTGACGGCTACCGGTTGTTGCAGGAATATTTCGCGATGCCCGAGCGGTTTCACTTCGTCGATCTGACCGGGCTGTCGGCGGGGCTGGCGCGCACGACCGGTGACGCGGTGGATCTCTATGTCCTGCTGCGCGACGGCTTGCCCGACATCGCTTCAGGGATCACGCCGGACGCCTTTTCGCTCAATTGCGTGCCGGCGATCAACCTGTTCGAAAAACGCAGCGACCGTGTGCATGTCACCACGCGCGAGGTCTCGCATCACGTCGTGCCGGACCGCACCAGCCCGCTCGATTTCGAAGTGTTCTCGGTCCTGTCGGTGCTGGGCATCAACGGCGAGGGACAGGACGATATCACCTTTCGCCCCTTCTATTCGGCCGACGATATGTCGCCTGCGGGCGACGGGCACGAATGCTATTACACCGTGACCCGCAAGATGCGTCAGCGCACCGAAAAAGAGCGCCTCAAGGGCGCGCGCACCAGCTATCTGGGATCTGAAGTGTACCTGACCCTCGTGGACCGCGAAGAAGCGCCTTACCCCGCCGACATGAACCAGTTGTCGGTGCGCGCGCTGGTGACGAACCGCGATCTGCCGATGCTGCTGCCCACCGGCGAGGCGGATCTGTTCCATCTGCCCGATGGCGGCCCGGTGCGGTCGATCACAACGCCGGTCAGCCAGACCCGCCCGCGGCCGACGCTGGCGCAAGGCGACGCGGCTTGGCGGCTGATCAGCCACCTGAGCCTGAATTACCTGTCCATCGCCGACAGCGACAA
Source organism: Sulfitobacter sabulilitoris (assembly GCF_005887615.1). GTDB lineage: Bacteria > Pseudomonadota > Alphaproteobacteria > Rhodobacterales > Rhodobacteraceae > Sulfitobacter_E > Sulfitobacter_E sabulilitoris. Next base: position 120,455 of record NZ_VANS01000001.1, read on the forward strand.
CGGCGAAGGCGCGCAGGCGCTGCGCGAACTGGTCGGGCTTTACGCCCCCAAGGGCGACCGCGGCATCACGCTGCAATTGGAAGGCATCACATCGGTGTCGAGCCGGCCCATCGTGCGCCGGATGAGCGACGGCGTGCTCTCAACGGCGGTACGCGGGCTCGAAATCACGCTGGTCTTCGACGAAAGCTTCTTCGAGGGCACCAGCGTCTATCTGCTGGGGGCCGTGCTGGAACGGTTCTTTCGCAAATACGTCACGATCAACAGTTTCACCGAAACTGTCCTGAGAACGCAACAAAACGGAGAAATCGCGCGATGGCGACCAGAGACGGGCCTGGGTCGGATCATCTGACGCATTTCCAGCGCCTGATTGACGACCCGCAAAGCCATCATATCTTTCTTGCGCTGCGCATCATCGAGGCGCGGTTCGCCGAGATGCCGCGCCTTGGCCGGTCGCGTCGCCCGCGCGAGGATGCCGTGCGCCTGGGGCAAGAGGCCCGCATGGCGTTTTCGCCCACCACGATCGCGCAGTTCAAACCGCCGGGGGCGCAGCCGGGCAGGCTGACGAACCGTTTTTTCGGTTTTTTCGGGCCGCACGGGCCGCTGCCGATCCACCTGACCGAATATGCGCGCGAACGCCAGATCAATCACCGCGACCGGTCGTTCGTGGCCTTTGCCGACATGCTGACACACCGGATGATGTCGCTGCTCTATCGCGCCTGGGTCACCGGGCAGCCCGCGGTGGATTTCGACCGTGGCGCCGATACCGGATTCGAGCGGATCGTGGCGGCCTTTGCGGGGCATCGCGGGGTGGCGCTGCGCGACCGCGACGCGATGCCCGAACTGGCAAAGCGCCGGTACGCCGGACTGCTGGGCGCGGGGGTCAAGAACGCCGAAGGGCTGGTGGCGCTGATCGCGGGCTTTTTCGACGTGCGCGTGCGGTTGCAGGAATTCATCGGCACTTGGCTTGAGCTGGAACCCGACGACCAGTGGCAGCTCGGTGCCGGCGGGGCACTGGGCCAGACCACGAGCATCGGCAATCGCGTCTGGACCCGCAACGCCAAGTTCCGCCTGGTCATCGGACCGGTGTCGCTGGCCGAATACCAACGCCTTCTGCCGGGCCAGCCGTCGATGGACAGGCTGGCGGCGGTGGTGCGCAACTACGTGGGCGACGCGCTGGAGTACGACGTGAACATCGTGCTGCGTGCCGCCGAGGTGCCGCAGGCCGTTCTGGGGCAGGGCACCCGGCTGGGCCAGACCAGTTGGCTGGGCGCGCGGCGCGCGAAAAGCGATGCGAACGACCTGTATCTTGAACCGCAACAGACTTTGACAAGGGCGGCGTGACATGATCGCGCCACCGTCACCTGAGAGGATAATCCAATGACAGAGATCAGCCGCGTCGCTCTTTTCGGCAAGCTAAATTCGGTGGGGTACAAGGCCGTCGAAGGGGCCACGGTCTTTTGCAAGATGCGCGGCAACCCCTATGTCGAGATCGTGCATTGGCTGGCGCAGATCGTCCAATTGCCCGACAGCGATTTCAAACGCATCTGCGACCATTACAAGGTCGATCCCGCGCGGCTGGCGGCCGACATGACGGCGGCGCTCGATGCGCTGCCGCGCGGGGCCAGCACGATTTCCGATCTGTCGCAGCACCTCGAGGACGCGATGGAGCGCGCCTGGGTCTATGGCTCGTTGCTCTATTCCTCAAGCCAGGTGCGCACAGGGCACCTTGTGCTGGGGATGATGAAGACCAAGAATTTGCGCAACATCTTTCTGGGCATTTCGCGCGAATTCGCCCGTATCCTGCCGGACGATCTGGCGGATAATTTCAACGGCATCACCGATGGGTCGCCCGAGGAAAGCCTGGTGCCGCAGGATGGCTCCAGCACCGGCGGCGGGGCCGTTCCGGGCGAGGCGTCGGGCGCCATGTCGCCTGCGTCCATGGGCAAGGAAGAGGCGCTCAAGCAGTTTTGCACCGACATGACCCAGCAGGCCAAGGACGGCAAGATCGACCCGATCGTGGGCCGCGACGAGGAAATCCGCCAGATCGTCGATGTCCTGATGCGCCGCCGTCAGAACAATCCGATCCTCACCGGAGAGGCGGGCGTGGGCAAGACGGCGGTGGTCGAGGGCTTTGCCCTGCGCATCGCGCGGGGCGATGTGCCGCCCTCGTTGCAGGGCACCCGGCTGTTGGTGCTCGACGTCGGCCTGTTGCAGGCGGGCGCGTCGATGAAGGGCGAATTCGAGAACCGCCTGAAATCGGTGATCGAGGAGGTTCAGGCCTCGACCACGCCGATCATCATGTTCATCGACGAGACGCACACGCTGGTCGGGGCGGGCGGGGCCGCGGGCACCGGCGACGCGGCCAACCTGCTGAAGCCCGCGCTGGCGCGCGGCACCCTGCGCACCATCGGCGCGACCACCTGGGCCGAATACAAGAAACACATCGAAAAGGATCCCGCGCTGACCCGCCGCTTCCAGGTCGTCGCGGTAGAGGAGCCGAGCATATCCAAGGCCGTGATGATGATGCGCGGTATCGCGTCGATGCTGGAAAAACACCACAAGGTGCAGGTGCTGGACGAAGCGATCGAAGCGGCGGTGGAACTGTCGGCGCGCTATATCCCTGCGCGCCAGTTGCCCGACAAATCGGTGAGCGTTCTGGATACCACCTGCGCGCGCGTCGCCGTCAGCCAGCACGCCGTGCCCGCCGAGGTGGACGACGCGCGCAAGCGCATCGACGCGCTGACCACGGAGCTTGAGATCATCGCGCGTGACGAAACCGCGGGCTATGACGTGACCGAGCGGCGCAACGTGGTCACCGCGCTCAAGACCGCCGAGCAGGAGCGGCTGGCGGGGCTCGATGCGCGCTGGGAGGCCGAGAAGGCGGTGGTGAAGGATATCCTCGATCTGCGGGCCAGGCTGCGCGAGGGCGGGGCGCCCGTGGACAGCGAGAGCGACGCGGCTGCCGTCGGGGGCGATGCGGCCGTCGACGCGCCGCAAGGCGCCGCCGGCACCGAGGAGCGCGCCGATCTGATGGCGCAACTCAAGGCCAAGAACGAGGAGCTCCAGGCGTTGCAGGGCGAGAACGCGCTGATCCTGCCCATCGTGGATCAGCAGGCAGTCGCTTCCGTGATCGGCGACTGGACGGGTATTCCGGTGGGCCGCATGGTCCGCGACGAGCTCGAGACGGTCCTGAACCTGGAGACGCATCTGGCCAAGCGCGTCATCGGTCAGGATCATGCGATGCAGATGATCGCCAAGCGCATCCAGACCAGTCGCGCGGGCCTCGACAACCCCAACAAGCCGATCGGGGTGTTCTTGCTGGCGGGCACGTCGGGCGTCGGCAAGACCGAAACGGCCCTTGCGCTGGCGGAGGTTCTTTACGGCGGCGAACAGAACGTCATCACCATCAACATGAGCGAATACCAGGAGGCCCATACCGTCAGTTCGCTCAAGGGCGCGCCGCCGGGATACGTCGGCTATGGCGAGGGCGGCGTGCTGACCGAAGCGGTGCGGCGCAAACCCTATTCGGTCGTGCTGTTGGATGAGGTCGAAAAGGCCCACCCGGACGTGCACGAGGTGTTTTTTCAGGTCTTCGACAAGGGCGTGATGGAGGATGGCGAGGGCCGGGTGATCGACTTCAAGAACACGCTCATTCTGCTGACGTCGAACGCGGGGTCCGACCTGATCATGGATCTGTGCGCCGATCCCGACCTGATGCCGGACATCGACGGCATCACCAAGGCGATGCGCGATCCGCTGCTCAAGGTGTTCCCGGCGGCCTTGCTGGGGCGGATGGTCACCATTCCCTATTACCCGTTGTCACCCGACATGATCGGCAAGATCACCGAATTGCAGCTCGGCCGCATCCAGAAGCGGGTCAGCGAAAGCCACAAGGTGCCGTTCGAATACTCGCCCGGCGTCGTGCAGGAGATCGTCAACCGCTGCCAGGAGCTTGAATCCGGCGGCCGCATGATCGACGCTATCGTGACCAACACCATGCTGCCCGACATCTCTGCCGAGTTCCTGAACCGGATGATGGAAGGCAAGACGGTCAGCAGGGTCGCGATTGATGTCAAGGACAACGATTTCACGTATAGTTTTGACTGAGCGCACGATTGTGACGCGCGCAAAAGCGAAAAGAGGATGCCATGGCCACGACGTATGACTCCGCCATCGTACTCAAGGGCGAAAGAAACCCCAAGGGCGTCACGCTTTTGGCGGCGGCGATCGAAGGTGGGATCAACGACATACCCGTCGCGCATATCGAATTCGCGTCGCGTGACAAGAAGCTCGATCTGGGCAGTGTCGTCGGCACCAATGCCGGGTTTTCCTACACGGGCGCCAACGGCGCGGTGCAGCGGTTCTGGGGCACCTGCATCAGCGCCGAAACCAAGGGGGTCGTGGACGCCGAAGGGCGCTACGTCGCCGAATTGCGTCCCTGGCTGTGGTTCCTGACCCGCGCGCGCAACAACCGCATCTATCAGCAAAAGACGACCACTGACATCATCAAGGACATCCTGGGCGACTACGGCTTCAGCGGCGATCTTGAAATCAAGCATTCGAAATCCGATGTGGCGCGCGCGTATTGCACCCAATACCGCGAAACGGATTTCGATTTCATCAAACGCCTGCTGGAGGACGAGGGCTTTTATTTCTATTTCGCCTATTCCGATGGGAAAGCGAAGATGATCCTTGCCGATCAGGTCGATACGCATGACGCCAAGAGCGCGTTCGATACCATTCCATATCTCCCGGCAGAGGGGGGCGGCCATATCGAAAAGATCGACAGCTGGGGCGCGACGGAACGGGCGGTGACGGGATGCGTCACGCTGCGCGACTACGACTTTGAAAACCCTTCGGCCGAACTGACGGTCAATTCGACCGTCAAGAGCGGTGCGCACACACATAACGAATACGAGGTCTACAGCTACCCCGGGGGCTATACCTCCGCCGGCCACGGCGAGAGCAAGGCCGCCGCGCTCATCGAGGCGGAGGCGGCGGCGCACCAGACCTGGACCGCGACCGGCAACGTGCTGCACCTGACCCCCGGCCGCATCTTCGAACTGACGGACCATCCGCGCCACACCAAACCACAGGACAGCAGTTTCATGGTGACACGCATCCGCCAGTTTCTGCGCATCGAGACCCTGGAGGGCAAACCGGTCAATTCGGTGCTGGAACCGCTTTTCGGCGCGGGCATGGCAGAGGGCGAAACAACCGCCGTGTCGTTCGAGGCGGTGCTCAAGTCCAAGCCGTTCCGGATGCCTGCGCTGACGCCACGACCGCAAATCGCGGGTATCCAGACCGCCATGGTGACCGGCAAGGCCGGAGAGGACATCTGGGTCGACAAATATGGCCGCATCAAGGTTCAGTTTCACTGGGACCGCGCCGGCAAGAAGGACGAAAGAACGACCTGCTGGGTCCGCACGATGATGCCCTGGACCGGCAAGGGCTGGGGCATGGTGTCATGGCCGCGCATCGGCCAGGAGGTCGTCATTCAATTCGAGGAGGGCGACCCCGACCGCCCGCTCTGCGTGGGCATGTTGTACAATGCCGACACCATGCCACCCTACGAACTGCCCGCAAATGCCACTCGCAGCGGGATCAAGACCGAAAGCTCAAAGGGTGGCGGCGGCTACAACGAGCTGATGTTCGAGGACAAGAAAGGCAGTGAGCTGGTCCGCTTCGGGGCCGAAAAGGACTATGTCCAGACGGTGCAGAACGCGGCGCATGTGCGCGTGGGATATGGCCAGCAAGCCGACACCAAGGCCGCCGAAGCGCAGGACGAGCGCAGCATGATGCTCGAGGTCGAAAACCATCTCGACGAGATTGTCGAGAAGGGCAACCACAGTTTCGAGGTCAAGACGGGCAAGCAGGACATCAAGATCAAGACCGACAAGACCGAGGTGATCGAGGGCAAGTCCACGCTGACCGTCACCGACAACGTCACCGAGACGATCAAGCAGGGCAACGTGACCCGCACGGTGTCGCAGGGCAACCAGACGGTGACGGTCAAGGCGGGGAATTATTCGGTCAAGGCCTCGGCCGGCAAGATCACCATGGAGGCGGCGCAATCCATCACCCTGAAGGTGGGCGGCAACTCCATCGTGATCGATCAAAAGGGGGTGACGATCAAGGGAACGCTCGTCACGGTTCAGGCCAACGCAAAGCTGGAGGCGAAAGCGCCGATGACGCAGGTCAAGGGGGATGCGACGCTCATCCTCAAGGGCGGCATGACGATGATCAACTAGACGGGGGCGCAGACGATGACACAGCGGTTCGACGATCTCAGGAAGGTGCCCGACCAGCCGGCGGTGCGCCTGTTGGCGCTTGCCAATGCCAAGCTGATGGCCACGCTCGGCACGCCGGCCAGCGCCTCCGTCTCCGAGGTGATGACCGCGCTGGACGCGCAGGGTGCGTACGTCGATATGCTGCGGCTGATGTCGGTGGCCCTGCCGCCGCGCGAACGCACCTGGTGGGCCTGCCTTGCCGCGCGCGATCTGATCGGACCGGTGGACAAACTGCCACGCCCACTGGAATTGTCCGAGGATTGGGTGCGCAAGCCCAGCGACGCCACGCGCGCCGCGGCGCGGGACGCCATTGACCTTGCGGACATGGATGACGACACCGTGCTGTGCGCGACCTCCGTGATCTTTTGCGACGACACGCTGGGCCCCGGCGATCTGGCGCAATACGCGGCCCCGCCCGGGGCTGCTTCGGCGGCCGTGTTCGCGATGAATGTGACCGCGCTGGATCTGGGCGACGACGTGGCGCAGACCGCCGCTGTCCTGATCGACCGTGCGCTGGATATTGCGCGCGGCGGCAATGGCCAGTTGCCGCTGCCTGTCGCCACCCAAGCCGAGGAGACCGCCCCATGATGCCCTGTGCCCGTGTCGGAGACATGCATATCTGCCCGATGGTCACGCCGGCGGTGCCGCCGATTCCGCATGTCGGCGGACCGGTCATGCCGCCGGGCGTGCCGACCGTGCTTGTCGGGTCGCTGCCCGCGGCGCCGATGGGCAACATGGCAACCTGCGTCGGGCCGCCCGACGTTCTGGCCAAGGGCTCGGCGACCGTTCTGGTGGGCAAACGGCCCTGCGTGCGGATCGTGATTGACACCACCGCGCATGGCGGCATGGTGGCCCCGCCGGGATGCCCGACCGTGATCGTAGGTGGTTAAGTTTACGACATGAGTGTGATCCTGCATTTCCAATCGACCGGTGCCGTGCCGGGCAACGCCAAGCCATTTCGCATGCTTGGCGGATCGCTCACCATCGGGCGGTCGGATCAGAACGATATGGTCCTTCCGGATCCGGACAAGATGATTTCGGGACGCCATTGCGCGATCGAGGATCTGGACGGCAATGTCACGGTGATCGATTTCTCGACCAACGGCACATTTCTGAACTATGGCAAGATGCCGCTGGGCAAGACACCGACGCCGCTCAACGATGGCGACATCCTGTCGATCGGCGCCTACGAATTGCTGGTTGAAATCGCGCCCGTGCAGCAGGCGCCGCTGGCCGACCCGCTGCAAGACCTGCCCGTGCCCGGCAAGGCCGACGACATGGCCGACTTCCTCGATCCGCTGGACAGCGGCAGCGCCGGGATCGGCGGCGGCAGCGACGACGATTTCCTGGACGACCTGCTGGGCGGACCGACGGCCGGGCCCTCGGGGGTCAAGCGCGATCAGTTGGGCGACGACGGGTTGCTGCCGCCCCTGGGCGAGGAAGACGACGATGATTTCCTGCGCCCGGCGCGACCCGAGCCGGACCGTCCGGCGCAATCCTCGCATTCCTCGGCGTTGTCGGACATGATCCCGACCCCGGCGCCCGCAACCAGCACGATCCCTGACGACTGGGATCTGGACCTGCCGGCGGCAGGGCAGGGCGCCGACGACCAGGACGACGACCCCTTTGCCCAGCCGCAAGAGGCACCGCCCGTCGATCCGCCGATGCCGCAGACCGTGCCGCCACGCGCCGCCGGTATCACGCCGGACGGCCCGCAGCCCGCACCGGGCGGCCCGGACGCCGCGTCGCGCGCCTTTCTCGATGCTCTGGGCGCGGGCGATCTGAAGATTTTGGACGACGATCTGGTCGAGACGATGACGCGTCTGGGCGGTGTGTTGAACACGATGATCGGCGGTGTGCGCGAAATCCTGATGACGCGGCAATCGATCAAATCGGAATTCCGGATGCAGCAGACGGTGATTTCCGCCGGCGCCAACAACCCGTTGAAATTTTCGGTCAGTGTCGATCAGGCGATCGAGGCGATGACCCGTCCGGCGGTCAAGGGATACCTGCCCGCCGCCACCGCCGCCGAAGAGGCGCTGGATGACATCAAGGCCCACGAGGTCGCGATGATGACGGGAATGGAGGCCGCGCTGAAGGGCGTGCTGGCGCGGCTTGAGCCGCGGAAACTTGCCGAACGGATCGCTGCCGACAGCAGCTTGCGCTCGGTGCTCACCAACAAGAAGGCCCGCTACTGGGACGTCTTCGAGGCGCAATACGGCGAAATTTCAGATCAGGCCGAGAATGATTTTCACGACCTCTTCAGCAAGGAATTCTCCCGCGCCTACCAGGCCCAGTTGGACAGGCTCAAACCAAAATGATGGAAAGATCGAGGGGCGCATATGTCGTGGGATAGCAAGGTTCTGTGGACCGAAGGGCTGTTTTTGCAGCCTCACCATTTTCAGCAGGCCGACCGCTATACCGAAAGCCTGGTCGCGGGGCTGGCGCGGCGCATCGCCCCCTATGCCTGGGGCGTGTCGGCGCTGGACATCGACAGCGACGTGCTCAAGGTCGGGCAATTCGCGATCAAGGCCTGCACCGGGCTGACGCAGGATGGAACGGTGTTTCGCGTGCCCGACACCGAAGACCATCCGCCCGCCCTAGAGGTGCCATCGGACACCAAGGATTGCGTCGTCTACCTGAGCGTGCCGCAGCGCAGGCAGGGCGCCGCCGAAGCCGACCGGACCGGGGCCGAATTGTCGAACACGCGGTTCCGCATGGCCGAGATCGAGGTGACGGACACCGCGGGGTCGGGCAAGAAGGCGACGATGCTGACAGTGGGCAAGCTGCGGCTGCAATTCGCGCTGGATGTGGATGACCTGGCCGACAGGCTGGTCATCCCCATCGCCCGCATCATCGAGGTGCGCCCCGACCAGGAGGTCATCCTCGACACCGGCTTCATTCCCTCGTGCCTCGACATACGCGCGGCCGCGCCGCTGACCGGCTTCGTGCAGGAACTCGAAGGGCTGCTGGCGCACCGCATGACCGCGTTGTCGGGGCGCATGGCGCAAAGCGGATCGGCCAAGGGTGCGGCCGAGATCCAGGATTTTCTGCTCCTGCAGACGATCAACCGCCTGCTGCCCGTCGTGCGCCATGTCAACACCATGCAAAACGTGCACCCGGTGCAACTCTACCGTGATTGCGTCGCCCTGGCGGGGGAGTTGTCGACCTTCATGGCGCCGCAGAAACATCCGCCGGAATTTCCGCCCTACCAGCACCATGACCTGACCACGACCTTTGTCACCGTGATCCGGCTGTTGCGGCAATACCTGTCGTCGGTGCTGGAACAGACCGCCGTGTCGATCCCGCTGGAGCCGCGCAAATACGGTATCTCGGTGGGGGTGATCGCGGACCGCAAACTGATCAGCACGGCGGGCTTTGTCCTGGCCGTCAGCGCGGATGTGCCCGCCGAGAACCTGCGCAGGCATTTCGCCGGGCAGGCCAAGATCGGATCGGTCGAGGAAATCCGCCAACTGGTCAACTCGGCGCTGCCCGGCATCCCGATGCGGCCCCTGCCGGTGGCGCCGCGCCAGATCCCCTACAGCGCGAACGTGGTGTACTTCGAACTCGACAGCGACACGCCGATCTGGGGCAAGATGACGACCTCGGGCGGGATCGCGGTGCATGTGTCCGGCGAATATCCGGGCCTGACGATGGAGCTTTGGGCAATCCGGCACGGGTAGTAAGGTGGGACCATGACAATGTCAGACGATGATCCTTTTGCAGAGCCGAGCGACACCGATCGCACCGTGATCCGCCCCAATCCGGGCGGGCGCCGCCCTGCCGTCGCCGCCGCCGCGCCGGCCCCTGCCGCGCCCGCGCCGCAGACCCAGGAGCAGCCGCGGCAACCCGGCGCCGATGCCGCGTCTGGCGGGCCCGCGCTGACCGGTATGAACCCGCTCAACGCCGCGGCCGCGACGCTGTTCGCGCTGGTCAGCCGGATCCGCAACCGCGCGCAGCACCCCGACCCCGACGCCCTGCGCCGGTCCGTGGTGGCCGAGGTCCGCGCCTTCGAGGCCCGCGCCCTGCAAGAGCGCATCGATCCGGCGGCGATCAAGGTCGCACGCTACGCGATCTGCGCCACGCTGGACGATGTGGTGCTGAACACGCCCTGGGGCGGGGCATCGCAATGGGCGCAGCAGTCGATGGTGGCCACCTTTCACCGCGAGACCGTGGGCGGCGACCGGTTCTACGACCTGCTGGCGCGGCTGGAACAGGATCCGGGCCGCAACATAGACATGCTGGAATTCCTGTTCATGTGCCTGTCGCTCGGCTTCGAAGGTCGCCTGCGGGTGGAAGACGGCGGCGCCGACAAGCACGTCGAGATCCGTCGCGGCCTGGCGCGGATCATCCGCACGCAGCGCGGCGAGGCAGAGCGCACCCTGTCGCCGCATTGGATGGGCCTTGATATTCCGCATCGCGTCCTGTCGGCCTGGAAGCCCTTCTGGCTGTCGGTTGCGGCGGTTGCCGCCGTGCTGGGCGCGGGCTTCATGGTGCTGTCCTATCTGCTCAACGCGCAGTCGCAAAACCTGATCGGCCAGTTGTCCGTGCTTGACCCCGGCGGCATCGCCACGCTGGAACGGCGGGCGCCGCCCGTGGTCGTTCCGGCGGCACCCGCCGATGACGCGGCCCTGAAACGGGTGACGGAGTTCCTCCAGCCCGAGATCGACGAGGGGCTTGTCAAGGTCCTGCACGACGCGACCACGATCACCATCCGCATCGCCGGCAACGGCATGTTCCGCTCCGCCTCCGACGCATTGGTCCCCAGCTTCCAGGCCCCGCTGACGCGGGTTGCGGACGCCTTGAAGGACACCAGCGGCCCGATCATCATCGCGGGCCATTCGGATGCATCGCCGATCAATACCGCGCGGTTCAAATCCAACATGGAACTGTCGCTGGCCCGCGCCGAGACGGTACTGAAAACGGTTTCGGGCCGGTTTCCGGACATATCGCGACTGCAGGCCGAAGGGCGATCGGACCGCGAACCCATCGCCACCAACGACACCCGCGAAGGCCGCGCCGCCAACCGCCGCATCGAGATCGTGCTTATCAAGGAGCAGCAGTCATGAGTTTCCTGCGGTTTCTGGGCTCGGGCATCGGCATCACGCTGATCGTCTCGGCCATCCTGTCGGCCTGCCTGTGGTTCCTTGGCGGATACCTCGGCATTGGCGATGCGCATCCCTTCGATAGCGTCGTGGGGCGGCTGGTGGGGCTGGCCGTGCTGTGGATCGTGGCGCTTTTGATCATTCTGGTGCTGGTGCTGCGCGCGTCGAAGAAAGACGACGCGCTGACCGAAGACATGGTGACGATGGCCGAGCCCGTCGCGGTGGAGGACGAGGCCGTCACCGCCGAGTTGGGCGAGATGCGCGACAAGCTGAAGGCCGCGATGACGGGCCTGCGCCGCTCAAGGAAAGGGCGCGCGCATCTGTACCAACTGCCCTGGTACATCATGATCGGGCCCCCCGGCGCGGGCAAGACCACGGCCATCGTCAACTCCGGCCTGCAATTTCCGCTGTCCGACGAAGGCGAGGTCGCGGCCATCGGCGGGGTGGGCGGCACGCGCAACTGCGACTGGTGGTTCACCGACAACGCGGTTCTGGTGGATACCGCGGGCCGTTACACAACACAAGAAAGCGACGCCGAGGCCGACAATGCCGCCTGGCTGGGGTTTCTGGGGCTGCTGAAAAAGCACCGCAAGCGCCAACCGATCAACGGCGCGATCATCGCGATCAGCCTGTCGGATCTGTCGATGCAGGACGAGATCACCCAAAAGGGCCATGCCCAGGCGATCCGCCGCCGTCTGCACGAGTTGCGCGAAAGGCTGGGCGTGCATTTCCCGGTCTATATCCTCTTTACCAAGGCCGACCTCATCGCGGGCTTTGCCGAATATTTCGACGGGCTGGGCAAGCAGGAGCGCGAACAGGTCTGGGGCTTTACCCTGCCGCTGGCGAAAAAAGGCGCCAAGGCCGCACCGACAGAGGCGTTCGACGCGGAGTTCGATCTGCTGGTCGATCAACTCAATACCCTGTCGCTCGAGCGGATCCAGAACGAGGCCGACCCGCAACGCCGCAGCATGATCGCAAGTTTCCCCGCGCAGGTGGCCTCGGTGCGCGGCGTCGCGCGCGATTTTCTCGCGGCGCTGTTCCAGGACAACAAATACGAACACCGCCAGATGCTGCGCGGCGTCTATTTCACCTCCGGCACGCAGGAAGGCACGCCCATCGACCGTCTTATGATGGGCATGGCGCGCACCTTTGGCATCGGCCGGCAGGCTATCGGATCGGGGCGTGGCACGGGCCGGTCCTACTTTCTGACGCAGCTTTTCGACACCGTGATCTTTCGCGAGGCGGGACTGGTGTCGGCGGATGACCGGGTCGAGCGCCGCTACCGCTGGACCAAGCGCGCCTCGTTTGCCGCCGTCGCCGCCGCGGCGATCGGGATGGGTCTGCTGTGGGGCCGCAGTTACCTCGGCAATGCCGAGATGATCGCGACCACCCAGGCGCAGATTTCGACCTATCGCGAACAGGCCGCGCTGATCCCGCCCAGCCCGGTGGGCGACACCGACATGATCTCGATCCTGCCCGCGCTCAATACCCTGCGCGATCTGCCCAACAACCCGACGGGCGGCCCGGCGCCGCGCCCCGACGGTCTGGGTTGGGGGCTGTACCAGGGCCGCGTGATCGGCAACGAGGAACGCCTGACCTACCGGTCCGCGCTCAACACGCATTTCCTGCCGCGGCTGCTGCTCAGGCTTGAAAACCAGATGCAGGCCAGCATCAATGACCCCGATCTGCTGTATGAAACGCTCAAGGTCTATCTGACGCTGGGCCGGGTCGGGCCGCTCAATCCCGATCTGGTGAAAAAGTGGATGGCCGAGGACTGGGCCACCGCCTTTCCCGACATCGGGCGAGACCAGCAGCGCACCGATCTGGCCGGGCACCTTGATGTGTTGATGTCCGCCCCGATGCAGCCCATCGCGCTCAACAACGATCTGGTGGGCGCGGTGCAAAAGGTGCTGACCCAGATGCCGCAGTCGCAGCGGGTCTATAACGGGATCATCAATTCCCCGGTGGCCACCGCGCTGCCGGACTGGCGCCTGACCGATATCGGCGGCCCCGCCGTCGCACGCGCGTTCAGCCGGTCGTCGGGCAAACAGCTCAATGACGGGATCCCCGGCATCTATACCTACGCCGGCTTCAACGAAGTGTTCCTGGAAGAGGCGCTGACCGTCGCCGCGCGCCTGCAAAGCGAAAGTTGGGTGCTGGGCGAAGCGGGGCGCCAGGAACAGAGCGAAGCCGCCCTGATGACCATGAGCCGTGATGTGCTTGGGCTTTATTACGACGATTTCATCCTGCACTACGACCGCTTGCTGGGCGATATCGACATCATCCCGATGAACGATCTGCCCAACGCGGTCGAGGTCACCAATGTCCTGTCGGGCAGCACGTCGCCCATCGCGAACGTGCTGACGGCGGTGGCGCGCGAAACCAGGCTGACGGAGGAACCGGGCGGTGTCGATGCCGCGGCGGCGGCACCGGCCGGCACGCGGCTCTTTGCGCGCAAGCTATCGCCCAAAAGCCGGCTTTTCCTTCAGGCGATGATGCAGGTGCAGGCAAGCCAGAGCGGGCAGGAGCCCCCCGCGCCCGGTCAGCCGGTTGAGGATCATTTCGAATGGCTGCATCTGCTGACCGCGCAGAACGAAGGTCAGCCATCGGAACTCGATGCGCTGATCGACATCCTCAAGGACGTCTATCAGGATCTCAGCAACCTGAACTTCGCGGGCGGCGTCGGCAACCCGCAAGACAGCAGCACGGCCCTGCCGAGGTTTCAGGCGGCGGTGGGGCGGATCGAGGACGGCCCGCTCAAACGCTGGGCCTCGCAGATCACGGTGGGGTCCAAGGGCATCGCGACCGAGGGCACCCGCGCGGGCATCAACGCGCAATGGCAGCAATCCGTTCTGCCGTTATGCCAGCGTGTGACGACAAACACCTATCCCTTCAAGCGCCGCGCCAATGCCGATGCGGGCCTGGCGGAGTTTTCCGAACTGTTCCGCCCCGGCGGTCAGATGGATGCATTTTTCACCAGCAACCTGGGCAAATTCGTGGACACGTCGAAACGTCCCTGGACATTCAAACCCGGTGGCGGCACGGATCTGGGGATTTCACAGGCGGTGTTGGGTCAGTTCGAGAATGCCGCGCTGATCCGCGATGCCTTTTTTGCGGGCGGCCCGGTTCTGAACCTGTCGTTTCAGGTCACACCCGAGGCGCTGGACCCCAAGGCCAAGGGGATCCTGCTTGAGATCGACGGCCAGGCCGTCAGCTTTCAGCACCGCGACGGCACCCCGCGCCCCTTTGCGATCCGCTGGCCGGGGCCGGTGGGGGCGGCACGCGTCACCTTTACGCCCGAGCAGCGCAATTCCGAAAGCGTGATCCTGCGCAATGGCCCCTGGTCATGGTTTCGCATGCTGGACGCGGCCGAGGTGCGCAACACCAACGCGCCCGACCGCAAGCGCGTGATCTTCAACCTGGGGGGGCGCATCGCGATCTTCCAGATGCAGTCGGGCACCGCGATCAACCCCTTCACCCTCAGAGCTCTGGGGGAGTTCAGCTGCCCCAAGTCGTTCTGACCGTGACGGGGTTTTCCGCCTACGGCAAGATGCCGAGCACCGGGGATTTCCTGCGCATCGGCGCGCCGCCGTCCTTCGTCACGCCTTGGGACGCCTGGCTGCAATCGGTGCTGGGCACATGCCGGCAGGCGCTGGGGGCAGGGTGGCAGGACCTGTACCTGTCAGCCCCGATCTGGCGCTTCACGCTTGCGCCGCGGCTCGCGGGGCCCGCGCCGGTGCTCGGGGTCCTGATGCCATCGGTTGACCGCGTGGGGCGGATGTTTCCGCTGACGCTGTTCGCCAAGATCGCCGGCGATCCGGTCGCGGCACACCGGGCCGGGGCCGCAACCTTTGCCAGGCTGGAGGACATCGCGCTTGACGCGTTGGATGAGGGGGCCAGCCGCGACCGCCTTGCCACGGTGCTTAGGGCGGTCGATCCGCCCGCCTGTCCGTCCGCGGTGGTGCCACGAGGCTCCCTCGGGCGGCAGACCGCGAAGGGCCTGAGCCTGTGGTCGGCCCTGGTGGGCGACACGCTGCGGACACAGGCCTTTGAAGGTCTGCCACGGCCCGAGGACGCCATCGGCTTTTTCGATCTGTCGCAGCCCTTTCGCCCCTCGGCCATGCCGCTGGATCTGTCTGCATGACCCGGCTGCGGCACAACGCGACAACCCATGTGGGCCTTGTCCGCAAGGTCAACGAAGACAGTATTCTGGTGTTGCCGGATCAGCAGGTCTGGGTGGTCGCGGATGGCATGGGCGGGCATGCGGCAGGGGATTTCGCGTCGCAGACCGTGGTGGACAGCGTGGCCAGAATGCCGCTGACGGGCGATCCCGCGCAGCAGATGCAGGCGCTGCGACAGGCGATCGTGTCGGCGCATCAGGCGATCCTGCACGAGATCGCGGCGCGCGGCACCGGCACCATCGGCGCCGCCGTCGTTGCGCTGATGATTTCCGACTCGCATTTCGTGTGCTTCTGGGCGGGTGACAGCCGGCTTTACCGTCTGCGCGACGGCCGGATCGAGCTGTTGACCACTGACCATTCGGTCGTCGCCGGGCTGGTGGAGGCGGGCGAGATGACCTGGGACGAGGCCGAGCATCACCCGCAATCGAACGCCATTCTTCGCGCGGTGGGGGTGGGCGACGATCTGGAACTCGACAAGGTGCGCGGCCGGGTGGAACGGGGCGACCGTTTCTTGCTGTGCTCGGACGGGCTGAACAAATACGCGGGGTTCGACAGGTTGGCGCAGGTGCTGCGCGACGCGCCGATCGAAACGGTCACCGAAACGCTGCTGGGCATCGCGCTCGATGGGGGCGGGGCCGACAACATCTCGATCATCGTGGTCGATGCGGTCTGACCGCCGCGCGATCAGCGCGCGGCGGTGATCAGGATGCCGGTATCCAGCGAACGCACCCGGCCCGAATAATCCTCGAGCGCCGCGGCATAGCCGCCGGCGCTTTCGGTCGTTGGCCGCAGGCCGTCGAACATCTGGTCCTCGGCATTGATGACGACGATTTGCGTCTTGCCCAATGTGCTGTCATCGACCGTGAAGGCCAACTTGCTGCCATCGACCGCGTCCGACAGCGGGTGCGCCACGCGGATCGTGACAGGGCCTTCGCGCCCGGCGCGCAATGCATCGATGCGGTTGTCCTGCATCAGCAGGTTGGGCAAGAGGTGAAACACGTTGCCCGACACATCAAGCGCCGACACGAACAGGAACCCGCTGTTCACATCCGCCGGGATCACGACGTCGATCACCGGATTTTCGCCGACCAGGTAGCGCCCGGAGGGGTTGGATGCCCCGTCGCGGCCCATCCGAAAGTCGATGCCGAACCCGCCCGCGGGCGCATTGGGCAAAACCCCCGATATGAGGCAGAGCGTCGGGTTCAGGATGTCGACGTTCATCACCAGGTCGCGATTGCCGATCGCGGCGGTCAGCGCGTCGGACAACGCTATGCGCGTGGACGCCCCGGCGACCGCGCCAAGCACCAGCACCTGGCTGTCTTCGGCATAGCCGACGACCGGCGGATCGATCAGTTGCAGCGGGCCGCAATCGGAGTGCGCCTGAAGGATCGGCGCGAGGGTCGCGGCGGCCAGAATGGGCGGGCGGTAGGCGATATCGACGGTGCCCGTCAGGCCGGCGGGCATGCTGTCGCCCGACAAGGCCGCACTCAGCCGGGCCTGTTCGTCGGCGTCCGCGGTACTGCCGGTGACCTTGACGCGGCTGCCGTCCGCCAGCACGCGCCACTCCGGCAAGACCGACACCAGGCCCAGAAGCTGCACCATGTCCTCGCCCCAGGTGGCCGGGATGTCGCCGCTCGACAGGGTCAGATCGGCGGTGCCGCCAAGGTCTTCGCCAAGCGCCCGGAGGTCGTCGCGAACCGATTCCGACGGTACGTTGCCGAGGATCTGGACCGGTTGGTTTTCGGGCCGTGCGGCGATCAGCGTATAGGGGTCCGCCACGGGATAGCTGGGTGCCACCAGCGATCCGAATGCCCCCGAGAGGTATCCACCGGCCCCCAGGGCGGCAAGGCCGATCACCGCAACGATGCCGATCATCCCAGACCGACCGCCCCGCTTGGCGGGCTGAGCCGGGGCGCGCGGCGGGGCGGGCGCGGGTGGCGGCATGTCGGGGGCGGGGGCCCTTGCGGCGGCGGTGGCGCGTGGCACGATCACGGTCTTGTCGCTGTCGTCCCCGTCGCCGAAATCGATCTCCGCCGCATCCACGGCCGAGGCCGTGGGACTGTCGATTTCCGCCAGAACGTCTCGGGCCGTCTGCAACCGCTTTTCGCGGTCGGGATGGGTCATCTTGTCGATCAGCGATTTCAGCGGCTCGGGCACGCCTTCGGTATCGAGCGGCTGCGCCTTGCGGGTAATCACCTCCATCGGGTTGGTGCCGATATCGGGCGGCTTGCCCCGGAACGCCGCCAGCAGCAGTGCCCCGAGCGCATAGATATCGACCCGCGCGTCGGTCTGGCCGTTCAACTGCTCCGGTGCCGCATAGGCGTATTTCCCGGCGAATTCATTGCCCACGATCGTTTCCGCGCCGGGGTTGGTATCCTTTGCGATGCCGAAATCGATGATCACCGGATCGGCGGGCTTGCCGTGGCGCAGGATGATGTTGTCGGGCGACAGGTCGCGGTGCACGATATTCTTGCCATGCGCGGCCACCAGCCCTTCGGCCACGCGGCGCGCAATGATCATCAATGCGTCTGCGGGCAGGCCGCCCTCCTTGATCTTGGCGTCAAGGCCGGGCCCCTCGACGTAGTCCATCACCAGATAGACCAGCCCCGCATCGGTGCGCTGATTGTCATAGTAGCGCACCACCGCATCGTGGCGGATCTCGCGCATTTCCTCTTCGCGCGTCATCAGGGCCAGGAAGTCTTCGTTGCGCGAATATTCAAGCCTGAGCGCCTTGAGCGCCACCACCCGGCCCGAAATTTCGCTGCGCGCGCGGTACACTTCGGAGGTGCCGCCGCGGCCCAGAACCTGTTCGATCTTGTAGGTGTTGTTGAGCACGTCGCCGACCTGGAAGATGCCGCGCGTCTGGTCCGTGCTCATAGGGGTATCCTACGCTCGTTCGCCTGTGCCACCGGTCAGCCAAGCGCCTGGAATTCGACCCGGCGATTGACGTCCGCACGGGGGTTCTCGGCATCATAGGGGAACCGCTCGCCTACGCCCTGCGCCTCCATCCGGTCGGCGGGGAATCCGCAATCGCTGGTCAGAAAGCGTTTCACTTCCTCGGCGCGCAGCCTGGACAGGCGTTCGTTGTATTCCGCCGATCCGGACGCGTCCGTATGGCCGAGGATGCGCACCATCTGCACATCGGCGGCTTTGAGCGCGCTGCACAGCGACACCAGCTTGGGTTTTTGATCGTCCCGCAGCGCGGCGGAGTCGAAATCGAACGATATGTTGACGTTGACCTGCTCTTCCTTGGGGATGGCGGTGGCCATCTCCTCGACTGCGGCGCTGGTCTGGGTGGTGGCGGTGGTTTCGGTGCCGGCACTGGCAGCGGCATTGGCGCCTGGCGTCGCGATCACCAGCCCGCGTGTCTTCTGCTTCTTGAAATTCTGCGTCATCTCTTCGACGCTCTGGCCATCTGAGGTCTGCGCGATCCCGGGGCCTGCGACCATCGGTGACAGCACGACAGCCAGTGACAGAACGGCAATGGCCGCCACGATCTTGGCGCGATGTGTCATAGTAAATACCTTTATGAAAGTCAAAGTCCGTATGGCGAAATCCTACACCACATGTGCGGCAAATGTCACTGTATTTCGCCCCGTTCCGGGGGCTGGCACCGCGGGGTGGCAATCGGTGGCATCTTGAGTTGACAGGCGTTTGCGGCTGGCCCACGTTTTCAGGGATATTCCCAAAACCGATTGATCGGGGTCCTGAAAGTCTCATGCGTATCGTGCCCGTCATCCTCGTTGCCATCGGTCTTTTGACGATCCCGTTGATCTGGTTTGCGGCGCAATCGCTGATTGGTGAGCGCGACAGCTACGACCCGGGCGCGACCGGCGCCGCCATCGACAGCGGCGCGCGGATCGAAATCGAAGGGCTGCGCCAGCAGATCGAGGCCTTGCAGGGCCAGATCCAGGCCTTGCAGGAACAGATCCAGTCGCTTGCCACACGGCCGTCACCCGGGCCGCGGCAGGATGGCGGCGGCCTGCCGCTGGATCAGGGGTTCATCGCGGATGGCGAGAACGCAATTCTTGATGCCTATGCGCAGGTCGTCCTGATCGCCAACCGCCGCAAGGTGAATGCCGGCATCACCGTCGGGGGGCCGCGATTTCTCGAGCAGTTTCTGGGCCGGCCCCGCGAAAACCTGAGCAATACCTGCGAAGCGATGACCAACCCAAAGCTGAAGGATTTGCTGAAGGTCGCCGATGTGGGCCCCATCCGGGTGCAGATGCTGCAACCGGCCATCGACAGCCTGACCCGGGTGTTCGAAAAGGTGCGCGCCACCGATCCCGATCTCTACGCCCGCATCAACACCGCCGGGTCGCTTTGCGTGCGCCAGATCCGCGGCACCGTGGGGCGCACGTCGACGCATTCGTTCGGGCTGGCGGTCGATCTGAACATCGACGGGCACCTGGACACCCTCGGCGACGGCAAGACGCAACTGGGCCTGACCATCCTGGCGGATTTCTTCCGCGAGGAAGGCTGGGTATGGGGTGCCGGGTTCACCCGCGAGGATTCGATGCATTTCGAGGTCTCCCAGCAGATGCTCGAGGAATGGCGCAGGCAAGGCATCCTCTAGGTCCGATCCTCAGGGCGGCGGGGTGCGAGGCGTGCCGGCGGCGGCGTGTATCGTCCTGCCGCCGAGGCTGTCGCGGTAGGCGGTGATCTTGGCCTCGCCCGCGGTCACGCCGACGATGACCAGCGGCGCATCGGGGCTGGCATCGGCAAGCGTCGACAGGGTGCGCAGCGAATGGCACCGATAGGTGTTGCACGGGCTGGCCCGCCAGCCGCGCGGCAGCACGCACCCCTGCGCCGATTGAAACACGCAGGCGTCCTTGACCGATGTCGCGGGGAGCGCGTCGGCGTAGCGGTCGATCATCTCTTGCGGGCCAAGATCGGGATGCGCCCGCGCCTGGGTCTGGATTTCCTTGACCGACAGGAACGCCTTGGCCTTGCCGCCCAACTGACAGCAGTGGCCCTGGCAGGTGGCGCAACCCAGGGCTTCGACGGGTTGTGGCCTGTTCAGATCCGGCGCCGCGACCTCGCGATCCTCGTCGTCTGACGGCGGCTCTGCCTGCAGGGCGTCAAAGGCGGCATGCACGACGCCGTCCAGATGGGTCAGGAACTCCGCGCGCCGCTCGTCGGGCAGCGGGCGCACGGGGGTGGTCTGAAACGGAACCGACGCCATTCGCAGACTGTCGAGATCGGCGCCAAGGGTCCGCGCCGATTGCACGATCGCCTCGGGCCAGCCCCGAACGGCGGCGTCGATCCGGTCTTGACGTTCCGCCACCAGGGCAGCCTCGCGGGCGACGGCCGCGCGGACCGCGTGGCGCGACAGGCATGTCCGCGCGCCGCAATGGCCCGGATTGATCGACTGGTGAATGGTGATCTGCGCCCCGCAGACGGGGCAGGCGGGTGGCGTCGTTCCATAGTGGGGCAACTGCACGGCAAGATGATCCTTGGCTGTTTCGGGGGCGCATGGTCCGCGCCAAAGGGGGCCTGCATCGGCCCGACGACACCGCGCCGGCGACGGCCCGCGCCACTGCGCGCGGCTGCGCAGGCGGGGTATGCCCCCCTCTGCGCGCCCCGCAGGCTGTGGCGGTCGACCCTAGGCGGACGGGGTGGCGTCGACGCGGGTGCCGCCGTTCATGTACGATACCTCAGAAATGATCAGATACCCGGCCTTGGACTGCTGCACGTACAGATGAAAGCACGGCGATCCGCTGGCGGGGCGGGCGTCAAAATGCAGCTTGAAGCCGCCGCTGTCCTGATCCTCGACCTGATGCGTTCCCTGATCGATCGTGATGGTTTCGGCGCTGCCGATCATGTCGTTGAGCAACCCCTTGATCGTGCCGTCCGCGGAATTGTACTTGGGCACGGCGCGCTGTACCGCGTTGCGCACCGCGGTCTCATCGAAAAAGGTCAGAAACAACGCGCCGTCCTGACGCTTTTGATTGTTCTTGATAATGTAGTCGCGGTTTTTGATTTTTTTGTTTGACGGATTGGGCGGCAGAACCGGCACCGGTGCAATCTTTGGTGCGGCCCAGCCCGGCGAGAAAGTCATTGTCATGGCAGGCTCCTTGAAAAGCGACGTACCCCGAAATTGAGTACCTGCCAAAGCCTAGGACCTGAGGCGCGGCCGTGGCAAGAGTTTTGGCTGCCGCCGTGGCTTGGACGCGCTATTGAACCAGCACATCGTCGACGAACCCACCGTTTCGCCAGGTCTCCAGCGCGGCGGCGAAGCCCGGACCGGACAGCCCATCGACCGCGCTGGTGTAATAGCCCGCCGCGCCCAGCCTCGACTGGACCGCGGCAATCGTCTCGCGCGACCAGGTTGCGCCGGCTTCGGTCAGCTGTTGCACGATCTGTCCGCCATCCTCTGCCGCACCCCGCAGCAGCAGGACCGCCGCGGCATCCGGATCGCGGGGCACGCCGCGCCCCTCGTCCAGCAGGATCGCCGCCGCCAGATACCCACGGGCCTCGCCGATCCGGGTGGCCTGCCGGAAATACTCCAGCGCCTCGGCAGGGGTGCCGGCACTGCCATTCTGCGCCAGCACGCCGAGGTTGTAGGTCGCTATTGGCGATCCCTGATCGGCGGCGGATTTCAAGAGCGCGATCGCGCGCGGCTGGTCCCGCTCCAGCCCGACGCCCTCGAAGAGCGCCACCGCGAGGTTGATCATGCCATCCGCGCTGCCTGCTTGGGCCGCCTTTTCGTAAAGCCGAAGCGCCGCGAGCAGGTCGGGGGGCACACCCTGACCGGTTTCCGTGATCAGGCCCAGGCTGACCATGGCGCGCAGGTCGCCGCGCGCGGCGGAATCGCGGTATAGCCTGATCGCCTGTTGCTGGTCGCCCGCCGCTGCCGTGGCGCGCGCCAGAAGGGCGGTGTAATGCGGCAGGTTGGGGGACGCGGTGGCCGCCGACTGACAGGCCTGGATGGCCGCGATCGCATTTTGCGCGAGCTTTGCGAAAGCCACCCCCGCGGTCGAGGCCGTCGCGTCGCGCGGATGGGTCGCCAGCCGTTCGCACAGCCGGCCAGGATTGGCGTTGTCGGATGACGGCAAGGTCGCCAGCAACCGCCGCGCGTCGCCGGCGTACTGCCCCTCTGGATAGGTATCGAGGTAGAATTGCACCAGCGGGCGCATCCGGCTGCGGCGTGCAAGCTCCCACATGCGGTCGGCCTGTGACTGGTCCTGCGTCACGGCATACCCGCGCGACGCGCCTTGCCCCGGCGCCGGATCGCCCGTCACCGACGGATCGAGAAAGGCCATCACATCGCCCATATGCGCGCCGTTGGGATAGCGCTCGGCGTAAAGCTGCATCAGTTGCGGATCGCGCGCATTCACCGCGACCTGCCACAGGAGCGTTTCCGGCGACACGCTGGGCGGGCGCGGATCAAAGCGGAACTGCCGGGTGAGCGATGAATTCTCCCATGGAATCTGGCGGCCACCGGTGGCCGACAACACGTCCTTGCGCACTGAGATCATCAGGTCCGACACGTCCTGTCCGGGGGTGTAGATGTGGTTCAGCAGCGCCTCGGTGAAAAAGCTGTTCCGCCCCGCGCCGTCATAGGCCACGTTGTCGGGCTGCGTGGCAAAGGAGATCATGAAATCCGCCGCGTCACCGATCCGTGCCAGCCCCGCGCCGACGCGGGCCGCGCCTTGCTCCAGGGTGCCTTCGAAAGGATTGTTGCGGCAGGCATCGAGAAACACGAACTTGATGCCGGGTGCCGCCTCCATCTTGTCGAGGATCGATTGCAGCGGCACGGTCGCGCCGGTCACGTCGTCGATGCTCGCGATCCGCGCGTCCGTCGGAACGAGGTAGTTGGCGGAATCCACCTGAAACCCGTGACCGGCGTAATAGAACAACGCGACATCGGCGGTCCGCGCCGCCTCGGCAAAGCGCTGCGTCAGCGCGGTCATTTCGTCGTGAACGAGGTCAAGGCCGAGGAAGACCTCGAATTCCAACCCCTCCAGCGCAACGGAAATGTCGTAGGCGTCGTTGCCCGGATTATCGAGCGGGGTCACCAGTTCGTAGTCGGAATTGCCGATGATCAGCGCGACGCGCCGCTCGGCCAGTGCGGCCCCCGGCGACAGGCTCCACGCGACCATGGCCGAAAAGACCACCAGCAGGGCCCAGCGCATACTCTCCTCCGGTTACAGTTCGACCGCTCTCACCAGTTCAGTATCCACCGTATCGAAGACATTCACAATCCGCATCACGGTCTGCTGCTGCACGCGCGTCAACTCCGGATCGTCGGCCCGGATCAGCGTGATCGCCTTGCGGATCTCGGTCCGTGCCGTATCGATCGACGCCCGCGCCTCGGTCAGCGCATCGACCCGGATGGCGCGGCGCTCGGCGTCGGTGGTGGCGGTGGCCAGACGCGCTTGCGCCCGGGCCCCTGCGGCCGTGACCCCGCTGCGCGCGGTCCGGATGATCGCCGATACGTTCTCCATTCCGCTGGGCAGGTCGTTCACGATCTCATCCAGCGCGTTGGCGTAGGTATCGAGCGCTTCGGCCATGCAGGTCAGGTAGTTGCCGATGTCCGCGTCGGAAATTCCGCAGGATTTGATCGCGATTTCGGTATCGCCCGACAGGCTTTCGACGACGGCCAGCGTTTCCCTCGCCTTGTCCAGGCTTGCGCTGCCGCCCGATTGCGGCGCGGCATTGCTGGTCAGGGTTATGTTCAGGGCGTCCTTTGGATTGGGCAACGACGTCCCGAAGGGGGGCGGCGGCGTGCGTTCGGGGGGCGGGGGCGGTGCGGCCTCGCCGTTCGTGACGACGAACGTCCCGTCCACGTATGCGATGTCATAGTTGCCCAGCCCGGTTCCTTCGGCCTGGGCAATCGAAATCGCATAAGGGCTGTCCGCGGCGGGGGCGCTGTCGGCGGCGCCGTCGCTTGACAGAACGGCGGCATCGACGCTGTCGGCGTTCAGCAGCCCCTGCGTGGTGAATTCAGTCCCCGCAAAGCGGAACACGGTGCCTTCCGCCTTGCTCTGGTCGTTCGCGATCACCCGCAGCGACGCGGGTGTCACGCTCAGCGCGCCGGGCGCGATGGTCAGGGCATAGTTTTCCAGCCCGCTCCCGACCGCGCCGCTGCCGTCGATGGCATAGGGTGATCCGGACACCCCGGCCGCGCGGCCGGCGCCCGGGCTGGACAGGACCAGCGACGCGACGCTGTCGCCGTTGCGCAAGCCCGTGGTGGTGAACTCGGTGCCGTCAAACACCACCAGATCACCGTAGGTCTTGGTCCGGTCGTCGATCAGAACGCTCAGCGGCGCGGGGGTGACGGTGAACGCGCCGGGCGCATAGGCGATGGTGTAGTTGCCAAGCCCGGTGCCCGTGGCGGCGCTCGCGCCGATGGGATAGGGGCTGCCGGCGACGGTCGCGTTTGCCGGTGCAGCATCCGAGGCAAGGCTGACACTGTCCACGCTGTCGGAATTCAGCAAGCCCATGGTGATGAATTCGGTGCCCTCGAACACGAAGGCGGTGCCGTATTGCTTGCTCTGGTCCTGCGCGGTGATGCTCAGTGGTGCCGGCGTGACCGTCAGGTCGCCGGGGGCAAAGCTGACGGTGTAATTCTCCAGCCCGTTGCCGACGGGAGCGCCGCCGTCGATGGCATAGGGCGATCCGCTGACCGGTGCGGTGCCGGGTGCGCCGATGCTGGTCAACGTCACCGACGACAGGCTGTCGGAATTGACCAGACCGGTGACGGTGAATTCGCTGCCATCAAAGACGACTGCATCGCCATATTGCTTGCTCCGGTCATCGATCAGAACGCTCAGCGGCGCGGGCGTTACGGTAAAGGCGCC
Organism: Sulfitobacter sabulilitoris; assembly: GCF_005887615.1. Classification (GTDB taxonomy): domain Bacteria; phylum Pseudomonadota; class Alphaproteobacteria; order Rhodobacterales; family Rhodobacteraceae; genus Sulfitobacter_E; species Sulfitobacter_E sabulilitoris. The sequence continues at coordinate 145,837 of NZ_VANS01000001.1, forward strand.
GGGGACATAGGTGATGTCGTAGTTCCCCAACCCAGTGCCGGTGGCCGCGCCCGCATCGATGGAATAGGGGCTGCCTGTCACCGTCGCACCGGCGGGTGCCGCTTCGGAGGTCAGGCTGACGCTGTCGACGCTGTCGCCCACCACCAGCCCGGCGGTCGTGAATTCCGTGTCGGCAAAGCCGAACGTGGTGCCATATCGCTTGGTCTGGTCATCTGCCGTCACCGTCAGCGGGGCCGGGGTGATATCGACCAGGGCGCTCAGATCGACGATGCGGAAATTCACGCCCTGCGTGCTTTGCAGGCTGGTCGTCTGGTAGGCAAAGCTCCGCAGGCCTGCGTCCGATCCATCGGCCAGCACGTCGTCGTTCAGCACGGCACGGTCCAGCGTGTCGTTGAGCGGACCAAAGCGGTAGTCGCCCACCCCGCCCGAGAAGGCGCCGGTGACGGGAAAGCCGGTCGCGGTGCCGTTGTAGACGAACGTCGTGTCGTCGGGCCGTGCAAAGATCACGGATGCGGTCGAATAGTTGACCGGGTAGAACGTGCTGTCGCCCGGCGCCCAGACCAGGTCGAAATCCCAGCCGAGCGGTGCCGCCCGGTCGATGAAGCCCTGCGTGGTCTGGAAATCCCCCGACAACAGCGGAGTGCCGCCGTCGCTGGTGGCCTGGCCGCTGGTCTGCGTGTCCCAGAATGAATTGGACACGGTGCCGGTGATCTCTGGAATGACGTTGATCCCGACCAGCCCGCCCGCATCCGCCAGCGAACAACAGCCCGCCGCAAGTGTCACCGCGCCTGTCGAATAGGTCCTGTCGATGGTCCCGGCATTGCCGCCGACCAGCCCGCCGATATGCACGGTGGTGGCGCTGGTCGCCGTGACGGGCGTGGTGGCGAATGCGTCGGTGATGGTTCCGATGTTCTGTCCGACCAGCCCGCCCGCATAGACCTCGAGGCCCTGATCGAACGCCACGTCGCCATCGCTGTCGCTGCGGGTGATCGTGCCGTTCAGGTCGTTGAGGCCGACCAGGCCGCCGATCGAATAGCTGCTGCCGCCGCTGGGCTCGGTCGCGGGTTCGATCGTGACCGATAGGCCGGCAATCGCGTAGCTGTCGCTGATGCTGCCTGCATTCACTGCCGCCAGACCGCCCGCATCGCCTTCGTAGCTGATGACCAGGCCCTGCGCCGAAACGCCGGAAATCGTGCCCTCGTTGCGGCCGGCAACGATCCCCGCCCTCGGCCCCTCGACGATCGCGTCGGTCAGGCTCAGGTCTTGCACCACGCCCGTGGGCGCGATGACGTCGATCAACGCCGCCGAACTGCTTGCGCCGCTGCCAAAGGACGACTGCCGCGAGCGCAACCCGTCGATCGCATGCCGATTGCCATCGAGCGTGCCGCTGAAACTGACGATCGGCGCGAAGCCGGTGAAGCCGATGAAATCAGGCCGCCAGGTGGCCGTGACGGAGGCGTCGATGGGGTTGGCCAGCGCGAAATTATCGGCCGCGTAGGAACCGGTGCCTATCCCTTGCAGCCCGTAGACATCGGTGATCCGGTAGGGCGCGCCTGCGCCGTCGCCGCCCAGCGCACGCAGGAAGCTCGCGCCCGAAAAGATCGTGAAATCGGCGGCGTTGAAGGCGGGCAGGGGCGTGCCAAGCTGTTGCCAGTCGCCGCTTTGCAGCGTGAAATCGGCGACATCGACGCTGCCTGCCGCCGAGGTCGTGATCGGCGCGCCGAACGCCGATAGCGCCAGACCGCCGATCGCCGCCGAGATCGGAGCGTTCAGTGCGATGCCGTTGTCGGCGCTCAGCGTCAGTACCGAAGCCGTGGTCCAGGTGAGGCCCGCCGAGACGGTGATATCGCCCGGATCAAGATCCGAACTGCTGGTGGTGATTTCAAAGTTGCCTATCTCGAGCTGGTTTTGCACGTCACTGAACAAAAGCTCGTTGGGCGCACCGCTCAGCGCGGCGACGACTTCGAAATCCGTCGGATCGAGCATCAGGCGCCCCCAATCGCCCGCCGTGGCGCGCAGGTCGGCGGACCCGGCGAAATACAGATGCCGCTTGCCCGAGACCTCGGCGAAGCCGCCGTTCCCGGAGTCAGCGCCGCCCCGGGCCGAAATCCGTCCGTCAAAGCGCGTCGTGTCGTCGGACCACACGATGATCCGGCCGCCATCGCCCGTGCGCGTCGCATCGCCCAGGATCGTCGTCGCGGCATCGACCGATACGCTCTGGGCGCGCGGCAGGCCCGCACCGCCCTGGTACGCGCCGCCGATGCGCACCGATCCGCCGCCCGCGTCGCCGGTGACGTCGATCGTGGCGCCCTGCAGGGCGATGTCATGGCCGGTGATCGTGACCGCGCCGCCGGTGGCCGGGCGCGCGGCCGGGCGCAGCGATGTGGCCGTGGCGATCCGGGCGGGCGCCTGGGCGCGAAGATGGCCCGTCACCTTGACCGATCCGCCGTCGCCGCCGCCCAGCGTGATGGCCCCGTTGCGCCCGCTGACGCTGCGCGCTTCGACAACACCTCCAAGGTTGATGGCGTTGCGCACCGCGCGGCGGGCGGTGGCCGCGATCATCTCGACCTGGCCGCCGTTGGCCTCGATGGTTCCGGAATTCTCGATCAGGGCCTCAAGGTCGGCGTCGTCGGTGTCGGATGGTATGGCGACCTGCAGGAACCCGTCGCCGCCAAGGTCGAGCGTCGCGCGTTCGCCCGCGCCAAGGCCCACCTTGCCCATCGGCACCCGGATCACGCCGGCATTGCTGACCTTGCCGCCCAGCAAGGCGGCATAGCCGCCGGGCACGATGTTGATCCGGCCCTGATTGGTCACCGCGGCGGATGCGCCGCCGCCTTCGAACACCGGCTGGCCCAGAATGAAATCCTCGTTCCGGATCGCGAGAGTGGACGCGACGAAGCCGCCCGCCTCGATGTGGCTCGTGGGACCGATGAAAATGCCGTTGGGGTTGACCACGAAGACCTGTCCGTTGGCGGTGAGCCGGCCGTGGATCTGGCTGGTGGTGCTGCCCGTCACCCGGTTGAGCAGGGCGGCATCGCGACCGGGCTGGCGGATATCGACCGCGCCGCCCTTGCCGATCGAAAAGCTGTCCCAGTTGACCACCGCGGTGCCGGTGCCCTGCGTGATGGTCATGGACCCCGCGCCGGGCCGGGCGATATCGACGGTGCCGTGCGCCACGGTGCCGCCGCCGGGCAATTCCTGCGCGGCCACACCCAGCGGAGTCAGCGCCGTGGTCATGCACAGCACGATCCGCGCCACACGCGCGCGGCTCCGGCCCGCGTCAGAACCGGAAGGAGCCAACGACGCTGAACCTGCTGGTGTCGGGTGCGTTGTCATCTCGGTGTCCTTTCCCGTATTCGATCCGCAGCGTTGCGGACGAGAATTGCGAGTTTTCAAGTGCGTTGAGTTCAAGCCCGATCCCGAAGGCCGAGGCCCCGACCTCGGAGCGTTCCGCCACGGTGGGCTGCTGCAATCGAACCTGTCCGTAGGCGGCAAAGACGTAAGGGCTGGCCAGCAGGCCGTAATCCGCGACCTTGACCTGCCGCGGCATCGACACCTCGCCGCGGACCACCCAGCCGCTGTCGCCCTTGAGCGTGCCGGCATCGAAGGCCGACAGTTCTTGCGATCCCGCGATGCCGAATTGTTCGCTGGTGACAAGCGGGTCGCCGAAGGACGTCTGGACACGTCCGGCCAGCGACAGGTTGAACTGGTCGGTCAACATGCGCCGCAACCGCGCCGAGGCGACCATCTTGGTGAACTCCGCATCCGCGCCTTGGCGCGACAGGGGCGTGCCGCCGGCCGCATCCGCGGCGGTGCGCGCGCCCAGGATATCCAACCCCCGCGACAGCACGGACCCGGCTTCGATCACCGTGCCGTTCTCGGTCTGCCAGAAGCCATCCGCCGCGAGCCGCAGGACGCTGGTTTCATCGCGGTAGATCGGCGTGCGGCCCGTGGCGGTGACCAGGTCCTGCGCGTCGCTCTGGCTGTCGAGGGTCACCTGGCCCGAAATGTTGCGGTTGCGCGAACGGACGAAGGGATAGAACAGACGCACCGAGTACCGCTCGAACGCGCTGCTGGTCGGGGCGGCGGCCGTCTCGGGGGTGGAGCGGCTGTCGGTCGCTTCGACGTTCAGCGTCAGACCGTCATCGCCAAGCGGAACCACCGCGCCCAGAGACAGGGTGCGCAGGCGCGGATCGCCCGAGAACACGCCGCCCAGCCCGTCGCTGCCATCGCCCGTCGGCGCGCCGGAAAACCGTCCGTAGAATGTCTCGCCCAGGGCGAAGGGGCTGTTCAGCTCGAAGCCCGCGCTGACCGTGCCCGAACCCAGCTCGTCCGAGACCGCGTTGTCAAACGCCAAAAACCCCGTCACGGGGCGGAATTCGGGTTGCAGCACAAGCGAGGTGGCTCCCGGTGTCGCCCCCGCCGCCAAGGCCGATCCCAGCGCCACGCCATAGGTGTCGCCCGCCAGTAGCAACTGGCGTTCTATATCGGTCAGCTTGACGCTGCGCCGCCCGACCAAGGGATCGGTCAGGCGGGTCAGCCGGTCGCGCACCTGCGGCGGTGCTGCGCTGGCATCGACGGTTTCGACAAAGCCGTCCACCACCACGATCCGCAGGGTGCCGCCGTCGCGCAGGTTCTGCGCGGGCAAGATCACGCGGGCCAGAACGAAACCGGCCTGCGCATAGGCGGTTTCCAGATCCGATGCGGCGTTGAAAATCTCGGCGACGGTGATGGTCTGGCCGGTCAGCCGATCGCGCGTGGCGGCGTTGACCGCGGCCATCTGCGGCAATGCCCCCTCGAGTTCCAGACCCGACAGGCTGATCAAAAGGTTTTCGGCCCCGGGGGGCGGTTTGGTGCCCCGTTCGCCCGAAAACACCACCGCACCGTTCAACCGCTGTTTGCGGGGGGCGAAACTTTCCGGGGTCAGGTCGCTGGCGGTCGGGGTCGCGGTCTGCGCGGCAAGCGGGTGCATCTGCCCGATCAGCAGCGTCAGCGACAACACCGGCAACGCGCCGAGCCGCAGCGCAACCTTCGCGCCGGCGGACAACCGCCACGGACGGCTGTCGGCACGACGCGGCGCATCACAAAAATCAACCATTGAGAAACCCCAAATAACTTTCGGAACGTGCAGAATGAAAAATTGGTAATATTTGCATCAGTTGAGCCTTTTATTGACGTTAAGGCAATCACGAACTGAAAGTTTCCGGCAATTCACGCGGTTCGGGCGCAGTCTGGCTGCGCCGGCGGTCGGTTATGCGGGGTGTCCGGCCATGTTCGGCGGGTTGGCGGCGCGGGCGTCAGTCCGGGGTCTCTGCCGGGGCGGTATCCGCGACGAAGACCTGCGTGCCCCACTCTGCGCAGCGCGCCGTCAGGGGGGCGGGCAGGGGCCGATCGGTAAAGACCGCGTCCACATCCGCCAGGGACGCGATGCGCGCGGGCGCGCTGCGCTGAAACTTGGAATGATCGGCCGCCAGGAAGGTGGCGCGCGATTGGGCGATGATGGTCTGGCTGACGCCGACTTCCTGAATGTCGAAATCCAGCAGGTCGCCGTCGGCGTCCATCGCCGAACAGCCGATCACCGCCAGGTCGAATTTGAACCGCCGGATCGTATCGGTCGTCAGCGACCCGATCAGCCCGCCGTCGGACCGGCGCAGGCTTCCGCCCGTCACGATCACCTGGCATTCGGGATTGCCGGCCAGGATGTTGGCCACGTTCATGTTGTTGGTCACAACCATCAGGTCGCGATGATGCAGCAACTCGGTCGCAACGGCCTCCGTGCTGGTGCCGATATTGAGAAACAGCGCGCAGCCGTCGGGAATGTGCCGTGCGCAGGTGCGCGCGATGTCGATCTTGGACCCTTCGTTCAGCCGCCTGCGGTCCTCGTAGCCGATGTTGGTCGTGCCCGAGGGCAGCACCGCCCCGCCATGCACACGGTCCAGCCGCCCGGCCTCGGCCAGTTCCGTCAGGTCGCGGCGAATGGTCTGCAAGGTGACGCCGAAATGATCCGCCAATCCCTCGACGGTGACTTTACCCTTGCGGCGGGCGATCTCGACGATCTCTGGGTGGCGAAAGGTATGCGACATGGGCGGTCCTCTTGTCAGGTCAGCTTACGCGCGATCGGTGGCAAAGTTCAACGATATGTTCGTTTCTGCGCGATTATGTGGGATTCCCGCTCGATCCGGGGCAATCGGGTCTGTCTCGCTGCCGATTCGGCGTGGAAATCCCGCATGGCGTGTGGGAAGCTCTGCGCACTCCGCCTTGATAATATGGGCGACACGTCGAAATTTCCAATTCCGAAAGAAAACGAAAGCAAGTCTTTTCTTTAACGCCGCGTTAATCTAAGCATGAAGCGCAGAGTCGAACATTGGTGGGGGAGGCCGAATGTCAGCGAAGCGCATGTCACCAGACACATTCGACCTGTTCGTCATCGGGGGCGGCATCAACGGCTGTGGCATCGCGCGCGATGCGGCGGGCCGGGGCATGCGGGTGGCGCTGGCGGAAATGAACGACCTGGCCTCCGCGACCTCCTCGGCCTCGACCAAGCTTTTCCACGGCGGTCTGCGCTATCTCGAGTATTTCGAGATCCGCCTGGTGCGCGAGGCGTTGATCGAGCGGGAGACGCTGCTGCGCGCCATGCCGCACATCAGTTGGCCGATGCGGTTCGTGTTGCCCTATCACCGCGACATGCGGTTCGAAAGCGATACGCCGACCTCCAAGCTGCTCAACACGGTGATGCCCTGGATGAAGGGGCGGCGCCCCGCCTGGCTGATCCGGCTGGGCCTGTTTCTTTACGACACGCTGGGGGGCCGCAAGATCCTGCCGCCCACGACAACGCTGGACCTGCGCGGCAGCCCCGAGGGCGCGCCGCTGGAGGACAGGTTCGAGACCGCCTACGAGTATTCCGACTGCTGGATCGAGGATTCGCGGCTTGTGGTGCTGAACGCCTGCGATGCCGAAGCGCGCGGCGCCCGGATCATGACCCGCACCAAGGTGCAAAGCGCCGAACGGGTGGACGGTGCGTGGCAGGTGACCGTCAAGGACCGCGACAGCGGCGAGACGCGCATGTTCCGCGCCCGGATGCTGGTGAATGCAGGCGGGCCCTGGGTCGGCGACATCATCCAGCAAAAGGTGCGCATCAACAGCCGCGAAGGCGTGCGCCTGGTGCGCGGCAGCCACATCGTGACCAGGCGGCTCTTTGATCACGACAAATGCTATTTCTTTCAGGGCACGGATGGGCGGATCATCTTTGCCATCCCCTACGAGACCGATTTCACCCTGATCGGCACCACCGACAACGAACACGCCGACCCGGACGAAAAACCCGTCTGCACGCCCGCCGAACGCGCGTATCTGGTCGATTTCGCGAACCAGTATTTCAAGCACGACATCACCACCGACGACATCGTGTGGACCTATTCGGGGGTGCGCCCGCTTTATGACGATGGCGTCAGCAGCGCCACGGCGGCGACGCGCGACTATACCCTCAAGGTGGACGACGCGGGCGGCGCGCCGATCCTGAACGTCTTTGGCGGCAAGATCACCACCTACCGGCGGCTGGCCGAAAGCGCGTTGGTCAAGATCGGTCCCTATTTCCCGGGCACGCCGGGGGCCTGGACGGCCGGGGTCGCGCTGCCGGGGGGCGATTTTCCGGTCGACGGGGTCGATGCGCTGATCGCCGCGGTGCGGGCCGAATATGCATTTCTCGATGCCGCATGGGCGCGGCGCCTGATCCGCGCCTATGGCACCGAGACCCGGCAGGTGCTGGGCGACGCCACGACGCGCGACGCGCTGGGCGAGGATTTCGGCGCGACGCTGACCGCCCGAGAGGTCGCGTGGCTGATGGATCGTGAATACGCCCGCGAGGCGCAGGACGTGATCTGGCGCCGCAGCAAGCTTGGCTTGCGGCTCGACGACAGGCAGATCGCGCGGCTTGAGGCCTGGATGCGCGACCGGCGTGCCGGGCACGACGCCGACGCCGCGGAATGAGAAAGGGAAGCAGATGTCACTGAAGTTGAAAGGCGTGTCCAAGGTGGTGGGGGCGCAGACCCACATCCACCCCACGGACCTCGAGCTGCAAAAGGGCACGATGAACGTGCTGCTGGGGCCGACCTCCTCGGGCAAGACGTCGCTGATGCGGCTGATGGCGGGGCTGGATGCGCCGACGAAGGGGCGGATCGAATGGCAGGGCACGGACGTCACGGGCATGCGCGTTCAGGATCGCCGGGTCGCGATGGTCTATCAGCAGTTCATCAACTACCCGTCGATGACCGTCTATGACAACATCGCCTCGCCGATGAAGCTGATGGGGGTCGGACGCGACGAGATCGACGCGCGGGTGCGCGAAACCGCCGACCTGATGCAGCTTGGTCCGATGTTGGACCGCAAGCCGCTGGAGCTGTCGGGCGGGCAACAGCAACGCTGCGCGCTGGCGCGGGCGCTGGTCAAGAACGCCGGGCTGGTGCTGCTGGACGAACCGCTGGCGAACCTCGACTACAAGCTGCGCGAGGAATTGCGCGCCGAGATACCGAAGATTTTCGAAAAGTCCGGCGCGATTTTCGTCTATGCCACGACCGAACCCGAAGAGGCGCTGCTGCTGGGTGGCAATACCGCGACCCTGTGGGAGGGGCGGGTGACGCAATTCGGCCTGACGCCGCAGGTCTACCGCAAGCCGGTGGACGCGACGACCGCGCGGGTGTTTTCCGATCCGCCGATGAACTTTCTGCCGGTCGTCAAATCCGGCGGCACGATTTCGTTCGGCGAAGGTCAGACCGCGCGCACGCCTGCCGCGGTGCAGGGCCAGCCAGACGGCGAATACACCGCCGGGTTCCGGCCCAATCACATCGAGCTGCACCCCCATGTCGCCGGCGCGCTTGAGTTCGAGACCCGCCTGAGCGTCACCGAGATCACCGGGTCGGAGACCTTTGTGCACCTCGACCACGGGACGGAGCGGTGGGTGGGGCTGGTGCACGGGGTGCAAGACCTCAGACCCGGCCAGCCGCTGACGGTCTATCTGGATCCCGCGCATGTCTATGTCTTTGCGACGGATGGCCGGCTCGTGGCCCCGGCCCCCTATGCGGAGGCCGCGTGATGGCCAAGATCACCCTCGACAACCTTGCGCATTCCTACCTGCCGAACCCGGCCGGAGAGGACGATTTTGCCCTGAAGGAGTTGAACCACGACTGGCGCGATGGCGAAGCCTATGCGCTGCTCGGGGCGTCGGGCTGCGGCAAGTCCACGCTGCTCAATATCATCTCGGGGCTGCTGCACCCCAGCCAGGGGCGTATCCTGTTCGACGACAAGGACGTGACCCACTGGCCCACGGCCGACCGCAACATCGCGCAGGTGTTCCAGTTTCCGGTCGTCTATGACACCATGACCGTTGCCGACAATCTTGCCTTTCCGCTGCGCAACCGCGGCGCCGATGCGTCCTATGTGGCGCAGCGCGTGCAACAGATCGCGGCGATGATCGGGATGGAGGACCAGCTGCGCCGCAAGGCGCGCGGGCTGACGGCGGATGCCAAGCAAAAGATCAGCCTCGGGCGTGGCATGGTGCGCGAGGACGTGAACGCGCTTTTGTTCGACGAACCGCTGACCGTGATCGACCCGCACATGAAATGGGAACTCAGGACGCAGTTGAAATCGCTGCACCACGAGTTCGGCCACACGATGATCTATGTCACCCACGACCAGACAGAGGCGCTGACCTTTGCCGACAAGGTGGTGGTGATGTACGATGGCCGCGTGGTCCAGATCGGCACGCCGCAGGAGTTGTTCGAGCGACCCGCGCATACCTTCGTGGGGTATTTCATCGGCTCTCCGGGCATGAACCTGTTCGATGCCGATGTCTTGGGCCGCAGCGCCCGCGTGGGCGGGGTCGAGGTGGACCTTGGCGCGGCCTATGCGCCGCAGGGCGGCAAGATCCAGGTCGGCGTGCGCCCCGAATTCATCCGGCTGGCCGCCGACGGCAACGGCGTGCCCGCGCGCATCACCCGGGTCGAGGACGTCGGACGCCACAAGATCGTGCGCCTTGACGTCGCCGGCCGGGAGGTCAGCGCCATCGCATCCGAAAACGCGGGCCTGTCCGACGACGTCACCGCCATCACATTCGATCCGACCGGCATCAACGTCTATGCCGACGACTGGCGCGTCAGCGCCCAAGGGGAGGCCGCGCCATGAACAAGACCGTCAATCAAAAGGCATGGTTCCTCGTGCTGCCGGTGCTGGTGCTGGTGGCCTTTTCCGCCGTCATCCCGCTGATGACCGTGGTCAACTACTCGGTGCAGGACACCTTCGGCAACAACCAGTTCTTCTGGGCCGGGCTGGAGTGGTTCGAGGACATGCTGGCCAGCGACCGCATGTGGAACGCGCTGGGCCGCCAGTTGATGTTCTCGGCGATCATCCTCGCGATCGAGGTGCCGCTGGGCATCTTCGTGGCGCTCAACATGCCCAAGAAGGGCTTCTGGGCCAGTGTCTGCCTGGTGCTGATGTCGCTGCCGCTGCTGATCCCGTGGAACGTGGTGGGCACCATCTGGCAGATCTTTGGCCGCGTCGATATCGGGCTGCTGGGCTACACGCTCGACAAGCTGGGAATTTCCTACAACTACACGCAGGACCTGGTGGCGGCCTGGATCACCGTGATCGTGATGGATGTCTGGCACTGGACCTCGCTGGTGGCGCTTCTGGCCTATGCCGGGCTGCAATCGATCCCCGATGCCTACTACCAGGCGGCCAAGATCGATCAGGCCAGCCGCTGGAAGGTGTTTCGCTTCATCGAGTTGCCAAAGATGGCGGGCGTTCTGATGATCGCGATCCTGCTGCGCTTCATGGACAGCTTCATGATCTATACCGAACCCTTCGTCGTGACGGGCGGCGGGCCGGGCAACGCCACCACCTTCCTGTCGATCGACCTGGTCAAGATGGCGCTGGGGCAGTTCGACCTGGGCCCCGCCGCGGCGTTCTCGATCATGTATTTCCTGGTGATCCTGCTGATTTCATGGGTGTTCTACACCGTGATGACCAACCTCGACAAAAGGGATGGCCTGTAATGACCGACACGACCGCAAAAGCCCCCGGTGCGGGCACCATCCCCGGCAAGGTCACCGAAACCCAGGCCCGCGCCGTGCCGCGCCGCCGGTTCCGGCCCAATGGCTCGGCCGTCGTGATGGCGATCTACCTGCTGTTTCTGCTGCTGCCGATCTACTGGCTCATCAACATGAGCCTCAAGACCAACATCGAGATCCTCGGCGACTTCTCGCTCTGGCCGCGCGATCTGACCCTGGCCAACTACGCCAAGATCCTGACCGACCCGTCGTGGTACATGGGCTATGTCAATTCGCTGATCTACGTTGTGATGAACACGGTGATCAGCCTCGCCGTGGCGCTGCCCGCCGCCTATGCGTTCTCGCGCTACACGTTTCTGGGCGACAAGCACCTTTTCTTCTGGCTGCTGACCAACCGGATGGCGCCGCCCGCCGTCTTTGCGCTGCCGTTCTTTCAGCTTTATTCGTCCGTCGGGCTGTTCGACACGCATATCGCCGTGGCGCTGGCGCATTGCCTGTTCAACGTGCCGCTGGCGGTCTGGATCCTCGAGGGGTTCATGCGCGGCGTCCCCAAGGAGATCGACGAGACGGCCTATATCGACGGCTACGGCTTCGGGCGCTTTTTCATCCGCATCTTCATGCCGCTGATCGCCAGCGGCATAGGGGTCGCCGCGTTCTTCTGCTTCATGTTCTCCTGGGTGGAACTGCTGCTCAGCCGCACGCTCACCTCCGTCGATGCCAAACCCATCGCCGCGACGATGACGCGCACGGTCTCGGCGTCGGGCCTCGACTGGGGCGTGCTGGCCGCCGCCGGGGTGCTGACCATCGTGCCGGGGGCGCTGGTGATCTATTTCGTCCGCAACTACATCGCCAAGGGCTTTGCCCTCGGCCGGGTCTGAGGAAAGGAACGCCGCTATGTCTTGGATGGCCTGGACCACACCGACCGCGATCTTCTTTGCCGTCATCGCGGCCCTGCTGGTCACCTTCACGGTGCTGGCGGTCAAATTCCCCGAGACGCCCCGCGTGGGCATCCTGCGGATCGAAACAACCCGTGGTGATCGTCTGTTCATCACGCTTTTGGGCTCAGCCTTCATCAACCTGATCTGGCTGGGTTTCGAGGTGGGCCCGCAGCCCTATGCGCTGCTGGCTTGCCTTGTCTATGCCGCGGCGGTCTTTCGCTGGGTCTAGACGCATGAAACGGCGCGTTCGGGCAACGACCCGGGCCGCCTCATTACACTCAAATCATTGTCTAGGGAGGACAACATGAGACTATCAAGAATGAAATCGACCACGGCGCTGGCCGCGACGCTGGGCCTGCTGGCGGGTCCGGTCTTTGCCGATATGGACGCCGCGCGCGCGTTCCTCGACGAGACGATCCAACGCTCCGCGCTGAGCCGCGCGGACCAGGAAGCGGAGATGCAGTTCTTTGTCGATGCGGCGCAGCCCTTTGCCGGCATGGACATCCGCGTGGTGTCGGAAACGATCACCACCCATGAATACGAAGCCAACGTGCTGGCGCCCGCCTTTACCGCGATCACCGGCATCAACATCACCCACGACCTGATCGGCGAAGGCGACGTGGTCGAAAAGCTTCAGACCCAGATGCAGTCGGGCGAGAACATCTATGACGCCTATATCAACGACAGCGACCTGATCGGCACGCACTGGCGCTACAAGCAGGCGCGCAACCTGACCGACTGGATGGCGGGCGAGGGCGCGGATGTCACCAACCCCAACATCAATCTCGACGATTTCATCGGGCTTGAATTCACCACCGGCCCCGATGGCAAGCTCTACCAGCTGCCCGACCAGCAGTTCGCCAACCTCTACTGGTTCCGCTACGACTGGTTCACCGATCCCGCGCTGATGGCGGAATTCAAGGAGGCCTACGGCTACGACCTCGGCGTTCCGGTCAACTGGTCGGCCTACGAGGACATCGCGGAGTTCTTCACCGGCAAGACCATCGACGGCGTCGAGGTCTATGGCAACATGGACTATGGCAAGAAGGACCCCTCGCTTGGCTGGCGCTACACCGATGCGTGGATGTCGATGGCGGGCATGGGCGACGTGGGTGAACCCAACGGCCTGCCGGTCGATGAATGGGGCATCCGGGTGAACGAGAACTCGCAGCCCGTCGGCTCTTGCGTCGAGCGGGGCGGCGCCACCAACGACGCGGCGGCCGTCTATGCCGTGACCAAGGCGATCGAGTGGCTGGACAAGTATTCGCCCCCCGCCGCCGCCGGCATGACCTTTGGCGAGGCCGGCCCGGTTCCGGCGCAGGGCGCGATTGCCCAGCAGATGTTCTGGTACACCGCCTTCACCGCCGACATGGTCAACGATGCGGCCACCGCCGTCCTGTACGAGGACGGCACACCCAAGTGGCGCATGGCGCCCAGCCCGCACGGCGCCTACTGGAAGGATGGCCAGAAGGTCGGCTACCAGGACGCAGGAAGCTGGACGCTGATGGAGAGCACCCCGGTGGACCGCGCCAAGGCCGCATGGCTGTATGCGCAGTTCGTGACCTCGATGACGGTCGACGTGGAGAAATCCCACGCCGGGCTGACCTTCATCCGCGAGAGCACGATCAACCACGACAGCTTTACCGAGCGCGCGCCCAAGCTGGGCGGCCTGGTGGAATTCTACCGCTCGCCCGCACGGGTGCAGTGGTCGCCCACCGGCACGAACGTGCCCGACTATCCCAAGCTGGCGCAGTTGTGGTGGCAGAACATCGGCGATGCGATGTCCGGTGCCAAGACCGCGCAGGAAGCCCTGGACAGCCTCTGTGCAGAGCAGGAAAAAGTGCTTGAGCGTCTGGAGCGCGCAGGCGTGCAGGGCGATCTGGGCCCGGTGATGAACGAGCCGCAGGACGCGTCCTACTGGCTCGAGCAGCCCGGCTCCCCGGTGGCCAAGCTCGACAACGAGGACCCGACGCCCGAGACGATCAGCTATGACGAGCTGATCAAGTCCTGGCAGTAAGGCACCGATCGGTTGGGGCTCCGGACACCGGGGCCCCGACCACTTTCATCCTGTGCGCCGCCGGGCCCGGGCTGACCGAACGACGATTTCAAACCAAAGCGGGGCCGCCATGACCCATATCCTTGCCATTGACCAGGGCACCACCTCCTCGCGGGCCATCATCTTTGACGCCGCGATGGACGTGACCGCCACCGCGCAGGAAGAATTCCCGCAGCATTTCCCCAACAGCGGCTGGGTCGAACATGATCCGGCGGACCTGTGGTCCACCACCGCCGCGACCTGCCGGGCGGCCATCGAACGGGCCGGGCTTGGCCCCGCGGATATCGCCGCCATCGGCATCACCAACCAGCGCGAAACCACGCTGGTGTGGGACCGCGACACCGGCCAGCCGATTTACAACGCGATCGTCTGGCAGGACCGGCGGACCGCCGATTACTGCCGCACCCTGCGCGACGCCGGCCATGCGCAGACGATTTCCGCCAAGACCGGTCTGCTGGCAGACCCGTATTTCTCCGGCACCAAGCTGAAATGGATCCTCGACCATGTCGAGGGCGCGCGCGACCGCGCGGCGCGGGGCGAGCTGCTGTTCGGCACCGTGGACAGCTGGCTGATCTGGAAGCTGACGGGCGGCACGGTACATGCCACCGATGCCACGAATGCCGCGCGCACCATGCTGTATGACATTCACAAGGGCCGGTGGAGCAGCACGATCTGCGATCTGCTGGGCGTGCCCATGGCGATGCTGCCGCAGGTGCACGACTGCGCCGCCGATTTCGGCACCACGCGCGCCGATCTGTTCGGCCGCCCGATACCGATCCTCGGTGTGGCGGGCGATCAGCAGGCGGCCACCATCGGGCAGGCATGCTTCAAGCCGGGAATGCTGAAGTCGACCTATGGCACCGGGTGCTTTGCGCTGCTGAACACCGGCGCGACCCCGGTGACATCGCACAACCGGCTGCTCACGACCATCGCCTATCAGCTTGAAGGTGCGCCCACCTATGCGCTCGAGGGGTCGATCTTTGTGGCGGGCGCGGTGGTGCAATGGCTGCGCGACGGGCTGAAGATCATTCGCGACGCGCACGAGACGCAGCCGCTGGCCGAGGCCGCCGACCCCAATCAGACGGTCGTGCTGGTGCCCGCCTTCACCGGGCTTGGCGCGCCCTATTGGAACGCCGAATGCCGCGGCGCGGTGTTCGGGCTCACGCGCAATTCCGGGCCGGCGGAATTCGCCCGCGCGGCGCTGGAAAGCGTGGGCTACCAGACCCGCGACCTGCTCGATGCGATGCACGCCGACTGGCAATCCGACGGCGCCGCCCCCACATTGAGGGTGGACGGCGGCATGAGCGCGTCCGACTGGGCGATGCAGTTCCTGGCCGACATCATCGACGCCCCGGTGGACCGGCCCCGCACGCTCGAGACGACGGCGCTGGGGGCGGCATGGCTGGCCGGGCAGCGCGCCGGAATCTATCCCGACCAGGACGGCTTTGCCCGCGCCTGGGCGCTGGAGCGGACGTTCCAGCCAGAGATGTCGGCCGCGGTGCGCGACCGGAAATACGCGGACTGGAGCCGGGCCGTGACCGCCACGCTGTCCTTCTGAGGACGCAAGACAAGGACACGACAGATGCACCCTTTCAGCTTCGAGACGGCCGGGCGGATCCTCTTCGGGCGCGGTGTGCTGCGCGACGCCCACGTGCAGGTGGCCGAATTCGGATCGCGTATCCTGCTGGTGCGCGGCGGGTCGGTGCCCCAGGCCGACACGCTGGCCAGCGAACTGACCGGATTTGGCTGCAAGCTGCGCCAGCACCGCAGCATCGGCGAGCCGACGGTCGGCGCGGTAGAGGCGGCCGTGTCGGCGGGGCGCGCCCATGACGCGACCGCGGTGGTGGCCATCGGTGGCGGATCGGTCATCGATCTGGGCAAGGCCGCCGCGGCGCTGATCCCCGGACCCGGCGACGTGATGGACCACCTCGAAGGGGTGGGGGGCGGCATCCCGCTGGAACAGTCGCCGCTGCCCTTTGTCGCCATTCCCAGCACCGCGGGCACCGGCGCCGAAGTGACCAAGAACGCGGTGATCGGTGTGCCGGAGGCCGGGCGCAAGGTCAGCCTGCGCGATGCGCGGATGCTGGCCAACCTCGCCATCGTGGATCCCGGCCTGACGGACGGGGCGCCGCGGGATCTGACCCTTGCCGCCGGGCTGGATGCGATCACGCAACTGATCGAGCCGTACCTGTCGTCGCGCGCGACGCCGATGACCGACGCCCTGTGCCAGCAGGCGACCCCGATGGGACTGGCGGCGCTGATGCGGCTGATGGAGGGCGAGGATGCCGGCGCGCGCGACCGGATGGCCTATGCCAGCCTGATGGGCGGGCTGGCGCTGGCCAATGCGGGCCTGGGGGCGGTGCACGGTCTGGCGGGGGTCATCGGCGGGCGGTTCGACGCGCCGCACGGCGCGCTGTGCGGTCGTCTGCTGCCGCCTGTGCTGACCGAAAACCGCCGCGCCCTGGCGCTCGCGGGGCTGGATCTGGGTCGCCTCGACCGGGTAGATGCCTGGCTTGCCGATGCCTTGGGCGTGACGCGGGACACCGCGGTCGATGCGCTGGCGCAACGCCTGGACGACCTTGGTCTGCCGCGCCTTGGCGGCTGGCTGGGCGACGATCCCGATCTCGATGCCGTGGCGCGCGATGCCGCCGGCTCGTCGTCGATGAAGGCCAACCCGGTCGCCTTGCCGCCCGATGCGCTGGCCCGCATTCTGGACGCAGCCCTTTAGGGGTCAGCCGGCCTTGCGCGCGATGGCCGCGTCGAACTGGGCCTGCTGGCTTTGGCCCCAGGCGGCCACGGAATAGCGTCTGACCACGGCGCGCAGGGCGGCCATGCGGGTGCGGCGTTCGTCTTCGGGCATGGCCAGCGCCTGCAACAGCGCCTGATCCATCGATCGATGCGAAAAGGGGTTGGTGATCACGGCAGAGTTCAGCTCCACCGCCGCGCCCGCGAATTCCGACAGCACCAGAACGCCGTCGCCGTCGGTGCGCGCGGCCACGTATTCCTTGCACACCAGGTTCATCCCATCGACCAGCGGCGTGATCCATGCCACGTCGGCCGCAAGGTAGTACTTGATCAGGTCGTCAAAGGGGATCGCGCGCGAGATCAGGGCGACCGGCTGCCATTCCAGCGTGCCGAACCGCCCGTTGATGCGCCCAGCGGCTTCCTCGATGCCGGTCTGGGTGCGGGCATAGGCCGACATGTTGCGATCGGCGCTGACCGAGACATGCATCAACCGGATCGTGCCGCGCAGATCGGGGGTGTCGGTCAGCAGGCGCTCGAAGCTTTCAAGCTGATCCAACCCGCCCTTGGTGTAATCGGTGCGCCCCACCGACAGCACCAGCCGCACATCGCCCAGGTCCGCGCGAATTGCCTGCGCATCGGCGCGCACCCTTGAATCGTTGGCGCGGCTTTCGATGAAGTCGGTCGCCACGCCGACGCTTGAGGCGCTGATCGCCACATACCGGCCATCGAATTCGATCAGCGTGGGTGTGCTGCGTTCGCTCAGCGCGGTGCCGTCGGACACCAGTTCCGGGTCCACGGCCTCGCGGGCGACCGGCGTGACGTCGAACAGGCTTTGCGCGACGGACAGGAAATTCGCGGCGTAGCGCGGGATATGAAAACCGACGATATCGCAGGCCAGCAGACTTTCCACGATCTCGCGCCGCCATGGCAGCACGTTGAACATGTCCGCCGCCGGAAACGGCGTGTGATGGAAAAACGATATGGTCACGTCCGACCGCAATTGCCGCAGGTATCCCGGCACCAGCCACAGGTTGTAGTCATGGATCCAGACCCGCGCGCCCTTGGCCGCCTCGCGGGCCGCCGCCTCGGCAAAGGCCCAGTTCACCTCGCGGAAGGTGGGCCAGTCCACGGGATCGTAGTTGAACTTTTCCTTGAAGCTGTGAAGGATCGGCCAGAACGCCTCCTTGCTGGAGACATGATAGAAGCTGCGGACCTGATCCATCGTCAGCGGCAGGCGCGACACCGAATATCGGCCATGCGCGTCGTTGATCTCGACCACGCGATCGAACCCTGGGTCGGCCGGGTCCTCGGCCAGTTTCCATGCGATCCACGATGCACGGTCGGCGGTGCCGAAAAAGCTCTTCAGCGTCGGGACGATGCCGTTGGGGCTCTTGTTCTCGCGAAAAACGGTTTTGCCGTTTTCCTCGACCTCTTCATAGGGTTGACGGTGATAGACGATGACAAGGTCGGACGGCATGGCTCAGATCCTCGTGGCATGGGGGTGAAGGTCGAAATGGGCGATCGCCTCGGTGATGCCGGCGGCGCCGATGCCGCGCGCGTGGTAGACCGAGGCCGTGCCGGCCAGCGCCTCGACCAGCGGCTGCTCGGCCCCGCCCACGGCGACGGCGGGCGTGCCCGCCACCAGCATCGACAGGTCATTGAGCGTGTCGCCTGCCGCCAGGACACGGTGCTCGGCCACATTCAGATGCGCCATCAGGCGGCGCAGGGACGGGCCCTTGCTGACGCCCTGCGGCAGCACGTCGAAATATCGGTTGTCCGAGATCAGAACGTCGAATCCGGCGTCGCGCACCCGCTCGACCGTGCCATCCTCCAGCACATCGGGATCGAGGTCATAGCTGACGCGGTGGCGAAACGCTGTCTTCTGAAGTCGAAGGCCCGGCACGTCATCGAGCATCGCACGCACCCGGTCGCCGCTGTCCTGCCAGACCTCGGCAATCGCGGCTTCCAGCGCGGCAATGGGGGCGATGGACCGGTCCGGCGTGACATGCGCGATCGTGGTGCCCACGTCGCCGATCACGTAATCGGGCCAGGGCACGTCGCCGCCATCGCACAGCGCGCCGATGAACTGCGGATCGCGCCCGGTGACAAAGATCAATCCGACGCTGGCGCGATGCCGGCGGATCCAGTCGTAGAGATCGGCGCGCGCCGCATCGTCGCCGCCCAGAAACGTACCATCCAGATCGGTGGCAAGGACGAAAGTGGCGTCATCGATTGCGGGCGGGGTCATGGCGCGTATGTGGCCCTTGCCGGTTTCATCGTCTGTGCGGATCGTGTCATTGCATCCTCCGGTGTCGTGTGCGGCAGCCGCGCGGATCAGGGCTGCCCCATCCATTGACCTAACGGGTTCCTGCGTCGCTTCAAGGCCGGCGGCGCCGCAAGCGCGAGGCCTCGGCGGTCGTTCAACGGGGTGATTGGAAATTGCGCAGGTCTGCCAAATTTATGTGCAGACATGAGCGCGGCCCTGTCATGGAGGCCTGTGGGCCTTCGGCGTTTGAGCTTCGCCGGTCTTTGGAGGTTTGGCGTAAGTCTATGGTTGCAAACCGGAAAAGCTGCGTGAGCCCGGTGACGGTCGAGACCGGTCATGCCGTCGGGGCGCGCGGTCACAAGGAGCGGTCAGCCGCACGGGTTTTCGCCGGTGGTTTTGACAGTCGGCCAGGTGTTCCTACATTCAAACCCACTGTTTCAATTGCGTTAACAAGGACCGTCTCATGTCACACAGCCCCATCCGAACCGCGATCTTCCCCGTTGCGGGGATGGGCACACGGTTCCTGCCTGCGACCAAGGCGGTCCCCAAGGAACTTTTGCCGGTGCTCGACACTCCGCTGATCCAGTTTGCAATCGACGAGGCGGTGCAGGCGGGTATCGAGCGGCTGATCTTTGTCAGCCACCCGTCGAAACCGGCGATCCAACAGCACGTCCGCGACGATGCGGACCTCAGGGCGACCCTGCGCGCCCGCGGCAAGGATCGCATGTCGGACCGGCTTGCGGAGGATGCGATCGACACCGACGACCATGATCTGCGGTTTGTCATGCAGGACGAACCGCTGGGACTGGGCCATGCGATTGCCTGCGCGCGCGGCGATGTGCTGCCCGGTCCGGTGGCCGTGCTGTTGCCCGACGACCTGATCCTGGGCGAACCGGGCTGCCTGTCGCAGATGATCGATGCCTACGCCGACTGCCGGGCCGGGCATATGGTCGCGACGATGGATGTCGCGCGCGATGAGGTGTCGAGCTACGGCATTCTCAGGGTCGCATCGCGCGACGGTCGCTTTGCCCATGCCGATGGCATCGTCGAGAAGCCGGAGCCCGCAGACGCGCCCTCGACCACGGCGGTGGTCGGGCGCTATGTGCTGGACCCCGCGATCTTTGACGCGCTCGCGCATCAGACGCCGGGCGCGGGCGGAGAGATCCAACTGACCGACGCCATCGCGCAGGGCATCGCGGATATCGGGCTGGCGGGCTTTCGGTTTGCGGGCACGCGGTTCGACTGCGGCTCGAAACGCGGCATGCTGGCCGCGCAACTCTACAATGCCGCGCAGGATCCGCAGTTTGACGGCGTGATCGCGGATTTTCTGGCCACGTTGCGCCCCGCGGGGGCCGCTTGATCGCGGCGGGCTTTCACCGCCGCACGACAGGCGGTACACCGAAGGACGACGTTTCCAGCCCCCTTGCCCCAGGACCAGCACGATGACCAAACCAGACCTCCCCGTGACCGGCGCGCCCGTGACCGACGCGGGCGATTGGTGGCGCGGGGCCGTGATCTACCAGATCTATCCGCGTAGTTTTCAGGACAGCAACGGCGACGGCATCGGCGATTTGCGCGGTATCGTGGAGCGGATGGATTACATCGCCGCACTGGGGGTCGATGCGATCTGGGTTTCGCCGTTCTTCACCTCGCCGATGAAGGATTTCGGCTATGACGTCAGCGATTATTGCGATGTCGATCCGATGTTCGGCACGCTGGCCGATTTCGACGCGGTCCTGGCGGCCGCCCACGCGCGCGGGATCAAGGTGATGGTCGATCTGGTGCTGTCGCATACCTCGGATCAGCACCCCTGGTTCATCCAGAGCCGCGCCAGCCGCGACAACCCGCGCGCCGATTGGTACGTCTGGGCCGATCCGCGCCCCGATGGCACGGCGCCCAACAACTGGCTGTCCATCTTTGGCGGCACCGCCTGGCACTGGGACGCGCGGCGCGAACAGTATTACCTGCACAATTTCCTGACCTCGCAGCCCGATCTGAATTTCCACAACGAAGAGGTGCAGATCGCGCTGTTGCAGGTCACGCGTTTTTGGCTGGATCGCGGCGTTGACGGCTTTCGCCTCGATACGATCAATTTCTACTACGCCGATCGCGATCTGCGCGACAACCCCGCCCTGCCGGCCGAAGCCCGCAACGCCAAACTGGCGCCCTCGGTGAACCCGTATAATTACCAGGATCACATCCATTCCAAGAACCGCCCGGAAACATTAGGTTTTCTGCGCCGATTCCGCGCGCTGCTGGATGAATACCCCGCGGCCGCCGCCGTGGGCGAGGTGGGCGATGCGCAGCGCGGGTTGCGGTTGCTGGGCGACTACACCTCCGGCAGCGACATGGTGCATATGTGCTATGCCTTCGAGTTCCTGGCGCAGGAGCCGCTGAGTGCGACGCGCGTGGCCGAAGTGTTCGACGAATTGGGCCGGGTGGCGCGGCGCGGCTGGCCCGCGTGGGCGTTTTCCAACCACGATGTGACCCGCCACGCAAGCCGCTGGTCGCTGACGCCCGCCGCGCAGCGTCTCTATGCGACATTGCTGATGTGCCTGCCGGGCACCGCCTGCCTCTATCAGGGAGAGGAGCTGGGCCTGCCCGAAGCGGATGTCGCATTCGAGGATATTCAGGATCCCTACGGGGTCGAATTCTGGCCGGAGTACAAGGGCCGCGACGGGTGCCGCACGCCGATGGTCTGGGAGGGCGAGGATTACAACGGCGGCTTTACCGATGGCCACCCGTGGCTGCCGGTCAGCCACGATCACCTCAACCGCTCCGTATCGATGCAGGAGGCCGAGCCGGGGGCGATCCTGCACCATTATCGCCGCGCCATCGCGTTCCGACGGGCGCACCCGGCCCTGCGCAAGGGCGATCATGACGGGGTCTTTGCCTATGGCGATGTGCTGCATTTCACCCGGACACATCAGGGCGAGACGCTGTTTTGCGCCTTCAACCTGTCGGATACGCCGTCGGTCCACGGCTTGCCCGCGGGCAGGTGGGACACCATCGGCCAGGATATCGGCTGCGCCAACCCCAGCCCCGATGGGCGCCTGCACCTCGGGCCGTGGCAGGCCTGCATCGCCATCAAGCGCTAGGCGTTTCCCGCTCCAGCAGGGATTTGGCCATCATCATGTGGATGCCCTTGCAGCCGTTGACGGTCTGCGTCACCCGCAGGTCGCCTGCAAGACTGCACAGCATATAGGCGTCTTCCCGGCTTAGCCCGGTGCGCGCGACGATCAGCGCGATCATGTCGCGCAGCGCCATCTCGACGCAGCGATCCAGATCGGGGTCCATGCCCATCGTGATCACATGCGCGGGCGTTTCCGCCTGCGGATAGTCAAGCGCGAGATCGCGGCGCAGGCTGAGACGGAAGCGCCCGCGCAGCGCCGTTTCGATCGCGGTCACGCAGACCTCGCCGTCGCCCTGCGCGCCATGCCCGTCGCCGCATGAAAACAGCGCCCCCGCCACATGCACCGGAAGATACAGCGTGCTGCCCGCCACCAGTTCCTTGTTGTCGATGTTGCCGCCGTGGCTGCGCGGTTCGATGGTGGAGATGCGGCCCCAGCCGGGCGGCGGGGCCACGCCCATCACCCCGAAGAACGGCGCCAGCGGCAGTTCAAGCCCCCAGGGCATCGTCGCCACACCGCGCGCGGCATCCAACGGCAGGATCACGCGGCGGCGGGTGTCGAAATCATAGGGCAGGGTGCCCGCCAGCGGGCGGATCATGTTATAGCCCCAGTCCTGCTTCAGCGCGATGTCGAGAATATCGATCTGCAGCACGTCGCCCGGCTCCGCTCCCTCGACGGCGACGGGACCGGTCAGAATATGCCCAGGCATCGCCGGCACCCCCGCGGCGTGGATCTCAAGCAGTTCGGGCGGGATGTGAAATCCGTCGCCGGGCATCATGTCGGGGCCGCCCGACACGGTTTCGATCACGATCTCGTCGCCGGACCGCACCGTGCGCACGGGAGACATGGACGCATCGAAATATCCCCAATGGCAGGTCTCGGGCGAGGCAAGAAGCGGTGTGTCGGACATTCGGGCGATCTCTTTCTGTCAGGCGTGGGCGGGGGATCAGCCGTCAGACAACGGATGATCGGCAAGTTCGGCGCGCAGGGCCGAAAACCGGGTGGTGAGGTGATCGCGCATGGCGCTGCGCGCGGCATCCGCGCTGCGCGCTTCGATGGCGTCGATCAGCGTGGCGTGTTCGTTGGCCGATACCTCGCGCGACGCGCGCGACCGGGCGCGGGCGCGCATCGCGACCCACTCGGGGTTGGCGCGGATTTCGTCCAGCAGCGCAAAGGCGGTCATCAGCGGCTTGTTGCGCGCGCAGCGGGCGATCATGCGGTGCAGGGCGCCGTCCCAGATCTCGATGCTTTGCGGGTCGGCGGCCTGTTCCAGCCGGTCCGCGATGACTCGCATCCGCGCCACTTCCTCGGGCAGGCTGCGCTGCGCACAGAGCGCGGCCAGCTCGGGTTCGATGCACAGGCGCGCTTCCATCACCTGCAGGGCGTTGGTTTCTCCGGTGATCTGGGCGGCCAGCGCACCGGTGGGGTCGCTCGGCTGCCCCGCAAAGGTGCCCTTGCCCTGCCGCCGCCAGACCAGGCCCTCGGCCTCGAGCTGGTCGAGCGCGCGGCGCACGAACCGGCGGCCGACGTGGAACCGTTCGGATAATTCACGTTCGGTCGGCAGTCGTCCGTCGGGGCCCAGTTCGGCGCCGCCAAGCAGCGACAGGACCTGTTCACGCACACGGGCCGTGGGGTCGGCTGGTTCAATGATCGACAAAAGACAACTCCCTCGAATATGCGCTCAGCCTAACGCCCCTTTTCGTCGCGGACCACGGTCTTGCGTCCTGCGCGGGCGCACAGTGGCTTGGCGCAGGCGCGCCGTGGTCCGCGTCCTCGCTATTCCTCGTCGCCGGAGGCCGCATCCACGGCATGCGACGCGCTCGCGCGTCCTTCCGCGCGGCGCTGCGCCTCGGCCATCGCGATGTCGCGGTCGATCCCCTCGCGTGTGGGATAGCCCGAAAACCGCTCGGCCGTGGGCATGCCCTTGGCGAAATGCACATAGCGTTCGTTCGCGACCTCCCACAGGCGGGCGAGTTCCGCCAGCGGGTCGGCGTGATCGTCGGCGCGAAGATCCAGCCAGGCGTGCTCCTGCCCGGTGTGGATGATCAGCCCCGCGGCCTGCTTGCCGCGCTTGTCACCGCCCATCGCCTCTCCGGCCTGCATCGCGGTGATCAGCCGTTCGGGAAAGGGCAGGGACATATGTTCGGCATAGGCAAAGGCCGTGGCCTGCAAGACCTGCGGCCCGGCCAGCATGTTGCCCGCCACCGAATGATCGCCAAAGGTCATATGGCCCGCGTAATCGACGCAATCGGCGCCGGTGTGGGCGGCAAAGTTGCCAGCGGCGTCCATCATGTGACACTGGCGGATGGCGTGACCCTCGTCGCGGGCGGCCAGATCGGCGATCACGTCCCTGGCGGCCTCGCCCGCCTCAAGCCGGGCGCGCCCTTCGGTGCCCCAGATCGGGTTGCAGAAGGCCTGGCTTGCGACCGCGCTTTTGGCCCCCACAAAGGGCACCACGGCGCCGCAGGCGAAAAAGCGGCTGGCCACGATCAGGCCGATGGCCCCGGTCTTGTCGTCGCGGGCGATCAGGGAATATGTCATCTCAGCGCCCCACCGCATAGGCCTGCATCAGGCGCGGGGTGGCCGCCGCCTGCAAAGCGCCGTCGGGGTGGCGCATGGCGGCGGTCAGCCGGCCCACGGTCCATTGATCCGCCACGGTCACGATATGGCCGCGATCCCGCAGATCCCGCACCACCTCCTCGCCAAAGCCCGCCTCCAGCATCATCTCGCCGGTCTTGACCTCGCGCGGATAGAACGACCCCTGAAAGTGCATCGAATGAAAAAGCGGCGCATCCATGCCCTGTTGCAGGTCCAGTCCGTGATGCACGAAGCGCAGGAACCAGATCAGGTTCCACTGGTCCTGCTGATCGCCGCCGGGCGTGCCAAAGACAAGCTGCGCGCCGTCCTTTTCCGCATAGCTGGGCGTCAGCGTGGTGCGCGGGCGACGGCCCGGCGCCAGCGAGGTGGGCAGCCCGTCTTCGAGCCAGAACATCTGCGCCCGCGAATTGAGCGGAAAGCCGAGGCCGGGGATCACCGGGTTGCTTTGCAGCCAGCCGCCCGACGGCGTCGCCGCCACCATGTTGCCCCAGCGGTCGATCACGTCCAGATGCACGGTATCGCCGCGCTTTTCCGTCAGATGCGCCATCGTGGGTTCCTGCGGGGCGGCGTTGCGCGCCCCGAAATCGCGCGCCGCGCGCGCGACATAGGCGTCGGCCAGATGCTCGAAGCCAGGCACCCGGCCCGGTCGCTGCTCCTGCGACGCGGCGGCGCCGATCAGGGCGAACCGCTCGGTGCCGTAGGCGTCGCTCAGCAAATGATCCATCGGGATTTCGCTGTGGGCGGGATCGCCGTAATAGGCCTCGCGGTCGGCATAGGCCAGTTTCATCGCCTCGATCACCACGTGCACAAAGTCGGCGCCCAGCGGGTCCATCGCGGCCAGATCGGCGTTTTTCAGGATCGACAGCGCCTGCAGCATCACCGGCCCCTGGCTCCAGGCGTGGGTCTTGTGGACCGTCCAGCCGTGATATTCCAACGTCAGCGTCGGCTCGTAGGTCGCACTCCAGCCCGCCATGTCGTCGCGGCTCAGCACGCCGCTGTGCTTTTCCTCGGACACGTCCATCACATGCGCGTCCGCAAGGTAGTTGGCAATCGCATCGGCGACAAAGCCTTCGCGCCATTCGGCGCGGGCGGCGTCGATCTGGGCCACGCGATCGTCGCTTGCGGCTTCGCCCGTCAGCACCAGCCGTTCGTAGGTATCGGCCAGATCGGGGTTCTTGAAATTCGAGTGGGGCGCGGGGGCCGCGCCACCGGGCGTCCAGACGGCGGCGGAACTGGGCCATTCGCGCGCGAAGTAATCGGCCAGACCCGCGATCGTGTTGGCCACGCGCGGCAGGATCGGATGACCGTCGCGGGCATAGTCGATCGCGGGTTGCATCGCATCGCGCAGGCCGATGGTGCCATGATCGCGCAGCATCAGCATCCAGCCGTCAAAGGCGCCGGGAATCACCGTCGCCAACAGGCCCGACCCGGGGATCAGTTTCAGCCCCTGATCGGTGTAATGCGCGATCGTGGCACCGGCGGGGGCGGGCCCTTGCGCACACAGCACCTCGGTCTTGCCGGTGGTCACGGAATGAAAGATCGCGGGCATGTCGCCCGCCGGGCCGTTCAGATGCGGTTCGACGACTTGCAGCGTCAGGGCGGTGGCGACCGCGGCGTCAAAGGCGTTGCCACCCTTTTCCAGCACGCCGAAGCCCACGGCGGAGGCGATCCAATGGGTCGAGGTGGCGACCCCGAAGGAGCCGCGGATTTCGGGGCGGGTGGTGAAGTCGGACATTGATGTCTCCGTTGTTATTCAGTGTTCGCGCGGGTCCAGCGCATCGCGCAGTCCGTCGCCCAGAAGGTTGAAGCCCAGCACGACCAGAAAGATCGAGATCCCGGGCCACATGGCCATCCAGGGGGCTTGGTTGAGAAAGTTCTTCGCGGTGTTGAGCATCGATCCCCAACTTGGCGCGGGGGGTTGTTGGCCCAGGCCCAGGAACGACAGCGACGCCTCGGCGATGATGGCGGTGGCGATGGTCAGCGTGGCCTGCACCAGGATGGGCGGCAGCACGTTGGGAAAGATGTAGCGCGACAGGATCCGGTGCGTCGGCAGGCCGATGGCGCGGGCGCTGTCGACGTAATCCTCGGATTTGATGTTGATGACCTGGCCGCGCGTCAGCCGCACGAAAAGCGGCGTGGCCGAGATGCCGATGGCGATCATCGCGTTGGTCAGCGACGGCCCCAGGAACGCCGCCAGCGCAATGGCGAGGATCAGGAAGGGCGCGGCAAGCAGCGCTTCGGTGCAGCGCGAGATCACGGCATCCGTCCAGCCGCCGAAATAGCCCGCGACGATGCCCAGCGGCACGCCCGCCAGCACCGCGATGCCCACTGACACGACACCGGCCAGCAGCGAGGCCTGCGCCCCCCAGATCATCCGCGACAGCACATCGCGGCCGATCTCGTCGGTGCCGAAGGGATGCGCGAAGCTGGGCGCCTTGCGCACGGCCCCCCAATCGGTCGCCGCCGGATCAGGAATGGGCAGGATCGGCGCCAGCAGGGCGATGGCGATGAAGAACACCACCAGAACCCCGCCCAGCATGGCGCTGCGGTGGGTGCGGAATTTCTTCCATACGCGGTTTTCGGGGGCTTTCGCGGTTATGGGATCGGCGGTGGCGGTCATGTTATTGCCCTCTCAGGCGCGGGTTCAGCAGGACGTAGAGCACATCCGCGATCAGGTTCATGAAGATGAAGCCGATGGCGGTGATCAGCACGATCCCCTGCACGACGGCGTAGTCGCGGTTGAACACGGCATCGACGACCAGCTTGCCGAAGCCGGGGATGGTAAAGATCTGTTCGGTCAGCACCGCACCGGCGACCAGTTCGCCGAACAGCAGCGCCGTCAGGGTCACGATCGGCGTCAGCGCATTGCGAAACGCGTGTTTGAGCACGACGCGCCGTTCGGTCAGGCCCTTGGCGCGCGCGGTTCGCACGTAGTCCGATTTCAGTACGCCCAGCATTGCCGATCGCGTGTGGCGCATCAGGGTGGCGGCCAGCGCCGTGCCCAGCACGAAGGCCGGCATCAGCATGGTGGTAATGGATTTGCCGAAGTCTTCGGACAGCGGCACATAGCCCGAGGCGGGCAGCAACTGCCATTTCACCGACACCAGCAGGATCAGCATGATCCCCAGCCAGAAGTTCGGGATCGACAGGCCCGACAGCGCCACGACATTGGCGACGTAATCGGTCACGGTGCCCTTCTTGACGGCCGACAGGATGCCCGCGGGAATGCCGATCACCAGCGCGAAGATCATCGACATCACGGCCAGTTGGATCGTGACGGGCAGCTTTTGCCCGATCAGCTCAAGCACCGGCTGATTGGTGCGCAGGGAAATGCCGAGATCGCCCCGCATCGCATTGGTGATCCAGGTGAAATACTGCACCGGGATGGGATCGTTCAGGCGGTATTTCTCGCGCAGGAACTCCAGCACTTCGGGGTCGCGTTCCTCGCCCGCCATGGCCAGCACCGGATCGCCCGGCAACAGTTTTTGCAGCGCGAAGACAAAGACCGAGATCAGGATGATTGTCGGCACGGCGATCAGCAATCGGCGCAGGATGAAGGATAACATGGCTCAGGGCTTTCCGGATGGGTCAGGGTGGCCGCGCCCCGGCCGGGGGCGCGACCGGTGGTCGTCACTGCTCGAGGGTGACGCCTTCGAGACGGATCATGCCGTCGGGGTAGGGGGTGAAGCCCGCGATATCCGCGTCCAGCGCCCAGATCCATGTCTGGTGGTAGAGGTACACGATGGGCATATCCACGGCGAGGATGTCGCGCGCGGCATCGTATTTCGCCTTGCGCTCCGCCGTGTCGTTCGATGTCCGCGCGGCGTTCAGCAATTCGTCCACCTGCGGGTTGGAATACTTGCTGTCGTTGATGCCGCCATCGGTGGTCATGAACTGGTGGATGTTGCCATCGGGATCGACACGCCCCGACCAACCGATCTGGCTGGCCTGGTAATCACCGGCCGACTGATCCGCCAGCAGCGTCGCGAATTCCTTGGAGGTGATGGTGATGTTGATCCCCGCCTCGGCGGCCATCGCCTGCACGACCTGCATCAGTTGCAGCGGCACGGTGGTGTTGGGCACCTGAACCTCAAGGTCGATCCCGTCGGGAAAGCCCGCCTCGGCCAGCAAGGCCTTGGCCTTGTCCACGTCGCGCGCGGGCACGGGGTGGTCGGTGTCGTACCACGGAGAGTTGGGCGGGAAGGGCTGGTTGCCGGGGGCGAATGCACCTTCGAACACGACCTGGTTGATCGCCTCGCGGTCGATGGCCAGGCTCAGCGCCTGGCGCAGACGGGCGTCGTTGCCCCAGGGGTTGTCGCCCTTTTCGCCGTTGGCGATGTTGATCGTGATGCCCTGGTAGCCAAGCGACACGGCGCTTTGAACGTCGATGCCGTCATCGGCGCGCGCCTGTGCGAGGTCGGTGGCGGCCAGGCGCTCGAGGATATGGATGTCGCCCGATTGCAGGTTCGCCAGACGCACCGTGGTGTCGGGAATGGGCAGGAAGGTCACGCTGTCGAAGTTGATCGCGTCGGCGTTCCAATAGTCGGCAAAGCGGTTCAGCACGATACGGTCCTGCGCCACGCGCTCGCCAAAGCTGAAGGGGCCGGAGCAGACGGGGTTGAGGCCGAAATCGGCGCCTGCGGCCGCGGCGGCGGTGGGCGAGACCATCATGCCCGCGCGGTCGGCAAGCTGCGCCAGCAGCGTGGCGTCGGGGCCCTTGAGGTTGAGCTTGATCTCGTAGTCGCCCAGCACCTCTGTGCCGGTGATCGAGCTCAGCTCGGACTTGCGCCGGCTTTCTTCAAGGGTTTGGCTGCGGTCGATGTTGGCGGCCACGGCCTCGGCGTTGAAGGGCGTGCCGTCGTGAAACACCACGCCTTCGCGCAGTTGCAGCGTCACCGACGCGCCGTCCTCGGCCCATGTCCAGCCGGTGGCAAGCTGCGGAATGATCTCGAGTTCGGGCGTGATGTCGACCAGCTTGTCGCACAGCGAGGCATAGACGATACGCCCGACGAAGGTGCGCGACTGGTCCGGGTCGAGCACGTCGGCATCCGATTGCAGCGCGATGCGCAGATCCTGCGCAAAGGCCGCCGGTGCGGCGATCCCCAGCGCCGTGGCGCCCAGCAGGGCGGCGGTGAGGGTTGATTTCAGGTGAAGCATTGTCAGTCCTCTCTGTCAGTCTTTGGTGGGTGTTGGTGAAGTGGCGGCAGCGGTCTTGTACGTGAGCGGCGCCCCATCCGCCGCGGCGCGGTAAAGCGCGAAACGGGAGGCCGACCCGGATGACCGGGGTTTGGCTGTTCTTTCTGGCACGGCCTGCGCCGCCGCGATCGCACGCCAGTGATGGCAGGCGACCGCGTGCTCGTCGGCGTCGTCCTCGAGGCGCGGCACATCGGTGCGGCAGTTGTCCTGGGCAAAGGGGCAGCGGGTATGGAACCGGCAGCCCGGCGGCGGCGCGGAGGGGCTTGGCATCTCGCCCAGAACGGTCTGTTCGCGCGGGGTCTCGGAATGGCGCGGCTCGGGGATCGCATCGAGCAGCGCGCGGGTATAGGGATGGCGCGGGGATTCAAAAACCTCATCCGCGGTGCCGCTCTCGACGATCTGTCCCAGGTACATCACCGCGACGCGGTCGCTCATGTGGCGGATCACGGCCAGGTCATGCGCGATGATGACCAGCGTCAGGTCCAGATCGCGGCCCAGATCGCTCAGCAGGTTGATGACCTGCGCCTGCACCGACACATCCAGCGCCGAAACAGGCTCGTCCCCGATGATCAGCTTGGGGCCGGACGCCAGCGCGCGGGCGATGCCGATCCGCTGGCGTTGACCGCCGGAGAACTCGTGCGGATAGCGATCCGCGTGCTCCGGCTTGAGGCCGACCTGTTCGAGCAGGCCCGCCACACGGTCGCGGCGCTGCGCGCGGGTGAGGTCTGGCGCGTGAACCTCCAGCGGCTCGCCCACCAGCTTGCCCACCGTGAGCCGCGGGTTGAGCGATGAAAACGGATCCTGAAAGATGAACTGCATGTCGCGCCGCAGATCGGTGAGCGCCTTGCCGTCGACGCCCGAAATGTCTCGCCCGTCAAACACGACCTCGCCGCGCGTGGGGGTCAGCAGGCGCATCAGCAGACGCGCCAGCGTGGATTTCCCGCAGCCGCTTTCGCCGACGATGGCAAAGGTTTCGCCGCGTTTGATCGTGAGGTCGATTCCATCGACCGCACGCACCACCGTCGGGTTTTGCAGCAGCCCGCCGCCGACATTGAAATGACGCACAAGACCGTGCGCGGCCAGGATCGTGTCGTTGCTCATGCCACCACCGAAATATTGCTGTCGAGCGGCGCATAATGGCATGCGACCTCGTGATCCGCGCCCATGTCGCGCATCGCTGGGACGGTGTTGCAGTCCTGCGTGGCAAAGGGGCAGCGGCTTTGGAACCGGCAACCTTGCGGCATGTCGGCAATGGATGGCACCGTGCCCGGCACCGTCGTCAGCCGGGTGCGCGGGCCCGTCAGCTTGGGGACGGAGCTCATCAATCCGATCGTATAGGGGTGCTGCGGGTCGTCGAACACTTGCGACACGGGGCCACGTTCGACGATCTGGCCGCCGTACATCACCGCGACGGTGGTCGCGAGTTCGGCAACGACCCCCAGATCATGCGTGATCATGACGGTGCCCATGTTGCGGCGCGCCTGCAGGTCGCGGATCAGGTCGAGGATCTGCGCCTGGATCGTCACGTCCAGCGCCGTTGTCGGTTCATCCGCGATCAGCAGCGCCGGGTCGTTCACCAGCGCCATAGCGATCATCACCCGCTGGCGCATACCACCGGACAATTGGTGCGGGTATTCGCGCAACCGCTGGCGCGGCGCGGGGATGCCGACCTGTTCAAGCATGTCGCCGGCACGCTGCATCGCCTCGGCCTTGGTGCAATCGGTGTGCTGCATGACGGCTTCGGCGATCTGGTCGCCGATGCGGAACGCCGGGTTCAGCGATGTCATCGGCTCCTGAAAGATCATCGCCATGCGGTCGCCACGCAGCCGTGCCGGCAAGACTTGCCGCGTCAGGTCATAGGAGGTCTGCTCGAAAACCATTGAACCACTGGGGATTTCGGCCGCATCGGGCGGCAGAAGCCCCATCAGGGCCATCGCGGTCACGCTTTTGCCGCAACCCGATTCGCCGACGATGCACAGGATTTCGCCGGCGCTGACCCTCAGGTCGATGCCGCTGACAACATCGCGTGACTGGCCCCGGAACCGCAGGCTGAAATTCCGCACCTCAAGCAACGGCGTCGTCGCGGGCGCATCCGGTTCGGCGGGGCTGCGATGGGCGTCAATATTGGACAATACGAACTCGCTTTGCGAAAGGTGAACCAATTAGGCATTGGTTTGGAGTGTCCGGATGCCGTTTGTCAATTCTTATATCCATCCATCTGCAAATATATTCGCACCGACCGGCCGGATCCGGCTTGACCGCTCAATATTTGTGCGCCCGCCCGCGCAGGCGGAAAACCGCCGCCCGGATCAGGGCGGGGCGGACCAGACCGGCCGGAACGGTGGTCACAAGGTCGGGAACCGGCAAAACCTTGTTTGCGATCCGCTGGTCATTCCCGTTTAATGGCCCATGTGAGTAATCAGGACCGTGGCGCAGGCAATCGCGTGATGCGCGGAGCGTAAGAAAGTGGCAGGGGCAGGATGACAGGACGGATGCGGTGCAGATTGGTGGCCACTGGCGCAGGCATGGCCCGCACCGCGATGGTCGTGCTGTTCGGACTTGGCGCGCAGGCGGCGCTGGCCGCCGACGTCTCGATCGAGGGCGCCCTGACCGAGGAACTGCGCGAGGCGCTGACCGGCGGGTCGCTGCTGGTCGAGCAATCCAAGGCGGAGGCGGCCCCCAGCCCGCAGGAGCTTGTCTCGTCGGCGCAGGCGGATTACCAGCGGCTGCTGGCCGTTCTGTATGATCGCGGCTATTTCGGCGGCGTGATCACGATCAAGCTGGATGGGCGCGAAGCGGCGCAGGTGCCGCCGGTGTCGCCGCCGCAAAACGTGCAGCGGGCGGTCATCAGCGTCGATCCCGGCCCGCAGTTCCGGTTCGGCCAGGCCCGGATTGCCCCGGTCGCGCCGGGCACCGAATTGCCCGAAGAGTTCGCATCCGGTCAGACCGCCAGCCTGGGCGCGATGCGCGACGCCACAAGCGCGGGCATCGACGGGTGGCGCGACGCGGGCCACGCCAAGGCCCGGCTGGCGCGCCAGGACATCATCGCCCGCCATCCCGACCGGACGATCAACGCCGATCTGACCCTCGCGCCGGGGCCGCGGCTGCGGTTCGGCCCGCTGACGGTGCAGGGCAACACGGATGTGCGCACCGACCGCATCATTGAAATTGCGGGCCTGCCCTCAGGGCAGACCTATTCGCCGCAAGAGCTGGAGCGCGCGGCGACCCGGCTGCGGCGCACGGGCACCTTCCGTTCGGTGGCGATGATCGAGGCCGAGACTGCCGGCCCCGACCAGACCTTGCCGATCACCGTCCAGCTGACCGAACAGCCGCCGCGCCGCTTTGGCTTTGGCGCTGAACTGTCGTCGCTCGAAGGATTGACGCTCAGCACCTTCTGGCTGCACCGCAACCTGTTGGGCGGGGCCGAACGCCTGCGCATCGAGGGCGAGATCAAGGGCATCGGCGGCGAAAGCGGCGGCGAGGATTACCGCCTCGCGGCCCGGTTCGAACGTCCTGCGACGTTCAACGAGGATACGAACTTCTATACCCTGGCCGAGATCGAGCAGCTTGACGAGGTCGCGTTTTTTTCGCGGCA
Source organism: Sulfitobacter sabulilitoris (assembly GCF_005887615.1). Taxonomy (GTDB): domain Bacteria; phylum Pseudomonadota; class Alphaproteobacteria; order Rhodobacterales; family Rhodobacteraceae; genus Sulfitobacter_E; species Sulfitobacter_E sabulilitoris. The sequence continues at coordinate 179,422 of NZ_VANS01000001.1, forward strand.
GGCCACCATCGAGGCGGGGATCGAGCGCATCGCATCCGACAACCGCCGCTATCGGTTCGGCCTGGGCCTGCGCCGCGGGCAGACCCGCGATGCCTTCGGAGAGAACACCTACACGCTGTTCCTGGTGCCGCTGGGCGTCACGTTCGATTACCGCGACCGCGCCCTGAACGCGACGTCGGGCTATTATGCGAACGCCGAAATCACGCCTTTCCTGGCCATCGACGGTGCGGCCAACGGGGTGCGCAGCTATGCCGATCTGCGGGCGTACCGGACCTTTGGCGACACCCGGCCCATCACCCTTGCTGTGCGCGGGCAGTTGGGGTCGGTCGCCGGGCCGGGCCTGTCGTCCGCGCCGGCCGATTTCCTGTTCTATTCGGGCGGTGGCGGCACCGTGCGCGGGCAACCCTACCAGGCTCTCGGCGTCGATCTGGGGGGCGGCAACATCGTGGGCGGGCGGTCCTTTGTCGGGCTCTCGGCCGAGGTGCGGGTCAAGACCACGGGCGCGCTGGGGTTCGTGGGCTTTGTCGACGCGGGCTATATCGGATCAGGGGAATTTCCCGACGGGTCCGGCGATTGGCACAGCGGCGCCGGGGTCGGCATCCGCTACGACACCGGCATCGGCCCGATCCGCCTGGACGTGGCGGTGCCCACGTCCGGCCCCGAGGCCGACAGCAACTTTCAGGTCTACATCGGAATAGGACAGGCGTTTTGAAACAGTTCGTATTGCGGATCTTTCTGGCGCTTTCGCTGAGCTGCGCCGCGTTCGGTGCCCGGGCGCAGGACGACGACCGCGGTTTCCTCGCGGGGCTGATCGAAGGCGCCTTGGGCGGCGAGGGCCGTGAGGTGCGCATCGAAGGGTTCGCCGGCGCGCTCAGTTCGGAGGCGTCCTTCGACCGGATGACGATCGCCGACGCGGATGGCATTTGGCTGACCCTGACCGGCGCGCGGCTGGTGTGGAACCGCAGTGCGCTGTTGCGCGGGCGGCTCGAGGTCGAGCGGCTGAGCGCCGAGGCGCTGGAATTGCCGCGCCTGCCAAAGCCGATCGAGGAGGAGGATCTGCCCCCCGCCGAAGCCACCGGCTTTGCCCTGCCGACATTGCCGGACCTGCCGGTGTCGGTGAATGTCCAGGCCTTCGAAGTGGCCCGTATCGCGCTGGGTGCGCCGATCTTGGGCGAGGAGACCGTGTTGACCCTGTCGGCCAACGCGCGGCTCGATGACGTGGGCGCCAATGTCGATCTGCGCGCCACGCGGACGGATGCGAAACAGGGCCAATTCGCGATCACCGCCAATCTGGACCGCGACACCCGGGTGCTGGACCTGCTGCTGAACCTGACCGAGGAGGACGACGGCATCGCGGCGCGGCTGCTGGATCTGCCCGACCGTCCGTCCGTCGACCTGACGGTCGAGGGACAGGGCCCGCTTACGGATTTCGCCAGCGATGTCGTGCTGTCCACCGCAGGACAGGAGCGCCTGACTGGCCAGATTACGCTGCTTTCGGTCGCCCCGGAAAAGCCGACCGAAACCCCTGATCAGCGGATCCAGGCCGACATCGGCGGCGACATCACAGCCGTGATCGCACCGCAGTACCGCGACTTTTTCGGTGAGAACGTGCAATTGCGCGTCGATGCGCTGATTGCGGGGGACGGCGCGATCAACCTCAGCGACCTGAGCATGACGGCCCGCGCCGCGCAATTGTCCGGTCAGGTCCGGCTCAATCAGGAGAAATGGCCGACCTTCATCGACATCAGCGGCACGATCGCCAACCCCGGCGGGGAGCCGGTGTTGCTGCCCGGCACCGATGGCACGACCTTTGTCGACGAAGTGGCGCTTGCGGTGACCTACGCCGCCGCCGATGGCGAGGCCTTCGAGGGCAGCTTCGATATCCGCAACCTGACCCGGCCCGAAGTGACGATTGCATCCACGCGGCTTGAGATGGACGGCACATTGCAGGGGAACCTGGGATCGGTCGGGCAACTGCTGGCCGATGTGGCCTTCGAGGCCACCGGCGTGGCATTGACCGATCCGTCGGCAGCGCAGGCGCTGGGAGATGCGGTGACGGGCACGGCCAACGTGAACTACATCGAAGGCCAGCCCGTCCGGATCAGCGATCTTGACCTGAGCGGCGCGGATTACGGCTTGACCGGCCGCGCGGTGATCGGCGCGGTCGAAGAGGGCTTGCCGACCCGCCTGACCATGGCGCTAAGCGCGCAGGACCTGTCGCGCTTTGCGGGGCTTGCCGGGCAGGACATCGAGGGCGCGACCCGGATCACCCTGTCGGGCACCATCGCGCCGCTGGCGGGAACATTCGATCTGAGCCTCGATGGCACGACGCAGGATCTGGCGGTGGGCATTCGCGAGGCGGACGCGCTTCTGACGGGGGAAACCCGGCTGGCCCTGGCCGCGCGCCGGACCGAGGATGGCACATTCGTCGAAGACCTGACGCTGATCAACGCCGCGCTTGATGTGGCGGCGGATGCACAGCTGCGCACCGACAACAGCTTTGTGAGAGCGACCGCGCGCCTGGTGGATGTGGGGCTGGTGATGCCGCAATATACCGGCCCGCTGTCGTTCGAGGGCACGGCGTCGCAGGACACGCGCGGCTGGACCGTGGATGCCGATCTGGATGGCCCCTATGATATCGCGCTGGCGCTGCAGGGGCTGGCGACCGGGCCCGCGGCGGACCTCGCCTTTGACCTGCGCGTGCCGCAGGTCAAGCCGCTGGTGCCACAGGTCGAAGGCCCGCTGACCGCGCAGGGCCGCGCCTTCCGGTCGTCCGCTGGCTGGAATGTCGATCTGTCCGCGACCGGACCTTATAGCGCGCAGGTCGCTCTGAAAGGTCTGGCCACGGGCGGCGCGGCGGACCTCGCCTTCGATCTCAGCCTGCCCGACGTGAATCCGCTGGTGCCGCAGGTGCGCGGAGCGTTAACCGCACAAGGCCGCGCGTTTCAATCGCCCGAAGGCTGGAATGTCGATCTGGCTGCCACTGGCCCTTACAGCGCGCAGGTCGCTCTGAAAGGTCTGGCCACGGGGGCCGATGCCGATCTGCAGTTCACGGCATCCGTGCCGAACGTGCAGCCGCTCGTGCCCGGCGTCTCTGGCCCGCTGTCGACCGAAGGGCGCGCCTTTCAAAGCCCCGAGGGCTGGCGCGTGGATGTCACCGCGCAGGGGCCATATGCCTCGCGCGTGGCGGCTCGGGGGCTTGCGACCGGGCCCGATGCGACGCTTGATTTCAGCGCGTCGATGCCCGATGTCGGCGCCCTGGTGCCGCGGATCCGCGGGCCTTTGGCGATCGAAGGCGGTGCCGCCAAATCGCCGGCGGGATGGCGCATCGACACGTCGATGCAGGGCCCCTCGGGAACGCAGGCAGCCGTTGCGGGGCTGGTGGCGCTGGATGGCAACCTGGACCTGCGGATCAACGGCAGCGCGCCGCTGGGCCTGTCCGCGCCATTTCTGGCGCCGCGCAACCTGCAGGGGCAGGCGCGGTTCGATCTGTCGGTGAACGGCCCGCCGGCGCTGTCCTCCGTCACCGGGCAGATCAGCACCGGCAACGCCAGCTTTTCCGCACCGAACCTGCGGGTGGGGCTTACCGGGCTGCAGACGACCGTCACGCTGGAACAGTCGCGCGCCCGCATCGACGCGCGCGCCAGCGTGGTGTCGGGCGGGCAGGTGCGCGTCGGTGGCACGGTCGGGTTGGGGGGCGGCTTGCCGGCCGATCTCGACATCGCGCTGCAACAGGTGGTGCTGCTCGATCCCCGGTTGTACCGGTCCATCATCGACGGATCGCTTGATCTGAACGGTCCGCTGACCGGGGGCGCACGCATCGCGGGGCGGATCACCGTCGGCGAAACCGTCGTCACGGTGCCGTCCTCCGGCCTGACGAGCATCGGCGACATTCCCGACATCGTCCACGTCGGCGCCCCGCCGGAGGTGACGGCGACGCGGCGCCGGGCGGGGGTGCTGACCGATCCGGGCGCCGGCAGCGACACCGCCTCTGGCGGCGGTGCCGGGTTCGCGCTCGACATCGAGGTCGACGCGCCCAACCGCATCTTCGTGCGCGGGCGGGGTGTCGATGCGGAACTGGGCGGCAGCCTGCGCCTGACGGGCAATACCGCGCAGATCATCTCGGCCGGTCGGTTCGAACTGCTGCGCGGACGTATCGACATCCTGGGCCAGCGCTTTGACCTTGTTGAGGGATCGGTGCAGTTCCAGGGCGGGCTGACGCCTTTCATCCGCTTCGTCAGCGCAACCGAAACCGCCGCGGGCACCGTGCGCGTGATCTTGCAAGGCCCGGCGGACAGCCCCACGGTAACCTTTGAATCGACGCCCGAAGCGCCGCAGGACGAAGTGCTGGCGCAACTTTTGTTCGGGCGCGACATTTCGCAGATTTCCGCCTTTCAGGCCCTGCAACTGGCCAATGCGGTGGCGACGCTGGCGGGGCGCGGCGGTGCCGGGTTGATCGGCAACCTGCGCGAAGGCTTCGGGTTGGACGATCTGGACATCACCACGACGGACGACGGTGCCACAGCGGTGCGCGCGGGCAAGTATATCTCGGAGAACATCTATACCGACGTCACCGCCGCGTCCGATGGAACGGCCGACGTGTCGCTGAACCTTGACCTGACGAAATCTATCACCGCCAAGGGCACCGTCAAATCCGACGGCAATACCGGCATCGGCCTGTTTTTCGAAAAGGACTATTGAACCGGCGCCCGCGCGGATCAGTCGCTTTCGACGAATTGTCCGTAACGGCCCTGATCGAACAGCAGCCCGGGGCGGTCATCCCTGGACAGGGCCACGTGGCGCACGCGGCCAAGGATCAGCGAATGATCGCCCGCCGGGTGGACCGCATGCGTGTCGCAATGAAAGACCGCGACGCATCCCGCCAGCGCGGGGGCCTTGCCGGGCCCGTTTTCCCATTCGAACGCGTCAAAGCCGTGGCCGCGCTTGGCGAAATGGGCGGCCATCCGCATCTGGTCCATGCCCAGCACGTGGATGCAAAAACTGCGCGCCTGCACAAAGGCGTCATGCCGCCGCGACGAGATCGCGGGCGACCACATTACCAACGGCGGATCGAGCGAGATCGACGCAAAGGAATTGGCGGTCATGCCCACGGGACCGTCTTCGCCATGCGCGGTCACAACGGTCACACCGGTGCCATACCGCCCGAAGGCGCGGCGCAAATCCAGCGCCGTGTCGGCGGTGGGGGTAAAGAAATGGACCGGGCTGCTCATGGACAAGAGCGGTGCCACGAGGGGCCAGAATTGTCCAGAGGTCGGCGGGCTTTTGCCGTCTTCCGAACTCGGCTTGGAACGAATTGTCGCGGCTCGTGTTCTCTCTCCACAAGCGCATCAGCGCAAATAAAGGAGAGACAAAATGAGCATGTTCAACACCCCCCGCGCCCTGACCCTGAGCGCCGCCGCCCTGCTGGCTGTCGGCACACTGAACGGTGCGGCGCACGCGTCGGACAGCGAGACCGTGGACCACTTCGAGATCGGCGCGCTGAACTGTGACGTGAGCGATGGCACAGGCTATATCTTTGGCTCGACCCGCGAGCTGACCTGCACCTTCAACCCCGTGCAGGAGGGGCTTGAGGACGAAACATATGTCGGTACGATCCAGCGCTACGGCGTGGACATCGGCAAGACCCAGAATGGCGTCATGAACTGGCTGGTGCTGGCCCCGACCGAGCGGGAATGGTCCGAGGGCGGACTGAACGGCAGCTACAAGGGCGTCTCGGCCGAGGCGACCGTCGGCGTGGGCCTTGGGGCCAACGTGATGGTGGGCGGCGATGAGAACACGCTGTCGCTGCAGCCCATCAGCCTGAATACCCAGACCGGCGTGAATTTCGCCGTGGGCGTGGGCGAGATCGAGTTGCAGCGCGTCGAAGGCTGAGACCGGGGAACTTCTCCGGCCAACTGAAAAGCAAAGGGGGGCGCATGATCACATGCGCCCCCTTTTTCCTGTCCGAGGTGCCGCCAAAGGGCCGCGATCGATCGTTACGCGCGGTTCATCCGGTTCTCGATCAGATCGTCGACCACCGCCGGTTCGGCCAATGTCGAGGTATCCCCCAGCGCGCCGTAATCGTTTTCGGCGATCTTGCGCAGGATGCGGCGCATGATCTTGCCGGACCGGGTTTTCGGCAGACCCGGCGCCCATTGGATCAGGTCCGGGCTGGCGATTGGACCGATTTCCTCGCGGACCCACTGGCGCAGCTCCTTGCGCAGCTCCTCGCTCGGTTCCTGTCCACCCATAAGCGTGACATAGCAGTAAATGCCTTGCCCCTTGACCTCATGCGGGTAGCCGACCACGGCGGCCTCGGCCACCTTGGGGTGTGCGACCAGCGCGCTTTCGACCTCGGCTGTGCCCATGCGGTGCCCGCTGACGTTGATCACGTCATCGACGCGGCCTGTGATCCAGTAATCGCCATCCGCGTCGCGGCGGCATCCGTCGCCCGAGAAATAGTATCCCTTGTAGTCGCTGAAATAGGTCTTTTCGAACCGCTCGTGATCGCCCCAGACAGAGCGCATCTGCCCCGGCCAGCTATCGGCGATGCACAGAACGCCCTCGGCGGGGTTGCCCTCGATCACCTCTCCGGTGGTGGGTTCCAGGATCACGGGATTGATTCCGAAAAAGGGTTTCATCGCCGCCCCCGGTTTCGTCGCGTGGGCACCGGGCAGGGGGGTCAGCAGGTGCCCGCCGGTTTCCGTCTGCCACCAGGTGTCCACGATCGGGCAGCGCCCGCCGCCCACCACGTCATTGTACCAGTTCCACGCTTCGGGGTTGATCGGCTCGCCCACCGTTCCCAGCACCTTGAGCGATGACAGATCGCATTTAGACACGAATTCGTTGCCCTTGCCCATCAGCGCGCGGATCGCGGTGGGGGCGGTGTAGAACTGGTTGACCTTGTGCTTTTCGCAAACCTGCCAGAAGCGGCTGGCATCCGGATAGGTCGGCACCCCTTCGAACATCAAGGTGGTCGCACCGTTGGCCAGCGGACCATAGACGATATAGCTGTGTCCGGTGACCCAGCCCACATCGGCCGTGCACCAGTAGATGTCGCCGTCATGATAGTCGAAGGTGACCTCGTGGGTCATCGCGGCATAGACCAGGTAGCCGCCGGTGCTGTGCACCACGCCCTTGGGCTGTCCGGTGGAGCCGGAGGTATAGAGGATGAAGAGCGGATCCTCGGCGGCCATCTCCTCGGGCGGGCAATCGGCGTCGGCCTTGGCCTCGAGCTCGTGAAACCAATGATCGCGCCCTTCGGTCATCGCGATGTCGCCGCCGGTGCGACGCACCACCAGCATCTTGGTGTCGGTGTCGCACTTGGCAAGCGCCTTGTCGGCGTTGGTCTTGAGCGGCGTCGCCTTGCCGCCGCGCGGAGCTTCGTCGGCGGTGATGACGACGCGTGCATCGCTGCCGGTCACCCGCGCGGCCAGCGCATCAGGCGAAAACCCCGCAAAGACGATCGAATGAATGGCCCCGATCCGGGCACAGGCCAGCATGGCATAGGCGGCCTCGGGGATCATCGGCATGTAGATCACAACCCGGTCGCCCTTGGTCACGCCCATCCCCTTGAGGATGTTGGCCATGCGGCAGGTGTGACCGTGCAGTTCGGTGTAGGTGATGTGTTTGGCGTCGTCCTCGGGGCTGTCGGGTTCCCAGATGATCGCCGTCTGGTCGCCACGCGTCGCCAGGTGCCGGTCGATGCAGTTGGCAGAGGCGTTCAGCGTGCCGTCGGCGAACCAGTTGATCTTGACGTTGCCAAGGGTGAAATCCACGTCCTTTACCTGGCTGTAGGGCTTGATCCAATCGACCCGCTTGCCCTCTTCCCGCCAGAACCCCTCCGGATCCGCGATGGAGGCCGCGTACATCGTCTCGTACTGCTCTGCGGTCACATGCGCATTGGCCACGACCTCGGGCGAGGGCGGATGGGGGTGTGTTGGGTGATGTGGATTGGACATGGATGGGCTCCTCCCTCAAGGCAATTCGACGTCTGTCAACGCACGGAAAAGTCGCGCAACGCTGCGCCTCGGGGCTTTGCCGCCCTGACTTCTCCCTCGGACATATAATAACGCTGTTTGAAAAGAAGGGAATAACCTACGGGAAAGTAAGGGTTTCGTTGTAAATGATTTTCCCAAAATGCCACCGATCTGTAAATCTTGGGCCAGCCTTGCGAAATTCGCCCCTGTTTTCCGCCGATTGAATGTCAACGCCGCGGCACGGTCCTTCGGCGACGGTGCGGTCGCCGCCCGAAAGGACGTTCCCCGCGGGCGTCGGCGCATCATTAGACCATAGTACGACATTTCGGGCGGGACCTGCAAAATGTCATGGCGCCTGCGGGAATCACAGCAGCCCGCGTTCGGTCAATACCTTGCGCGCGGCGCGAAAGCACTCCACGCCCTGCGGCACGCCGCAATAGATCGCGACCGCATGGACGGCCGCGCGGATTTCCTCGGTGGTGCAGCCGTTGTTCAGCGCACCGTGACAGTGCAGTTCCCACTCGTGCATCTTGCCGAGCGCGCCCAGCATCGCGAGGTTCATCAGGCTGCGCGTCTTGGGCGGGATCGCCTCGTCGCCCCAGCCGAAACCCCAGCACCACGCCGTCATGGCCTCCTGGAAGGGGCGGTTGAAATCGTCGGCGGCGTCCAGGCTGGCCTCGACATACTCCGCCCCCAGGGTCGCCTTGCGCTGCATCAGCCCCTTTTGGAACAGGTCCTCGTCGAACAGGTCGGTCATGCGGTGTCCTTTCGTGCGCTGTCCGCCACGCTAGGGCCGCGTGGCACCGCGATCAAGCGGGCGTTGCACCGGTGCACCGCGCTGCCGCCATCGGCGCGCACATCTCGGGGGTTGGCACCGGACGGCAGCTTGGATACGTTGCGTCAAGCGCGCCCGGATCCAGCGGCGTGCAACAAGGGAGAATGACATGAACACCTATCTGTCCGGCGCCGCCATCGGCGCCCTGAGCCTCGCATTCGTGACCGAGGCGGCCGCAACCGAATGGAACGCCTCCGTCTGGGGCAAACGCCGCGCCTTCACCGAGCACGTCGAGAAGATCGCCGAGCTGGTATCGGAAAAGACCGGCGGCGAATTCACCATCAACGTCAGCTACGGCGGTCTGAGCAAGAACACCGAGAACCTTGACGGCATTTCCATTGGCGCCTTCGAGATGGCGCAGTTCTGCGCGGGCTACCATGCCGACAAGAACCCGTCGATCACGGTTCTGGAACTGCCCTTCATCGGTGTGAACACGCTTGAAGAAGAAGTTGCCGTCAGCCACGCGGTCTATGATCACCCCGCCGTGCAGGCCGATCTGGCGCGCTGGAACGCCAGGCTGCTGATGACCTCGCCCATGCCGCAATACAACCTGGTCGGCACCGGCGAGCCGCGCGACGAGCTGGCCGAATTCGAAGGCATGCGCGTGCGTGCCACCGGCGGTCTGGGTGCCGCCTTTGAAACCGTGGGCGCCGTGCCGACGTCGGTCACCGCGACGGAAGCCTACAACGCGATGGAATCGGGGGTCGTCGATACCGTCGCCTTCGCTCAGCACGCCCACCTCAGCTATGGCACGATCAACAAGGCCGACTGGTGGACTGCCAACCTGAACCCCGGCACGGTGAACTGCCCCGTCGTGGTCAATACCGATGCCTACGACGCCCTGTCAGATGCCGAGCGCGAGGCGCTCGACAGCTCCGTGGACGAGGCGATCGAGCATTACCTCGCCAACTACGCGGAACTGCTCAAGCGCTGGGATACCATCCTTGAGGAGAAGGGCGTCGAGAAGGTCATGTTCAGTGACGAGACACTGGCGGAGTTCCGGGCCAAGGCCGCCGATCCGGCGCGCGCGGCATGGATCACCGACATGGAAGCCAAGGGCATTCCGGGCCAAGAGCTTTATGACCTGGTCATGAGCACGCTCGAAGCCAAGCGCGCCTCCAACTAAACGCGCACGTCGTTGGCGGACCCCGGAGCGTATCGCCCCGGGGTCCGCCGGCGGTCCCCCCTCACACTTTCACCCTCAAAGGAGTTGCCCCATGGCCGGATCCTCCGCCGTGCTGGAAGATGGCAGCCTGCTCAGTCGCCTCGACCGCGGCTTGCTGCGTGTTGAACGGGTCTTTGCCCTGGTCTCGGGTCTCGCGGTCTTTTCGCTGATGTTTCTTGCGGCCTATTCGGTGACGGGGCGCAAGTTTTTCGCCTCTCCCATGCCGGGATACGTCGACTGGATCGAGGCGGCGATGCCGCTGATCGCCTTCATGGGCGTCTCCTACACGCAACGCAGCGGCGGCCATGTCCGCATGGACATCCTGATCGGCAAGCTTCGGGGCCGCGCCCTCTGGGCGGCTGAAACCCTCTCGGTCGTGCTGATCCTTTTGCTGATGATCGCACTGGTCTGGGGATCCTGGGCGCACTTCCAGCGCAGCTTCGATTTCGCCGCGCCGCTGTGGAGCCGTGACAGCTCCATCGACATCGGGCTGCCGATCTGGCCTGCGAAACTGATGGCGCCGCTGGCGTTCTCGGTCCTGTGCCTGCGGCTGGTGCTGCAGATCTGGGGCTATGGCCGGGCGCTGGTGCTGGGCCTCGACAACCCGGTCGCCGTGCCCATGGTGCAGGACGCGGCGGCACAAGCAATGGCGGAAGCCGAACATCTGGACGGGCGGGACTGACTATGGAACCCATTGATATCGGCCTTTGGGTCTCCGGCGGCATGCTCGTCATGGTGGTGCTTGGAATGCGCGTGGCCTTTGCCGCGGCGATGGCGGGGCTCGTGGGCCTGATCTGGATCTTCTGGGCCAAGAAGGGCATGCAGTGGTCCGAACTGGACTGGGCGCTGACGGTCGCGATCAAGACGGCGGGGCAGGTGCCCCACTCCAAGGTCGCAAGCCAGACGCTCAGCCTCATCCCGACCTTCATCCTCATCGGCTTCCTGGCCTATTACGCCGGCCTGACGCGGGCTCTCTTCGAGGCGGCGAAACGGTGGATCGCCTGGGTGCCGGGGGGGCTCGCGGTCTCCACGGTCTTTGCCACGGCGGGCTTTGCTGCGGTGTCGGGCGCCTCCGTGGCCACGGCGGCGGTCTTTGCCCGCATCGCCATCCCCGAGATGCTGAAAATCGGCTACAACAAGCAGTTCGCGGCCGGCGTCGTCGCGGCGGGGGGAACGCTGGCCTCGCTCATCCCGCCCTCGGCGATCCTCGTGATCTATGCCATCATCGTCGAACAGGACGTCGGCAAACTGCTGCTCGCGGGTTTCATTCCCGGCGCGTTTTCGGCCTTCATCTACGCGGTGCTGATCGTGGGCATCGCGGTGATCTTCAAATCCGTGGGCCCGCCGGTCACCGGCTTCACCTGGCGTGAACGCTTCGCCTCGCTGCCCGCGGCGCTGCCTATCCTGGCGGTCGTGGTGATCATCATCTTCTTCGTCTACAACCCCTTCGGCGACGCCTGGGGCACCCCGACCGAAGGTGGCGCGGTGGGCGCGTTCATCGTGTTCCTGATGGCGCTGTTTCGCGGCATGCGGTGGGCCGAACTCAAGGACGCCCTGCTGGAAACCGCCAAGCTCACGGTGATGATCTTCACCATCATCTGGGGCGTGCTGGTCTATGTGCGCTTCCTGGGCTTCGCCGACCTGCCGGGCGCGTTTTCCGATTGGATCACCTCGATCGAGGCATCGCCGATGCTGATCCTGGTGTGCATCCTGCTGGCCTATGCCGTCCTCGGCATGTTCATGGATGCCATCGGCATGCTGCTCCTGACCCTGCCGGTGGTCTACCCGGCGGTCATGGCGCTCAACGGCGGCGAATACGTGACGGCCGCCGACAGCGCCTTCGGCATGGATGGCACCAGCTGCGCGATCTGGTTCGGGATCCTGGTGGTCAAGATGGCGGAATTCTGCCTCATCACACCCCCCATCGGCCTAAATTGTTTCGTGGTCGCCGGCGTGCGCGACGATATCAGCGTGCAGGATGTGTTCCGCGGCGTGATGCCCTTCTTCATCGCCGATGGCGTCACCATCGCGCTGCTGGTGGCCTTCCCCGCCATCGTGCTCTACCTGCCCAGTCTCGCGGGCTGATATCCAGCAAAATGGGGGCGTGCGCTGCTCGACGTGATGCGCGCGCCCCCTGTCTTCAGGCTTCTTTGGGTTCAAAATACTCCCGCCGGAGGCTCCGGCGCCAGCAACCCGCGCCACCGGCCTGGCCGCTGGGCGCACCGGCCTGTCACATCGCGTCGGTGCGCGGCGCGCCGCGGCTCAGGCCGGGCGCAGCCCCAGGATCTCGCGCGCCTGCGCCACGGTCGCCACCGGGCGGTCGTACCTGGCGCAGATCTCCGCCGTCCGGCCCACAAGCGCCGCGTTCGAGGGCGCCAGCGTCTCGCGGTCCCAGCGGATGTTGTCCTCCAGCCCGGTGCGCGCATGCCCGCCCGCGGCCACGGCCCAGTCGTTGACCACGGCCTGGCCCGCGCCGACGCCCGCCGCACACCACGGCGCGCCGGGAAACAGCCGTTCGACCGTCTCGACGTAGAAATCGAACACGTGGCGATCCACCGGCATCGCGTTCTTCACCCCCATCACGAACTGCACATAGGGCGTATGCTTGATCTTGCCCTCGCGGTGCAGCCGTGCGGCCTGCAGGATATGGCTCAGATCGAAGGCTTCGATTTCGGGTTTCACGTCGTATTTGATCATCTCGGAGGCCAGCCAGTCGATCAGCTCGGGCGGGTTTTCATAGACCCGTGTGGGAAAGTTGTTCGACCCCACCGAAAGCGACGCCATGTCGGGGCGCAGCGGCAGCATCCCGCCGCGCGCCTGACCCGCGCCCGACCGCCCGCCGGTGGACAGTTGGATGATCATGCCGGGGCAGTGTTTCTCCACGCCTTCCTTCAGCGCCGCGAACCTGTCGGGATCGGACGTGGGCTTGCCCTCGTCGTCGCGCACATGGGCGTGACAGATTGTGGCGCCGGCCTCGAATGCGGCCTGCGTGCTCTCGATCTGTTCGGGGATCGTGACCGGCACCGCAGGGTTGTCGGCCTTGGTCGGCACGGATCCGGTGATCGCGACGCAGATGATGCAGGGGTGTGTCATGGCGGTGGCCTTTCAGATGTCCAGAAACACGGTTTCATCGGGTCCCTGAAGATAAATGTCAAAGCGGTAGGCCTCCGCACCATCCCGGCGCGCGATCAGCGTGGCCACCCGCGCGCGATGCTCGATCCGCGCCAGCAGCGGATCGGCGTCGTTGGCCGCGGCCTCGTCGGGAAAGTACATCCGGGTCTGCAGACCGGTGTTGATGCCGCGCGCCACGATCCAGAAGGTGATGTGCGGCGCCTGCATCCGGCCGTCGGCGGTGGGCACCGCGCCGGGCATGACCGTCTCAAAGCGGAACTCGCCCGTGTCCATGTCGCCCGCGCTGCGGCCCCAGCCGGTGAAATTCGGATCCGCGTCGCCGCGCGTTTCCTGCGCCGAGCGAAACAACCCGTCGCCATCGGCCTGCCAGATCTCCACCATCGCGTCGCGCAGGACCTGCCCCATGCCGTCATGCACGGCACCGGTCACGGTGATCTCGCGGCCCTTCACGGGGCCGGTCTTCATCGTCGCGCCGGGATCGGCCCGGTACACGCTGGTGATCCCGGTCACATTCGGCGTGCAGCCGATGTGCACATAGGGCCCTGCGGTCTGGCTCGGTGTTTCCTTCAACGTCATCACAGCCCCTCCATCCGGTTTTCGAACAGGGTCTGGCGGCGTCCGCGCAGCACGATGTCGAAGGAATAGGCGCGCGCGTCCATCGGCAGGCTGCGGTCCATGTCCAGCGGCGCGATCAGGCGTCTGACGGCCTCGGGATCGGCGATTGCGCCCACGATGGGGCAGCGCCATATCAGGGGATCGCCCTCGAAATACATCTGCGTGATCAGCCGCTGGGCAAAGCCCGCCCCGAACACGCTGAAATGGATATGCGCGGGCCGCCAGTCGTTCACCCCGTTGGGCCAGGGATAGGGGCCGGGCTGCACGGTGCGGAATTCGTACCGCCCCTCGGCATCGGTGATCACCCGCCCGCAGCCGCCGAAATCGGGATCCAGCGGGGCAAGGTAGCCTTCCTTCTTGTGGCGATACCGGCCGCCGGCGTTGGCCTGCCATACCTCCAGCAGGGCGCCGGGCACGGGGCGGCCCGATTGGTCGATCACGCGGCCCTGCACCACGATGCGCGGGCCGATCGCCGACCGGCCGTCGGCGGCGAAGTTATGGATCAGGTCGTGGTCCAGCGGGCCCAGCATGTCATGGCCGAAGACCGGGCCGGTTTCCTCTCCGGGGCCGGAGGGAAAGGACAGGAGCGCGGCCTGCGGGCTGCGCTTGACGCTGGTCTTGTAGGCCGGGTGCAGGGCGGCGGGGTGTTGGCCTGCGTCGCGCGCGATATATCCCGCAAGCCGGGGCGTGTCAGCCATTGTCACCCTCCATCTCCATCTTGGTCCAGGTCTTCTTGGCCAGCTTGATCGCGTGATTTGCTCGCGGCACCCCGGCATAGACCGCCACGTGCATGAACGCCTGGATGACGTCCTCTTGGCTGGCGCCGGTATTGGCGCAGGCGCGGATGTGCATCGGGATTTCCTCGAAATTGCCGGTGGCGGCCAGCAGCGCCAGCGTCAGCATGGACCGCTCGCGCAGCGGGATCGCGTCATCGGCCCACAGCGTGCCCCAGGCGCCTTCGGTGATCATCTGCTGAAAGGGCGCATCCAGAGGTGTCTTGCCCGCCTCGGCGCGGTCCACATGCGCGTCCCCCAGCACGGCGCGCCGGATTTGCATGCCCTTGCTGTGGCGGTCTGCGGTCTGGCTCATCTGTCGGTGTCTCCCAATGCGGCGGGTGCGTTCAATACGGCAAGCCCACGTAATTTTCCGCCATCGCCTGCTGTGCGGCGGCGTTGCTGCGCAGAAATGCCAGTTCCGCCTGCTGCATCCGCAGATCAAAGGGGCTTTGATCCGGATAGCGGTGCATCAGCGACGAGAACCACCAACTGAACCGTTCTGCCTTCCAGACGCGGGCCAGCGCGCGGTCAGAATAGCTGTCTATGCCTTCCGAATTGCCGGTCTCGTAGAACTGGCGCAGCCCGGTGTAAAGATAATGCACATCCGATGCCGCGGTATTCAAGCCCTTGGCGCCGGTCGGCGGTACGATATGTGCCGCATCGCCGCACAGGAACAACCGCCCCCAGCGCATCGGTTCGGTGACGAAGGACCGCAGGGGGGCGATGGATTTCTCGATCGAGGGGCCGGTGACGAGCTGCTCGGCCCGATCGCGCGGGATGCGCCGCTTGAGTTCCTGCCAGAATGCCTCGTCGGTCCAGTCCTTGGGGCGGTCGGACATCGAGCACTGGATGTAGTACCGGCTGAGGTTGTCGTTGCGCATCGAACACAGGGCGAAACCACGTTCGGAATTGGCATAGATCAACTCGTGGCTGACGGGCGGCGTCTCGGACAGGATGCCAAGCCAGCCGAAGGGATAGACCTTTTCGTATTCGGTCCGCAGGTCCAGCGGAATGGTCTGGCGGCTGACGCCGTGAAAGCCGTCGCACCCCGCGACGAAATCGCAGTCGATGCGCCGGGCGTCGCCGCCGACCTCGTAGGTGACACTGGGCGTGTCGGTGTCCGCCCCATGAATCGCCACGTTCTCGACGTTGAATTCGATCACGCCATCGGCGGCCTCGCGCGCGGCATAAAGGTCGCGGGTCACTTCGGTCTGGCCATAGACCATCACGGGTGTGCCCGTCAGCTTGGCGAAATCGATGCGGAACGTTTCATCGCCGTAGGAAATCAGCGTGCCGTCATGGCGTAGCCCTTCGGCCTTCATGCGGGCATCGACGCCGGCCTCGGCCATCAGCCCCAGCAACCCCTGCTCCAGCACGCCCGCGCGGATGCGCCCCAGCACGTAATCCTTTGTCTTGCGCTCGAGCACGATGCTGTCGATGCCGCGCACGTGCAGCAACTGCGATAACAAAAGCCCCGATGGACCACCACCGACTATGACCACCTGAGTTTGCATCCCGTCACCTTTCACTGGCCTCGGTTGATCATTGTATGATCTTTAGTGGCAAGTAAAATGCGATATTTGCAAAATACATACCAAACGGGATAAGTCATGATCGACCGGCGGATCAAACTGCGTCATGTGGAGACATTCGTGGAGATCGCCCGCCGCGGCAGCCTCAAGGAGGCCGCGCGGGCGCTGAACCTGACGCAACCGGCGGTGTCGCGCACCCTCAAGGAACTTGAGCAGGCGCTTGGGACGACCCTGATGGCGCGCAACCGGGGTGGCGTGTCGCTGACACCGCAGGGCGAGGTGTTTCGCCAGCATGGCGATATCGCGCTGGCCGCGCTGGGGCAGGCGGTGCGCATGGCCGATCAATCGTCGGCGCAGAGCGGCAGCATCGCGGTGGGGGCCCTGCCAAGCGTGGCGGCCCACGTGCTGCCCCGCGCGTTGATGACGCTGGCGGCCCGCGCGCCGGGCACGCAGGTGCGCGTGACCGATGGGCCGCATGGCTATCTGGTTGAGCAGTTGCGCACCGGCGAGTTGGATATCGTCGTGGGTCGTCTGGGCGCGCCCGACACCATGCGCGGGCTGAGTTTCACCCAGCTTTATACCGAACACGTCGTGATCGCCGCCGCCGCGGGGCATCCGCTGGCGGGGTGTTCGCACCTGGCGGACCTGGCGGCGCATCCGATCATCTACCCCTCTGAGGACGCGGCGATCCGGCCGCTGGTGGACCGCCAGTTTCTGGCCGCGGGCATCAGCACGCTGCCCAACCGCACCGAGGCGATCAGCCACGCCTTCGGCCGGTCCATGACGCTCGAGACGGGAACGCTGTGGCTGATTTCGCAGGGGGTCGTGGCCAATGACGTGGCGGCGGGGCACCTTATCGTCTTGCCGGTGGACATGTCGCTGACCGCCGGGCCGGTGGGCATCATGACCCGCGCCGAAGAGGACGCGAGCCCGATCATGCGGCTGCTCCGCAGTGCGCTGTTCCGCGCCGTGGACGGTCTGAACCTCGGCTAGGCCGGCATCGGTCCCGCGGCTCAGGCTTCGGTGGTGCGGGCGGAGTCGGCCCTGTCGTCGGATTTCGACAGGAAATTCCCGACGGTGTGCAGTTGCTCGAAATTCTCGCACACGACTTTGAACACCACCAGGAACGGCACCGCGATCAGCGCCCCCGCGATGCCCCAGAGCCAGCCCCAGAACACCACCGTCAGAAACACCGCCACGGTGTTCAGTTCAAGACGCCGGCCCACGAGATAGGGCGTGACAAGCTGCCCTTCGATCCCGGTCATGACCTGGTAACCCAGCGGGGCAAGTAGGGCAAAGGACAGGCTGTCGAACGCGGTGATCGCATATGCGCCCACCATGATCGTGCCGACAAAGCCGCCGACATAGGGCAGGAAGTTCAGCAAGAACGCCGCAACGCCCCAGATGTATCCGCTCTCCAGTCCCAGCAGGGTCAGATAACTGCCGATGGCAAGCCCCAGTCCCGCGTTGATCAGCGTGATGGTCAGCAGATAGCGCGACACCCGTCGTTCCACATCATAAACGGCCGACAGTGCGCGCTTCTTGCCCGACATCGTCGGGATGGCCTTGACCAGCTTGACGTAGAACATATCGCCCGACGCCAGCAGGAACAGCGCCAGAACCAGCGTCACGGCGATCGTGGCGCCGACATTCGTGACCGTGTCCATCGCGTTGTCGATCAGGCTGGGTTGCTTGATCACCACCTCCTGCACCCGCGACGTGGCGCTTTCGCCGATCTTCTCGACCTGTTCCGATGCCTCGCGCACGGTCTCGACGGTCTGGACGACCCCGCGCAGCTTGCGCTGGATCTCGCGGCCCATCGCCGGCGCCTCATTCGCCCAGCTTGCAACCGTTCCGGCGGAAAACACGACGACCAACGTCACCGAAAGCGCGGTCGCCCCGATCAGCAGTATGGCAGAGACCGCGTGGGGAATGCCGATCCGGTTCAAGCCGCGCGACACCGGGCTGAGCGTCAGCGCCACCAGAAATCCGAGCAAGACCGGCAGCAGCATGTCCTTGGCGAAATACGCGGTGGAAAAAAGCCCCAGCAGAACAAGAATTTGCAAGGCGCGCCGAATTCCGGCCAAGTGTTCCATTCGGTCCCCTCAAGGCCGATCCGTCCGGCCTGACTGGGGTAAACGCAATCCTGCGACCAAAAGTTCCACCCGGCGGCCTAGAAATCATGGCCGCCGGATGGATCATGCGCCGCGGTTGCCTGCCGCGTCCGCTTGGGCCGGCCCCGAGCTTTCGAGGGTCTTGAGGATCGGGCAATCGGGGCGCTGGTCGCCGGCGCAGTCGCGCACCAGCGTGGCCAGCGTATCGCGCATCTCCTGAAGGTCGGCGATCTTGGTCTCGATCCGGGTCAGGTGGTCCTTGGCGATGGCGCGCACATCCGCGCTGGCGCGATCCTGGTCCTCCCACAGCGCCAGCAGGGTGCGGCAGTCCTCGATGGTGAAACCCAACGCGCGGGCGCGGCCCAGAAAGGCAAGCTTGTGCATGTCGCCCAGATCGAAGGCGCGGTAGCCATTGGTGTCGCGCTGCGGTGTGATCAGGCCGATATCCTCGTAATAGCGGATCGTCTTGGGCGGCAGGCCGCAGCGTTTGCTCACGTCTCCGATGTTCATCGCGATACTCCTAGTGCGCGTGCGCGGGGCGGTGATGCCCGGCCCGCGCCGGGGGCGCGGGCGGCGTGCGCGGGGCGGCGCCCGCCGGTTTGATCCAGCGCAGCCGAAGGGCATTCGACAGCACGAAGATGCTGGACAGGGCCATCGCGCCGGCGGCCAGCGCGGGCGACAGCAGCAGCCCCGACAGCGGATAGAATACGCCCGCCGCCACCGGGATCAGCAGCGCGTTGTAGCCGAAGGCCCAAAACAGGTTCTGGCGGATGTTGCGCATCGTGGCCTTGCTGACGTGCAGTGCATTGACCACCCCCCGCAGATCGCCTGACATCAGCACCACGTCGGCGGCCTCGATCGCGACGTCGGTGCCGGTTCCGATGGCGATGCCCACATCGGCGCTGGCCAGCGCGGGCGCATCGTTGATCCCGTCGCCGACGAACGCCACCCGGACGCCGCCTTCTTTCAGGCGGGCGATGACATCGACCTTGCCGTCGGGCAGGACCTCTGCCCGGACGGTGTCGATGCCCAGTTCCCGCGCGATGGCCTCTGCCGTGGCCCGGTTGTCGCCGGTGATCATCGCCACCTTCAGGCCGAGGTCATGCAAGGCGGCGATCGCCTGTGGCGTGCCCGGCTTGATCGGGTCGGCCACGGCGATCACGGCGGCCAGCCGCCCGTCGATGGCGGCGAAAAGCGGCGTCTTGCCTTGCGTTCCGAATGCGGCGGCGGTCGGGGCCAGATCGCCAAGGTCGATCCCCTCGCGCGTCATAAGCCGGTCCGCGCCGACCAGGACCTGCCGCCCGTCGACGGTCGCGATCACGCCATAGCCGGTGATCGCGTCGAAGTTCTCGGGCGCGGCGGGCGCCAGGCCGTCGGCTTCGGCCTTTCGGACGATGGCCTGCGCGATCGGATGCTCGGAACTGGCCTCGACCGAGGCCACGAGCCGCAGCACCTCGGCCGCGTCGAAGCCGTTGGCCGTCTGCATGTCGGTCAGTTCGGGGCGGCCCTGGGTCAGCGTGCCCGTCTTGTCGAGCGCGACGGTGCGCACGCCGTGAAGCGATTGCAATGCGTCGCCTTGCCGGAACAGCACCCCAAGTTCGGCGGCGCGCCCCGTGCCCACCATGATCGACGTCGGCGTGGCAAGACCCATCGCGCAGGGGCAGGCGATGATCAGCACCGCGACCCCCGCCACCAACGCAAAGCTGAGCGCGGGATCGGGGCCAAAGACCAGCCAGGCCACGACCGTCACCCCGGCCACGGCCATCACGGCGGGCACGAACCACAGGGTGATGCGGTTCACCAGGTCCTGGATGGGCAGCCGCGCGCTCTGTGCCTCTTCGACCATGCGGATGATCTGCGACAGCATCGTGTCGTCGCCCACCTTGGTGGCCCGCACCACCAGCGCGCCGGTGCCGTTGATCGTGCCGCCCACGACCTCTGCGCCATCCGCCTTTTCGACCGGCACGGGTTCGCCGGTGATCATGCTTTCATCGACATAGGACGCGCCCTTGATCACCGCGCCGTCGGTGGCGATCTTTTCGCCCGGACGGATATGCAGGATGTCGCCGGTCACGATGTCCTCGACCGGAACATCTACGACCGCGCCGTCACGCTCCACCCGCGCGGTTTTCGCGCGCAGGCCCAGCAGCTTGGTGATGGCGGCGCCGGTGCGGCCCTTGGCGCGCGCCTCCAGATACCGGCCCAGCAGGATCAGCGTGACGATCACCGCCGCCGCCTCGAAATACACCACCCGTGTGCCCTGCGGCAGCACCCCCGGCGCAAACGTCGCCACCACCGAAAACCCCCATGCCGCCGAGGTGCCAAGCGCCACCAGCGAATTCATGTCGGGCGCGCCCTTGACCAAGGCGGGCCATCCCTTGAGGAAGAACTGCCGCCCCGGCCAGGCCAGGACGATCGTGGTAAGGACAAACTGGATCAGCCAGCTGGCCTGCGTGCCGATGCTGCGCACGATCAGATGGTGCAGGTCGGGAATGACATGAGCGCCCATTTCCATCACGAAAACAGGCAGCGTCAGCAGCGCCGCGATCAGCGTCATGCGGCCCAGGTGCGTCCGCTCGGCGGCCTTGCGGTCTTCGGCCGGGGCGGCGGCACTGCCGGGCTGGTCGGCGGAGGCCGCGGGATAGCCCGCCTCGGTGCTGGCCGCGATCACCGCCGCCAGCGACGTGACCTCCGGCAGAAAGCTGACCGTGGCCTCCTCTGCCGGCAGGTTGACCGTCGCCGTCACGACGCCGGGATGCGCCAGCAACGCGCGCTCCACCCGCCCGACGCACGAGCCGCAGGACATATTCTCGATGGCCAGGCGGTGCTGTTGCGTGACCGCAGGATAGCCCGCATCGGCGAGTGCCGCGACCAGGGCGGCCGGTGTGGCGGGATCGTGGAAAACCACCCGTGCCGTTTCCGAGGCGAGGTTGGCATGGGCGTTGACAACGCCATCCACGGCGGTCAGCGCCGCCTCCACGCGCGCCACGCAAGACGCGCAGGTCATGCCATCAATGGCAAGGGTCAGTGAGATGTCGCGGGTCATCGTATCGTCCTCTGATCGTGGGGCGGATCGTCTTCCATGACCCTATATGGGGCTTCCATCAACTGGAAGGTCAAGAGCGCCCTCACATTCGCGCGACCGGGGCCGCCGAAATGCCGGTCACTCGGGGTCTTTCGGTCTCAGGGGCGCGCGGCTCAGGTGATTTCCTTGCGCGGTCATCTTGCCGGCAAGGCGCAGGAACTCCCGCGCCTCGGGGGCGGACAGACCGGCGAGGATGTCGCCCTGCATCTCTGCCACGACCGGCGCCAATCGCTCCAGCAGCGCCGCACCGGCGGGCGTCAGCGACACCGCCCGCGCGCGCCTGTCGCGCGGGCTGATGACCCGGCTGACCAGTTTCTTGGCCTCGAGCCGGTCGATGACGCCACCGATCGTGGCACGGTCATAGGCGATCAGCCCGGCCACACCGGCCTGATCGATCCCCGGATTGGCCTTGATCGCGTTCAGGGCCGCGAACTGCACCGAGGTCAGATCGACGCCCTGCGCCTTCATCCGGGTCTGAAAAACCGAGGTTGAAATCTGGTGCAACCGCCGGATCAGATGTCCGGCCATGCCGTAGATGTCGGGGGAAGGGGTCATGTTGCCTGTCCTTGTCCGTGTGTCGCCTGCGCGCCGCAACCAGCGCGGCGCCGGGCCGCCCTGTCATATCGTTGGCTGTAAGTATACATACCATATTGACCGGTGCAAAATATATGTATACTTACTTGTTGCCTGATCAGACAGGGCGCCGCATCCGGGGGGGAGAGGACAATGACAGATCATCCGATACTGGTCGCAGGTGGCGGGATCGGCGGTTTGGCGACCGCCGCGGGCCTTGCGCAGAAGGGGCTGCGATCCGTCGTCGTGGAACAGGCGTCGGACCTGCGCGAGATCGGCGCGGGCATCCAGATCGGTCCGAACGCGTTTCACTGTTTCGACACCCTCGGCGTGGGCCAGACGATGCGCAGGGGGGCCGTCTATATCGACGCGCTGCGCCTGATGGACGCCCGGTCCGGCGAGGAAATCACCCGGATCCCGCTGGGCGAGGATTTTCGCGCCTATTTCGGCAACCCCTATGCGGTCATCCACCGTGCCGATTTGCACAGGGTCCTGCTGGATGCCTGCATCGCATCGCCGCTGGTCGAGATCCGCACCGCGCACCGCGTGACCGGATACAGCCAGGAGGGCACGAAGACGCGCCTGCATATCGACGGCCAGCACGACATCACAGGTGCCGCGGTGATCGGGGCGGAAGGGTTGCATTCGCCCATCCGCAGCCAGATGATCGGCGACGGGCCGCCCCGGATTTCGGGCCACACGACCTATCGGTCGGTCATTCCGGCCGACCAGATGCCGCAGGACCTGCGCTGGAACGCGGCGACGCTCTGGGCGGGTCCGAAGTGTCATATCGTGCATTATCCCCTGAAGGGCGGCAAGATGTACAACCTCGTGGTGACCTATCACCGCGATCTGCAGGAGGCGGTGGCCGGACGCCCGGTCAGCCGCGACGAAGTCATGCAGGGCTTCGAGCACATCGCGCCGCGCGCGCAGAAGATCATCGAACATGGCGACAACTGGAAGATGTGGGTGCTGTGCGACCGCGACCCGATATCGAACTGGGTCGATGGCCGTGTGGCGCTGCTTGGCGACAGCGCGCACCCGATGTTGCAGTATTTCGCCCAGGGCGCCTGTATGGCGATGGAGGACGCCGTGTGCCTGTCGCATTGCTTTGCCGAAGGCGGCCCGGTCGAGGATGTGCTGCTGCGCTATCAGCAGAAGCGGCTGGTGCGCACGGCCCGCGTGCAGATGAACAGCCGTCTTATCGGCGACTACATCTACCATCCCGACGACGCCAAGGCCGCCGTGCGCGATCACGTGATGAAGGGCATGTCGCCCGAGGACTGGTGCCGTCAGTTGAATTGGCTCTACGGCTCCAACGGGCTGGAGAACTGACGGGGTCGAGGCACCAAGGCCCAAGGACCGCTGCGTTGGGGCATGGCCACTTGCGGGGCTTTCGGCACGGCCGACGGCTGGCGGGTCGGCGGGAATTTTCGTCAGCGCGCGCGCAGGATTACGGTAAGCGTGCCAGCACGGTTTATTTAGCGTGCCAGCACGGTTTTATTTAGCGTGCCAGCACGGTTTGTTTAGCGTGCCAGCACGGTTTGTTTAGCGTGCCAGCACGGTTTGTTTAGCGTGCCAGCACGACATCCGACCTGAGATCCAGCCCCTCCACCACCGCATCCACCAGATAGCCCGCGACATCCGCGCGGGGCACAAGGCCATTGCGCCACTGCGATGGATCGCGCAGCACGCGCACCCGGCCCGAGGCCGCGCCGTTGGTCAGGATCACGGGCCGCACGATCGTCCAGTCCAGATCGCTCGCCATGATCATCTCCTCCTGACGGTCCTTGTCGGCATAGGGCTTGCCGAGGATCGCGCGGTGGCCCAGGCGCTCGACGCGGCTCATGGCCTGCGCGCTGCGCCCCGCGCCGAACCCCGTCACCGCCACCAGCCGTTCGATCTGCGCGCGCGTCATCGCGTCCAGCAGCACGCGGGTGGTCTCGGAAAACAGCGTCTCCTCCTCCCACAGCATCGACAGGCGTTCGCGGATGCCAAGCGCATAGATCACCGCCGCAGCACCACGCAGGGCGCGGTCCACGTCCTTCGGGTTGCGCGCATCGCCGGGGCAGAGCTCAAGGCCGGTCGCGGGGTCCATGCTGTCCGCGCCGCGGGCAAAGGCGCGCACCGCGAGGCCGCGCGACAGCGCGTCCGTGACGGCCAGCGCGCCGATGCCCGACGTGGCCCCCATGATGACGATGGGCGCACTCATCGCGGCGCCCTGCCGTCGGGCGCGCGCGCAGCGGTCTGCGGGGCGAAAAAGCGATCTGTGGTGGTCATCGATGCCGGTCCTGTCGTTCTTGGTTGCACTCGAATGACCAACATAGGGCGCCGCGCGCGCGTGTCGCTTGGAAACCGGCGGTATCGGCATGATCCGGGTCCGACCGTCCGGCGCTGCGGACCGCGACCTTGGCCTTGCACCTTTGGCGCGCTATGTGATTGGCGGACTTGCAAAACCACAGGATCGGACGCCCGCCATGCCCCATATCGCCATTATCGGAGCCGGCCTGTCCGGCCTGCTGCTCGCGCACCGGCTGAGCGATCATGCGCAGGTCACGGTGATCGAGAAATCGCGCGGCGTGGGTGGGCGCATGTCCACCCGCCGCGCCGATGCCTACCGCTTCGATCACGGGGCGCAGTACATGACGGCCCGCGGCGCCGAGTTCCGGGCGTTTCTGGACAGCCACCTGGAGGCCGGCCATGTCGCGCGCTGGTCGCCCAGGCTGATCTCCTTGCCCGATGACGGGGCAGGGGCGGCACGGTCGTGGACCGCCCCGCGCTATGTGGCGCAGCCCGGTATGAACAGCCTGTGCAAGGCGATGGCGGAGGGCCACGCGATCCGTCTGGGGATCGAGGTCGCGACGGTGACGCGCAAAGGCGAGGCTTGGGCGCTTGGCGATACGTCGGGCGATGCCATCGGCACCTTCGACTGGGTGCTCAGCACCGCCCCCTCGGTGCAGACGCAACGCCTGCTGCCGCAAGGCTTTTCGGGTCAGGGCGCGCTGGCGGCGGCGCGGATGATGGGCTGCTACAGCCTGATGATCGGCCTTGCCCGTCCGCTGGATTTGACCTGGGACGCGGCCGAGGTGCGCGATGCGCCGCTGGCATGGATCGCGGTGAATTCCGCCAAGCCGGGGCGCGAGGGGCCGCAATCGATCCTGTGCCAGACGTCGAACGCCTGGGCCCAAGACAATCTGGACCGCGATCAGGCGCAGGTGCGCGCCGAGGTGCTGGAGTGCTTCGAGCAGGTGACCGGGCTTGCGGTCGGCACCCCTCAGTACCTCGCTCTACACCGCTGGCGCTATGCGAGCGTGGCGCGCGACGCGGGCCAGCCCTATCTGCTGGACGCGGCGGCGGGGTTGGCGGCCTGCGGCGACTGGTGCGGCGCCGGCAAGGTCGAGGCGGCCTTTGACAGCGCATCGGGGCTGGCGCGGGCGATCGCGGATCATATCGGCTGACCGGTCCCGAGGTCCGCCGCGGCGGTCGGTGTTTTACAAAACCTTCATTTGCCGGCTCGCCCTGTTTCACCTATCCGTGAAATATGGAATTTGACCTGACCGAGAGACTGTCCGCCCTGAGCCACCCGCAGCGCATGGGGATTTTCCGGCTCTTGATGCGGCGCTGCCCCGATGCCCTGCCCGCGGGGGAAATCGCCGCCGCACTGAACCTCAAGCCCAGCACCGCGTCGGTGTACCTGTCGGCCTTGACGCGCGCCGGTCTGATCACCCAAAGGCCCGATGCGACCCGTCTTTTGTATGCCGTGAACCTCGACACCGCGCGCGCGGTCGTGTCCGACCTCTTCGCCGGGTGCTGCAACGGGCGTGCCGATCTTTGCCCGCCGGGGCTCGCCGATCCTTTGACGCCGATGGCGCCGATGGCCGATGGACAGAAATACAATGTCCTGTTCGTGTGCACCGGCAACTCCGCCCGGTCGATCTTTGCCGAAACGCTTGTGCGCGATCTTGCGGGCGACCGGTTCATCCCGTTCTCGGCCGGGATCCGCCCGCAGTCCCGGCTGAACCCCTATGCGGTCGAACTGTTGCAGGCCACGGGCCACGACACTGCCCCCTTGCGGCCCAAGGCCATCGCGGCGTTCCGGGCGGGTGACGCGCCGGAGATGGATTTCGTCCTGACCGTCTGCGACCGCGCCGCAAACGCGCCGTGCCCGCCCTGGCCGGGACGACCCGTGTCGGGCCACTGGGGTGTGCCCGACCCGGTCAAGACACAAGGCACCGAAGCGGACAGGCGCCTGGCCTTCGATCACGCCTATGGCGCGCTGCGCAACCGGATCGGCGCCTTCGCGGCCCTGTCGCCTGAGCGTCTCGACCGTGCCTCCCTTCAACGGCGGATCGACGAGATCGGCAAAATGCCCTGCGCAGAGGAAACCTGACCCCATGACAACCTACGCCATCAACGGCCTTGGCCGCATCGGAAAGCTGGCCCTGCGCCCGCTGTTGGAGCGCGGCGCGAAGATCGCTTTCGTCAACGATGCCCTGGGCGACCCGGCGATGCATGCGCATTTGCTGGAATTCGATTCCGTGCACGGCCGCTGGCCCGCGACCTTCGCCAGCGACGACACGTCGATCACCATCGACGGCACCCGGATTCCGGTGACGGCCACCCGCAACCTGGGCGACCTGCCGCTTGCCGGCGTCGATGTGATGATCGACTGCACCGGCGCCTTCAAGACCGAGGCCAAGCTGGCCCCCTATTTCGAGGCCGGCGTGAACAAGGTCGTTGTCTCGGCCCCGGTCAAGGATGGGCCGACCGCCAATATCGTCTACGGCGTGAACCACGACAGCTATGATCCGCAGGCGCACCGGATCTTGACGGCGGCCAGTTGCACGACCAATTGCCTTGCCCCGGTGGTCAAGGTGCTGATGGAGGGGATCGGCATCCGCCACGGGTCGATCACCACGATCCACGACGTGACCAACACCCAGACCATCGTGGACCGGCCCGCCGCAGATCTGCGCCGCGCGCGGTCCGCGCTGACCAACCTCATTCCCACGACGACAGGCTCGGCTACGGCGATCACGCTGATCTATCCCGAACTGGCCGGCAAGCTGAACGGCCATGCCGTGCGTGTGCCGCTGCTGAACGCCTCGATCACCGATTGCGTGTTCGAAATGGCGCGCGACACGACCGTGGAGGAGGTCAACGCACTCTTCAGAGCGGCGGCGGAGGCCGGGCCACTCAGGGGTATCCTCGGCTATGAGGAGCGCCCGCTGGTGTCATCCGATTACACCAACGATCCGCGCAGCGGCATCGTCGATGCGCTGTCCACGATGGTGGTCAACGGCACCCAGCTCAAGGTCTATGCGTGGTACGACAATGAAATGGGCTATGCCCACCGGCTGATCGACGTGGCGATGATGGCGGGCGGGCGCCTGTGACACGGCCCGCCGGCTTTGCCGCCTATGCCACCGTGACGGCGGCCTATTGGGCGTTCATGCTGACCGATGGCGCGTTGCGGATGCTGGTGCTGCTGCATTTTCACACGCTGGGGTTTTCGCCGGTGCAACTGGCCTATCTGTTCGTGCTCTATGAAATCGCGGGCGTGGTCACCAACCTGTCGGCGGGGTGGATCGCTGCGCGTTTCGGTCTCAGCTTCACGCTCTATGCCGGGCTGGGGTTGCAGGTGGCGGCGCTGATCGCGCTGGCGCAGCTTGACCCCGGCTGGGGTATGACCGCGTCGGTGGTGTTCGTGATGCTGGTGCAGGGCGTGTCGGGCGTGGCCAAGGATCTGGCCAAGATGAGCTCCAAAAGCGCGGTCAAGCTGCTGGCCCCGGCGCAGGCGGGTGGCCTCTTTCGATGGGTGGCGCTGCTGACCGGCTCCAAGAACGCGGTCAAGGGGGCTGGCTTTCTGCTGGGCGCGGTGGCGCTGGGGGCGGTGGGGTTCGTGCCCTCGGTGCTGGCGATGGCCGGGATCCTGGCGGTGATCCTGGTGGCGACGATGCTGGGCATGCCGCCCGGCCTGCCGATGGGCCGCAAGGATGCCAAGGTCTCCGAAGTGTTGTCGGGCAACAGCAACATCAACTGGCTCAGCCTGGCACGCATGTTCCTGTTCGGCGCGCGCGACGTGTGGTTTGTCGTGGGCATCCCGGTCTATTTCTACGCGGTGCTGTCGGATGGCTCTCAGGCGGGCAACCGCGCGGCCTTTTTCACCATCGGCAGCTTCATGGCGGGCTGGACGATCCTCTATGGCTTTGTCCAGGGCTATGCGCCCCGGTTGCTGCGCGCGTCCGGCCGCAGCCGTTCCGACCTGCTGGGGCAGGCGGTGCTGTGGGTCGCGGCGCTCGGCGCGGTGCCGTTTGCCCTGGCCCTTGCGCTGTGGATCGCGGGCACGCCATCGCCAGCGTTGACGGGCGCGATCATCGCCGGATTGCTGGTCTTCGGGGCGATATTCGCCGTCAATTCGTCGCTGCATTCCTATCTCATCCTGTCATTCACCGACGCGCGGCGGGTCACGATGGATGTGGGCTTCTACTACATGGCCAATGCCGCGGGCCGCCTGCTGGGCACGCTGCTTTCGGGGCTGAGCTACCAGCTTGGCGGACTGGCGCTGTGCCTGTGCGTCGCCGGGATCATGGTGCTGGGCAGTTTTCTCGGCATTCGCAAGGTCGCGTGACGGGCGCGCGTTCTTGACCGGTGTCATCCGCGCCGCCGTGTGGCGCGCGCCGGTCGTCAGTCCTGCGTACTGACCGCTTCGAAACCCGAGATCACATCCATCAGTTCGCGGGTGATCGTTTCCTGCCGCTTGCGACGATAGGCCGACGTCAGATCATCGCGCCGCTCCTGTATGTTGCGCTCGGCGGTCTGCATCGCGGCAAGCCGGGTGGCGTGTTCGCTGGCCAAAGCCTCGGCAAGGGCGCGATAAATCAGCACGAAAAGCCGTTGCTGGACCAACCAGGACACCAGCGCGGCCGGCGCCATGCGATAGCAGGGCAATCCGCGCCCCGGCCACGGCCTGTGCATCACCTCGTGCAAGGTACCGGCGGCAAGCGGCAGCAGCTTGCGTTCCACCGGAACGGCGCGCGCCGGACCGTCGCGGCGGTTGTGCACCAGGCGCACGGTCGAGATGTCGGTCTCGCGGGTCCAGCGATCGATGGCGACGATCACCCGCTGCACCACCGGGGTCAGCCCGCCGACGCCGCCGGGCAGGGCCAGCAGGGTGTCGGGTGCGTGGCCCGAAGACGTCAGCCGCGCCGCGGCGCGCGCCCCGATCACCGCCAAAAGGCCGCCGCCCCGCGCGGCGTGGTGCCCGCCGGCGCGGCCCAGGCGGTCCAATGCGAACCGCGTGATCGTCTCGTTGTAGCGCCCGCACAGGCCACGGTCGGATCCGATCACGATCAGCGCCGCGCCGCCGCCGTCGTCCGCCGCATGATGCGGCAGCGCAAGGCCCTGTGCGCGGCGATCGTGCAGCACGGCCATCAGCCCCATTTCGATCGTGCCCTCGTAATCGGCAAGCGCGGCTTCGGCCTGTTCGTACTGGCGGATGCTGGCCGCCGACAACGATTTCATCGTGCGCACGATCGACTGGATGTCGCGGGTGGTCCGCAGCGCGTCCGTCAGCCCCTCAAGCGTCTCCATCCGCGCGCCCCCCGGTCCGCTGGTCCAGCGCCTGCCGCATCGTGTCCAGCAGAAGGTCGCGATCGTCGCCGGACAGGGGCTTGCCCGTCTCGATGTCGGCGCACAGGTCGGGCAGGCTGTCCCTCGCGGCCTGCTGCGCGGTGGCCTCCGCGCTGGCCACATCCTCGGGGTCCAGATCGTCGAACAGCCCGGCCGTCGCCGCCAGCAGCCCGGCGATCTGGTCCGGCACCGGCAGCAGGTCGTGTTCGCCCTGTCGCAGAACCGCGCGCACCCGCTGCCCGCGGGCCAGCTTCCGGCGGGTTTCGTCGTCAAGTTGCGTGCCGAACCGCGCAAAGCTCTCCAGTTCCTCGAATTGCGAATACATCAGCCTGAGGCTGCCGGCGACGCTGCGAAAGGCGGGCAATTGCGCCTTGCCGCCCACGCGGCTGACCGACGTGCCGATGTCGATCGCCGGCAGGTGGCCCTTTTCGAACAGATCGGGCGACAGGTAGATCTGGCCATCGGTGATCGAGATCAGGTTGGTGGGGATGAAGGCCGAGATGTTCTGTGCCTGCGTTTCGACGATCGGCAGGGCGGTGATCGACCCGCCGCCATGTTCGTCGCGCAACCGCGTCGCGCGTTCCAGCAGGCGCGAGTGGATATAGAAGATATCGCCCGGATAGGCCTCGCGGCCCGGCGGGCGGCGCAGCAGCAGCGACAATTCGCGGTAGGCCCGCGCGTGGCGGGTCAAATCGTCGTAGACGATCAGCGCATCGCGGCCCTGGGCCATGAAATGTTCCGCCATCGTGGTCGCGGCATAGGGGGCGATGAATTGCAGTCCCGGCGCGTCGTCGCCGCCCGCCACGACCATGATCGTGCGCGCCATCGCGCCGCTGTCGCGCAGGCTCTTGAGGACGCGGGCAACGGCGGACGCGCGTTGACCGATCGCGCAGTAGATTGAAATGACGCCACTGTCGCGCTGGTTCAGGATCGCCTCGACGGCGATTGTGGTTTTCCCGGTTTGCCGGTCGCCGAGGATCAGTTCGCGCTGCCCCCGGCCCACGGGGATCGCGGCGTCCACCGCCTTGATGCCGGTCTGCAGCGGGACACTGACGGGCGCGCGGTGCATGATGGGCGGGGCAGGCCGTTCCACCGGGTGCCTGTCGGCGGCGTCGATCCGGCCGCCGCCGTCGATGGGACGCCCCAGGCCATCGACGATCCGGCCCAAAAAGGCGTCTCCGACCGGGACATCGACCACGCGACCGGTCCGACGCACCGGATCGCCGGGCCGCAGGCGGTCGGTGTCGCCCAGCACGATGACCCCGATCCGGCCCGGCCGCAGGTTCGATGCGATGCCCATCACGTCATCGGCAAAGCGCACGAGTTCGTCGGCGTGCAGATCGGTGAACCCCGCGACCTGCGCCACGCCGCTCGCGACCGACAGGATCCGCGCGATTTCGCCCGTCTCGACCGATGGCGCGATCTGCGTCAGCGCCGTGTCGAGCGGGGCGAAAAGGTCGTGCGTGAGGTCGTGTATCGATGTCATACCGGTTCGTGTTCCCTATCCTGCGGTGCCGCGCGGTCGGGGGTGTGCGCGCTGGTCTCGAGCACCTCGTCCAGCGTGGTGTCGAGCCGCCTGAGATATGTCTCCGCCGTCCAGTCGATCGTCTGCTCGGCGATGGTCATGCGGACGCCCATGAGAATATCCGCCGCGACGCCGTATTCGATGTCTATCCGTGCCGACAGGATCTGGTGCAGCGCCCGCGTGACCCGCGCCTTGGCCGACGGATCCAGCGCGAGGCCGGTTTCGATGCGCGCCGGCGCGTGGGCGTGGCGGGCGGCGCGGATCAGCGTGTCGCGCGTTTCCTCGTCGAGGTCGTGCAACCGGCGCAGGAAGGTTTCGGCGATACGGTTCGACAGATCGCTTTGCGCATAATCGGCCAGGATGCGCCGGGTGATCTCGACGACGCGGTGTCCGGCCTCCTTGCGCAGCGCGCGGGCGAATTCCTCGCGTTCCTGAAGCAGGTGATCGTGCCAGGCGGTGCGTTTTTGCTGGATCTCGGCCCGCAGGTCGTTCTCCAGCGTCTCGCGCAGGGATGCGGCATGCTGGCGCGCGTCGTCGAGGATCTGCTCTTTCGATGCGTCGAGCGCGTCTTTCTGATCCTGCAACGCCCGCGCATCCTCCTCCGCCTCGGCGCGGGCGGCCCTGGCCTCCGACAACCGCTGTTCGATCCGCGCCTCCCGGCGTTGCATCGCCTGCGTGATGGGTCGGTACAAGAACCGTTGCAGCAGCCAGACAAGCGCAAGGAAATTGACGATTTGCGCGGCGACGGTCAGCCAGTCGATCTGCACTGGTCAGCCTCCTGCGGGTTGGGTCACCAGATCGGTGAAGGGATTGGCGAAGATGAGGATCATCGCGACCACGAAGCAATAGATCGCGGTTGATTCGATCATCGCGAGGCTGACGAACAGCGTGCGGGTGATGGTGGCCGAGGCATCGGGCTGCTGCGCCAGTGCCTGAAGCGCCTGCGAGGCCGCGCGCCCCTCGGCCAGGGCCGGGCCGATCGATCCTATCGCGATGGTCAGCCCGGCGGTCAGGATCGAAACCGCGGCAATCAGGGTGTCAGCGTCCATGTCAGTCTCCTTGAGGTGTGCGGGATGCGGTGTCGGCGTCGCGGTCGCGCCCGTGCTTCTGCCGGCTGGCCGACGCGATGTAGACCATCGCCAGAACGGCGAAGATATAGGCCTGCACAAGGCCGGTGATCAGCCCGAGCAGTTGCATGACGACGGGAAAGAAGAACGGCGCGATGCTGATCAGGATGCCGACGATGACGGTGCCGCTCATCACGTTGCCATACAACCGAACGGCCAGCGCCACGGTGCGCGAGGCCTCGGCGATGATGTTGAACGGCAGCATCAGCGGCGTCGGTGAGACGTAGGATTTCAAATAGCTGGCCAGTCCGCGCCGCGCGATGGAAAAGATCGGCACGGCGATCAGCACGCAGATCGCAAGCGCCGCGGTCGTCGACAGCGATCCTGTCGGCGGTTGATAGCCCGGCACGACGCTCAGCAGGTTGCAGGTTGCCACGAAGAGAAACAGCGTTCCGATGAACGGCAGGTAGCGGGCCGGATCCTCGGTTCCGACCTCGTCGATCTGGTCGCGGATCATGGTCACGATGACCTCCAGCATGACCTGCCAGCGCGACACGGTTTCGCCTTCGCTCAGCCGGGCGGTGATCGCCCGCGACCCCAGCACCAGCAGCGCCATCACCAGCCATGTGAAGGCGACCGTGGCGGTCAGCCGCCAGCCTTGCCAGTCGTAGAGGACCCATGCGTCGGGGCTTATGTTCATGTCGGCCCCCCGTGCCCGGCGCGGCCAAGGACGCGCGTGGCGACGATCCGCAAGGCGGTGAAGCCGGTCAGCGCGGACAGCAGGGCGCCCGGCCCGGCCCCCGATGCCAGCGCCGCCCCGAGCGCCCCCAGAACGACGATCGCACGCACCGCCGCAAGCGCGGCAAAGCCCGCGACGGGCCGGGGCCGCGCCAGCGCGCGCACCGACGCCCAGAGCAAGGCCACGTAGACCGCGCCGAGGGCCGATCCGATCAGCGCGGCGGCCAGTGAATATGCGATCTGACCGGTCATGCCACACCATCCCTGCGGTTCAGGCGGCCCACCATCAGCGGCCCCAGAATGCAGGTGCCGATGCTGGCCAGAACCGCGGCGGAATACAGCATCGGCGGAACCGCCCACTCCCCCAGGGCGAGGCCGTGCAGCATCAGGATCAGGTAGATCTCGGCGCGTGGGATCATGCTGGCGCCGATCAGCAGTCCGGTCGCCCTGTCCGTGAGGATCCAGGTCGCCATGCCCGCGCCAAGCAGCTTGCCCGCCACCAGCGCCGCAAACAGCGCCAGCGCCAGGGCCGCCGCCGCCTGGATGTCGTCGAGACGGACCGACAGGCCGATGGAGACGAAAAAGAAGGGCCCGAACACGGCGAGGAAATACGCAAAGGCGAGGTCGATCTGCCGCTCCGCCGGATCGCGGCTGAAGGCGAGGCCCGCGAACAGCGCGCCGATGGCGAACGACAGGCCAAGCGCTTCGGCCAGCGCCGCGATGACAAAGACCGTTCCGGTGGCAAAGACGAATGGCCCGATGCGCCGGTCGAGCCGCGAGAAGGCGGCGGTCAGGCGCCGCTCGGCGAGCCGCGAAAACGCGTAGCACGCCAGGCAAAAGCCGATGATCCGCGCCAGTTGCAGACCGCCGGCCCATGCCACCTCGCCGACCAGATCGCCTTGGGTGCCGTCGTGCAGCGCCGGCAGAACCGCCACGACCACGCCCAGCACGACAACCGCCGACAGATCGTCAAGCTCGGCCACATCGAGCAGCAGCGCGCCGTCCTCGGTATCGAGCCTGCCGGCGTCTTCCCAGGCCGCGACCCCGACGCCGACGCTTGTCGCGCTCGCGGCGATACCGGCCACAAGGGCGGGGATCAGGCCCAGGCCGGGCCAGGCCAGGATCAGCATGAAGACAAGCATCGCGGGCACCAGCATGTCGGGCACCCAGATCATGGCGGCCCGGCGAAGCTGCCGGGCAAGCTGGTCCAGATCGCTTTCCAGCCCGACCCGGAACAGCAATGCGACGATGCCGAATTGCGCCAGTATGACGATCTCTTCTTGAAGCCGCGGGGTCAGGACACCGGTTTCGGCGTCGAGCACCGACAATGCGACCCCCAGAAGGATGAAGCCCACCATGCCCGGCAGCGACAGGCGACCCAGAAAGGCCCGCAACGGCGCCGACAACAGCGTCACCAGCCCCAGAAAGACCATCAGCATCGGCAGGGAGGATGCAACATCAGTCATCCCGGCTCTCCCGTTGGATCCAGTACCAGGCGTTCAGGCATCCCAGCACGACGCCGGCGAGGATCAGGATCAGCGTCCACGACGTCTCTCCCGGCCAGCGCCAGTCGATCCAATGACCAAGCGCGGCGCCCAGCACGATGGGCACCGCGACCGCCCATCCGACCATTCCGAACATCGCCAGCCCGTACCACGCGCTGTCGTGACGCCGCTTTTTCGCGGCCTCCATGCGGCGGGTCTTTTGCACGATGGTGTCCGTCTCGTCGGTCTCGTCGGTGTCGCGCCCGGTCATCGTCCCGCAAGCTCCAGATCACGAAAGCGGCGCATCATGCTCGCCTCTATGCGCGCCAGCGCCGAACGCGCCTCGCGCTCCGCCTCGTCCTGACGGCGGAATTCGGTATCGACGCGGGTGCGCAGCTCCGCCAGGTGATCGCCCGTCAGCGCGCCGCGCACCGCGACCGTCACCTCCTGCGCGCATTTCACCAGCGTGCCCGAATTGACCGCCACGTACCGCTCCACCCCATCGGGGGTTTCATAGACCAGCACGCCGGGCACCAGTTGCGTGACGAAATCGATGTGATGCGGCAGCATCCCGAAATGTCCGTCCGGCGCTTCGGCCCGAATCCGCCGGACCGACCGGTCGACGCATGTGCCCGAGGGGGTGATGACCCTAAGCCGCATTGCCCTGCGCCTCTTGCCTGTCCAGGTCGTCCACGGTGCCGATCATGTAGAACCGGCCCTCGTCGAGTGCCGCGAACTCTCCCGACAGGATGCGCTCGCAACTGCGCAGCGTGTCCTCGAGCGGCACGAAGCAGCCCGCCGTTCCGGTCATCTCGGCGGTGGAGAAGAACGGCTGCGTGAGAAAGCGTTCAAGCTGACGGGCCTGGCGGACGGTCGCGCGGTCCTTTTCCGACAACTCCTCGAACCCGAGCATCGCGATGATGTCCTTGAGGTCGTCATATTCGGCCAGGGTGTTGCGCACGGCGCGGGCCACCCGGAAGTGCCGTGTGCTGACCGTGCCCGGCGTCAGCATCTTGGAGAAGGACTTGAGCGGGTCGATGGCGGGATAAAGCCCCTCCGACGCCCGTTTGCGCGACAACACGAGCGAGGCCGAAAGATGTGCGAAGGTGTGGGTGGCCGCGGGGTCGGTGAAATCGTCGGCGGGCACGTAAACCGCCTGGATCGAGGTCATGGAGCCGCGCTCGGTCGAGCAGATCCGCTCTTCGAGATCGGCAAGCTCGGTGCCCAGCGTGGGTTGGTAGCCGACACGCGACGGGATCCGCCCCAAAAGCCCCGACACTTCGGCCCCGGCCTGAACGAAGCGAAAGATGTTGTCGATCAGCACCAGAACGTCGCGGCGCCTGTCGTCACGAAAGAATTCGGCCATGGTCAGCGCGGCATGACCCACCCGGAACCGCACGCCGGGGCTTTCGTTCATCTGCCCGAACACCATCACGGTGTTGTCGGCCACGCCCGCCTCGCGCATCTCGCGGTACAACTCCTCCGCCTCGCGGCAGCGCTCGCCGATACCGCAAAACAGGCTCACGCCTTCGTATTCCGCCACCATGTTGTGAATCATCTCGGTGATCAGCACGGTCTTGCCCACGCCGGCCCCACCGAACAGGCCCGCCTTGCCGCCGCGTTCCAGCGGGCTCAGCAGGTCGATGGCCTTGATCCCGGTCTCGAACACGGTGCCCTCCAGCCGCCTGCGGCTCAGCGGGACGGGATCGTGCAGGATCGGCCTGCGCCGTACCCCGTCGAGCTGCGGACCGCCGTCGATCGTGTCGCCGAACAGGTTGAACATCCGGCCCAGGGTGGCATCGCCCACTGGCACGGTGATGGGGCCGTGGGTGTTGCGGACGGCCAGACCCAGGCGCAGATCCGGCGTGGGGTTCATCACCAGCCCGCGCGCGATGTGGTCCTCGGGCAGGCTGGCGACCTCGATCGTGATTTCCGGCTGCGTCACCGTCACCAGCCGCGTCGAGATCGAGGGCAGGGCATCCTCGAACCTGACATCCGCGATGCCCCCCTCGATCGAGACGATATGCCCGATATCCGCGCCGCTCCGTGCCATGGCGATCCCTCCAGCGTTCAACTGTGACGTGATTTCGGCGGCCGGCTCTTGATCGACATCACAAGGCGATGCGCGTCTCGCCTGCTGCGCCCGCCGCGGGCCGCCAGGGCGTTTAACCCCGATCAATGCGCCCGGGCGCGCGACCCGCCACCATTCCAAACATCAAGTCCCCGAAACCCCTCACGCAGAGAGAGCGCCATGACCGGCAAGGCGGGCCCCACGGACAGCACGGAGCCAGACCCCCGGTCGCGATTTCCGACGGCTTATACCATTCTGTTTTTGCTGATAATTTTCGTCGCCGCATTGACCTGGATCATACCGGCGGGACAATATGACCGTGTGCTGAACGCCGATGTCGGGTGCGAGGTCGCCGTTCCGGGCACCTTTCGCGGCGTGGAGGCGACCCCCCAGCGGCCCGCCGATGTGCTGCTTGCGCCCATCGCCGGGTTCTACGATCCCGACAGCTACAAGGCCAACGCCATCGACGTGGCGCTGTTCGTGCTGTTTCTGGGCGGGTTTCTGGGCGTGGTGAACGCCACCGGGTCCATAGACGCGGGTATTGGCGCCGCGATGCGGTCGATGGCGGGGCACGAGATCTGGATGATCCCGATCCTGATGACGCTGTTCGCGCTGGGCGGCACGACCTATGGCATGGCCGAGGAAACGCTGGCCTTCTATGCCGTTCTGTTGCCGGTGGTGCTGCGCGCGGGCTGCGACGCGGTCACCGGCGTCGCCGTCATCCTGATCGGCGCGGGCATCGGTGTTCTGGGCTCGACCATCAACCCCTTTGCCACGATCATCGCCTCCAACGCGGCCTCCATCGCATTTACCGTCGGCATGGCCTTGCGGCTGGGGCTGCTGATCGGCGGGCTGGCGATCTGCATCGCTTACGTGACGCTTTATGCCCGGCGGGTAAAGGCGGACAACGCCCGGTCGGTTGTCAGCGGACAATGGGCCGCGCACAGGCGGCACTTGCTGGAGGATGATGACGAGGACGGGGACGGCGGCAGGGCTTTGCGCGGGCTGACCGGCGCGCAAAAGACGATCCTGGTCGTCTTCGCCGCCACCTTTGCGGTGATGATCTGGGGCGTCTCGAGCCAGGGCTGGTGGATGGCCCGCATGGGCGCGTTGTTCCTGGCGGCGGCGATCGCGGTCGGATTGATCGGGCGGCTTGGCGAAAAGCGCCTGACCGACGCCTTTGTGCACGGCGCGCGCGATCTTCTGGGCGTGGCGCTGGTGATCGGGCTGGCGCGCGGCATCGTCGTGATCATGGAAAACGGCCTGATCGCCGACACGATCCTGAATGCCTCGGCGCAAATCCTGGGCGATGTCTCGGATGCCGCGTTCATTGTCACGATTTTCGCGATCGAGGCGGGGATGAGCTTTCTCGTGCCGTCCTCGTCGGGGCTGGCCGTGCTGACCATGCCGATCCTGGCACCCCTGGCCGATTTCGCGGGCGTGGGCCGCGATCTGGTGGTCACCGCCTACCAGTCGGCGAACGGTCTGGTGAACCTGGTCAATCCGACCTTTGCGGTGGTGATCGGTGGGCTGACCATCGGGCGAGTGCCCTATGACCGCTGGATCGTGTTCATCTGGCCGCTGCTGGCGATCCTGACCGGGTTCATCATTGGAGCATTGGGGCTTGCGGCGTGGTTCGGCACCGGGGGGGCGGCATGACTGATCTCGATCTGGGGGTCCATTCGGAAACCGGGCGGCTGCGGCAGGTGATCGTGTGCAGGCCCGGTCTTGCGCATCGGCGGCTGACACCGGCGAATTGCGATAGCCTGTTGTTCGACGACGTCTTCTGGGTCAAGCAGGCCCGCCGCGACCACGATGCCTTTGCGCAGGTCATGCGCGCGGAAGGGGTGGAGGTGTTGGACACGGGCGTGTTGCTGGCGCAGGTCCTCGATATTCCCGAGGCGCGCCGCTGGCTGCTGGACCGGCGCATCACGCCGCGCGACATCGGCGTGGGCCTGCTGGCGGAGTTGCGCGCGTGGCTCGACGAGCTGACCGGCGCCGCGCTGTCGGAGCGTCTGATCGGCGGCCTGACCGTGAACGATCTGCCGTTCGAGCCGTCGGGCATGTTCGGATCCTACCTGGGGCCGTTGGGCTTTGTGCTGCAGCCCTTGCCCAATTTCCTGTTCACCCGCGACAACAGCGCGTGGATCTACAGCGGTGTCACGCTCAACCCGATGTTCTGGCAGGCGCGCCGGCCAGAGACGCTGCTGACGGCGGCGATCTACCGGTTCCATCCGCGGTTCGCGGGGCGGGCCGACGTGCTCTGGGGCGATCCGGAGCGGGATATGGGGCTGGCCACGGTCGAGGGGGGCGACATCATGCCCCTGGGCGGCGGCCTTGTCCTGATCGGCATGGGAGAGCGCACGTCGCCGCAGGGCGTGGGGCTTCTGGCCGAGGCGCTGTTCGACCAGGGGCGCGCGACCCGCGTGCTGGCCTGCCAGCTTCCGCGGGAGCGATCGGCCATGCATCTCGACACGGTGTTCACCTTTTGCGGCGGCCCCGTCGTCACCAGCTTTACCGAGGTGGCGGCGGGGATGCGCGTCTATGACCTGCACCCCGGCGAGGGGCGCGCGCCGCTCGACATCCGCCGCATCGACCGCCCGCTGTTCGAAGTCCTGGCCAAGGCGCTGGGGGTCCGGAAACTGGACGTGGTGGCCACTGGCGGCGACGACCCGTTCGAGGAATCCCGCGAGCAATGGAACGACGGCAACAACGTGCTGGCGCTCAGGCCCGGCGTGGTCGTCGGGTACGACCGCAACGACGACACCAACGCCGCCCTGCGCGCCCACGGCATCGAGGTGCTGGAAGTGCCGGGCGCGGAGCTTGGCCGGGGCAGGGGCGGCAGCCGGTGCATGTCGTGCCCGACGATCCGCGACGCGTCCTGAACCGCCTTTGGAAAGGAAGACACGATGGCCTACAACCTCAAGAACCGGCATTTCCTGAGCCTGCGCGATTTCCGGCCAGAGGAAATCGGCTTTCTTCTGACGCTGGCCGCCGATCTGAAGGCCGCGAAATACGCCGGGACAGAGCAGCCGGTGCTGACCGGCAAGGACATCGCGCTGATCTTCGAGAAGGACAGCACACGCACCCGCGCGGGGTTCGAGGTGGCGGCGCATGACCAGGGTGCGCATGTGACCTATCTGGGCCCGTCGGGCAGCCACCTGGGCCGCAAGGAGACCGTCCGCGACACCGCGCGCGTGCTGGGCCGGATGTTCGACGGGATCGAATACCGCGGCTTTGGCCAGACCGTCGTCGAGGAACTGGCGGAACATGCGCGCGTGCCGGTGTGGAACGGGCTGACCGATGAATTTCACCCCACGCAGGTGCTTGCCGATTTCCTGACAATGCGCGAACACGCCGAAAAGCCGCTGCGCGAGATCGCATTCACCTTCATGGGGGACGTGGGCAACAACATGGGCGACAGCCTTTTGATCGGGGGGGCCAAGCTGGGCATGGATGTGCGGCTGTGCGGTCCGCGCGATTGCTGGCCCGAAACCATCGTGGAGGCGGAGGCGCGCAGCATCGCGTCCCACACCGGCGCGCGCATCACGATCAGCGAAAGCATCGAAGACGCGACCTTGGGCGTTGATTTCATCTATACCGACGTCTGGCTGTCGATGGGCGAGCCCGAGGAGGACTGGGCCGCGCGGATCAAGCTGCTCAAGCCTTATCAGGTCACCGCCGACATCATGGCCGACACCGGCAATCCGCGCACCCGATTCATGCATTGCCTGCCCGCCTTTCACACCGCCGAAACCGAAATCGGGGCCCGGATACAACGCGACTTTGGCCTGTCCGCGATGGAGGTGACGGACGAGGTGTTCGAAAGCGATGCCTCGATCGTCTTCGACCAGGCCGAGAACCGGCTGCACGCGATCAAGGCGGTGCTGGTCGCATCGCTGGGGCCGTAAGCGATGCTGGTGGTCGCGGCCCTGGGTGGAAATGCGCTGCTGCGCCGCGGGCAGGCCCTGACGGCGGACAACCAACGCCGCAACGCGCGCCTGGCCGCCGGTGCGCTGGCCCGAATCGTGCGCGCGGGTCATGACCTCGTGATCACCCACGGCAACGGCCCGCAGGTCGGGCTGCTTGCGCTCCAGGCGCTGTCGCATGGCCCCGAAGAGGTCTACCCGCTGGATGTCATGGGCGCGGAGACCGAGGGCATGATCGGCTACCTGATCGAACAGGAGCTGGAAAACGCGCTGGGTCATGACCGAACGGTGGCGACCCTGCTGACGCAGGTCCGTGTGGACCCCGGCGACCCGGCGTTCGCAACCCCGACAAAATTCGTGGGCCCGGTCTATGACCGCGAAAGGGCCGAGGCGCTGGCCGGCCGCCACGGTTGGAGCATCGCGCGCGATGGCGACCACTGGCGGCGCGTGGTTCCCTCGCCTGCGCCGTTGGACATTCCCGATCTCAAGGTGATCCGCCAGCTTTTGGTGCATGGCACGATCGTGATCTGCGCCGGGGGCGGCGGCATTCCGGTGGTGGCGCGGCCCGGCGGCGCGTTGACGGGCATCGAGGCGGTGATCGACAAGGACGCCGCCAGCGCGCTCTTGGCCGATATGCTCGGGGCGGACGGTATGTTGCTGCTGACGGATGTCGACGGCGTCGAACGTGATTTCGGCACCGACCGCGCGACCCGGATCGAGGCGATGACACCCGACGAGGCCGCCGCGCTGGACCTGCCCCAAGGGTCGATGGGCCCCAAGGTCGCGGCCGCCTGTCAATTCGCGCGTGTGGAGGGTCGGTGGGCGGGCATCGGCAGGCTCGAAAGCGCCTTCGACGTGTTGCAGGGGCATGCGGGCACGCGGATTTCGATGACGCCGGCGACCCCGCGGCGCGGCTAGGCGCGTCGCGGCATCGGCATGATCGCGGGGCGTGCGGCGCCCCCCCGCAGCCTGCCGCCCGCGCTTATGGCATCGCCACGATCTGGTCCGCGAGCGTGGCCGGGTCGATCCCGGCGATGGTCGACAGGCTGTCCATGTCGAGGATCGCGATGTCCATGTGATCGCGTACGCGAATGACGCCCTGCCGGCTGAGGCGCTGCATCGTGCGGCAGACATGGACCGACGAAAGCCCCGCGAAATCGCCCATGTGCACCTGCGTCAGCGGAAGGTGGAATGCGCCATCGCTCACCTCTCCGATCGCGTCGAGGCGCACGTAGAGTTCGATCAGCGCATATGCGATGCGGGTCTCGGCGCGGCCCTTGCCCAACCGCAGCATCCGCTCGGACCAGCGCGATTGCACCCCCGCCCTGCACCGCGCGTCAAGGGCGCGCAGGTCGTCGAACTTGTCCAGCAGGCGATGCCACACCGTCACCGGCATGACAGAGACTATGGCCGGGCTCACCGCCTCGATCTGGACCGCGACCGTGGCGTTGTCCGCCGAAGTCGGGTTCAGGAAGTCGCCGGGCAGGGCGAAATCGATGATCTGTTTCTGTCCGTCGCGTGTCAGCTTGGACACGGCCAGCCAGCCCGACAGGACAACGAAGGCGGTCCGCAATTCCTCGCCGTCGAGCGCGATGATCGCCCCGGCGCGGTATCGCCTTACCCACGAGGACAGAACCTTGCCCGGACGCGACCCCCGGTCGCCGTCGCGGCGCGGTCGGGGCCGGGCGCGCGCGTGCGGCGGCGTTTGCAAATGGCTCCCTGTCATCTGAGCATCCCCAATCTGGACAAGCGCGCGGCATGATGCCGAAGGGCCAGTGACGCGGCTGCCATTCGATTTCGGCGCGGTATCATCTTGCGGCCCGACACGCCCGTCGTGACACCCCTGATCGGCGGGTCTGCGCGTCGGGGGCATCGGGCAGGCAATGACCGGCCCGCCCCTCTGGATAGGGCATGGGTGACGACGCGTCCTGACGCAAATCAAGCCGACCGGGGGGATCGATGCCAAATTCGGCCAGCCGGCGCGCGACACTGACGAAAGTCAAGTGGGCCGGCCCCGTCCGCCGCATACTGCCACATCGGACCGATCCCGCGCGGCGCCCGACGAAACGCGGCAGACCGCGGCGGACACCGGCCACCAAACCACTTTGCACCCCGAGAAGGAAACGGAATTATGGATGACAAGGACGCCTACCGACAGAAACTCCAGACCCGGCTGGAGACCCTCAGGGCCGAGATCGACAAGCTGGAGGCCAAGGCCGAACACGTCGGCGCAGAGGCCCGCGAGGCCCTCAGGACGGAAGCGAAAGAACTGCGCGCCAAGCAAGACGAGGCCCGCAAGAAGCTGGAAGCGTTCCGCAAGGCGCAGGGCGACGCGTGGAAAGACCTGAAATCCGGGCTGGACGCCGCGTGGGACGATCTGTCCCGGGCCGTGCGCCGCGCCGCCGACCGCTTTGGCTGAGCCTGCGGCCGGCGTGCCGCGCTTACCGAAAAATCCCCGGCAGGAGAGAACGGCATGGGACGCGAAGCCAACAGCATTGAAAATCTGCAGACCGCACTGGCGATGGAGATGTCGGCGATCAACCAGTATCTGTTGCATGCGCATGTCCTGGACGACTGGGGGCTTGACGTGCTCGCCGCGAGGATGCGCGCCGAGATGACCGAAGAACTGGGACACGCGGGGCGCTTCATCGACCGCATCCTGTTTCTGGGCGGGGATCCCGTCGTCGCGGCATCGGACAGGCCCCGGCGGGCGGCCTCGCTGGACGAGATGTTCAGCGCCGATCTGGCCGACGAGAAAAACGCCATCGCAGTCTATACCGAGGCCGCAAGGCTGGCCGGGGAGAGCCGCGATATCGGCACGCGCATCCTGTTCGAGATCATCGTTCAGGAGGAGGAAGGGCATATGGACTGGCTGCAGCGTCAGCGCAATCTGCTTGCCCGTCTGGGCGAGCCGACCTTCATGGCGCAGAACATGAGCGATGTCACGACGGGCGGCTGAGCATCGCGCCGCGGCACCGTACCGGTGACACCAAGGGAGAAGGGCAGGATCATGGCTGAATTCAGGGTGGAAGGCGACCGCCGCGGCGGGCTGCGGGGGCTGCGGGTCTGGCTCTGGGTGTCGGGCGTCGCCTCGCTTGCGCTGGGGGTCGCGGCCTTGCTCTTTCCCTTTGCGGCGACACTGGCGGTCGAACTGCTGTTCGGTGCGGTGCTGGCCGCATCGGGGGTGGTGCAGGTTCTGCGGGCGCTGTCCACGGGGGCGTCCGGCAACCGGCTCTTTGACCTACTGTTCGGCGGTGTGGCGCTGCTGGCGGGGCTGGTGCTGTTGTTCTTTCCGCTGCAGGGCGCGGTCACGCTGACCATCGTCCTGGCCGTGTTCTTCATCCTTGGCGGTCTGTTCAAATTGTTCTCTGCCTGGTGGCTGCGGCCCGCGTGGATGTCGCGGCACGGGTTTCCGGTCATCGACGGCTGGTGGTGGTTCGCGCTCTCGGGGGCGTTGTCGTGTCTTCTGGGTCTTGTGCTGCTTCTGGGGCTGCCATCCACTGCGACCTGGGCGTTGGGCCTGATGGTCGGGATCGACCTTCTGGTCCTCGGGGCCGCTGAAATCGGCTTTGCCCGGTCGGTGGGGCGCCTCGAACGCCGCTATTGAGGGCGCGGGCATTCCCCCGTCCCTGGCGCGGGCGGGCAGTTGATCTGCATCAAGGTCGCCGCACCGGGGGCGCGTGATCCTCCACCCCAGACTGCCTGCATCACTTCCGCCCCGCACCCCGCAGGGCGGCAACAGGAGAGCCCGTGCCGATGGATACGCCCGACACCGCCTTTGCCATGCCGGTCCGGGCAGTGACGAAGGCCCTGGTCAGCGATCCCGAAAGCGGGCTTGACCAGGCCGAAATCGCGCGGCGGCGCGCGGCCTTCGGGGCCAACCGCCTGCTGCGGCAGAAACGCAAGAGCGCCATCGCGATCCTTGCGCATCAGTTCCAGAGCATCATCGTCTGGCTGTTGGCGGCGGCTGCGCTGATGTCCTTTTCGTTTGGCGATTTCGCCGAAGGGGTCGCAATTGTCGTCGTGCTCGCGCTCAACGGGGCGATCGGGTTCTTCACCGAACTCAAGGCGGCCCGGTCGATGGAGGCGCTCAGGCGCATCGCACAGGTGCGCACGCGGGTGCGACGGGGCGGCCAGGTACACGAGATCGATGCCCAGGACCTGGTGCCGGGCGACGTGGTGATCCTGGAGGCGGGCGATGTCGTCACGGCGGACCTGCGGCTGTTGGATGCCTCGAACCTGCAAGCCGACGAATCCGTCCTGACCGGCGAATCCGCGCCGGTGCTCAAGTCGGCCGACGCGGTGTCGGGATCGGCGGTGCTTGGCGACCGGACCAGCATGGCGTTCAAGGGCACCGCGATCACCGAAGGCACGGGCGAGGGGATGGTCGTGGCCACCGGCATGCAGACCGAACTTGGCCGGATCAGCGATCTTGCCCAGAGCGCCGAACCCGAGGTCGCGCCGCTTGAGCGCC
Organism: Sulfitobacter sabulilitoris; assembly: GCF_005887615.1. Classification (GTDB taxonomy): domain Bacteria; phylum Pseudomonadota; class Alphaproteobacteria; order Rhodobacterales; family Rhodobacteraceae; genus Sulfitobacter_E; species Sulfitobacter_E sabulilitoris. The sequence goes on from NZ_VANS01000001.1 coordinate 224,148, forward strand.
GGCTCGACCGGCTGGGCCACCGCCTTGTCTGGCTGACGCTTGGCCTTGCCTCCTTGACGATCGGGGCCGGGATCCTGCGCGGACAGGACATCGCGGCGATGATCCAGACCGGCGTCGCGCTTGCCGTGGCGGCGGTGCCCGAAGGCCTGCCCGTGGTGGCGACGCTCAGCCTGGCGCGCGGCATGTGGCGCATGAGCCAGCGCAACGCCCTGATCACCCGGTTGTCCTCGGTCGAGACGCTGGGCGCGACGACGGTGATCCTGACGGACAAGACGGGCACGCTGACCGAAAACCGCATGACGGTCGTGCGCTATATCCTGCAGGACGCCGAGGTCGAGGTCGAGGCCGGCCCATCCGGGCGCGGGTCGGGTTTCATCACGCCGCAGGGCCCGCTCGATCCCGCCCGTGATGACCGGCTCGCGGCGGCCCTGCGGATCGGGGCGCTGTGCAACAACGCCCAGCTGGGCGAAGGCGGCGCACAGGACGCGCCGTCCGGCGACCCGATGGAGGTGGCGCTGCTGGCCGCGGCGCGCGACGCCGGGATGACGCGCGCGGATCTGCTGGACCGATATCGACAAGTCGCAAAGCATGCCTTTGACCCGGCTCGCAAGATGATGGCCACGGTGCACGACGACGGGGGCGCGCATGTCCATGCGGTCAAGGGCGCGCCCGAAGCCGTGATCGACGTCTGCGACCGCGTGCTGGGGCCGCAGGGGCCGCAGCCGCTCGATGCGCAGGGCCGCGCGGACTGGCACGAGCGCAGCGGCCGCGCGGCCCGCGAAGGGCTGCGGCTTCTGGCGCTGGCCATGAAGGAGGAGGCCGACGCCGATGCCGACCCCTATACGGGCCTGACCCTGGTCGGTCTGGTCTGCCTGCTGGACCCGGTGCGCGCGGATGTGCCCAAGGCGATCGGCGAAAGCCTGACGGCGGGGGTGCGCGTGATCATGCTGACCGGCGATCATGCCGACACCGCCGAGACGATCGCGCGCAGGGCAGGGCTTGGCGGCGACGATCTTGTCGTGGTCGAGGGGCGGGATCTGGGCAGGATCGCCGGCGAGGACACCAGCCCCGAGGACCGCGCGCGCGCCCTGTCCGCGGATGTGTTCGCGCGGGTCGCCCCGGAAACCAAGCTCGACCTGGTGACGCTGTTTCAGACCGAAGGTCATGTGGTCGCGATGACGGGTGACGGCGTCAACGACGCCCCGGCCCTCAAGAAAGCCGATATCGGCATTGCGATGGGCCGCCGTGGCACGCAGGTCGCCCAGGAGGCGGCGCATATGGTGCTGCGCGATGACGCCTTCGGCACCATCATCGCGGCGATGCGGCAGGGGCGGGTGATCTTCGACAACATCCGCAAATTCGTGGTCTACCTGATGTCGTGCAATGTCAGCGAGGTTCTGGTCGTCGGGCTGGCCGTGGGCGCAGGGCTGCCCGCGCCGCTGCTGCCGCTGCAAATCCTGTTTCTGAACCTCGTCACGGATGTGTTTCCCGCCTTCGCGCTGGGACTTGGGCAGGGGGACGGCACGGTCATGCACAAACCGCCCCGCGCCCGTGACGAGGCCATCGTGAACCGTCCCCGCTGGATCCTGATCGGATGTCTTGGCGTGGCGATCACCGTCGCCACCCTCGGGGCCTATGCGCTTGCGCTCTTCTGGCTTGGACTGGACACTGGCACGGCGGTGACGGTGGCTTTCGTCACGCTGGCGCTTGCGCAGCTTTGGAACGTGTTCAACGTGCGCGACCCCGATGCCAGCCCCTTCGTCAACGAGGTCACGCGCAACCCGCATGTCTGGGGCGCGATCGCGCTGTGCCTCGGTCTGGTCGGGCTGGCGCTCTGGGTGCCGTCGCTGGCCGCCTTGCTGGGTCTGCCGGCCCCCGGCTGGCAGGGGCTGGCGCTGGCCGTCGCGGCCAGTTTCGTGCCGCTGGTTCTTGGTCAGGCGTGGCTGGCGGTCGCGCCGGGCGATGACCCGGACAGCCCGCGACCGCGTGAGCCCGAGTGACGGTGCGGCACCGCCCGCCCGCCCGGGCGGTCCGGCGCGCCGGTTCACCGCTCGGGCGGTGGCGGGCCAAGCGTTTGGCGAATGCGGATATCGGTCTTCAGCTCGACATTGTCGGGTCGGCCCTGACCGGTCAGGATCTGCACCAGCATACCGGCGGCGCGGCGGCCCATTTCGCGGTGCGGCACGTGCACGGTCGTCAATGGCGGCTCTGCCAGCATCGCCAGTTCGATGTCGTCGAACCCGGTGATCGATACGTCCTGCGGAACCCGAAGCCCCATTTCCTTTGCGGCCCTGAGCGCGCCGACCGCCAACACGTCGTTGCCGCACAGCACCACGGTCGGCGGGGTGGCCGAGGTCATGATCTCGCGAAACGCCGCCTCTCCGGTTTCAATGCCGTATTGGGTTTCCACGAGGCTGAGGTCGGTATCGCGAAGCCCGGCCTCGCGCATGGCGCGCCGCACGCCGGCGACCCGGTCGCGGGCACGGTCATTCGTCGCGCCCGGCGCCGAGATGAAGCCAAGTCTGCGGTGTCCCTTGCCGATGGCCAGCCGCGCAAGCCCCGCCATCGCCGTCACGTTGTCGAACCCGATGGACATCTGCGGCGCGTCCGCATGATAGGCCCAGGCCACCAGAACCGGCAGGTTGCGTGCGGTCAGCATGTCATAGACGGCCCGGTTGCGATGATACCCGATCAGCAACAGGGCATCGGCGCCGCGCGCCGCAAGCGTCCTGATCTGCTCTTCCTCAAGGTCTTCGCGGTACGCGGAACTGGCGATCAGCAGCGTGAATCCGTGACGGCCCAATTCTTCCTGAAACGCCTGTATGCCGCGGGCAAAGATGGAATTGTCCATCGTGGGAATGACCGCGCCGATCGTCTTGGTGCGTTTCGCGGCCAGCGCGCGAGCGCTGAAGTTCGGCGCATAGCCCAGGTCCTGCACCGCCTTCAGCACACGCTTGCGGGTTTCGCCAACCACCTGGTCGGGCGAATTCAGACAGCGCGACACGGTCGCCGTCGAGACGTTGGCGTGCCGGGCCACGTCGGCCAGGGTCGGCACGGCCGATCCGGTCTTGGGTGTCTTGATCCGCACGGCGTTCCCGCATTTGTTTCGAACAGGATGAGGCGCCAATATACGAATTCGATGCGGATACCAGCAAGAGGGTAATGTAAACGCTTGCACGAAAACGTGTAAGCGCTTACATTTATCTCGAATCGCTTGGGAGAGGCGATAGGGAGGGACCGAAAATGGCATTTTTCATTGCTTTGATCCTGGTGGCTGTATTCACTGCCAACGTCGCGGTCGGTGCTGCCAGCAACGCACCGTTGCTTGGAAACGTCGCAGAGATGTTGTTGCTTTTCGCTGCGTCCATTTCCTTTGTAGTCGGTATCTTGAAACGCGAAGCGCGCGCGAAAGCTGACAAGAAGATCAACCACTGATGTGTTTCTATGGGAGGAAGCCAAATGAATGACAATCGCAAGGATCTGGAATCGGCCGAGCGCCGCAATTTCCTGAAGCTGGTGGGCACGGGCGGGTTCACCACCGCCATGGTCGCCGGTGCGGCCGGGCTGCTGTGGTCCGACGAGGCCGTGGCCCAGACCGCCGCCGAGGAACGCGACCGCGAAGCTGCGGCCGATCACACCATGACGCTTGCCACGGCCTATGTCCTGAGCGCCGATCGCAGCTATCCGATCATGCAGCTCGACCTCAAGGAAAACATCCAGAACATGACCAACGGCAAGGTCTATGTGCGTCTGGCCCCCGGCGGTCAGCTTGGTGCGGGCGGTGCGCTGGCGCAGGCGGTCCAGGGCGGCACGATCCAGTGCGCGCAGCACTCGCTGTCGAACTTCGCGCCCTTCGCAAGTGTCGTCGACCTGATCAACCTGCCGTATTTCTGCGGCTCGAACCAGCGGTTCACCAACCTGACCAGCTCCGACGCGTGGAAGTCGGAGGTCAATCCGAAAATCGCGGCATCCGGTTTCAAGGCGCTGTTCTATATCGTCATCGACCCGCGGGTCGTGGCCGTGCGCCAGGGTGGCAATGCGATCATCACGCCCGGTGACATGGCCGGGGTCAAATTCCGGGTTCCGGGGTCGGCGATGTTGCAGCAATACTACCGAATGGTCGGCGCCAACCCGACACCCGTCGCATGGGGCGAGACACCTTCGGCGATCCGCCAGGGCGTGGCCGATGCGCTCGATCCGTCGGTGGGCGCGCTGCATGTCTTCGGCTTCGGCGAAATCCTCAGCCATGTGACCTTTACCCAGGCGGTGCCGGACAGCCAGGTCTATTCGATCAACCTCGAATGGTTCGAAAGCCTGCCGACCGACGTGCAGGAAGGCATCGAATTCGCCGGCGAGATCACCCAGGCGCAGAACCTTGCCAAGGTGCCGGCGGCACGGGCCTATGCGATGTCCGAGCTGACCAAGAACGGCGTCGAATTCCATACGCTGACCGATGATCAGCTTGGCGAATGGAAGGCCGCGGGCGGCTACCAGCTTAGCGAATGGGATCAGTTCAAGATGGAGCTTGCGGGCGACATGGACACCTTTGCCAAGCTCGAAGAGGCGGCAGGCACGATGGGCCGCCACTACGTCCACGACGCATAAGATCACAGCGACCGGCGCTGCACACGGGCGGCGCCGGTCAACCCCGAGTTTTCCAAGCACGGCGCAGTTTTACGCGCGCGGGTGACGCTTGTCGCGCACCCTGACGGAGGGCCGCATGTCAAAAATCATTAAATCCCTGGACAACAACGGCGAACGGTGGCTGCTGCTTGTCTTTTACGTGATGCTGGTGGGCACGATGTTCATCGAGGTCATCCGGCGCGAGGTGTTTTCCTATTCCTCGATCTGGGGCGAAGAGATCGTCCGCTATTCCTTTATCTACCTGGCGTGGATCGGCGCCGCCGCGGCGGTCAAGGAGCGCGGCCACATCCGCATCGACGTGATCATGAATTACGTGCCCATGACCCTCAAGACGCTGCTGTATATCCTTGGCGATGTCGTGATGTTCATCGTGGCGCTGATCGCGCTTTACTGGTCGTTCGAGGCGGTGGCGGTGTCGTGGAAGTTCGGGTCGGTCACCCACGGGTTGCGCATCAGCCAGGTGTTCTTCCTGTCCGCCGTACCCTTCGGCTTCGCGCTGGTCATGCTGCGACTGGTTCAGTCCTTTCTTCGGGACATTTCCGATCTTCGTCACGGGCGCTCCGTGTACGAAGGCGACAAGCTCTTCGATTGAGGGGATAGATCATGCTTTGGCAACAACTCCAGAACCAGGCGGTTGATCTCGGGTGGGATTTCTACCTTCCGGTCATCGTGTTCGTGGTCCTTGTGTCGCTGGCGGTTCCGGTCTGGGCCGCGATCGGCTCGGGCGCGATCCTGATGCTCGTGATGTCGGGCGCGCTGCCCTTGTCGCTGGTCGGCGAAAGCCTGTTCCACGGGATCGACCATTTCGCACTGACGGCGGTGCCGCTGTTCATCCTGACGGGCGACGTGCTGGTGCGGACCGGCCTGTCCAAGAAATTTCTCGATGTGGCCGAGGCGATCACCTGCTGGGCCAAGGGCGGCTTCGGGTCTGCCACGGTCCTGGTCTGCGGCATGTTCGCGGCGATCTCGGGGTCGGATGCGGCAGGGGCCGCCGCCGTGGGTCGGATGACCATCGACCGGCTGGTCGAGAGCGGCTATCCCCGGCCATATGCCTGCGCGCTGGTGGCGGCGGGGGCCTGTACCGGCATCCTGATCCCGCCGTCGATCGCCTATATCATCATCGGTCTCGTGCTGGGCGTGAACGTGTCGATCCTGTTCCTTGCCGCCGTGATTCCGGGTCTGCTGATCCTTCTGTCGATCCTGATCACCAACGTCATCATCAACCGGCGCCATGCCTACGAGGCCGGTGGATTGCTGACCTGGGGTGAGTGGGGGATGAACCTGCTTGGGGCGCTGAAATCGGGCTGGTACGCCTTTATCGTGCCCGGCATCATCTTCTACGGCATCTTCTCGGGCCGCCTGACCCCGACCGAAGCCGGCGCGGTGGCCGTCGTCGTGACGATCGCCATCGGCTTCATCCTCGGAACGCTGAAATTCTCGGATTTTCCCGCGATGCTGGTCAGTTCGGCCAAGGTCAACGGGGTCATCCTGCCGATCATCGCGTTCTCGCTGCCGCTGGCGCAGGCGCTTGCCATTCTCGGCGTGCCGCAGGGATTTGTCTTTTCGGTCACCTCGCTGACGGATGATCCGCGTGTCCTGATCCTCTTGATGGTGCTGATCCTGATCGCGGCGGGCTGCGTGATGGAGACGACGCCGAACATCGTGATCCTCGCGCCGATCCTCTATCCGCTGGCCGAGAGCATCGAGATGAACGAGATCCAGTTCTGTATCATGATGATCACCGCCCTGGGTGTGGGTTTCATCACACCGCCCCTCGGTCTGAACCTTTTTGTGGTGTCGGGGATCACCGGGGAATCGATATTGAAGATCGCGGCCCGGGCCATCCCCTTCGTGTTCTTCATGCTGATCGTCACGCTGATGATCGCCTACATCCCGGCGATCTCCACAACACTCCTTCCGGACAACTACAAATAGGATGGGCTTCCCATGACACGTGAGTATCTCAAGAAAGCGACATTGACCTCGAGAAGCGATGCTTCCGAAGTCAAGGAGATCGTCCGCAACATCCTCGACGACATCGAGGCCGGCGGTGATGACAAGGCGATGGAATACGCGGCGAAATTCGACCAGTACGATGGTCCCGTGCTGCTGAGCCAGGCAGACATCGACGCGGCGATCGCGCAGGTGTCCGACAAACTCAAGGCCGACATCCAGTTCTCGCACAAGAACGTCAAGAAATTCGCCGAGGCGCAAAAGGCCAGCCTCAAGGATTTCGAAGTCGAGGTGATCCCCGGCATGACGGCAGGCCAGAAAAGCGTGCCGGTCCATGCCGCGGGCTGCTATGTGCCCGGTGGCCGCTACAGCCACATCGCGAGCGCGATCATGACGGTCACCACCGCCAAGGTCGCGGGCTGCAAGCACATCGTCGCCTGTTCTCCGCCGCGTCCCGGACAGGGGGTGCCGCCCGCGATCATCTACGCCGCGCATATCTGCGGCGCGGACAAGATCATGGCGATGGGCGGCGTACAGGGCGTGGCCGCGATGACCTTCGGTCTTTTCGGTCTGCCCAAGGCCAACATCCTCGTCGGTCCCGGCAACCAGTTCGTGGCCGAAGCCAAGCGGATGCTGTTCGGACGTGTCGGCATCGACATGATCGCCGGGCCGACCGACAGCCTGATCCTGGCCGATGCCACCGCCGATCCGATGGTCGCCGCCGTCGATCTGGTCGGGCAGGCGGAACATGGCTACAACTCGCCCGTCTGGCTGGTGACGGACAGCCGCGAAGTGGCCGAGGAGGTGATGCGCCTGGTGCCCGAACTCATCGAGGATCTGCCGGAGGTGAACCGCGACAACGCCCGTGCCGCATGGCGCGACTATGCCGAGGTCATCCTGTGCGCCGACCGCGAGGAAATGGCCGCGACATCGGACGACTACGCACCGGAACACCTGACCGTGCAGGCGCAGGATCTGGATTGGTGGCTCGACCGCCTGTCGTGCTACGGCTCGCTGTTCCTGGGCGAAGAGACCACGGTGGCCTTTGGCGACAAGGCGTCGGGCACCAACCACGTGCTGCCGACCTCGGGGGCCGCGTCCTATACGGGCGGGCTTTCGGTGCACAAGTACATGAAGATCGTGACCTGGCAGCGGTCCACCCGCGACGCGGCCAAGCACGTGGCCCAGGCAACCGCCCGCATCGCGCGGCTGGAGGGGATGGAGGGCCATGCCCGCACCGCCGACATTCGCCTGTCGAAGTTCTTTCCCGATGAAGAATTCGACCTCACGGCGGAAGACTGACCCATGGCGAACGCCCTTCATCCCGACCTGACCGGCCATGTGGCCTGCGTGACCGGGGCCAGTTCCGGCCTCGGACGCCGCGCCGCGCTGGCCCTGTCGCAGGCGGGGGCCAGGGTGGTCGCGGTGGCCCGGCGCGCCGATGCGCTTGCGTCGTTGCAGGACGACGCGCCGGGCGACATCGCGCCGCTGCCCTGGGATCTGAGCGATCGCGCCGGACTGGCGGAGCTGGCCAAGGCCGCGGCAAAGCCGTTCGGCGCGCCCGACATACTGGTCCACGCGGCGGGGATAAACACCCGCGAGGCCGCCGATCAGGTCACGGCGGAGGGTTGGGACATCACGCTCAACCTCAATCTGGCCGCACCGTTCTTTCTGTCGCAGCATCTCGTGCCCGCGATGAAATCGAAGGGCTGGGGCCGGATCGTCAATTTCGCCTCGCTGCAATCCACGCGCGCCTTTCCCGGCGGGCTGGCCTATGGCGCGTCCAAGGGCGGCGTGGCGCAACTGACCCGCGCGATGGCCGAAGCCTGGTCGCGCGACGGCATCACCGTCAATGCGCTGGGGCCGGGGTTCTTTCCGACCGAACTGACGGCGGCGGTGTTCAACGACCCCGACCGGGCGGCGCGCAACGCCGCGCAGACCTGCATCGGCCGCAACGGCGTGCCCGAGGATATCGACGGCCCGCTCCTGTTCTTTTGCTCTGACGCCTGCGGTTACGTGACCGGACAGGTGCTGATGGTCGACGGAGGATTCACCGCAAAATGAAAGCGCTTGTCTATCTAGCACCCGAGGCGATGGCGCTGCGCGATGTGCCGGACCCGACGCCCGCCGAGGGCGATCACCTGATCCGCATCGACAGTGTCGGGATCTGCGGATCGGACATGCACGCCTATCTGGGGCACGACGAACGGCGCCCCGCGCCCCTGATCCTGGGTCACGAAGGGGCAGGGACCATCGTCGGCGGCCCCCGCGACGGCGCGCGCGTGACGATCAACCCGCTGGTGACCTGCGGCGACTGCCCGGCCTGCCGGGCGGGCCGCGACAACCTCTGCGCGACCCGGCAGATCATCTCGATGCCGCCGCGCGAAGGCGCCTTTGCGCAATTCGTGGCCATGCCCGAACGCAACCTCGTCGCGGTTCCCGATGACGTGACGCTGGAACAGGCGGCACTGGCCGAACCGATCGCCTGCGGCTGGCACGCGGTGCGGCTTGGGATCACGGCCTGCGGCGCGCAGACGCCGGAAACGGCGCTTGTCATCGGCGGCGGCGCGATCGGCGTCGGCGCGGCGCTCAGCCTCGTGGCGCAGGGCGTCGGCGACGTGACCCTGATCGAACCCAACGCCCTGCGCCGCGCCTACCTGGCCGACAACGGCAGCTACAAGGTGCTTGCGCCCGATGAACTGCCCGCGGACCAGCGGTTCGACATTACGCTGGACGGCGTCGGCTTTGACGCCACCCGCGCCACCGCCTCCGCGGCCACGCGCCCCGGCGGGGTGATCCTGCACATCGGGCTGGGCGGGGGGGCCGCGGGCCTCGATATTCGCCGTCTGACACTGCAGGAGATCACCTTTATCGGAACCTATACCTATACCGCCGAAGATTTCCGCGATACCTGTGCCGCGATGTTCGACGGTCGCCTCGGCCCGCTCGACTGGACCGAAACCCGCCCCCTCAGCGAAGGCACCACAGCCTTTGCCGATATCCGTTCAGGCCGGATTGCCAGCCCGAAAATCATTCTGAAACCCGCATAACTGGAGACGCCAATGGCCGACACAAGCAAACCTATCCCGAACGAAATCCCCCATTTGTTGGTCCACGAAGAGGCCGACAATGTGGGCGTGGTGGTCGTCGAGGGGCTGACCGCAGGCACCGACATGCTGTGCTGCATCACCCACGACAATTCCACCTTCCGTCTGACCTCGGGCGCGGATGTGCCCATCGGTCACAAGATCGCGCTGACCGATCTCAAGGCCGGGGACACCGCCATCAAATACGGCGAGGACATCGGCAAGATCACCGCCGACATTCCCAAGGGCGGCCACGTTCACACCCACAACTGCAAAACCAAGCGCTGGTAAGGACACCGATCATGACATCCAAATATTCCAATATCACCGTCCAGGGCTATCGCCGCGACAATGGCCGGGTAGGGGTCCGCAATCACGTGCTGATCCTGCCGGTTGACGATATTTCCAATGCCGCCTGCGAGGCCGTGGCCAACAACGTCAAGGGCACGATGGCGATACCCCATGCCTATGGCCGTCTGCAATTCGGCGAAGACCTCGACGTGCACTTCCGCACCATCATCGGCACCGGCGCCAACCCCAACGTGGCGGCCGTGGTCGTCATCGGGATCGAACCCGGCTGGACCAAGAAGATCGTCGACGGCATCGCCGCCACCGGCAAGCCCGTCGAAGGCTTCTCGATCGAGCAGAACGGCGATTTCGAGACCATCCGCCGCGCCGGCTGGAAGGCCAAGGAATACGTCCATTACGCGACCGAACTGCAACGCGAGGAATGCTCCATCTCCGAGCTTTGGGTCTCGACCAAATGCGGCGAGAGCGACACCACGACCGGACTTGGGTCGTGCCCCACGGTCGGCAACATGTACGACAAACTGCTGCCCGAAGGGATCTACGGCTTTTTCGGAGAAACCTCAGAGATCACCGGCGCCGAGCACATCTGCAAGGAGCGCGCGGCCACGCCCGAGGTCGGCGAGCGCTGGTACAAGATGTGGAAAGCCTATTCCGAAGACGTCATCTTTGCCCACCAGACCGACGATCTGTCCGACAGCCAGCCCACCAAGGGCAACATCGAGGGCGGTCTGACCACCATCGAGGAAAAGGCCTTGGGCAACCTCGAAAAGATCGGCCGGACATCGAAATACATCGACATCCTCGGGCCGGCCGAAGCGCCGAATTCGGGCAATGGCCTGTATTTCATGGACAGCTCCTCGGCGGCGGCGGAATGCGTGACGCTGATGGCGGCGGGCGGTGCGGTTCTGCACACCTTCCCCACCGGTCAGGGCAACGTGGTCGGCAACCCGATCGTGCCGGTCATCAAGATCACGGCCAACCCGCGCACCGTGCGCACCATGTCCGAGCATATCGACGTCGACGTGTCGGGCATCCTGCGGCGCGACAAGACCATCGACGAGGCCGGCGACGACCTGATTGAAATGATCCGTCGCACCGCGAATGGCCGCAACACCGCTGCCGAAGCTCTGGGCCATCGGGAATTCTCGATGACCAAACTCTACCGCAGCGCCTGACCCCCCGGTTGGGGCGGTCCGCGGATCTGCGGATCGCCCCGATTCAAATTGCATCGATTGGCCCGACCATGACCCAAGTTGAACGCATCGGCCTGGCCGATGCGACAGATCTGATTTGCCGTGCCCTGACCACGGCGGGCGTGCCCTCCGGTCCCGCCACCTCGGTGGCCGAGGCGCTTGTCGCGGCAGAGGCCGAAGGCCAGGTGGGCCACGGGTTCTCGCGGCTGGGCGACTACGTCGCGCAGGTGCGGTCGGGCAAGATCAACGCCCGGGCGCAGATCAGCGTTCAGACCCTTCGCGCCGCGTCCTTGCGGGTGGATGCCGACTGCGGCTTTGCCTATCCGGCGATGGATGCCGCCATCGCGGCGGGCATTCCGGTGGCGCTCGAACAGGGCATCGCGGTCATGGGGGTGGCCAATTCGCACCACTGCGGGGCGCTGTCGGTGCAGGTGGAAAAGCTTGCGCGCGCCGGGCTGATCGGCCTGATGTTCGCCAACGCGCCCAAGGCCATAGCCCCCTGGGGCAGCCATGTGCCGGTGTTCGGCACAAACCCCATCGCCTTTGCCGTGCCGCGCGCGCAGACCGCGCCGCTGGTCATCGACCTGTCGCTGTCGAAGGTGGCGCGCGGCAAGGTGATGAACGCCTATAAATCCGGCCAGCCCATTCCCGAAGGCTGGGCGCTGGATGCCGCCGGGCAGCCCACCACGGATGCCAAGGCCGCACTGGACGGCACCATGCGCCCGATCGGCGACGCCAAGGGCACCTCGCTGGCGCTGATGGTCGAAATCCTGGCCGCGCTGCTGACCGGCAGCGCGCTCAGCACCGAGGCGACATCGTTTTTCGACGCCGAAGGCGCGCCGCCGCGCGTCGGCCAGACCCTGATCGCCATCCGGCCCGAGGACGGCGCGGCGGGCGGCTTTGCCGATCGGCTGGAAGGGCTGCTGGGCCTGATCGCCGGGCTCGAGGGCGCACGTCTGCCCGGCACCCGCCGCCTGGCCGCCATCGCGGAGGCGCGGGACCACGGGCTGTCGGTGCCGCGGCACTACCTTGATCTGGCAAGGAGCCTGTGCAATGCGGATTGATCGCACGTGCCGCACCCGCAAAGCGGGCCTGCAATGACCGCGCAGGGCTGGGTCGATACGCTGCGGGCCGCGGTGCCGGGGCTCACCGTCGCACTGGTCATCGCGCTTGCCAGCAAGTTCGTGTCCGAGCATTACGGCGCACCCTCGATGCTGCTGGCCTTGCTGTTCGGCATCGCGCTCAATTTCCTCGCGCAGGACGTGCGCTGCGGTCCGGGCATCGCCTTTGGCGCGCGCACGCTGCTGCGGCTCGGCGTGGCCCTGCTGGGGCTGCGGGTCAGCTTTGACATGATCAGCGCGCTTGGCTGGCCCATCGTCGGCATGATCGTCGGCGCGGTGATCGCGACCATCGGCTTCGGTCTTGGTGCCGCCCGGTGGTTCGGGTTCAGACACCGCTTCGCGTTCCTGTCCGCCGGGTCGGTCGCGATCTGCGGGGCCTCTGCCGCGCTGGCCATCGCGGCGATCCTGCCCAAGGACGACAAATCCGAGGACCGGCTGGTCTTTACGGTGGTGGGTGTGACGATCCTGTCGACCGTGGCGATGATCATCTATCCCGCCCTGATCGGCCTTTTCGGGTTCGACGATACGACCTCGGGCATCTTCATCGGGGCCACCATCCACGATGTCGCCCAGGTGGTCGGCGCGGGCTTCTCGATCTCGGAGTCCGCGGGCGAGACCGCGACGCTGGTCAAGTTGCTGCGCGTGTCGATGCTGGCGCCCGTGGTGATCGTGGCCGCGATGATCATCCGCGCCAGCGCATCGGCCCCGACCGAGGGCGAACGGCCGCCGCTGGTGCCCGGCTTTGTCGTGGCATTCATCGTTCTGGCCACCCTGAATTCGGTCGTGGCACTGCCGCAGGCGGTCACCCAGGTCGCCCAGGGCGCATCGGCCTGGCTGTTGCTGATCGCGATCGCGGCGGTGGGGCTCAAGACGCGCCCGCAGGAAATCCTCAAGGTCGGCAAACCCGCGGCGGCGCTGCTTTTGGCCGAAACGGTGTTTCTGGCGATCATCATCGTCGTTGCCCTGTTGCTGTTGCCGACGCCATCCCCGTGACCCCGCACATCCCGACAAAGGAGACCAGACAATGCACAGCAAGATCCTCATTCCCGTCGCGATCGACCACGAGGCGATGGTGCCGCGCAAGATCGAAGTCGCGCGCAGACTGCTCTCGCCCGGCGGCCGTATCATCCTGCTGACCGTGCTTGAAAAGGTCAGCGGGTTCGTGGCCGAATTCGTGACCGTGAAGTCCGAGAACCACCTGACCCAACGGGTGCTGGAACGGCTCGAGGCGGCGACGGAAGGCGCGGAGAACATCGATTGCGAGGTGACCACCGGCAAGCCCGGCCTGGAGATCATCCGCTTTGCCAGGGCCAATGACTGCGGCCTGATCATCATGGGATCGCAAAGCCCGGATGCCAGCGACTATATGCTCGGCTCCACCGCCGCACGCGTTGTCCGGCGCGCGCATTGCTCGGTCCACGTGGTCCGCTGACGCATCGCACGCAGCGGCGGGACGTGGCCCCGCGCGCGGGCCTCAGCCCGCTGCGGAATAGTGGCGCTCGCAGTCGGCCTCGCGGCCCCTCACGACCCGTCGGCCCTTGAGCGGCCCGTGGGTTTCCGTCACCACGGTGCGCTGGTGTTCGGGGCCGCCGGGGCGGGCGAAATACATCACAACCCAATCCGTCGTGCGGTGCAGATCATGCGCCAGAGCGGTGTTGGAGAAGAAGACGGAGAAGGACCAGCCGTCGCGGTCCAGATGCATGACCGGAAGCCAGGCCTCGCCTTCGGGGTTGAAGCGTCTGGGCGCGATGCGCCGCAAGCGGTTCGCCTGCGCCTCGCGGCGATAGGTCTCGTCGATCTCGAGCAGCAGCGCCACGGGCGGCTCTTGGTGATCGGCAGGCCCCCGGCGGCGACGGCGCGCCAGCATCGCGGCCAGCGACGCCCGGATCGACGCCGCGCGCCGGGGGCCGATCCCGGGAACCGTCTCAAGCCGTCCGTCGTGGGCGGCTATCTCCAGCGCCTCGAGGGTGTCGAGGTGAAGGGTGTTGCGGATGGCGCGGGCGGTATGGGCGCCGACGCCGGGAATGGATTGAAACAGATGCCCCGGCGCCGCCTCGCCGCGCATCCGGTCCAATTGGCTCCAGCGTCCGGTCGTCACCATCTCGTCGATGGCCCGCGCCAGACGCTCGCCGATGTTCGGCAGCGCCTCCAGCCCCTGCAACCCGTCGCGCTCCAGGATCTTGGCGGGATCCTGTGGCAGCCCGCGCACCGTCTCGGCGCCCATGCGGTAGGCGCGGATGCGAAACCGATCCGCGCCCTGCGCCTCAAGCAGGTTCGCCGCCGCGTCGAGCCGCTCGGCGATCTGCTCTCGGGAAAGTTGGCTCGCGGTCATCGCGTCATCCTTTCACGTCGCCTGTTTGATCCTGCGGCGGCGCGGATCGCGGCATGTCCCGGTTCCAGGCTTCGAGACGTTGGCGCATGCGCCGGCGATGGCTGCCCGCCCAATAGGACCTGCCGCAGGCCGGGCAGGCCAGGACCCGGGTGCCGCCGCCCTCCGCGCCAACCCAGTCAGGACGCCCGGCGGTCTCGGCCGCGGTCGCGGGGCGCAGGCGTGCGTTGTCCATCATGCACCGGCTGAACGGCGCGCGGAGCCAGTCCAGCCCAAGCCGCCGCTTCAGGTCGCGCGCCTGATCGGCGATTTTGCCCCCTTCGATCAGCAGGACGTGCCCGGCGGCGCCCTGTCGCTGCGTAAATCGGCGGTCGCGGGTCAGCAGGATCCGCCGCTCGGCCCGCGCCCGTGCCAGCAGGTCCCGGTCGGTTTCGGTGCCTTCGGCCAGCAGCGTGTCGTGCCCCGCCGCCCGCAGCCAGCGGGCAAGGCGGCCCAGCATCGCGTCGCACAGGAACCCGCCGTCGCGGTCCGGGTCGGGCGGTCGGCAAGGCGGGTCTGCGCGGTGCTGCATCATGCCCCCGTGAACCGCCCGTAGGACATGGCTTCGTGGATCCGCGCCAGCGCCATCGCCTGTGCGGCCTCGCGCGGCATGGCACCGGTGTCGCGGGCACGGGCCAGAACCTCGACGGTATTGGCCCGGATCTTTTCGGTCACCGCCGCGCGCGCGTCGCTTTCCGTGCCGCCGCGGTATTCGACCGAGGCGCAGATCACGCCGCCGGCATTGGCGATGAAATCGGGAACGACGAGCACATCGCGGTCGTGCAAGATCCGTTCGGCGGCGGCGGATGTCGGGATGTTGGCCCCCTCCAGCACCAACCGCGCCTTGACGTCGCGCGCGTTCGCCTGGGTGATCACGTCGGGGCGGGCGGCCGGGACAAGGATATCGCACTGCGCCGTGATCGTGGCCTCGCCCGCCAGGGCCGTGGCCCCCGCCAAGGCGGTGACGCTCCGGCTCGCGCGCTTGAGGGCGATCAGGTCGTCGATCGGCAGGCCCTTGGGGTGTGTGATGCTGCCGCCGCTGTCGGACACCGCGACAAGCCGCGCGCCCATGCCTGCCAGCGCTGTCGCCGCGTTCATGCCGACCGACCCGAAGCCCTGGATCGCGACGCTGGCCCCGTCGAGGCGCAGGCCGCAAAAGGCCTGGGCCGCGTCCGCCGCGACCCCGAGCCCGAAGCCGGTGATGCCGATCTGGTCGAGCGGGATACCGCCCAGCACCCGCGGCAGGCCGACCGCGCGCCCGATCTCGTCATGCACCCAGGCCATCGCGGTCTCGTCCGTGCCCATGTCCGGGCCGGGGATATACCCGCCAAGCTCAGCGATGGCGCGGGCAAAGGCGCGGACCAGACGTTCCTTGCCGGCCATGGCCGGGTTGCCCAGGATCACCGATTTTCCGCCCCCATGCGGCAGCCCGGCCGCGGCGTTCTTGAACGTCATCGCGCGGGCCAGGCGCGCGCATTCACCGAGGCTGGCATCGTCGGCCATGCGTACCCCGCCGATCGACGGGCCTGCGGCGGTATTGTCGATGACGACGATCGCCCTGAGGCCGACAGCGGCATCGTGCAGATGCACGATCTTTTCAGGGCCCAGACCGTCGGCGAGGGCGAAGGGGTCGGTCATGGCGTCATCCATGGCTGCCCGCCGATGGCGTTTCGAGATCGCCGCGCAGCGCAGCGAGGAACCGCGCGGCCTCGCCGCCGGTGACGACCCGGTGATCGAAGGTCAGCGACAGCGGCAGGACGCGGCGGGCGGCGATCTGTCCGTCGGTGACGACGGCGCGGCGGGATATGCGGCCCGCGCCAAGGATCGCGACCTGTGGCGTGCTGACGACGAGCACGGCGTGTACCCCGCCGATCATGCCGAAGTTGGACAGCGTGAAGGTGGCCGCCTTGAGCGCTTCGGGCGCGATGGACCGGTCGCGCACGGCGGTCTTGAGGGCGGCCAGCGACCCGGCGATGTCGGGATCGCCGTCGGCCGCCCGCAGCACCGGGGCAAAGAGCCCTTCCGGGGTGTCCATGGCAAGCGCAAGGTCGACGTGGTCATGCAGGTGCCGGCGGGTCCCGTCATACCACGCATTGAGGGCGGGCTCGGCCCGGCACGCCACGCAGACGGCCCGGATCAGGCGCAGGGTCGGGTCCGCGTCCTTCGGCCAGGCGCCGATGTCGGCATGGTCCATCACGGTGGCCGGCACCACGACGGCATGCGACTGTGCCATCGCGCGCGCCATCGCACGCCGCACACCGCGCAGCTCTTCGCCCGCCCGGGGCCGTTGCGCGGCGGCCAGCACATCCGCCGACACGATGGCGCCGTTGGGGCCGGTCCCGGTGAGGTCGGCCAGATCGACACCATGTTGGCGCGCAAGCGAGCGGACGGCGGGGCTGGCCGAGGGGGGCTGCGCCGTGGCCAGATCGCCGACGATGGCACCGGTGTCCTTGCCGCCCCCGGTGCCGATCTCGATCAGCGCGCCACCGGTCGGCACGACATCCCCGACCGCCGCCAGCAGGTGCGTCACCCTGCCGGGATAGGGCGCCGGGATTTCGACGACCGCCTTGTCGGTTTCGACCGAAAGTAGCGGCTGGTCGGCCATCACATGATCCCCTTCTGAGACATGCCAGGCGACGATCTCGGCCTCCTGCAGGCCTTCGCCGAGGTCGGGGAGGACAAAGACGGTCATGCGAACTCCATCACGGATCGGACCGCATCGAGGATGCGTGCGGTCGAGGGCATGTAATGCGCTTCGAGCCGCAGATAGGGCATCACGGTGTCATAGCCTGCCACCCGCCGGATCGGCGCCAGCAAGCTGGTCAATCGGTGTTCCGCCAGATCGGCGGCGATCTCGGCGCCGAAGCCCGCGGTCAGCGGTGCTTCGTGAACGATCACGCAGCGGCCGGTCCTGGCGACGGATGCGCGGATCGCGGCGCGGTCATAGGGCTTGAGCGTGCCCAGGTCGATCACCTCGGCAGAGAGCCCCTCCGCCGCGAGTGACGTGGCGGCCTGGAGCGTTTCGGTCACCATGGCGCCCCAGGTCACCAGCGTCACGTCCGATCCCTCGCGCAGCACGAAAGCCGTGTCGAGCGCCAGCGCCGCACCGTCGTCCGCGACGTCCTCGGACACCGAGCGATAGAGGCGCTTGGGTTCAAGAAAGACCACCGGATCGGGGTCGCGGATCGCGGCCAGCAAAAGACCGTAGGCCTTGGCCGGGGCGCTGGGGATCACCACCCGCAGCCCCGGTATATGGGCCAGCATCGCCTCGGTGCTTTCGGAGTGATGTTCCGGCGCCTTGATGCCGCCGCCGAAGGGCGCGCGCAGCACCATCGGACAGCCCAGGCGGCCGCGCGTGCGGTTGCGCAACCGGGCGGCATGGTTCGCCAACTGGTCGATGGCAGGGTACAAAAAGCCCATGAACTGGATCTCGGCCACGGGCCGCAGCCCGTGGGCCGCGGCGCCGATGGCGACACCGGCGATGGCGGTTTCGGAAAGCGGCGTGTCGCGCACCCGCGCCGCGCCAAAGCGTTGCACCAGCCCGTCGGTGGCGCGGAACACGCCGCCGTCGATGGCCACGTCCTCGCCCATGACGATCACGTCGTCGTCGTCCTCCAGCGCGCGGGCAAGCGCGGTGCGGATCGCCTCTATCATGGTCATCTCAGCCATCGTCCAACTCCCTTGCCGCTGGCAGCAGATCCTCGGGCAGGGTCGCGAACAGGCTGTCCAGCATGGCGCGGGGCGGTTCGGGTGTCATCGCCAGATAGCGCTCGGCGGCGGTGTTGACCTGTGACTGGCAGCCGCGCAGCAGGGCGTCTTCCTCGTCTTTTGACCAGCCGTGCGCCTTGGTCAGATGGCTGCGCAAACGGACAAGTGGTTCCGCCTTCCAGTGCGGGCGCACGTCTTCATCCTCGCGGTAGCGGCTGGCGTCGTCCGCGGTGGTGTGGTCGCCCAGCCGGTAGCTCAGGCATTCGATCAACGTGCCGCCCTTGCCCGCGCGCGCATGCGCCAGGGCGCGCCGGACCGCATCGCGCACGGCAATCACGTCGTTGCCGTCGATCCGCTCGCCGGGAAGGCCCGCGGCGACGGCCTTTTGGGCTAGGGTGTCGCAGGCGGTCTGATGGCTTCGGTGCATCGAAATGGCCCATTGGTTGTTGTTGATCACGAAGACCGCGGGCAGGTGCCATGCGCCGACGATGTTCAACGCCTCGTAGAAATCGCCCTTGGACGTGGCCCCGTCGCCCGCCAGCGCCACGGCGACCCCGGGTTCGCCCTTGTGCACCATGGCCAGCGCGACGCCGGCGGCCTGCGGAAGCTGCGAAGCCACGGGGATGCAGACCGGGAAATCCCGCCTTGGGCCGGCAAAGTCGTTGCCGCGCTCGTCGCCGCCCCAAAACAGGAACATCTCCTCCAGCGTGACGCCGCGCACAAGCTGCGCGCCATGATCGCGGAACGCGGGCAGCAGGACATCGTCGCCGCGCATCGCATGGGCCACGCCGACGCCGATCGCCTCCTGGCCCAGACAGGACGCATAGGTGCCGAGCCGCCCGGTCCGTTGCAGCGCGATCGCCTTGGCGTCGAATGTCCGCGTTCTGACCATGTCGGAATACATCGCAACCAGCGTGCCGCGGTCGCGGGCGAAATCGGGCAGCTTGCCCTGGGGGTGCCCCGCCGCATCGAGACAGGCGGCGACGGCGGTCGGAAATATCGCCTGGGTGCTGGCCATGTTCTACCCCGCGTCCGCAAAGGCCAGGTCGCCGGCCATGATGTCGCGCATCACGAACTTCTGGACCTTGCCGGTGATGGTGGTGGGAAACGTCTCGACGAAGCGGATGTCGCGCGGGATCTTGAAATGCGCGATCTTGCCCTGGCAGAAGGCGCGGATCTCGTCCTCGGTGGCGCTGCGGCCCTCGCGCAGCTTGATCCAGGCGCAGACTTCCTCGCCGTTTTTCGGGTCCGGCACGCCGATCACCTCGACCTGATCGATTGCCGGATGCGTACAAAGGAAGTCCTCTATCTCGCGCGGGAAGATATTTTCGCCGCCACGGATCAGCATGTCGTTGATCCGTCCGACGATCCGGAAATATCCGTCGTCGTCCAGCACCGCGATGTCGCCGCTGGCGATCCAGCGTGCCTCGTCGATGGCGGCCGCGGTCTTGTCCGGATCGTTCCAGTATTTGGGCATCACGCAATATCCGCGCGTCAGCAGTTCGCCCGGCGTGCCGCGCGGCACGATGCGGCCATCGCGATCCACGATCTTGATCTCCATATGCGGCAGGACCCGGCCAACGGTCTCGACCCGGCGCGCGACCGGATCGTCAACCGCGGTCTGGGTGCTGACCGGGCCGGTCTCGGTCATGCCGTAGGCGATGGTGATCTGCGTCATGTGCATCTTTGCCATGATCCGTTTCATCAATTCCGCCGGGCAGGGCGCGCCCGCGATGATCCCGGTGCGCAGGCCCGCCAGCTCTGCGACGCGCGCGCGCGCGGGTTCGGTGGCGCGCACCGTCAGGTCGGCATAGGCGATGGTACCCGGCGCGGCGGCATCGCCCCCGTCAAGCGTGATCACCCAGCGAAGGCTCGGCACCGCCTTTGCCGACAGCTTTCCCGGTGCGGCGTCGGCAAGCTCTGGGATCAGGTCGGCCAGCATCGCCAAATAGGTGCAGGACTTGAACCCGGGCACCAGCACCAGCGCCGCCACCTCGACCTGGTTCAATGCCAATTCAAGCTCGGACAGGCGGTAGGCGGGGTTGATCGTGACCAGGATCAGCCCGGCTTGCGCTGTGGCGAATTGCAGCACGACCCATTCGGCCATGTTCGGCGCCCAGACCCCGATCCGGTCGCCGGGAACAAGCCCGAGCGCCACCAGCCCCGCCGCGACGTCTTGGACCCGGCGGCCCAGTTCCGCATAGGTCCAGCGGACATCCTGACAGGGCACCACGAGCGCGTCGCCCTGCGGGTGCCGCGCGATGGTGTCGGCAAGCAGCCCGCCCACGGTCAGCCCCATCAGCGGCGTGCCCGAGGCGCCATGTGCATAGCTGGCGCGCGCCTGTTCGCTGGCCATGAATCCCCCCTTTCGATGGTTCAAGGGTACGCTCAGGGACGGGCAAGGGTATTGATACAAGACAAGAAAGCCGTCGCGGCGCGAGGTCAGCGCGGCGCGTCTCCGCGATCGATGAACCCGTCCACGTCGGCGGCGAGCCTGCGCAGGCTGTCCGAGATCCGCACCTCGTAGCGGGGCGCGGTCTGCAGGGCGCGGAGGGCCGGCGGAAGCCTGTCGCGTTCGCGCGCGGCGTGGCTTCGGATGGCATCGAGCGGGGGCGGCGGGGCAACGCGGCGCCCGTCCTGCATCACGCGGCGCAGCAAGGGCAGGCCCTTCTGCGGATCGCTGGCGCACGACAGGGTGTCGCCCGCCATGCACCCGTTGGCATCGACGTGCCGCCAGACCTGCTTGCGCCCCGGCCATGTTGCCTTGCCTTCCGACCGCTTGCGCCGCGCCCGTCCGGCATATTCCTGCAATTTATACGCGCAATCCAGCGCGGGCGCGTCCGATGACGTGGTCAGGCTGGTCCCGACGCCGAAGCCGTCGATGGGCGCCCCTGCGGCCACCAGCCGGTGGATCGCGGTTTCATCCAGACCGCCGCTGGCAAGGATCGTGACATCGCGCAGCCCGCCCGCATCGAGAATGTCGCGCACCGACCGCGACAGCGTGTCGAGATCGCCACTGTCGAGGCGGACGCCGCCGACCGTGATGCCCATGGCGCGAAGTCTGGGCGCCAGCGACACCACCCGTCGCGCACCCGCTATCGTGTCGTAAGTGTCGATGAGCAGCACCAGGCGGTCGGGCCGCGCGCGCGCGAAGGCTTCGAAGGCGGCGGTTTCGCTGTCGAAGGCTTGAACGAAGGAATGCGCCATCGTTCCGGCCGCGGGCACCCCGTATGTCCGCTCGGCCAGGGTATTCGACGACCCCGAGACCCCCGCGACATAGCATGCCCGCGCGGCCCACATGCCCGCCTCTGCCCCATGCGCGCGGCGCAGCCCGAAATCAAGCAGCGTCCTGCCCTCGGCGGCCAGAACCATGCGCGACGCCTTGGAGGCGACAAGGCTCTGGAAGTGCAGGATGTTGATGATCCGTGTTTCGACGTATTGCGCCTCGGGCAGGGGGGCGGTCACGCGCAGGATCGGCTCTTCGGGAAAGAATACCGTGCCTTCGGGCATCGCATCGACATCGCCGGTGAACCGGAAACCGGCGAGCCGGTCGATCATGTCGCGGCTGGCGTGTCCGCTGCCCGCGAGCCATGCCAGTTCGTCCGGGGCAGGGTGCAGATCCTCCAGAAAGCGCAGCACCTGCTCCAGCCCTGCTGCGACAAGGAAATTGCGGCCCGCGGGCAGCTTTCGCACAAAGAATTCGAACACCGCCGTGCCGGTCTGGCCGGTCTCGTAGTAGGCCTGCATCATCGCCAGTTCGTAGAGATCCGTCAGCAGAAAGTCGGGCCGGGCCGTGGTCATGGCATCCGCGACCTGTCGGGGGCCCATCCGGCGGATCCGCCCCCGATCAGCGTTCTTCGTCCCACTGCGCCTCTTGTTGGCGCAGCAAGGTATAAACCGTGAGGGCCCGCCCGGTCAGCGGCTTTCGCAGGTCTCCCATGACGTCGGTTTCCTGAGCCAGGTGGGCGGCGATCTCTTCGAGTTCGCTCAGCGTTGCGCCGCTGCCTTCGATCTGCGCGACCGTATGATCGTCAAGATCCCCGAGCAGGCGCGTGATGTCTTGGTATGTCGGTGTCATGGCACGTCCGGCTCCTGTGTCGCCCCGTGTTGGGCGGTACGGCTTCCCGCTGTCTTCCTGCCTAGCCGACAGAAGGCGGCGGCGCCTTGACTTTGCGCAAGGCGCGCACGCCGTGTTTCTGCCCGGCCTGACGCGGTCACAAGTTCCCGATGATCCGGCCCGCGCCATCGTTCCAATTGTCTGAACCGCAACCGATCGACCGTCAAACGTCGGTATTCTGCATCTCGCCGATCAAGAACGACCTCGATGATGACAAGAGCCTTCACCGTGTCAGGCGCTGTCCGCCTCTCCGTCGCGCCGATGGGGGATCGAACGGGCGGTTGGAAATTTCCTTTTCATTTCCCGTGCTTTGCTGTCGCGCGGTAGGCGATGTTGCAAGAAACCTTGCAACCAATTCAAGCCCGCTCTCCGGTACGCGAGAGCTTTCAAAACCGCGACGGCCCACCCCGCGATGGTCTGCGGTGAAGAACAGGGTGATTTCTTGTGCGACACGATAGCCCGCGATCTTCTGATACGGACCTCGGTAACCGCGTCTTCCTTTTTTGATCGGGGCGCAGAGAACCGTCGCCCCCCCCCGAGACCTGCCGTTCTTGCATCTTGCGGCGGATGAGGACCGGGCCCAGTATGTGCTCGGAGCGGGAATGTCTGCAATTCTCACGACAGTAGATGCCAAGTCTGCCTGGAAGGAAGAAAGCATGATTGTGCCATCTGACGCCGGTCCGAGAAGATGGGCATTTTCGGTGTCAGTGAAGGGAGCCTAAGGCGCTAACCGGTTGCGCCGGGGGGGAGAAGGCCAGGTCAGATGTGATCTGACGCGTCAACCGGCAGCTCCGAGCGGAGCAAGGCGTCGCAACTTTGCCATTTGGCTTCTGCCGGATGGACAGAGCGCCCCCGCGGCCAAGCAAGTCACCGGGCATAATTTGACCGACCCGAGAAAACTGTTAAGGATTATGGATGTCATCTGCGCTTAGGATCGCCATTGGTTCGTTCGGTCGGGTCGCACTCCTCGATATGGACCGACCCCTGGTCAAGCACGCCCACCAACAATGCCATGTACTTCTGAAGGTCGAGGGCGCGGATACGGAGTTCGATGTCGGCGGGACCAGAGTGCCGCTGACCGATGACAGCGCCGTGCTCATCAATGCCTGGGAGCATCACAGCTACGTGCACCGCGACGGTCAGCCGCCGACGATCATCCTCGCACTTTATATCGAGCCGACCTGGCTTGGGTCGTTCCGCGGGAATTGGCAGGCCAGCGCTGGACCGGGGTTCTTTCCGCGTCCAGGCGGTGCGATCACGCCGCAGATACGCCGCCAAGTCGGGGCGACGGCAGAGGCGATGGTTCAAGCCCCGGGCGATGCGGCCGCGCATGAGCAACTGATTGGCCGGCTGATGATCTCGATCATCGAGCGGTTGGCGCTTTGGCGCGAGGCGCAGCCCTCGCTCCGGGCCCGTGCCAAGGCGATGCGCGCGCCCGACCGGCGTATCGCGCGGGCGCTGGCGCTGATGCGCGAGGACCCGGTCCGCATTACTTCCATGGATTGGCTCGCGCGCGAGATCGGGTTGTCGCGTGCGCATTTCTTCCGGCTCTTCGAGGCGGAGACGGGACTCTCGCCAAGGATCTATCTGAATACCCAGCGGGTGGAGCGCGCGGTGCAGGCGGTCGCCAGTGAGGCGCGCAGCTTCGTAGCCATCTCCGAGGAACTCGGCTTTTCGGTGCCGGCGCATTTTTCGCGCTTCTTTCACGATCACGCGGGTTCGTCGCCGCGCACGTTCCGCGATGTCACCGCCTTGCGCGACAAAGCCTGACCACGGTTTTTGAGACTCCTCGGTAAGTTCTGAGACCTCACGGGATCGCGGGGCGTGTCGGCCATCTCATAACGTCTCCTCCAGGGGCTTGCCCATGCCAAGCCGGGAGGGAACATGAAAGATAACGCTACAGAGCCATTTGTCGGACGGTCGGTCACGCGCGTCGAGGATCAGGCGCTGCTGTCCGGGCACGGACGCTTCATGGACGATCTGCCCATCGCGGCGGGCACGCTGGCCCTGGCGTTCGTGCGTTCGCCGCACGGGCATGCGGAAATCCGGTCGGTGGATATGGCCGAGGCCGCCGCCGCCCCGGGCGTGGTTGCCGTAATCACCGGGCGCGATGTGATGGCGCGCATTCGCTCGATGACCGTTGGCGTGAAGGCCGATGTCGAATGCTGGCCCATGGCGGTGGACCGCGTGCGCTATGTCGGCGAGCCGGTGGCCATGGTTGTCGCGACGGACCGTTACCTGGCAGAGGATGCCGCCGATCTGGTCGCGGTCGACTACGCTCCGCTCGGTGCCGTCGTGGATCCCGTCGCGGCGCTTGCCGAAAACGCTCCGGTGCTGCATCCAAGTCTTGGCGGCAACCTCATCAACGAGCGGCGCTTTCGCTATGGCGATCCCGAGGCCGCCTTTGACGCGGCCCCGCACCGGATCGGCATCGACGTCACCTATCCGCGCAGCGCCTGCACGCCAATCGAGACATACGGCGTGATCGCCAGTTACGAGCCCGGCGAGGATGCCTATGACATCACCGCGAATTTCCAGGGCCCGTTTTCGATCCATGCGGTCGTGGCCCGGTCGCTCAAGGTGCCCGGCAACCGGTTGCGGCTGCGCACGCCGCCCGATTCGGGCGGCTCTTTCGGGATCAAGCAGGGCGTCTTTCCCTACATGATCCTTTTGGGCATCGCGGCGCGGATCGCGCAAGCGCCCGTCAAATGGATCGAGGACCGGCTGGAGCATCTTTCAGCCAGCGTCTCGGCCACCAACCGTCAGACGCGGATCGAGGCGGCGGTGGAAGCCGATGGTCGGATCACCGCGCTCGACTGGGACCAGATCGAGGATTGCGGCGCCCATCTGCGTGCGCCGGAGCCTGCGACGCTCTACCGGATGCATGGCAACATGACCGGCGCTTACGACATTCGAAACATGGCGATCCGCAATCGCGTCGTGCTGACCAACAAGACGCCGACGGGGCTCAACCGCGGCTTTGGCGGCCCGCAGATGTATTTCGCGCTGGAGCGGCTGATGGACGCCATCGCGCGGCAGATGGGGTTGGATCGGCTGGACGTGATCCGCCGGAACCTGGTGCCTGCCAATGCCTTCCCCTACCGCACCGCCAGCGGCGCGCTGCTCGACTCGGGTGATTATGCCACTGCCCTGAACCGCGCTGTCGATGAGGGGGGGCTGGCAGAGCTCTGCGCCCGCCGCGACAAGGCGCGCGCCGAGGGCCGTCGCTACGGCATCGGCTTTGCCTGCGTGGTGGAGCCTTCGGTGTCGAACATGGGCTATATCACGACCGTCCTGACGCCCCAAGAGCGCGCCAAGGCGGGGCCGAAGAACGGCGCGCAGGCCACGGCGACGGTCGCGATCGACCCGCTGGGCTCTGTCACTGTCAAGGTCGCCTCGGTTCCGCAGGGCCAGGGCCACCGGACCGTGCTTGCGCAGGTGGTCGCCGACAAGTTCGGCCTGCCTTTGGCCGCGGTGCGCGTTCTGGCGGATGTCGACACGATGCGCGATGCCTGGTCCATCGCCTCGGGCAATTACGCATCGCGCTTTGCCCCCGCCGTGGCCGGAGCCGCCGAGATCGCGGCGTCGCGGCTGCGCGACAAGCTGGCCAAGGTCGCGGCGGCGCAACTGAACATCGCCCCCGGAGACGTCACATTCGAAGCAGGCCGCATCGGTGCAGCGGGCAATCCCGATAACAGCCTGTCGTTCGCAAGGGTGGCGGCCACGGCGCATTGGTCGCCGGGCACGCTGCCGGACGACGTCGACCAGACCATGCGCGAGACCGTTTACTGGACCCCGCCCGAGTTGGAAGCGCCGACGGCGCAAGACGGGATCAATTCCTCGCTCTGTCACGGGTTCATTTTCGATTTCTGCGGGATCGAGATCGACCCCGAAACGGCCGAGCCGAAGATCGACCGCTATGTGACCATGCATGATTGTGGGCGTATCCTGCATCCCGCCATGGTCGATGGGCAGGTGCGCGGCGGCTTTGCCCAAGCTGTCGGCGCGGCCTTCCTCGAGGAATATGCCTATGGGGCCGATGGGTCGTTCCAGTCGGGCACGCTCGCCGACTACCTGCTGCCCACGGTGATGGAAGTGCCCGAGCCGCTCATCCTGCACCACGAAACCCCGTCGCCCTTCACCCCGCTGGGGGCCAAGGGCGTGGGTGAAGGCAACTGCATGTCCACCCCGGTGTGCATCGCCAATGCGGTGGCCGACGCGCTTGCTCCGGATGGTCCTGCGCCCGACATCGTGCTTCCCATAACGGCGGCGAAACTTGCCCCGCTTATCTTTGGCGACGAGCCGGTGTCGAAAGAGCCGGTGCCCGAAACGCAGGCCGAAGCCAGCGCGAACGGGCGCAAGCTGACCGGCGAGGGCCGCGCCGTGGTGCAGGCCAGCCGCGAGGATATATGGAAGATGCTGCTCGACCCCGCGACGCTGGAGGCGATCATCCCCGGCTCGCATGGCGTGCAGAAGGTTGGCGAGACCCGCTTCAAGGCGGACGTGACGTTGGGCATCGGCCCGGTCCGGGGCCGCTACAAGGCCGATATCGAACTCTCCGACCTCGATCCGCCCAATGCCGTGACGCTGTCGGGCCGTGCCGTGGGCGCGCTGGGAAACGGCGGCGGACATGGCCGCGTGACGCTGACCGACACCGCTGAGGGCACCGAGATCGCCTATCGCTACGAGGCCCAGATCGGCGGCAAAGTCGCCTCGGTCGGCGGGCGGCTCCTCGACGGGGCGGCCAAGGTCGTGATCGGCGAGTTCTTCCGCGCGCTGGCCCGTCACAGCGGCGGTGGCGGCGCGGGCAGCGGACCGTTGGCCCGCCTGCGGCGCCTCCTGCAAAGCATCGCGACAGGAGGCCGGTCATGAAGCCCGCTCCTTTCGATCTTGTTGTCGCCACCGATCTGGGCGAAGCGCTGGAGGCGCTGCATCAGGGCGGCACCGAGGCCCGCGTCATCGCTGGCGGCCAGTCGCTTGTGCCGATGCTGAACATGCGCCTTGCCCGGCCTGCCACGCTGATCGACATTACCCGCATCCCGGAACTGTCGCGGATCGAGGCAACCGCCGACACTGTCAGCGTCGGGGCCGCCGTGCGTCAGACAACGCTGGAGCGTTGGGAGGACCTGGCGGACCGCCTGCCGCTCGTGCGCGCCGCGCTCCCTTGGGTCGGGCACACGCAGTTGCGCAATCGCGGTACGGTCTGCGGCTCTGTCGCCCATGCCGATCCCAGCGCCGAGCTGCCGCTTTGCCTGATCGCACTGGGCGGTTCCGTGACCCTGCGCCGTCGTCGCAAGACGCGGCAGGTCGCGGCGCGCGACTTCTTTCAGGGCATGATGTCCACCGACCTCGCCCCCGGAGAGATGATCGCTTCCGTCACCTTCCCGACGCACCGCAAGGGCACCGGATACGCGTTTCGCGAAGTGGCCCGCCGCCACGGCGATTTCGCCATCGTCGCCTGCGCCGCCATCGCACGGCACGATGGGAGCGCCACGCTGACCGTGGGCGGTGTCGCGGATACGCCCCGCACGCTCGACCTGCCTGCGGAGGCTGCCGATCTGGACGACAGACTGAACGAATTTGCCTGGCATCTGCAGGCCCGTGACGACCTGCATGCCACCGCACGCTACCGCCGCGACCTGGTCCGGCACCTTGGCCGCGCAACCTTGAAGGAGGCTTTGTCATGCCGCGACTGACCCAAGACGAAACGCATGAGGTGCGCTTCACCCTGAACGGACGCGCCGTCTCTGCCCGCGTATCCCCGCGTCTGTTGCTGACGGACGTCCTGCGCCATGAGATCGGCGCGACAGGTACGCACGTCGGCTGCGAGCACGGCGTTTGCGGGGCCTGCACGGTGCAGGTGGACGGGGAGCCCGTGCGCGCCTGCCTGATGCTTGCCGCGCAGGCCGAGGGCAGCGAGATCCGCACGGTCGAAGGGCTTGCGAAGAGAGAACAGCTTGCGCCGCTGCAAGAGGCCTTCCGCGAAAACTTCGCGCTGCAGTGCGGCTTCTGCACGGCAGGCATCCTGATGACGCTTGATGCTCTGTTTTCGCGCGAACCGGACGCTGAAGAAGACACGATCCGCGAGGCTCTGTCGGGGCATCTGTGCCGCTGCACTGGCTATGTGCCCATCGTTCAGGCGGCACTGGCCGTCCGCAACCGCATCAAGGGAGGACCAATCGATGCTTGACCTCGGAACCAGCTTTATCGCGTCCGTGGAGCGCGACCCCGGCGCACTGGCGATCGCCGAAGGCGACCGGACACTCACCTATGCCGACTGGTTCATCCGGATCAGCGCGCTTGTGGACGGGCTGGGCCAGATGGGGCTGCGCAAGGGCGATACGCTCGTCACGGCGATGCAGAACCGCTGGGAGAATGCCTCGCTGCATTGGGCCTGCCAGTTGGCGGGAATCGTGATCACGCCGGTCAATTGGCGGGTCACGGCAGATGAGTTGGACCATGCGTTGCGCGATAGCGCCGCCCGCGTTCTCGTTCATGACGATGCCGCGGCCGAGGCGGTTGCCGGATCGGCGCTGGTCTCGGGTCTGACCGTTCTGACGCTGCATGGCGATCATGGTCTCGCAGCCATGCTGTCGGGCCGCGCGCCCGATGCGCTGCCGCAAGCGGGGCCCGAAGACCTGTCGGTCATGCTCTATACCTCGGGGACCACGTCCAAGCCCAAGGGCGTGCCGCGACGCCACCGGGCCGAGCGGGCCGCGGCCATCGCCCATGTGGCGCAGAACATGTACGGCAATGGCGAACGGACGCTGGGCGTCATGCCGCTCTACCATACGATGGGCATCCGGTCGCTTTTGTCGGCCAGCGTCATCGGTGGCGCCTTCATCTGCCTGCCGCGGTTCGACCCGCCGGGCGCGCTCGCCGCGATCGAGCGGCATGGCGTCACGAACCTTTACCTCGTGCCGACGCTCTATCACGACATCGTCCATCACGCCGATTTCACGCCATCGCGGGTGGCGAGCGTGCGCAAGCTGGGCTTTGCCGGGGCGTCGATGACCGACGGTCTGCTTCGGAAACTCGCCGACGCCTTCAAGCCCGATCTTTTCGTGAACCATTACGGCTCGTCCGAGATCTACACCTTCTCCATCTGTCAAGACGCGGCGGCCAAGCCCGGATCGGCGGGTCGCGCCGCGATCAACCAGCGCCTGCGCATCGTGCCGCTCGGCGCGGCGGATGCCAGCCAGACCTGCGCGCCGGGCGAGGAAGGCGAGATCGTCGCCGCCATGCAAGGCGACGAGGCGTTCGAGGGCTATTGGAACCGCCCCGAAGCGGATCGCAAGGCCATCCGCGACGGCTGGTACTTCACCGGTGATTGCGGGCTTTTCGACGAAGACGGCGATCTGTTCGTCACGGGCCGCACCGACGACATGATCATCACCGGCGGCGAGAATGTCTCGCCGGTCGAGGTGGAGAGTTGCCTGTCGCTGCATCCCGGCGTGGCCGAGGTCGCGGTCGTCGGCCTGCCCGATCCACGCTGGGGCAAGATCGTGACCGCCTTCGTCAGGCGCGACGGCACCGTCACCGAGGACGAACTCGATGCCCATTGCCGCAACTCCGACCTGTCGAATTTCCGCCGTCCCCGCCGCTACGTCTTTGTGCGCGAGATCCCGAAATCCCCCGTCGGAAAACTGCTGCGTCGCCTGCTCGTCGCCGGCGACTACGAGGCCGAACCGACCCAGAACACACCTGCCTAATCCAACAGAAAGAGACTGAAATGACAGAGACCATGACCTTTTCCGATCCGCGTCTGGCCGAACTGGACGGCTTCAATGTCCGCCTCGACGCCGAGAACGAGCGCGCCGACATCATCTTGGCGCGCCCGCCCTATAACGTCATCTCGATGGGTGCACGCGATCAGTTGCGCCTTGTCTTCGAGGCACTCGATGCCGACGCGCGTGTCCGCATCATCGTCATCTCGGGCGAGGGCGAACATTTCTCCTCGGGCGGCAATATCAAGGGCTTCCTTGAGGCCAGCCCGGAACATGTCTCGCACCTGGCCTGGAACATCGCAGCACCTGCGCGCTGCTCCAAGCCGGTGATCGCGGCCAATCGCGGGTACACTTTCGGCGTCGGTTTCGAGCTGTCGCTGGCTTGCGATTTCAGGATCGCGTCCGAGACGTGCCGCTACGCGCTGCCCGAACAGAAGCTGGGCCAGATCCCCGGATCGGGCGGCTCTGCCCGCCTGCAGAAGATCGTCGGCGTCACCCGCACCAAGGACATCGTCATGCGCTCCAGGCGCATCAAGGGCCAGCAGGCTTTCGACTGGGGCATCGCCACCGAATGCGTGCCCGATGGCGATCTCGAACAGGCGGTCACCGATCTCGTCAAAGAGTTGCGCGAATTCTCTCCGATGGCGCAGCGCACCGCGAAGAAACTTCTGAACGACACCGACGACGCGCTCTTGAGTACCGCGATCGAGATGGAGGGGCTCAACTACAGCCGCCTGCGGCAATCGGAAGATTTCCGCGAGGGCGTCGAGGCCTTCCACGACAAGCGCAAGCCTGCGTTCACCGGCCGCTGAGGCGGCCACGCATCCATATCCCAGGGAGGAAACCCAAAATGGAACGGACACAACACTCAGACTGGATCGAGAAAGGGCCGGGCTTCGGCGCGGGGCTTTCGGGGCTGCGCGAGGCGCTTGGCATCAAGACCGCCAGCGCCGGGCTCGTCGCGGCGATCTTCGGATGCTCCGGCCCGGCGCTGATCGTCATCGGCGCGGCCAACAATGGCGGGCTGACGGAGGGGCAGACCGTGGCCTGGCTCCTGGCGATCTACGGCCTTGGCGGAGTGATCAGCCTGATCATGGCGCTTTATTACAAACTGCCGGTGACGGGGGCCTATTCCATCCCCGGCGCAGCACTGGTCGCCGGTGCACTTGGCACGTTCCCGTTCGAGCAGGCTGTCGGTGCCTTCCTGATGGCGGGCGCGATGGTCTTCGTGCTGGGCATCACCGGGCTCATCGGCAAGGTGATGCGCTGGCTGCCGATGCCCATAGTCATGGCGATGATCGCGGGCGCGCTCATCCGGTTCGGTATCGGGGCCGTGACCTCGATCGAAAAGCTGCCCATTGTGGTCGGGGCGGCGACCATCGCCTTTTTCCTGTCGATGCGGTTTCTGCGGGCGGTCCCGCCGGTGCTGACGGCACTGGTGGTCGGTCTGGTCGCGGTGGCCCTGACAGGCGGCTTCCAGGGCGGCGATGCGGCGATCAGCTTTGTCGCGCCGGAATTCACCGCGCCGGTCTTCACGGTCGATGCGTTTTTGGCCATTGCCGTGCCGCTGGCTGTCCTGGTCATCGGGGCCGAGAACGCCCAGGCCATCGGAGTCCTCTACGCCGAAGGCTACCGCCCGCCGATCAATGCCATGACCGTGATCTCTGGCGTCGGCGGCATGCTGGCGGGGCTTATCGGCGGGCATAACGCCAATATTGCCGGGCCCATGACGGCGATCTGTTCTTCTGATCAGGCAGGCGAGAACCCCGAGGAGCGGTATGCCGCGACGGTGTTGAACGGTGTGCTGTTTGCCGCCTTCGGGGTATTTGCCGGAGTGGCGGTGCCGCTCATCATGGCACTGCCCGGACCGCTGATCGGTGCGGTTGCGGGGCTGGCGATGATCACTGTCCTGCTAAGCGCATTCCAATCCGCTTTCGACAGGAATGCGGGTCATCAAATCGGTGCCTTCGTTGCGCTGATCGTCGCAATGTCGAATGTGTCCTTCCTGAGCATCAGCGCGCCGTTCTGGGCGCTGGTGGCGGGTGCCGCAGTGTCGGTTCTGAATGAGCGGGTTGCCAGGTCACCCGCCGTTGGCACCACCCCAACTTGAAGCAAGGCGCTTGCCTGTTCTTGTCACCGGGATTGGGGGGCGATGGTGCGAGCACCTCGCCCCCCAGTTCATCATGTTTGGAGTGGCCGTGATTTTTCCAATGTCGCTGCGATGGCTCAACACCTAAATTTTCTTGGCGGATGTCCCCAAAACGTGTCGGTCCGCTGTGCGGACGGGATGGCTCCTCTCATAGGCAATTCATGACAACGGCACTGTGGCGCATCGCGACGACGGATCATGCAGGACCATCCTTTCCATCCGCACTGCTGGCATCCAACCCAATGGATCGAAACGTCGGCTTCAAGCCTTATCATCCTGGAAGCAAAGCAGTTTGAAGGTCGAATATCCTACCACCAACGTCTGTGATCCGGAAAACGCGCAGCCATGCCCAAAGGTGCAAAGACCGTGTGGGGAAAGCGTGCGGCAGCTTGGAAGAGGGCCGATAGAAAGCGGTGATTGCATCATCTGTTTTTGACCGCAGCATGTGTTGTAAATTAGTGGAAAAAGGGCGCGAACAGGCAGTAATCGGACAAAATCTTCTTCTGGTGGCGGCTATTGATTCTGTTTAGACGAAGGTCATGGAAAGAAAATCGCAGAATATCGTACCGTGGCGAATGTCCATTGCGCCGATGATGGATTGGACCGACCGGCATTGCAGGTATCTGCACCGGCAGTTGAGCCGCCGCACGCTGCTCTATACCGAAATGGTGACGGCGCCCGCGCTGGTGCGCGGTGGTGCGCTGCATCTTCTGGATCACCATCCCGACGAGCACCCTGTCGCATTGCAACTGGGCGGGTCCGATCCCGTCGAACTGGCGCAGGCGGCGCGGATCGGCGAGCAGGCGGGGTATGACGAGATAAACCTGAATGTCGGCTGCCCTTCTGACCGGGTGCAATCGGGTGCATTCGGCGCGGTGCTGATGAAGCAGCCCGCGCTGGTGGCCGACTGCGTCGCGGCGATGCGCGCGGCGACAAAAGTCGAGGTGACGGTGAAATGCCGCATCGGGGTGGACGATCAGGACCCCGAAGAGGTGCTGCCGGAGTTCCTGTCGCGCATGGTCGGCGCGGGGATCGAGCGGGTCAGCATTCATGCCCGCAAGGCCTGGCTGGAAGGGCTGAGCCCCAAGGAGAACCGCGATATCCCGCCGCTGGATCACGACCTGGTGCTGCGGATGAAGGGGCTCTTTCCCAACCTGCATATCTCGATCAATGGCGGCATCACCTCGCTGGATCAGGCGCGGGAGTTTCTGGATCGGGGCCTTGACGGCGTGATGATCGGGCGCGCGGCCTATCACAGCCCCGCCGATATCCTCTGCGCCGCCGACCCGTTGATCTATGGCACGGGCGAGGAGACCACGCCCGAGGCCGCCGTGCGCGCCATGCTGCCCTATATCGAGGCGCACCTGGCCGGGGGCGGCAAGCTGAACCAGGTCACCCGGCACATGATGGGGCTGTTCGCGGGGCGCCCCGGTGCACGCCAGTGGCGGCGCATGCTGTCGGAGGGCGCGCATGTTCCGGGTGCGGGGCCCGAACTGGTCGATGCGGCGATGGACCAGGTGACGGCACTGGCGGTGCCGGCGGATGCGGTGTAGGCACGCCCCCAAGACAAATTCCAAAGGATAAAATCATGCAGGACATGGGACTTTTGCTGCAGATGCTTGCGCTTTTGCTGTTCATCGGCGCGTTCGCGGGCGTTCTGGCGGGGCTTTTGGGCGTGGGCGGAGGCATCGTGCTGGTGCCCGCGTTTTTCTATGCCTTTCAGACGCTGGGCTATGGCGGCCCGCAATTGATGCAGATGTGCCTTGCGACCTCGCTGGCGACGATCATCGTGACCTCTGTGCGTTCGGTTCTTGGCCACAACAAGAAAGGCGCCGTGGACTGGGAAATCTTGCGCACCTGGGCGCCGGGCATCGTGATCGGCGCGATCGTCGGGATGTTGCTGGTGGCGCAATTGCGCACCACGACACTGCAGGCGATCTTTGGCGGGCTCGCGCTGATCGTGGGGCTCTACATGGGCTTTGGCCGCTCTCACTGGCGCCTGGGGCAGGCCATGCCCAAGGGAATTCTGCGCGCGGTCCTGTCGCCGGTGATGGGGTTTCTGTCGGTTCTGATGGGTATCGGCGGGGGCAGCTTCGGCGTGCCGACAATGAGCCTTTACAATGTTCCGATCCACCGGGCGGTGGCGACGGCGGCGGGCTTTGGCGTGTTGATTGCCGTGCCGTCGGTGGTCGGGTTCCTGTTCGTCGCGATCGACCCCGCGTCGCGCCCGCCCTACACGCTGGGGGCGGTCAACGGTGTCGCTTTCCTTGTGACCATCGCGATGACCCTGCTGACCGCGCCGCTCGGCGTCAGGCTCGCGCATGCGATGGACCCCAAGCCGCTCAAGCGTGTGTTCGCGGTGTTCCTGGTGCTGGTGGCGCTGAACATGCTGCGCCGCGCCTTTGGGTGGTAGGCGACTGGTCCGACAGGGGCTGGGCGGTGTTCCCGCCCGAGCCGGATATGTGCGACTGGGCGCGTCATGCACGGCGCGCGGCGCAGCGCGCTGTCGCTGACCCTTCCCATGCCGCGCAATTTCAGTGCAAGGGCACGTGGTTCGTCGGTCTCGATGCACTGGACAACGATCCGCAGGGCCGCGTGGCGGGCGCAGGTCCGCTGCGCGGCGCCGCGGTCGAGGCGATCCGCGCCGTCCATGGCTGGCCCGCATTGCACCGCGCGCAGATCTCGATCACCTATCCCGACTATCCCAAACCGCGCGCGACGGAAACCGACGCCGCCTTTGCCTATCGCCGCGACCGCGACGCCGCGCATGTGGACGGGGTGCTGGGGCTGGGCTCCCCAAAGCGCCGTTTCGTGCGCGAACCGCATTCCTTCATCCTCGGCGTGCCGCTGACCGATGCCGCGCCTCAGGCCGCGCCGCTGGTGGTGTGGGACGGAAGCCACAGGATCATGCGCGACGCCTTTGCCCGCGCCTTTGCGGGGCGCGACCCCGCCACGCTGGGCGATCTGGACGTGACGGAGACCTATCAGGCCGCGCGGCGCACCGCGTTCGAGACATGCGCCCGCGTCGTCGTGCATGGCGCGCCGGGGTCGGCCTATGTCGTTCACCGGCTGGCGCTGCATGGTGTCGCGCCTTGGGGACAGGGGGCCACGGCCGCGCCGGAGGGCCGCATGATCGCCTATTTCAGGCCACCGATGCCAGGTGGTGCCGCAGCCTGGGTCGCGGCGGGCTGATCCATTCGTCCGGGGCCCGGCCCCGTGCCGGGTGCGCAGATCAGCGCGCCAGTCGCGCGGCGCGCCCGCCGCGGCGTTTGGCGATCTGGCCCGACCGCGCGGGCAGCTCGGCCATGATCGCGCGGCGATCCTCGGCGCTCAGTTTCGACCAGCGGGTGATTTCGTCGATCGACCGCAGGCATCCCGTGCACAAACGCGCCTCGGGATGGATGACGCAGATCTTGATGCAGGGGCTTTCGACCTCCGCGCGCTTCCAGACCTCGTCACTCATTCGATCACCCCTTTCAGAACCCGCAGCCGGTCCAGCACCCCTTGCAGGATAAACCCCGCGGCCACGTGGTCGATCACCTCGGCGCGACGCTTTCGCGACGTATCCGCCTCAAGCAGGGCGCGTTCCGCCGCCACCGTGCTCAGCCGTTCATCCCAAAAGCCGATGGGCATGTCCACCAATTCGGGCAGCCGCGCCAGGTTGCGTGCAAAGGCGCGCGTCGACTGGCAGCGCGGGCCTTCTGAGCCGTCCATGTTTCGCGGCAGGCCCAGCACCAGCCCGCCGATCCGCCGGGCCGCGAGGATCTGCACCAGCGCCGCGGCATCCAGTCCGAACTTGCGGCGACGGATCGTCTGGAGCGGCGTGGCGACGCTCAGGAAGTTGTCGCTGACCGCCACGCCAATGGTCTTTTCCCCAAGGTCGAGGCCGGCAATCGCCTGCATCGGGGGCAGGGCGGCGGCGAATTCGGCGACATCGTCAAGGATCACTCCACCACCCTCGCGCGCTGGCCCGCACGGCGCATCAGGTCAAGCGCGGTCTCGTCGCCGGCGAAGACCTCGACCGCGTTGTCATAGACCGCGCGCGCCCGGCCGGTTTCGCCCAACACGCCCAAGGCGCCGATAAGCTGCGCCCAGTCCTCTGCCGGGCCACCCTGCGTCGCCAGCCGCTCGGACAGGCGGCCGACCATGCCTTCGATCATCTCCATGCGTTGCGCCGGGGTCATGTCCTGCGCGGCCTCGATATCGGCGGCGTCGGGGCCACGGCCCGCTGCGACGCCTATCTCGGGCAGTTGGTAGCGGACACCGGCCCGCAGGGCCATCTCCTCGATCTGGTTGAGAATGGGCGCGATCCAGGGGGCATCCTCGGGCCCCTCGCGCAGCAGTTGGTCCCACAGGCGAAAGGCGGTGTCGGGCCGCCCGGTCTGCGCCAGCATCAGCCCCATGTAATAGCGTGCGGTGCCATTCGTGCCGTCGCGGGCCAGCGCCGCGCGCAGCACCGCTTCGGCCTCGGGCGAGACATAGCCGCCCGCCGCGATGATCAGCATGTCGGCATAGTCGATCATCTCGTCCACGCTGGCCTGCGCGCCCTTGATGCGCAGCACGGCCTGCTGCGCACGGGCGGCGGCGGCGTAATTGCCAAGGTTGGCTTCGCTCTGGGCCAGCAACAGATGTCCTTGCAGGTCGTCGGGCCGCGCCGCGACGGTGGCGCGCAACTGTTCGACCAGCGCGATGTAATCGGGGCTGGCATCGCCGGGCACCTGCGCATCGGGCAGGCTGGCTTCGGCCTCGGACTGGCCGGGCCGTTCGCGGCGCAGGGTCTCGGCCATCTCGATCCGCTGCGCCAGCGCCAGATCGCCGTATCCCGGGGCGCCCAGCCGCAGATACAACGCAAAGCTGCCCGCGACCATGCCGGCGACCAGCAGGCCCGCCAGCACGGCGGTCGTCCGGCTGCCGTCGGCTTCGGTCTCGGGCGCGGCCCGCACTTCGGCATCGGCGGCCAGCAGGCGGCGCGACACTTCGGTGCGCGCACGGTCGGCATCTGCCCGCGACACCACGCCGCGTTCCAGATCCCGCTCCACCTCGCGCAGCTGGTCACGGTAGACATCGACGTCATAGGCCGCCGGTGACCGGTCGTCCGCCGCCTGCGCGCGCGACCGCGCAAGGCTCAGCGCAAGCAGCCCCGAGACGACAAGTGCCAATAGCCCGGTGAGTATCCAGAACGCCATGCGACCTCTTTCGTTGGTTCGTCCCTTGATGTAGCGATCAAAGGGCAGCGACAAAAGGGCCAATCGGCCCCGATCCGCGGCGCGGTCCTGCGCCATTGCGGCGCAGCGGCACCATCCTGCGCGGGGCCGGGGGGTGGGGGCCGCGCCTGGGGGGCGCATGGGCGGCCGCTTTGGCAATTGCGGGGGATATCGCAAAACTGCTAAGGCCAAATGCGGCAGGTGTCGCAAAACCTGTACCGAATGCCGCGCGCAGTATCCTCTTTTCCGGGGGCTCGCGCAGAAAGACCGAAAGCCGGGCTCGAACCGGCGAATCCTTCGAGGGGCGCACCATGAAACGCTATTCCGCCTTTGCCATCGCCAGAGAGGCCCTGCGGTATCACACCGGATGGGACCGTGCGTGGCGCGCGCCCGAACCGAAGCCGCATTACGACGTCATCATCATCGGCGGCGGTGGTCACGGGCTGGCCACGGCGTATCATCTGGGCAAGAACCACGGCATCACGAACGTCGCCATCCTTGAAAAGGGCTGGCTGGGCGGCGGCAACACGGGCCGCAACACGACGATCATCCGCTCCAACTACCTGCAGGATCCTTCGGCCGCGCTCTACGAGAAATCGCGCAGCCTTTACGAGACGATGAGCCAGGATCTGAACTACAACGTGATGTTCAGCCCGCGCGGCGTGATCATGCTGGCGCAAACCCAGCACGAGGTCCGGGGTTATCAGCGCACCGCGCATGCCAACGCCCTGCAAGGGGTGAAGACCGAATTCATCAGCCCCGACCGGGTCAAGCAACTGGTGCCGATCATCAACATCGACGGTCCGCGCTATCCGGTGCTGGGCGGGCTGTGGCAAGCGCGCGGCGGCACCGCGCGGCACGATGCGGTGGCCTGGGGCTATGCGCGGGCCTGCTCGGACATGGGCATGGACGTGATCCAGCAATGCGAAGTCACCGCGATCAAGCGCGACGGCGGCAAGGTCACCGGGGTCAGCACCACCAGGGGCGAAATCACCTGCGGCAAGGTCGGCATTGTGGTGGCGGGCAATTCGGGCCACGTGGCCGGATTAGCGGGGTTCCGCCTGCCGATCGAGAGCGTGGCGCTTCAGGCGCTGGTCAGCGAGCCGATCAAGCCCTGCATGGACGTGGTCGTCATGGCCAATACCGTGCACGGCTACATGAGCCAGTCCGACAAGGGCGAGATGGTGATCGGCGGCGGCACCGACGGCTACAACAACTACACCCAGCGCGGATCGTTCCACCACATCGAGGAAACCGTGCGCGCCCTGGTCGAGACCTTCCCGATGGTGTCGCGCCTCAAGATGCTGCGCCAATGGGGCGGGATCGTGGACATCACCGGCGACCGCTCGCCCATCCTCAGCAAGACGCCGGTCGATGGCGTGTTCATCAATTGCGGCTGGGGCACAGGCGGGTTCAAGGCGACGCCGGGATCGGGCTGGGCCATGGCGGAATTGATGGCCAAGGGGCGTTCGCCGCTGACCGACGCCTTCGGGCTGGAGCGGTTCCGCGAGGGGCGTTTCATCGACGAAAGCGTGGCGGCGGGGGTGGCGCACTGATGCGCCGCGCCACCGCTCCCGGCCGCCCTGCGCCGTCAGTCCTCGGCGCGGTTGCGATTGGCGTCGCCCGCGGCGCTGCCAAAGGCGATGAGGTCGCTCACATCGACTTCGCGCCCGCCGCGCGCGGCCCTGCGGGCGGCCACGCCGCGCCGTTCCAGCACGAACATCACCAGCGCGACGCACAAAATCGCGCCAAACACCACTATTGCCATCGCTTCCTTGCTCATCGCGTCCTCCGCCTTGCGCAGAATGACGCCAGCCTAGCGCGAAAATCGCCGCACGGCGACGGAAACAATTTTGTGGCGCGGTGGAACAATGTGTCGCAGCCCGCTGTTTGCTTTTCAAATGGACCTGCAAACGGAGACACACCATGGCTGACAATACCGATCGCACGACAACCACAACCACAACCAACACCGGCGGCAACACCGGACTGGCGTTCATCGTCGGCATCCTTGTCGTCGTCGTCGCGGGCCTCGCGTATTACATGTTCGCCGACGGCGGCAGCGGCGATGACGTCAGCATCACCATCGAAGGCGCGGGCGATGCCGTCCAGGGCGCTGCCGAAGCCGTCGAAGGTGCAGCCTCGGGCAACTGACGCCGCGCAGAGCACCGCCTTGACGAAACAGGCCGACGTCCCCCGGGGCGTCGGCTTTTGCGTGTCCGGGCCTTGGTCCGCCGTCGCCCCCCACCGCAGGAGCCTGCCATGCTGATCCTCACCTGTCCCGTCTGCGGCGTCACCGCCGAGGAAACCGAATTTCACGCCGGCGGCGAAGCGCATCTGACCCGGCATGGCCCCGGCGCGTCGGATGCCGATTTCGAGGACTACCTGTTCATGCGCGCAAACCCCCGTGGCGTGCATTTCGAACGCTGGCGGCATGTCTATGGCTGCGGCAAGTGGTTTCATGCGGCGCGGTGCACGACCACCTTGCAGGTCTTTGGCACCTATACCGCCCAGACCTCCGCGCCGCCGCAGGAGATCCTCGACAAGATCGCCGATGCGCGCCCGGACTGGACCCCGAGGACGCCCGGATGATGTCTGCGTCTTTTACCCTAGCCCCGAAATTTCCCGCCGGAGGGGGCCATCCCCTCCGCCAGCCCGAAGGTCTGACCCCATGAGCACCCGTCTCGCCACCGGCGGTCGCTTGCTGTCCAAGGACAAAGCGCTGTCGTTCACGTTCAACGGTCGCCGGCTGCGCGGCTTTTCCGGCGATACGCTGGCGTCGGCGCTGCTGGCCAACGACCAGATGCTGGTGGGCCGGTCGTTCAAGTACCATCGCCCGCGCGGCATCGTGGCCTCGGGCGCGGAAGAGCCCAACGGCCTTGTGAACATGGGCGAGGGGGGGCGGTTTGAGCCCAATCAGCGCATCACCACGACCGAACTGTTCGACGGGCTGACCGCCACCAGCCAGAACCACTGGCCCAGCCTTGATTTCGATGTGGGTGCGATCAACTCGAAACTCGCGCGGTTCCTGCCGGCGGGCTTTTATTACAAGATGTTCATCCATCCGCGCCCCCTGTGGAAGCACGTGTACGAGCCGATAATCCGCCGCAGCGCGGGCCTTGGACGGGCGCCGACGGCACCGGATGCGGATACTTACGAGCATTTCCACGCCTTTTGCGACGTGCTGGTCATCGGCGGCGGTGTGGCCGGATTGCAGGCAGCCAAGGCCGCGGCCCGGTCGGGCGCCAGGGTGCTGGTGCTGGAGCAGACGCCCCATTGGGGTGGGCGGGCACCGGTCGACGGCGGCACCGTCGATGGCAAGCCTGTGGATAAGTTCGTGGAAGAACTGGTGTCGGAATTGGCAGACATGCCCAATGTCACCCTGCGCAACCGAACGATGGGCGCGGGCGTGTACGATCACGGCTACGTTCTGGGCTACGAGCAGCTGGGCGATCACGCGCCCGAAAAACCGGGGCCACGGCACCGCTTGTGGCGCATTCGGGCAGGGCATGTGCTGACCGCGACGGGCGCCATCGAACGGCCGCTGCCCTTTGCTGGCAACGACGTGCCGGGGGTCATGCTGGCCTCTGCGGTGCGCGACTACGTGGTCAACTACGGCGTGTCGCCGGGCGACCGGACGGTGGTCGTGACGAACAACGACAACGCTTACCTTACGGCAATTGCGCTCAAGTATGCTGGGCTCAGCGTGCCTGCGATCCTCGATGCGCGGGTGCTGCCGACCGACAGCCCGGCGATGGAGCAGGCCAAGGCGCTGGGGATCCGGGTGCTGATGGGCCACGCGGTGTCGTCGGTCAAGGGCGGCAAGCGGGTGACGGGTGTCGCCGTCTGCTCGCAGTCGGGCGAAGGCGCGGTGCTGGAAGAGATCGCCTGCGACGTGGTGGCGATGTCGGGCGGCTGGTCTCCGGTGGTGCATTTGTGGTCGCATTGCGGCGGCAAGCTGCTGTGGGACGAGACACAGGCGCATTTCCGCCCGGATGTGGATAAAGCGCCCATCGGTGCGGATGGGCATGGGTTTGTCACGCCCGCCGGATGCGCCAACGGCGTGATGCAACTTGACGCGATCCTTGCCGATGCGGTTCAGGCCGGTGAAATCGCCTGTGCCGCTGCCGGGTTCAGGGCCCGCCATTCCGATGCGCCGACCGCCGAGCCGTCGGGCGAAACCCCGATGACCCCGGTCTGGATGATGCCGCAGGGCGCGGGCATCAAGCTGCGCAGCAAGGCCTGGCTGGATTACCAGAACGACGTCAAGGTCTCGGACGTGCAACTGGCCGCGCAGGAAGGGTTCGAGAGCGTCGAGCACGCCAAGCGCTACACCACGCTGGGCATGGCCACCGATCAGGGCAAACTGAGCAACATCAACGGGCTAGCCACGCTTGCGGCCGCGCGCAACGTCGCCATCCCACAAGTCGGCACGACCACCTTCCGCCCGCCCTATACGCCCATTTCGATGGGCGCCATCGGCGGCGAGGCGCGGGGCGACGTGTTCCAGCCACTGCGCCGCACCCCGATGCACGACTGGCACGCCGCCAACGGCGCGGAGTGGGAACCGGTGGGCCACTGGCGCCGTCCCTATGCCTACAGGCGCAGCGGCGAAAGCACCCACGAAGCGGTGATGCGCGAAGTGCGCAATACCCGCGACAAGCTTGGGCTGCTGGATGCCTCGACGCTGGGCAAGATCGTGGTCAAGGGCCCGGACGCCCCCAGGTTCCTCGACATGCTTTACACCAACATGATGAGCACGCTGAAGCCCGGCAAGT
This sequence comes from Sulfitobacter sabulilitoris, assembly GCF_005887615.1. Classification (GTDB taxonomy): domain Bacteria; phylum Pseudomonadota; class Alphaproteobacteria; order Rhodobacterales; family Rhodobacteraceae; genus Sulfitobacter_E; species Sulfitobacter_E sabulilitoris. The sequence goes on from NZ_VANS01000001.1 coordinate 266,505, forward strand.
GCCGCTACGGGCTGATGTGCAGCGAAAACGGGTTCCTGATCGACGACGGCGTGGTCGCGCGCATCGACGATGACACCTTCTTGTGCCACACGACCACCGGCGGGGCCGAGCGGATCCACCAGCACATGGAAGAATGGCTGCAGACGGAATGGTGGGACTGGAAGGTTCACGTGGCCAACGTGACCGAGCAATATGCCCAGATTGCCGTCGTCGGCCCCAACGCCCGGACCGCGCTCGAGCGCCTGGGCGGCATGGATGTGGGCAAGGACGCGCTTGGGTTCATGGACTGGGCCGAGGGTACGCTGGGCGGCTTTGCCGTCCGCGTGTACCGGATCTCCTTTTCGGGCGAGCTGAGCTATGAAATTGCCGTCGATGCAAGCCACGGTCAGGCGTTCTGGGACGCGCTGATGGTCGTCGGTGCGGATCTCGGCGCGATGCCCTACGGCACGGAGTGCCTGCACATCCTGCGCGCGGAAAAGGGGTTCATCATGATCGGGGATGAAACCGACGGCACGGTGATCCCGCAGGACCTGGGCCTTGACTGGGCGATTTCGAAAAAGAAGGAAGACTACCTCGGCAAGCGCGCGCAGGCCCGGTCGCACATGGCTGACCCGACCCGCTGGAAGCTTGTGGGGCTGGAGACCGAGGACGGCAGCGTGCTGCCCGACGGCGCCTATGCCGTGGCCGCGGGCGAGAACGCCAACGGTCAGCGCAACACCCAGGGGCGCGTCACCTCGACCTATCACTCGCCGACGCTCGACCGGGGCATCGCGATGGGTCTGGTGCTGCACGGCCCCGACCGCATGGGCGAGGTGCTGGAGTTTCCGCGCCTCGACGGCACGACCGTCAAGGCCAAGATCGTCAGCCCGGTATTTTACGATCCGCAAGGGGAGAAGCAGAATGTCTGAACCTGTCAGCGCGCTGCATGGCATCAGCGACGATCACGGACTGGTACGCATCACCGAACTGGGCCCGCGCGGCATGATCACCCTGCGCGGCGATCTGGCATCGTCCGCGATCAAAAAGGCCGCGACAAAGGGGACGGATCTGTCGCTGCCGGGGCCCGGGCAGGCGGTTTTGTCAGGCGACGACGGTGTCGCGTGGATGTCGCCCGACGAGCTGTTGGTGATGTGCGCATACGACGACGTTCAGGCGCGGCTTGCCAGGATGACCAAGGCCACGCAGGGCAAGCACGCGCTTGCGGTCAACGTATCGGATGCCCGCGCGGTCATCGAGGTGTCAGGCACGCGGGCTCGCGAGGTGGTTGCGAAACTGGCCCCCGTCGATCTGTCGCCCGACGCCTTCACGCCCGGCATGTTCCGCCGGACCCGCATGGCGCAGGTCGCGGCGGCCTTCTGGATGCACGATGACACCACGTTCCGCATCATCTGCTTTCGCAGTCAGGCGCGGTATGTGTTCGATCTGCTCAAGGTCGCGGCGCAACCGGGGTCGGAGGTCGATTACTTCTGATCCCCGTGCTTATGATCCCCGTGCTTATGATCCCCGTGCTTTTGATCCGCGGCCCCGACCGGCGTCATCCGGTGGCGGGCTTGTAGCTCGTCATCGCCGATTTGGCCTTTTTCATGGCGTCGACGGCCTCGCCGGTGGTCATCAGTTTGGTCGTCGATCCCCCCGCAAAAGCGCCTGACGCGGCCAGAACCATCGCGCCCGATGCCATCGCGGTGTCGTCGGGTGCTTCGATCAGGGCGATCACGTCGTCGGTGCCCATCGCAAAGAACACGTGATGCAGCGTGCCGCCAAAGCTTTCGACCAGTTTGCGCGCGGGCGGTTCGCGGTCATGCGGATTGTTGACCATGGCCTTGAATGCGGCCGAGGTGTAACGGCCTTGAAAAAGGTAGAATGACATTGCACTGTTCCCCCAGTTGAAATGATGATTTTGAACGATACCCGGCACGCCCCCACGTGCCCCGGCGTCGTGATCTTAGCACGAAATCGCCGCAGAACGGAAAATAACCTCGGCGGAACGGCCATTTGGAACCATCGTTCGGCTGGTTCGTTGAACCATGACACTTGACGCAAGGCGCGAACGCGCTCAGTTACGTCGCAATGACATTCAGACAGACAAGGGGTCCTACAATGGCTTTTGAACTTCCCGATCTTCCCTATGCTCACGACGCGTTGGCCGCAAAGGGCATGTCCCGCGAGACGCTGGAGTATCACCACGACATTCACCACAACGCCTATGTCACGAACGGCAACAAGGCGATCGAGGGGACGGAATGGGCCGGCAAGTCGCTTGAAGAGATCATCAAGGGCACCTACGACAAGTCCGCCGTGGCCCAGTCGGGGATCTTCAACAACATCAGCCAGTTGTGGAACCATAACCAGTTCTGGGAGATGATGAGCCCGAATGACAGCGCGATGCCCGGCGCGCTTGAAAAGGCGCTGACCGAAAGCTTCGGGTCGGTGGACAAGTTCAAGGACGAGTTCAAGGCTGCGGGCGCGGGTCAGTTCGGATCGGGCTGGGCGTGGCTGGTCAAGGACACGGACGGCAGCCTGAAGGTCACCAAGACCGAAAATGGCGTCAACCCGGTCTGCTTTGGCCAGACGGCGCTTCTGGGGTGCGACGTGTGGGAGCATTCCTACTACATCGACTTCCGCAACAAGCGTCCCGATTACCTGACCAACTTCCTTGACCACCTGGTCAACTGGGAAAACGTCGCCGGACGCATGTAACTGCGCTTCGGCCCCGGATTTCGGCACTTTGCGCCCCGTGGACAATTACGTCCGCGGGGCGTTTTTGCGTTGGAACAGTTTTGCGTGAAAATTCGTTGCTAGGCTGCGCTCACCAACCAAGGAGAGTGACGATGGTAAAGTTGACGCATGGCACATGGGTCCTGATCGCCGATGGCGAAAAGGCCCTGTTCACAGAAAACCAGACCGATGGCCAGGATCCGTTCCTGCAGGTGATCCGACAGGAGGAACAGGACAACCCGCCCAACCGCGAACAGGCCGCCAGTCTTCCGGGGCGGCTGAGCGACGGGCCCGGCGCGTCGCGGTCGGCGGTGCAGGACACCGACTGGCACCAACTGGCCAAGGACCGCTTTGCCGATGACCTTGCCGATATCCTGTATGATTATGCGCATAACGATGCGTTTCACCGGATCGTTCTGGTGGCGCCACCGGGCACATTGGGCGAATTGCGCGACAAGATGCACAGCGAAGTGGCCAGCCGCGTCATCGCCGAAGTTCCCAAGACGCTGACCAATCATCCGCTCAACGAGATCGAAAAGATCGTGTCGAAGGATCTGGCATCCTGAACCGCGCCGAGGCGCGAGGAATTTAGCCGAATTGCACTGGTTTGCGCGCGATGCGGCATTTGGGCGGCTGTGACTTTCAGATCACAACGCGGGGGCGACGTTCGGGGCATTGACCCGATGGCGGGATGCGGGGTGCGGGTGGCCGTTCAACGGGCCGGCGTGCGCCCGCGCCCCCTGGTGGGGCCGCCGCGCCGGTCGGCGCAAGCGGCGCGCGGCGATCCCGGCGTTCGCGCGGGCGCGGTGGCGAAACCGGTCATTTGCTTGGCGTCGTCGGGCCGGGGGGCGTGCGTCTGATCGACCCGCCCGTGCGGCGTGGATCGGCAGGGCAGGATCAGCGTGACAGATGGGCGGCCAGCGCCGCTTCGGCGGCGTCCGCGTCCGACACGACGGTGTAATAGCCAAGCAGCGTCGCCTCGGCGAAGCCCTGATCCACGACATGCTGCATCAGTTGGATCAACGGGTCCCAGTATCCATTGGTATTCACGATGAAAACCGGCTTTTGATGCAGGCCGAGCTGGCGCCATGTCAGCACCTCGAACAACTCGTCCAGCGACCCCGCACCACCCGGCAGAACGACCACCGCGTCCGAGTTCATGAACATCACCTTCTTGCGTTCGTGCATGGTCTCGGTCACGACATAGCGGGTCAGATCGGTCTTGCCGACCTCATGCTCCACCAGATGCGCGGGGATCACGCCAAAGGTGTCGCCGCCCGCCACCTGTGCCGCGCGCGCCACGGTGCCCATGATCCCGATATCGCCCGCGCCGTACACCAGCCGCCAGCCGTTGCGCGCCAGCGCCGTTCCGATCTGGGCCGCGTCGCTGACATAGTCGGGATCGGCCCCGGGGCGCGAGCCGCAGAACACACAAACGGATTTTTGGGACATGGCGCTGCTCCGGTGACAAATGGAATTGTGATATGTTGGGTGCGATGCTTTTGACCGGTGATATCCTGCTTGCTAGTAAGGCTCAACAACCTGCGGCGGAGCCGGGGAAAATTGCGGCGGAATGGCGATGAACACTCACGATCACAACAGCCCGCGCAGTGGCGGCATGACGCTTCCGCTGGTGCTGGCGGCGATACTTGCCCTCTTGATCGGAGGGTACGTGATGTGGACGCCATCCGCGCCCGACCTGTCGGATGTGACCCGCGCGGCGACCGACGCGCCCGCTGCCGCACCCAAGACGCCCGACGATACGCCCAAGCCGCCCGCCACCGCCGATACATCGGTCGCGCAAGACCTTGCCGCCGCCCGGACGCCTGACCCCATCACGGGCGATATACCCGACGCACCGCGCATCGACGAGGTCCGCATCGAACCCGACGGAATGACGGTGATTGCCGGGCGGGCCGCACCGGGCAGCACGGTGTCAGTTCTGATCGACGGGGCCGAAGTGGCCACGGCGCGTGCCGATGGCAGCGGCAGCTTTGCCTCCGTCACGATCCTTCCGCCCAGTGCCGCGCCGCGGGTGCTGACCCTGTCGCAAGAGACCGGAGGCCAGGCGACGGCGTCGCGCGACGAGGTGATCCTCGCCCCCGCCCAACGGCCCGAACCCCCCCTTGCGGTGGCACAGGCCGACACGCCCGACCCGCAGCAGCACACGCCCGTCACCGCCCCCGTGGACCAGCCGCAGGTCGCGCCCGACACAAGCGCCGCGGCGGCGCAGGGCGACAACGCGGCGCCCGGATCCGACACGGCCGACCAAGATGCGGGCGGGCAGGCACCGGTGCCCGACGCGGTCATCGCACTTGCCACGCCGGATCTTCAGGCCGGCCAGCCGCCGACAAGCGATCCCGCGCCGCAGGGGCTGACCGCAGCGACGGCGGTCACCGGTGGTGCCCCGCCTGCCATTGCGCCGCCCGCACCCCAGGGGGTCGCGGTACTGCGCTCCACCCCGGAGGGGGTCGAACTGATGGCCCGCGCCGGCGCGCCCGAGGTCATGTCCGCGGTCGCGCTCGACACGATCAGCTATTCGGATGCGGGCGAAGTCCGGCTTGCGGGCCGGGCACAGGCCGCCACGCGCGAGGTGCGCGTCTATCTCGACAACACCGTGGTCGCGACCCTGCCGGTGGATGACGCGGGCCGCTGGCGCGGCGATCTGCCGGATGTCGATGCCGGCATCTACACCCTTCGCGTGGACGAGGTGGGCAGCGGTGGTGACGTCACCAGCCGGGTCGAAACCCCGTTCAAGCGCGAAGACGCGGCAACGCTGGCGCAGGCGACGTTTGCCGCCGATGAGGGTCCGATCAAGGCGATCACGGTGCAGAAGGGCAATACGCTTTGGGGCATCGCCCGCGACCGCTATGGCGACGGGCTGCTGTATGTCAGGGTCTTCGAGGCCAACAGCGGCGCGATCCGTGACCCCGACCTGATCTATCCCGGACAGGTCTTCGATCTGCCGGCCGAATAACCGCCCCGGTCCGTGCGCGCGCACTGGCAACTCCGTGCCCGTCGGCCTATGTATCGTCGGGACAGATTTGTTCAGGATACTGCATGGCCACCGACACCTCCGCCGACCAGACCGACACCGCGACAGACGCGGCACAAGACGCCCGCGACCTGTCCGATCTGAAGGCGGCCGAACGGCGGTCCGGCCTGCGCACCATCCGCAAGGTGGCGCCCTACCTCTGGCCCGAGGATCAGCCCTGGGTCCGGCACAAGGTGCTCTGGGCGATGGTGCTGCTGATCGCCTCCAAGCTGGTGACGGTGGGCACGCCGGTTCTCTACAAGGGCGCGGTCGACGCCCTGTCGAACGAGGGCGTGCCGATGCTGGCGCTGGGGGCCATCGGCCTGACCGTGGCTTACGGCGTGGCAAGGTTGATGGGTGTCGGGTTCCAGCAATTGCGCGATGCGGTGTTCGCCCGCGTGGGCCAGCGGGCGCTGCGGATGCTCGCGCTCGAGACCTTCGGCCACATTCACCGCCTGTCGATGCGCTATCACATCACACGCAAGACCGGCGGCCTGAGCCGGATCATCGAGCGCGGCGTCAAGGGCGTGGATTTCCTGCTGCGCTTCATGCTGTTTTCCATCGGGCCGCTCATTCTGGAACTGATCCTGATCGGGATCATCCTGACGGTGCTGTTCGACGTGTGGTATCTGGTCGTCGTGGCGGTCACGATCGCGCTGTATGTCTGGTTCACCTTCGCGGTGACGGAATGGCGGGTCAAGCTGCGCCGCGAGATGAACGAACAGGACACCGATGCCAACCAGAAGGCGATCGACAGCCTGTTGAATTTCGAGACGGTCAAATATTTCGGCGCCGAGGAGCGCGAGGCGCGACGCTATGACAGCGCGATGGCCCGCTACGAGGAGGCGGCGATCAAGACAAGCTATTCGCTGGCCTTTCTGAACTTTGGCCAGTCGGTTCTGATCACGGGCGGTCTGATCGGCGTGATGATCATGGCGGCGGTGGGGGTGCAGAACGGCACCTTGACCGTGGGCGATTTCGTGATGGTCAACGCGTATATGATCCAGATCACCGTGCCGCTCAATTTCCTCGGGACGGTGTACCGCGAGATCCGCCAGTCGCTGACCGACATGGGCGAGATGTTCGATCTGCTCGAGCAACCCGCCGAGGTGACCGACAAGCCGGGCGCCACACCGCTGAAGGTCACGGGCGGCCGGATCGAACTGGACGAGGTGCGATTTGGCTACGACCCCAAGCGGCCGATCCTCAAGGGCATCAGCATCACCGCCGAGCCGGGCGAGATGGTGGCGATCGTCGGGTCCACCGGGTCGGGCAAATCCACCGTCGGGCGGCTGCTGTTCCGCTTCTACGACGTGAACGGCGGTGCCCTGCGGATTGACGGGCAGGATGTGCGTGACGTGACCCAGGAAAGCCTGCATGCCGCCATCGGTGTGGTGCCGCAGGACACGGTGCTGTTCAACGACACCATCCGCTACAACATCGCCTATGGCCGTGACGGCGCCACCCAGGACGAGATCGTCGCGGCGGCCAGGGCCGCGCAGATCCACGATTTCATCACCGCCTTGCCCGATGGCTACGACACCACGGTCGGCGAACGCGGCCTCAAGCTCTCCGGCGGCGAAAAGCAACGGGTCGGCATCGCGCGCACGCTGCTCAAGGACCCGCCGATCTTGCTGCTCGACGAGGCGACGAGCGCGCTTGATTCCGAGACCGAGCAGGAGATCAAGGAGGCGCTGATGCAGGCGGGCCGCGGGCGCACCGTTCTGACCATCGCGCACCGGCTCAGCACCATAGCGGAGGCGGACCGCATCGTGGTGCTTGAGCAGGGCGAAATCGTTGAGCAAGGCACCCATGACGGCCTGCTGGCCAGCAATGGCCGCTATGCGCAACTGTGGCACCGTCAGCAAAGCGAAAGCGATGCCGCGTAAGGACCACCCGCACACCCCCGACGGGCGCTATTTCGTCGCCAAGGAGCGGCTCTGGCGGCGCAGCGATCCCGGTCTGCCCGAGACCGAGCGCCGCGCCGCCGTCAAGGCGCTGATGCAGGCCCGCAGGGCCGTTGGAATGGCGGACACCGACGCGGCAAGGCGCGCCGCGCGTCAGGACGTGCAAGCCGCCAAAGAACGCCTGGGCGAGCGTGGTCCGGTGTGGTGGACCGATGGCGCCCCGGACGAGGGCGGCAAGCATCCGGAGAACTCAAGCTATGCGGACTGGTGGAGCGGCCTGGACCGCGACGCCTGATCCGGGCCGCGCGCAGGCAATCTGCCGCGCCCCCGGTGGCACGGGCTTTCGCGCACCCGCGCGACAATCGGACGTCACGGGCAGGCGGCGATATGCAGCGCACCTGACGCCGGACCACCCCACTGGGTGCTGCCAAAGGCGTGGATCACTCGGCAATCGCCGCGTCGGTCAGCTTCGACAGGGCACCTGTCATCTTTGCGATGTACTCGGCATCGCCGGGCAGGCCGTGCGCGGCGGCAAGGTTGGCGGGATCGCGATAGACAAGATGCACCGCGCCTTGGGCGTCCGCAAAGGCCAGCACACGCAAAGGCAGATCAAGCCCGGCGGTCTGCGCCTCGCGCATCGCCGGGGTGCCAAGCGCGGGATTGCCGAAGATCAGCACTTCGGTCGGCCGCAGGTCCGATCCCGCCTGTTGCGCGCCGGCGGCATGGTCGATCCGGGCAAACACCGTGGCGCCGGCGTCGGTCGCGGCGGCCTCCAGCCGGTCCATCGTGGCGGTGACCGAATGCGGGCTGGTCTTGTGGATCATCTCGGCCGTGGCCGGGGTGACAAGTGCGACGCCGAGCGCGGCGGCGAGGGCTGTTCGGGTCAGCATGGCAAGGTGTCCTCTGACTGTGGCGGGTTCGCCGAAATCCTAGCATATGGCCGCGCATTTGCGAGCCGCCGCGCCGTGCCGCGCCGCGTATCCGGCGCTATTCCGCCGCCTTGAGCCGCGAGGGCGCGCCCGCCATATGCGGGGTGCTGCCGTCGTCCCAGATGATTTCATCCGACGCGATGCGGCGGGCGTCGCGTTGCAGCGCCCAGTCCTGTGCCGCCCGGCTTGCGCGGCCCAGCGACAGCTTTGCCAGCAGTCGCGCGATCCAGCGCACGTAGGTGGTGGCCCAGACCCGGATGGCCAGCATCGAGGGGGTCACCATCAGCGTCAGCACCGTCGCGATGCCAAGCCCGAACACAACCGCCGTCGCCAGTTGCTTCCACCAGAGCGCCGTGGGGCTGTCGATGGTATAGCCGCCTTCGGCAAAGTTGAGCGACAGGCCGAACATCATCGGCGCGAGGCCCGCCATCGTGGTGATCGTGGTCAAGAGGACGGGCCGGATGCGCGCCTGTGCCGTGCGGATGATCGCTTCGATCCGGGGCATGTACTGGCTGTATTCCTGGTAGGTATCGATCAGGATGATATTGTTGTTCACCACGATCCCGGCCAGCGCCACGATCCCCGTTCCGGTCATGATGATCGAAAACGACTGGTCCATCACGATCATCCCGATCAGCACGCCCGTCGTGGACAGCACCACGGCCAAAAGCACCAGAACCGCGTTGTAGAAGCTGTTGAACTGCGCCAGCAGGATGATGAACATCAGCCCCAGCGCGGCGGTGAAGGCCGAGCTGAGAAAGGCCTGGCTTTCCGCCTGTTCTTCCTGATCGCCGGTCCATTCCCACTCCACGCCGCCGGGCAGCGGCTTGGTCTCGAGCCATTTGGTGATCTCGCCGATCCGTTCGTTGGCATTTACCGGCACAAGCCGGATCTCGCCGGTTTCGATGCCGCCGGTCAGATCGGTTTCACCTGCCGCCGCCATCCGTTCGGTGATCTTGTAGGCGGTGCCATCGGGGGCCGTCACATCCGCGTCCGACCCCGCAATGCGCAGCAAGGCCAGCGTCCTGTCCGTGTCCGCGCCGTCGCGGCGCGCGGTCTCGACCGCCTTCACGAGCCCGGCCGCGACATCGGCCTTGACGTCGAAATAGCGTTTCTGATCCACCCGCGTGATTTCGGCCAGTTTCGGCACCGGCGTGCGCGTGATGAAATTCGACAACGGCACCAACCCGTCCGCGGTGCGCACCTTGAGCGTGTCGAGGGTGCTCAGCAGGCGGTCCTGCGCGGGCAGCCGCACCCGGATCTCGATCTCCTCGTCCGAGGTATCGACACGCATGGTATCGAGCAGCAGACCGCGGGTCACAAGCTGGACCATGGCGCCCACGGTGGCCACATCGGCGCCATATCGACCGGCCTTTTCGACATCCACGTCGATCTGCCAGTCGATGCCGGGCAGGGGGCGCGTGTCCTCGATCAGGGTCAGCCCCGGCGTGGTGTCGAATTCCGCCCGCGCCAGCGCCGCCGCGTCCAGCAGGCTGTCGAAATTATCGGCCTTGAGCCGCAGGTGCACGGGCTTGCCGCTGGCCGGGCCACGCGCCTGGGCCAGGATCTCGATGTTGATGCCGGGGATTTCGCTCAACTGTTCGGTCAGTTCCGCGATGACCAGATCGCCGTCCAGTTCGGGCCGGTCGGCGCGGTCTTCCCACGGGATCGTCTCAAGCTGGACCTGTCCGATCAGGTCCTTGGGTTTGGACGCGCCCGACGCATCGGTGTTCAGCCCGCCTTCACCGGCAAAGGAAAACGCCGTCTTGACGCCGGGATGCGCCAATACGACCTCCTCGACCTCGCGCACCAGATCGTCCTTTTCCTCAAGCGACAGGTTGCCGCGCGCCAGCACATAGACGATGGCCTGTTCGGGCTCGCTCTCGACAAAGAACTCCACCCCGTTGTTGTTGTTGGAGAAAAAGATCATCACGGTGCCGACAAAGACAAACACCGTGCCCGCCACCACCAGCGGCATGACCGGATTGCCGGCGATGAAGGCGATCACGCGGCCAAAGCCCGACCGGCGGTAGCCCGCGTGAATCCGGGTGTCGTGACGCGCGAACAACCGCCGCGAGATCGACCGCCCGGTATTGCCCGCCCGCGTCAGCAGGGCGAATGTCGCCAGAAGGGCGACCATCGCCCCGCTGGCCGCCAGCGCGATCAGGGCGGCGGCCGCAAGGACAAGTGCAAAGACCAGCGCGAAGGTCGGCACCACCGACCCCAGCAGATCGAGCCCGTCCATCGCGGCGAATTGCGCCGAGACCGCGGAAAACACCAGCGGCATGAGCGTGGCGGCCACGACCACACCCGCCATCCCCAGCGGGAACAGCGCCAGGTGCAGGTAGAACCGGATTTCGGCGATCTTGGTCATGTAGTCGGCCATCCACCGCTCAAGCCGCCCGGTGACACCGCCCATCACCGGCAGATAGATCAGCGCCACCACCAGCGACGCGGACAGAACGAAGATCAACGTCACCGGCAGCATGCCCATGAATTCGCCCGGCACACCGGGCCAGAACAGCATCGGCAGGAACGCGCACAGCGTCGTCGCGGTAGAGGAAATGATCGGCCAGAACATGCGCTTGGCCGCCTCGACATAGGCGTGCATCGGGCCGACGCCTTCCTTTTGGCGGGCGTCGGCGTATTCCACGACGACGATCGCGCCGTCCACCAGCATCCCCACCGCAAGGATCAGCCCGAACATCACGATGTTCGAAATCGAGATCCCCATCAGCGCGAGGAAGGCGAAACACAAAAGAAACGAGGTCGGGATGGCAAAGCCCACCAGCAGCGCGGCGCGGATGCCAAGTGCGGCCAGCACCACGATCATCACCAGCGCGATGGCGGTAAAGACCGAGCCCTGCAATTGCTGGACCATCGAATCGACGATGCGGCTTTGGTCGTTCGACGTGCCGACCTTGACCGCCGCGCGCAGGCCCGCGGGCCACTCTGCGCTCTTCTCGTCCACCAGCGCCTTTACCAGGTTGGCGGTGTCGATCAGATTGAACCCCTTGCGTTTGACCACCTGCAGGGCAACCGTGTTTTCGCCGTTGAAACGCGCCGTGCCCAGGCGGTCCTCGAAGGTCAGGTTGATCTGCGCCAGATCGCCCAGCGTCACCACCCGGTCGCCATTGGTCTTGACGGGCAGGGCATAGACATCCGCCGCCTCGTCGAAGGACGAGGGAATCTTGACGCTGAAGGTGCCCTGCGCGGTTTCGACCTCGCCCGCGGCGATAAGCTGGTTGTTGTTCTGCACCGTGGTGATCAGTTCGCCCGCGGTGACGTTGTAGGCCTCCAGCCGAAGCGGGTCGATCAGCACCTCGAGCATTTCGTCGCGGCTGCCTGCGATCCCGGCTTCGAGCACCGCATCAACCGCTTCAAGATCGTCCTGCAAGTCCTTGGCCACGCGGATCATCGTCCGTTCGGGGACCGGCCCTGTCAGGTTCACGATGATGATGGGAAATTCGCTGAAGTTGATCTCTTCGATGGAATACTGCTCGGCCCCGGCGGGAAAATCCGCCTCTGCCTTGCTCATGGCGTCGCGCACGTCGGCCATGATCCTGGTCTTGTCCCAGCCGAATTCGAACTCCAGCGCGATCCCGGCATAGTTTTCCGCCGCCGTGCCGGTCATTGTCTTCAGGCCATCCAGATCGGCAAGCTCGGTCTCCATCGGTTTGACGAGCAGGGTTTCGCTGTCGCTGGCGGAAATGCCCGGAAAGGGCACCGACACGAACAGCGCCGGTATCTCGATGTCCGGCTCGCCTTCCTTGGGCAGGGTGGAATAGGCATAGCCGCCCACCACGATGCTAAGCAGGATGAAGGCCAGAACCATCCGCGCCCGCGACGCGGCCCAGTCGACCATGCCCGTCATTGGCTCAACTCCCGAAAGGTGGGTGCGACCGTGACGCCGGCTGTCACGAATTCCTGCCCGACCACGATCACCGTCGCCACGTCGTCCAGCCCGGTCAGCCACACCCCCTGCGCCGTGTCACGCATCAGCGACACCGGCTTGAACTGCACGACGTCATCCGCGTCCACCGTCCGCACGCCCAGCGTGCCATCGTCGTTCAGCGTCAGCGCCGATTGCGGCAGAAGATGCGCCTTGGCCCCGTCGGACGCGATGGCGATCTCGGCGGTCTGCCCGTCGCTGATCGAAAGATCGTCGTTGCGCACCTCGATTTCAACCCGGAAGGTGCGTGTGGTAGGATCGGCGGAGCGCGACAGGAAGCTGACCGTGCCACGGACTTCGCCGCCGCCCGCCGCCAACCGGGCGCGCGCCGAAGCGCCCACCGCGATGCGGGCCACCTCGGTTTCCGGCACGAAGGCCACCAGCTTGATCGGATCGAGTTGCAGGATCGTGGCGCACAGGTCGCCCGGTCGCAGCAGCGCGCCCAATTCGGCCGTATCGCTTTCCAGCAGGCCGCCGAAGGGGGCGTGGATCGTCACGCGATCCAACTCCGTCTCGGCCAGCGCCACACCGGCCTTGGCCGATTGGATGCCCGTTTTCGCCGCCTGAAGCCCGGCGCGCGCCGATTCGACGGCGGCCTGCGCGGTGGCGAATGCGGCTTCGGCATTGGCCACCCGCGTGGTCGAGGCAAAGCCGTCCTCGCCCAGCCGGGCCGACGCGTCCCGGTTGATCCGCGCCTCCTCCAACTGGGCCTGGGCTTGCGCCAAGCGGGCCTGCGCCTCGGGAACCCGCGCCTGCGCCTCGTCAAGCTGCGCGCGGGCCTGCGCCAGCGTGTCCTGGCGGGTGCCGGGGTCGAGCCGGCACAGCTCCTGCCCCTCGCTGACCGTGGTGCCCTTGCGCAGCGGCTCAGACATCACGCGCGCCGAAGTTTCGGCTTTGACATCCACCTGCCGCGCGGCGTTGGTCTGGCCGCGCAGGATCACCGCCGTATCGATGTCGCGCGCCTCCGAGCGGTGTACGACCACCTTGACCCGGCCCGCGGACGCGCCGTCGTCACCCGGTGTCGCTGCCGCGGTACCCTCTGCCTGCATCTGCGCGGCGGGGGAGGACAGGCCAAGAAATTCGGTCACCACCGCCCGCTCGAAGACCGCAAGATAAAGCAGCGACGCAACGGCAACGGCTGCGAGAACTGGGAAAATACGCATTGGTGGGCCTCGTTCTGGGTCTGATCGGCGGGCCTGGGGCCGCGCCACGTATCGGTACAAGTTTTAAATCATGGCATTCGGCGCGATCGGCCGCCCGGTGAAACGCAAAATGTATTTAGCCTGATTACGCTAAACTGACCAGTTCAGATTAAAATTTTCTGGCCTCTCGTGCAATGCCTGACCGCGCAGGCGTCGATGCGGCCCCTTGGCTTGGCCTTCGTCGCGCGTTAAGAGGGGCGAATTCAGGCGCGGGGCCCGTCCGCGGGGCCGCCTGAAGGGGACATCGACGCAACGTACGGGCAGGCCTTCATGAGCGATACGGACAGTTTCATCGACGAAGTCAACGACGAGGTCCGGCGCGACCGGCTCTTTGAGCTTTTGCGCCGCTATGGCTGGGTCGCGGGGCTCGTGGTCGCGCTGATCGTCGGCGGCGCCGCCTTCAGCGAATACCGCAAGGCGCAGATCCGCGCGCAGGCCGAGGCACTGGGGGATGCGATGCTGGCCGCCGTGTCATCGGACGATGCGCAAGCCAGGGCCGCTGCCCTGGCCGACATCGATGCCGCGAACCCGACTGCCGGCGCGGTTCTGGCGATGCTGACCGCCGCCGAACAGGTCGAGGCCGGAGCGATGGAGGCGGCAGTCGCCACCCTCAACACCGTCGCAACCGATGCCGAGGTCCCCGCGATGTACCGCCAGATCGCCACGTTCAAGGCGTTGACGATGCAGGCCGACACCTTGCCGGCGGCAGAGCGCCGCCAGCAGTTCGAGGCCCTGGCGCAGGCGGGATCGCCCCTGCGTCTGCTGTCCGAGGAGCAACTGGCGTTGATCGACATCTCCGCCGGGGACCGCGATGCGGCCATCGCTCGGTTGCAGTCGATCCTGAACGACGCCGAAGTCAGCGCGGACTTGCAACAACGCGCCTTACAGGTGATTGTGGCGCTTGGGGGCGCGCCCGAACTGGATGCGATGCCCGATCCGGTCAACTGAACCGGTCATGCGGTGGCCCGGCGGGGGCCATCGCCAAGCGATGAAGATAAGGGCGAGCAGGGCGATGACAGCGATTTCCAACATACCGGCCACGCGGCGACCGGGGCGCGCGATCCTTGCGACACTGGCGATCAGCGCCTTGCTGGCGGCCTGCGCCGAGCCCGAGGTCATCCTGCCCGGAAAGCGCGAGAATATCCGCTCGGTGCTGCAGGACCCGGGCCTCGAACCCATCGAGAGCGGCCCCGTCGCCAACGTCAGCCGCGCCATTTCGCTGCCCGCCGCCACGTCGAACGCAAGCTGGCCGCAGGCCATCGGCACGCCGCGCACCCGCACGGCGCATCCGGCCCTTGGCGCCGCATTGGCCCCCCTGTGGTCCAGCAGCATCGGCGCGGGCGACAGCCGCCGCCAGCGCATTACCGCCGATCCGGTCGTGGCGGGCGGTCTGATCTATACGCTCGACGCGGGCTCCACGGTCACGGCGACCGACATCGGCGGACGGACGGTCTGGCAAAACGACATCCGCCCCGTGCGCGATGGCGAGGGGCAGGCGACCGGGGGCGGCATCGCGGTCAGCGGCGGGGTGCTTTATGTCTCGCTCGGTTACGGATCGCTGGTCGCGCTGGATGCGGCGACCGGCACCGTCACGTGGCGTCAGCAGCTTGACGCCACGGGCTCTGGCGCGCCGACGGTCTATGACGGGATCGTATACCTGACCGCCGGCGACGATACCGGCTGGGCGGTCAATACCGCCAACGGGCGGATCCTGTGGCAGATCAGCGCCGCCACAAACATCAACAACGTTCTTGGCGCGCCCGCACCGGCGCTGAGTGACGATCTGGCGATCTTCGGCTTCGGGTCCGGCGAGCTTCAGGCGGTGTTCCGCCGGGGCGGGCTGCGCCGCTGGGATGCCGCGGTGCTGGGCGAACGTCCGGGCCGGGCGCTGTCCAAGGTGGGCGACGTCACCGGCGCGCCCGTGATCGTGGGCGATACCGTCTATGCGGGCAATCAATCGGGCCGCATCGTGGCCCTCGACACCGGCAGCGGCGCGCGTATCTGGACCGCGCCCGAAGGTGCGATCGGCCGGGTCTGGCCCGCGGGCGACAGCGTCTTCGCGATCACCGATACCAACGAACTCGTGCGCCTCGATGCCCGCGACGGCAGCCGCGTCTGGGGCGTGCCCTTGCCCAATTTCGTCAAGGACCGTCCGCGCAAACGGTCCGAAGTCTTCGCCAACCATGGCCCCGTGATCGCGGGCGGGCGGGTGATTGTCGCCTCCAGCGACGGTCAGTTGCGCAGCTTTGACCCCCGTGACGGGCGCCTGATCGCCAGCACGCCGGTGCCCGGCGGCGCGACCACCGCGCCGGTCGTGGCGGGTGGTGTTCTGTATGTCGTGTCGACCGGCGGGAAATTGCACGCTTTCCGTTGACGCGCAATTGGGGTAAGGCGCGTGCCTGACCCTCGGCTCGGAGCCTGATCCATGTCTTTTACCCTCGCCATCGTGGGGCGGCCCAATGTGGGCAAGTCCACGCTGTTCAACCGCCTTGTCGGCAAACGCCTCGCCCTGGTCGATGACCAGCCCGGCGTCACCCGCGATCTGCGCGAAGGTGCCGCGCGTCTGGCGGACCTGCGGTTTACCGTGATCGACACCGCCGGGCTTGAGGATGTGACCGACGACAGCCTGCAGGGCCGGATGCGGCGCCTGACCGAACGCGCGGTCGACATGGCCGACATCTGCCTGTTCATGATCGATGCGCGCGCCGGGGTGACACCGACCGACCTGGTTTTTGCCGACATCCTGCGCAAGCGCGCGGCCAACGTGATCCTTGCCGCCAACAAGGGCGAGGGCGCGGCGGCGGACGCCGGCGTGATCGAGGCGTATTCGCTGGGCCTGGGCGAGCCCATCCGCCTGTCTGCGGAGCATGGCGAGGGGCTCAACGATCTCTACACCCACCTGATGCCGCTGGCCGACGGGTTCGCCGAACGCGCCGCCGAGGATGCGCCCGAGATCGACGTGACCCTTGACGAGGACGAGGGCGACATGGAGGCGACCACGCCGCAGCCCACCAACGCCAAGCCCTTGCAGGTGGCCGTGGTCGGTCGCCCCAACGCGGGCAAATCCACCCTGGTCAACCAGATCCTGGGCGAAGACCGCCTGTTGACCGGGCCGGAGGCCGGGATCACCCGCGATGCCATCTCGCTGCGGATCGATTGGGAGGGCCCCGACGGTGTGGCCGTGCCGATGCGGATCTTTGACACTGCCGGTATGCGCAAAAAGGCCAAGGTGCAGGAAAAGCTCGAGAAGCTGAGTGTCAGCGACGGGCTGCGGGCGGTCAAGTTCGCGGAAGTCGTCGTCGTCCTGCTGGATGCCGCGATCCCGTTCGAGCAGCAGGATCTGCGCCTTGCGGATCTGGCCGAGCGCGAGGGCCGTGCGGTGGTGGTGGCGGTCAACAAGTGGGATATCGAGGAAGACAAGCAGGGCAAGCTCAAGGAGCTGCGCGAAAGTTTCGAGCGGCTGCTGCCGCAACTGCGCGGCGCACCGCTGGTCACGGTCAGTGCAAAGACGGGCCGCGGGATGGACCGGCTGCAAGCCGCGATCATGCGCGCCTATGACGTGTGGAACCGCCGTGTGACAACCGCGCATCTCAACCGCTGGCTTGCGGGCATGATGGAGGCGCATCCGCCCCCCGCACCGCAGGGCAAGCGCATCAAGCTTCGCTACATGACGCAGGCCAAGACGCGCCCGCCGGGCTTCGTGGTGATGTGCAGCCATCCCGACAAGGTGCCCGAAAGCTACAGCCGGTATCTTGTCAATGGTTTGCGGGTCGATTTTGACATGCCGGGCACACCGATCCGGCTGTATATGCGCGGCCAGAACGACGCCAACCCTTACAAGGGTCGCAAGAAGGCGCCGCCCAGCAAACTGCGCAAACACACCGAAGGCCGGCGCAAGGATTGACGCTCGGCACGGGTCGGATTCTGAAAAATCCGGTCCGTTCTATGTACAAGAAAACGGACTGGCGTCCAGGTTGCCGGGCGCGGCGCCGCCCTGGGCCGCGATGCCTTGGGCAAGCGTCCGGTCAGTCGGCAGACACGGGGCGGCGGCAGGCCTGCCATGTTGGATACAGCAGGGCGGCGCCGCCGCCCGCCGCCAGTGCCGCGATCGTCGGAGCCGAGCCGAGATTTTGCACCACGACCGCGACAAGCGCCCAGATCACCGCCACCCCATAAGTCGGCGCGCGGCGCAACGTCGATTGTACGCCGCCCGCCAGTCCGATGGCCAGCAGCACAAAGACGACCGCCGCGGAGGCCTCCGACATCCAACCGTAGCCCGCCGCCAGAAGGCCCAATGAAACGCAGCTTGCCGCGCTGAGCCATCCTGCATAGAGCCCGACCGGCAAGGCCGCCGCCCAGCCGTCGCCGGCAGGCGCGCGGTAAAGCGCCCACAGCGCGCCGAGCAGCATGACCCAGATCAGGATGCTCGCCCAGACCGGGCTTTGGACGGCAACCGCCAGCCACACCGCACCCACCGCCAACGACAGGCAAAGCGGCGCGCGCATCGCGTGCCAGTCTGCGTCGTCGCGCCGCCGCACCAGCCCGTATCCCAGCCCCAGCAGCAGCCAGAGATAGATCACCCCCCAGATGGCAAAGGCATAGCCGGCGGGCTGAACGGGAGGATCGGTCTGCGGCACCGGAAACTGATCGGGATCGAAGCCGCCGAAATCCGGCACCAGCAACGGTGACGCGGCAAAGGCAAGGGCAAGAAGGACGCTGAGGACTGCGGTGGCGCGACGCATGACATGATCCTGATGGGGGCAAGGGCGGGACGCAGGATGGCCACGCGGATTTACATTGTCGGGCAACCCGTTAAAGTTGCACCATTCTATATCATTCATTTAGACCTATCCGGGGTTTCGGCAAATGGCAGTCATCGCGATTTTCTGCGACGGGACGTGGAACAGCCCGACGATCCCGCAACCCACCCATGTGTACCGCCTCTATGCGGCCACCGCGCAACACGACGGGCAAAGCGCGCTCTATCTGCCGGGGGTCGGAACGGGCGGCGCGGTGCGCGGGTTTCTCGGCAAGCTGATCCACAAGATCGGGGGCGGCGCCTTTGGCTGGGGTCTCAACGACAATATCAAGCTGGCCTACATGGCGTTGGCGACTGCGTACCAACCCGGCGACAAGATCCTGATCTTCGGCTTTTCGCGCGGCGCCTATACCGCGCGGTCGCTTGCCGGGATGATCCGCAAGGCGGGTATCCTGGCCGATCCCACGCCCGCCAACCTGCGCAGGGCGTTCCGGCTCTATCGCAGGGCGGGGCCGGGGAATGCGCCCGACGCCGGGCATATCCGCAAAGCCCGCAAGAAATTGTCGCCCGGCTACGCGACCTCGCAACAGGATGTCGAGGAGCGGTTGCGCGAAAATCCCGAGGACGACAGCCACCTGGTGCGCATCACCTACCTCGGCATCTGGGACACGGTGGGATCGCTGGGCATTCCCGAGACGCTTCTGGGCCCAATCGCCGCGATCTGGAATGCGCGCTACACCTTCCACGATACCAACCTGTCGCATCTGGTCGAGGCCGCGCGCCATGCCGTGGCGCTCGACGAGCGACGGGTGTTCTATGCGCCCGCGCTGTGGGACAACCTCGAGGCATCACGCGACGGGCCGGGGCTGAACGCCGGGGACAGGGGGCCGACGCGCCCCTATCAGCAGGTGTGGTTCGTCGGTGATCACGGCATCGCCGGCGGCAGCGGGGCCGCGCGGGGGCTGTCGGCGATCACGCTCGACTGGGTGCACGACGGCGCGCGCGAAGCGGGGCTGACGCTCGCGCCCGGTGCGCGCCTGCTGGATGCCGACATCGACCCGCTGGCCCCGGCGCCCGAGATCGACGACCCCAGCCTTTTCTACCGTGTTGCGCACGGGCTGTTGCGGTGGCGCGACGGTCCGGGCCACGACATCGACCTGCATCCGACGGCGCGGGCCCGGACGCAGGCCGACGCATCCTACCGGCCCGGCAGCCTGCGCAACCTGATGCGCGACCTGTTCACCTGATACCCGCGCCTCAGATCAGCGCGCCATCGGCACTCAGTAGCGTCTTGCCGCCAAGGTAGGGCGCCAGCACATCGGGCAGCAGCACCGATCCATCGGCCTTCTGACCGTTCTCGAGCACCGCGATCAGGCAGCGCCCCACGGCCAGCCCCGACCCGTTGAGCGTGTGAACGAACTGCGGCTTGCCGCCATCGGCGGGTTTGAACCGGGCATTCATGCGCCGCGCCTGGAAATCGCCGGTGGTCGAGACCGAGCTGATCTCGCGATAGGCGTTCTGGCCGGGCAGCCAGGCTTCGATGTCATAGGTGCGGCGCGCGCCGAACCCCATGTCGCCGGTACACAGGATCACGGTGCGATAGGCGATGCCCAGCCGCTCGAGGATATCTTCGGCGCAGCGCAGCATGCGCTTTTGTTCGTCGTCGGAATGATCGGGGTGGGTCACGCTGACCATCTCGACCTTCTCGAACTGGTGCTGGCGCAGCATTCCGGAGGTGTCGCGGCCCGCCGATCCGGCCTCTGACCGAAAGCACAGGGTATGCGCGGCATAGCGGCGCGGCAGGTAGCTTTCCTCGATCACATGATCCGCCGCGATATAGGTCAGCGGCACTTCGGAGGTGGGCACAAGCCACCAGCCGTTCGTCGTGCGATAGCTGTCCTCGCCGAATTTGGGCAGTTTGTCGGTGCCATACATCGCCTCGTCGCGCACCAGCACCGGCGGATTGGTTTCGGTCAGGCCGTTTTCATCGACGTGGGTGTCGAGCATGAATTGCGCCAGCGCCCGGTGGATCCGCGCCACAGCGCCCGACAGCAGCACAAAGCGCGCCCCCGAGATCTTGGCGGCGGTATCGAAATCCATCGAGGGGGCGACGCCCGCGATCTCGTAGTGTTCCTTTGGGGTGAAGTCGAAGCCGGGCACATCGCCCCAGCGGTTGACCTCGACGTTGTCGGACTCGTCCGCGCCGTCGGGAACGTCGTCGGCGGGCAGGTTGGCGATGCGCGCCAGCATGTCGGTCAGTTCCGCGTCCAGCGTCTTGGCCTGGGCCTGCATCGCGGCGACTTCGGCCTTCTTGTCACTCACCAATGCGCGCAGCCGTTCGAATTCGGCCTCGTCGCCCTTGGCCTTGGCCGCCCCCACCAGCTTGGAAGCCTTGTTCTGCTCGGCCTGCGCGGTCTCTGCCGCCGCGATCTTGGCGCGCCGCGCCTCGTCCAGCGCGAGGATGTCGGAGGACACCGGCGCATCGCCCCGGCGCGCAAGTGCGGCATCAAAGGCGGTGGGGTTTTCGCGGATGGCGCGGATGTCATGCATGGGGGCGGTCCTTTTGTCAGGCGCGGAAGTGTGGGGGGAGATATGCCCGATCGGCCCCGACAGGAAAAGGGGGGATTTGGCGGCGGGCGCAAGGTGCTACACGCGCGGCGCGCGCCATCACATCGGGCTGGGCGGTTTGTGCCCGATGGGGCGCTGCAAGGCGCGGCATGCGGTGATGAAGGCAGACCAACCGTCGGAGTGCTCCAGGAACCGGTCGGGAGCGGAAATGACGGCGACCGACAACACTGCGCTGTCCGGGAGTGTCTGAAAAATACGGATCACCCGCGTGCCTGTACTGCAACCTGCGTACGATCACCGACCTGTGGCTTCGTGTCCTCCCGATTCACGGCCTTTCCACCTTGCGTCCGTCCCCGCGCGGCCATAGGTTCTGCCAAAATTCGGGCACCCGCCCGCTTGGTTAAAAAAGGACATATCCCATGGAAGCCATTGGCCAGTTCGTGCCCCTTATCCTGATCTTCGCGATCATGTATTTCCTGTTGATCCGCCCCCAGCAGAAAAAGGCGAAGGAACATGCCGCGATGGTGCAGGGCCTGCGCCGCGGCGATCAGGTGGTCACCCAGGGCGGGCTGATCGGCAAGGTGGCCAAGGTCAAGGATGACGGCGAGATCGAGGTCGAGATCGCCGAGGGTGTCAAGGTGCGCGTCGTGCAGTCGACCATCGCCACCGTCGTGTCCAAGACCGAACCGGCCAAGTAAACGCGCCGTCACACCCATCTGAAAAAGGCGGTTTCATGCTGCAATTTGATCTTTGGAAACGGGTTGCGATCTGGCTGACCTGCGCGGTGGGCCTTTGGCTGGCGTTGCCCAATGCCTTCTACACCAGGGTCGAGCAGCACAACGATGCCGCCGCCGCCATCGCCGTGGCGGGATCCACGCCCGAGCTTGAGGCGCAGCTGAGCCGGTGGCCAGACTGGATGCCGTCGGGGCTGGTGAATCTCGGGCTGGACCTGCGCGGCGGTGCGCATCTGCTGGCCGAGGTCAAGGTCGCGGATGTCTATGCCAGCCGCATGGAGGCCGCATGGCCCGAAATTCGCGATGCCCTGCGCCCCGAGCGCGCGACCATCGGCACCATCCGCCTGCAACCCTCCGCCCCCGACGAGATCCGCATCCGCATCAGCCAACCCGAGGGGATGGAACGCGCGCTGGACGTCGTCCGCGGGCTTGCGCGGCCCGTGCAGACGCTGACCGGCGTGGGTGCCAACGACATCGAGGTACGCGGCGAAGACGACGAGATCGTCGTGACCCTGTCGGAGGCCGAGAAACTCGCCAGCGACGAGCGCACCGTGCAGCAAAGCCTCGAAATCATCCGCCGCCGCATCGACGAGGTCGGCACCCGCGAGCCGACGATCCAGCGCCAGGGCGCGGACCGAATTCTGATCCAGGTGCCCGGCATCGGCTCCGCCTCAGAGCTGAAGGCGATCATCGGCACCACCGCGCAGCTGACATTCAACCCCGTGGTCACGCGCGGCACCGACCCCGACGCCGCCCCCGGCATCGGCAACAAGATCGTGCCCTCGCTGGATGATCCGGGTGTCTATTACACCATCGAATCCGCCCCCGTCGTGACGGGCGAGGAGCTGGTGGATGCGCAGCCCTCCTACGATCAGAACGGGCGGCCCGCGGTGTCGTTCCGCTTCAACACCTCGGGCGCGCGCAAGTTCGGCAATTACACGGCGGAAAACATCGGCAGCCCCTTTGCCATCGTGCTTGACGACGAGGTCGTCAGCGCGCCGGTCATCCAAAGCCATATTCCCGGCGGGTCGGGCATCATCACCGGCAACTTCGACCTGGCCGAAAGCACCAACCTGGCCATCTTGCTGCGCGCGGGCGCCCTGCCTGCGGGGCTGGAGTTCCTCGAGGAGCGCACCATCGGACCCGAACTTGGCCAGGACAGCATCGACGCGGGCAAGGTCGCCACGATCGTCGCCTCCATCGCGGTACTGGTGTTCATGCTTGTCAGCTACGGGCTGTTCGGGTTGTTCGCCAATGTCGCGCTGGTGATCAACATCGGGCTGATCTTCGGCCTCCTGAGCCTTGTCGGCGCGACGCTGACGCTGCCGGGCATCGCGGGGATCGTGCTGACCGTCGGCATGGCGGTCGATGCCAACGTGCTGGTGTTCGAGAGGATCCGCGAAGAACTGCACACCGCCAAGGGGCCGGCGCGCGCGATCGAGCTGGGTTATGAAAAGGCGCTGAGCGCGATCATCGACGCCAACATCACCACGCTGATCACGGCCGTGATCCTGTTTGTCATGGGCTCTGGCCCGGTGCGCGGCTTCGCCATCACGCTGGGCTTTGGCATCGTCACGTCGGTCTTCACCGCAATCTACGTCACACGGCTCTTGATCGTCATGTGGTTCCGGGCGCGCCGCCCCAAAACAATCGAGGTCTGAGATGCGTCTGCGACTGGTCAAACAGAACACGAGCTTTGATTTCTTCAGCCGCTGGAAGATCTGGCTGGGCATTTCCGGCCTGATGATGGTGGTGGCGATGATCTCCTTCCTCGTGCAGGGGCTGAACTACGGCATCGACTTTCGCGGCGGCACCACGATCCGCACCGAAAGCCCGCGGCCGGTGGATATCGGCGAATATCGCGGTGTGCTGGATCCGCTTGGCCTTGGCGACATCACGATCACCGAGGTGTTCGATCCGACCTTCGGCCCCGATCAGAACGTGTCGATGATCCGTATCCAGGCACAGGACGATCAGGAATCGGTATCGGCAGAGACGGTCGCCGCCCTGCAGGAGGCGCTGGTATCGGTCCGGCCCGACCTCAAGTTCATCTCGGTGGAATCGGTCGGCCCGAAGGTGTCGGGCGAATTGATCCAGACGGCGGCCATCGCCGTCCTTCTGGCGATCGGGGCGGTGCTGATCTATATCTGGCTGCGGTTCGAATGGCAGTTCGCCCTGGGCGCGGTGCTGGCGCTGGTCCATGATGTTGTGCTGACCATCGGCGTCTTCTCCGAGGTGCAGATCAAGTTCGACCTGGCGATCATCGCGGCCCTGTTGACCATCGTCGGCTATTCGCTGAACGACACGGTCGTGGTCTTTGACCGGGTCCGGGAAAACCTGCGCAAGTTCAAGAAGAAGGACCTCAAGGAGGTTCTGAATATTTCGATCAACGAAACCCTCAGCCGGACGTTCATGACCTCGGTCACGACGCTGATCGCGCTGATCGCGCTGTTCATCCTGGGCGGAGACGTGATCCGCGGGTTCGTCTTTGCGATGATCTGGGGCGTGATCGTGGGCACGTATTCCACCGTTTTCGTGGCGACCGCGATTTTGCTGTACCTCGGCGTCAAGCGCGACTGGTCCAAGCCCGACGCGAATGCCGGCAATCAGTTCGCGAACGTCGATGCCTGACATCGCCGCCCAGACTCTCGCCCTTCCGGGGCTGGTCTGGGTCGTCGCCATCACGCTGGTGGCCGGAATCGTCTATGGCTTTGCGGGCTTTGGCGCGGCGCTCGTATTCATGCCGGTGGCCAGTGTCTTTGTCCCCGTCGAGGTGGCCGTCGCCGCCTTTTCGGTTTCTGCGCTGGCATCGCTGGTGACCGTCGTGCCGCGCGCCTGGGCGCAGGCCGACCGGCCCGCCACGCTCTGGATGATCGGCTGCGCCACTCTGACCGCCCCGCTGGGCATCTGGGTGCTGCGCACCACCGATGTGGCGACCCTGCGCTGGGGGCTGCTGATCGTGGTGGCGGTGACGCTGCTGGCGCTGATGACCGGGTGGCGCTATTCCACGCGACCGGGCCGCATGACGCGCGCGGGCGTTGGTCTTGGCACCGGGTTTCTGGGCGGGGCGACCGGGCTGTTGGGGCCCATCGTCATCCTGTTCCAGCTCAGCGGCGGCGATACCGTCGCGCGCAGCCGGGCCAACACGCTGGTCTTTCTGACCGTGACCAGCTTGCTGTTGCTGCCGTTCATGGCCTTGCAGGGCATCCTGTCGCCCGAGGCGGTCGCGCTGGGGCTGGTGCTGCTGGTTCCCTACGGTCTGGGCGCGCGGATCGGGCAGGGCCTGTTTGATCCCGCGCGCGAAACCTTATATCGCAACTGTGCCTATTGCATCATCGCGGCGGCCATCGTGCTTGGCCTGCCCCTCTGGGACTAGGAAGACCGACATGCGCCTGAACGAAGTTGTCTTTACCGACGCCAAACCCGTCGAAGGCTACGGCCCCGGCTTTTTCCGCATCGGCGGTCAGGTGATCCGCGGCGCGGTGATCGCGGGCCCCAAAGGCACCGGGACATGGGGCGGCTATGACGACACGGCGGCGCTGCTGGATCTGGCGGGCCAGATCGACGTGCTGTTCGTCGGCACCGGACCCGAGATCGCGCATATCCCCGACGATTTGCGCAGCACGCTGGAAGACGCCGGGATCGGCGTCGAGGTGATGGCCAGCCCGGCGGCCTGCCGGACCTACAATGTTCTACTGAGCGAAGGGCGGCGCATCGCGCTGGCCCTGATCCCGGTCTGACGGCCCGCGCGTGCCGCTGATCGTGACCGACCTGGCCGTGGCGCGCGGCGGCGTGCCGGTGCTGACCGGCGTCACGCTGCGACTGGACCCCGGACAGGCGCTGATCTTGCGCGGGCCCAACGGATCGGGCAAAACCACGCTGCTGCGGACGCTGGCGGGGTTGCAGCCACCGCTGTCGGGCACCATCGCCGGGGCCGAGGACCGCATCGCCTATGCCGCGCATTCCGACGGGCTGAAGTCGATGTTGAGCGTGGCGGAAAACCTGATCTTCTGGGCGCGTGTCTTTGGCCGTCGCGAGATCGACGCGGCGGTGCAAGCCTTCGATCTGCACGACCTGCGCAACAGGCTTGCGGGCACCCTGTCGGCGGGACAGAAACGCCGCCTGGGCCTGGCGCGCCTGCTGGTCACCGGGCGGCCGGTCTGGATGCTGGACGAACCCACCGTGTCGCTGGACACCGGGGCCGTCGCGCTGTTTGCGGATGCGGTGCGCGCCCATCTGGCGCAGGGGGGGGCGGCGCTGATCGCCACGCATATCGAGCTTGGCCTCGATGCCGCGATGCTTGATGTGACGCCCTTTCGCGCGACCCATGACACCCGTGCCGGGGCCAGCGACGAGGCCTTCCTGTGAACGCGCTTCTGATCCGCGATCTGACGCTCGCGTTCCGTGCCGGCGGGGGATTTGGCCTCGGGCTTGCGTTTTTTCTCATCGTCACCGTGCTGGTTCCGTTCAGCGTCGGCCCGCAAGAGGCGCTCTTGTCGACCATCGCGCCGGGGGTGTTGTGGCTTGGCGCCTTGCTGGCCTGCCTGCTGTCGCTCGATCGCCTGCTGGCGCTGGATTTCGAGGATGGCACGCTGGATCTGCTGGCCACCGCCCCGCTGCCGCTGGAAGCGGCGCTGAGCGTCAAGGCGCTGGCACATTGGATCACCACCGGCCTGCCGCTGGTGCTGGCCGCCCCGGTGCTGGGGGTGCTGCTCAATCTCGGGGGCGATGGCTATGCGTGGTTGGTCGGGTCGCTGGCGCTTGGCACGCCCGCACTGTCGGTGATCGGCACCTTCGGTGCGGCGCTGACGGTCGGGATCAAGCGGGGCGGCTTGCTGATGTCGCTTCTGGTCCTGCCGCTTTACGTGCCGACGCTGATCTTCGGGGCCGAGGCCGCCCGCCGCGGCGCCACCGGGCTCGACCCCACGACGCCGCTGCTGATGCTGGCGGGGATCACCGCCGGGGTGATTGCGCTGATGCCCTTCGCCAGTGCGGCGGTCCTGCGGGTGAACTTGCGGTGATCTCGGTCTTTTGCCCATTGAGCGCCCCCCGACAACATATTAGGTAATCGCCATGTCTCTCTGGCAATATGCAAACCCCGTCAAATTCCTGTCGCTGAGCGAGCGGCTTTTGCCTGTCTTGTGGGTCGGCGCCGCGCTGTGCCTGGCGGCCGGGCTGATCTGGGGCTTTTTCGGCACACCCGACGATTACCGCCAGGGATCGACGGTCAAGATCATCTACCTGCACGTGCCGTCGGCCCTGATGGCGATCAACGCGTGGTTCATGATGCTGGTGGCCTCGATCATCTGGCTTGTCCGCCGCCATCACGTCAGCGCGCTGGCGGCCAAGGCGGCAGCGCCGGTGGGCGTCGTGATGACGCTGATCGCGCTCGTCACCGGGGCGATCTGGGGTCAGCCGATGTGGGGCACCTGGTGGGCATGGGATCCGCGGCTGACGTCGTTTCTGATCCTGTTCCTGTTCTATCTGGGCTATGTCGCGCTGTGGGAGGCGATCGAGGATCCCGATACCGCGGCCGACCTGACGTCGGTCCTGTGTCTGGTGGGGTCGGTCTTTGCCGTGCTGTCGCGCTATGCGGTCAACTTCTGGAACCAGGGTCTGCACCAGGGGGCGTCGCTGTCGCTGGACAAGGAAAAGAACGTGGCGGATGTGTTTTACCAACCGCTGTTGCTGGCGATCGCGGGCTTTGTGCTGTTGTTTCTGGCCCTCGTGCTGTACCGCACCGGCACCGAGATCAGGATACGCCGCGCGCGGGCGCTGCGGGCGCGGGAGGTGCGGACATGATGCCCGATCTGGGGAAATACGCGGCCGCCGTGCTGTCGGCCTACGGCGCGTCGCTGGTGCTGCTGGCGGCGCTGGTGCTGTTGACGCTGCGGCGGGGCCGCCGCGCGCGCGCGGATCTGGCCGAGGTCGAGACGCGGAGCAAGCGACGTGGCTAAGATTTCACCGCTGATGATCGCGCCGCCGCTGATCTTCGCGGGGTTCGTCGCGCTGGCCGCCTTCGGCATGTTCCGCGACAATCCCGACGATCTTCCCTCGACGCTGGTGGGGCAGGCGGCCCCGGCCATTGCCGCCACGCCGCTGGCGGATTTCCCGCCGGTCACGCCCGACATGATCGGCGGCGGAGAGGTGACGCTGGTGAATTTCTGGGCCAGCTGGTGCCCGCCCTGTCGTGCCGAGCACCCCAAACTGCTCGAGATGCAGGCGGCGGGGGTGCGCATCATCGGCGTGAATTTCAAGGATACCCAAGGCCCGGCGACCAGCTATCTTGTGGACGACGGCAACCCGTTTGCGGGCGTGGCGTTCGACCCCAGGGGCCGCACCGCCATCGACTGGGGCGTGACCGCCCCGCCCGAGACCTTCATTCTGGGCCGCGATGGCACGGTGCTGTTCCGCTTTGCCGGGCCGCTGGTCGGCAGCGATTACCGACAGCGTTTCGTTCCCGCGCTCGAAGCCGCGCAGGGCGCGGAGTAGGGCGCGCGCCGCCGCGCGCGCCCTGTCGCGGTCACAGGAAACTGAGCCCGAGCGCAATGATCGCGCCCGACAGGATCAGGTGCACCATGCAAAAGCCCATGATGTCCTTGGCGCGCAACCCCGCGATGCCGAGGATGGGCAGCGCCCAGAAGGGCTGCACCATGTTGGTCCAGGCATCGCCCCAGGCCACCGCCATCGACACCCGCGCAAGATCGGTGCCCAGGGCTTCTGCCGCGGGCAGGATCACGGGGGCCTGAACCGCCCATTGCCCGCCACCCGACGGCACAAAGAAGTTGACCACCCCGGCCGAGATGAAGGACCAGAACGGCAGGCTGGCGTCGCTGGCAAAGCCGATCAACCCCTGCGACACGGTCGCTGCGAGGCCGCTGTCGACCATGATCGCCATGATACCCGCGTAGAACGGAAACTGGATCACGATGCCCGCGCCGCCCTTGACCGCCTGGTTCAGCGAATTGAGCAGGTTGCGCGGCGTGCCGTGCAGCAGGATCGCCAGGGTCAGGAAGGCAAAGTTGATGACGTTGAGCGACAGCCCCCCGCCGGCGAGGAAATATTGCAGCAGCCATGCCGCGCCCGCCGCGCCGATCAGCATCGAAAGCGCGGGGCTGGTTTCGATCCGGTCCGCCGGCGTGCCCGTGGGGTCGCGGTCGTCCTTTTCCTCGGCCAGCAGCTTTGGGTCGATATAGACGCTGTCCTCCTCGCGCGGCATCATCGCGCGGTTGATCAGCGGCACCGCGATGAACAACGCCACCACGATCGCGAGGTTGAAGGGCGAAAAGATCGTCTGCGACGTGGGGATGATCCCGGTGATCGCCTCGAAGGGATGGCCTTCGGTCGCGATCGACAGCGGCACGCTGCCCGCAAGACCGCCGTGCCAGACGATGAAACCGGAATAGGCCGACGCCACCAGCAGGCGGTAATCCACCCGCACCAGCCGCGCCAGTTCCTTGGCGAAAAGCGCGCCGACCACGAGACCGAACCCCCAGTTGATCCAACTGGCGGCCAGCGACACCACGCTGACCAGCAGGATCGCCCCGCCGGCGCTGGAGGCAAGCCCCGCCAGCGCCGCCAACCCGCGCCGCACCAGCGGGGTCGAGGCCATCATGTAGCCGGTCACGAGCACCAGCAGCATCTGCATCGAAAAGGTCAGCAACGACCAGAAGCCGTTGCCCCACATATCGACCACCTGCAGGGGCGAGGTGCCCTGCACCAGCCCCGCGGCGACCCCCGCGATCAGCGTGAGGACAATGACAAAGACGAAGGGATCGGGCAGATACCGATCCACGATGCGCACCATCGGGCGCGAAAGGGCGTTCAGCATGGTATAGCTCCTTTTTGATTAAAATTTGCGCTGTGCCTAACAACTGGGCGTCAAAAGGAAAACCCGGCTTTTGACCTAGGGTGAAGCCGCCCGGTGTGACGATGCCGTCGGCGCAATATCCCGCAGGATCGCGGCGGCGGCTTGGACAGAAAATGTTGCAATTCCGCGCGGCCCTGGTGTTTTCATGCATCCCTGTGCGCGCATGAACAGGGAATGTGGCAAATTTCACGGGGTCGAGACCGGCTTGATTGCGGTCGCGGGGTCGCCCGGGGGCGGAGCCCGACGCGAAAAGGCCCCGAACGCAAGGTCCGGGGCCTTTTGCCGTTGTCGCGTGGTGCGGCGTGCTAGGCCGCCTTGGCCAGGTTGCGCAGCACGTAGTGCAACACGCCGCCGTGTTCGATGTATTCGATCTCGATCGCGGTATCGATCCGGCATTTCAGCATGATCTCCTTGACCGATCCGTCGGCCATGGTGATCTCGCAGGGAACTTCCTGCAGCGGCTTGATGCTGTCGAGGCCCTTGATGTTCACGCTTTCCTCACCGGTCAGCCCCAGGGATTTGCGCGTGTCGCCGCCGGTGAATTCGAACGGGATCACCCCCATGCCAACCAGGTTCGACCGGTGAATCCGCTCGAAGTTCTCGGCGATGACGGCCTTCACGCCCAGCAGTGCCGTGCCCTTGGCCGCCCAGTCGCGGCTGGAGCCCGCGCCGTATTGTTCGCCGCCGAAGATCACCAGGGGCGTGCCCTGATCCTGATAGGCCATTGCCGCCTCGTAGATCGAGGTCTGCTTGCCGTCGGGACCCTTGGTATAACCGCCCTCGACACCGTCCAGCATCTCGTTCTTGATCCGGATGTTGGCGAAGGTGCCGCGCATCATGACTTCGTGGTTGCCGCGGCGCGATCCGTAGGAGTTGAACTCGCGCACCGGCACCTGGCGTTCGATCAGGTACTGACCGGCGGGGGTGCTGTCCTTGAAAGATCCTGCCGGGCTAATGTGGTCGGTGGTGATCATGTCGCCCAGCACCGCCAGGACGCGCGCGCCCTCGATGTTGGAGATCGTGCCCGGCTCGGAGCCCATGTCCTTGAAATAGGGCGGGTTCTGCACGTAGGTCGAGGTCGGCGGCCAGTTGTAGGTCTTGCTGTCCGTGGTCTCGACGTCCTGCCACTTATCGTCGCCCTTGAAGACGTCGGCATATTTCTCTTGGAAGCTTTCGCGTGTCACGGTCTTGTCCACAAGATCCGAGATTTCCTTGCTCGATGGCCAGATGTCCTTGAGATAGACATCGTTGCCGTTCTTGTCCTGGCCCAACACGCCGTTGGCCAGATCGACGTTCATGTCGCCCACAAGCGCATAGGCCACGACCAGCGGCGGCGAGGCGAGGTAGTTGGCGCGCACGTCCGGGCTGATCCGGCCTTCGAAGTTGCGGTTGCCCGACAGGACGCTGGTGCCGATCAGGTCGTAGTCGTTGATCGCCTTGGAAATCGCGGGCTCCAGCGGGCCGGAGTTGCCGATGCAGGTGGTGCAGCCGTAGCCGACGAGGTTGAAGCCGATGGCGTCCAGATCCTCTTGCAGGCCCGCGGCCTCGAGATAGGCGGACACGACCTGGCTTCCGGGGGCGAGCGATGTCTTGACCCAGGGCTTGCGCGTCAGGCCCAGCTCGCGCGCCTTGCGCGCCACGAGGCCCGCACCGATCATCACGTAAGGGTTCGAAGTGTTGGTGCACGATGTGATCGAGGCGATCACGATGGAGCCGTCGTGCAACTGGTAGTGGCCGTCATCGGTGGGCACGTAGCCCCGCTTGTGGTGGCCTTCGTCGCCGGGGATATCCTCCGGCTCGGGGTGGCCGCCTTCGCCTTCCCAGCGGATTTCGGCGGTGGGCGAGGCATCCTCGCCGGACCGCACGCCTTCGATGTACTCCGCAAAGGCCGTGTGCGCCGAGGTCAGCGCGATATAGTCCTGCGGGCGCTTGGGGCCGGAAATCGCGGGCACGATGGTGCCCATGTCGAGATGCAGCGTATCGGTATAGACCGGCGCATAATCCGCGCCCCGCCAAAAACCGTTCTCGCGGGCATAGGCCTCGACCAGGGCGATGCGGTCCTCGTCCCTGCCGGTGTTGCGCAGATAGCGCAGGGTTTCCGCGTCGATCGGGAAAAAGCCGCAGGTCGCGCCGTATTCCGGCGCCATGTTGGCAATGGTTGCGCGGTCGGCCAGCGGCAGGTTGTCCAGACCGGTGCCGAAGAATTCCACGAATTTGCCGACGACGCCTTTCTGGCGCAGCATCTCGACGACTTTCAGAACCAGGTCGGTGCCTGTCGTGCCCTCGACCATCTGGCCGGTCAGCTCAAAGCCCACGACCTCGGGGATCAGCATGGAAATCGGCTGGCCCAGCATCGCGGCCTCGGCCTCGATGCCGCCAACGCCCCAGCCCAGAACGGCCGCGCCGTTGACCATCGTGGTGTGGCTGTCTGTGCCCACCAGCGTATCGGGATAGGCGACCTCATGGCCGTTCTGGTCGGTATCGGTCCAGACCGTCTGGCTGAGGTATTCGAGGTTGACCTGGTGGCAGATGCCGGTGCCGGGCGGCACCACGCGGAAGTTGCGGAATGCCTTTTGGCCCCACTTGAGGAAGGTATACCGCTCCATGTTGCGTTCGTATTCGCGGTCGACGTTCATCTGGAACGCGCGCGGATTGCCGAATTCGTCGATCATGACCGAGTGGTCGATGACCAGGTCAACGGGGTTGAGCGGGTTGATTTTATCCGCGTCTCCGCCAAGGTTGATGATCGCATCGCGCATCGCGGCCAGGTCGACGACCGCCGGCACGCCGGTGAAGTCCTGCAAAAGTACGCGCGCGGGACGGTAGGCGATCTCGCGCGGGTTCTTGCCGCCCTTCGTCGCCCATTCGGCAAAGGCCTTGATGTCGTCGGTGGTGACGGTGTTGCCGTCCTCGAACCGCAGCATGTTCTCAAGCACGACCTTCAGCGCGGCGGGCAGCTTGGAGAAATCGCCAAGCCCGGCCTCTTCGGCGGCGGCGATGGAATAATAGGCGACGCTCTGGTCGCCGACCGTGAGGGTCTTGCGGGTCTTGGACGTATCGTGACCAACTGAAATGGGCATTCGGGGCTCCCTTGGATGTGAATGGGTGTTGGGAAAGGTATTGCCTGCTCAATGCATCAGGACGGGTCGCGGATCAACTCAAATCCCGGGTTCTGCGTCATTTTGTATACCATTGTGTACCGAGTTGCGCGCACGACCGCACCACATTCCGGCGGAACGTGCGCTGAGGCACAGTTTGGTCGCGCAGGTCTCAAGAAACCTTGATTGGTTATTTCAGGACCGCGAGAGTACCTAGGAACCACGCCCCGAAATGAAACAGCAGCGGAATGACATGAAAAGACTGGTTCTCGCCTTCGCGGCACTATGGTTGACTGCCGCACCCGCCTTTGCGCAAGGCTCGCCGGTCGTGGTCGAACTCTTTACCTCGCAGGGCTGTTCGTCCTGTCCGCCGGCGGATGAGATCCTGCATGAACTGGCCAAGCGGGACGATGTGATCGCGCTCGCGTTGCATGTGGATTACTGGGACTATATCGGCTGGAAGGACGAATTCGCCGACCCCGCCCATGCCGAGCGGCAACGCGCCTATGCGCGCGTGGCGGGGCGCCGGTCGATCTACACCCCGCAGATGATCGTGAACGGAAAGACCGACATCGTCGGCGCCAAGCCGATGAAGCTGATGGAGGCGATCGCCGCGCACAAGGCGAATGCGCCCCGCGCGACCGTCGCCCTGACCCGCAGCGGGGATACGATCACGATCGATGCGCGGCGGCTTGATCCGACCGTGGGGCCGATGGACGTGATGATGCTTCGCTATACACCCGAACGCGAAAGCCGGATCAGCAGGGGCGAGAACGCGGGCAAGACCATCACCTATGCCAACGTCACCCAAGGGCTGACGATGGTGGGAAAATGGGACGGACGCGAGGCGCTGACCCTGACGGCGCAGGCACCCGGCGATGCGCCGGTGGCGGTGTTGCTGCAGGCAAGCGGCACGGGGCCGATCCATGCTGCGGCGGCGCTCGACTGAGCAGAGGCGCCTGCGGGGCCCGCAACGCCCGGCTCAGACGTGCCTCAGTTGTCGTGGATCCGCCAGCGGCGGTGCACCCAGAACCATTGCGTCGGGTCCGCCTCGATCCGGGCGCCGAGGCTGTCGTTCAGCGCCTGTGTCATCGCGCGCGGATCGGTACCGCTGACCGGCGCTTCGAGAACGGCATCGAACGACAGGCCGTCGGCGCGCCGGATGCCGTAGAACGGGATCAGCAGCGCATCATAGCGCAAGGCCAATTCCGCCGCCGAGAGCGCCGTATTCGCGGGTTGGCCGAGAAAATCCAACGGCGGCGCGCCGAACACATGCTGGTCGAACAGCAGCACCAACTGCCCCCCGGCCTTGAGGTGGCGCACGAACCCGGCCGTGCCGCGACGCCCTTGCGGGAACACCGGGCCGCCGAACGCTTCCATCGTCTTGACGTAATGCGCGTTGAAATAGGGGTTCGCCATATCGCGGTACAGCCCGCCGATATCAAAGCCGCGCGCGACGAGCGCCGCGCGCGTCGCCTCGTAGTTGCCGTAGTGACCGGTGACCAGGATCACAGGCTGTCGCTTGGCCGCCGCGCGCTCAAGGGCGGCCAAACCGGGCCCCTGCGGCACGACACCGGCCATGCGTTGCGGGAAATCGCGGGCCGAATAGTTTTCGATGAAGGTGCGGCCCGCGTTGTTGAGGCATCGCCCCGCGATGGCCCGGCGGCGGCGGGCGGGCATGTCGGGATAGATCATCGCCAGATTGTCGATTGCGCGCCTGCGGTAGCCCGCCAACGGCCCCAGCCCGTGTTGCACGACCCATCCCACCAGCCGGACGCGGGCGGCATAGGGCAGCAGCAGCGCCAGCCGGATGATGCCGACGATCACAAGGTTGCTGACGTAGTGGCCGATCCGGCGCGGCAGGGGGGAAGGGGTGTCAGACATCTGTCGGTCGCGGGCCTTGATCCGGGGCGCGGCAGGCGGAGCGCCTAGCGCCGTTGCCGTTCGCGGTGCCAGACATACAGACCCGTCGCCGCGATCACAAGCGCGCCCAGCAGCGTCAGCGCATCCGGCACCTCGCCGAAAAACGAAACCCCCCAGAGCGTTGCAAACACCAGTCCGAGGTAGTTGAACGGCGCCAGCAGACCCGCCTGCGCGGCGCTGAGCGCGCGGATCAGCAGCAGTTGCCCCAAGGTGCCGAAGCCCGCGATCATGGCCATCTGCACCGCTTCGCGCGGGCCGGGCGCGACCCAGACGAAGGGAATCGCCACACTCAGCAGCAGCGATCCCACAAGCCCGGTATAGAACAGCGATGTCCATACGTCCTCATCCGCGCCGACGCGGCGGGTCAGCAGGGTATAGGCGGCAAAGCAGATCGCCGCGGCAAGCGGCAGGAGCGCGGCGGGGGTGAACGCCCCGGTGCCGGGGCGGATGATCAGCAGGGCGCCCACCAACGCCACGGCGATGGCGATCAGGCGGCGGCGTCCCATCGGTTCGCCAAGAAACAGCGTCGCGCCAAGGGCGATCAGCATCGGGTTGATGTTCATCACCGCCGCCGCTTCGGCCAATTCGATATGCGCGAGGCCGGAAAAGAAAAAGAACGTGGCGCTCATCAACAGGACTGACCGGCCAAGATGCAGCGGCAGGTAACGTGTCTGCGCGACCTGCCGCAACCGGGGGGCCACCAGAACCAGCACGAACAGCATCTGCCCCGCGTAGCGCGCCCAGAGCGCGGGCAGAGTGCCAAGTTCGGGCGTTACGGCCTTGACCGAGGCATCCATGCCCGAGAAACACAGCACCGCGCCGATCATCAAGGCGATCGCCCCTGTCGGGGCCGCGGGAATGGGACGCGGCGGCGGCGGGGCCACGGTGGGCGGTGTCGGGGTCAGGGTCATGCAACGGGCTTAGGGCGCGGCGCGGCATCTGTCCAGCGATGTGATCGCGCCCGGCGGTGAGACCGCCAACGCGGAAATTTCCCTGCGCCGGACCCGTCAATGCACCGCAGGGGCGTGCCGGGCCCGCGCGGTTCGGGGATCGGAGCGGGAGCGCCGTGCCTGCCCCAACCGGGTCTTGCCGATCCGCAAGGCCGCCGCACCGAGAGGCACGGCGCGGCGCCCGTCCACCCTTTGGCCAGGCCGGCGCCGGATCCATCGCGGCTCAGCCGTCCGCCTCGTCCTCCGGCACCACGAGCAGCAGGTCGCCCGCCGCCTCCATCCTCCGGATCACCGATACCATGGTGGCCATCGCCTCCTCCACCTCGGTCGTCTTCAGCTTGCCGGCCTCGCCCATCTC
This sequence comes from Sulfitobacter sabulilitoris, assembly GCF_005887615.1. Lineage (GTDB taxonomy): Bacteria > Pseudomonadota > Alphaproteobacteria > Rhodobacterales > Rhodobacteraceae > Sulfitobacter_E > Sulfitobacter_E sabulilitoris. The sequence goes on from NZ_VANS01000001.1 coordinate 302,504, forward strand.
TTCACGCAGCTGATCGGCCATGCGGCCCGACATGTTTTCCAGGATGAACTCCGCCGTGTCGGCCAGGCCCGCGGCCTCTGCCCCGGCAAGGGCGGTGACAAGCTGCGCCTGATCGACTTCGCGCAGAACGCGCGGAATGTCGCGCGGGGCGATCCGTTGGGGGATGTTGGCGAAGGTAAAGATCGCGCGGCGCACCAGATCGGCAAAGCCCGCGTCGGTTTCGTCAAGTCCTTCTAGAACATCGTCGCGGGTGATCGAGGTCGAGGAATTGAGGATCGCCCCCACCCGTTCGACCGGGTCGTTGTCGAAGGCCCGCAGCGGTTGCGCGTCGAGTTGGCTGGCCAGCGACAGGCCGATCCGATCCACCGCGTCGGGCGTGACGGCCCCTGTCTGCGACACGGCGTAGGTGATGCGCCGGGCGTCCGGCCCCGGCAGTCGACCCAGCAATTCCGCCGCGGCCGAGACATCGAGCTTGGACAGCAGAACGGCCCCGACCTCGATGCTTTCGGTTTGCAGAACCGGCAGAAGGCGATCGACCTCAAGGCCACGCAGCCGCGTCCACGGATCGCCGGAGGCCCGCACGCCCGCCTCCTTGCGCAGCCGGTCGGCGGTGCGGCGCGAAATCTTGCCATCCAGCGCGTCAAGCGCGCCCGCGATCCCGCCGGGAAAGGACAGGCCGATCCGCTCCAGCTCTTGCGAGAATTCGTCGACCACGTCGGCCAATGTGTCGCGGTCCACCAGGCGCATCGATCCCATCTGCTTGGTCAGATGCGCCTGCAACTCCTCCGGCAGGTCCTCGAGCGGGATATCCGCGCCTTCGTTCAGCAGCAGCCGCACGACGATGGCGGCCTTTGCCCGACGGCTCAGCCGTGGTGCGGCGCCGCCCAGGGCCCCCGGCAAGGGCGCAAGGCCGTCCATCGGAATCATCTGTGTCATCTTTGCCCGCCTCGGAATGATGTGTCCGACTGTGTGGCAGGCAAAGGTGAAGTTTCTCTGAAACCCGGCGCGGTTCAGTAGCTGTAGGTGGTGCCGGTCGCAATCGCGTTGCGCAGCGACGTCTCGGCCCATGTTCCGGTGCCGCCCTGCGCGCGGATCGCCCGCAACTGCCCCATCGCCCCGGCGACATCGCCCGCCTCGACCATGCCCTGACCCATGTAGGACCGGGCCAGGATATTGCCGGGATTGCGCGCGATCGCCCTGGAATAGAACACATCGGCCAGGCCTGTATTGCCCAGCTTGCGATGCGTGAACCCCATGTACGTCAGGCGGCGGTCGTCGTTTTCCGGCAGCGCCGCCAGCAGCATCTGCGCGTCGTGATAGCGCCCGGCATAGGCGAGCTGGCGCACGCCCTGATAGACCTCGTCCGCATCCAGATGGTCGTTGAAGGCGTTTTTGCAGGTGCCGGTCTTGTCGTCATATATTTCGCCCGAGGTGCACCCCTTGGTCGGTTTGGGCGGCGCGGTTTCATCGCCGCCACCGGCGGCAAACAGGCCGGTGGGGCAGATCAGGGCGGCAGCAAGAAGAAAACGCATGGAACACTCTCCGGAACAATGTGACTGCGCAAAAAATAGCGCAGCCTTACGAAGGGTAAAGCTGCGCGGCAGTCACGTTTTCGTTTTCCGCCCTGTCGGCGGTTGGCCTAGCTGTTGACGGAGGTCACGCAGGTGCCGGTCGCGGCGTCGTAGGTGGTTCCCTCGGCGCAGGACATCGCCTGACGGTCATAGGAACAGCCCTGCGCAAGGCTGAGTGTCGGGGCCAGTGCAAGTGCGACTGTGACGGCAAGGGTCTTGAAGGACATGACGATGCTCCCTGTCTGAAAAACACTTTGTGCGATTGCCAGACAGGGTAGCAAGAATTGCCGTAGGGTCAACTAAAACCACTTCGCAGGGCAGGGCGCGGGGCCGATCGACCGCCGAACGCCGCCGAATGAACGGCGGTCGATCCCGATGTCGGGATCCTCAGTCCTTGAACACCCGCTTGAAAATCGTGTCCACATGCTTGGTGTGATAACCGAGATCGAATTTCTCCTCGATCTGCTCGGCGCTCAGGGCCCTGAGCACATCGGCATCGCCCAGAAGTTCGGTCTTGAAGTCCTTGCCGTCTTCCCAGACCTTCATCGCGTTGCGCTGCACCAGCTTGTAGGCATCCTCGCGGCTGACCCCGGCCTGTGTCAGCGCCAGCAGCACCCGCTGGCTCATGACAAGGCCGCGGAACTTGTTCATGTTGGCCAGCATGTTGTCGGGATAGATCACCAGCCTGTCGATCACGCCGGTCAGACGCGACAGGGCGAAATCCAGGGTGATCGTGGTGTCGGGTCCGATGTTGCGCTCCACGCTCGAGTGCGAGATGTCGCGTTCGTGCCACAGGGCGACATTTTCCAGCGCCGGCACCACCGACATGCGCACCAGGCGCGCCAGGCCCGTCAGGTTTTCGGTCAGCACCGGATTGCGCTTGTGCGGCATCGCGCTCGATCCCTTTTGGCCGGCGGAAAAGAACTCCTCCGCCTCGAGCACTTCGGTACGCTGCATGTGGCGAATTTCGATCGCGATGTTCTCGATACTGCTCGACACCACGCCGAGAGCCGCGAAAAAGGCCGCGTGACGGTCGCGCGGGATCACCTGCGTGCTGATCGGCTCGGGCTCGAGCCCCAGTTTCCTGCAGACGTGCTCCTCGACGGCGGGGTCGATGTTGGCAAAGGTGCCGACGGCACCGGAAATCGCCCCGGTCGCGATCTCGCTGCGGGCCACGCGCAGGCGGGTCAGGTTCCGGTCCATTTCGGCGTAGAACCGCGCGAAGGTCAGGCCCATCGTGGTCGGTTCCGCGTGGATGCCGTGGCTGCGCCCGATCCGGACGGTGTCCTTGTGCTCCAGCGCCCGGCGCTTGAGGGCGGCCAAAAGCCCCTCCATATCCGCGATGAGAATGTCGGCGGCGCGGGTCAACTGCACGTTGAAGCAGGTATCGAGCACATCCGAGCTTGTCATGCCCTGGTGCACGAAGCGCGCCTCGTCGCTGCCCACGTGCTCGGCCAGATGCGTCAGAAAGGCGATCACGTCATGCTTGGTGACGGCCTCGATTTCGTCGATGCGGGCCACGTCGAACTCGACATCCTTGGCTTTCCACACCGCGTCGGCATTGGCGCGCGGGATCACACCCAGATCGGCCATCGCGTCGCAGGCGTGGGCCTCGATCTCGTACCAGATGCGGAACTTGGTCTCGGGCGACCAGATCGCGACCATTTCGGGGCGGGAATAACGCGGGATCATGGGCAAAGACCTTTTTGACAGTGTGTTCATCGGTTGCGCAGGCTCTTAAACTGACCTGTAGCGCACCACAAGGCACCCACCCGCGAAATGCGGCCAGGGGCAACACGAGGGATCATGGATCACGACGACACAGATAACGACGCCGACACCCGAGACACCCGAGACACCCGCGATGTCCGCGCGCGCGTATTGGCGGATTTCGAGGGCCGCTGGCGGATCGAGCGCCGCATCACGCAGCACGATGGCCCGCCCGCGCGGTTCGACGGGCAGGCGGTCTGGTCGCCGGAGGGCGACGCCCTGCGCTATGTGGAACGCGGTGAACTGCGGATCGAGGGGCAGCGCGCGATGCAGGCCGAGCGGCGCTACCTGTGGCGGGCCGATCTGAGCGTCTGGTTCGAGGATGGGCAGTTTTTTCACCTGGTCCCCCCCGGCGGCGGCGATGCGGCGCATTGGTGCGCCCCCGATGCGTACGATGTGTCCTATGACTTCGCACTCTGGCCCCGGTTTCGCGTCGTCTGGCGGGTGCGCGGCCCGCGCAAGGATTACACGATGACCAGCACCTACGCGCCGCTGTGAGTGGCGGTGATCCGGCGGAGAGGCGCCGCCGGGCGGCGGCGCCTCGTTTCATTCCGGGTGCCCGTGGCACCGCGAGCCCATGGGCTCAGCCCTCTGCGCGTGGGCCCCGCGCTGCGGCGGTCGCGTCAGGCGACGAGTTCGGTGAGCACCGTCGAACTGCGTTCCAGCGTGCGGTGAACGGGGCATTTGTCGGCGATCTCCAGCAGTTTGCGGCGCTGGGTGTCGTCGAGCGGACCGCGCAGCGTGATGCGTCGGCGCCAGGTGTCGATCTTGTCGCCCACGCCGGTGTCGGCATCCTGCGCGTGGACCTTGTCGTGGCTGACATCGACCGAGACATGCTCCAGCCGCCAGCCCTTGCGGCGGGCGTACATGCGGATCGTCATCGAGGTGCACGCCCCCAGACCCGCCGACAGCAGACCGTAGGGGGTCAGCCCGCGGTTGGTGCCGCCATAGGCCAGCGGTTCGTCGGCGAGCAGGTGGTGCGACGGACCCGATGACACGTCCTGAAGATAGCCGTCGGGGTCTGCCTCGGACACGCGCACGATGCCTTCGGGGGCGCCGGGAGGCGGGGCCGGTGCCCTGAGCGGGATGTAGCGGCGCGCCCAAGTGGCCATCACGTCGGCGGCATATTCCGCATCCTCGGCCCGGCTGATCAGGTGATCGGCCCCGTCCAGCGTGACAAAGCTCTTGGGGTGCCTTGCGGCAAGGAAAATCTCGCTGGCATTGTCGATGCCGACGATGGCGTCGCGCGGCGCGTGCAGGATCAGGAGCGCCGCATCGAGGTTGGAGATCGCCGGTGTCAGCGCGCCGGCAGCCACATCTTCGAGAAAGGCCTTGCCGATCTTGAAGGGCCGCCCGCCGAGCGACACCTCGGCCACGCCCTTGGCGATGATTTCGGGCAGGGCATCCGCGAAATTATGGGTCACGTGCTGCGGATCGAAGGGCGCGCCGATGGTCGCCACCGCCCTGATCTGCGGGATCTGCGATGCGGCCTTGAGCACGGCGGAGCCGCCAAGGCTGTGCCCGATGAGCAGGTCCGGCGGCAGGCCGCGCCCGTCGAGATAGCGGCAGGCGGCGATCAGGTCTTCGACGTTGGAGGTGAAGGAGGTATTGGCGAATTCGCCCTCGGAATGGCCCAGTCCGGTGAAATCGAACCGCAGGACCGCGATGCCCATCGTCGTCAGCCGCGCGGCGATGCGCCTTGCGGCGGGAATGTCCTTGCCGCAGGTAAAGCAATGCGCAAAGAGCGCCGTGGCCAGATGCGGGCCATCGGGCAGATCGAGCCGGGCGGCAAGCTCCGCGCCATCGTGGCCGGGAAAGGTGATGCGGTCGGTTGGCATGGCGCGGCTCCTGCGGTTTGGGATCAGAGTGGCGTTGACGCGGCGGGCCTGCAAGGGCTGTCACGGGCGGGTCACGAGGAGGTGACGGCGCGGGACCATCGAGAGCCCGTGCCGGCGACGGCGCTCCCGCAGGGCGACGGATAGGTGCGAAGGCTTGGCGCGATGGCCTGGCGGACCGCGCGGCGCAGCTTGGACCATGACGGGATCGCGGAGACAGGGCCGCGCCCGCGACATTGCCCGCGGACCCCGACAGGGTGGCTCAGGTTTGGCCCATCAACGCCGCGTCGAAGGGATAGGTGGTCAGGTTTTCGTAGCCGTCTTCCGTCACCAGCACCTGATCCTCCAGCTTGATCGAGAAATCGCCCCCCTCGGGCGAGATCAGCGCCTCGACACAGATCACCATGCCCGCTTCGAGCGGGTAGTCGAACGCGCCGTCCACCGCCTTGTCCGGGTAGGCGACCATCGGCCATTCGTCGCACAGGCCGACGCCATGCATCAGGCAGCCGTATTTCTGGGCCTGGAACTGCGGATCCAGCACATGGGTGCCCGCGGTCAGTTCGGGCATCGTGATGCCGGGGCGGAGCATGTCCATGTTGGTGCGGATGTGCTCCACCCCGTGCTGCATGGCATAAATCATGTCCGGGCGCGGCCGCCGGTCTCCGATCCACCAACTGCGCGAGATGTCGATGCAGATGCCGTAGGCTCCGACAAGGTCGGTATCGAAGCTGATGATCTCGTTGGGCTGGCAGATGCGCGGGCCGCATTCCTGAAACCACGGATTCGTGCGCGGGCCCGAGGCCAGCAGCCGGGTCTCGATCCATTCGCCGCCGCGGCGGATGTTCTCGGCATGCAGCACGGCCCAGACGTCGTCCTCGCAGGTGGAGCCGTCGCCCACATTTTCACGCGCGAATGTCTCCATCGCGCGCACCGAGGCCTCGCAGGCGTGATTGGCGCAGCGCATGGCCAAAATTTCGTCCGGGCCTTTGACGGCGCGCGACTTTTCGGTGACTTCCTCGCCATCCTCGATCGTCAGCCCCTGCGCCTCGAGCGCGCGCGCGCCGTGCAGCATGATCTTGTCCACCGCGATCCGGCGGTTGCCGGGGGCATGTTCGGCCAGCAGCACGCGCACTTCGTTGGCAAAGTCGTTCGCGGCGGGGTCGATCCGGTCGCCGTTGGAGAAATAAAACATCGACGCGCCGGACCGCTGTTCGCGCACCAGAGGGTTGAAACTGCTCAGGAACGGCGAATTCTTGTAGTCCCAGATCACCATGTAGCCATCGGCACAGAGCAGCACGGCACGGAACGGGTTGTGCGTGTTCCAAAGCTGCATGTTGGTGCTGTCGGTGGCGTAGCGGATATTGAGCGGGTCGAACATCAGCAGACCGGCATAGTCGCGCGCCACGACGTGCCGGGTCAGCCGGTCCCAGCGGTAGCGGCGCATCGCGGGCAGGTCGGGCGGCACCAGCCCCGCCGCCGCCCAGTCCTGGCGCGCCAGCAGGGTAGGGCCGATTTCGATGCGGTCGGCGTCATTGGGTGTGCCGTCGGGCAGCATCGGCCCTGCACCGGGGTCGATCTTGCGGGTGTCGCGGTAGTGTCGGTTCATGGCGGGCGCTCCGAAGGCAAGGGCGATGCGACAAGCCTGCGCTGAAACCGCCGCGCCCGTGCGACCGTTTCCGACGCTTTTCAATGTCGATTTTGGGCGGACAGCGGTGCGAAACTGACGTATGCGACGTGGATGGCCGCAATTCTACACTCCTCGCTTCCGCCCGAAATGGCCCGGCCGCGCCCTCTGCCGGGGGTTGCGCCGGCTGCCGCCGACGACTGGGTGCGGGTCGATGAAACCTATGCGCGACAGATGGCGCGCCGCGAGCAGCTGCTCGATCGGGCGCGCGCCGATGTGCTGTGGATGGGCGCGGATGCGCTCGACGCCGCGCAAGAGGTCCTGACCGAGGCGCTGGCGATCTTGCCGCGCCTGGGCTTTGCGGTCGGCCCCGAGATCGTGCGCTGCCCCGACGGGCGCCGCGTGACCCTGCGCCGCGAGGACCCATTGGGCACGCTGGGCCGGCTGGTGCAGGAAGACATCTGCATTCTTGAGAAGCGCCGCGACGAGCATGTTCTGACCGCGGCGGTGCTGTGCTTTCCGGCAAGCTGGCGGCTGGCGGACAAGGCCGGGCGACCGCTGGGGGCGATCCATGATCCGGTCGCGGCCTACGACGCCGATCTGGCGCGCCGGGTGCAGCGATTGTTCGACGGGGTGCGGCCGGGCCGCCCGCTCTGGCGGCACAACCGGCTATTGTACGCCGACCCCGAATTGCACCAGCCGTGGCGTTCCGGACCCGATGATGCGCCCGCGGCCTACCTGCGATCCGAACGGCAGTGTATCCTGCGGCTTGCGCGGACACGGGCGGTGGTGTTTTCGATCCACAGCTACGTCGTCGCGCTGGACGCGGCGCAATCTGAGGATGTCGCGCAAGATGTCGTCGGGTAGTCGGCTCAGAGCGGAAGCGCCGCCAGGGCCTCGGCCATCGCGCCGGTCGTCTCCAGCACCAGCATCAGCGCGCTGACCGCAACCGCCTGCGAGGTCAGGCGCAGGTTTTCGCCCTTGGTCAGGTTGATCGCCGCCACCGTCACTGCGACAGGTGCCGCCACAAAGGCCAGAACGCCCGTCATCCCCCAGGAACTGAGCCGCTGGATGTCGTTGTGTTCCGCCTCGGCCTGATCGGGAAATTCGGCGCGCAACTCCGCCATCGACGGGGTTTCGCGGAAGCGTTGGACAAGCCGCGCCTCCTGGGCGCGGGCGGCGCTGGCGCGTTCCGCGTCGCGGCACGACAGGCCACAGGCGCGCGCATCGATCCGGGCAAGGCGCGGCGCGCGCGACAGGCCGCCGCGGGCCGGGGCCACGCGGCGCGGGCGCGCAGGCCCCAGTGCCGCAAGAAAGGCGGGTCCGGTCAGCATCGCATCGGGCTGAAGCCATTGAACGTAATCGACATGGGTGGTGTGGATCATGCCGGCGACGGTCCCGGCAAGCGCGGCCTCCAGCGCAGGGATGTCGCACGGGTCGGCGGGCACCAGTCGCAGGACGATGCGCGTTTCGATGCTGGGATCCTGCGGTTGCGGCAGGGTGAACAGGTCGATCAGCAGAACCGCGGTCTCGCAGGTGATCTGCATTTGCGTTCCGCTCAGCCGGGTCATGCGTTCCATCCGCAGGCCGTGCTGGCCGATCAGTTGCGCGATCAACGCGCCGGTGTGGCCGATCTCTGTGCCGCAATGGCTGGTGTAGATCAGCGACGCGGTCATCTGGCCGATGGCGGTCTCGGCGCCCGGCGCCGTGGTGTTCTGTTCAGTCTGTGTCATCGCGACCTCCCCTCGGGTACGGGTTCACGCCATGGCAGCGGCGCGCGCCAAATGAATTGGCTGTTGCGACCAGTCTAGGGGCGGGACGTGACCGAAACCGGGCGCGACTGCGAAAGGTCGGACAAATTTAGACTGGGTGAAATCGCGGAAAGCGTCGAAAAAGATGACATTTGAATCAGTTTCGCCTTGTTTTCGCCTTTTGGCCGACGTGTGCGGAGCGTGGCGCAAAGCAGGCGCGTCAGCCGTCGATTCGGGCGGCCATGATGGCGATCGCCTGCTGATAGACGGTGGCGGCGTTCCACTGCTTGATGACGGCAAAGTTCGGCTCGCCCTCCTGGTAGCCAAGACCCGGCTGCCAGCCCTTCTGCCGCAGGAAATTGGCGGTGGAGGCCAGCGCATCGGTGATGTTGTAGAAATCGACCAGGCCATCGCCATTGGCATCCACACCATAGCGCAGGGCGTTGCCCGGCAGGAATTGCGTGTGCCCCAGCTCGCCGTGCTTGGCGCCCTTGGTGCCGGCGGTGATCGTGCCGCGATCAACCAGCGTCAGCGCGCCGATGGCGTGGGGGACAAAGAAATCCGACCGCCGGCAATCATAGGCCAGCGTCGCGATGGCCGACACCACCGCACTGTCGCCCATGAAGCCGCCAAAAGCCGTTTCCATGCCGTGAATCGCGATCAGCACACCGGCGGGCACGCCATATTGACGCTCCAGCGCCTGGTAGAAGGCGGCGTCGCGGGCGCGCCGTTTGCGGCCCTGCGCCACGATGGTGTCCGCGCCCCGGATCTGCATGAACTTCGGCAGTGAATAGCGAAAGGATTTCTGGTTGCGATCGGCGGCGATGGTCCGCGAGGCATACCGCGATTGCGCCAGCGCCTGAAGCCCGCGCTGGCCGACCCCGGCGCGCCGCGCCTCTGCGGCAAAGGCGGCCTTCCAGGTGTCGAACCCTGCCGCGGTATTGCCGCATGGCGCCGCCAGGGCGGCGGGCGGCGCGGCCAGAACGGCAAGCACAAGACAGGTTCGGCGAAACAGGGTCAGCGGCATGGCATCAAAGCCTCCGAAGCGATCACGGACGGCCCAGTATTGCCCGAAGGCGCGCATTCGTAAACGCCCGATTCCGATCGGAAGGCCACACGTCAGGCAACGGCATGCCGATGCGTTCGGATCCGGCGTGCCGCAGTCGGGGTCAGTCGCCCGTCGCGCTGCGCGATGCATCGAACGGGGCATCCGCGCTGGCGACATCGTTGCCGTTGCGGCCCAGCAGCGTTCCGGCGGCAGAGACCACCAACAACGCCGTGGCGGCCAGCATCACCGTCGGTGCGATCCGCGCAACCAGGCTGTGCTGCGCGGTGACGTGCCGTGGCTTCAGCGCGATCAAACCGCTCAGATCCGGATCGGGCAGTTTCGCCTCGGGGCGGTCGGTGGGCTGGCGCGCCGCGATCCGGCCGATGCGCGCCTGAAACCCTTGCAGCACGGGCGGCCGCGCGGGCGTCTTGGCCACGACGCGCACCGGCACCACGATCTGCGGCCAGAGCGACGCGACGATCCTGTCGGGACCGCCCGCCGCGTCCGGGTCGCGCCGGACATGCAGGGTCATTCCCGGCGCCGGGGCCAGCCGCGCGCCACGGCTCAGCGTGGCGCGGCCCGACAGATGCGCGCGCAGCAGGTTGATCAGGATTTCTTCCATCGCTGACAGGGACGCGTCCTGCGGCGCGCCTTCGAGCGTGAGGGTGCACCCGGTCAGGAGCGCGGCACCGTGTAGGGCAATGTCCTGTCCGCGCGCACCGCCGGGGCCGTCTCGCCAATCGCCGGATTCGGCCCGCACCAGCAGCGGTAGCGGCAGGTCGCCGTCATCGAGCGCGGCCAGATCCGCAGGCATCAGCACACGGTTCGCGGGGTATACATGCATCGCACCGGGTTGCGCACAGAGCGACACCGCATCGAGCAAACCGTGCAGCAGCCGCAGTTTTGTCGCGGCAGGGCAGGCGGGCGCGGTCCGCCAGGTGCTGGAAAGGTCGGTGCCGGTCTGCGGCGGCAAAGGGGCATCGCCATCGCCGACGTCGATCCGCAGGTGCGCGGCGTGCCCGTCGATGACCGCGCAGAGCGGTTCGGACGCCGTGTCCGGCAGGGCATCGCGCAGGGGCTGTTGCGGCGCGGGGGTGGCAACCACGCTGAGTGTCGCGTGCACATTCGCCCCGGTGATCACCGCGTAGCTGGTTGTGCTGAGCGGCGACAGGCTGAGCCGGGCCGCATTGTGCGCATCGCCCCGCGCGTTCAGAACCGCGAGGATCTTGTGCAGATCGAGCCGCGGTTTGGCCGCGTATAGCAATGTGGCGCCAAGGGCGAACGGCTGATTGGGCATGGCGGTACTCTGCGGATTGGAACAAGGGCGCGTGTCACCTGTGGTTGTCGGCCAAGGGCGGGGCGCGATTGTGGCCGACACATGATAAGACCGGGGCATATTGCGGGAAATATGAACAAAAAGCGGCGCGGCGCGCCGGCTGCGCAGGGGCTGTCGCGGGCTTGCGCCGCGCGCTGCACGGCCACGCTGGCGACCGGTGCGGCGTGCCCGCAACGGATCGGCCTGCGCACTGGCTGCGCAGAGGCCCCAACGCGTGCGCGCGGTGTGCCAAGGATTGCACCGGCGGGTCGCAAACGTGCTGCGGGCCCGGGAATTCACGCCCGGGCCCGCCACAGATTTTTCAGCAGTTACAGATGCTTCAGCAGCTGTAGTACATCTGGAATTCGACCGGGTGCGGCGTGTGCTCGTAGAGCTCGATCTCTTCCATCTTCAGGCCGATGTAGCCTTCGACCTGGCTGCGGGTGAACACGTCGCCGGCCAGCAGGAAGTCCATGTCCTTGCCCAGCTCGTCGATCGCCTCGCGCAGGCTGCCGCAGACGGTGGGGATGCCGGCCAGCTCTTCGGCGGGCAGGTCATAGAGGTTCTTGTCCATCGCCTCGCCCGGGTCGATCTTGTTCTGGATACCGTCCAGACCGGCCATCAGCAGCGCGGCAAAGCACAGGTAGGGGTTGGCCGAGGGATCGGGGAAGCGGGCCTCGACGCGCTTGGCCTTGGGGCTTTCGGTCCACGGGATCCGAACGCAACCCGAGCGGTTGCGCGCGGAATAGGCGCGCAGAACGGGGGCCTCGAAGCCGGGGATCAGGCGCTTGTAGCTGTTGGTGGACGGGTTGGTGAACGCGTTGAGAGCCTTGGCGTGGCTCAGGATGCCGCCGATGAAATACAGGGCTTCCTGGCTCAGATCGGCATATTTGTCGCCCGCGAAGACCGGCTTGCCGTCCTTCCAGATCGACATGTTGACATGCATGCCGGTGCCGTTGTCGCCCGCGATGGGCTTGGGCATGAAGGTGGCCGACTTGCCATAGGCGTGCGCCACGTTGTGGATGACGTACTTGTACTTCTGCAATTCGTCGGCCTGCTTGGTCAGGCTGTCGAAGATCAGGCCGAGTTCGTGCTGGCAGGACGCCACTTCGTGGTGGTGCTTGTCGACCTTCATGCCAAGGCGCTTCATGGTCGAGAGCATCTCGGCGCGCAGGTCCTGCGCCTCGTCGATCGGGTTGACCGGGAAATAGCCGCCCTTGACGCCGGGACGGTGGCCCATGTTGCCCATTTCATAGTCGGTATCGGTGTTCCAGGACGCGTCGGACGCATCAACTTCGTAGGATACCTTGTTGATCGAGTTGGAGTATTTCACGTTGTCGAACAGGAAGAACTCGGCCTCGGGACCCATGTAGGCGACATCGCCGATCCCGGTGGACTTGAGGTAGGCCTCGGCCTTCTGCGCGGTGCCGCGCGGGTCACGCTCGTAGGGTTCGTTGGTGTCGGGTTCGACCACGGAGCAATGCAGGCAAAGCGTCTTTTCGGCATAGAACGGATCGATATAGGCGCTGTCCTGATCCGGCATCAGCTTCATGTCGGAGGCTTCGATGGATTTCCAGCCCGCGATGGAGGAGCCGTCGAACATGAAACCTTCTTCAAGGAAATCCTCGTCCACGAGATCGGCCACGACGGTGACGTGCTGCAGCTTGCCGCGCGGGTCGGTGAAACGGATATCGACATAGTCGATGTCCTCGTCCTTGATCATCTTGATTACGTCAGTGCTCATTCTTGGGTGTCCCTCTTGGTTGGAATGGGTGTTGTATCTGGGTCTGTCGCGTCAGAGCGCGTCAGAGCCCGTCTCGCCGGTGCGGATGCGGATGGTTTGCTCCACCGGCGATACGAAAATCTTGCCGTCGCCGATTTTTTCGGTCTTGGCAGCGGCCACGATGGCGTCGATCGCGGCATCGACCTGATCGTCGTCAAGCACGACCTCGACTTTGACCTTGGGCAGGAAATCGACGACATATTCCGCGCCCCGGTACAGCTCGGTATGGCCTTTCTGGCGGCCAAAGCCCTTGACCTCGACGACCGACAGGCCTTGCACGCCAACCTCTTGCAGCGCTTCCTTGACTTCATCGAGCTTGAACGGCTTGATGATTGCTTCGATCTTTTTCATCGGGATCTCCTCACCACGTGATAGGCCTGCAAAGACCACTTTGGCGGGGACGGGTCCACCGGGGCCGGGCGCGTTGTCCCGACCGGGCAGAGAAAATGAAATCCTGACGCGCAAAACTTGGGCGACATGATTAAAAAAGCGGCGAAATGAAAACGTTGTGGGGGATCCGATGACCGAACTTCTGACTGCCGCGCAGATGCGTGCGCTGGAGCGCGCCGAAATCGAGTCGGGTGCGGTCACCGGGCTGGCGTTGATGGAGCGGGCCGGGCAGGGCGTGGTGGATGCGATTTTCGCACAGTGGCCCGAGTTGGCGGCCCCACTGAGCGCCGACACTGAAGAGGGCGCGGCGGCCGATGTGGCGCAGAGCCGCCGGCGCGCGATGGTGCTGTGCGGGCCGGGCAACAACGGCGGCGACGGCTTTGTCATCGCGCGCATGCTCAAGGCACGGGGGTGGGCCGTCGATACGTTCCTTTACGGCGATCCGGCCAGGTTGCCCCCGGATGCCAGGGCAAACCACGACCGCTGGGCGGCCGAGAACCCTGTGTCGCTGTTGGTCGCCGCGAACGTGCAGCGCGCCCCCCGCCCGGATCTGATCGTCGATGCGGTCTTCGGGATCGGCCTGACGCGGCCTGTGCCGCCTGAGGTGGACAAGGCGCTTGCGGCGGGCGGTGACGGTCGCGCCGCCAACCTGCCGGCGATCCGGCGGGTGGCGGTGGATTGTCCGTCCGGGCTAAACCTCGATACCGGCATGGTCCAAAGGGGCGGCGGCCCGGTCGATCCTGATTTCGGGCGCTGGCCGGCGACAGTGAGCATGGCCGACCTGACGGTGACATTCCACAGCCCCAAGCCGGGACATTACCTTGGGCAGGGGCCTGCGCTATGCGGTGTGCTCAAGGTCGTCGATATCGGTCTTGGCGGCGATGCGCTGGAACGGGGGATGATCGGCGTGCCACCCGACGCCGACCGCGTGCGGCTGGTGGAGCCGGTCCACATGGGCCGTCCGTTACCGGGACGGATCTGGCCCGGCGCGCTGATCGCCAAGGCGCGTCATGCGGGGCACAAATACGATCACGGGCATGTGGTGGTCTTTGCCGGCGGCGTGGGGCGCGGCGGGGCTGGGCGGATGGCGGCGCGCGCGGCGCTGCGCGTGGGCGCGGGGCTGGTCACGCTGGTCTGCCCACCTGCGGCGCTGCAGGAAAATGCTTGCCGGCTTGACGCCGTCATGCTGCGTGCGGTGCGCGGCCCGGAGCATTTGGGCGATGTGGCCGACGACCGCGTGACGGGCTTTGTGATCGGTCCCGGAATGGGGGTGTCGGAGCGGACGCGCGGGTTCGTGCGGTCCGTGTTGGCGCGCCGCGCCGGGGACCGGGATTGGCGCGATCCGGTGGTGGTGCTGGACGCCGATGGCTTGAGCAGTTTCGCCGCGGATCCGAAGTCGCTGTTCGAGTGGACCCATGCGCGCTGCGTCCTGACCCCGCATGACGGCGAATTCGCGCGGCTCTTTCCGGATCTTGCCCCATCGCGGCGCGGTGCGATGTCCAAGATCGACGCGGTGCGCGCGGCGGCGGACCGGGCGGGATGCGTGATCTTGCTGAAAGGCGCGGACACCGTGATCGCGCGTCCCGGCGGCGGCGCAAGCCTCCATGCTGCCGCCTATGACCGTGCGGCGCCGTGGCTGGCGACAGCCGGGGCGGGCGACGTGCTGGCAGGGTTGATTGCGGGGCTTTCCGCCTCCGGCTTGGCGGGCGATCTGTTCAACGTGGTCGAAGCGGCGGCCTGGCTGCATGTCGAGGCCGCGCGCAGTTTCGGCCCCGGCCTGATCGCCGAGGATCTGACCGAGGAATTGCCGAAGGTGTTGCGCGGGATCGGGCTTTAGGCGGCGTGAAGCACGGCCCCGCGGGCCCGCGCGCCATCCGCCGTCGCCAATTCGAGGCCGTCCGCATACAGGATATGCGGCCCGTCGCAGAAGATCTGGAACAATGTCTGGTCCTGCACGCCGAGGTCGGTGATGAATTCGCCGTCCACCAGCGCCCGTGCCGCCACCAGCGCGCGATCGGAGCTGAACAGTGCCTGCGCCCGCCAGTCGCGGATCAGCACCATCTGGTCGCCCGCCAGAAGCGCGTCGCGTTCGGGCCGGGTGTGCCCCAGCGATCCGGCGGCCAGCGCGATGGTGCGCATCCGGCGTGTGACGGTCTGGATGTGGTCGACTTTTGCGATACCGCTGTCGCGCGTGATCACCTTGTCGCCCTGCGACAGGAATTCCACCGGAATTTCGCCATCCAGGGTGAGCAGTGTGGTGCCCTTGATCAATCCCGTATCGAGATCGACATAGCGCGTGTATTGGCCCGTCTGCGGAATTTGCCCGCCAACGCGCCCGACCGTATTCGGTTTCATGGGCGTCTCTTTCTTGTCTAACCTGCCTCTAGGTTAGCAGCAGACTATGGCAAGAAAGGGTTAATGTCTTGCATTTTTTGCTCTCGCCACGGGGGGCCAGCTTTGATAGCACCACGCCAGTCGCGCGGATCACCTGATGCGTGCGGAGGATGCGGGTGTGGCGGAATTGGTAGACGCACCAGATTTAGGTTCTGGCGCCGCAAGGCGTGGGGGTTCGAGTCCCTTCACCCGCACCACGATCTCGACCCAGTTGGCTGGCCGGGCCGTCCTGCGGCGGGCTCAGGTCGCCTGACCTGGGTCAAAGCCGCGCGCGGCGTTGCGGAACCTTGCCACGACGCCCGGATGCATCCGCTCCAGCTGATCCAGGCTGATCGGGTCGCCCTGTGGCGTGGTGGCGTGCAGCCGGTCCCGCGACAGGAACAAAAACGCGACAGGCGCCTTGTGTCCGCGCGCCACGGTCATGCCGCTTATCCGCCGGGCGTGGGCGCTGCGGGTGCAGACGGCGGCCAGAACCGTGCCGCCGACCTTGAGCGGAGCATCGAGAACGTAGCCGGTTTTGCCGTCGCAGGTGGGGTCCGTCATGGTCTGGGGCCAAACATGCGCCAGGCCAGGCGCGCCAGAGGACCGACAAGGCGCAGCGGGACGAACGACACGCGAAGCTCGGCCTGCGCGTCGCAGACGGCACGGGTGAAGTCGGGTTCGACCGCGATGTCTGACGAGATCGGAAGCCGCAGCCCGTAGAGCAGCGGGCACAGCATGCCATAGGCTGCACCGGTATCCGCCGGATCGCCCGTGCCGAAGCGGCCCTTGACCGTCAGATCGTCGATCCGGAAAACGCGCATCAGGGCCGCGCCTTCGCGGCGCAGGGCGCGCGGCAGGCCGGCGGGCGGCCGCGGAATCGCAGACCGGTGCGCCGGCCGTGATCCCTGAGGCTTGCGCGACCGGCGCCTGGTGCTGTCATAGAGGCGCAAACGTGGCCAGCCCAGGGCGGTCGGGGCCAGGTGCACCTGTGCCACCCACCGCGGCGCGGTGCTCAGTCGACAGGCCGCGCCCCACCGCAGGATCAGCGCCAGAACGACTGCCGCGGCGAGCCCCGCAAGGATCACCCACAGACCGGTCCAGACAAGGCCCACGCCCATGTCAGCCTTCCTTTTCGGGCTCGCCGGTGCCGGGGCGCCCGGCGGTCGCCGATCCGACGGCGCGGGCGGCGGTTTCGCCCAGCACTTCCGCCAGACTGGTGATCGCGCCCTTGACCGCCTCGACGCGGGCGCCCTTGTCGTCAAAGATGATGGCGCCCAGCGGTTTGATCCCGCCACCGCCGCCCGTGCCGCTGCCGGAGCCGGATTTGCCCCCGGTCGATCCGCCCGCGCCAAAGCCGAAGCCGTAGCTGACGATCGGGATCACGGTGGATCCGCGCTTTTCGATCGGATCGCCCAACACGTTCTTGGCGTTCAGCAGGCGGTCCAACTCCTCCACCGTGCCTTTCAGCAGTCGCTCCACGTCTTCCATGAGGTTTCCTTTCTGCGGTTGCATCCGTCCAGTGCGGGCGGTGTCAGGACATACCGCGAATCGACGCTTTGGCGGTTGATCGGTGTCATCCGGTGGCCCGGACCGTTTGTCGTGCCGGTGGCGCGGCGTGCTCCGCACGGCGCCAACGGGCCGGCGCAAAGGGCGCTGATAACGTCATGTTAAGACAGCTGCCTTAGCTCTGGCCCAGCAGGGCGCAAAGCGAGGGCAGGGGCCGGATATGTCGATATTTCTTGCAGTCCGACTGACGGGCGTTTTGACGGGTGGTCGGCTGCCGCGCCCGTGGCCTTTGGCGTTGTTCGCGCGCTTTTGGCGGATCGGCGTGGCACATGCCTGCCTGGCATTGCTTTTGGCGGGCGCATGGCCATCTTCGGCCGTGTCGGGGGCGCCGGACGCCGCCGAGAATGCCAAGAACCACATCAATCTGGCGGCCCGTCAAAGAATGCTGTCGCAGCAGATGGCACGGGATGCCTGTTTCGTGATGGCGGGGATCGACGGCGACCGCTTCGCCGGCAAGGCGGTTGCGACGGTGCAACGCTTTGGCTCGACCCTGGCCGCGCTGCGGAGCGGCGATGAAAACCTGCGTCTGTTGCCGGAAACGGACCCGGCCGTGCTAGACGCGTTGACAGAGGTGGACGCGCTGTGGGCAACGCTGGGCCCTGCCGTTCTGCAGATCGCGGCGCATGACCTGCATTCCGTTCCGATGCGCCAGTTGATCGAACTGAACATGACGGTGTTGACGCGCCTTGAAGCCATGATGGTCGAGGTGCGGCGCGTTCATTCCGGCAGTGGCGAGGACGCGGCGGATTTTGCCGTCACGGTCAGCATCGCGGGCCGCCAGAGGATGTTGTCGCAAAAGATGTCCAAGGATCTGTGTTTGCTGATGCTGGATATCGATCCCGTCTCCACCCGGGCCGCGCTCGAGGAGAGCATAGTGCTGTTCGAGACATCGATGCGCGACTTGATGACCGGAGCGCCGGAGCGCGGTATCTTGCCGCCGCCGAAGGCGCAGGTCACGCGGCAGTTGGGCAAGGCCGACAAGGTGTGGCAGGATTTCCTGGTGTTGCTGCGGCGCAGTCTCGACACTCCCGACCAGTCGGATATCGACAGGGTCAGGCTGGCCAATCTCAGCAATCACCTGTTGCTTGAAATGAACAGCGCCGTGATGCGGTATCTCGAATAGCGGCGCGGGCGTGGCCGGTGCATGCCGATCCCGCCTGTGGGCCTGCGGTGGTGTCCGGCTTCACTTCCCAGTCGCGACCCCCTTGCGCCTTGGTCGCGGGGCACATAGAAGGGCGGAAATTTTACGCCCGCGCCCATCCGGCGCGCCTTATCCTATGGAGCACACATGCAGGTCACCGAGACGCTGAACGAAGGTCTGAAACGCGGCTACGCCATTACCGTCACCGCCGGCGAGCTGGAGGCGAAGGTCAACGAAAAGCTGGCCGAAGCGCAGCCTGAAGTCGAAATGAAGGGCTTTCGCAAGGGCAAGGTGCCGATGGCGCTGCTGAAAAAGCAGTTCGGTCAGAAGGTCATGGGCGAGGCGATGCAGGAAAGCATCGACGGCGCGATGAACGAGCATTTCGAGAAGTCAGGCGACCGCCCCGCGATGCAGCCCGAGGTCAAGATGACCAACGAGGACTGGAAGGAAGGCGACGACGTTCAGGTCGAGATGTCCTATGAGGCGCTGCCCGAGATCCCCGAACTGGACCTGAGCACGATCACGCTGGAGCGGATGGTCGTGAAGGCCGAGGATGCGGCCGTGGACGAAGCCCTGGCGAACCTGGCCGAGAGCGCGCAGGATTTCAAAGCCCGCAAGAAAGGGTCCAAGGCCAAGGACGGCGATCAGATCGTGATGGATTTCGTCGGCAAGGTCGACGGAGAGGCGTTCGAAGGCGGCGCGGCCGAGGATTATCCGCTGGTTCTGGGCTCCAATTCCTTCATTCCCGGCTTCGAAGAGCAGCTGGTGGGCGTGAAGGCGGGCGACGAGACGGCCGTGACCGTGTCCTTCCCCGAGGATTACCAGGCGCCGCATCTGGCCGGCAAGGAAGCCGTGTTCGACTGTACGATCAAGGAGGTGAAGGAACCCGTCGCCGCCGAGATCAACGACGAGTTGGCCACGAAGTTCGGCGCAGAGGATCTGGCCGCACTGAAGTCGCAGATCGCGGAACGCCTGGAGGCGGAATACGCCGGTGCCGCGCGCGCCGTGATGAAGCGCCACCTGCTGGATGCGCTGGACAAGATGGTGGATTTCGATCTGCCGCCGAGCCTGGTCGAGGCCGAAGCGGGCCAGATCGCGCACCAGTTGTGGCACGAGGACAACCCTGACGTGCAGGGCCACGACCACCCAGAGATCGAGACGACCGACGAGCACAAGACGCTGGCCACCCGCCGCGTGCGTCTGGGCTTGCTGCTGGCCGAACTGGGCCAGAAGTCCGAGGTTCAGGTGACCGATGCCGAGATGACGCAGGCGATCATGAGCCAGGCGCGTCAGTACCCCGGTCAGGAACGCCAGTTCTTTGAATTCGTGCAGCAAAACCAGCAGATGCAACAGCAACTGCGCGCGCCGCTGTTCGAGGACAAGGTTGTGGACCACGTGGTCGAACAGGCCACGGTGACCGAAAAAGAGGTCAGCAAAGACGAGCTTCAGAAGGCCGTCGAAGCGCTGGAAGACGAATAAGGCGATCGTCGTTCGGCCGGTGATCGGTGGGGCCGTACCTTGAGGGTGCGGCCCCTTTTTTGTGCGCCACGGCTTTGACGCGCCCGGATTTTTGGAAGAACCCGGCCCGGATAATTCGAATGGTCCGGATCAGGGGGTCCAAGGCGCGTCCTTGGGGCAGGGCGGCAGCGCCTCCAACGCCGTCAGAGCGGCCTCGATATCGTCGAAGGGCAGGGCGGAGATATCCGACAGCGGCCTGTCCCACCAGCGCGCTGCCAGCAACCGCTCCACGATGTCGGGCGCAAAGCGGTAGCGCAGAACCCGCGCGGGGCTGCCTGCGACGATGGCGTAGGGCGGCACATCGCGATTGACAAGCGCGCCGCCGCCGATGACCGCACCGTGGCCCACGGTGACGCCGCGCAGGACCACGGCCTTGGCCCCAATCCACACGTCATGGCCGATGACCGGGCCCGGTTTGCGGTCAAAATTGACGCGCTTGATGTCCTGAACCTCCGGCTGGCCACGAAAGTGATGTTTGGAATACTGGAAGGGATGAGTGCTGAGATAGTCGGTCGGGTGGTTCACCGCGCCCAGTTCCACGAAGCGCGCGATAGAGCAGTAGCGGCCGATGCGCGTCCCATCGCTGCACACGGCGTATTCCGACAGGTAGGACATGGCGCCCATCACGCATTTCGGCCCCAGTTGGGCAAACCGGTCCAGCCTGATGGGGGTCTCGTGGCGCGATGACCTGTTCTTGACGGCGCGGGGGTGAATGACGTCTTCCATGTCCGGATAAAAGGCCATGTCGCGCGCGGTGTCACCCAGGAATGTGTGCGATCACCCCTGTCGCAGACCGGTTGCGACCAGCATGCCACGGCGCTTGGCCTCGTAGTAGTAGCCGCGGGCGTACCATTTGATCGCGGTGGCAAAGTCGCCGTCGGACAAAAGCCATGCCCCGCGCAGGTATTTGACGCCGTATTTCAGGTTCGTCTCGGCATCCAGCAGATCGGCGGCCGACCCGTCGTGGCCCATCGACCGCGCGGTGGCCGGCAGGATCTGCAACAGACCGTAGTAGGGACCGTTGCGCGCGTCCGGGTTGTGCGTGCTTTCGCGGATCGCGAGGCGGTGCACGAGCGGGCGCGGTACGTCGTAGAGGTCGGCATAGGTGTTGATCAAGCGGCGCAACTCGGGCGTTTCGTTGGGATGAAGCGGGGGCCCAGCGGCGATTTCGGGGGCCGGGGCCGTCTGGGGTGCATCGCCGCAGGCGGCAAGCGGGATCACGAAGAGCATCGCCAGAAGGCTGCGTCGGATGAAGGGGACCATGTCGGGATACACGCGCTGTTGAAACTGGCGGGACGTTAGACGCGGTCACAGCCCGGGCAAACAGCGGATTTCGCGGTGCGCGGCAAGTTGCCGTTGCCTGCGCGGAAGGGCGCGCAACGCAAAACGCCGCGCAGGGGGCTGCGCGGCGTTTTCGTTTTTCGGAATGTACCGGCGATCAGGCCTTGGACGAATCGTCGTCCTCGTCCGCGGATTGCTCCTGAACGGTTTCGGCCAGGTCTTCGTCGTCGGACGCGGCGGAGCCGATATCCTCGAACAGTTCGGAAATCTCGAACTCGGCTGCGGCTTCTTCTTCCGCGGCCAGTTCCTGGATCGACTTGCCCGCGGCCTGAAGCTCTGCCTCTTCGGGCGACCGGGCGACGTTCAATTCGACCGTCGCGTCGACCTCGGGGTGGAGCACGACGGTGATCGTGTGAATGCCCAGTTCCTTGATCGGCTGCAGGACGACCTGCTTGCGATCAACCGTGAACCCGGCTTCGGTGGCCACATCGGCAGCGTCACGAGTGGTGACGGAGCCATAGAGCGCACCGGAATCCGACGCGGAGCGAATCACGACGAACTGCTGGCCGTCGAGCTTGGCGGCCAGCGCCTCGGCTTCTTTCCGGGTCTCGAGGTTTTGCGCCTCGAGCTGGGCCTTTTGGCCTTCGAAGGCTTCGATGTTGGCCTTGGAGGCCGACAGCGCCTTGCCCTGCGGCAGCAGGAAATTGCGCGCGAACCCCGGCTTCACGTCGACGACGTCGCCCATTTGACCCAGCTTGGCCACACGTTCGAGAAGGATGACTTGCATGATGTTCTCCTTACTTTACGGCGTAGGGCAGCAGGGCGAGGAAGCGGGCGCGCTTGATGGCACGGGCCAACTCGCGTTGCTTCTTGGCCGAGACGGCGGTGATGCGGGAGGGGACGATCTTGCCACGCTCAGAGATGTAGCGTTGCAGCAGACGCGTGTCCTTGTAGTCGATCGCAGGTGCGTTGTCGCCCGAGAAGGGGCAGACCTTGCGGCGACGGAAAAATGGTTTTGCAGCCATGGTTTATGTCCTTTTCATCAAGCGTTGATCAACGGCGCTCGCGGCGTTCGCCACGGTCCGGGCGCTCGTCGCGCTTTTGCATCTGAACCGACGGCAGTTCGGCGTGCGCGTCGACCTTGATGGTCAGAACGCGCATCACGTCGTCGTGCAGGCGCATCAGGCGTTCCATTTCCTGAACGGCGGGTGCGGGTGCATCCGAGCGCAGGAAGGCATAGTGGCCCTTGCGGTTCTTGTTGATCTTGTAGGCCATCGTCTTGACGCCCCAGTACTCGTGATCCACGAGGCTGCCGCCGTTGTCGGACAGCACGGTACCGAAATGTTCGATGAGGCCTTCGGCTTGCGTGTTGGACAGATCCTGACGCGCAATCATGACATGCTCATATAGCGGCATGCGTACTCCTGTTTTATATCAAGGCGCATTTCAAAGACGGGGCCAGTGACCCTTTGCGGCCCCGCCACGAGAGACTGCGCGGTTGGATAGAGTTGCAAAGGAATGGCCGATATACACGGTTTGACGCGCGGCGCAAGCGGTCAGCGCCATGTGGGGCTGACTGCGGCTGTGTGCGGCAGAGGTATTCAACCGGGGGCGACGCTTCGGGACCCACAGGACTGCCAGTGTCTGTTCTGCGCGGTATGTCACGACAACCGCCGAACACGCCATGACCGGTCGATGTGCAGGCGCGACGCCAAAGGCCTTGGCCCGGCGGCACCCATCGCGGTGCAGCAACAGTTTTTGAGAAATCCGCTTATTGTACGTGTGATACCCGGAAAGTCGCCGACACGACGCCATATGGCCCCGGCGCCGCCCCGGACCTGTCCCATTTTGGTCTTGATTGTCCCGCTAGATCGTCGGCATCACCAAGGAGGAACAGGATATGACCGCTCGGACAGCAACAGCCGCCAAGGCAATCGATCTTCACCCGGTCGGGTCTGCGAACGGCACCCGCATGATCCTGCGGGGCGTGCAGCGCGTCATCGGGGCCTCGCTGGTTCTGTCGGTTCTGGGGCTTTGGATCGCGCCGGGATCGAATTGGGAGAGTGATCCGCTGTTGATGAAATTGCTGATGTCCGTCGTCGCGGGCCTGGCGGGTGTCGCGCTTTTGCAGGCCAGTGCAAGACCGTCGGGCATGGATTCGGAAATTGACATCGAGCGCGGCGAAATCCGCCTTGTGCGCACCGTCGGCGGACACCGCGACGTGGTGCAGCGGTGCAGCTTTGATGCCTTGTCGGATGCAGAGGTGCGCGGCAACCAGATCCGCTTCTGGGATGCCGACGGCGCTTTCATCGCCGAAGTGACGCTGACCGCATGTGCGACGCGGCAGGAACTGACCCAGAGCCTGCGCCGCGCCGGCAAGATCTGAGCGGAGCCACGTCGGCGCAGGTGCCCCGCGTGCACTTGTTCCCTCCACACGGTGTTCGCTGGCGCGCACGTGATGTTGAACACTGCAGGATTGCCCGCAGCGCGAAATACTCCAATTGATCTATGTGATATTGATCAAACGGAGTACCGCCAAAATGAAATCCCTTCTTCTCGCGACAGCGTTGACTGCAACCGCCGGCATCGCGTTTGCCGCGCCCGAAAAATACAACCTCGACGCAAGCCACAGCCAAATCGTGTTCAATTACAACCACCTCGGCTTTTCCACCGGCTACGGCATGTTCTCGGGCTTTGACGGCGAGATCATGTTCGACCAGGAAGACCCGGCGAATTCGTCCGTGACCGTATCCTTCCCCGTCCGGTCGATGATGACCGGTTGGGAAGCACGTTTCGAGCACTTCATGTCCGAAGACTTCTTTGGCGCGGGCGAAGACGAGATGGTGACCTTCACGTCCACCGGGATCGAGGTGACGGGCGACACCACTGCGCTGATCACCGGCGACCTGACACTGAACGAAGTGACCAAGTCGGTCGTTCTGGATGCCGTGCTGAACCAGGTGGCCGAGCACCCGATGGAAAAGAAGCCATGGGCCGGTTTCTCCGCGACCACGACGGTCCTGCGCTCTGACTTCAACGTCGGCCAGTTTGCCCCCTTCGTCAGCGATGAAGTGCAGATCGAGTTGTCTGTCGAGGCGATGAAAGCCGAATAATCCTTTCGCATGTGTAGCGAGTTCACGCCGCCGGGGATGTCCCCGGCGGTTTTTTTGTGTGCGGATCACGGCGCGACGCGGTCAGAAAGCACGCCCGCTCGAAATGTGATGGAGAGGATCGAGGCAAAGTCGCCCCCCGTCGCGTGCGAGTGAGCGGCGGGGGGCGGGGCGGTCAGTCGGCGGACTTGGATGCGGTCACGGCGACGTCCACCGCGACACTGAACCCGACCGAACTTTCGTCCTTCATGCTTTGGCCGATGCCGAAGTCGCGGCGATCCAGCGTCAGGTTGCCCTGCATGCGGGCCGTATCGTCGGTGATCGCGAGCGTGAAGGGAAGGGACACGGGCACGTCGCTGTCCTTGAGGGAGAGTTTGCCTTCGGCGGTGTAGCCTTCCGCTCCGGCAAGGATGTCGGCGGTGAAGGTGGCGGTCGGAAAGGCTTCGGCGTTGAAGAAATCGGCGCCCATCGCCTGATCGGTGACCGACCCCAGCTTGAGCGAGCCGATGGCGATCGTGACCTCGACCGATCCGGCGGGCCCCTGGGTCACGGTTTCGTCAAAGGCGATGGCGGCGGTCCAGTCGGCAAAGCTTCCTGTGACGGCCGAACCCATCTGCTGCACGGTGATCTCGATCTTGCCGTCCTCGACCTGCCACTGCGATGCGACGGCGTCGAGTGACGCAGTTTCGGTGGCCGGAGTTTCGGCGGCAAAGAGGCCAAGCGATGCGCCCGCGACCAATGCTGCGGCCCAGATGGCCAGCGCGGTCACAATGGGGGCGGCGATGGGGTGATCGCCCGAGACCTTTGGCAAGGACGGCTGACCCGGCAGCATGCGTCGCAGCGTGGCGTCGCGGTCGATGACGTGGTGCTTGAGCGCGCCGCCGATGTGAGCGGCGAGCGTGACGATCAGAACCCAGACGAACACCTCGTGCAGCCCCGCAAAGATTTCCGCGAAATCGGGATCCTTGGGAATGAAGGGCAGCGACTGTCCGAAGGGCCACCAGATCGGCGCGAACCCGGTGGTCGCCGCGTGATGGATCCAGCCTGACAGGGGCACCACGATGAGCGAGCCATAAAGCACCCAATGCGCCGTTTCCGCCGCCCAGCTTTCAAGTTTGCGGTCCGCGTGCAACAGCCCCGGCTTTGGCTGGCTGATGGCCCAGGCAATGCGCAGCAGCGCCACGAAAAACACCGTCACGCCAAAGGTCTTGTGGACCGAGAACAACAGCGCCTTGACCGCCAGCTGTTCGGAGGTGTCATAGGGCCATGCGTTCGCCACGAGCCCAAGGGGGATAAGCGTCAGGATCAGGAGGGCGGTGAGCCAGTGGAAGGTCTTGCTCACGGTGCCGTAGCGGGCGTGGTCATTCGTCATCGACATCGTCATGCTCCGGTAAGGGCGGTTGGTGGGTCAGATAGCGATTGCGCCCGCCGGGGCAATATCGTTGTGCGCACAGAGCCTGCGCGGTCGAGGTCAGCACCGTTGCGTCATCATCCGCCGCAGGCTAAGCCATTGCGAACAGAAATTTCGTGAAAGGCGCAGAGGTATGAGCATCGCATTCGTTTTCCCCGGTCAGGGGGCGCAGACCATCGGCATGGGGCAGGCGCTGGCGCAGGCCTATCCGGCGGCGCGGGCGGTCTTTGACGAGGTGGACGAGGCGCTTGGCGAAAAGCTGAGCGGGCTGATCTGGGAAGGCGATATCGAGGCGTTGACCCTGACGCAGAATGCGCAGCCGGCGCTGATGGCCACGTCGCTGGCGGCGATGCGCGCGCTGGCGGCCGAAGGTGTCGGGATCGACCGGGCGGCGTTTGTCGCGGGTCATTCGCTGGGCGAATATTCCGCGCTGGCCGCCGCCGGGTCGCTGAGCGTCGCCGACACCGCGCGGCTGCTGCGGATCAGGGGGCGCGCGATGCAGGCCGCCGTACCGGTGGGCGAGGGCGCGATGGCGGCGCTGCTGGGGCTGGGGATCGAGGATGCCGAGCGCGTGGCGGCACAGGCCGCACAGGCCGCACAGGGCGACGAGGTCTGCCAGGTCGCCAATGAAAACGACCCCGCGCAAAACGTCGTCTCGGGCCACCGGGCCGCCGTCGAGCGGGCGCTGGACCTGGCCAAGGCCGCCGGTGCCAAGCGGGCGCTGATGCTGCCGGTGTCGGCCCCGTTCCACTGTGCGCTGATGCAGCCCGCCGCCGAGGAAATGGCCCGTGCGCTGGAGGGGGTGACGATTGTCGCGCCCAAGGTGCCGTTGGTGGCCAACGTGCTGGCGGAGGCGGTCAACGAGCCCGCGCGCATCGCCGGCTTGCTGGTCGAGCAGGTCACCGGCCGGGTGCGCTGGCGTTCCAGCGTGGAATGGATGGCGGCGCAGGGCGTGACGGAGGTTTGGGAAATCGGTGCCGGCAAGGCGCTGTCGGGCATGGTCCGGCGCATCAACAAGGACGTGGCCACACGCAGCATCGGCACCCCCGATGAGGTGACAGCAGCCGCGGCAGAGGCAGAGGCATAAGGAAGAGAACATGTTTGATTTGACGGGGAAAAACGCGCTGATCACAGGCGCATCGGGCGGCATCGGCGCGGAGATCGCACGCGTGCTGCACGCAGCGGGGGCGACGGTCGGACTGTCGGGCACGCGGACCGAGCCGTTGGAGGCGCTGGCCGCGGACCTTGAGGCGCGTGCGCATGTCCTGCCCTGCAACCTGGGCGATCCGGCCGCCGTCGATGCGCTGCCCAAGCAGGCGGCGGAGGCGATGGGATCGGTCGACATTCTGGTCAACAACGCGGGAATCACGCGCGACAACCTGTTCATGCGGATGTCGGACGACGAGTGGCAATCGGTGCTGGACGTGAACCTGACGGCGACGTTCAAGCTGTGCAAGGGCGTGATGCGCGGCATGATGAAGGCGCGCTGGGGCCGGATCGTGAATATTTCGTCCATCGTCGGTGCCACCGGCAACCCCGGGCAGGCCAACTATGCCGCCAGCAAGGCGGGCATGATCGGCATGTCGAAATCATTGGCCTACGAGGTCGCAAGCCGGGGCATCACGGTCAACGCGGTGGCGCCCGGCTTTATCCAGACGGCGATGACCGACAAGCTGACCGATGATCAGAAATCGGGAATCATGGGGCAGATTCCCGCCGGTCGGATGGGCACGCCCGCCGAGATCGCCAGCGCCGTCCTTTACCTTGCGGCACCGGAATCGGGTTATGTCACGGGCGCAACACTGCATGTGAACGGCGGAATGGCGATGATTTGAGCCTGACCTGCATAAGCGTTTGCCATCCGTGCCGCGTGTGCTAAAGGGTGCGCAGAATTCAACCCGGGGGCAGTTCAGACTGCCTGCGGAACCTCTTGGTCTTGGCGCGGATATATGCGTAAGGTCTTGGGACAGAGCCGCCCTTCGGGGCATACTCCTGCCGACCCCGGATACATGGGGCGGCCAGGAACCGGAAAAAGGGCCAGATCTGGCCCGAAGGAATGAGGACTTAAAATGAGCGACATCGCAGACCGCGTAAAAAAGATCGTTGTGGAACATCTTGGCGTTGAAGAGGACAAGGTGACCGAGAATGCATCGTTCATCGACGATTTGGGTGCCGACAGCCTCGACACTGTCGAGTTGGTGATGGCGTTCGAGGAAGAGTTCGGTATCGAGATCCCCGATGACGCGGCCGAGACGATCCAGACCTTTGGCGATGCCGTGAAGTTCATCAAAGAAGCGTCCTGATCCAGGTCAGTTCGTTCAAAAGCGCGGCGTCGATCCCTCCGGATTGGCGCCGTTTTTTTGTGCCGGGTGGTTTCGCGGTTGAAACTGCGCGCTGCCCGCGTAAACGTGGTGATTGTAGAGGGCGCCAAGCCCCGCCATGTGATCAAAGGCCGAGCCCCCGATAGATGTCGCGCACCATTCCCACGATCAATACGCACCGCCTGACCCTGCGCGGTATGCGTCCGGAAGATTTCCGCCGCTTTGCCAGCATCTGGGAGATGCCGGAAGTCGTCGAGCAGATCGGCGGTGAACCCTGGCCGCGCAGCAAGGCCTGGGCCGCGTTTCTGCGCAATGCCGGCCATTGGCAGATCACCGGGTTCGGGCAATGGGCGATCCAGTTGCATGGCCAGGGCCAGATGTCGGGCCAGGTCGGGTTCTTCTACGGCAAGCGCGACCTGGGAGAGGATTTCGATGCCTTCCCCGAAGCGGGCTGGGTGCTGACGCCCGATGCGCATGGATCAGGGCTGGGCACCGAAGCGGCGGTGGCCGCGCATGATTGGTTCGACCGGGTCGTGACGGGGCGGCTGGTGTGCATGATCGCGCCGGACCACCGTGTGTCGTTGCGCGTCGCCGAGCGGTTGGGCTACGAGCCGCTGCGCGACACCGAGCACGAGGGCGCCCCGGTGCGATTGATGGTGCGCAAGAACCCGCCGCAATAAATCTGCTTTCCTGCGATGATACGGGCTTATTGCCGGAAATGGACGGGCCGCTGCGCTCTTGAACACAGCCGCATGCTCGGGCTATGAGCAGGTCATGAAACAAAAGGGATAATGCGATGCGCAGAGTGGTAGTTACAGGCCTTGGATTGGTCACCCCCCTGGCGGATGGTGTCGAGGCGAGCTGGAGCCGGATTCTGGACGGCCAATCCGGCGCCGGCCCGATCTCGGGGTTCGATGCCAGCGCTCTGGTCACGCAATATGCCTGCGAAGTGCCGCTTGGCGATGGCAGCGACGGCACGTTCAATGCCGACGCCTACATGGAGCCCAAGGAGCAGCGCAAGGTCGATACCTTTATCCTGTTCGGTATGGCGGCTGCGCAGCAGGCGGTCGAGGATTCAGGCTGGATGCCCACCGATGCCGAAGGGCAGGAGCGCACCGGCGTTCTGATCGGGTCGGGGATCGGGGGGCTGAATTCCATCGCCAACACCGCCGTGATGATGAAGGAAAAGGGCCCGCGCCGTGTAAGCCCGTTCTTTGTGCCCGGTGCCCTGATCAACCTGATCTCGGGTCAGGTCAGCATCCGCTACGGGTTTCGCGGGCCGAACCATTCCGTCGTCACGGCCTGTTCCACCGGTGCCCATGCCATCGGCGATGCCAGCCGCCTGATCCAGCATGGCGACGCGGATGTGATGATTGCCGGTGGCGCCGAGGCGGCGATCTGCGAAATCGGGATCGCGGGGTTCAACGCCTGCAAGGCGCTGAGCACGAAGCGCGGCGACGACCCCAAGAAGGCCAGCCGCCCCTATGACGCCGATCGCGACGGCTTCGTGATGGGCGAGGGCGCGGGCATCGTGGTGCTGGAGGAATACGAGCACGCGAAGACGCGCGGCGCCAAGATCTATGCCGAGGTCCTGGGCTACGGCCTGTCGGGCGATGCCTATCACATCACGGCACCGTCCGAGACAGGCGAGGGCGCGGAGCGGTCGATGCGCAACGCGCTGCGCAGTGCGGGGCTTGAGCCACGGGATATCGATTACATCAATGCGCATGGCACCTCGACGATGGCCGACACCATCGAACTGGGCGCTGTCGAGCGGATGATGGGCGAAGATGCCGGCAAGGTGACGATGTCGTCCACCAAGTCGGCGACAGGGCACCTTTTGGGGGCTGCGGGCGCGATCGAGGCGATTTTCAGCATCCTGGCCATTCGTGATCAGGTCGCGCCGCCGACGATCAATCTGGACAATCCGGCGGTCGAGACGGCGATCAACCTGGCACCCAATGCAAGGCACGACCGCGAAATCAACGTCGCGCTGAGCAATTCATTCGGCTTTGGCGGCACGAACGCCAGCGTCCTGTTCGGAAAAATCGGCTGATGTGGCGTAATATTGCCTCCAACGCGGTGACGTTCCTGATCGTCGGGCTGTTCTTGCTGGGCGGTATGGTGCTGTGGGGCAAGTCCCAGTACCAGAGCGATGGCCCCTTGGCCGAGGCGATCTGCCTGCAGGTGCGCAGCGGATCGAACATGCGCGCCGTGAGCCGCGATCTTGAAGCCCAGGGCGCGGTGACCAGTGGGGCGATCCTGCGCATCGGGGCCGATTACACCGACAAGACGGCGCTTTTGAAAGCCGGCAGTTTCCTGGTCGAGCCGGGCGCGTCGATGCAGGAGATCGTCGATACGGTGACCCGAGGCGGCGCCAGCACCTGCGGGACCGAAGTGATCTATCGCATTGGCGTGAACCGCGTGGGGGTGCAGGTGCGCGAATTGGATCCGACGACCAACGCCTTTGTCGATGTCGCGGATTTCCAGCCGGGAGTCGAGGAAACGCCGGCGGTCTTTGCCGAAAAGACGGCTTTGCCCGACACCCGCTTTCGCGTGGCGCTGGCGGAAGGCGTCACGAGCTGGCAGGTGGTCGAGGCGTTGAAAGCCGTCGATCTGCTGGATGGTGACGTGACGGAGTTGCCTGCCGAAGGCGCTTTGGCGCCGGACAGCTACGACTTCCGCCCCGGCGGTGACCGCATGGAGATCCTTGACCGGATGCGGGCGGCACAAGAAGAGCTGGTGGCGGCCGCATGGGCCGCGCGCGACCCCGGCTTGCCGGTCGAGACACCCGAAGAGTTGCTGACGCTGGCATCGATCATCGAGAAGGAAACAGGCGTGCCAGACGAGCGAGGGCAAGTCGCCAGTGTTTTCGTCAACCGCCTGAACGCGGGCATGCGATTGCAGACCGATCCGACGGTGATCTACGGTATCACCAAGGGGCAGGGCGTCTTGGGTCGGGGCCTGCGCCGCAGCGAATTGCGTGCCGAGACGCCTTGGAACACCTATGTCATCGACGGGCTGCCGCCCACTCCGATTGCCAACCCCGGACGGCAGAGCCTGATGGCGGCGGCGCAGCCCGACGAGACCGATTTCGTGTTCTTCGTGGCCGACGGCACCGGCGGACATGCCTTTGCCGAAACGCTGGACGAGCACAATAGCAACGTTGCGCGCTGGCGCCAGATCGAGGCGGAGCAGGCGGATACGGGCGGCACATCGAACAACTGACGGGGTGGTGTGCGGCGCGGTGAAATTAACAATTTGTTAATCATACCGTACGCTTAGCCGCCGTCGCGCACGTCATTTCGCTTGACTTTGCGGACGGTCCAATGTACACCTTGTGACATGCTAGAAGAAGTGGGCAAGCGACCCCGGGACACCCTCCCGGCGGTCGCTTTTTCATTTCTCTCGTGCGGGGGATGTCACGCATGAGAGGTACGCGAGCACATGACTTTAATCACCCCGGAGAAGGTGGCGCTTGAAACCGAAGGTCTGCTGGCCTCGGTTCAGGACGCAATCCGCGAATTGCGTCAAGAGCTGGAAGACCTGAAGAAACGGGTCCGGGCTGGGGACGGTATCGATGCGACGAGAGACGGCAGAACGGTGGCTTCGGCCAACCAGTTGCTGACGACCTGTCTAAAAGTGGAGACGAGCCTTGCAGAGTGTCGGAACAAAACATCAGGAATTGCCCAAGGGGGCTACGCTCTTGACCTCGATCGGGCAAGGGTTGAGATCGGGTGCCAGTTGGATCGGCTCCGCTG
Organism: Sulfitobacter sabulilitoris; assembly: GCF_005887615.1. Taxonomy (GTDB): domain Bacteria; phylum Pseudomonadota; class Alphaproteobacteria; order Rhodobacterales; family Rhodobacteraceae; genus Sulfitobacter_E; species Sulfitobacter_E sabulilitoris. The sequence goes on from NZ_VANS01000001.1 coordinate 334,076, forward strand.
CACCGCACCTTCAGGAACAGTTCCTGAATGAACTGAAGGAGGGAGAGCTTCTGGCTCTCCCTTTTTTGTTCGAGTTCTGGGCGATGGAACATCAGTTGCCGCCCGCCGGCAACTGGCGGACCTGGGTGATCATGGGTGGCCGCGGCGCGGGCAAGACGCGTGCCGGGGCGGAATGGGTGCGCGCGCAGGTCGAAGGGTCGAGGCCCTTCGACCCGGGGCGCGCGCGGCGGGTGGCGTTGGTGGGCGAGACGATCGATCAGGTGCGTGAGGTGATGATCTTTGGCGACAGCGGGATCCTTGCCTGTTCTCCGCCCGACCGCAGGCCGACGTGGGAAGCATCGCGCAAACGGCTGGTATGGCCCAATGGCGCGGTGGCGACGGTGCATTCGGCGCATGACCCGGATGGTTTGCGGGGGCCGCAGTTCGATGCGGCATGGGTCGATGAGATGGCCAAGTGGAAGAAGGCGCAGGAGACCTGGGACCAGTTGCAGTTCGCGCTGCGGCTGGGCGACGATCCGCGCGTCTGCGTCACGACGACGCCGCGCAACGTGGGCGTTCTGAAAAAGGTGCTGGCGGCCTGTTCGACGGTCACGACCCATGCGCCGACCGAAGCCAATGCGGCCAATCTGGCGGCGTCGTTCCTCGAAGAGGTCCGGACCCGCTATGACGGCACGCGGTTGGGGCGGCAGGAGTTGGATGGCGTTCTGCTGGCCGATGCGGAAGGGGCATTGTGGACCAGTGCGGGAATGGAGGCCTGTCGAACCGACAAGACGCCGCACTTTGACCGGATCGTGGTGGCGGTGGATCCGTCCACGACCAGCGGGTCGACGTCCGACGAATGTGGGATCGTGGTGGTCGGCGCGGTGACGCAAGGCCCGCCGCAGGATTGGCGCGCCGTGGTGCTGGCCGATTGCACGGTCCAGGGCGCCACGCCGACGGGCTGGGCCCGCGCGGCGATTGCGGCGATGGAAATGTACGGCGCGGACCGGCTGGTAGCGGAGGTCAACCAAGGCGGACAGATGGTTGCCGAGGTGATCCGCCAGATCGATCCGCTGGTGCCCTACAAGGGCGTGCACGCCAGCCGTGGAAAGGTCGCGCGGGCCGAGCCCGTGGCGGCCCTGTACGAGCAGGGGCGCGTGGCCCATGTCAGGGGGCTGGATGCGCTGGAGGATCAGATGTGCGCCATGACCGCGCGCGGTTTCGAGGGGGCCGGGTCGCCCGACCGGGTGGATGCGCTGGTCTGGGCGCTGCATGAGTTGCTGATCGAGCCCGCAGCGCATTGGCGCCGCCCGCAGGTGCGGTCGCTTTGAGAGACCCGCGCGGGCGGTGAGCCCAAGGATGGCGCTGGGGCGAGTGCCCTGATCCAGGACAATTGAGGCGACAGGACGGATCGCGCGGGAAGCAATGCCGCGTGACCCCGTTGGCGTGGCCGCGGAACACATGAGGAGCGACAGAGATGGTGTTTGATTTTCTAAAGCGCGGGGCACCGGTGGAGGTCCCGGAGCAAAAAGCCAGCGCGACCGGCCCGGTTGTGAGTTACACGACCGCAGGCCGGGTGGCCTGGAGCCCGCGCGACGCGGTGTCGCTGACCCGGACGGGGTTTTCGGGCAACCCGGTGGGCTTTCGCTGCGTCAAGTTGATCGCGGAGGCGGCGGCGGCGTTGCCGCTGGTGCTTCAGGATGCCGAGCGGCGCTATGACAGCCATCCGTTGTTGGCCCTGGTGCATCGCCCCAATCCGATGCAGGGGCGGGCCGAATTGTTCGAGGCGCTTTATGCGCAGGTGCTGCTGTCGGGCAATGGATATGTGGAGGCGGTGGCCGGCGACGGCGACGTGCCGACCGAGCTTCATGTGCTGCGGTCGGACCGGATGAGCGTGGTGCCGGGGGCCGATGGCTGGCCGGTGGCATATGACTATACTGTGGCCGGTCGCAAGCACCGGTTTGACATGGTGGGCGGGATCGGCGCCATCTGCCACATCAAGAGCTTTCATCCGCACGACGATCATTACGGGTTCAGCCCGATGCAGGCAGCGGCGATGGCGGTGGATGTGCACAACAGCGCCAGTCGCTGGTCCAAGGCGTTGCTGGACAATGCCGCGCGGCCTTCGGGGGCGATTGTCTATCGCGGCACCGACGCCCAGGGCGCGATGAGCACGGACCAATACGAGCGGCTGGTCAGCGAGATGGAGAGCCATCATCAGGGTGCGCGCAACGCCGGGCGTCCGATGCTGCTTGAGGGGGGGTTGGATTGGAAGCCGATGGGCTTTTCCCCCAGCGACATGGAGTTTCAAAAGACCAAGGAATCGGCGGCGCGCGAGATCGCTTTGGCCTTTGGCGTGCCGCCGATGCTGTTGGGGATCCAGGGGGATGCGACCTATGCGAATTACCAGGAGGCGCATCGCGCGTTCTACCGCCTGACGGTGCTGCCGTTGGCGACGCGGATCACGGCGGCACTGGCGCATTGGCTGGCGGGGCAGGGTCCGGGTGCGGGGTTGGATCTGAAGCCTGATCTGGACCAGGTTCCGGCCCTCGCGGCCGAGCGCGACGCGCAGTGGGGCCGGGTGGCACAGGCCGATTTTCTGACGCAGGCCGAAAAGCGCAGCCTGTTGGGATTGCCGGCGGTGAGCGACGATGCGTGAGCCGTCGGTGGACCGGTTTCAATGCGCGCCGGGGCTTCGGTTGCAGGCGCATGAGCGGGTGAGCGAGATTCACAACGACAACCTGCTGCGGAGGCTCGACCGGGTGGAGGAGATGATGGAGCGGCTGGAGCGACGGTTGTGGCTGACGGTGTACGGCATCGTCGGAATGATCCTGGCCGAGGCGTTGCAGTCGTTTCTGGCGGCTGTCCCTTGACCGGATGGCGGAAGATTTCAACAATCTTGAGGAGTAAGGCGATGGAGACGCAGTTGAGGCCCGGACCGGCGCCGGGCCTGGAGCACAAGTTTGCGCGGTTCGGCGAGGCCGTTGAGGTGACGGACGGCATCGTGATCAGCGGTTACGCGAGCCTGTTCGGTGCGCCCGACCAGGGCGGCGACGTGGTCGAGGCGGGTGCCTATGCTGCATCGCTCACGCGGTTGGCGAAGCGCGACGCGCGCGTCAAGATGCTGTGGCAGCATGATCCGGCGCAGCCCATCGGCATCTGGGACGAGGTGCGCGAGGACGCACGCGGTCTGTGGGTCAAGGGCCGCCTGCTGGATTGCGTGGCGAAGGGTCGGGAGGCGGCCGCGCTGATTGCGGCGGGCGCCATCGACGGGCTTTCGATCGGCTATCGCACCGTGCGGGCCAGCAAGAACACCAAGGGCCAGCGGCTCTTGACGGAACTGGAGCTTTGGGAGGTGTCGCTGGTGACCTTTCCGATGTTGCCCAGTGCGCGGGTCGCGGCCAAATCGGGTGATGCCGATCTGGATGCGGCCTTGCGCGACATGGCGGCGGCCTTTGAGGGCGCGCGCGCTGATCTGGCGCGTCGCTGAGACGGCCATTCATCCACAGGAAACGAGGATTTGCGCATGAGCAAGACCGAGGCGAAGGCCCGGAGCGGGGAAGATCTGTCTCCGGCGGAAGAGGTCAAACGGGCGGTCACGGGCTTTGTCCGTGATTTCAAGACCTTCCAAGACGAATTCGACATCAAACTGCAACAAACAGAAGAGCGACTGATCATGCTGGACCGAAAGACACAGACCCCTGCACGCATGCCCCTGGCCGGGGCGACCGACGTGGGTGCGCCACACCAAAAGGCCTTCAACGCCTACCTGCGGTCGGGCGATGACGACGGCCTTCGCGGCCTTGAAGTGGAGGTGAAATCCCTCTCCACGGCGGTCAATTCCGATGGCGGTTACCTGGTCGATCCGCAGACGGCGGACCGGGTCAAGTCGGTGCTGAATTCCACCGCGTCGATCCGGTCGATCGCCAGCGTGGTGAATGTCGAGGCGACGTCCTATGATGTTCTGGTCGATCATTCGGATGTCTCCACCGGCTGGGCGACCGAAAGCAGCACGATCGGCGAAAGCGACACGCCGCAGATCGACCGCATCACCGTGCCGCTGCATGAGCTGAGCGCGCTGCCCAAGGCAAGCCAGCGCTTGCTGGACGACAGCGCGTTCGACATCGAGGGCTGGCTGGCCAGCCGGATCGCGGACAAGTTCGCCCGCGCCGAGGCATCGGCCTTTGTCGGCGGCGACGGCATCGACAAGCCCAAGGGGTTCCTGACGCATACGAGCGTGGACAACGATGTCTGGGTCTGGGGTAACCTGGGCTATGTGCCCAGCGGCGTGGATGGCGATGTGACGCCCGAGGCGATCATCGACACGGTCTATGCGCTTGGCGCGCAGTATCGGGCCAACGCCACCTTCGTGATGAATTCCAAGACCGCCGGGCTGGTGCGCAAGCTCAAGGACAACGATGGCCGTTTCCTGTGGTCCGACGGTCTGGCGGCGGCCGAGCCCGCGCGTCTGATGGGGTATCCGGTGCTGATCGCCGAGGACATGCCCGACGTGGCCAGCAATGCCACGGCGATCGCTTTCGGTGATTTCGCCGCTGGCTATACCGTCGCGGAGCGCCCTGATCTGCGTATTCTGCGCGATCCCTTCAGCGCCAAGCCGCATGTCCTGTTCTATGCCACCAAGCGCGTGGGCGGTGACGTCAGCGATTTCGCAGCGATCAAGCTGCTGAAATTCGGCCTCTCCTAACCGGAGGCGTCGATCCGGGCATGAGGCGTCCCCTCGTGCCCGGCCGGGCGCGCACCGCAAACCGCCCGCATTGTCTAGCTGCTCCCCTCCGACCGAGCAATGTGGGCGGGTGCGCGTCCGGATCCTGCATCCCGCGGGGGGACGGAATTTTGGAGATGTTCCATGATGTTGATCGAAGAGACCACGGTGCCGGATGGAGCACTTCCGGTTGAAGATTTAAAAGCGCATCTGCGGCTGGGTACGAGTTTTGGCACCGATACGGTGCAGGACGGTGTGCTGAGCGGCTTTCTACGGGCCGCGATGGCGGCGATCGAGGCGCGCAGCGGCAAGGTGTTGTTGCGACGCGATTTCAGCCTGTCGCTGAGTTTCTGGCGGGATCGCGCTGGCCAGTCGTTGCCGGTGGCGCCGGTCGTTGCGGTGGCGGATCTGACGCTGGTGGATCGCAGCGGGGCCGAGACACAGATCGCGCCCGCTGCCTATTGGCTGGAACGCGATGTGCAGCGGCCACGGCTGCGGCCGACCGGGTCGTGCCTGCCGGCCATCCCCAGTGGCGGATCGGTGCAGATCGCCTTTGAGGCGGGCTATGCCGCGGCCTGGACGAATTTGCCCTCCGACCTCAAGCAGGCGGTGCTGATGCTGGCGGCGCATTATTACGAATACCGCAACGACACGGGGCTAAGCGAGGGGTGCATGCCTTTTGGCGTCAGCAGCTTGATCGAGCGCTACAAGGTCGTGCGCATGGGCTTTGGGGCGGTGCGATGACGGTGCCGCGTCTGGACCGCCCTTTGGTATTGGAAGCCCCGCAGCGCGTGGCCGACGGGGCGGGCGGGTTCGTCGAAGTCTGGCAACCTCTGGGCACGCTGTGGGCAGGGGTGGAGACCCGGACCGGGCGCGAGCGGATTGAAGCGCGCGCGCCCGTGTCCGCCATGCGTTACCGGATCACTGTGCGCGGCGCGCTGGTGGGAAGCCCGCAGCGGCCCCAGCCACAGCAGCGGTTTCGCGACGGTCCGCGCGTCTATGTGATCGAGGCCGTGGCCGAGGCCGACAGCCAGGGCCGCTATCTGATCTGCTTTGCCGATGAGGAGGTGGCGGTATGAGCTATGGAACCGCAGGTGCGCTGCAAAGCGCAATTTATGGCGCTTTGGTGGCCGATGCGGCGCTGGATGCGCTGGTGTCGGGTGCGATCTATGACGCGGTGCCCAGCGGCACGCTGCCGGAGACCTACGTAAGTCTTGGGCGCGAGACGGCGCGCGATGCGTCGGACAAGTCCGGCACCGGGGCGGTGCACCAGGTCGATGTGGTTGTCATCACCTCGGTGCCCGGATTTGCGGGGGCCAAGGCTGTCGCGGCGGCGGTGTCGGACGTGCTGCATGACGCCGACCTGGTGTTGAGCCGGGGCCGGCTGGTGTCGCTGCGGTTCGAGCGGGCACAGGCGCGGCGGATCGAGCAAGGCACGGGGCGCGAGATCGTTTTGCGGTTCCGCGCCCGCGTCGAAGACGAATAACCCCTTTCAGATACAGGAGAATACGAATGGGTGCCCAGAACGGAAAAGACCTTTTGATCAAGGTCGACATGGCCACGGATGGCCAGTTTCAGACGATTGCGGGCCTGCGGGCCACGCGGGTGAGTTTCAACGCCGAGACGGTGGATGTCACATCGCTGGAGAGCCAGGGGGGATGGCGTGAACTGCTGTCGGGGGCAGGGGTGCGATCCGTCGCGATTTCGGGTTCTGGCGTGTTCAAGGATGAAGGCACGGACGAACGGACGCGGCAGTTGTTCTTTGACGGCGAAACCCCGGATTTCCAGGTGGTCATACCGGATTTCGGCATTGTCGAGGGGCCATTTCAGGTCACGGCGATCGAGTATTCGGGCAGCCACAACGGCGAGGCGACCTATGAGCTGAGTCTGGCCAGCGCCGGGGCGCTGACCTTTACGGTGCTGTAGAGCCATGAGCAATCCTTGGAGGGGAGATGTGACGCTGGTCATCGATGGCCAGCGTCATGTGTTGCGCTTGACCCTGGGCGCATTGGCGGAGTTGGAAGCCGCGCTGGAGACCGACACGCTGGTGGCGCTGGTGCAGCGGTTCGAGGGCAACGGCTTTGCCACCCGCGACGTGCTGGCGTTGTTGCAGGCAGGGCTGTCGGGGGGGCAGTGCAACCTGTCGCCAGACGCCCTGCTGCATGGGCAGATCGAAGGCGGGCCGATGGCCGCCGCGCGCGCGGCGGCGGAATTGCTCGCGCGGGCCTTCATGTTGCCGGAATGAGCGTTGGCATGGATTGGCGTGCCTTGATGCAGGTCGGATTGCGGGGGCTGGGGTTGTCGCCCGACGCGTTTTGGGCGCTGACGCCCGCGGAATTGCAACTGATGCTGGGCGACGACCGCGCGCAGGGGCCGCTGCTGGCAGACGGGCTGGAGGCGCTGATGGCGGCCTATCCCGACAATAGCGAAGGAAACCGGACATGATGGACGATGCGAATTTCAACGAACTTGAGGAGCAGGCCGGCAGCCTGAACCAGACGCTTGGGCAGACAACGAACCTGGTGTCGGGCTTTGACGGGGAATTGCGCCGGATGCGGGTTTCGCTGGAGGCGACCCACAAGGATGTGCGGGTGCTGGAGCGCGGTTTGTCGCGCGGGTTGCGCCGGGCCTTTGACGGTGTGGTGTTCGATGGGCTGAAGTTGTCGGACGCACTGAGCACGGTCGCGCAGAGCATGATCAACACCACCTACAACGCCGCGATCCGACCGATCACGAACCATATGGGCGGGTTGATCAGTCAGGGGGTGAACGGGCTGGTGCAGGGTATTTTGCCTTTTGCGCAGGGGGCGCCGTTCAGCCAGGGCCGCGTGATGCCGTTTGCCAGCGGCGGAATCGTCAGCGGTGCCACGCCCTTCGGCATGCGGGGCGGCATGGGCGTGATGGGCGAAGCGGGACCGGAGGCGATCATGCCGTTGGCGCGGGGGCCCGATGGGCAACTTGGCGTGAGGACCGCGGGCGGGAGGGGATCCACGATCGTGATGAACATCACGACGCCGGACGTCGCCGGGTTTCAGCGCAGCCGCGGCCAGATCGCCGCACAGATGACGCGGGCGCTGAGCCAGGGTCAGCGCAATCGCTAAACATAGGGGAGCACTCACATGCAATTTCATGAAGTCAGATTTCCGGCCTCGCTGAGTTTCGGGTCGGTGGGCGGCCCGGAGCGGCGCACGGATATCGTCACGCTGACCAACGGGTTCGAGGAACGCAACACGCCTTGGGCGCATTCGCGTCGCCGCTATGACGCGGGACTGGGAATGCGGTCTCTGGACGATGTCGAAGTGCTGATTGCGTTCTTCGAGGCGCGGTACGGCCAGATGTATGGCTTTCGCTGGAAGGATTGGTCGGATTACCGATCGGGCACCGCCACTGGTGACATCGCGTTTTTCGATCAGGTGATCGCGGTGGGGGACGGCGTGACGCGCGCCTATCCGCTGGTCAAGACTTATCGGTCGGGCGTGCACACCTATGTACGACCCGTCACCAAACCGGTGGCGGGCACTGTTCGCGTAGGCGTGGAGCAGGACGAGCTTCAGGAAGGGATCGATTATGAGATCGATGTGACCACCGGCATCGTCAGCTTTTCGCATCCACCCGATCCCGAGATGCAGATCCTGGCAGGGTTCGAATTTGACGTGCCGGTGCGGTTTGACACGGACCGTATTCAGACCAGCGTCGCCAGTTTTCGCGCGGGCGAGGTGCCGAACGTGCCGATCGTGGAGGTCCGGGTCTGATGGCGGGGATCGACGCGGCGCTTCGGGCGCATCTGGAGGGGGGGCTGACGACGGTCTGCCACGCCTGGGCCATCCTGCGCACCGATGGTGTGCGGTTCGGGTTCACCGATCATGATCTGCCGCTGGCTTTCGAGGGGATCTCGTTTCGTGCCGACACCGGCCTGAGCGCGCTGGCGCTGGCGCAAAGTACGGGGCTGTCGGTTGACAACACCGAGGCGGTTGGCGCGCTGTCCGACACGTCGATCCGTGAGGACGAGATCGAGCAGGGACGGTTCGACGGTGCGGAAGTGATTGCATGGCTGGTCAACTGGGCAGATCCGGAGCAGCGATGGCTGCAGTTTCGCGGAACCATCGGCGAGGTGCGCCGCGCGGGCGCGTCCTTTCGCGCCGAGTTGCGGGGTTTGACGGAGGCGCTGAACCGGCCCATGGGGCGGGTGTATCAGAAGCCTTGCACCGCTGTCTTGGGGGACCGTAATTGCGGCTTTGACCTGACGGCTGCGGGTTATGCGGCGGACCTGCCCGTGGAGGCGGCGGAAGACGCGCGCATTTTCACGTGGGGAGACCTGTCGGGGTTCGACGACGCGTGGTTTACCGGTGGCAGGTTCGAGGTGCTGGACGGTCCCGCGCGCGGATTGTGGGGAATAATCAAGCGGGACAGATTCAAGGACGGCGTGCGGAGTGTCGAGCTTTGGGAGCCGGTGCGGGGGCCGGTAACCGTGGGCACATTGGTGCGATTGATTGCCGGGTGCGACAAGAGGGTCGAGACCTGCCGGTTGAAGTTCAATAATTTCATCAACTTCCAAGGCTTTCCTGATGTTCCTGGCGAAGATTGGGTGATGTCTGTGCCGAAATCGACCGGGCGCAATGCCGGAGGGAGCCTGCGATGACCGCGCAGTCCGAGCGGGTGATCGCGATTGCGCGTACATGGATCGGAACGCCCTATGTGCATCAGGCATCGGTGCGCGGTGCGGGGTCTGATTGTCTGGGTCTGTTGCGTGGCATCTGGCGCGACATCTATGGTCACGAGCCCGAGGCGATCCCGGCCTATTCGATGGATTGGTCTGAGCCGCAGGGCGAGGAGCGGTTGTGGCATGCGGCGGCGACCCATTTGCGCGCCAAGGACCCGCGACGCGAGGCCGCGGGTGATGTTGTGCTGTTCAGGATGCGCGCGGGCGCAGTGGCCAAGCATCTGGGGCTTGTCGGTCGGGTGGGCGCGGGGGCTAGTTTCATACACGCCTATTCCCGCCACGGCGTGATCGAGAGCCCGCTGAGCGCCCCTTGGCGCAAACGCATTGTGGCGCGGTTTGAATTTCCCAAGGAGGGTGAGTGATGGCGACTGTGGTTTTATCGGCAGCGGGTGCCGCGATTGGCGGATCCATCGGTGGCACGCTGGCAGGTCTTTCGTCGGTCGTGATCGGGCGTGCGGTCGGCGCGACGCTGGGACGGGTCGTGGACCAGCAGTTGATGGGGGCGGGGTCGGATGTGGTGGAGACCGGTCGTGTGGACCGGTTTCGCATCACCAGTGCCGGAGAGGGCGCGCCGGTGGCGCAGCTTTACGGTCGAATGCGGCTTGGCGGGCAGGTCATCTGGGCCTCTGACTTTCAGGAGGTGGTGAGTGTCAGCGGCGGCGGAAAGGGAGGGCCGCGGCAACCCGAGACGCGCAGCTACAGCTATTCCGTCAGTCTTGCCATCGCGTTGTGCGAGGGCGAAATCACCCGTGTTGGACGTGTCTGGGCGGATGGCGAGGAAGTGGCGCCCGATGAGCTGAACATGCGGGTCTATACCGGCAGCCACGATCAGTTGCCCGACCCGGTGATGGAGGCGATCGAGGGGCCCGGTCTGGTCCCGGCCTATCGTGGCACCGCCTACGTGGTGCTGGAGGATTTGGGGCTGGAGCGGTTCGGCAACCGGGTGCCGCAGTTTTCATTCGAGGTTGCGCGTCCCGAGCAGCCCGATGCGCCGCAGGCACAAATCGATCCGACCTTTGCGCTGAAGGGCGTCGCACTTATTCCCGGGACGGGCGAATACGGGCTGGCGACCACGGAAGTCTATTATACCGACGGTCCGGCGAGCCGGTGGAACGCAAACGTCAATTCCCCAGCCCAGAAGACGGATTTTGCAGCGTCTCTTGAAGACCTGGGGGGATCGCTGCCGAACCTGGAGGCGACGTCGCTGGTGGTGTCGTGGTTCGGGTCGGATTTGCGCTGTGGCCATTGCCAACTGCGCCCCAAGGTCGAGGACAAGAGCGTCGAAGGTGAGAACATGCCGTGGTCCGTGGCTGGATTGAGCCGTGCCTCTGCCGAGGCGATGGCGCGGGATGGTGACCGGCCATTGTACGGTGGCACGCCCACGGACGCGTCGGTGATCGAGGCGGTTCAGGCGCTGCATGCGGCGGGCAAATCGGTGATGTTCTACCCGTTCATCCTGATGGATCAGATTGAGGGAAACACGCTGCCTGACCCCTATAGCGGAGCCGAGACGCAACCGGCCCTGCCGTGGCGCGGACGCATCACCCTGTCGCAAGCGCCTGGCCGCCCGGCTTCGCCCGATGGCACACCGGAGGCAGAGGCGCAGGTCGATGCGTTCTTTGGGAGCGTGACCGCGGCGGATTTCGACGTGGGTGGCGGAACTGTCGGCTACTCCGGACCGCAGGAATGGAGCCTGTCGCGGTTCATTCTGCACTACGCTGCGCTTTGCGCGGCGGCGGGCGGGGTCGAAGCCTTTTGCATCAGTTCCGAAATGCGCGGTGTGACGCAGATCCGGGGTGTCGGGAATAGCTTTGTCGCAGTCGCACGGTTGCGGGCGCTGGCGGCCGAGGTGCGCTTGATTTTGGGCGCGGACACAAAGATCAGCTATGCCGCCGACTGGAGCGAGTATTTCGGCTATCAACCGCAGGACGGGACGGGGGATGTCTATTTCCACCTTGATCCTCTTTGGGCAGACCCGGACATCGATTTCATTGGCATCGACAATTACATGCCTTTGTCGGATTGGCGCGAGGGACGTGATCATCTGGATGCCCGGAACGGCGCGGCGGCGATCTACGATCTGGATTATCTGCGCAGCAATGTCGCCGGTGGCGAGGGGTATGACTTCTACTATCACTCAGATCAGGCGCGCGAGGCGCAAATCCGCAGCCCGATCACAGACGGTGCGTTTGACGAACCTTGGGTGTTCCGGGTCAAGGACATTCGAAACTGGTGGTCAAACGTGCACCATGAGCGCACCGGCGGCGTGCGATCTGCGACCCCGACCGCCTGGATCGCAGGTTCAAAGCCTATCTGGTTCACCGAGATGGGCTGCGGGGCGGTCGACAAGGCGACCAATCAGCCCAACAAGTTCCTGGATTTCAAATCTTCCGAAAGCAGTCTGCCTCATTTCTCCGATGGCGGGCGCGACGATCTTATTCAGATGCAATATCTGCGCGCGATGGTGTCCTACTGGACGGATTCGGCGAACAACCCTGTGTCCGAGGAGTACTCGGGGCCCATGGTCGATATGTCGCGCGCTTTCGTCTGGGCATGGGACGTGCGACCTTATCCCTTTTTTCCCAACAATCGCGGTCTGTGGAGTGACGGGCAAAACTACCTTCGAGGGCATTGGATCAACGGCCGGACCTCGGCGCGCAGCCTGGCGTCCGTAGTCGGGGAAATCTGTCGCCGCGCGGGGCTGGAGGCTTATGATACATCCGCCCTGTTTGGCACCGTTCGCGGGTATGTCGTGGGGGACGTGAGCGATGCACGCAGTGCCTTGCAGCCCTTGATGCTGCGCTATGCGTTCGATGCGATTGAGCGTGACGGAACGCTGGTGTTCCGGATGCGAGACGGATTGGACCAGACGCCCCTGGTGCGCGCGCAGATGGCCATCAATCCGGAAATGGAAGGTGATGTCGAGGAAAACCGCACTGCGGAGGCCGAGATGGCAGGGCGCGTGCGGCTGCGCTTTGTCGAGGCGGATGCGGATTTCGACACTTTGGCAGAGGAGGCAATTCTGCCTGACGATGCGACCCATGCGGTTGCGACGTCGGAAATACCCATGGCGCTGACGCGCGCGGAGGCGCGGCAAGTGGCGGAACGATGGCTGACCGAAGCGCGGGTGGCGCGGGAAGGGGTGCGGCTGGCTTTGCCGCCCTCAAAACTCTCGCTGGGCGCGGGCGATGTGATTGCGCTGCCGCCCAATCAGACGGAAGGCACCGCCCTCTATCGCATCGACCGGGTTGAGCAGGGGGCGATGCAGGTCATCGAAGGCGTGCGCATCGAGCCGGAAGTCTATCGCGCCGCCGACCTGTCGGACGCCCTTGGCAATATACGCGCCTTTTCGGCACCAGTGCCGGTGGTTCCGTTCTTCATGGATCTGCCGCTGATCAAGGGAGACGAGCAACCGCATGCGCCTCATATTGCAGTTACGGCCCAGCCGTGGCCGGGCAGTGCGGCGGTCTATCGTTCGGCCACCGGCAGCGATTATCGGCTGCAGGATATCCTGCCCACACGGTCAGTGATCGGCACCACGCAGAACGCATTGCGTGCGGCGCCTTCGGGATTGATCGATCGCGGTGAACAGCTTGAGGTCAAACTGATCAATGGCAGCCTGAGCGGGGTCGAGATGGGCGCGCTTTTGTCCGGTGCAAATCTTGCAGCCATCGGCGACGGAAGCAGTGATCGGTGGGAGTTGTTCCAGTTTCAGGACGTTCAAATGGTCGCCAAGGACACTTATTGGCTGACGACCCGTCTGCGGGGGCAACTGGGGAGCGACGGGTTGATGCCGGAGGTATGGCCCGAAGGATCGTGGTTCATTCTGATGAACGGAATTCCCGCGCAAATCGACATCAGCCCCAACCTGCGCCGGGTGGCGCAGCATTACCGTATCGGTCCTGCGCGGCGTGCCGTGAGCGACCCATCGTATGTCGAGCAGGTCCGGGCATTCGACGGCAACGGTCTGCGGCCCTATGCGCCCGTGCACCTGAACGTGACGTCGGGTGCGGATGGCGCGTACCAGGCAAGCTGGATTCGGCGGACCCGTATCGGCGGCGATGGGTGGGAGGCGCCGGAAGTTCCGCTGGGAGAGGAGGCCGAGCGCTACACCGTGCGGGTTGTCAAGGACGGCGCGTTGATCCGGACGCAGGATGTGACGTCGCCGCTGTGGAGCTATGGCGCAGTTCAGCAGGCCGCTGACAGTCTGTCTGCGCCGTTTACCATCGAGGTGGCACAGGTCTCCGCCAGCTATGGTGCCGGGCTTTGGGCGCGGCGGGATGTACCTGCCTGATGCGTCCGCTGATGCACGGTGACATCACACATGCCGCGCGGGCCCTTCTGGCGGTGCCGCGTCTGGCGCGCGTTCACGTTTGCGGCGATCTGATGCGGCGGGCGGATTGGGCGGACTGTTACCGCAAACGGTTGGGCAGGCCGCACCCGTCCTGGGGCAACGGAACGCTGGCCGCGGCGGCGCGGTCGCGCCCGATTGCCCGCGAACGAACACTGGACGATCTGGAGTATTGTAGGTGCGTGGCCCTTGTTCTCGCGGGTATCATGGCGCGAAAGCAGGTGCGCGCGGCCCGATGCCGAGGCTGACGATAGCCAATATCCACATATCGCCGGGTGGAATATCCGCCATCACAGCTTTGCGTTTGGGATTTCGGGCCTATCTAGGGTATGGAGGCATCGAAAGGATCATTCTGATGGCACAAGCACACACGAAGATCGCCGCAATTGACCCGGTCTGGGACAAGATTACGGACGAGGCACGGCAAGCGGTTCACGACGAGCCGTTGATCGGTGGCTTTGTGCATGCCTGTATCCTGCACCACAAAAGCATCGAGAAGGCTCTGTCCTACCGTATCGCCGCGAAGCTTGCGTCCAACGAGATGTCGATGGTCGTGGTCCGTGAGATTGTCGAAGAGGCCTATGCAGAGGCGCCCGAGCTGGTCACCGCGGCGCGGGCGGACCTGGTGGCGATCTATGAGCGCGATCCTGCGTGCCATCGGCTTTTGCAACCGATCCTGTATTTCAAGGGGTATCAGGCGATGCAGGCCTACCGGGTGGGCCATTTCCTCTGGACCAGGGGGCAATATGACTTGGCTTATTTCGTGCAGATGCGCGTGTCTGAGATTTTCGGAGTGGATATTCACCCCGCGGCGCGGATCGGCAAGGGAATCATGATCGATCACGCACATTCCGTCGTCATTGGCGAGACGGCAGTGATCGGCGACAATGTGTCGATGTTGCATTCCGTGACCCTGGGTGGGACCGGCAAGGAAGAAGAAGATCGCCACCCCAAGATCGGCGATGGTGTTCTAATCGGTGCGGGCGCAAAGGTTCTTGGCAATATCACTGTCGGCAAATGCAGCCGCATCGCCGCGGGTTCAGTGGTTTTGGAGGACGTCCCGCCCTGCAAAACGGTGGCGGGAATTCCCGCGCGTATCGTGGGCGAGGCCGGCTGCGAGCAACCGTCCATCATGATGGATCATATGCTGGGTCCGCAGAACCGCTGACCGACGGTACATCCCAAAGACAAAGAAGCCGGGGCATGCCCCGGCTTTTGCGCTTTTGGTTGTCCGCGTATTGCGCGAACTTATTGGGGTTTCACCCCAAACCCCACGGTATTTGGGCCATCTGGAAGATCAGGCAAGCATGGCCACCGGGTTTTCAAGATTGTCCACGATGGCTTGCAGCAGTTGAGCGCCCAAGGCGCCGTCAATTACCCTGTGATCGACGGAAAGGGTCACGGACATCACGGTTGCGACCGCAACGGTGCCGTCTTTTCCGGCCACGGGTTTTTTCACGCCCGCGCCAACGGCCAAAATGGCGCCATGTGGCGGATTGATCACCGCGTCGAAATTGTCGATGCCGAACATGCCGAGGTTGGAGATCGCAAAGCTGCCGCCCTGGTATTCATGCGGTGACAGTTTTCGGTCCCGGGCGCGTGTGGCGAGATCTTTCATCTCTGCGGAGAGCGCGGAGAGGGATTTCATGTGAGAATCCTTTAACACCGGCGTGAAGAGACCGCCATCGATGGCCACAGCCACGGCGACGTCCGAAGGCCTGAGCCGAAGGATGCGGTCGCCCGCCCAGACGGCGTTTGCGTCCGGCACCGATTGCAGCGCCATTGCACAGGCCTTGATGATGAAATCGTTGACCGAAAGTTTGACGCCGCGCGCTTCGAGCTTGGCGTTCAGATCGGCGCGGAAGGACATCAGGGCGTCAAGCCGGATGTCGCGCCGCAGGTAGAAGTGCGGGATGGATTGCTTGGCTTCGGTCAGGCGGGCGGCGATGGTCTTGCGCATGCCATTGAGGGTGATTTCCTCGTAGTCGCGCCCGTCGTACATCGCCTTGACAGTGTCGGCGCCGGGGCCCGCGGCAAGCGCAGGCTTGGCGACGGCTGCTTCGGCGGTTTTGGCAGCGGGGGCTGCCTTTTGGGTGTCGCTGGACGAGAGGCCTTCGACGTCGGCTTTGACGATGCGACCCCGGGGGCCGGAGCCCTTGACAGATGTCAGATCAAGCCCCTTGTCCTTGGCGATCCGCCGAGCGAGCGGCGAGGCAAAGATGCGGTCGCCCTCTGCGGTTGTCGCGGCGGCCGGCGCCTTGGTGGCCTCGGTCGCGCCGCGGCCGTGACCGGGGGCAGGGGCCGTCGCGTCGGACGCGTCGGCAGGAGCGGCGTTCGACGATGCGTCGGTTTTGGGGGCGGCGGAGGTTTCGATGTCGTCGGCGCTTTCGCCCTCTTCGAGAAGGACCGCGATGGCGGTGTTCACCTTGACCCCTTCGGTGCCCTCGGCAATCAGGATCTTGCCGATCGTACCTTCGTCCACCGCCTCGAATTCCATCGTCGCCTTGTCGGTTTCGATTTCGGCCAGAAGATCGCCGGAAGATACGGTATCGCCCTCCTTGACGAGCCATTTGGCCAGCGTGCCTTCTTCCATCGTGGGACTGAGGGCGGGCATGAGAATTTCGGTAGGCATGAGCGCGCTCCTTAGCGGTAGGTGACCTGTTTCACGGCCTCGATCACCTCTGCGGTGGTAACGAGCGCGTGTTTCTCCAGATTGGCGGCATAAGGCATGGGCACGTCCTTGCCAGTGCAGTTGATCACGGGAGCATCGAGATAATCAAAGGCCTCCTGCATGATCACCGAGCTGATGTAGTTGCCCACGGACCCTTGTGGCCAGCCTTCCTCGACGGTCACGCAGCGGTTGGTTTTCTGGACGGACCGGATGATCGCGGCGGTGTCCATCGGGCGGATCGTGCGCAGGTCCAGCACTTCGGCGCTGATGCCATCCTCGGCCAGCTTTTCCGCGGCTTCCAGCGCATAGGTCATGCCGATGCCGAAGCTGACGATGGTCACATCGGTGCCTTCGCGCCAGATGCGGGCCTTGCCGAACGGTACGGTGAAGTCGTCCATGTCCGGAACGTCGAAGGTTCGGCCGTAGAGTATTTCATTTTCCAGGAAAACGACCGGGTTCGGATCGCGGATCGCGGTTTTCATGAGCCCTTTCGCGTCGGATGCGGAATAGGGCATGACGACCTTGAGGCCGGGCACCTGCATGTACCACGCGGCGTAGTCCTGGCTGTGTTGGGCGCCGACGCGTGCGGCCGCGCCGTTCGGGCCGCGAAACACCATCGGCGCGCCCATCTGGCCGCCGGACATATACAGCGTTTTGGCCGCCGAGTTCAGGATCTGGTCGATGGCCTGCATCGCGAAGTTCCAGGTCATGAATTCGACGATAGGGCGCAGCCCGCCAAAAGCGGCACCGACACCGATCCCTGCAAAGCCGTGTTCGGTGATGGGGGTATCGATCACCCGTTTCGGGCCGAATTCGTCCAGCATTCCTTGGGAAATCTTGTAGGCGCCCTGATATTCGGCCACCTCTTCGCCCATCAGGAACACCGAATCGTCACGGCGCATTTCCTCGGCCATGCCGTCGCGCAATGCCTCGCGGACGGTCTGCTGCTTCATCTTGGTGCCTTCGGGCCAATCCGGCGTGACGTCGGCGGCGGGCGTGGGATGCGCCTTTGCCGCGGCAGGAGCGGTTTCCGATGACTGCGCCTTGTCGGCAGGGGCCGGAGCCGAGGCGGACGCGGCCGTGTCGATATCGTCGGCGCTTTCGCCCTCTTCCAGCAGCAGGGCGATGGGTGTGTTCACCTTGACCCCTTCGGTGCCCTCGGCAACCAGGATCTTGCCGATCGTGCCTTCATCGACGGCCTCGAACTCCATCGTCGCCTTGTCGGTTTCGATTTCCGCCATGATATCGCCCGAAGCGACGGTGTCACCCTCTTTCACCAGCCATTTGGCCAATGTGCCTTCTTCCATCGTGGGGCTCAGCGCGGGCATAAGAATTTCAGTTGCCATGTCTCAAGCCTCCTGCGGGACTTCGGTTGCATAGATGTCGGTCCAAAGCTCCTCAAGCGCGGGCTCGGGGCTGTTCTTGGCGAATTCGGCGCTGTCGTTGACGATCTTCTTGATCTCCTTGTCGATGGATTTCAGATCGTCCTCGGTCGCATGATCGCCGGTCAGCAGCAACTTGCGGACCTGTTCGATCGGATCGCGTTCGTCGCGCATCTTCTGCACTTCTTCACGGGTGCGGTACTTGGCCGGATCGGACATCGAGTGGCCGCGATAGCGATAGGTCTTGATTTCCAGGATATAGGGCCCTTCACCGGAGCGGCAGTGTGCCACGGCCTTTTCGCCCGCGGCCTTCACGGCCAGAACGTCCATTCCGTCAACCGCTTCGCCCGGGATGCCGAAGGCTTTGCCGCGCTCCCAGATCTCGGCGCTGGATGTCGAGCGCTGCTGCGAGGTGCCCATCGCGTACTGATTGTTTTCAATCACGAAAATGACCGGCAGATCCCACAATGCGGCCATGTTGAACGTCTCGTAGACCTGACCCTGGTTCGCCGCGCCGTCCCCGAAGTAGGTGAACGTCACGTTGTCGTTGCCCTTGTACTTGTCGGCAAAGGCGATGCCCGCGCCCAGCGGCACATTCGCCCCCACGATTCCATGCCCGCCGTAAAAGCGTTTCTCTTTCGAGAACATGTGCATGGAGCCGCCCTTGCCCTTGGAGTAGCCGTCCTCGCGCCCGGTGAGTTCGGCCATTACGCCGTTGGGATCCATCCCGCAGGCAAGCATGTGACCGTGGTCGCGGTAGGTGGTGATCCGGCTGTCGCCTTCCTTGGCCGTGGCCTCCAGACCGACGACGACGGCTTCCTGTCCGATGTAGAGATGGCAAAACCCGCCAATCAGTCCCATGCCGTAAAGCTGACCCGCCTTTTCCTCGAAACGGCGAATGAGCAACATGTCGCGGTAATAGGACTTGAGCTCGTCCGCCGATACATTCGGCGTTTTGGCTGATTTCTTGGTTGCCATCAGGCGATCCTCCGTCATCACGCCCGCGGCGCCGGGCAGATAGTTTAGCATTAAACTATTCCTTATCGGATTCGCGCCGCCAAGGCGAGTGCATTATGACACGGATGCCCGCTTGTCCGTCAAATGCGCAGGGGGCGTCGACGATCGCGATGGCGCGGCGGGCATCGGGGCTAGCGGATCACGATCTCGTCGGTGCGGATCATGCCCAGCACGCGGCGCGCCTGTTCATCGAGCAGATCGAGATCGAGATAATCATCCGACAAGCGCAGCGTCAGGTTTTCCATCCGGTTCACATCCGCCTCGACCTGGGCCAATTGCGCGCGAAGCGCTTTTGCCTCGGCGGTGATTTCGGCGCGGCGGAAAATCCCGAAGTCGCCCTGCACGGCGGCAAAGGTGAAGTAGAGCCCGAGCGCAAAAGTCACTGCGAAAAACAGCAAAGGTCCGAGGGCGGGGCGTGCGGTGCGGGTCATCTTCGATCTGCCTCAATCGCGCCTCTTGTCGGGCGTCGACGTGACTATGGCACAGACGAATTGACTTGTGAATCCCTCGCGCGCTCTATCTGGCGGTTTGCGAACGATTTTTTTGCTTTTTTGCACCGTTTTGACGGACGTATCGCCGGTAGGCCCGGCGCGCGCCCTGAAGGTGGCCGCGCGGTGCGGCTGCTGGCCGGGCCTGTCTGTCGCCTGGGCAGGCTTACCCGCCCAAGGCCGCGACGCCCGGCAGCGTCTTGCCTTCCATCCACTCCAGAAACGCGCCCCCCGCGGTCGAGATATAGGTGAAATCATCCGCCGCGCCCGCCTGGTTGAGCGCGGAGACGGTATCGCCGCCCCCGGCGACGGAAATCAGTGTTCCGGCCCGTGTCCGCTGCGCCGCATCGCGCGCCGCCGCGTTGGTCGCCTGATCGAAAGGGGCGATCTCGAACGCGCCCAGCGGGCCGTTCCAGATCAGCGTCTTCAGCGTGGCAAAGGCATCCGCGATCGCGGCAACGCTGGCCGGGCCCGCGTCCAGCACCATCTGATCGTCGTCCAGCACCGTATCGGGCCCCAGCGGCACCACGTCATGCGGCGCACCCGCCTTGAACGCCCGCGCCACCAGCCCATCCACCGGCAACACGATCCGGCAGCCTTCCGCCTCGGCCCGCGCCATGATCTGTCGCGCTGTCTCCAGGTGGTCGGGTTCGCTCAGCGATGCACCAAGCCGCGCGCCCTGCGCCGCAAGAAAGGTGTTGGCCATGCCGCCGCCGATCACCAGCACGTCCAGCCGCCCGACGAGGTTCTCGAGCAGCGCGATCTTGGTCGAAACCTTGGCCCCGCCCACGACGGCGCCGACCGGTCGTTCGGGCCGCGACAGCGCGGATTCCAGCGCCGACAGTTCGGCCTGCATCAACCGGCCCGCGCAGCAGGGCAGCAAACGTGCGATCCCCTCGGTCGAGGCATGCGCCCGATGCGCGGCGGAAAATGCGTCGTTGCAATACACATCGCCCAGCTTTGCAAGCCGCGCGGCGAACTCCGGGTCATTGCCCTCCTCGCCGGGATAAAAGCGGATATTCTCAAGCAACACGACGGGTTTGGACGCGACCTCGTCGGTGCCCGCTTCGGCGGCGGCCAGCGTTTCGATGAACCCGACCTTGCACCCCAGCGCCGCCTCGAGCGCGGGCAGGCAGACCCGCAACGACATATCCAGCACCACCTTGCCCTTGGGGCGCCCGAAATGCGCGATCAGGATGGGGCGGCCGCCCTTTGCCAGAATATCCCGGACCGTGGGCGCAATCCGGTCGATACGGGTGGTATCGGTGACGCGGCCATTCTCCACGGGTACGTTGATGTCCACCCGGACCAGCACCTTCTTGCCATCAAGGTCCATATCGTCCAGCGTTTTCCAGCCCATGCCGCGTCTCTCTTTGCTTGTCGTTCATGCCAGTCTTCGCGGCAGTGTTTTGCCGCATTCGACCCTAAGGTCAATCGCTCGCTTGGCAATTGCGGCGCGGAGGCTTAGGTAATCGGCAACGGAATGACAGGAGAACCCCATGGCCGAGATCAAAGACCCCGAAAACACCATCCTGATGGAGCTGAAAGGCGGCACCGTCACGATCCAGCTTTTGCCCGACGTGGCGCCCAAGCATGTCGAGCGGATGAAGGAACTGGCCCGGTCGGGCCAATACGACAACGTGGCGTTTCACCGCGTGATCGACGGTTTCATGGCCCAGACCGGCGACGTGCAGCACGGCGACATGGAAGACGGCTTCAACATCCGCATGGCGGGCACCGGCGGGTCCGACCTGCCCAACCTGCCGGCGGAATTCTCCAAGGTGCCGCACGCACGCGGCAGCCTCGGCGCGGCGCGGTCGGCAAACCCCGACAGCGCCAACAGCCAGTTCTTCATCAATTTCAAGGACAACGATTTCCTGAACGGTCAGTACACCGTCTACGGTCAGGTGATTTCGGGGATGGAGCATGTCGATGCCATCACCAAGGGCGAACCGCCCGCGAACCCCGATCGCATGATCTCGGTCAAGGTGGCCGCCGATGCTTAAGGGTCTGACCGCCTCCGCGCTGGCGCTGGCCTGCGCCGGTGCCGCCGGGGCCAGCGGGATCGAAATCACCGTCGCGGGCGAGGGGGCCAACGGCACCATCACCATCGACCTGTTCGAAGACGTGGCCCCCGGTCACGTCGCGCGCATCACCGACCTGGCCCAGGCGGGCGCCTACGACACCGTGGTGTTCCACCGCGTGATCGACGGCTTCATGGCCCAGACCGGCGATGTGGAATTCGGCAAGTCGGGGGGCGACATGCGCCGCGCAGGCACGGGCCGATCGGATCAGCCGAACCTGGCCGCTGAATTCTCCGACGTTCCCTTCGAACGGGGCGTGGTGGGCATGGCACGGTCCCAAGACCCCGACAGCGCCAACAGCCAGTTCTTCATCATGTTCGACGAGGGCGCCTTCCTGAACGGCCAGTATACCGTCGTGGGGCGCGTCACGCAGGGCCTCGATGTGCTTGACGCGATCAAGCGCGGCACCGGCCCCAACGGCGCTGTCGTGGGCCAGCCCGACATGATGCAAAGCGTCGCGGTCATCGACTGATCCGGGCACCGGGCCCGTGCGCGGGCTGCGCACGTTGCGTCAAATTCTTGTGGGGCGGGCTTTGCGGCCCGCCCTTTTTGCGTCAGTCTGTGGTGGATCCAAATCATGGGTGCCGCCGTGCCGACGTTTCGCCTGATCCTGTTTCTATGCCTGCTGCCTGCCATTGCGGTCGCCGATCCCGCGCGGTGGCGATCGGAATGGCCGCAGACCGATTTTTCCATGACAAGCGTGACCGACTGGTCGGAAATACGCTCCGGAGGTCCGGGAAAGGACGGCATTCCGGCGCTTGATGCGCCGAAGTTCCAAAGCGCCGCGCAGTCGGGCGATCTGGCCGGGACCGAGCCGGTGATCACGCTCGAACTCGAGGGGGCCGTGCCGCGCGCCTATCCGGTCCGCTACCTGATCTGGCACGAGATCGTGAACGACACCGTTGCCGGCCTGCCGGTCGCAATCACCTTTTGCCCGCTCTGCAATTCGGCCCTGACCTTTGACCGGCGCACGCCCGCGGGGGTGCTGCGGTTCGGTGTCACCGGAAAGCTGCGGCATTCGGACATGGTGATGTATGACCGCGAGACCCAGAGCTGGTGGCAACAGGCCGAGGGCCGTGCCATCGTGGGCACGCTGACCGGGACCACCCTGCGTGCCTTGCCGACATGGATGGAAAGCTGGGCCGCGTTCCGGGAACGGCACCCCAAGGGGCTGGTGATGGTCGAACCGGCCTTCAACCGCAGCTATGGTCGCAACCCTTATCGCGGCTATGACACCGCGGCAAAACCGTTCCTGTACGACGGTGCGCCGCCGCCACATGGAATCGCGCCGCTGGCGCGGGTCGTGCGGGTGGGCGACAGGGCCTGGCCGCTGACCCGGCTGGCCCGTCTGGGCGAATTGCGCGAGGCGGGGCTGGTGTTGTCGTGGCGCGCGGGCCAGGCGTCGGCGCTCGACACCGCGAATATCGCACAGGGGCGCGATGTCGGCAGCATCCGGGTGCGCGACGCGTCGGGCCGCGATGTGCCGCATGATGTCATGTTCGCCTTTGCCTTCGATGCCTTCTGGCCCGAAGGGACTTGGATGATCGGCCGGTAGGGCGGAACGAACCCAGATCGCCGCAGCCCGGCGCCGGATTCGGGATAACCGGCACGCCGCTATAGAAAACAGGCGCCGCAGAACCCTGCGACGCCTGTGTATCCGTTGCCGAAATGCGCGTCGCTCAGGACGCGGGGTTCGGCTTGGCCGTCGGCGTGGTCTTGGCGCCGGGGTTCAGCGGATCGTCCTGACGCTGCACCGAACCTTCGAAATGCGCGCCGCTCTCGATCGCGATGGTCTTGTGGATGATGTCACCCTCGACCCGCGCGGTCGAAGTCAGCCGCACCTTGAGACCGCGCACGCGGCCCACGATACGTCCGTTGATCACCACGTCGTCGGCAATCACTTCGCCCTTGATCGTGGCGCTTTCGCCAATGGTCAGCAGATGGGCGCGAATGTCGCCCTCGACCGTGCCTTCGACCTGGATGTCGCCGGTGGTCTTCATGTTGCCCGTCACATGCAGGTCCGACGACAGGATCGACGCAGGCGGCTTTGCCTTGGGTGCGCTGGCCTTGAATTCGTTGGACTTGTTGGTCGCGGCCGGGGCCGACTGGCTGGGTGCCGCAGGCTTGTCCGCCTCTGCCGACTTGGGGCCAGGTTCGTTGATTTTGCTCTTAGAAAACATCGTTTGCAGCCTTGATATAGATCATGGGATTGACAGCTTTTCCACCGACGCGGACTTCATAGTGCAGGTGCACGCCGGTAACTCGTCCTGACGCTCCCATATCACCAATGTGGTCCCCGCGCGATACCCTTTGGCCAACTTTCACCCGCAGCTTGGACAGATGCGCATAGCGGGTCTCGATCCCGAATTCGTGCTGGATCTTGATCAGCCTGCCATAGCCTGACGCCCAACCCGAGTGGATCACGACGCCATCCGCCGTGGCATGCAACGGGGTTCCGATGGAGGCGGCGAAATCGACGCCGTTGTGCATCCGGCGACCGCCCGTCTTGGGGTCGCGCCGAAAGCCGAATTCGCTGGTAAAGCGGAAAGCGCGTTTCACCGGCGATGCAAACGGCGCCTGCTGCGCGGCGATCCGGTAGAGGTTCAGCGTGTCCATCTGACGCAACAGGCGGTTGGCGCGCATCGCATCGGGCGACGGCTCCTCGCCTCGGGTCGAAAAGCTGAGCGGCGTCAACGGGCCGCCCTGGCCGGAATAGCCCCGGCGCACCTGCTCCAGTATCCGGTCGGTCGGCATGCCCGCGCTGCGGAACATCTTGTCGAGCGGGGCAACCGACACCGACATGGCCTCTTCGAGCTGGCGAAAGATCTGGTCGTTTTGGTCTTCCATCAGGGCGATCTGATGCGCCATCTCGTCGGCGCGCAGCAACGCGTCCTGCGCATCGGCAATCACCTGGTCACGCTCGGCGGCGGTCTGGGCCAGCGCGGTCGCTAGGAAATCGGTGGGCGTGCTGCCGGCGGGTGCGGCGCTGGCGGTGCCCGCGCCGCCGGTCTCGATCTTGCTCTGAAGATCGGCCAGTTCGCTGCGCGCGGCTTCGCGGTCCTTCATGGTGCCACGCAGAGTTGACTGGATCACGTCGATCCCCGTCTCCAGTTCGCGGCGCCGTGTTTCCGAGGACAGCAATTCGGATTGCATAACGGAAATCTGCGCCAGTGCCGCGTTGAACCGCTCCTGGGCGGCCAGCGCCTCTTCGGCGCGCCCGTCGCGTTGGGCCGACAGATCGTTGAGCCGCGCCTGGTATGTCTTTTGCTCGCGCTTGGCCTGTTCGCGGAAGTTGCCCGACCCGATGCTGTCCATCAGGATGATCGCGGTCGCCACGATCGCCCAGGCCACCAAAAGCGCGCAGCCGCCAAAGGCGATGACCTGTGTGCCCGGACGCAGGCGGATGAACCGGGTGTCAGTGTCGGATTTCAGAAAGACCCGGCGCTCGGGAAAGTACTGTTCCAGAATGCTGTGTATCTTGATTGCGACGCGTGTGCGCACTTGCTCTTCCTCGTCCCTGTCCCATCTTGCGGCGCGCCAGTCCCCCAACCACAACGCCTTGAGGGTCGTGAATAGACAGCACGCCCCAATGGGGCAACCCTGTTCACCGATGCGCCCCGCAATGCGCGACCAAATGCAGCATATGGGCAAAAAACCGCCTACCCCAAGGGTTTGCGGCCTGGCCCTGATCTTTGTCATGCGCGAATCGCGGATCGCGACCAGCAGCGTCGCAGCCCGGCGTCACACCGCCAGCGGCCAGTAGAAATCGGGCGGGATGCCCGCCTCGGCACGCTTTTCCTCGTTGAAGGGCGGCTTCAGCCCGCCGTGGAAATACTGGCCGACCAGGGCGTGAAACCGTTCCTTGGGGTCTTCGTCATGGCGCCCGCAGAGAAAGTGAAACCACTTCGATCCATAGGCCACATGCGCGACTTCCTCGGCATAGATCGTCTCCAGCGCCGCGACCGCGCTGTCGGCCTTGGCGCGGCGGAACACCTCTATCATGCCGGGCGTCACGTCCAGCCCGCGCGCTTCCAGTACCATGGGCACGACCGCCAGCCGCCCCATCAGGTCGTCGCGGGTATCCTCGGCGGCGCGCCACATGCCGGCGTGCGCGGGCAGGGCACCGTACTGGCTGCCCAATTCCTCAAGGCAATCGGCCATCAGGTTGAAATGCTTGGATTCCTCGTCTGCCGCCTTGACCCAGTCGTCATAGAACCCCATCGGCATTGGCACATGCGCAAAGCGCGCGATGACGTCCCAGTGCAGGTCCACGGCGTTCAGTTCGATATGCGCCACCGCATGCAGCAGCGCCACGCGCCCTTCGGGCGTGCCGGGGCGCCGGCGCGGCACGTCGCGCGGGCTCAGCAGTTCGGGGGCGTCGGGCCGCGCGGGATGCAGGGGCGGATCCGCGCGGCCGATCGGGGGCGCGTTCCCGGCTGCGCGCGCCGCCTGCCACTGCGCGGCCAGCCGCCGCGACAGGGCGGTCTTTTCGCGGCCCTCCGCGGTGCGCAAGACGGCCTCGGCCATCTGCGCCAGCGGCATCACCGCATCGCTCACAGCGCGCGCACCGCGGCCAGCACCTCTTCGACGTGACCGGGCACCTTCACCTTGTTCCAGACCTTCGCGACCTTGCCGTCCGCGTCGATCAGCACAGTGGTCCGCTCGATCCCCATGAATGTCTTGCCGTACATCTTCTTTTCCGTCCACACGCCGTAGTCCTCGCAGACGGTGCCATGCTCATCCGACAGCAAGGGCACGCTCAGGTCATGCTTGGCGGCGAACTTGTCATGGCTGGCAATGCTGTCCTTCGACACGCCAAAGACCTGCGCGCCGGCATCGGCGAACGCCTGCCGGTGATCGGAAAATCCGATGGATTCCTTGGTGCAGCCCGGCGTATCGTCGCGCGGATAGAAAAACAGCACGACCGGTGCGCCGCGCAGGTCCGACAGGGTCACATCATCGCCACCGTTGCGGGGCAGGGTGAAATCGGGGGCAGGTTGGGAAATCTCCGGCATGGCACTCTCTTGGCTTGGAACGTGAATATGTGACTGTCATACTAGGGCAGGCCCCGCCAGATGAAAGGGGCCGCCCCGCAGATTGCGCCCAGCGTTTTCCATCCCGTCACAGACGAGACCTTCACCGATCTTGAGCCAGCCCAACGCCCCCTTGGACCGACGACCGCGCAAGACCCGCTTGCGCCGGGCCGGACTGTGGTCGCTCGTGACGGTGCTGGCGCTGGCGCTGGTGGCCGGTGGCGGCATCATCTGGCTTCTGGGCAAGCCGATCCTCGCGCCGGATTGGGCCCGCGACCGGATCGAGACGCGGCTGGCGCAGGTCCTGCCCGAGGCGCGCGTGCAATTCGGCGAGGTGGAAGTGGTCGTGGACGAGGGCTGGCGGCCCCGCGTGCGGGTGCGCGACGTCGCGGTCGCGGCGCCCGACGGCACACCGATCGTCGAAGTGCGCGAACTCAAGGCCAGCCTGTCGATGCGCGCCCTGCTGCAACGCCAGATCGAGCCGCGCGCGATCAGCCTGACGGGCATCCTCGCCAGCCTGCGGCGCGGGCCGGATGGTCGCGTGGCGCTGTCGGGCGGCGGCCTGCCACAAGCACCCGCGCGCGAGGCCGCCGACCTCGCGCAACTGGTCGGTCAGGTCGATACACTGCTGCAACGCCCCGGACTGGCGAGCCTGCGCAGCCTCGAGATCCGGGCCCTGACCCTGCGGTTCGAGGACGCCCGCGCCGGTCGCGCATGGACGGTGGATGGCGGGCGCGTGCTGCTGACCCGCGCGGCCGACGATCTGCAACTCACCGCCGATCTCGCGCTTCTGAGCGGCAGTGCGGGCGTGGCGACCCTGGCCGCGAACTACGCCAGCACCATCGGATCGCGCGCGGCCAGCTTCGGCATCACCATCGACGGGGTCGAGGCCGCGGACATCGCGACGCAGGGCCCCGCCTTTGCCTGGCTGCGCGCCCTGCGCGCACCCATTTCCGGGGCGCTGCGCAGCGGTGTGGCGGCGGATGGCACGCTGGCGCCGCTGAACGCGACGCTCCAGATCGGGTCGGGCGTGATCCAACCCACACCACAGACCAAGCCGGTGCCCATCGACGGCGCGCGCAGCTATTTCAGCTACGATCCCGCGACCCGGGTGCTGACCTTCGACGAACTGTCGCTGCGCAGCCAATGGGTGTCGGGCCGGGCCGAGGGTCAGGCCTTCCTCGAAGCGCCGAGGGCCGCTGCCGGCGGCGCGGCGCTGGGGGATCTCGTCGGGCAGTTCCGGCTGACCGACCTGACAGTCAACCCCGCCGACCTCTATCCACAGGCGGTGCGGATCGACACAGCCGAGATGGATTTTCGCCTCGCCCTCAATCCCTTCGTGCTGACGCTGGGGCGATTGCAGATCGCCGATCAGGGCGGGGTGCTGACGGCCAATGCCACCCTTGCCGCCGATCCGGGCGGCTGGCGGCTGTCGGCGGATGCGGGGATGGACGGCCTGACGCCCGCGCGCCTGCTTGAACTTTGGCCGCAAGCGGTCAAGCCGCGCACCCGCGACTGGCTGGACGCGAACCTGTCCGGCGGCGTCCTGCGCGATATCGACGTGGCGCTGCGCAAAGCGCCCGGTCAACGCGCCGGTCTGTACCTGAGTTTCGATTTCGACGGCGCCGACATCCGCGTCATGAAGACCCTTCCGGTGATCGACGCGGCGCAGGGGCATGCCAGCCTGCTGGAGAACCGCTTTGTTCTGGCGGTCGATCACGGCACCCTGTCCGCGCCGCAGGGCGGCGAGGTCGATATGGCGGGATCGTCGTTCATCATTCCCGATGTCACCGTCAAGGGCGGCGCGCCCGCCATCGTGCGCCTGTCCACGCGCAGCACCATCACCGCCGCGCTGTCGCTGCTCAACCAGCCGCCGATGCAGGTGATGGACAAGGCGGGCCAGCCGGTGACGGTCGCTGACGGGCGGGCGCTCTTGCAGGGCACCGTCGCCCTGCCGCTGATGCCGAAATTGCCGCCCGGATCGGTCGAATACGACGTGGCCGGAACGCTGCTCGACGTGCGCGCCGACGGGCTCGTTCCGGGCCGTGTGCTCGCCGCGCCGCGCCTGTCGCTGACGGCGTCGAACGAGGCGGTGCGCATCGGCGGGCCGGGGCGGATCGACGGGGTGAATTTCGATGCCGCATGGCTTCAGCCGCTGGGACCGGACCGCGCGGGTCAAAGCAGCGTCAGTGGCACACTCGAAGTGTCGGAGCGCACGCTCGATACCTTCAACATCGCCCTGCCGCCCGGATCGGTGCGCGGGCAGGGCACCGCCCGGATCGACATCGCCCTGTCCAAGGGACAGCCCCCGCGCTTCGATCTGCGCTCCGATCTGGTGGGGCTGCGCGTGGCGGTGGACCCGCTGAACTGGCGCAAGGCGGCGGGGACGGCGGGCAGCCTGGCGGTGGCGGGGCACCTGGGCGCGGTTCCGGTGATCGACAGGCTGGCCTTCGATGCACCGGGGCTCAGCGCTGCCGGCTCCGTCACACTGGCCGCCGGCGGCGGGCTCGACCGGGTCCGCCTCGAGCACTTGCG
This sequence comes from Sulfitobacter sabulilitoris, assembly GCF_005887615.1. Lineage (GTDB taxonomy): Bacteria > Pseudomonadota > Alphaproteobacteria > Rhodobacterales > Rhodobacteraceae > Sulfitobacter_E > Sulfitobacter_E sabulilitoris. Next base: position 363,059 of record NZ_VANS01000001.1, read on the forward strand.
CGCAGGTGACTGGCTGGATGCGCCGATCGATCTGGTGGGGCGCGGCGCGGGGGTGCCGCCGCGGGTCGTCGTGCGGGGCGGCACGCTTGATCTGCGCCGCGCCGAATTCGGATCGTCGGGTGGCCCCGGCGGCCCTGGCGCCCCGCTGACCGTCGCGCTGCAGCGGCTGCAGATCAGCGACACGGTGGCGATCACCGCGCTGAACGGCGACTTCACAAGCGGCGGCGGACTGGACGGCAGCTTCACCGGTGCGGTCAACGGCGGCGCGACCGTCGCGGGGCGGGTGGTGCCGGAAAACGGGCGCAGCGCCGTGCAACTGACCGCACAGGACGCGGGCGGCGTGCTGGCCTCTTCGGGGCTGCTGCGACAGGCGCGCGGCGGCACGATGGGTCTGACGCTGCGGCCCGTGGGATCGGGCGGCGCCTTTGACGGAACATTGAACGTGCGCGATGTCCGGGTGGCCGATGCGCCCGCAATGGCGGCCTTGCTGAATGCTATCAGCATCGTGGGCCTGCTCGATGAACTCAGCGGCACCGGCATCTATTTCTCCGAAGTCGACGCCAAGTTCCGGCTGAGCCCGTCGCGCGTCACCCTGACGCAAGCCAGCGCCGTGGGTCCGTCGATGGGCCTGTCGATGGATGGGGTCTATGCCACCCAGACCCGGCAACTGCAGATGCAGGGCGTGATTTCGCCGGTCTACCTGCTCAACGGGATCGGCAGCATCCTGACCCGCAAGGGCGAGGGGCTTTTCGGGTTCAACTACACGTTGCGCGGCACGGCGGACAAGCCGTCGGTGTCGGTCAACCCGCTGTCGGCTCTGGCGCCGGGCATGTTCCGCGACATCCTGCGCGCGCCCGCGCCCACCGTCCCGCGCGAAGCCGGCGAGGCACCGGCGCCTTCGCCCGATCCGGGGCCCGTCAATCCACCGCTTGTCGATCCGGGCGTGGGCCGCTAAGGCCAAGCCATGAAACTGAGCGATTTCGATTTCGACCTGCCCGAAGAGCTGATTGCGACGCGGCCCGCGACCCCGCGGTCCTCGGCGCGGATGCTGGTGGCCGAGGGCTGCCGCCTGACCGATCAGGTGGTCACCGACCTGGTGGGGTGGCTGCGCCCCGGCGACCGGCTGGTGCTGAACGACACCCGCGTGATTCCCGCGCGCCTGTCGGGCCTGCGCCACCGCACCGGCGCGCAGGGCGCCACCAGCGCCCGGATCGAAGCGACCCTGCTGGAGCCGCGCAGCGACGGCACCTGGGCGGCCCTGGTCAAACCGCTGAAAAAGCTGAAGATCAACGAGCAGATCGTGTTCAGCGACCAGTTGTCGGCCAGGCTCGAGGGGATCGCGGACGGGCAGGGCCACCTGCGCTTCAACCTGACGGGAGAGGATTTCGACGCGGCGCTGGCGCAGGCGGGCGCGATGCCTCTGCCGCCCTATATCGCCGCCAAACGCCCCGCGGATTCGCGCGATCTGCAGGATTACCAGACCGTGTTCGCCCGCACGCCCGGCGCGGTGGCCGCGCCGACGGCCTCGCTGCATTTCGACCGGCCCCTGCTCGATGCGCTTGCGGCGATGGGCGTGACCTTTACGCATGTCACCCTGCATGTCGGCGCGGGCACGTTCCTGCCGGTCAAGGTCGAGGATGTGACCACCCACAAGATGCATGCCGAATGGGGCCAGGTGAGCGCCGACGCGGCCGCAGAGATTGCCGCCACCCGGGCGGCGGGCGGCCGGGTGATTCCCGTCGGCACGACCGCGTTGCGCCTGATCGAAACCGCGGCCCGCGGCGGCACCATAAAACCGTGGGAAGGACCGACCGATATTTTCATCTATCCGGGCTTTGAATTTCACGTGACCGACGCGCTGATGACCAATTTTCATCTGCCAAAATCGACACTTATGATGCTTGTTTCGGCGCTGATGGGCCAACAGGCCGTGCGTGACATCTATGCGCACGCCATCGCCGCGCGGTATCGTTTCTTCTCTTATGGCGATGCCTCCTTGCTCTTGCCGGCCGGGCGTGACAGGCGGAAACCGACGCCTTAGGTCGCGACCTGGCCCGACAGGGCCGGCGCAACACGTCAGGTGTCGCCTCACGTTGTACCCCCGAAGGCCTCTGAGCCCGACCAGACCGGAGATCCCTATCATGCTGCAGGTTTTATCTAGCGCCTGGGCCCTGCTTCTTGGCATGGGGCTGCTGATGATCGGCAACGGCATGCAGGGCACGCTGCTGGGCATCCGCGGCGAAATCGAAGGCTTTTCCACGCTGCAGATGTCGATCGTGATGTCGGCCTATTTCGTGGGCTTTCTGGGCGGCTCGCGCATGGCGCCGGGGATGATCCGCCGGGTGGGTCACGTGCGGGTCTTTGCCGCGCTGGCGTCGATGATCTCGGCGGTGATGATTCTCTATCCCACCTTTGCCGAGCCGTGGCTCTGGACGATCGGCCGGGTGCTGATCGGGTTTTGCTTTTCGGCGGTCTACGTGACGGCCGAAAGCTGGCTGAACAATGCCGCCACGAACGGCACGCGCGGCCAGGCGCTGTCGCTGTACATGATCGTCCAGACGGCGGGCATCGTGGTCAGCCAGGCGCTCTTGCTGACGGCGGACCCCTCGGGCTACGTGCTGTTCGTGATCCCGTCGGTGCTGGTGTCCATCGCCGTGACGCCGGTCCTGCTGTCGATCAGCCCGACACCGGCCTTCGACACCACCAAGCCGATGAGCCTGCGCGCGCTGATGAATTTTTCGCCGCTGGGCTGCGTGGGGATGTTCCTGCTCGGCGGGATCTTTTCGGCGCAATTCGGTATGGCGTCGGTCTATGGTGCCAAGGCGGGGCTGAGCGTCGCGCAGATCTCGACCTTCGTGGCGACGTTCTTTGTCGGCTCGGTTGTGCTGCAATACCCGATCGGCTGGATTTCCGACCGCATGGACCGACGGTTCCTGGTCATCATTGTCTCCGCGATCGGCGCCGGAGGGTCTTTCCTCGGCATGGCCATGGGCCATCAGTTCACGTTTTTGCTGATCTCGGCCTTTGTCGTAGGCGGCATGTCGAACCCGCTCTATTCGCTGCTCATCGCCCACACCAACGACTTCCTGCAACACGAGGACATGGCCGCGGCCTCGGGTGGGTTGATCTTCATCAACGGTCTGGGCGCGATTTCTGGTCCTATCATAACTGGCTACATGATGGATTTCGCGGGGCCGGGGGGCTTCTACCTGTTCACCGCGGTGCTGTTTCTGGCGCTTGTGGGATATGCTGCCTATCGCTCCACCCGTCGCCCATCCGTTCCGTCCGACGAGACATCCAGCTACGTGGCCGTGACGCCGTCTTCGACCTCGGTCGCGGTGGGATTTGCACAGGAATACGTCATCGAATCCGACCAGTCGGGCGAAAACGCTGCGTAAATGCCTCTGGCTGTTGCATTTGTCGCAATTCGTGAGTGGATAGACAGATCAGGATTTCATTAACTTGTTACAGAACGACGACGCAAGGACACCCGCGATGACACGACCCGACGACATTCTCGAATTCTGGCTCGACACGATCGGACCCGACGGCTGGTACAGAACCGACGCCGCCCTCGACGAAGAGATCCGCACGCGGTTCCACGATGCCTGGATCGGGGCGACCGAGGGGCGGTACTCGCTCTGGCTGACGTACCCGGCGGGAGCCTTGGCCTACATCATCCTGACGGATCAGTTTCCGCGCAACATGTTCCGCGGCGAAGGACGCGCCTTTTCCACCGACCGCGCGGCGCTGGCCGTGGCCAAATCGGCCATCGCGAAAGGCTGGGACATGACGATCGACGAACCGGCGCGGCAGTTCTTCTACCTTCCGCTGATGCACTCCGAAAACCTCTGCGATCAGGACCGCTGCGTCCGGCTGATGTGCGACCGCATGTCGGCGAAGGGGGATGGCAACCTGCTGCATGCCCGCGCCCACCGCGAGGTCATCCGACGCTTTGGCCGCTTTCCCTATCGCAACGACGCCCTGCACCGCGCCCATACCGCGCTCGAGGCCGACTACGTCAGCCACGGCGGCTATGGCTCCACGCTGCGCGCCCTTCAGGGCGAAGCCGCCTGATCCGGCCAGGGATTTCGCACCGGCGAATGTTGCCGGGCGGGTGGAATTGGTTTAACGGTAAACTAATTTCCAGTGGCGCACGTGCGAGGACATCCCATGGCTGAAACATCCTTTGACCTGATTGTGATCGGTGCGGGGCCGGGCGGCTATGTCGCCGCCATACGCGCGGCGCAGCTCGGCCTCAAGGTGGTCATCGTCGAGCGCGAGCACATGGGCGGGATCTGCCTGAACTGGGGCTGCATCCCGACCAAGGCGATGCTGCGCTCTTCGGAGGTGTTTCACCTGATGCACCGGGCCAAGGAATTCGGCCTGAAGGCCGACAACGTGGGCTACGATCTGGATGCGGTGGTCAAGCGGTCGCGCAAGGTCGCGGGCCAGTTGTCGGGCGGCATCGGCCACCTGATGAAGAAGAACAAGGTCACGACCGTGATGGGCGAGGCCAAGATCACCGGCAAGGGAAAGGTCAGCGTCAAGACCGACAAGGGCGCGCAGGAGCTGACCGCAAAGAACATCGTGCTGGCCACCGGCGCGCGGGCGCGCGAACTGCCGGGGCTGGAGGCGGACGGCGACCTGGTCTGGACCTACAAGCACGCGCTGCAACCCGCGCACATGCCAAAAAAACTGCTGGTCATCGGGTCGGGCGCCATCGGCATCGAATTCGCCAGCTTCTACAACACGCTGGGCGCCGATACGACCGTGGTCGAGGTGATGGACCGCGTTCTGCCGGTGGAAGACGCCGAAATCTCGGCCTTTGCCAAAAAGGCCTTCGAGAAACAGGGCATGAAGATCATGCAAAAGGCCATGGTCAAGCAGCTTGACCGGGGCAAGGGCAAGGTCACCGCCCATATCGAGACGGGCGGCAAGGTCGAAAAGCACGATTTCGACACCGTGATCAGCGCCGTGGGGATCGTCGGCAACGTCGAAAACCTCGGGCTGGAAGATCTGGGCGTCAAGATCGACCGCACCCACGTGGTGACCGATGAATATTGCCGCACCGGGGTCGATGGCCTGTATGCCATCGGTGACATCGCCGGGGCGCCATGGCTGGCGCACAAGGCCAGCCACGAGGGCGTGATGGTGGCCGAATTGATCGCCGGCGGTCATCCGCACCCCGTCAAACCCGAAAGCATCGCGGGCTGCACCTATTGCCATCCGCAGGTCGCCAGCGTGGGCTATACCGAAGCCAAGGCCAAGGAATTGGGATACGACATCAAGGTCGGGCGCTTTCCGTTCATCGGCAATGGCAAGGCGATCGCCCTGGGCGAACCCGAAGGCATGATCAAGACTGTCTTTGACGCCAAGACCGGCGAATTGCTGGGCGCGCATATGGTCGGCGCGGAAGTGACCGAACTGATCCAGGGCTACGTCGTGGGCCGACAGCTTGAAACCACCGAGGAAGACCTGATGAACACGGTCTTTCCGCATCCCACCCTGTCCGAGATGATGCACGAAAGCGTGCTGGACGCTTACGGGCGCGTCATTCACATGTGACCTCTCTGCGCCCGCACCGGATGCTGCGGGCGCGGGTGGCGCATCAGGCCCGAAACATCTCGGGATTGATGAAACTGACATAGTCGCCGGGCTGCTGGCCAAACAGGGTCGTGTAGTTCTTGGTGCCGATGGCATCGGCAAAGCCGTTCATGGCCTCCTTGACGTGCGGCTTGGCCTGCATCGCAAGTTCGACCGGGTCGAACTCCGGAGCGGCCGTCAGCGGCACCGTGTCGGAGGCCTGCTGCGGAATGTCGGCGCGCCTGTCGAGGTGCGCATAGACCGATTGCATCTCGCGGATCTCGGCATCCGAGATGGCGTCGCCCAATTCGTCGCGCAGCATCAGTTCGATTTCGGCCTGATGCGCGTCGATCTGGGCGGACCGCGTAATCAGTTCGGCTGCGTCCAGACGGTCGTGCAGGTCGTCCACCATCATCGGCAGGCTGCGTTCGCCGGGCTGCGCCATCTTCAGCTTGCCGCTCTTCTTCTTGCGTTGTTTCCAGTCCCAACAGATCTTGGCCTGTACGGCGGTTGCCACGGGCGCCAGCGCGGTCAGCCAGACAAACGCCGGGATCGATGTGCCGTAAACGCCGTAAAACGCCTTGGTGACGTTATACTGCTTGGCCTGCCGCACCGTGGCGCCGGTATGGTACAGGATCCGGTTGGTGATTTCGTGGCAAACCCCGTGCACCGCATAGACGATCCCCGCAGAGCAGGGGATCTTCATGAAGGTGGTCCGCATCGGATCGCCCAGGTATTTTGCCCGCTGAATGCTGCCGGTGCCGTTTTCAGGCAGCAGACGGCTGCCCTTGGGCGGGGTGTATTTCCCGTCGCTCCACCGCTTGGGCCCACAATAGAAACTCTTGTCCGTACCGCCCAACGCCGGCCAGCAGACTCCCGGCTCATCGGTGCTGGCCCAGGTGTGATCGCTTAGGGGGGTGCCGTCGGGCAATTTGTAACTCAAGGCCTTGGCATAGGCGCGAAATCGCGTGTTGGACTTGGCGGCGCCCATCGGGTCTGTCTCGTCTTGTGGCATGATGAAATCTCCTTTGGAAAATACAGCGCATGGCTTACGCAACGGAAGGTTCTACCAGGGGTCGCAAAAAATCAACTCTCGTCGCCTTGTGGTTCCCAAGCGGGCGCCTATCTGCCGGGGATCGTCGGTCCAAATCCAAAGACCGGGTCCATGCCGCACCGCGATAGGCGCGCATTCGGGTGGTGTCGCTGCGTCGAAGCGTCCGTGTTCGCGGTACGTTCCGTTTTTTACGTTGGAGAATCCCGCCAGCCACCCTATGTCTAGATCGTTAACCCGGGGGCATGTGATGGCTGAGCAAAAACACATCGAAGTGCGTGGCGCGCGCGAGCACAATCTCAAGAACATCGACGTGAACATTCCGCGCGATCAGCTTGTGGTCATCACCGGCCTGTCGGGGTCGGGCAAATCGTCGCTCGCCTTCGACACGATCTATGCCGAAGGTCAGCGCCGCTATGTCGAATCGCTGTCGGCCTACGCGCGGCAGTTTCTCGACATGATGCAAAAACCCGATGTCGATCATATCAGCGGCCTCAGCCCCGCGATCTCCATCGAGCAAAAGACGACCTCCAAGAACCCGCGGTCCACGGTCGGCACGGTCACGGAAATCTACGACTACATGCGCCTGCTATATGCCCGCGCGGGAACGCCCTATTCGCCCGCCACCGGCAAGCCGATCGAGGCGCAGCAGGTGCAGGACATGGTCGACCGCATCATGACGATGGAGCAGGGCACGCGCGCCTATCTGCTGGCGCCGATCGTGCGCGACCGCAAGGGCGAGTACCGCAAGGAGTTCCTGGAACTCAGGAAGCAGGGGTTCCAGCGCGTCAAGGTCGACGGCGCGTTCTACGAACTCGACGAGCCGCCGACGCTCGACAAGAAATTCCGCCACGACATCGACGTGGTGGTGGACCGTATCGTGGTCCGCGAGGGTCTGGAGACGCGGCTGGCCGACAGCCTGCGCACCGCGCTCGATCTGGCCGACGGCATCGCCATCCTGGAAACCGCCCCCAGCGAGGGCGACCCCGAGCGCCACACGTTTTCAGAGAAATTCGCGTGTCCTGTCAGCGGCTTCACAATTCCTGAGATCGAGCCGCGCCTGTTCTCGTTCAACGCGCCCTTCGGGGCCTGCCCCGATTGCGACGGTCTGGGCGTCGAGCTTTTCTTTGACGAACGCCTGGTCGTGCCGGATCAGAACCTCAAGATCGCCGATGGCGCGATCGCCCCGTGGCGCAAGGGCAAGTCGCCGTATTTCCTGCAGACCATCGAGGCCATCGCCAAGCATTACGGCTTCAAGCAGTCGACCAAGTGGAAGGACCTGCCGGAAAAGATCCAGCAGGTGTTTCTCTATGGGTCGGGCAAGGATGAAATCGCCTTTCGCTATGACGAGGGCGGGCGCGTCTACAACGTCAGCCGCGTGTTCGAGGGGGTGATCCCCAACATGATCCGCCGCTATCGCGAGACCGACAGTTCCTGGGTGCGCGAGGAATTCGAGCGCTACCAGAACAACCGCCCCTGCGGCACCTGCGAGGGGTTCCGCCTGCGGCCCGAAGCGCTGGCTGTCAAGATCGCCGACCTGCACGTGGGTCACGTGGTGCAGATGTCCATCAAGGAGGCGTTCGATTGGTGCAACACCGTTCCCGACCGCCTGAGCCAGCAGAAGAACGAGATCGCCCGCGCTATTCTCAAGGAAATCCGCGAGCGTCTTGGATTCCTGAATAACGTTGGATTGGAGTACCTTACGTTGTCACGTTCAAGTGGCACGTTGTCGGGCGGCGAGAGCCAGCGGATCCGGTTGGCCAGCCAGATCGGTTCGGGCCTGACCGGTGTTCTCTATGTGCTCGACGAGCCCTCTATCGGGCTGCACCAGCGCGATAACGACCGGCTTCTGGGCACGCTCAAGAACCTGCGCGATCAGGGCAACACCGTGATTGTCGTCGAACATGACGAAGAGGCGATCCGCGAGGCGGACTACGTGTTCGATATCGGTCCGGGTGCCGGCGTGCACGGCGGGCAGGTGGTCAGCCACGGCACACCGGCGCAGATCGCCGCCGATGCCAATTCCGTCACCGGGCAATATCTAACCGGCGCGCGCGAAATCGCCGTGCCCGAGACCCGGCGCAAAGGCAAGAACAAGAAGGTGCAGGTCGTCAAGGCGACCGGAAACAACCTGCAGGACGTCACCGTCGATTTCCCGCTGGGCAAGTTCGTCTGCGTCACCGGCGTGTCGGGTGGCGGCAAATCCACCCTGACCATCGAGACGCTGTTCAAGACCGCCTCGATGCGCCTCAACGGGGCGCGTCAGACGCCCGCGCCCTGCGAGACGATCAAGGGGCTGGAACACCTCGACAAGGTGATCGACATCGACCAGCGCCCCATCGGGCGCACGCCGCGCTCCAACCCCGCGACCTATACCGGCGCCTTCACCCCGATCCGCGACTGGTTCGCCGGTCTGCCGGAGGCCAAGGCGCGTGGCTACAAGCCGGGGCGGTTTTCATTCAACGTCAAGGGCGGGCGCTGCGAGGCCTGTCAGGGCGACGGTGTCATCAAGATCGAAATGCACTTTCTGCCTGACGTCTACGTGGAATGCGAAACCTGCAAGGGCGCGCGGTACAACCGGGAAACGCTTGAGATCAAGTTCAAGGGCAAGAGCATCGCCGACGTGTTGGACATGACGGTCGAGGATGCGCAGACCTTCTTTCAGGCGGTGCCATCCATCCGCGAGAAGATGGATGCGCTGATGCGCGTGGGACTGGGCTATATCAAGGTCGGCCAGCAGGCCACGACCCTGTCGGGCGGAGAGGCGCAGCGCGTCAAGCTGAGCAAGGAGCTGAGCAAGCGCGCCACTGGCCGCACGCTCTATATCCTCGACGAACCTACCACCGGCCTGCATTTCGAAGACGTGCGCAAGCTGTTGGAAGTGCTGCATGAATTGGTTGATCAGGGCAATTCGGTGGTCGTCATCGAACACAACCTCGACGTGGTGAAAACTGCCGATCACATCATCGACATCGGCCCCGAAGGCGGCGATGGCGGTGGCCGTGTGGTGGCCACCGGCACGCCCGAAGAGGTGGCCGAGGTCGCCGACAGCTACACCGGCAAATACCTCAAGCCGATGCTGCAACCGCGCAGCAAGGTCGCGGCGGAATGATCCGAGCGCGGGCGGTCGTGGTGCGGTGACACCCGTACCCAAATCGGCATAGGCTTCGCGATGCGTGTTTTATACGACAAGATCGGCCTCAATTACGCGAACCTGCGGCAGCCTGACCCACGCCTTGCGCGCACCATCGACCGGGCGTTGGGCGACGCCCGAACCGTTCTGAACGTCGGGGCGGGTGCGGGATCCTACGAGCCGGAGAACCGGCGGATCACGGCGATCGAGCCGTCGGCGGAGATGATCCGCCAGCGCCCAGCGTCAGCCGCGACGGTGGTGCAGGGCAGGGCGGAACACCTGCCCTTTGCCGACGGGTCGTTTGATGCGTCGATGGCGGTTCTGACCATCCACCACTGGTCAGATCAAAGGGCGGGCGTCATGGAAATGCGCCGCGTGACACGCGGAAACCTCGTTTTCCTGACCTTCGATCCGGCGTTCCGCGGCTTTTGGCTGGCTGACTATTTCCCGGCGCTTGTCACGCTGGACGAAGGGCAGATGCCGCAAATGGCCGATTTCCATAGCTGGCTTGGCCCTGTCACGGTGTCGACCGTCGCCATCCCGCATGATTGCACGGATGGCTTTCTGGCAGCCTACTGGCGGCGTCCGGCGGCCTATCTCGACGACAGGGTGCGGGCCGCCATGTCGCCTTTCTGGGCCTTGGGCGATGTGTCCGCCGAGGTTGCAAGGCTCGCGGCAGACCTGGAAAGCGGCGCCTGGGCGGATCGCTACGCGCATCTGTCGGAGCGGGACGAACTCGACTGCGGCTACCGATTGGTCGTGGCCGGATAAAGCGGCGCAGCGCGCAGGCCTCTGTCGGGGCCTGTCCCCGAAAGCGGCTGGCAACCGTGACCCTTCGATCAGGATCACGGCCAGTGGCGCAATGACCGGCGTCAGTTCAGGATGGCGGTCACAGCCCCGATCAGATCGAGGATTTCGCGCGTGTCGCGGTCGACACGGTACACACCGCCGCGCGCCTGGTAATAGGTGCCGTAGGGATCAAGACCGTACCGGCCGGGATCGCGGATGATCACGTAGTCGCCTTGGCGGATCACGTCGCCCCGACGGTAGCGCCCTTCGCGGTAGCGGTCGTCGTCGTAATCATCATAGCGGTCGTGGTCGTAGCGGTCGCTATAGTAGCCATCCTTGTGCTTGCCCTTTGAATAGTGCTTTTTGGCCTGTCCGGGCGGCACGCAAGGCACGGCTTTCTTGGCCAGGCCGGGCGGGCACCCCTTTGGGCCTGCCTGGGCCGCCGGAACAAGGGTCATGGCGGCCATCAGGGCCACGGCGGGTATCATGTATCTGCGCATTGGATCACTCCTTAACTTTCAAGGGTATAACTCATTGCGCGCCGATATCGTTTCACGGCTTCGTGCGCATCGGCGCGCTCCCGCCGATGCGCAGGCGGAAATCCGTCACCCGTCGTCCCGGGTGCGTTTCTCGAACCGCGGCAGCATGGCCGAGAAATCCATGCCCTTGCCGCCTTCCTGCTCGACGAACTGCGCATAGAGCGCGCGCGCCAGTTGACCCATCGGGGTATCGGCATCGACGGCTTCGGCGGCCTGTTGGCTCAGCCCCAGATCCTTGAGCATCAGTTCCGCCGCGAAACCGGGCTTGTAGTCATTGTCGGCGGGCGACTGCGGCCCCACGCCGGGCGCCGGGCAATAGGCGTTCATCGACCACGAATAGCCCGACGAGGTGCTGACGACATCGAACATCTTTTGCCGGTCCAGCCCCAGCTTGTCGGCCAGCGCAAAGGCCTCGCAGGTGGCGATCATGGTCACGCCAAGGATCATGTTGTTGCAGATCTTGGCCGCCTGGCCCGCACCCGATGCGCCGCAATGCACCGCCTTCTGGCCCATGATGTCAAACAGCGGTTCGGCCTTGGCAAAAGCCGCGTCACTGCCGCCGGCCATGAAGGTCAGCGTGCCGCCCGCAGCGCCGCCGACCCCGCCCGACACCGGTGCGTCAACGGCCAGAAGCCCGGCGGCTTCGGCGTCTTGCGCCACAGCGCGGGCGCTTTCCACGTCCACGGTCGAACAATCGACAAAGGCGGCGCCGGGCTTCATCACCGGGATGATCTGCTCGGCCACGCTGCGCAGGATCTGGCCGTTCGGCAGCATCGTGATGACCACATCTGCGTCGCGCGCGGCCTCCTCGGCGCTCGCGGCCTGTGCCACACCTTCGGCGCTCACGCCCGCGCTGTCATATCCGGCGACGTCGTGCCCCGCCTTGGCGAGGTTCGCGGCCATCGGCGCACCCATGTTTCCCAGTCCGATAAATCCGATCTTGAGGGTGGTCATCTGTTTGTCCTCCAAATTCAGTGCAGCCTTGCCCAGGGGTTGCAGCATTCTGGCCGTCGCGACCGGGGGCACGTTCATATCCGCATATTGCCACTTCGGGCTGCGGTCCTTGTCGATGATCGCGGCGCGGATCCCCTCAAGGAAATCGCCATGCTCCATCGCACGGTAGGTAAAGCGGTATTCCAGATCCAGCGCCTTGGCGATGCTGATCGAGGGGCCGCGCAAACGGTGAACCAGCTCGACGGTGCAGGCCATCGACAAGGGGCACATGCGCGAAAGCGTCTTCAGCGTCCCGGTCGCAAAGGCGCCATCGTCGGCGCGCAGGCTGCGCAGGATGTCACCAAGGGATTCGCCCGCGAAATGGCTGTTGATCTGGTCTTGTTGTGCCGCCAGCGCACTGGCGGGGGCGTCGGCATGAAAGCCGACGAGCGTCCCGACATCGCCGGTGTCCTCAAGCAGCGCCTTGGCGTCCGGCCACTTTAGCTCCGGCATGTAATGATCTGCAAAACCTGCATAAATCGCATCCGACCCGTCCATCCGCGTGCCGGTCGTTCCAAGGTATTCGCCCAACCGCCCCGGTGCCAGCGCCAGCATCAGCGTCCCGCCCACGTCCGGTATCAGCCCGATCCCGCATTCGGGCATGGCGATCTGGCTGCTTTCGCCCACGATGCGGTGCGAGCCGTGACAGCCGATGCCGACACCGCCCCCCATCACGAAGCCCTGCAGAAACGACACCACCGGCTTGGGGTAGTCGAAGATCTTGGCGTTCAGCCGGTATTCATCGGCCCAGAACCGGCGACCGTAGTCGTAGTCGCCCTTCGTTCCGGTCGCGTATAGTTCGGCAATGTCGCCGCCAGAGCAAAAGGCGCGGTCGCCCTCGGCGTCGATCACGACGACGGCCACCTCCGGGTCGTCGCGCCACGTGTCCATCGCATCTTCGATGGCCAGGCACATGGCATAGGTCATGGCATTGAGCGCGTGCGGACGGGTCAGGGTGATCCGGCCCGCGCGCCCGGTGATGCGGATGTCTATATCGCTCATATCCGGCCTCAGCGATTCTTGAGCATGTCGCGGGCGACGATCACGCGCATGATCTCGTTTGTGCCTTCCAGGATCTGGTGCACCCGCAGATCGCGCACCAGCTTTTCGATCCCGTAATCCGCCAGGTATCCATAGCCGCCGTGCAGTTGCAGGCACTGGTCCACGATGCGGCTGCCGGCCTCGGTGACGAATTTCTTGGCCATCGCGCAGAACTTGGTCGCATCCGGCGCGCCGGTGTCCAGCTTCCAGGCCGCCTGCCGCAGAAAGACGCGCGCGGCCTGCAATTCGATCTCCATGTCGGCCAGTCGGAACTGTAGGCCCTGAAACTGGTCGATGCTTTGCCCGAAAGCCTTGCGTTCGCCCATATAGGTCAGCGTGGCGCTCAATGCGGTCTGCGCCGCGCCCACCGAACAGGCGGCAATGTTCAGCCGCCCACCGTCAAGGCCAATCATCGCATATTTGAAACCTTTGCCCTCTTCTCCGATCAGATTTGTGGCAGGAATGTGGCAATTGTCGAATTGCACCTGCGCCGTCGGTTGGCTGCGCCAGCCCATTTTTTCCTCCAGGCCGCCAAAACTCAGCCCCTCGGTGCCATCCTCGACAAAGACGGTGGACACGCCCGCCGCCCCGTCATCGGAGGTCCGCACCATGCAGACATAGGCATCGGAATACCCGCCGCCGGAGATGAACGCCTTGGTGCCGTTGAGCGTGTAGCCTTCGTTCGTGCGCACTGCCTTGGTCTTGAGCCCGGCGGCATCCGATCCGGACCCGGGTTCGGTCAGGCAATAGCTGAGCACGGTCTTCATCGACAGCACGTCGTCCAGAACCCTGTCCTTCAACGCGTCCGATCCGAAAGTGTCGATCATCTTGGCGCACATGTTGTGGATCGACAGGAACGACGCGACCGACGGGCACGCCATGCTGAGCGCTTCGAACACCAGCGTCGCGTCCAGCCGGCTCAGACCGGATCCGCCCGCCTCCTCGGACACGTAAAGCCCGCCGAAGCCAAGCTCCGCGATGCGCGGCCACAACTCCTTCGGGATCGTCCCCTCGCGTTCCCAGGCGCGCGCGTGGGGTGCGATATGCTCCTGCCCAAAGGCGCGGGCCATATCGAATATCGCGGTTTGTTCTTCGGTCAGTGCAAAATCCATTGCGGGGTTTCCTCCGGGTCTTACGTGTACGTCAGGTGATGGTGTGATGGGGGCGGGGCGTCACAGATCGGCGTGATACTCCTCGATCAGGTGGCGGACGACGGCCTGTCCGCGCGCGGTGGCGTCGCCCGATGCCTGCGCATGGGCGCTGCGTTGACGGGTGGCGCTGGTGCCGGCCTCGACGATCATGCGCAGCCGCTCGACCTCGGCGCGGCAGCCAAGCTGATCGGCGTCCTGTGCGACCAGTTCCAGCATGTCGTCAAGCAGGGCGGCGAACGGGCGCAGGCTGCGTTCGCCAAAGTCGATCAGCGGTTCGGTGATGCCGTAGCGCTGCGCGCGCCAGCGGTTTTCGGAAATCAGGAACCGGTCGTAGTCGCGCCAGCGCATGTTCTCGTCGCGCAGCCGGACCAGCCTGCGCACCAGCGCCTGCGTCAGTGCGGCGATCGACAATGCGTCCTCCATCCGGGGGCTGACATCGCAAATCCGCGTCTCGAGCGTCGGATAACTGTGCGAGGGCCGCAGATCCCACCAGATTTCCGTGGGATCGTCGATGACGCCCAGATCGATCAGCGTTCCGGTGGTGCGCTCGTAGGCCGCCCAGCTGCTGATCTCGGGGGGCAGGCCGGTGCGCGGCATGTTGTCGAACACCGACAACCGGTAGGACGCCAAGCCGGTATCCTGCCCCTGCCAGAACGGCGAGGAGGTGGACAGCGCCAGAAGATGCGGCAGGAAATAACTGAGCTGCGGCATCAGATCGACGCGTTGGCTGTCGTCGTCGACGCCCACATGCACATGCATTCCGCAGATCAGCATCCGGCGCGCTACCCCGGCCAGGTCCGCCTCGAGGTCGCTATAGCGCTCTTTTTGGGTGAACGACTGCGCCCGCCAGCGCGAAAACGGATGGCAGGACGCGGCGATCGGCGCCAGATTGTGGTCGGCGGCATGGCGCGCCACAGTGGCCCGCAGATACCGCAGGTCGGCGCGGGCCTCGGCGATGGTCTTGCAGACACGGGTGCCGATCTCGATCTGGCAGTCCAGAAACTCCGGGCTCACCTGATCCTGCAGATCGGCGCGGCACGCCTCCATCAAGGCATCCGGCGCGCGGGCCAGCGCAAGACTGTCCTTGTCGACGAGGAGGTACTCCTCCTCGATCCCCATCGTGAATTCAGTCTGCATGTCGTGACGTCTCCTGCGCGCGATGGGTCACTTGAACAGAGCGGTGCGCGCAGCGCAAGATGCGGGCGGTTTCCCGCGCCCGGTATCGCCCGCGCGCAAGACCATCCCGCCGAAACCAGACCGGCGTGCAGCCCGTCAATTGACGATTATTCTGCCCTTCATCGAGGGATGGATCGAACAGAAATATGCGTGTGTTCCCAACTCGGTAAAGGTGACTGTCGCTGCCGATCCGGGCGGCAGGACGCCCGTGTTCCAGCGTCCCTGCGTGCCGGTGACGGTATGGCGCGACAGACCCCGGTTGACCCAGGTGACGCTGTCGCCCGGCCGGATCGACAGGCTCGCCGGTTGAAAGGCCATGTTGCGGATGACGACCTCGTGGCGCAGGGCGGAGCGGGCAGGGGTCGGGACGAATACGGCGGCAAGTGGGGCCAGAACCGCACTGCGGCGTGTGATCATAAGCATTGGACATGCTCCCGTTTTGCGCGAGCCCAAAGCCGTGGTGGCCCGCAGCACCATCATACAGCATTTCGCGCTGTTTGTGATCCTGCGGAGCCTGCATCGGAGCGCTGGTTACTCCATCACGGGGATGGAGAATTCGCCGCCGTCCTTGATGCCCGAGGGCCAGCGCGCGGTCACCGTCTTGGTGCGGGTGTAGAACTTGAACGCGTCCGGCCCGTGCTGGTTCAGGTCGCCAAAGACCGATTTCTTCCAGCCGCCAAAGGTGTGGTAGGCCAGCGGCACCGGGATGGGCACGTTGATGCCGACCATGCCGATGTTGATGCGGTTGGCGAAATCGCGCGCCGCATCGCCGTCGCGGGTAAAGATCGCTGTGCCGTTGCCGTACTCGTGGTCCATCGCCAGACCCAGCGCCTCTTCGTAGGATTGCGCGCGCACGCAAGTCAGGACAGGGCCAAAGATCTCCTTTTGGTAGATGTCCATGTCCTTGGTCGCGTGATCGAAAAGGTGCGGGCCGACGAAAAAGCCGTCCTCGTATCCCTGCAGGTTGAAGTTGCGGCCATCGACCAGCAGTTTGGCGCCCTGGTCGATGCCGGTCTGCACCAGGCGTTCGATATTGGCCTTGGCCGCGGCGGTCACGACGGGCCCGTAATCCACGTCATTGCCCGCGGTATAGGGCCCGACCTTTAGCTTTTCGACACGCGGCACCAGCTTTTCCATCAGGCGGTCGGCGGTATCGTCGCCCACCGGCACGGCGACCGAGATTGCCATGCAGCGTTCACCTGCGGCACCGTAACCTGCGCCGACCAGCGCATCGGCGGCCTGATCCATGTCCGCGTCGGGCATGATGATCATGTGGTTCTTGGCCCCGCCGAAACACTGCACGCGTTTGCCGTTGGCGCACCCGGTGGCATAGATGTATTCCGCGATCGGCGTCGATCCGACAAAGCCCACCGACTGGATCACCTCGTGGTGCAGGATCGCATCGACCGCTTCCTTGTCGCCGTTCACGACCTGGATGATGCCCTTGGGCAGGCCCGCTTCTTCCAGCAGTTCCGCCAGCATCAGCGGCACCGACGGATCGCGTTCGGAGGGTTTCAGGATGAAGGCGTTGCCGCAGGCGATGGCGGGCGCGAACATCCACATCGGGATCATCGCCGGAAAGTTGAAGGGGGTGATGCCCGCGGTGACGCCGAGCGCCTGGCGCATCGAATACATGTCGATACCGGGGCCCGCGCTGTCGGTGTATTCGCCTTTCAGCAGTTCGGGCGCACCGATGCAGTATTCCACGACTTCAAGCCCGCGCTGCACGTCGCCTGCGGCATCGGGCAGCGTCTTGCCGTGCTCGCGGCTCAGCGCCTCGGCCAGCTTGTCCATGTCGCGGTTGAGCAGGGCGACGAATTTCATCAGGACCCGCGCGCGCCGCTGGGGGTTGGTCGCGGCCCAGGCGGGCTGTGCGGCCATCGCGTATTGGACGGCGGTGTCGAGTTCCTCGGCGCTGGCCAGCGGGGTCCGGGCCTGCACCTCGCCGGTGGCCGGGTTGAAGACATCGGCAAAGCGGCCGGATGTGCCTTTGACGTGTGCGCCGTTCAGGTAGTGGGTCAGCTCTTGCATGGTGGATCCTCCGCTGGGATTGGGTTTGGCGCGACAGTAGGCTTGCAAAAACCCAAGGGGAAGGGGCAAGATGCCAAAACCGTCTTGCATTTTTGCAAAACGCGCGAGGGGCCAGCCCCGTCCCGGCACGCCGGGGCTCCCCCAAGGCATTTGGGGTCAAAAGATACGGGAGCGAGACCGGATGCACACGAACTGGGAGGATCTGAGGCTGTTTCTGGCGGTCGCGCGGGAAGAAAGCCTGTCGGGCGCGGGAAAGCTGTTGCGGCTCGATCCGGCGACGCTGGGGCGGCGCATGGCGCGGCTGGAGGAGGGCCTGCAGGCGACGCTGTTCGCGAAATCGCCGCAGGGCTATGCGCTGACCGACGCGGGCGCCGAATTGCTGGCGCGGGCCGAGGTCGCCGAGCAGGCAATGCGCGCGGCCACCGCCGGATTGCCGGTGCCGTCCGGGCGGCTGACCGGTCAGGTGCGGATCGGTGCGCCCGACGGGGCCGCCAATTTCCTGTTGCCGCAGGTCTGCGCCGCAATCGCCCGCGACAATCCGGACCTCGACATCCAGATCGTCGCCCTGCCGCGGGTCTTCAACCTGTCGCGCCGCGAGGCCGACATGGCTATCGGTGTCAGCGCGCCGACGGCGGGGCGGCTGGTGGTGCAGAAAGTGACCGATTACAAGCTGCACCTGGCCGCGGCGCAGACCTATCTTGATCGCAATCCCGCCCCCGAAAGCCTGGCCGATCTGAAGGCCCACCGGTTGGTGGGCTATATCCCCGACATGATTTTCGACCGGGAACTGGATTACCTGTCGGAAATGGGAATCGGGCGGGTGCCGCTGGCGTCGAATTCCGTGTCGGTGCAGATCAACTGGATCCGGCAGGGCGGCGGCATCGGGGTCGCGCATGATTTCTCGCTGCCGGCGACGCCGGGCGTGCGCAGGATCCTGATGGACCAGGTCAGCCTGCGGCGCGCCTTCTACCTTATTCGCCACGCCGACGATCAGCGCAATCTGCGCCTGTCGCGCTTTGCCGAGGACCTGGCCGGCGGTCTGCGTGCCGAAGTGGCCCGGCTCGAGGCACTGGCTTGACTTGCAACGGTAATGCGGTGACGCTGAAGCATGGCTGCATTTTCCGAGGGAGGTTGAAATGCTGGTGTCTCAGATCCTCAAGAGCAAATCCGACGACGCGGTGGTGACGGTTCCGCCGACGATGCTGCTGTCCGAGGCCGCGGGCATCCTGTCGGAGCGACGCATCGGGACATTGGTGATCTCGCGCGACGGTCAGAGCCCCGACGGCATCCTGTCGGAACGCGACATCGTCCGCGAGATCGGTCGGCGCGGGTCGGGGTGTCTGGCGCACACGGTGTCGGAGTACATGACCTCCAAGCTGGTGACCTGTTCGCGCGACGACCGTGCCGATGCGATCCTGCAACAGATGACCGACGGACGGTTTCGTCACATGCCGGTGATCGAAGGCGGCCAGCTTGTCGGGCTGATTTCGCTGGGCGACGTGGTCAAGGCGCGGCTGACCGAACTTGCGATGGAAAAAGACGCGCTCGAAGGCATGATCATGGGTCACTAGGCGCAGGATCGGTCGGGCAAAGACGGTGATGCGCGCACACAAGCGGCTTGCAATCGCCTGCGCGACCTGATTGCTTGTACCGCAAGATCAAATATCAGGAGCGTCCGCATGCGCGTTGGCCTCTATCCCGGCACCTTCGATCCGATCACATTGGGTCATCTCGATATCATACGCCGGGCGGCGGCACTTGTGGACCGGCTTGTGATCGGGGTCGCGATCAACCGCGACAAGGGGCCGTTGTTTTCGCTGGAACAGCGCGTCGCCATGATCGAGGCGGAATGCGCCAAGCTGAGCGATCAGACCGGCACAGAGATCGTCGTGCACCCGTTCGAGAACCTGCTGATCCACGCCGCCCACGATGTCGGGGCGCAGGTCATCGTGCGCGGACTGCGCGCGGTGGCGGATTTCGAATACGAATACCAGATGGTCGGCATGAACCGGCAACTCGATGACAGCGTCGAGACGGTGTTCCTGATGGCCGAAGCCCAGCATCAGGCGATCGCCAGCAAGCTGGTCAAGGAAATCGCCCGGCTTGACGGCGATGTCAGCAAGTTCGTGACGCCTTTGGTCAATCAGGAATTGCTGCGTCGCTTCGGCGCCAAGGCCAAGGCCGCCGCGACGGCCTGATCCGTCGATCGGGGCCGGCGGGCGGCCGCAATCCGTCGGATGTCAATCGCGCCGCCATTTGGCCTGATACCACGTCTGATGCCGCTGAGCGCGCATGACCGGGTTGATCGACTGTCATCCGATCGCCGCGCGCCGCGCCGCGTACCCTGCCTAGAGCCCGGCCATCAGGGCGGCTGTATCCAGCATCCGGTTGGAAAAGCCCCATTCGTTGTCATACCACACCAGGACGCGCACCATGCGCGCATCCAGCACCTGCGTCTGGTCGGCGGCGAACACGGCGGAGTGGGGGTCGTGGTTGAAATCCACCGACACCAGCGGGCGGGCGGTAACGGCCAGAATGCGGCTGTAGGGGCCTGCGGCGGCATCGGCCACGATCTGGTTGATCTCCTCCACGCTGGTGTCGCGCCCCGCCTCGAAGGTGAGGTCGACGCAAGACACATTCGGTGTCGGCACCCGGATCGCGGTGCCGGCGATGCGACCGTCGAGTTCGGGCAGCACCAGGCCGAGCGCCTTGGCGGCACCGGTCGTGGTGGGCACCATCGACAGTGCTGCGGCGCGCGCGCGGTAGAGATCCCTGTGTGCGGTATCATGCACCGGCTGATCGCCGGTATAGCTGTGCACGGTGGTCATCATCCCGCGCGTGAGGCCGACAGCGTCGTTCAGGATCTGCGCGATGGGGGCCAGGCAATTCGTGGTGCACGACCCGTTCGACACGATCCTGTCGTCCGCCGTCAGAATGTCGTGGTTCACGCCGAAGACCACCGTTTTCATCGCGCCCTTGCCGGGGGCCGAGATCAGAACCTTTTTCGATCCGTTCGTGAAATGGCGCGCCGCCGCCTCGGCTTCGGTAAAGACGCCCGTGCACTCAAGCGCCACATCGACACCGTCCCAGGGCAGATCCTCGGGCGTGCGCAGGGCCGTCACCGTGATCGGGCCCTGGCCCACGTCCATCGTGCCGTCCGACAGGGTTACGGGGCGGCCATAGCGGCCATGCACGCTGTCGTATTCGAAAAGATGCGCATTGGTGTCGAGCGGGGCGAGGTCGTTGATCGCGACAACCTGAAGGTCGTCGCGCCCCGCATCCATCAGCGCACGCAGTACATTGCGGCCGATCCGGCCAAATCCGTTGATTGCGATACGGGTGGTCATCCGAAATCCCCTTTGTCCGGTGCGGCCGGTCCGCGGGGTCCGTCCCGGCGACACCGATAGCGCTAACATCGAGCGTGAAACAAAGCCATTTGACCGGCGATGTCAACCCTTGGGTGTCAGCGCCAGAAGGCGATCCATTCGATCAGTTCAAAGAGTTTCTTGCTGAGGAAAACCACGTGATCGGATCCAAAGAGGATCACGTCGGTCACCACAATCGCCATGATCAGCAGGCCGAGGACAAGCGCGATGCGGTTGGTCATGGGGCCTCTGGGATGGGGCGGGGCACCGCGAGCGGCGCCGGAGCGGGAAATGAAAACGGCAAGGCCGGTATGACAGCCTTGCCGGATGCTCGCAAGCCGGGTGATGCGCGCGCGGCGCGACTAACCCAGGCGCCCCATCGCGACGGCGACGTCGGCCATGCGCACGGAAAACGCCCATTCGTTGTCGTACCAGCCCAGTACACGCACGGTCCGGCCCGCGACCACGATGGTCTGATCCGGCGCAAAGATGCAGCTATACTCGGTGTGATTGAAATCGACCGATACCTTCTGCTCCGGATCATAGGCCAGTACGCGGGCCATGTGGCCCTGGGCGGCGGCGCGGGCGGCCTCGTTGATCTCTTCCACGGTAACGTCGCGCGACGCCTGGAACGTCAGGTCTACGGCGCTCACGTTAGGTGTGGGGACGCGCATCGCGGTGCCGTCCAACCGGCCCTTGAGCGCCGGCAGCACCTCGCCCAGCGCCTTGGCCGCGCCGGTCGATGTGGGGATGATCGCCATGGCGGCGGCGCGCGCGCGGTACAGATCGTCATGCCGGCGGTCCAGCGTGGGCTGATCGCCGGTATAGCTGTGGATCGTGGTCATCAGCCCGCTTTCGATGCCCACGGCCTCGTGCATGACCTTGGCCAGCGGGGCCAGGCAGTTCGTGGTGCACGACCCGTTCGACACCATCCGGTCCGACGCGGTCAGCGTGTCGTCGTTGACGCCGAAGACCACGGTGCGGTCCACGTTCTTGCCGGGCGCGGACAGCAAGACGCGCTTGGCCCCGCGATCCAGGTGCACGCCGGCCTTGGCGCCGTCGTTGAATTTTCCGGTGCATTCCAGCACCACGTCGCAGCCCGACCAATCCAGTTCTGCCATGTCATAGGTCGAGGACACAGGGATCGGCCCATGCCCCAGGTCCAGCGTACCGTCACCCACCGTCACCTCGCCGGGAAAGCGGCCATGCACGCTGTCGTACTTGATCAGATGCGCGGCCGAGGCCAGCGGCCCGGTGGCGTTGATCTTGACCACTTCGATATCGTCGCGCCCGCTGGCCGCGATATGCGAAAGCGTACAGCGGCCGATGCGGCCAAACCCGTTGATGCCGACTTTGATGGTCATGCTCTTTCCTTTGGTCATGCTGGTGTCGCGCGTTCTATATCGGCGGGGGCCGAGGGGTGAAATGGACAAAACGCACCGATTTCCGGGTGTTAGCGATAAACCTGCCGGTCTGACGCGACGGCGCGCAAAGCGGTTGGCCAAACCGCGCGCGGGTGCTAGCTGATACGGGAACACGAGCAAGGAACCGAGGAGCGGTGATATGAGTGGTCTTTTGGCCCTGCTGGACGATGTGGCGTCGATCGCCAAGGTGGCCGCGTCTTCGGTCGACGATGTGATCGGGCAGGCGGCCAAGGCCGGGTCCAAGGCCGCGGGGGCGGTGATCGACGACGCCGCTGTCTCGCCGAAATACGTTCAGGGTTTCTCGGCCGAGCGTGAACTGCCGATCATCTGGCGCATCACCAAGGGATCGCTCAAGAACAAGCTGGTGTTCTTGTTGCCGATCGGGCTTTTGCTCACCAACTTCGCGCCCTGGCTGATCACCCCGCTTCTGATGTTGGGCGGGGCCTATTTATGTTTCGAGGGGGCGGAGAAGGTGCAGCACGCGCTGTTTCCCCACAACCCGGCGCAGGTGTTCAAGGAGGATTTGCCGGGCGATCCCGCTCATCTGGAAGAAGAAAAGGCGCAAGGCGCGATCAAGACCGATTTCATCCTGTCGGCGGAAATCATGACCATCGCCCTGGCCGCCATCCCCGAAAGCAATTTCTGGTTCGAGGCGGCGACCCTCGCGGTGGTCGCGATCATGATCACGGTTGTGGTCTACGGCGCGGTGGCGCTTATCGTGAAAGCCGACGATGTCGGACTACATCTCGCCTCCGAAGGGTATTTCGGTGCCACTCGCGCCTTTGGCCGCGGGATCGTCAAGGCGATGCCGGGCCTGATGAAGGGCCTCACGATCATCGGCACGGCGGCGATGCTCTGGGTCGGGGGCAACATCGTGATCCACGGGCTGGACGTGGTCGGGTGGAGCTGGCTCTACGACCGGATCCACGACATCGCGGTGGCGCTCGCGCATCAGGTTCCGACGCGGATCGAGGCGGCCACCGAATGGGCGGCGACCGCGGCGATGGACGGGGTGCTGGGCCTGGCGCTCGGGCTCGTGCTGATCCCGGTGGCGACACGGGTCCTGGTGCCGATCTGGGGCAAACTGTCGGGCGGCAAGACCGCCTGACGCTCAGTCGCGCAGCGATACGTTGACCGCGTAGGGGCCCTTTTCGCCCTCCATCAGCGTGAAGTGCAACGTGCTGCCGACGGTCACGTCCTTCCAATCCCTGCCGACCATGCTGTCGCGCTGGAAGTACACTTCGTCGCCCGATGGCAGCGCGGCAAAGCCGAAGCCATCGCGCGGAAACACATCGACCACGGTGCCCTGCTGTTTTTCGGGATGGGTTTTGACGTGCACGCCGTCGTGGCGCCGCAGGTGCCCCACCAGTTGCCGCCGGGCGCTGGCAAAGCTGTCGCGCAAAGCGACCTTGAGGTCCTCATGGGCATTCACATCGCCGGGCTTGCGGCTGACCGACACCTTGCCCGTCGGCACTTCGATGTCGATGGACACCCGGTAGATATGGCCCTGAACGCCCTTTTTCTTGGGCAGGTCCACGGTGACGGTGCAGGATGTGATGCGGTCGTGCACCTGTTCGAGCTTGGCGATCCTGTCGCGGATCAGCGGCTCGATGTCCGGGGCCGGGTCAAAGCCGCGATAGATGATCCGGGGTTGCGTTTCCATGAGCTGTCCCTCTGTGGCCGGAAAGATACGCGGCACTGTGGCACCGCGGTCCGGCGCGCATACTGATCGGGGTCAATTCGGCTGCGGGGCGGATCATGGGCGTGGAGGTCGACACGGGGTGTCGCGCGCGCGACCCACCATTGCCGACGCGGCGGTGCCGTTCGGCCCAAGGCGTGATCGCACCGGTGACGCCGCCGCTATTCCACTGTCAGGTCGGCATCCGTCGTGAACAGATAGTCGCCTCCGCCAGCGTCCTGATGACAGGCGATGCAGCCGGCCTCGGCACCCTTGCCCACCAGCCCCGCAAGCGCCATGCCCGCCGGGTTCTGATCAAGCGTGCCATCTGCCAGATACTTGGCCCAGAACCAGTTTCCGGTCTCGGGATCATAATCCGCCTCGCGTTGAAACATGACGGTGATCGACCCAAGGTGATCGTCGGGGTTCGACAGGATCTCGTCGACGGACACCCCCTCCGGTCCGTAGTTGCGCTTGACGACCAAAGCTCCGGTGTGCCCGTCGATCGTGGTGCGGGTATAGAATGTCTGAAGCATCAGGCCGTGCGGTTCGACGCCCTGGTAGGGAAACGCCTGGATGGCGCTGTCGCCCGTCAGGCCCAATGCCTCCATCCGGGCCCAAAGTTCGGCCGCGTAGGATTTGTCGGCTTCCGTGCCTGCAAGCTGTTGGGACAGTGCCGTTGTCGCGCTGACAACAAGAGCGATACCGATCAAAGACTTTTTCATATGAGCCTCCTCGATTTGCTACCTCAAGTAGAAAGTCTTTGCGCGCGGCGGTCAAATCACTTTCCCTCGACGGTGCGGGCACCGGCCTTTGGCGGATCAGTCAGCCGTTTTGACAGGCAAAGGGCGCGACCCTTGCGGATCGCGCCCCGTTTTCCACCCGGTCGTCGGGTGTTACAGCAACGCCTTTACCTTGTCGACCACGGCCTGGGGCGTGATGCCGAACTTGTCGAACAGCACTTCGGCGGGTGCGGAGGCGCCGAAGCTGTCCATGCCGACGAAATCGGCCTTGCCCCATTTGCCGCGCTCGCCCAGCAGCCACTGGTCCCAGCCCTGGCGCACGGCGGCCTCGATGCCGACGCGGACCGGACCGCCCGGCAGAACCCGTTTGCGGTAGGCTTCGTCCTGCGCGGCGAACAGCTCCATGCAGGGCATGGACACGACACGCGTGCCGATCCCGTCGGCCTGCAGCATGTCGCGCGCGGCCATCGCCACGCTGACTTCGGATCCGGTCGCGATCAGGATGACCTGTCGCTTGCCTTCCGCGTCGGCCAGGACATAGGCGCCCTGCGCGGTCAGGTTCTTGGTCTTGTGGTCGGTGCGCACGGTTGGCAGCCCCTGACGGGTCAGCGACAGGACCGACGGCGTTTCGGTCGCGGTCAGCGCGATTTCCCAGGCCTCGGCCGTTTCGATCGTGTCGGCGGGGCGGAAGACATAGGTGTTGGGGGTGGCGCGGCTGATCGCCAGATGCTCGACCGGCTGATGGGTCGGCCCATCCTCGCCGAGGCCGATGCTATCGTGGGTCATCACGAAGACGGTCGGGATGCGCATCAGCGCGGCCAGCCGCATCGCCGGGCGTGCGTAATCGGTAAAACACATGAAGGTGCCGCCATAGGGCCGCACCCCTCCATGCAGGGCCATGCCGTTCATCGCCGCCGCCATGCCATGTTCGCGGATGCCCCAATAGACATAGCGCCCTGCACGGTTGTCCACGTCGAACACGCCCAGATCGGCGGTCTTGGTGTTGTTCGATCCCGTCAGGTCCGCCGAGCCGCCGACGGTTTCCGGCAGGATCGGGTTCACCACTTCTAGCACACGCTCCGAGCTGGCGCGGGTGGCCAGCTTCGGCGCGGTTTCGGACATCTGCTTTTTGAACGCCTTGATCGTCGCCGACAGCTTGTTCGGCGCCTCCAGCCTGTAGGCGCGGTTGAAGGTCTCGCGCTTGGCGCGGGGCAGGGTGTCGAACCGCTCCTCCCAGGCGCGGCGGGCATCGGCACCGCGTGCGCCGATGGCCTCCCATGCGGCTTTCACCTCCGCCGGCACCTCGAACGGCCCGGCTGTCCAGCCATAGGCGGCTTTTGCGGCAGCCATCTGATCGGCGTCGGTCAGCGCGCCGTGCCCCTTGGAGGTGTCCTGCGCCGCGTGGCCCAGCGCGATATGCGTCTTGCAGGCGATCATCGTGGGCAGGTCGCCCTCGCGGGCCTGTGTCAGGGCCGCGTCGATCGCCTCGGGGTCGTGGCCGTCGATTTCGATCACGTCCCAGCCCGCCGCCCTGAAGCGCGCCGGCTGATCGGTGCGGTCGGACAGGCTCACGGGGCCGTCGATGGTGATGTCGTTGTTGTCCCACATCACGATCAGCTTGCCCAGTTTGTGACGCCCCGCCAGCGTGATCGCCTCCTGGCTGACGCCCTCCATCAGGCAGCCGTCACCGGCGATGACATAGGTGTAATGGTCCACGGCCTTCTTGCCATAGGTGGCGCGCTGGATTTCCTCGGCCATCGCAAAGCCCACGGCGTTGGAAATGCCCTGTCCCAGCGGGCCCGTGGTGGTCTCGATCCCGCCGGCATGGCCATATTCGGGGTGGCCCGCTGTGCGCGCGCCCCACTGGCGGAAATTCTTGACCTGCTCCAGCGTCATGTCCTCGTACCCGGTCAGATACAACAGCGAATAGATCAGCATCGATCCGTGACCGGCCGACAGGATGAAACGGTCGCGGTCGGGCCAGGCGGGGGCCTTGGCGTCGAACTTGAGGTGCCGCTCGAACAGGACGGTGGCGACATCGGCCATGCCCATCGGCATGCCGGAATGGCCTGAATTGGCCGCTGCGACCGCGTCCAGCGTCAACGCGCGGATGGCGGTCGCCTTGGACCAGTGATCGGGATGGGCGGTGGCGAGGGCGTTCAGATCCACGGGGCAGGCTTCCTTTGGGTATGAGCTTTGGGCTAGGTCCATACCAGCCAGCGGCCAAAGATCAAGCGCCGCCGCGCGCGCAGGCCCTTGCCGGGCGGTTCGGCAGGATGAAGCGCAGCGTGCAAGGCGTTGATCGCAAAGGGGGGCGCATTTATTTTGCCCTTTGGGTAGGATTGCCCCACACAAGCGCCACAGGCGCGATTCGCGGATCGGACCGCCCGGGGGGCGCCGCCGAAGAGACCGCGGGGCCCTGATAGACATAGAGGTGGGTATGAGTGACATCGACGAGTTGCAGCGGCGGATCACCGCAGCGATGGACCGGGTGGCCAAGGGGCTGGACGGACTGGCCGCGCAGGGCGACCGCGACGACGCCTCCGTCCGGCAGCAGCTGGACGAGGAAAAGACCGTCAACGCGCAACTGACGGAACGCGTGCGGGTGTTGAAAGAACGCCAGGACGCGGCGCTGGCCCGGCTGGAGGCGCAGGGCGCACAGGCCGAGGCGCGGATGACAAAGCTCGACACCGACCTGCAAAAGCTGCGGCGGGTGAATGCGCAACTGACCGAAGCCTGCGATGCGCTGCGGCGCGCCAACGAAGAGGGCGTGGGCGAGCCGCATCTGATCAACAAGGCGATGATGGCCGAACTGGAAAGCCTGCGCGCGGCGCGGGCCGTCGATCTGTCCGAGGCCGACACGATCCTTGGAGCGTTGACCCCGCTGTTGCAAGCCGCTGCACGCGATGACGGCGCCGGAGCGGGGAATGCCGCCGAAGCCGCCGGGACCAAGACCGAAGAGGAGAGTGCCTGATGCCCGAAGTGACGATTTCCATCGGTGGCCGGCAGTTCCAGGTGGCCTGCCAGGAGGGCGAGGAGCATTATCTGCACTCGGCCGCCAAGATGCTGGACGACGAGGCCCAGGTCCTGTCCGACCAGGTGGGCCGCATGCCCGAATCGCGGATGCTGCTGATGGCGGGCCTGCTGCTGGCCGATAAGACCGCCAGCGTCGAGGACCGGGTGACCGAGGTGCAGGCGAAACTGGCCGAGCGCGAGGCCGAACTCGAAGGGCTGCGCGGCGCTGTCGTGGAGCCGGAGCGCGTCGAGGTGCCGGTGGTGCCGCAAAGCGTCACCGACACACTGGCCGAACTGGCCGCGCGCGCGGAGGCGCTGGCCGCGTCGGTAGAGGAGAAAGCGGCGTCCTGACCACGGGGCACGCGCCCGCCCCGGCGATGCGTGATCCGAAGGCGCGGCTGCGCCGCACGACAGGTCCGCGATCATTCTCTGCGACAATGATCGCGGGGCGGGTGCCGCGCGTGATCGGGCGATGCGCCCTCGCGGCACTTGAGCAACATCAATGCGGCTTGGCCGCATCCGCGCTATGCGACAGCAGTCCTTGTCCAGATGCGGAGTGGCCCAGATCATGATCACCAATGGCGATATTCCCTTTGGCGCGCCCAACTGGGCCGATTGCGCCACCACAGATCCCGACGCGGCGGAGCAGTTCTACCACAAGGTGTTCGGCTGGACGAGCCAGGACATCGGCAACAAGGACAGCGGAGAATACGCGCTCGAGCGGCTGGAAGGCATGCTGGTCGCGGGCATCTATCCGTTGAACCCCGAACTGCGCGCACAGGACGTGCCGCCGCATTGGGCGACCTATTTCAAGGTGCGCGACGTGGACGCCACCCTGAAACGTGTCGAAGAGGCGGGCGGCGCATGCGTCGACGGCCCATTTGGCGCTTTCGAGGGGGGCAAGATCGCGGTGATCCGCGACCCCGTCGGCGCGCTGGTCCGAATCTGGAGCGGCGGACATGGCCACGGCAGCGAGGTCATGGGCGTGGCCGGAGCGATGATGTGGAACGAGCTTTGCACCCGCGAGCCGGACCGCGCGGGGGAGTTCTACGCCCGCGTCTTTGACCTGGAACGCCAGGAGGTCGAGGCCGGACCGGAGCCCTATACCATCCTCAAGCGCGATAACCGCCCCGTCGCGGGCATCCTCCATCAGACCGAGGACATGGAAGACCGGCCACCAAGCTGGGACGTGTATTTCGCCAGCGACGATATCGACGCGACCGTGGAGGCCGTCAAAAAGGCGGGCGGCAGCGTGGTGAAAGAGCCCTTCGACCTGCCTGTCGGCGCGCGGATCGCCGTGTTGCAGGATCCGCAGGGTGCGACGTTTGCCGTAATGCGCTGGCTCGATATTCCCGAAACGGCGCAGGCCGCGGGCTGACATCCGGATCACCGGAAAAGACCCGGTCGCGCGCAGGGCGGCGGCCGGGCCTTGCGTAGTGCACTGGGGCGTGGATCAGCCGTTGGCTTCGCGGATCTTGTCGGCGGCGTCCTTGTCATAGGTGACGCCGCTTTGCTCGAACAGGGTGTCCAGCTCGCCCGAGAGGGTCATCTCGGTGATGATGTCGCAGCCGCCGACGAATTCGCCTTTGACGTAAAGCTGCGGGATCGTCGGCCAGTCGGAGAATTCCTTGATCCCCTGACGCAGGGCCTCGTCGGCCAGCACGTTCACATCGTTGAATTCGACACCCATGTAGTTGAGCACGCCGGCCACCCGGCTGGAAAATCCGCATTGCGGCATTTCCTTGGTGCCCTTCATGAACAGGACCACATCGCTTGCGGTGATGGTTTCACGGATCTGGGTCGTTGCGTCGGTCATTTCGTTTTGTCCTTTGGTATGAAGGTTCTGGCGTATTCCTGCGGGTCGCGGGGCACCTTGAAGCTGCTGGCGTGTCCGCCGCCGCCGCCACCTGAGAAATAATTCGCCTCGATCGTGTGATAGCCCTTGCCGGGCAGGCTGCCGCGCTCGGTGTCCCTGGTGTGGCGCAGGGCCTGCAGCCCGCGCAGCACCGCAACCACGACGATCGCAATGCACAGGATCCCGATGAGCAACCAGTCCATCGCGCCGTTACTCCGGCGCCTTGGTGGTCAGCGCCAGCGCGTGCAATTCGCCCGCCGATCCGTCCATCTTGCCCTTGAGGGCCGCATAGACGGCACGCTGTTGCTGGACGCGGTTCAAGCCCTTGAACGACGCGTCGACCACCTCGGCGGCATAGTGGTTGCCATCGCCGCGCAGGTCGGTGATCGTGATCTGTGCGTGTGGAAACGTCTCGCGGATCAGGTCTTCGATGTCGCGGGCTTGCATGGGCATGGGCGGGCTCCGGTCTGGTGTGGCTTCATCGCCAGATGTAGTGGCCATGGCCAAGTGCTACAAGATGTGAATTTGTGCGCAGGCGGCGGGCAAGCCTGCGCCGGTGCAACGGAAATATCGGCAGACAGGGTCGCGCGGAGCCGCCATACTGTGTGCCAGGGGAGAAACGCGATGGATGTCTTTGATAACGCACCGGAACGGGCGCTGGAATGGGTCGATGCGGGCCGCGGGGCCGTTCTGGCGACGGTGATCGAGACATGGGGGTCCGCCCCGCGTCGGGTGGGCGCGCAGCTTGTCATCGCGGGCGACGGCGAAATGCAGGGCTCGGTGTCGGGCGGTTGCGTCGAGGGCGCGGTGGTCACGGAGGCGCTGGAGGCGCTGGAGGATGGTGCGCACCGGGTTCTCGAATACGGCATCAGCGATGGCGACGCCTTTGCCGTGGGGCTGGCCTGCGGCGGAACGATCCGCATCCTGGTCGAACCCGTTGGCGCGGCGATGCCCGAGGCGCTGCTGCGCGAACTGGTCGCGGCGCGCGCCGCGCGCAGCCCCGTCGCCTACGAGGTCAACCTCGACACCGGGGCGCGGGCGCTGGTGGACCAGGGCCATGCGCACCGCTTTGCCACGGATCGGTCGGGGTTCGAGGAGGACGGCGCGCTGTTCGTGGCGATTCACAACCCGCCGCTTCGCCTGATCGTCGTGGGCGCGGTGCATATCGCACAGGCACTGGTGCCGATGGCGCGCATCGCGGGCTACGACCCCACCATCATCGACCCGCGCGGCGCCTTCGGGTCGGAGGCGCGCTTTCCCGGCGAGACCATCGTCGCGGACTGGCCCGACGAGGCGATGCAGGACCTGCGCGTCGACAGCCGCACCGCCGTCGTGCTGCTGACCCACGATCCCAAGCTGGACGATCCCGCGCTGCACATCGCGCTTCGCTCGGGCGCGTTCTATGTCGGTGCGCTGGGATCGAAACGCACCCATGCGTCGCGCATCGCCCGGCTGCAGGAGGCGGGCTTTACCGGCAAGGAGATCGCGCGCATCCATGGCCCCATCGGCCTTGATATCGGCGCGGCCAGCCCGCCCGAAATCGCGGTGTCGGTGCTGGCCGAGATGACCCAGGTCCTGCGGCGCGGCGCATGAGGTTCGGCGCGGTTCCGCTGGCGCAGGCGCAGGGCGCCGTGCTGGCCCATTCGGTGCCGGTCACGGCGGGCCGACTGCGCAAGGGGCGTGTGCTGGCGCAGGCGGATATCGCGGCGCTGCAAGAGGCGGGCATCACCGAGGTGATCGTGGCGCGGCTCGACGATGGCGATGTCGGCGAGGATGCGGCGGCGCAGGCGCTGGCCAATGCCCTTGTGCCGGATCCGGCGGCGGCGCAGCTTGACGTGACCAAGCCGTTCACCGGGCGCGTGAACCTGCTGGCACGGGGTCCGGGCGTGGCGGTGCTGGATGCGGGCGCGGTGCAGGCGGTCAATCGGATTCACCCGATGATCACCGTCGCCACGGTGCCGCCCATGCAGCAGATGGCGGGGGGCGGCATGGTCGCCACGATCAAGATCATTTCCTACGCCGTTCCGGGGGCCGCGCTGAAGACCGCCTGCGCCGCCGCGCGCGCCGCGATCCGGCTGGCGCCGCCGGTGCTGCGCAGTGCGTCGCTGATCGTCACCGAAATCCCCGGCGGGGCCGGCGACAAGGGCCGCGCGGCGATCGAGGCGCGCACCGACGCTTTGGGTCTGACGATGGAGCAGGTCACCCTGGTCGCGCACCGCACCGACGCGCTGGCCGCCGCGCTGCGTTCCGCCGCGTCCGATCTGACGCTGATCCTGACCGGCTCGGCCACCTCCGATATCGACGACGTCGCGCCGTCCGCCCTGCGCGCGGCCGGCGGCCGGGTGGAGCGGTTCGGGATGCCGGTCGACCCCGGTAACCTGCTGTTTCTGGGCGATCTCGGCGGGCGCGCGGTCATCGGCCTGCCGGGCTGTGCGCGGTCGCCCGCGCTGAACGGGGCCGATTGGGTGCTGGCGCGGGTGGCCTGCGGGATCGCGGTCACCGGCGACGACATCGCGGCGATGGGTGTGGGCGGGCTGTTGAAAGAGATCCCGACGCGCCCGCAACCGCGCCGCAAGCGCCCGGCGCCCTGAGCATCCTGCACTATCGTGCACCAACGTGAAGATGTTCAAGAATTGTGTTCTCAAGTCGCGGCGCGCGTGTTTAACTTCGGAACAATTCAGATCTGTCGAAATAGGGGAGGACAGCATGACACAGGTCAAGATGACCGTGAACGGAAAAGCCGCGTCCGGCGATGTGGAAGGGCGCACTCTGTTGTCGTCGTTCCTGCGGGAGCAGCTGAACCTGACCGGCACGCATGTCGGATGCGACACCAGCCAGTGCGGGGCCTGCGTGGTCCATGTGAACGGCGAGGCGGTCAAGGCCTGCACCATGCTGGCCGCCGAAGCCCAGGGCGCCGAAGTGACCACCATCGAGGCGATGGCGAATGCCGACGGGTCGCTCAGCGTGATCCAGCAGGCGTTCCAGGATCACCACGGGTTGCAGTGCGGCTTTTGCACGCCCGGCATGGTGATGTCGGCGGCAGCCCTGCTCAAGGAAAACCCCAAGCCGACGGAGCGCGAGGTGCGTGTCTATCTTGAGGGCAATATCTGCCGCTGCACGGGCTATCACAACATCGTCAAGGCGATCATGGCCGCCAGCGGCCAGGACGTGAGCCGCATCGCCGCCGAATAGATCATCGTAACACGTGGAATCGCCCCTTGCGGAGAGGAGCCGCAGGGGAAGCCCGGTTCCACCTTTAGGGAGGAGAGACAAATGCCAAAGGACGGAGGCATCGGTGCCAGCTCGAAGCGGCGCGAGGACGTGCGGTTCCTGACGGGGACCGGCAATTACACCGAAGACATCAACATCAACGGGCAGGCGCATGTGTTTTTCCTGCGCTCTGACGTGGCGCACGGCACGATAACGTCGATCGACACAAGCACCGCGGCGGACATGCCCGGCGTCGTGCAGATTTTTACCGGCGCGGATTTCGAGGCGGTGGGCGGTGTGCCCTGCGGCTGGCAGGTGACCGACAAGCACGGCGACCCGATGCAGGAGCCGCGCCACCCGGTGCTGGCGCATGGCAAGGTCCGCCACGTGGGCGAACCCATCGCCGCCGTCGTCGCCGAGACGCTGGCGCAGGCGCGCGACGCCGCCGAGGCGATCGAGGTCGATATCGCCGAATTGCCCGCGGTCGTGAACATGCGCGATGCGCTCAAGGACGGCGCGCCCAAGGTGCACGACGACCTGACAGGCAACCTGTGCTATGACTGGGGTTTCGTGGAGGAGAACAAGGAGGCCGTCGATCAGGCGTTCCGCGATGCGGCGCATGTGACCAAGCTTGAGCTGATCAACAACCGCCTCGTGGCCAACCCGATGGAACCGCGTGTGGCGGTGGGCGACTATGCCCGCGGCACCGGCGATCACACGCTCTATACCACCAGCCAGAACCCGCATGTCATCCGCCTGCTGATGGGCGCCTTCGTGCTGGGGATACCGGAGCATAAACTGCGCGTCGTCGCCCCGGACGTGGGTGGCGGTTTCGGCACCAAGATCTTTCACTACCAGGAAGAGGCGTTTGTCACCTTCGCGGCCAAGGCGTGCAACCGCGCGGTCAAGTGGACGTCGAGCCGCTCGGAGGCCTTCATGTCGGACGCGCATGGCCGCGATCACGTCAGCACCATCGAACTGGCGCTCGACAAGGACAACAACTTTACCGCGCTGCGCACCGATACCTATGCCAACATGGGCGCGTACCTCAGCACCTTTGCGCCGTCGGTTCCGACATGGCTGCACGGGACGCTGATGGCGGGCAACTACAAGACGCCGCTGATCTATGTGAACGTCAAGGCCGTGTTCACCAACACCGTGCCGGTCGATGCCTATCGCGGGGCTGGCCGCCCCGAGGCGACCTATCAGCTGGAGCGGGTGGTGGACAAGGCCGCGCGCGAGCTTGGGGTCGATCCCATCGCGCTGCGGCGGCAGAACTTCATCACCGAATTTCCTTATGCCACGCCGGTGGCGGTGGAATACGACACCGGCGATTACGTGGCGACGATGGACAAGCTCGAGGAGATCGGCGATTTCGGCGGCTTCGAGGCGCGCCGGGCCGAGAGCGCGAAGAACGGCAAGCTGCGCGGCCTGGGCGTGAACTGCTACATCGAGGCCTGCGGCATTGCGCCCTCGAACCTCGTGGGGCAGCTGGGCGCGCGGGCGGGCCTGTTCGAGAGTGCGACGGTGCGGGTGAACGCCACCGGCGGGCTGGTCGTGATGACCGGCAGCCACAGCCACGGGCAGGGCCACGAGACGTCATTCGCGCAGGTCGTGGCCGAGATGATCGGCATCGACGAGAGCATGATCGAGATCGTGCACGGCGACACCGCCAACACCCCGATGGGCATGGGCACCTATGGCTCGCGCTCCATCGCGGTGGGCGGATCGGCGATGGTGCGCGCGACCGAGAAGATCATCAACAAGGCCAAGAAGATCGCGAGCCACCTGCTGGAGGCTTCGGAAAGCGATATCGAGTTGAAGGACGGCGCGTTCAGCGTCGCCGGCACGGACAAATCCGTGGCCTGGGGCGATGTCACGCTGGCGGCCTACGTGCCGCACAACTATCCGCTCGAGGATATCGAGCCGGGGCTGGAGGAGACGGCGTTCTACGATCCGTCGAACTTCACCTACCCGTCGGGTGCCTATTCCTGCGAGGTGGAAGTGGACCCGGAGACCGGCAAGGTCAGCATCGAGCGGTTCTGTGCCGCCGACGACTTCGGTAACATCATCAACCCGATGATCGTGACCGGCCAGGTGCACGGCGGTCTGGCGCAGGGCATCGGACAGGCGTTGCTGGAAAATTGCGTCTATGACGACAACGGCCAGCTTCTGAGTGCGAGTTACATGGACTACGCCATGCCCCGGGCCGATGACCTGCCGTTCTACGATGTCGATCACAGTTGCCAGACCCCCTGCACGCATAACCCGCTGGGCGTGAAGGGCTGTGGCGAGGCCGGGGCCATCGGCAGCCCGCCCGCGGTGGTGAACGCGGTGGTCGATGCGCTGCAGCGCGGCGGCAAGGATGTGACCCACATCGACATGCCGTTGACACCGTCGCGCGTCTGGGCGGCGATGCAATGACCTGAGTGGGCGGACCGGGGGCCAGCCCCCGGACCCCCGGAGTATTTATGACCAAAAGAAGCATGGGGCCGCGAGGACCCTGACGCTTCGGGAAGGACCAGGATGTATAATTTCGATGTAGAGACCCCGACCAGCATCGCGGATGCCGTCAAGGCGCTGGGGCGCGAGGAAGCGCAGCCGCTGGGCGGTGGGCAGACGTTGATCCCCACGCTCAAGCAGCGGCTGGCGAGCCCGTCGGTGCTGGTGTCGCTGACCGGGATCGCGGAAATGAAGGGCGTGTGCATGACCGACGACGGGCAGCTGGCCATCGGTGGCGCGACACCGCATGCGGTCGTCGCGCGCGAAGCGGCGCGCCATTATCCGGGGCTGGCCGACCTGGCGAGCCATATCGGTGACCCGGCGGTGCGCAATCGCGGCACCATCGGCGGATCGCTGGCCAACAACGACCCTTCGGCCTGCTATCCGGCGGCGGCGCTGGGATCGGGGGCGACGATCATCACCGACAAGCGCGAGATCGCGGCGGACGATTATTTCCAGGGCATGTTCGCCACCGCGCTGGACGAAGGTGAGATCGTGACCGAGGTGCGGTTCCCGGTGCCTGAGGTGTCGCATTACCAGAAGTTCGTGCAACCGGCCTCGCGCTTTGCGCTGGTGGGTGTGTTCGTCGCCAGGTTCGGCGATGGGGTGCGGGTGGCCGTCACCGGCGCATCCAACGACGGCGTGTTTCGCTGGACCGAGGCGGAGACGGCGTTGTCGTCGAATTTTGCCGCCGACGCGGTGAATGGCCTCGCGCTTTCGGGGGCCGACATGATCAGCGACCTGCATGGATCGGGCGACTACCGCGCCCATCTGGTGGGGGTGATGACCAAGCGGGCCGTGGCCGCCGCCCGCTAGCCACACCGCTCTGACACGGATTGAAGCGCCGCGTGGTCCCGCCGGACTGCGCGGTTTTTCGCTCGCGGAGCGGCGCTTTGCTGCGCGGTGGGAACGGCCGTGACCTTGGGGGCGTTCTATGTCCGATAGCGCGATGCTAAAGGCAGCGCATGCAATGAAAGGTCAAGACCCATGAAATCCATCCTCAACGCAACGACCGCCCTGACGGTTTGTGTCAGCATCAGTATGCCCGCAACCGGCTTTGCACAGGAAGGCGCCGGGCAGTGCCAGTTCACCGAAGAGTTGCCGACCGTGCCCTGTGTCCTTGGCGATGGGCAGGTGATCGGATCGATCGAAGAGTGGATGACGGCCAAGGCCGGCGGCGCAGAGGCCCAGGCGGCCGCGCAAGCGCAGCAGGAAGCCGAAGCACAAGCAGCGGCTGACGCGCAAGCGCAGCAGGAGGCCGAGGCGCAGGCAGCGGCGGACGCGCAGGCGCAGCAGGAGGCCGAGGCGCAAGCAGCGGCGGACGCGCAAGCGCAGCAGGAAGCCGAAGCACAAGCAGCGGCGGACGCGCAAGCGCAGCAGGAAGCCGAGGCACAGGCAGCGGCGGATGCGCAAGCGCAGCAGGAGGCCGAAGCACAAGCAGCGGCTGACGCGCAGGCGCAGCAGGAAGCCGAAGCACAAGCAGCGGCGGACGCGCAGGCGCAGCAGGAAGCCGAAGCACAGGCAGCGGCTGACGCGCAGGCGCAGCAGGAGGCCGAGGCACAAGCAGCGGCGGACGCGCAAGCGCAGCAGGAAGCCGAGGCGCAGGCAGCGGCGGATGCGGATGCCGCCAAAGACGAGCGCAAGGCAGCCCGCAAAGCCGAGCGTCAGGCCGCGCGGCAAGCCGAGCGTGAAGCTGCCGCAGCCGCGGCAGCAGCGGCGGATTCATCCGGTGCAGACAACGTCGAAGTGACGACGGAAGAGGTGGCGGAGGAAGACGTCCGCACCTCGAACCAGGAATTTTCAACCGACGTGACCGGAAATGCTCCGTCGGCCTCTGCCGAAAGCGACGACAGCGGTGGCTTGAGCAAGTTCGAAAAAGCTCTACTGCTGGGCCTTGGGGCGGTGGCGGTCGGCACCGTTCTGAAGAACGGCGACCAGGTGATGAGCCGTTCGGGTGACCGCGTCGTGGTTGAGCGCGACGGCGAGCTTCGCGTGCTCAAGGACGATGATGCGCTGCTGCGCCAGCCCGGCAACGAGGTACGCACGGAGACCTTCAACGATGGCTCGACGCGCAGCACGGTGACGCGCGAGGATGGCAGTCAGATCGTGACGATCCGCGGCCGCGACGGGACGGTGCTGAGCCGGACACGGATCGGCACCGATGGCGAGGCGACGGTATTGTTCGACGATACGGTCGCCGCACAAGAGGTCGTGGTGTCGGAGTTGCCCCAGGTGGAGGAGCAGAGCTTTGCCGCGTCGGACCAGAGCGAGAACGCCCTGCGCGCCGCGCTGGCCGCGGAATTGAACCGCGACAACACGCGGCGGTTCTCGCTCAACCAGGTGCGTGACATCCGTCAGGTGCGCGCTCTGGCCCCCGAAATCGAACTGGATGCGATCCGCTTTGAGACCGGATCGGCGGCGATCCAGCCCGAACAGGCGCGGGCCCTGGCCGAGATCGGTGGCGCCATCCGCGAGATGATCGCGGAGGATCCGCGCACCGTGATCCTGGTCGAGGGACACACCGACGCCGTGGGCAGCGCGACCTACAACCTCGCGCTGTCGGACCGCCGGGCGGAGACCGTGGCGCTTGCCCTGACGGAGTATTTCGATGTGCCGCCGGAAAACCTGATTACGCAGGGGTACGGTGAAGGATCCCTGCGCATTCAGACCGAAGAGGCGGAGCAATTGAACCGTCGTGCCGTGGTGCGGAACATCACCGCCTTGCTGCGGTGACGCGGCCCCCCAGGGCCAAGACCTTGGTGCCATGACAAGAAAGCGCCCCCGCGATCATCGCGGGGGCGCTTTTGCATCTGGACTGTCACGATCACCGGCGCGGTGCTCTTGACCTGTCACTTGGAGGGCAGGGGCCCGATCAGCATGACCATCTGACGGCCTTCCATCTTTGGAAAGTTCTCTACCCGACCGACGTCCTTGGTGTCTTCGGCGACCCGCTCAAGCAATTCACGACCCAGGTTCTGGTGCGCCATCTCGCGCCCGCGAAACCGCAGCGTGATCTTGACCTTGTCGCCGTTCTCGAGAAACTTGAAGACGTTGCGCATCTTGACGTCATAGTCGTTGGTGTCCGTGTTGGGGCGGAACTTGACTTCTTTGATCTCGATGATCTTCTGTTTCTTGCGGGCTTCGGCTTCGCGCTTCTGGGTCTCGTACTTGAACTTGCCGAAATCCATGATCTTGCACACAGGCGGGTTCGCGTTGGGCGAGATTTCGACAAGGTCGAGGCCAGCCTCTTCGGCCATTTCCATGGCGCGGGCGGGCGTCACCACACCGACGTTATCGCCGTCGGCGCCGATCAGGCGGATTTCCGGGGACCGGATCTTGTCATTGACGCGCGGGCCGGTGTCACGTTGGGGCGGCGCGTTGTGGGGTCTGCGAGCGATGGCTGTAGTCCTTTGGTTGTTAATACTTTCCGAGCCGCCAAGCTAAACCCGCGCGAAAGGCACTTCAAGCCGCAAAATAGGCCGGTACTGGCTGGAAATGGCCGAATAATCCCTTGAACCTTTCCATTTTGACGCTCATTTGACACCACAAGGGAACACGCCGCCGAAATCGACGCGGCCAAGGTCTGAAGGGATCAAGGACATGAGAAATCTGATTTGGATTATCGTAGCGGCCGGTATCGCGGGCGGGGCATACCTGCTCTATACCGGTCAGACGGTTCAGGAAGCCACGCAGGAGGCGTCGGATGCCGTGAATGCACCCGAAGCGCTGGAAAGCGCGACCGAGGCCGCAGGCGACGCGGCGGATGCCACAGGCGAGGCGGTCAGCGACGCGGTGGATGCGGCCAGCGAAGCCGCCGACGCGGCAGCGGCAGCGGCAGGCGATGCGGCCAATGCCCTGTCCGAAACCGCCTCGGACGCGGCGGACGCCGTCGAAAGCATGGCGAGCGATGCAGCCGAAGCGGTGAGCGAAGCCGGCGCGGGTGCGATGAACCTGGCCGAGGATGCGGCTGAAGCGACCGGCGACGCGGCGACAGAGGCCGCGACCGCAGTGGAAGAGACCGCCGAGACCGCCGCCGACGCCACGACCGACGCCGCAACGGACACCGTGCAGGCCGTTGAAGGTGCTGCGACCGACGCGGCCGAGGCGACATCGGAGACCGTTGACGCGGCGGCGGAGGCGGTGGACGAGACGGCGACAGAGGCTGCCGAGGCGGCAGAAGGCGCGACGGAGACCGTGACCGAGGAGACCGCTGACGCCGTGGACGCCACTGCCGAGGCTGACGCAACGGTCGACGCGCAGGGCACAGAGGCGACGGCGGAAGTGACGGCAGATGCCAGCGCCGACGTCACCGCCGAGGAGGCGTTGACCGTGGAGAGCTTCGACATGGAAAAGGTCGCCGAAATGATCGAGAACTCCGATCTGGGCGCGATGGAGAAAACCCTTCTGGCCAACGGTTTGCAGGCCGCGCAAGACAATCCTGAACTGCTCGAAGCGTTCTTGACCCGCGCGCGCGAGGCCTTGGGTATGCCCGCCAACTGAGCGGATCACCGATCCGGCGGACATGTCCGCCAGAGAAGGCCGCGCCCCCTTGGGACGCGGCCTTTTTGCTGCTTGAAGGGCCAAGGATCACTGTCGGCGGAGGGCGCTGCTTTGCCTGCCGCGGATAGCGTGCCTGGCGGGTGTGATGTGGGTGCCGACGGATCAAAGGGCGGCGGCGCAGGTGCGGCGTGATCCCGACACGGCCGCGGTCACGACACCGGCATGGTCATGCCGGGCCGCGAGTTGCCCCCGACAAGGCCGATCAGCCGACGAATGCCTTTTCGACCACGTAGTGTTTCGGGTCGGAATTCGCGCCTTCCTCCAAGCCGAAGCCTTCGAGGATCTCCTTGATATCCTTGTTGAACCCCAACGATCCACAGACCATCGCGCGATCGGTGTCCGCCGCGATCCCGTCAAGCCCCAGGTCGGCAAAGACCGTGCCGTCTTGCAGCAGCGTGGTGATGCGGCCCATCTTGGGGCTCTGCTCGCGGGTGGTGGTCGGGTAATAGACCACCTTGCCGTCCACCATCTCGCCGATCAGCGGATCGCTTTCCAGCCCGGCGATCAAGCGGCGGCCATATTCCAGTTCGGCGACGTCGCGGCAGGTATGGGTCATGATGATCTGGTCGAACTTCTCGTATGTCTCGGGCTCGCGCAGCAGCGATGCGAAGGGCGCAAAGCCGGTGCCGGTGGCGAACAGCCACAGCCGCTTGCCGGGCAGCAGCGCGTCATGCACCAGCGTGCCCACAGGCTTGGGTCGCAGAATGATCTGGTCGCCGGGTTGGATATGCTGCAACCGGCTTGTCAGCGGGCCGTCCTGGACCTTGATCGAATAGAACTCAAGCTCGTCGTCCCAGGCGGGCGACGCGATGGAATAGGCGCGCAGCAGCGGCTTTTGCTTGCCCGTCTTCGGGTCCGGATCGCCCATCAGGCCGATCATCACGAATTCGCCCGACCGGAACCGCAAGGACGCGGGCCGCGTCACCCGAAAGGAAAACAGCTGATCCGTCCAATGCTGGACAGAGGTCACGGTCTGCGCATCGGGCAGGGTGGCGACTTTGGTGGCGGCGGCTTGGGTCACGGGTGTCTGCTCGGTCATATGGATATCATCGCGCGGGTCTGCGCCCGCGGCTCCTTCTTAGGCAATGAGGGGGATGTGCGAAAGGGGGCAATCAGCCGCGCAGACGCTGCTGGTAGTCATGCGCTTGCCAGTCGCTGCGCGCCAGCCATTGCTCCTGCGGTTGGCGGGCAGCGAGGTCATCGGCGATCTCGACTTCGTCGAAGCCCGACCGCCGGGCCATCGCGTATTGATCGGCGATGACATGACCGCGCGCGCGCAGACGCC
Source organism: Sulfitobacter sabulilitoris (assembly GCF_005887615.1). Lineage (GTDB taxonomy): Bacteria > Pseudomonadota > Alphaproteobacteria > Rhodobacterales > Rhodobacteraceae > Sulfitobacter_E > Sulfitobacter_E sabulilitoris. The sequence continues at coordinate 404,186 of NZ_VANS01000001.1, forward strand.
CGGTATAGCCGCGCAGACGCAACTGGCGGGCAATCGTGAAACCGCGGCCGTCGGCGGCAGAGGGGAAATCGATGCGGATCATCCGCACCCCCGCGCACAGCGGAATATCGGCGGGCGCCGCATCGGAGGGCACATCCAGCGCCATCGCATCATTGGCGGCCTCGAGCGATGTATAGCCCTGGGTCCAGTCGTCGGGGCCAAAGCCCGCATCGGTGACAATTACGCTCATGAATCTGCTCCTGTTCGCACCATTTTGCCGTTCACGAAATGGATGCCGCATTCTTCCTTGGATTGATCGCGCCAGCGGCCCGCGCGGGCGTCTTCGCCGGGGGCGACCGGAGACGTGCAGGGCGCGCAGCCGATCGAGGGATAGCCCTGCGCCACCAGCGGGTGCCGCGGCAGGCGGTTTTCGGTCATATAGGCCTGTACGTCCTGCGGTGCCCAGCGGGCCAGCGGATTGACCTTGATCCGGCCGGTGCCGTCCTCGACTTCGAAGAATTCCAGCGCGGCGCGGGTGCCGGACTGAAACCGCTTGCGGCCGGTGATCCAGCCATCGAAATCCGCCAGCGCCGCGTCGAGCGGTGCGGATTTTCGCAGCGCGCAGCAGGCATCCGGGTCGCGCTGGTGCAGGGTGCCCGCAGGGTCCTGATCGGCGATGTCGGCCGCGCGCAGGATATGCACCCGCCGCAGCCCCAGCCGTTCGGCCAATTCCTGCTGATAGACCAGCGTTTCGGCAAACAGCATCTGCGTATCGATGAACAGCACCGGCAAATCGCGGTTCACCATCGCCGCCAGATGCAGCAGCGCCACGCTTTCCGCGCCGAAGCTGGACACCAGCGCCAGGTTGGGCACCGCGCGAAGCGCCAGCCGCAGGACATCGGTCGCGCCGTGGTGGCGCATCTGGTCGTTCAGCGCCGCGACACGGTCGCGCAGCGCTGTGGTGGCGGCGGAGCCGCCGGCGGAGGAGGAGTTTTCAGCCAGAAGACGGCCGGGTTCGTCAAGCGGCATCGGCTTTGGCCTCGGCTGGATAGAGGGCGGATTTGAACGGGGAGAGGCCCAGCCTGCGATAGGTCTGCAGGAAGGTTTCCGATGGTTCCGTGCGCAGGTCGAGATAGGCCAGAACCAGCCGTTCGATGGCGGGAATGATCTCGTCCGCGGAAAAGCCCGGGCCTGCGCGTTCGCCGATGGCCGCATCCTGCGTTCCGTCGCCGCCCAGCGTGATCTGGTAGTTTTCCACGCCCGCCCGGTCGAGCCCGAGGATGCCGATATGGCCCACATGGTGGTGGCCACAGGCGTTGATGCAGCCCGAGATCTTGATCTTGAGCGGACCGACGTCGTGTTCCAGCTTGAGCTCGTCGAAGCGGGTCGCGATTTCCTGCGCGATTGGAATCGACCGGGCCGTGGCCAGCGCGCAGTAGTCCATGCCGGGGCAGGCGATGATGTCGCTGATCAGACCGATGTTGGCGGTGGCCAGTCCCGCGTCTTTCAGCGCGGCGTGCAGGGCGGGCAGGTCGCCGCGGTGCACATGCGGCAGGATCACGTTCTGTTCGTGGCTGATGCGCAGTTCATCGTGACCGTAGTCGCGGGCCAGGCTGGCCATCAGCCGCATTTGATCGGACGAGGCGTCGCCGGGTGTCGCCCCATGCGCCTTGAGCGAAATGGACACGATCGCATACCCCGGCGCGCGATGATCGCTGAGGTTGGTGTCCGCCCAGCTGCGAAAGATGGGATCGTTGCTGTAGGCGGCTTCAAACGGCGCGAGCGAGGCCGACTTGAATGCAGGGGCCGCGAAATCGGCTTCGATCGCCGCCAGCAATTGCTGATCGACACCCGAGAACTGCGGGCGGATCAGGGCGAAGCGCTCTTCGACCCGCGCGCGGATGTCGTCGAGCCCGTTTTCATGCACGGTGATCTTGATGCGCGCCTTGTACTTGTTGTCGCGGCGGCCCAGCAGGTTATAGACCGACACGATGGATTCAAGATAGGGCAGCAGGTCTTCGCGCGGCAGGAAGTCGCGCAACACCTTGCCGATCATCGGCGTACGGCCCAGGCCACCGCCGACGATGACCTCGAAGCCGGCTACGCCGTCACGCTCCACCATTCGCAGGCCGATGTCGTGCGCCTTGGTCACAGCGCGGTCGTTCGGGCTGCCGGTGACGGCGACCTTGAACTTGCGTGGCAGGAACTGGAATTCGGGGTGGTCTGTGGACCACTGGCGGATAAGCTCGGCCACCGGGCGCGGGTCGGCGATCTCGTCCGCGGCGGCACCGGCGAAATGGTCGGCCGTTACGTTGCGGATGGTGTTGCCGGAGGTCTGGATCGCATGCATTCCCACGTCCGCAAGCGCGTCGAGCATGTCGGGCACGTCGCGCAGCAGCGGCCAGTTGTACTGGATGTTCTGGCGGGTGGTGAAATGGCCGTAGCCCTTGTCCCACCGGTCGGCGATATCGGCCAGCGCGGTCATCTGGCGGCTGTCGAGCGTGCCATAGGGGATGGCGACGCGCAGCATGTAGGCATGCAGTTGCAGGTACAGACCGTTCATCAGGCGCAGCGGCTTGAATTCGTCCTCGGTCAGCGAGCCGTCGATGCGGCGTTCGACCTGGGCGCGGAACTGGGCGTTGCGTTCGGTCACAAATTCGGTGTCAAACTCGGTATAGCGGTACATGTCGGCTCCTTGATGCCCCTGGGCCGCGGGGGCCGGGGCGGATCGGGGATTGGGTGTGTCAGCGGCTGCGGATCAAAGCGGCGCGATGTCGTCTTCCTGCTTGCCGTGGCGATAGTTGCTGGGCCCGCGGGCGCGAAATGCCTCGCGGAAATGCGCAGGCGCGGGGCCACCGGCCTGCGGCACCACATCGGCGAGATAGGCGCCCACGACGCGGTTGATCTGCTGCGCGGCCTCGATCAGGCGCAGATCGGCATCAGCCTCGTCGGTCAGCACCTCGGCGTGATCCAGCTCACGGGTCCAGCCGCTCGCGGTCTGATAAATCACATCGCCCAGCAACAGATCGTTGGCGGTCACGACTTTGGGAGTGAATTCTCTGGCCATTATGCAAGCTCCTCGATGGGCAGGTCGGTCAATGCGGGGACGGCGGCGCGCGGGGCAAGGCCGTAGAATGTGAGTGCGGGGCCGGCCATCGCGGCGGCCTCGAGCGCGGCGGGCAGGGCGTCGAGCGTGGTGTCGAGAATGCGCTGTTCGGGGCGCGAGGCGTTTTCGATCACCGTGACGGGCGTGTGCCGGTCGGCACCGTGCATGATCAGCCGCCCCTGAATGAACCGGGCGGATTTCTTGCCCATGTAGATCGCCGCGACCTCGCCGGGGCGGGCCAACGCGCGCCAGTCGTGATCGGCGAAGCCCTTGGTGTCGTGACCCGTGAGAAAGCGCACCGAGGAATTGCGATCGCGTTTGGTCAGGCTTTGACCGATCGCGGCCACCGCGGCGGAGGCGGAGGTGATGCCGGGCACGATGTCCCACGAGATCTGATGCGCGTCCACCGCGTCGATCTCTTCGTCCAGGCGGCCAAAGACCGTGGCGTCGCCCGATTTCAGCCGCACCACCTGCGCACCGGTGCGGGCGTGTTCGACGATCAGCGCGTTGATGTCGGCCTGGGTCATCGAGGGGCCGAAGCCTTCCTTGCCCGCGTCGATCATCACCGCCTCGCGGCGGGCGAGTTCCAGAATGGGCTGGCTGATCAGGCGGTCGTAGATCACGACGTCGGCCTCATCCAGCACACGGCGCGCCTTGAGCGTCAGAAGCTCCGGGTCGCCTGGGCCCGCGCCGACGAAATGCACATGGCCGGGCCGCGCACCGCGGGTCAGGTGATCGTCGAGCAGCGCATCCAGTGCGGGACGCACGGCATCGGCACCCTGCGCCACGGCGCGGGGGCCGGCGGCGAAATAGAAGTCGCGCCAGAAATCGCGGCGCGGGCGGCCGAAGGGCAGCGCATCGGCCATCTTGCGGAATCCCTTGCCGATGCGGGCCAGCGTGCCCAGCGTGGCGGGCAGGCGCTGCTCCAGGTCGGCCTTGATCGCGCGGGCCAGCACGGGGGCCGCCCCTTCGGTGCCGATGGCGATGGTCACGGGGTCGCGATCGACGATGGCGGGGGTGATGAACTGGCTGTCGTCGAGGTTGTCCACGATGTTGACCAGCGCCCCGTCGGCGCGTGCAATGGCGGCGGTACGGGCGTCTTCGGCGGCGTCCTCGTCGGCGGCATAAAAAAGTGCGGCGCAGAGCGCATCGCCCGGGGCCATCGCGCGCGGGATCAGCGCAAGCTTGCCCTGCGCGGCCCATGTCCGGATGTCCTGGGCCGCATCGGGCGCAAAGACGGTCAGATGGGCAGTCGTCTTCATCAGCAGGCGCAGCTTGGCACTGGCAGCGTCGCCCCCGCCCGACAGCACGACGCGGCGCCCGGCGAGTGCGACGAAGATTGGGAAATGATCCATTGTTGAAACCGCCTGCTGTTCGTTTGACTTGACCCCCAATATAGGAAATATTCCCGATATGTCGCCAGATGCCGGATTGAATAAGGACGCATGTTCCGTTTATACGTCAAACCGGAACATAAGACTGCACAGGGCAAGGAAATCGGAATGAGCGTTCGAATTGACGAGACAGACAGGAAGATCCTGGCGGAGCTGCAGCGCGACGCCAGCCAGTCGCTGGACGACATCGCGACCCGCGTGGGCAGTTCCAAGACCCCGGTATGGAACCGGATTCGCAAGCTGCGCGATGCCGGGGTGATCGGACAGCATACCGTGATGCTGGATGCCGACATGCTGGGCTTCGAGGCATGCTTTTTCGTGCTGATCCGCACGTCCGAACATGAGGCCGCGTGGCAGCAGGCGTTCCTGAAGGCCCTGCAAGACCGCCCCGAGGTGCAGGAGGCGCACCGCCTTGCGGGCGATATCGACTATATACTCAAGGTGCGGGTCAAGAACGCGCGCGCCTATGACGCATTCTACCAGGCGCTGATTTCAGAGGTGAAGGTGTTCAACGTCACGGCGCTTTTGTCGATGGAGCAGTTGAAATCCACCACGATGCTGCCGCTGTGAGGTGATCCGCCGGCGCGGCTCGCGCCGCACGACATGCTGGCGGCGGCGGCACCGCGATACGCCGCGGCAGCGGTCGCGCGGCGGTCTACGCCGTGACGATCAGCCGGTCGAGCTTGTGAAAGTGGTAGCTTGCCGCGTAGCGCGGCGGTTCGGCCAGCGCGAGCCCCGGCAGGCGGTCGAACAGCATCGGCAGGGCGATCTGCATCTCGAGCCGCGCCAGCGGTGCGCCGACGCAGAAATGCAATCCGCCGCCAAAGGCCGCGTGGGCCTTGACCGGGCGCTGCGGGTCAAAGCGGTCGGGCTGGGCGAACACCCCCGGGTCTCGCCCCGCGGCCCCCAGCAGCAACGCAATCTGCTCGCCCTGCCGCAGGGTGCGGCCCGCGATCTCGATATCCTCGTAGGCATAGCGTGTGAACAGGTGCAGGGGCGGATCGTAGCGCAGCAACTCCTCGACCGTCGCGGCCACCGCATCGGGCGCGAGGGCGGCCCGCGGCGTGTCATGCTCAAGCATGGTCTTCACCGCGTTGCCGAGGCTGTGCACCGTCGCTTCGTGGCCCGCGTTCAGCAACAACACGCAGGTGCCTGTCAGTTCCGCCGCGGTGAGCGTTTCGCCGTCCTGCTCCGCTGCGATCAGTTCCGAGATCAGATCGTCGCGCGGATCGTTCCGGCGGCTGCCGATGTACCGGGTCAGGAAATCGGTGAAGTCGCGCGCGGCCGCATTGGCCGCGTCCTCGGTCGCACGGCTGCGGGGCGTCTGGTACATCGCGACCATCGCGTTGGACCAGCGCAGCAGGTCTGGGGCCATCGCTTCGGGCACACCCAGAAGGCGGGCGATGATGCGCACGGGCACTTGGGTGCAATAGGCGGGGATCAGGTCGAAGGGGCTTTGCGGCAGGGCTGTCAGCAGATCGTCGCAGACGGCGCGGATGTCGGGGGCAAGCGCCTTGATCCGGCGCGAGGTGAAGGCGCGCAGCACCAGGCCGCGCAGGCGCGTGTGGGTGGGTGGCTCAAGCTCGAGCATCGAGTGCCGTTCGAGCGCGTCCCAGTCGGCCAGGTGGACGGGCGCGCGACGGTCCTGATCGCGGGGCACCTCGCGGCCCAGGCGGCGGTCGCGCAACAGCGCCTGCACCGTCGCCGCATCGAACGCGGCGAGCATCCCGTAGTCCTGCCAAAGGTGGACCGGCCCGCGCGCGCGGGCGGCCCGGTAAAAGGCGTAGGGGTCTTGCACGAAGGCGGGGTCGAGCGGAGATTGGCGTACTGTCGTCATGCCCGACTTAAAGCCGGCAGGCTCTGGTCAATGCAAGGGGCACTTTGTAAGGTTTTGCCATGAAACGGAATGTCATCAAGAGCGGTCTTGTGCAGCGCAGCGCGATCGTGCTGGCGTTTCTGGCGACGGTGGCGACAATCAGTGCGGGCGTCTGGCGGCATGGCTACCTGCAGGCGCTGGGGCAGGTGGCGCAGCAGGGGCGCGCGGCGCTCGACCTCAACAGCGACCGACTGGTGGGCCAGGTGCAGCGCGCGCGCGAACTGGCCGTGCTGATGGCCGATCACCCGATGATGCCCGCGCTGGCGGCGGGGCGGCAAGGCGACCGGGCGGCGCAGTTGTTTCTGGAGGTCGCGGACAAGACCGCCGCGCTGGACGTCATGTTCGTCAACCGCGCGGGCCGGGTGCAGGCCGCCGCCCGGGCCGCCGCTGGGGCCGACCTGGGCGATCAGGATTATATCCGCCGCGCGATGCAGGGGGCGCTGGGGTGGGGCCACGGCGTGGACCGCCCGCTTGCGCCGCGCGCCTTTTACGCGGCGGCGCCCGCCTTTGACGCGGCGGGCCGGGTGCAGGGCGCGGTGGTCGTGGCCGTCGACATGACCAGCATCGAAGACAGTTGGCGCGGCAGCAATCCGGCGGTGTTCTTCACCGATGAGCGGGGCGCGGTCTTTGTGTCGAACCGGTCCGAACTGGTGTTCTGGGAGCGGCCGGAAAACGGGCCGGGGCTGGTCCCGCCCGAGGGGGCCGCGCCCGCGTTCGACAGCTACCGCACCGGCCCGCACGAGGTCTGGCAACTGGGCTGGGGGCCGTACCTGCCGCAGAACGCGCTGCACCTGACGCGGGCCTTGCCGGTGATCGGGCTGACCGGCGAGGTGCTGATCGATGTGGCGCCGGCGCGGGCGCTGGCCACCAGCCAGGCCGCCGCGGTCGCCGCGCTGTGCCTGGCGTTCGGGGCGCTGCTGTTTCTCGCGACGGAACGGCGGCGCACCCTGGCCGCGGCGAACGCCCAGCTTGAGGCGCGCGTGGCCGAACGCACCGCCGCGCTGTCCGATACCAACGCACAATTGCGCCGCGAGGCCACCGAACGCGAAGAGGCGCAGACCGCCCTCGCGCGCGCGCAGGCCGATCTGGTGCAGGCCGGCAAGCTGAGCGCCCTGGGGCAGATGAGTGCGGGCATCAGCCACGAACTCAACCAACCGTTGATGGCGATCCGGTCGTTTGCGGAAAACGCGGTGCAATACCTTGACCGCGACCAGCCCGACCGCGCCGCCGAGAACCTGGGCCGCATTTCCGACATGGCGCGCCGGATGGGGCGGATCATCAAGAACCTGCGCGCCTTTGCGCGCAACGACCATGAACCGCAGACCCGCGTCGATGCCGCGGCCGTGCTGCGCAGTGCGCTGGACCTGACGGCCAGCCGGATCGACCGGGCCGACGTCACCGTGGCCTACGATCCGCCACCCGGCCCCGTCTGGGTGCGCGGGGGCGACGTGCGGCTGGGGCAGGTGTTCGTCAACCTGATCGCCAACGCCGCCGACGCGATGGAGGGGCGCGCGACGCGGACCCTGCGGATCACGATCGAGGATGGCGCGCGCCCGGCCATTCATTTCGCCGACACCGGCCCCGGCATCGACATGCCCGACAAGATGTTCGAGCCGTTCTATTCCACCAAGTCGGTGGGCAGCGGCGATGGCATGGGGCTTGGACTGTCGATCAGCTATGGCATCGTGCAAAGCTTCGGCGGCGAGATCAAGGGCAGCAATACCGGCGAGGGCGCGTTGTTCACCGTCCGGCTGGATCCGATGCCCGCCAAGCCCGGAGAGGTGCGCGCCGCATGAGCCGCCGTGTGTTGCTGGTCGATGACGATGCCGCCGTCCGCGAGGCGCTGGTCCAGACGCTCGAGCTGGCGGATCTCGATCCGATCGCGGTGGGGTCCTTCGTGGCGGCCAAGGACCACATCACCCGCGGCTTCGACGGTGTGATCCTGTCCGATATCCGGATGCCGGGGCGCGACGGCTTTCACCTGCTGGGCTATGCGCGCGACGCCGATCCGGACTTGCCGGTGATCTTGCTGACGGGCGAAGGCGACATCCCGATGGCGGTTCAGGCCATGGGGCAGGGGGCGTTCGATTTCCTGGAAAAACCCTGTGCGCCGGGCGCCTTGCTGGCGGTTCTGGAACGGGCGCTGAAGACCCGCGCGCTGGTGCTCGACAACCGCCGCCTGCGCGCGCTGGTCCAAAGCGGCGATCCGGCGGCGCGGTTGTTGCACGGCACCTCCGATCTGGCCGAGGGCCTGCGGGCGCGGGTGCGCCGCGCGGCGCGCACCCAGGCCGAAGTGCTGGTGACGGGCGCGCCGGGGACCGGGATTTCCAAGGTGGCCGAGGTGATCCACCTCAGCTCCCAAAGCTCCGGCGGCCCCTTTGTGAAACGCGCGGGCGCGGGGCTGGCGCCCGCCGCGCTGCAGGACGCGCTGACCGCCGCGCGCATGGGCAGCCTCTTCATCGACGAGATCACGCAGTTGCCGGCACAAAGCCAGCTTACCCTGACCGAGGCGCTGGACGGCGCGCGCGAGACACGGCTGATCGCCGGATCGACGCGCGATCTGTCCGCGCTGGTCGAGACTGGCGAGATGAGTGCGGAGTTGTATTACCGGCTGGAAGTGATGCAGGTGCGGATTCCGTCGCTGTCCGAGCGGCCCGAGGATATTCCGGTGCTGTTCCAGCATTATGTCGCACAGGCCAGCGAACAGGCGGGACTGCGCCCGCCCGAAATTGCGCCGCAGGTCGTGGCGGGGTTGCTGGCGCGCGACTGGCCCGGCAACGCCCGCGCCCTGATGTCCGAGGCGATGCGCTTTGCGCTGGGTCTGGGAGAGGAGCGCGAGAGCGACGCGTCGCTCGGGTTGGCCGACCAGATGGCGCAGGTCGAGCAATCGCTGCTGGAAGCGGCCCTGCGCCGCGCCGGGGGTCAGGCGACGGCGGCGGCCGAGGCGCTGCGATTGCCGCGCAAGACCTTCTACGACAAGCTGGCGCGCTACGGGATTCGGGCAGAGGATTACCGGCGCTCGTGATTTGTGCGGAAATCCGCACAGGCTTGCCCGCAAGTGTGCGGATTATCGCACACGGAGCCGCGGGATTGCCGGCCTCCGCAAGCGGAGTGGGGCGCAATGGATTGAAAAGACGTCGATTAATCCGATCCGCCGGGTATCCGTTCACAATGTCTTGTCGGCGGGCTGACGCTGGTGTCATATGTCCAGCAGCGCCTTTGCACCGCAGGGGCCGACCGCAAACTTGCATCAGCAAGACCAAAAGTTTCTGGGAGGAAACCACATGAAATTTCTGACAGCCGCCGCAATGGCGCTGACGCTGACCGTCAGCGCCACAGCAGTATCCGCCGCATGCGACGATGGTGAAATCGTCATCAAGTTCAGCCACGTGACCAACACCGACCGTCACCCCAAGGGCATCGCCGCCTCGCTGCTTCAGGGGCGCGTGAACACCGAGATGGACGGCAAGGCCTGCATGGAAGTGTTCCCCAACTCGACACTCTACAACGATGATCAGGTGCTCGAGGCGCTGCTGCAGGGCGACGTGCAGATGGCCGCGCCGTCGCTGTCCAAGTTCGAGCAGTTCACCAAGGTGTTCCGCATCTTCGACCTGCCGTTCATGTTCAACGACATCAACGCCGTGGACGCGTTCCAGAACTCCGAAACCGGGCAGGCGATGAAGGAATCGATGGTGCGCCGCGGGTTGCTGGGCCTGCAGTTCTGGCACAACGGCGTGACCCAGATCTCGGCCAACAAGCCGCTGATCTCTCCTGAGGATGCCGCGGGCCTGAAGTTCCGGGTGCAGCCCTCCGAAGTGCTGAAGGCGAACATGGAAGCGCTTGGCGCGAGCCCGCAGCCGATGGCCTTTTCCGAAGTCTACGGCGCCCTGCAGACGGGCGTTGTCGACGGTCAGGAAAACACCTGGTCGAACATCTACGGCCAGAAGTTCTTTGAAGTGCAGGACGGCATCACCGAGACCAACCACGGTGTGATCGACTACCTCGTCGTGACCAACGTCGACTGGTGGGAAGGGCTTGACGCCGACGTGCGCGACCAGCTCGCCACCATTCTGCAGGAAGTGACCGAACAGCGGAACGCGGAATCCTTCCAGGTCAACGAGGAAGCCAAGGAAGCGATCATCGCCGCCGGTGGCACGGTGCGCAAGCTGACGCCCGAGCAGCGTCAGGCCTGGGTCGACGCGATGAAACCGGTCTGGAACCAGTTCATCGACGACGTGGGCCAGGAAAACATCGACGCCGCACAGGCGATCAACGCGTCAATGTAAGCCACGGACCCGGCGGCATCCCTCGGGGGGTGCCGCCGACCTCGCCCGAGCCTGTGTGCCCGGGCATTTTTTCGGCCCGATCCAGGACATCCGACCAAGCGGTCGTGCTCAACGACCGCGCGGGTGTCCAACGACGGGCCGACCGCTTGTGCGGGACCATTCCTGCAACACCAGACTCGGGGGACGCACATGTCGGTGCATCAAAAAGACCAGTCCGCGTTCGGTCGTTTCGTGACCGAGCTTGAGGAAACCTTTATCGCGCTGCTCCTCGGCGCCATGACGATCATCACTTTCATCAACGTCGTGCTGCGCTACGGCTTCAACACCGGGTTGATCTGGGGGCTGGAAGCGGTGACGTTTCTGTTCGCGTGGCTCGTGCTGTTCGGCGTCAGCTACGCGGTCAAGATCACGGCCAACCTTGGCGTGGATGCGGTGATCAACCTGTTCGGGCCCCGCGTCCGACGCGTTCTGGCCCTGGTGGCAGCGGCGGTTTGCCTGATCTACGCCTTCATGTTGCTCAAGGGCGCCTGGGACTATTGGGCGCCCTTCGCGGGCTTCGATGTGACCAGCGGGCGCTGGTTCCCCACCGGGTTCACGCCCACGCGCGACCAGGCCTGGTACGAGGTCGTCGATATTCCGTTTCCCGAATTTCTGCGGTGGATCGAACCCATCGTCAACGAGGGGGAGCATTACGAGAAACTGCCGCGCTTCATTCCCTATGCGATCCTGCCGCTGGGCATGGCGTTGCTGCTGCTGCGGTTCATTCAGGCCACGCTGCGCCTGATCCGGGGCGAGGCCGACAGCCTGATCGTGAGCCACGAGGCCGAAGACGCCGTCGAGGACGTCAAACACATGAATGCCGAGGGCTAAGACATGGAAGTCGCAATTCTTTTCGCCATGGTGGTAGGCCTGATGCTGATCGGTGTTCCGATCGCCGTATCGCTTGGCATGTCCTCCATCATGTTCCTTCTGGTGCTCAGCGATACCTCGCTGGCCTCCATCGCGCAGACGCTGTTCCAGGCGATGGCGGGGCATTACACGCTACTGGCGATCCCGTTCTTCATCCTTGCCTCCAGCTTCATGTCGACGGGCGGTGTGGCCAAACGGATCATCCGCTTTTCCATCGCCCTCGTCGGGCACCTGCCGGGCGGTCTGGCGATTGCGGGCGTGTTCGCCTGCATGATGTTCGCGGCGCTGTCGGGGTCCAGCCCGGCCACGGTCGTCGCCATCGGTTCCATCGTGATCGCGGGGATGCGGTCGGTGGGCTATTCCAAGGAATTCGCCGCCGGTGTCATTGCCAACGCAGGCACGCTCGGCATCCTCATTCCGCCCTCGATCGTGATGGTGGTCTATGCCAGCGCCACGGACGTGTCGGTGGGCCGGATGTTCCTGGCCGGCGTCATTCCCGGCTTGTTGGCGGGCACCATGCTGATGGTCACGATCTACGCCATGGCCAAGATATACGACCTGCCCAAGGGCGAATGGCTTGGCTGGGGCGAGGTCTGGGCCAGCGGGCGCGAGGCGGGTTGGGGCCTGTTCCTGATCGTCATCATCCTGGGCGGCATCTATGGCGGGATCTTTACCCCGACCGAAGCCGCCGCCGTCGCCGCCGTCTATGCGTTCTTCATCGCGAGCTTCGTCTATCGCGACATGGGGCCGCTGCATGTGAAGGGCGACGAGACGCATAACCTGCCGCTGATCAAAAAGCCCATCGCGCTGATTTCGGTGTTTTTCCACCGCGACACCCGCGACACCCTGTTCGAGGCGGGCAAGCTGACCGTCACGCTGATGTTCATCATCGCCAACGCGCTGATCCTCAAGCACGTCCTGACCGACGAACAGATCCCGCAACAGATCGCGGCGATGATGCTGGACGCGGGGTTCGGGCCCATCGTGTTCCTGGTGATCGTCAACGTGATCCTGCTGATCGGCGGGCAGTTCATGGAACCGTCGGGCCTGTTGGTGATCGTGGCGCCGCTGGTCTTTCCCATCGCGATCGAACTGGGGATCGACCCCATTCACCTGGGCATCATCATGGTCGTCAACATGGAAATCGGGATGATCACGCCGCCGGTCGGTCTGAACCTCTTCGTGACCTCGGGGGTTGCCAACATGCCGATGATGTCGGTCGTGCGCGCGGCGCTGCCGTTCCTGGCCGTCTTGTTCGTGTTCCTGATCCTCGTGACATACGTCCCGATCATCAGTACATGGCTGCCCACCTTGATGATGGGGCCGGAAATCATCGTCAGGTGACACCCTGACCGGGCTGCGCGCGCGCCGCGCACCCCCCAAGGGTAGATACCCATGAAAAAGGCGACACACCGATCGGATGTGTCGCTTTTTTGCATGCGCCCCGGCGCAGGCAGATCTTGTGCCCATAGGGCGGGTCAGGCGCGCGCCAGGGCCGCTATGATCGGTGTGAAATCCGCCGCCGTCAGGCTGGCGCCGCCGACCAGCGCGCCGTCCACGTTCGACGTGGCAAAGATCTCGGCGGCGTTGTCGGGTTTGACCGATCCGCCATAGAGCAGCCGCACCGCGGCACCGGTCGCCGCGCCGAACCTGTCGCCAAGCTGGGCGCGCAGGGCATCGTGCACCTCGGCGATCTGGGCGGTGCTTGGCACCTTGCCGGTGCCGATGGCCCAGATCGGTTCATAGGCGACCACAAGGCGCTGACCGGTGGCGCCGTTGGGCAGCGAATAGGCCAGTTGCTCCGAGATGACAGCCAGCGCGGTGCCGCCCTCGCGGTCCTCCAGGCTTTCGCCGACACAGACGATCGCGGTCAGATCCGCCGCCCAGGCCGCCCGGACCTTGTTGGCCACATCCGCGTTCGTCTCGCCGTAGCCCTCGCGCCGTTCCGAATGGCCGAGGATGACATGCGTCGCGCCCGCGTCGGCAACCATCGGCGCCGAGATATCGCCGGTATAGGCACCCGACGCGGCCTCGTGGCAGGTCTGCGCACCAATCACGATACCTGTGCCCAGGGCCTGCGTCGCGGCCGGGTGGAGCAGGGTGGCCGGCGGACAGATCAACACCTCGGGGCCGTCTTCGGTGGCCGCGCCCGCCAGATCGCCCAACACGGACAGATCCGCGCGGGTGCCGTTCATCTTCCAGTTGCCTGCTGCCAGTTTGCGCCGCATGAGTGTCCCCAGGGTTGTCTTCGATGTGGTCTGTGACCTGTCCTAGCACCGGGCCGCCGCTGCGTCTATCGGCGCGGACCATGTTGACGCCGAAGCCGCCAGCGCCCAGATAGGCGGCATCGACCTGTCAGAAAGACCCTTGATATGATCCCCCGACTGGACGCCGCCGCGATAGCCGCCCAAGACCCCGCCACGCTGGCGCAACTGGCCGAGGCCGCGACCGGGGTCGGGTTTTTCACCGTGCACGGCACGGCGCTGTCCGGCGCGCGGGTAGAGCAGGCGATCGAAACCTACCGCGCTTTCTTTCATCTGGACGAGGCGCAAAAACGCGCCGTGGACATGGCCGCGACCGGCGCCAACCGGGGCTGGGGGCGCGCCGGGTCGGAACAGGTCGATCCGCAGGTCAATCCCGACTACAAGCAGTATTTCGATTGCGGGTTCCAGGTGCCGCGTGATGATCCGCGCAGCGCCCTGCCGGTCTATGCGCCCAACCTGTGGCCCGACGAGCCGGCGCGGTTCGCCGCGATCATCGGGGCCTATTACACCGACGCCTGCGCCGTGGCGATGGATGTGCTGCGCGGCATCGCGGGGGCCATCGGTGCGCCGCGCGACCATTTCGACCAAGCCTTTGACACGCCGATGGCGCTGCTGCGCGGCAATTTCTATCCCGCGCGCCCCGCTTGGGCGACGGACCGCGATTTCGGGATCGCAACCCACACCGATTATGGCTGTCTGACGCTGTTGGCGATGGATGGATCGCCGGGGCTGGAGGTACGCACGCGTGGCGGCGGGTGGATCCCCGTCAGCGCCCCGCCGGGCGAATTCGTCATCAACTTTGGTGAAATGATGGAGATGTGGACGGGCGGGCGTGTGCGCGCTACTCCGCACCGCGTGATCGGCACCGACGCCGAGCGGATTTCCGTGCCGTTGTTCTTCAATCCCAACGTGGACACGAACGTGGCGCGCATGGGGTCGGGCGAGGAGATCCGCGCGGGCGATCACCTGCAGCGCCGGTTCAGCGAAACCTATGTACACCTGAAAACGGGCTGACGGTCATCTGGCGGGCCGGGTGGCGCACATGCGCCCGGCGCGTCAGCCGAACTTGATCGATTCACCGCATCCGCAGGCTTCGGTCACGTTGGGGTTGTTGAACTTGAACCCGGATTCCAGCAGCGATGTTTCATAGTCGATCTGCGTTCCGAAAAGGAACATCTGCGCCATCGGCGCGATCATCACCCGCGCGCCATCCTGTTCCACGACCTCGTCGTTCGGATCCGCGTCGGTGACGTATTCCATCGTGTATTCCATGCCGGCGCAACCGCCCTTCTTCACGCCGATCCGCAGCCCCGCATGACCCGCGGACTGCATTAGTTTGGCCACTTGCGCGGCCGCCTTGGGGGTGAGGGTGACAGCTTGTTTACCGGGGATACCGAACATGGGCGTTCTCCTTATACCGCCAATCTAATTGCCCGGCGGCGGGCTCTCAAGGGGGGCACGTCAAAAAGCGGGTGCATGCACGAGGCAGCGGTCACAAGGGGTTGGTCAGGCCATGATCGAACCGTGCCCGCCGGGGACCGGAAGGGCCAAGGTCAAACCACGGTTGCGCAAGACACGCGGCCCGCCAAAAGCCCGCCGCCCGTGCAGGTGTCCGGGCAGGCATCGCGGCTGGCAGCACTCCGCGCCGCACCCGCCGCAGTCACATGAACCCCAGTTCCAGCCGCGCCTCGTCCGACATCATGTCCATGCCCCAGGGCGGCTCCCAGGTAAGATCCACATCGACCTGTTTCACCCCGGCGATCGGCTCGACCGCGTCGGCGACCCAACCGGGCATTTCACCCGCCACGGGGCAGCCCGGAGCGGTCAGCGACATGATGATCCTGACTTCGTTCTCCGGGGTGATGTCGATGGTGTAGATCAGACCCAATTCATAGATATTTACCGGAATTTCAGGGTCATAGACCGTACGGCACGCTTCGACCACCTGTTCGTAGAGGGGGTGGTCGGTGGACGAAGGCGCAATCAACGGCGCCCCTTCGAGCGGTTCGGGGGAATGGGTCATTCGGGCCTCTGGCTTTGTTCCTGAGCATTTATATAGGTTTTATGTGCCGGGGCGTCTAGGGGGGCGGGTAAACGCACATGTGGCAAGCTGTGACCGTGGGCGCCGCACAGCTCGCCCAACGCGCGCATTCGCCACCCCGGCGATGCGATCCGCGCCCCGCGCGGGGCCGCCATTTGCCGGCATAGGCCATTTCGCGCCGATCCCGATGCTGCGCTGCAATCTGGCGCGCGGAAAATTATCCACAGGATAAGCCGCATCCTTGCCGCGATAATTCATCTGACGGGGTCGTCGGGTCCGGTTCAATGCCGCATTGCGGCGCGAGGGCGGTCGGTCGCTTCGGGCGACTCCTCGCCATGCGGGACGCGAAGGTGCCTCGAATCTGCTATTGTCGGTTGAAATTCAGCCCTGGGGAGGAGCGACTGATGAACCAGCATGCCACCTTTGACACATGGACCGCCGCCGCCGCGTATGATGCCTACATGGGGCGCTGGAGCCGGCTGATCGCGCAAAGTTTCGTGGACTGGCTGGATGTGCCCGTGGGTGCGCATTGGCTTGAGGTCGGATGCGGGACCGGCGCCTTGACCCAGGAGGTCGTCAGCCGGTGCGCGCCCGCGTCGCTCATGGCGGTGGACCCTATGGCGGAATTCGTGGCCTGCGCCTCGACCCGTATCCCCGACAGTTGCGCGGAGTTCCGGGTGGCCGCGGCCCCCGACCTTCCGGTGCAGACAGGGACGGCGGATGTGGCGACGGCGGGGTTGGTGTTGAACGATGTGGCGGACCCGGTGGCGGCGCTCAAGGCGATGGCCCGCGCGGTGCGGCCCGGCGGAACGGTGTCCTTTTATGTCTGGGACTACGCGGGCGGCGGCATGGGCATGATCGACGCCTTCTGGTCAACCGCGTCCCTGCTGGACCCGGCGGCGGATATCCTCGACGAGGCGGTGCGCTATGGCCAGTGCAGCCAGTCGGGGTTGCTGCGCCTTTGCGCCCAGGCCGGGCTGGAGGCCGAGGCAACCGCGATCGAGACCACCACGGAGTTTTCGGATTTCAACGATTTCTGGGCGGGTTTCCGGCATGGTGACGGCGCGGCGCCGGGCTATTGCGACAGCCTCACGCGCGATCAGCGGATGGCATTGAAAACCCGGCTCGAGACCGAAGTGGGCGAACATGGCGCGGTGCGTCTGCCGGCGCGGGCCTGGGCGCTCAAGGCGCAGGTCGCGGCCTAGCCCGCGCGGCGCCGCCGCACCGGCTGCGGTTTCACGCGGGCCTCGATCTCGTCGTACAGCTTGCCGACGATATCCTTGCCGGTGGCCTTTTCGATCCCCTCGAAACCGGGAGAGGAATTGACCTCAAGCACCTTTGGCCCGTCCGAGGACCGAAGCAGGTCGACCCCCGCCTTGCCCAGGCCAAAGGCGCGGGCGGCACGCAGGGCGGTGTCGCGCTCGGCCTTGGTGATGCGCACGACCTGCGCCGATCCGCCCCGGTGCAGGTTCGAGCGAAAGTCGCCCTCGGCCCCGGTCCGTTTCATCGCCGCGACAACCTTGTTCGCGATCACCAGGCAACGGATGTCCTCGCCCGCCGCTTCCTTGACGAAATCCTGCACCAGGAAGTTCGCCTTGAGCCCGCGAAAGGCGTCGATCACCGATTCCGCCGCCTTTTTCGTCTCGGCCAGCACGACGCCCTTGCCTTGTGTCGATTCCAGCAGTTTTACGATCAAGGGCGCGGTTCCGACCAGCGCCATCAGGTTGCTGGTGTCCTTGGGGCTGGCGGCGAAGGCCGTGGTGGGCATGCCGATCTTCTTGGAGGCCAGCACCTGGTGTGCGTGCAGCTTGTCGCGGCTGGCGGTGATGCCCGCGCTGCCGTTGACGCAATAGGTGCCGATGGTTTCGAACTGGCGGATCACGGCGCAGCCATAGGGTGTGACCGATGCGCCGATGCGCGGGATCACCGCGTCGTAGCGGGGCAGCCGCTTGCCGTCGTAATGCACTTCCGGCGCCATCGAATTGATCGCCATGTAGCAGCGCGTGGTGTCGATCACCTCGACCGTGTGGCCGCGCGCCTCGCCGACTTCGACCAGGCGTTTGGTCGAATAGTTATGCGCCTCGCGGCTGAGCACGGCGATGCGCAGGGCGCGTTCGGGCGCGCGCCGCCGGACCACGGGCGTGTGATAGACGTCATAGCTGAGTTCGGGCTGAAGCCGCTTTTCGGTGGGCGAGATCGAGATGTGGTCATTGAGCGCCTGTCGCCCCAGCAGCATCCGGCTGGTCATGCCCGCGCGGTTGGTCAGCGTCACGTCGATGGGCCAGCTGTGCCCGCCCACGTCGAGCGCGCTTGAGATGACATAGCGCAGTTCCGCCTCGCCGTTGGAGGAGGTGACTTCGCGCCGGTCGATGATCGGTGCGGAACAGGCGATCGTGATGTCCTCGCGCCCGGCGATGGGGTGCACCAGAAAACGGACCTTGGGCTTGGCGGAGGAGCCGAAGACCTCGATGTCGCTGGCGTGCAGCGCAGAGGTGCGCGCGCCGGTGTCCACCTTGGCCTTGAGCGCGGGCAATCCCAGTTCGGGCAGTGAAATCCACTCTTCCCAACCGAATGTCAGCTTGTCCATGACGGCACGACTCCTCTCTGGATGGCATGAAGACGTGCACCTAGCGCGCTGATGGCGCGATCTCAAGGTCTATCGGCGCGTGGGCGTCACGTGTCGGGCAGATGCCGCCGATCGGTTTCGGGCAGCATCCGCCGCCCGGTGTCCTCCTCGATCCGGCGGGCTTCTTCGATCAGGCGTTCGCGCATCTTGCATTCGATGTCCCATCCCGTCGCGGGGTTTGCGGTGGGCAGTTCAAAGCGCACCTTCTGGCCAAAGACGTCGTGGCCGACCACGCGCACATCCGCCTTGTCCAGCGGGCCGGTGTCCTCGCCGTCCTCGGTTTCGATGATCTGAAGGAAAACCTTGCGCAGCGCCTCTGTGTCGGCGGTCTGGGCCAGTGTCAGCACGATGGGCCGGATCATCCGCACGTCCTCGATGGACCAGTTTTCAAAGGCGTCCTTGACGAAATAACTGACCGGCACGACAAAGCGGTTGCCGTTCCAGATCAGCAGCTGGACGTAGGTGAAGTGAATCCGCTCCACCGTGCAGAAATGCCCTTCGAAGATCAGCTGATCGCCGATCCGTGCGGAGCGGTTCAACGCGATCTGCACCGAGGCGAGGATATTGCCCAGCACCTCGCGGGCGGCAAAGCCGAGGATGATGGTCAGGGCCCCCGCCGAGGCCAGCAGCGACAGGCCAAGCGACTGGAACGTGTTGGCCGAGCTGAGCACGATGCCGCTGCCCAGCAGCAGCGCGATCACGATCACGAACTTGCGCGCCGCCGAAACGGTCGTCGCGATGTTGCGCAGGTGAATGTTTTCCGGCTCTGCCAGATCGTTGGGGTTGGTGGCGCTGATGCGGTCGAAAATCTCGTCGATCACCAGCACCACGGCCAGCGTCGCCGCCGCCACGTAGCCGATCACCACCAGCGGGCTGACGATGCTGTCGACCACGCCCGACACCACCAGGACGTTGCGGGTGCTGTAGCCGACAAAGACCGTCGTGGCCGCCAGCGTCGCGGGCCATTTCATCGCCCGGACCAGCGATCTGCTCCAACGCGACGTGGCGTGGCGCCCCGCGCGGCTGACAATGCCATGCACCGCGACCGCCAGCGCCACCGCCGCCGCCAGCATCAGCGGCACGAAAAGAACCTCCCACAGGTACATGCCCCAGAACGCGCGGTTGCGCGCCCAGGCGGGCAGCGATTGTTCCAGCCGGGTGGGCCCGTAGCGGGCAAAGAGGGCGGGCACGTTGTCGACGCTCTGGCGCGAGAACAACCAGACCGGCGGCGCATCGCCGGGCTTGACGCGGTTGACCCGCAGCGGCACGCCGTGATCGCCCAGATCCAGAAGGTCCAGCCGGATGGACCGGCGCGCGCGGCCCGTGGCGTCGGTGTCCGACGGGCCCGCCAGCCAGCCGTCGGGCCGGTCCGACAGGCTGTCCCAGGGGATGACGACCTTGCGGTCCATGACGACGAACAACTGCTCGGCCAGCCGCGCGCCCCGTGCGGCCTGATCGCCGACGTCGATATCGGTCAGGTCCAGGGCCTGCGCCGCCGCCGCGAAATCCGATTGGCGCGCGTGGTGCAGGAAACTTTCCACCGTGCTCATCGGGGTGGACAGATCGACCGTGCCGGGGCGCGCGGGCAGGCCGGTGTTCAGGCTGTCGGTCGTGAAATAGGGCTCCTGTGCCGCCGCCATCGCGGTCTGGAACAGCAGTGCCACCGCCACCTGCGCGGCCAGCGCCATCAGGCCCTGAAACCGCTGCCTGACCTGTCGCCCGTCGATCATGCCGATGCCCCACCTTGCAAACCCGATCTCAGGCATTCCCCGCGAACCTGTCAAAGTCAAGTCCGCGCCAGGGTCGAGAGGTTGGCGCGGCGATGGATTGCCTTGCTGTCCGGCTGACACTATAGCGGCGCGCATGACGCAGTTTTCCTTTGATCTCGGGGCCACGGACGGGCGCGCGCGCTCCGGCGTGATCCACACGCCGCGCGGCGATATCCGCACCCCGGCCTTCATGCCCGTCGGCACGGCCGCGACGGTCAAGGCGATGATGCCCGAAAGCGTCGCCGCGACCGGTGCGGATATCGTTCTGGGCAACACCTACCACCTGATGCTGCGCCCCACGGCGGAGCGGATCGACCGGTTGGGCGGGCTGCACAAATTCATGAACTGGCACAAACCCATTCTGACCGACAGCGGCGGGTTCCAGGTGATGAGCCTTGCGGGCCTGCGCAAGCTGACCGAACGCGGCGTGACCTTCAAAAGCCATATCGACGGGTCCAGGCACGACCTGACGCCCGAGCGGTCGATGGAGATCCAGCGGCTTCTGGGCAGCGATATCGTGATGTGTTTCGACGAGTGCCCGGCCTTGCCCGCAAGCGAAGCGGAGGTGGCGCGCAGCATGGAATTGTCGATGCGGTGGGCGGCACGGTCCAGGGATGCCTTTGGCGACCGTCCGGGCCATGCCCTCTTCGGGATCCAGCAGGGCGGCGTCACCCGCGATTTGCGCGCGCAGAGCGCCGAGGCGCTGACCGGGATCGGGTTCGACGGCTACGCGGTGGGCGGCCTGGCCGTGGGCGAGGGGCAGGAGGCGATGTTCGGCGTGCTGGACTATGCCCCCGACATGCTGCCGCGCGACAAGCCGCGCTATCTGATGGGGGTGGGCAAGCCCGACGACATCGTGGGCGCGGCGGCGCGCGGGATCGACATGATGGATTGCGTGCTGCCTTCGCGGTCGGGGCGCACGGGCCAGGCGTTCACGCGGCACGGCGTGGTCAATATCAAGAACGCGCGTCACCAGGATGATCCGCGCCCGCTGGACGAAGCCTGCGGCTGTCCCGCGTGCTCCAATTACTCGCGCGCCTATCTGCACCACGTGTTCCGCGCCAAGGAAATGATCAGCGGCATGCTGCTGACATGGCACAACCTGCACTACTACCAGGACCTGATGGCGGGGATG
Organism: Sulfitobacter sabulilitoris; assembly: GCF_005887615.1. Classification (GTDB taxonomy): domain Bacteria; phylum Pseudomonadota; class Alphaproteobacteria; order Rhodobacterales; family Rhodobacteraceae; genus Sulfitobacter_E; species Sulfitobacter_E sabulilitoris. The sequence goes on from NZ_VANS01000001.1 coordinate 425,571, forward strand.
CGCGCGGCAATCGGCGCGGGCAGTTTCGACGGCTGGCAGGCGGATTTCCACGCCGACCGCGCCGCGGGTGATATCGAGCCACTTTGAAAAAGCCTTTTGCCAGTGTGATTTGGAGATCGGCCAAGGCTCGTGTACCATGTGCGACAGGGTCCGACCGGGCGATTTTTTTCATGCCGGGTGGGCAGCGCGCGGTTAAGGCGCTGTTCATGCCGCGCTGGTATCGAACGCGGGGCCCGCGATTGGAATGAACTGTGTCGTGGCACGACTCCCGCCTTGTACTTGGCGGATGGCTTGGCCATTGTGAGATCCACATAGAAAACGGAAGGTTGAATTTCGCCGGGTCGCCCCCACTTTATTCTTCCAGAACCGGAGACGGCCAGGAGTTGCCTTATGCAAGGGACCGGCGCCGTTTTGCCAAGATAAGGAATGAGCATGCAAGACCCCCTCAACGCATCCTACCCCGTGCTTCCGCTGCGCGATATCGTGGTGTTTCCGCACATGATCGTGCCGCTGTTCGTCGGCCGCGACAAATCCGTGCGCGCCCTCGAGGAGGTGATGGCCGACGACAAGCAGATCCTGCTGTCGAGCCAGATCGACCCGGGTGTGGATGACCCCGATTCCGACGGGATCTACAAGGCCGGTGTGCTGGCCAACGTGCTGCAATTGCTGAAATTGCCCGATGGCACCGTCAAGGTGCTGGTCGAGGGGCAGGCACGGGTGCGCATCACCGAATACCTTGAAAACGACAATTTCTTCGAGGCGCGGGCAGAGTACCTGACCGAAATGCCGGGCGATCTGGCCACCACCGAGGCGCTGTTGCGGTCGGTGGCGGACGAATTCGCGCGCTATGCCAAGGTCAAGAAGAACGTCCCCGAAGAAGCCCTTGCCGCCGTGAGCGAGTCGACCGAGCCGGCCAAGCTGGCCGATCTGGTCGCCGGCCACCTGGGCATCGAGGTCGAGCAGAAGCAGGACCTGCTGGAGACGCTGAGCGTGAGCGAGCGGCTTGAGAAGGTCTATGGCCTGATGCAGGGCGAGATGTCGGTGCTGCAGGTCGAGAAGAAGATCAAGACCCGCGTCAAGAGCCAGATGGAGCGCACCCAGCGCGAATACTACCTGAACGAGCAGATGAAGGCCATTCAGCAGGAACTGGGCGACGGCGAGGACGGCAAGAACGAAGTGGCCGAACTTGAGGCCAAGATCGCCGAGACCAAGCTGAGCAAGGAAGCGCGCGACAAGGCGGATGCAGAGCTCAAAAAGCTCAAGAACATGAGCCCGATGAGCGCCGAGGCGACGGTGGTTCGCAACTATCTCGACTGGATGCTGTCGATCCCGTGGGGCAAGAAAACCCGCGTCAAGAAAGACCTGGGCCGGGCGCAGAAGGTGCTGGACGACGATCACTATGGCCTCGAAAAGGTCAAGGAGCGTATCGTCGAATACCTTGCCGTGCAGCAGCGGTCCTCCAAGATGAAGGGCCCGATCATGTGCCTTGTCGGCCCGCCCGGCGTGGGCAAGACATCGCTTGGCAAATCGGTCGCCAAGGCGACGGGTCGCGAATTCATCCGCATCAGCCTTGGCGGCGTGCGCGACGAAAGCGAGATTCGCGGCCACCGCCGGACCTACATCGGTTCGATGCCCGGCAAGATCATCCAGGCGCTGAAAAAGGCCAAGACGACGAACCCGCTGATCCTGCTCGATGAAATCGACAAGATGGGGCAGGATTTCCGGGGCGACCCGGCGTCGGCCATGCTCGAGGTGCTCGATCCGGAACAGAACTCCACCTTTGTGGATCACTACCTGGAGGTCGAATACGACCTGTCGAACGTGATGTTCCTGACGACGTCGAACAGCTACAACATGCCTGGGCCGCTTCTCGACCGGATGGAGATCATTCCGCTCGCGGGTTACACGGAAGATGAAAAGCGCGAGATCGCCAAGCAGCACCTGATCGCGAAGCAGTTCAAGAACCACGGCCTGAAAGCCAAGGAATTCGAACTGACGGATGAGGCGCTGACCGACATCATCCGCTACTATACCCGCGAAGCCGGTGTGCGGAACCTGGAGCGCGAAATCGCCAAGGTGGCGCGCAAGGCGCTGACCAGGATCGTCAAGAAGGAAGCGACCAGCGTCAAGGTGACGCCCGACAACCTTCACGAGTTTCTGGGCGTGCGCAAGCACCGCTACGGGCTGGCCGAGCAGGAGGATCAGATCGGTGTCGTCACCGGGCTGGCCTATACGTCGGTGGGTGGCGAGCTGTTGTCGATCGAGGCGCTGCGCCTGCCGGGCAAGGGCCGGATGAAGACCACCGGCAAGCTGGGTGACGTGATGAAGGAAAGCATCGATGCCGCGTCAAGCTATGTGCGGTCGATCAGCCCCAAGATCGGCGTGAAGCCGCCGCAGTTCGACAAGATCGACATCCACGTGCACGTGCCCGACGGTGCGACGCCCAAGGATGGCCCAAGCGCCGGTTTGGCGATGGTGACATCGATCGTGTCGGTTCTGACGCAGATCCCGGTGCGGCGCGACATCGCCATGACGGGCGAGGTATCGTTGCGCGGCAACGCGATGCCCATCGGCGGGCTCAAGGAAAAGCTGCTTGCGGCCCTGCGCGGGGGTATCACCACCGTGCTGATCCCGGCGGAGAACGAAAAGGACTTGCCGGAGATTCCCGACAACGTGAAGGAAGGGTTGAACATCATTCCCGTCAGCCACGTATCCGAAGTGCTGGAGCGCGCGTTGGTGCGCAAGCCCGAGCCCATCGAATGGGATCAGGAGGCCGAGGAGGCCGCGGCGGCGGCGCTGCAGTCAAAGTCGGGAACGAACGACGCGGCCACCGCGCACTGACCGGTTGCCGACAGGCCATGAAACACGCGGCGCGCCCGGCCAACGGACGCGCCGTTTTTCGTGTGCAGGCGGGGCAGGGGCACCCGGTGCCGCATCGGACTGGTTTTTCGTGAATTTTGTGCCTATGCTCGGCGCATAAGCAAAAAAATCAGTCCAACGAGGCGAGCATGAGCAGATCAACACCCCCCAAAGCCGCAGCCGCCGGCAAGACGCGCAAACCTGCCGCAACATCGGCGCCCAAGTCGGCACCGCGCGCAAAACCCGCCAAATCGACCGCCGGCACGGGAGCGGCGACAACAGCCCCCGCGCCGGTGACGGCCAGCACGGCCACCCCGGCCAATCCCACCGCGCCTTCGGTCGTCAATTCGGCTGAAACCGTCGTTCTGGGCCCGATCCTGCGCAAGAAAGAACTGATCGACCGCGTCGTCGAACGCTCGGGCATCAAGAAGAAAGACGCCAAGCCCGTGGTCGAGGCGATGCTGGCCGAATTGGGCGAGGCGCTGGCCGAGAACCGCGAACTCGTGCTGCCACCCTTCGGCAAGTTCAAGATCAAACGCGAAAAGACGATGCCGAACGGCCGCGCGATGGTCGTCAAGGTCCGTCAGAGCGCGCCGTCTCAGGCCAAGCTGCCGGACGCGGCGGAGTAGGGCGCGAGCGGCGCAATTTTTGGCGCGACCCCTCTTGCAAGGCGGCGTCGAATTGGGTAGGTCGCACCCCACGGGTGATTAGCTCAGTGGTAGAGCGCTTCGTTCACATCGAAGATGTCAGGAGTTCAAATCTCTTATCACCCACCATTCCCTTTCTGTTTGACCTGATGGCGATCAGCGCGACCGTCGGTGGCACGGATCGCGGCCTACGATCGTGATGATGCAAAAGGCGTTGCCATCGGCCCGCCGCTGACACTGCGCCAGTCGCAAGGCAAGCGCGGCCCCGGCACCCCCCTATAAAGCGGATCAGGCCGCTTCGGCGAAAGATGCGCGTCGTCGGTCCGCCCTGACGACCGGTCACGTCCCTCGGGTCGATGCCGCGCCCTGCCGACTGTACAACGAACCGGAAAAACCATAGCGTTTTGAGATTGGTTTTCGGCTTCGGTTTTCATGGTGCATTTCAACTGCCGCGAGGGGCGCGCTATATGGCTTCCGACATTCCTCAAACAGACAAGGCACTGCACGACAGGATCCGCGCGCTCGAGGCGGACTTGGCGGACCAGCGCGCACAGGCCAAGGCGGCGGCAGACATCCTGCAGGCGATCAACACGACGCAGGACGATATCAGCCGCGTATTCGACGCCATACTCGGACACGCGGCCACCCTGTGCGGTGCGCCGATGGCCAGCCTCAACATCGTTCAGGACGATCGCAAACACGCGCTGATGGCTGCCCATTGGGGCGACAAGCTGCGGCATCTTGCGGTGGGCAGGACGGTCTGGCAACTGGACAGCCCCATTTCCACATCCACCTCGATGCGCGAGGGCAGGGTCGTGCAGGTCGACGATCTCGCCGCGACGCGGCTCTATGGCGAGGGCGACGCCGTCCGCACCAAGGTTGTGGACCTTGAAGGCGTCCGGACTTTCTTGGCCGTGCCGTTGATGAAGGGCGATATCTGCCTTGGCAACATCGCCTTGTACCGGCGCGAGGTGAAGCCCTTTACCGACGATCAGATCGCATTGGTCGAAACCTTCGCGGCACAGGCTGTCATCGCCCTGGACAACGCGCGCCAGGTCCGCGAGATCCAGAACCGCCTGAAGCGCGAGGCGGCAACGTCGGATGTGCTCAAGGTCATCAGCCGGACCCAGAACGACGAGGCGCCGGTGTTCCGCGCGATCCTCGAAAAGGCACAGGAGATCTGCAACGCGCCGATGGCGGGCCTGGTCCTCGCCACGGCGCAGGATGACGCGCTGACGCTGGCCGCGCAGGTGGGCATCTTTCCCGAAGTGATCGCGTTGTTCGAAACCGGCCAGATGAAGGTCGATCCCACTCTGTCCTACTCCGCCAAATGTATCGTCGAAGGCAAGCTCATTGCGTTTGACGACATGGGCCAAAGCGATCTTTACAAGGCCGGAAGCCCCATCGTGCGGCCCATGGTGGACACGTCCGGCATCCGCAGCGTGCTGTTTGTGCCGTTGATCAAGGACAGTGCCGCGATTGGCCTGATCACCCTGTTTCGCCACGACGTGGACCCGTTCACGGATACCGAAATCGCCCTTGTCGAAACCTTTGCCGCGCAGGCGGTCATCGCCATCGAGAACGTGCGCCAGTTCCGCGAGGTCCAGACCCGTCTGGAGCGGGAGGCGGCGACAAAGGAAATCCTGTCGGTCATCAGCCAGAGCCACGAGGATGAAACCCCAGTCTTTCGGGCCATTCTGGACCGGGCCGAGCGGTTGTGCCGGGCGCAGGGCAGCGGCCTGCAACTGGTCAACGAGGCGGGCACGCATCTCAGGATGATGGAGTTCAAGGGGGAGGATCACGGGTCTTTCCCGGTCGGATTCACCTTTGATTTGAACGAGCCCTTGGGCATGTGCATCGCGGTCAGAGACGCGCGGGTCGTGCAGATCGAGGATATGAAAGACACGGATCTCTACCGGGAGGGACATCCGGGCCGGGTTGCACTGGTGGATGTGGAAGGGGTGCGCACGCATCTCAACGTGCCCTTGGTGAAACGCGGCGTGGCCTTTGGAAACATCTCACTCAGTCGCAGGGAGGTTGATCCGTTCACGGCAGACGAGATCGCGCTGGTCGAATCCTTTGCCGCGCAGGCGGTCATCGCCATCGAGAACGCGCGCCAGTTCCGCGAAGTGCAGCAGGCGCTCGCGCGGCAGACCGCGACATCGGAGATCCTGCGCGTCATCAGCAGTTCGCCGACGGACGTGCAACCGGTGTTCGACGTCATCGTCAAGACGGCCGCGGTGCTCTTGGGCTGCGACAAGGCGCTCGTTCACCTGACGGACGGGACGTTTTATTGGCTGGCGGCAAGTGCGACGACCGGTGGCGAGTTGAATACGGCGGCCGTGATCGACACGATCAGCCGCACCACAGCTCTGCGGACACCCCAGGGCACACCCAAGTTCGTGCTGGACGCCAGCCTGAACTTCCCCTCGCGCGCCATCCTCTCCAAGACGATGCTGCATCTGCCGGACTGGTCGGTCGCCGACCTGCCCAGGCACGAGGAACATCGACGGCAGCAGTTCGGCATCAACGCGGCGCTGTACCTGCCCTTGATGCGCGGCAAGACCTGCGTCGGGTTGTTGTCGCTGACGCAAAAGACCGCCCGCGCCTTTACGGAAGCCGAGATCGCGCTGGCTCGGTCCTTTCGTGACCAGGCGATGATTGCCCTCGAAAACACGCGGCTGTTCACAGAGACGCAGGAGGCGTTGAGATACCAGACGGCGACGTCCGAGGTGCTCGACGTGATCTCGCGGTCGCCAAACGAGTTGATGCCGGTGCTGGACGCCATTCTGGCGGTCGCGGCGCGCATCTGCCAGCCGCAATACGCCTATGTGGCGCTGCTGGACCCCGCCGATGGCCGTTACCACATGGTGACATCGTTGAACGTGGACGCCGAATTCTTCGCCTATCTTCAGGCGCACCCGATGGAGCCCGTGCATGGCACCTGCACCGGGCGCGCGGCGCTGCTGGGTCAAACGGTCTATATCGAAGACACGATCAACGACGACAGCTATGAATGGAAAGAGGCCGCGCGCCGTGGCGGGTTCCAGTCGACGCTTGGCGTTCCGCTGATCAAGGACGGGATCACGGTGGGGGTCATCTCACTTGCTCACGGGCAGCCACGTGCCTTCGCGGCAAAGCAGATCGCGCTGGTCGAAACCTTTGCGGCGCAGGCGGTGATCGCCATCAGCAACGCGCGCCTGTTCGACGAGGTGCAGCGCCGCACCGCCGAGGTGACAGAGGCGCTCGAGCAGCAGAAAGCCGCGTCCGAGATACTCAGCGTCATCAGCCGCTCGGTCGAAGACACCCAGCCGGTGTTCGAAAAGATCCTCGAAAGCTGCCAGCACCTGTTTGGCGGCGAAGAACTGGACGTGCTCGTGATCGACGATCAGGGCCTGTTGCAGGTTGCGGCCTATTTGGGCAGACACGAGAAGGAGTTGCTCGAGACCTTTCCCGCCCCATGGGAGATCACACCCGCAGGCGAAGCGATCCGCAGCCGGAAGGTCGCGAATTATGCCGACTGCGCCAACAATCCCGACACCCCGCGCGTGCTGCGGAAAATGGCGCGGATCGCCAGCTATCACTCGGTCGCCTTCGCGCCGATGGTCTGGGAGGGCAGGTCGATCGGCGTTGTTGGCGTGGCACGATCCGCCGAACCCTTTACCGACAAGGAACTGCGCATCATGCAGGGCTTTGCCGACCAGGCCGTGATCGCGATCCAGAACGCGCGGTTGTTCAACGAAACGCAAAGATCGCTTTCGCGCCAGACCGCAAGCGCCGACGTGTTGCGCGTGATCAGTGAATCCCCGAACGATGTGACGCCCGTGTTCGAGAAAATCGTGCAAGCTGCGGTCGATCTGATGTCCTGCGACATGGCCGTGGCCGCCACCAGGGACGAAACCGCATGGTGGCAAGTCGCCGTGGCGACCCAAGAAGGACTGAGGACAGATTTCTCGCAAACCCGCCATCCGCTGGGCCACGACCACAGCCCCCCGGCCAGGGTCATGTCGTCAAGGCAGATGCTGCATGTGCCGGACTGGACGTCGGCGGACCTCGATCCGAAAAGCCGGGAGGTTCACCTGAACAGCGGGATCATGTCGTCGCTGACGTTCCCGCTTGCGCGCGGAACCGACTGCTACGGTTGTCTGGGCTTCACGCGCCAGACCAAGGGCGGATTCACCCAAGAGGAAATCGATATTGCCCGATCGTTTTGCGATCAGGCGATGATCGCGATCGGAAACGCACGTCTGTTCAACGAAACCCAGACCGCTTTGGTGCGTCAGACCGCAAGCGCGGACATCCTGGGGGTGATCAGCGGTGCGCAGCATGATGCGACGCCGGTGTTCTACGCGATTGCCGAGGCCGGGGTCCGCCTCGTGCGGTGCGACGGTGTCGTCGTGCTGGTGCGCGACGGCGATCACTTCGTCCCGTCGGCGGGATTTTCGGTGGAGGACGGGCAGCTTGACGCCCTGAGTTCCGACAGGGTCAGGATAGAGCCGAGCAAGAATTTTCCGTCGCAGGTCTTTGCCAACCGGCAGATGATCCATATCCCTGACTGGTCCAAGGCGGCGCTTCCGGAGCATGAAACAAAAACCGGTGAAAAATTCAAGCTCAAGTCCTGCCTTTACCTGCCGCTTTTGCGCGACGCCGAGTGCGTCGGCGTTCTGATCTTCTCGCGCACGGAATACACACGCGCGTTTTCGACAGATGAAATCGAACTGGCCCATTCGTTTTGCGATCAGGCCGTCATCGCGATTGAAAACGTGCGCCTGTTTCAACAGGCGCAGGACGCCCGCGCCGCCGCCGAAAAGGCCAACGAGGCGAAAAGCGCGTTCCTTGCGACCATGAGCCATGAAATCCGCACGCCGATGAACGCCGTCATCGGGATGAGCGGCTTGTTGATGGATACGCCGCTGGACCCCGAACAGCTTGATTATGCGCAAACCATCCGCACCAGCAGCGACGCCTTGCTGGGCATCATCAACGAGATCCTCGACTTCTCCAAGATCGAAGCCGGTCAGATGGATATCGAACATCAGCCATTCGATCTGCGCGAGTGTGTTGAATCCGCCCTCGACCTGGTCAGCACCCGCGCGGCGGAAAAACACCTGGATCTCGCCTATGTCTATGACGACAGCGTGCCCGCCGCGATCAACACGGATTTGACGCGGTTGCGGCAGATATTGCTGAACCTTCTATCGAACGCGGTGAAGTTCACCGAGCAGGGCGAGGTCGTGCTGTCCATTTCCGCAACGCCGGCGCCAGAGGGCGGATTGGACCTTGCGTTTTCGGTGCGCGACACGGGAATCGGACTGTCGCCCGATGGCATGAAACGCCTGTTCCAGTCGTTCAGCCAGGCGGACAGTTCGACCACGCGGAAATACGGCGGGACCGGGTTGGGGCTCGCGATCTCCAAACGTCTGGCCGAACTGATGGGGGGCACGATGACGGCCGCAAGCCGGGGCCCGGGCACGGGCTCGACCTTCAGCTTCACCATCCGCGCCGACGTGTCCGACCTGCCGCAGGCGCGGGCCCGCGATCTGGTCGGGGAACAGGCGGAATTGCGCGGCAAGCGCATCCTCGTGGTGGATGACAATGACACCAATCGCAAGATACTGAAGCTGCAGACCGGCAAATGGGGTACGCACACCCGCGAAACCGGCTCCGCAATCGAGGCCTTGGCGTGGCTCAAGGACGGTGCCACCTTCGATCTGGCGATCCTCGACATGCACATGCCCGAAATGGACGGCCACGCCCTTGCCGTTGAAATCCGCAAGATCAACCCATCGCTGCCGCTGATCCTGTTCAGCTCTCTCGGGCGACGCGACGAAGAAACGGGCAGCGGTCTTTTCACGGCCGCTCTGGCCAAGCCGCTGCGGCAATCGCAGTTGTTCGACACGCTGGTGTCGGTCTTTGCCCCAATGGCCGCGCAGAGGCCCGCAGCGCCATCGCCGGCGGAGACGCAGACCGACACCGACCTGGCAAGACGCCATCCGCTGCGCATCCTGCTGGCCGAAGACAACCTGGTGAACCAGAAACTGGCCCTGCGACTTCTCGAACAGATGGGCTATCGCGCCGATCTGGCCAGCAACGGGCTGGAGGCGCTGGAAAGCATCGAACGCCAAACCTACGACGTGGTGTTGATGGACGTCCAGATGCCCGAAATGGACGGGCTGGAGGCGTCGCGGCGCATCACCGCGGACAGGCCCGCCGACGCGCGCCCCCGGATCATCGCCATGACCGCCAACGCCATGCAGGGCGACCGCGAGATGTGTCTAGCGGCGGGCATGGACGACTATATCGCCAAACCCATTCGGGTTCCGAAACTGATCGAGGCGCTTGGACAAGTGCCAATCCGCACAAGGAACACGGCATGACACAGGCACCGATCGATCTGCGCGTCTACGATGACCTCAGGCAGGCCGCGGGCGCTGACTTTGTCGGGGAACTGGTCACGACATTTCTGGACGAAGCGCCGGGCATGATCGCAGAGTTGCGCCGGGCGTTGCAGGCCGGGGACCCAGACGGGTTCCGCCGTGCCGCGCATTCGCTCAAGTCGAATGCAAACGTCTTTGGCGCACATGCTCTGGCGGCCCCCGCCAGAGATCTGGAACTGACCGCGGGCGCGCAAGCCACGCCGCAGGTTCTTGCCCTGCTCGACAGGGTGGATGCCGAATTTTCGCGCGCGGCCGCAGCGCTGGAGGGCTTGCACCATGACTGAGGCCGGCGCGGATCTGCTGATCGTCGATGACAACCGGGTCAATCGCCTGCTGTTGGCGCGCAGTGTCGAGCTTTTGGGGTACAGGGCGAGCATGGCCGAAAACGGACGCGCCGCGATGGACATGCTGCGCGAGCGCCGGTTCGATCTGATGCTTCTGGATATCGAGATGCCCGAGATGGACGGCTTCGAAGTGCTCGAAGCCATCAAGCTGGCGCCCGCCTTGCAGGACCTGCCGGTCATCGTGACCTCCTCTGTCGAAGGTGTGGACAACATCGTGCGCTGCATCGATCTGGGGGCGGACGACTATCTGCCCAAACCGGTCAATCCCGTTCTTCTCAAGGCGCGCCTGTCCTCCAGTCTCGAGAAAAAGCGCCTGAGGGACGAGCAAGCCACCCTGCTGAAACGCTTTGCCACCAACGAGGTCGTGCAGGATCTGCAGAAAACCGGCTTCAGGTTGGGCGGGCGGCGGGTACATGCCACGATCCTGTTTTGCGACATCCGGGGTTTCACGGCCATATCCGAACGCCAGTCGCCCGAAGACACGATCGAACTGCTCAACATCTATTACACCCTGATGTTCGAGGCGATCGACCACCACAGCGGGATCGTCACGCTGATGATCGGCGACGGTTTGATGGTCTTGTTCGGTGCCCCGAAACCGCTAGAAAACCCGGCGGCCAGCGCCGTGGCCGCGGCGCAGGACATGCTGGCGATCGTCGAGCAGTTCAATCTTGAGCAGGCCGCGGCGGCGAAACCGGAAATCCGGCTGGGCATCGGCATCGCGACAGGCGAGGTCGTCGCCGGGTTCGCCGGAACCAAGCAGCGGGCCACCTATACTTGCATCGGCGACAAGGTGAACCTTGCATCGCGGCTTGAACAGCACACGAAACGGGTATCCCGCCCGATCCTGATCGATGACGCGACACGCGCCGCCGTGGGCCCCGAACACCCATGCGAGTCCCTGGGGGCCGTGGATTTCGATGGGTTTTCCAGATCCGTGGCGGTCTTTGCGGTCGGGTCGCAATAACGGCCCCGGACGGGGCGATCCGCTGGGGGACAACGACGGGCCGCAATTGGCCAGATCCCGCGGCGCCGGGGGTTGCACATGGGGTCCGCGCGGGCGCGCGCGACCGGGGGCTTGTCTAACGTGCCATCAGCCCCGGCAGCCAGGTGCCAAGCGCCGGCTGCCAGACGATCATCGCCAGAACGAACAGCTTGATCAGCAGAAACGGCATCACCGCGGCATAGATCTGCCGCATGCCGATGTCAGGCGGCGCGACGCCGCGCATCACAAAGAGCAGCAGGCCGAAGGGTGGCGTCAGCAAACCGATCTCCATCGTGAGCAGGTACACGACGCCAAGCACGAGATCGTTGATCCCCATGGCATCGGCCAGCGGCACGAAGACCGGCACCGTGACCATCAGCATCGACACCTGATCGATGAAGCAGCCCAGAAACAGCAGGATGGCGATCATGCCCAGCAGCACCATCAGCGGCGTGGGGTCCACGGCGTTGATCGCCCGGATCAAACCGCCGGTCGCGCCGGAAAAGGACAGCACTTGCGCAAAGGTCTGGCTGGCGGCGATGATGAACAGGATCATCACCGACAGTTTCAGCGTTTCGACCAGTGCGCGGGCGATCTTCTCAAGGCTGAGCGCGCGGTAGCCCGCACCGATCAACAGTGCCGTGACCGAGCCCAGTGCCGCGCTTTCGGTCGGTGTGGCCAACCCGGCCAGCAAGCTGCCGATCACGACGGCAAAGAGCACCGACAACGGCAGCACATAGATCACGAAAGGCGTCCAGCGCTCGCGCAGGCTCATCTGGCGCAGATCCTCGGGCGGGGCGACGGCTGGGTCCAGCAGGCTGCGACCGACGACATAGACGACGAACAACACCGCCAGCATCAGGGCCGGGATCACCCCCGCGATCAGAAGGCCCGAGATCGAAATGCCCGCAAGGCTGCCCACCAGCACCGCAAGGGCCGAGGGCGGGATCAGCATCGCGATGGCCCCCGAGGCCATGATCGGCCCCATCGCCATCGACGGGTGATAACCGCGTTTCAGCATCCCCGGCAGCAGGGTTGAGCCGAGCATGGCGGTATTGGCGATGGTCGAACCGGACAGGGCCGCGAAGATCGTGCCGCCGAAGATCGTGACCACCGACATGCGGCCGGGGATGCGCGTCACCACCCGCTCGATCGCGTCTATCGCCCGGTGGGCGACACCCGTCTGGAACAGCAGCTCCCCCATGAGGATGAACAGCGGGATCGGCGCGAGTTGGAAATTGGCGATGGACTGCGCCGAATTGCGCGCCAGTTGCAGAACGCCTCGGTCGCCGCCCAGCACCGTGTAGGCCCCCACCGTCGTGACGGCGATAAAGGCGAAGGCGACCGGCAGGCCCATGAGCAGCAGGACGCCCAAGGCCCCCAGCATAAGCGAGAGTGAAACCACCCAATCCATCGTTACATCCTTAAAGTCCGGTAAGTGTGGGCGCGGCCGGGCCAGGCCGCAGGGCCTTGCGCAGGAAGATCACGGCACACAGAAGCATCGACAGCGGCACCACCGTCAGCGTCCACCATTCGGGAAAGGTAAAGGAGGTGCGGATCATCGCACCACGCGCGATCGACGCAAGCATCGCCTGCGCGCCGAACCACGCCAGCACCAGCGCCGAGACCGCCCCCACCAGATTGGTCGCGACATGCAGCACGCGCCGGGCGCGTGGACCGACCGATTGCGTCATCAGGTCAACCTTGACGTGCGCATCCAGCGCCAGAACCCAGGGCGCGCCCATGAAAGTCGCGATCAGCAATGCGTATTCGATGGCGTCCAGCGTGCCATACAGCACCGGCAGGCCAAGACTGCGCAGCGCGACGTTGGCGGCAATCGCAACCGCGATCGCCGCCAACAGCCCCGCCGAAATCATCGCCAGCCCCCACAAGAGCAGGTCGAATGTCCGTGTCAGCATCATCATGCCTGTCCCGTCCGATGTGTCAGTCTGTCGTCAGGCAGGACTTGAGCTCTTCGGCCAATGCGGCGTCAACCTCCGCCACGGCGGCCCAACCTTCGGCCTGCGCAGTCGCAAGCCAGGTCTGCCCCGCATCGCCGTCAAAGGTGATGGTTTCGATCCCGGCGTCGGCCTGCGCCGCGAATTCGGCCTCGTTGCGCGCGATGTTCTCGGCGTTCTGCGCCTCGATCCATGCGGCACCTTCCTCCAGCTTGGCGCGTTGTGCGTCGTCCAGATCGTTCCAGACATCCAGATTGACGAGGAAGTTCACATCGACCTGGTAGAAACCGGGATCGACCCGGTATTTCGTCTGTTCGTGCCAGCCGAGGTCAAGCACGCCCTGGCTTGGCCAGCCATACCCGTCGATCGACCCGTTTTCGAGCGCGGAGTAGACCTCGCCCGGGGCGGTGCGCACCAGTGTGGCCCCCAGTTTGGAGAACATCGCGCGGTAGACCGGCGTCGTGCGGATCGTCAGCCCGGTAAGGTCCGGCGTATCGATCGGTTTGGTCAGATACAGGTGAAAAGGCATGTTGTCGCCCGTGCGGGCCAGAAACTTGACGTTCATCTGGTCCTGGTGGATGCGGTCCACGACCTCGAAACATCCGTTGGCGCGCTGGTCCTGAATGCTGTTTTGCGCCAGGTGCAGCGCATCGCCCGCAGGCACGAGGTTGGTGTAGAAGGCCGAGGTGTTGTTGGCGATATCGACCACGCCCGATTGCACGGCATTGCCAAGCTCGAAGGGAGGCACCGCCTCCGGCCCGCCGATCAAGTCGATCTGGACGATCCCTTCGCCGGTGTCGTTGATCCAGTTCACGAAGGCTTCGAAATCGCGCGAGAACGTGGTGCCAAGCGCAAAGGCCGACACCCCCCGCAGGGTGACTTCTTCGGCCCAGGCCGCGTTGGCGGCACAGGTGGTCGCGGCCAGAAGGGCGGCGGTCAGGGTGGTTTTGATCTTCATGGTCACTCTCCCTAGGGGTTGTTTTTATTCGTTTTTGTCTTGTCATGCAGCGCTTGCGCCGTGTTGGGGCTGCGCAGTGGATCGGGGCGTGCATGGGTCGCAATATATCTGCAACTGCATATATCCGTAGCGATCACATTTCGCTGCGTCAATGAAGGTTTTACATCAACGTCGCACCGAGTTGAAATTTTTGCAGGTGGCGCTAAGGCTGAATCTACCCCAAGGCGAGCTTGCGCCGCAAGGACACCCCACACGCGTCCCGGGCCATCCGCTCGCCGCGCGGTCGCGGGCCCAGGTGCCGCGATCCGCGTCATTGCTTTTCATTCGCGCGCAGACTTGCGATAAGGCAAAAAACACGTGTGCAGCCGCCGGGCCATGACCCCGGCCGCGCGGGCGTGAAACATTGGATCGAGTGAGACGAGGTAGTTGTGATGGTGTCAGGATTTCACCGGATGTGCGGGTTGCTTTTGCCGGGGGTCATCTGTGCGATGGTCTTTGTCATCGGGCTTGGCGCACCCGCGGCGATGGCGCAGTTTTCGACCGGGTCGTCGGACGCCGCCGCCGCTGAACCGACCGCCACGGGCGAGGACAGCGGCCCGCTTGCCACGCTGCTCGACATTTTGCGCGACGATGCCGCGCGCGCCAAACTGATCGAAGAGCTGGAGGCGACCGTGGACGCCCCCGCCGATGCAGCGGCGGAGGGTGCCGCGGAAGCCGCGGCGCGCGGTGCCGACGAACAGATTTCGATCGGGCGCCGGATCGCCACCGTCACACAGGAAATCGGCGAGAACACGGTCGCAACCCTCACAGATGTCTGGACCGGGCTGACCTCGGGCAGCGGGTCGGGCGTGTTTTCGGGGCTCAGCGGCGACGAGATCGGCATTCTGATCAATGCGCTGCCCGGGCTTCTGCTGGTGATCGTCATCACCGTCGCGGTCTTTGTCGTGCTGCGCCGCATGGCGCAAAGCTATTACCGGCGACTGGGCCAGAAGGCCGAGAATTCTGGGGTGCTGCGGTCGGTATCGCTGTTCATGATGTCCAATGTCGTCGATCTGCTGATCGTGGTGCTGGCCTGGGGGCTGGGCTATGCCGTGACCATTCTGGCGGTCGGCGAATTCGGCCAGATCGGTATTCGCCAGTCGATGTATCTCAACGCATTCCTGCTGGTCGAGCTGACCAAGGTGCTGATCCGCGCGGTGCTGTCGCCCTCGGCCTCGGGTCTGCGGATCGTTCAGGCGACGGATTATGCCGCGCGCGCGATGTACCGCTACCTGTCCTTTGTGGTCAGCGTTCTGGGCTACGGGCAACTGCTGGTCGTGCCCATCGTCAACCAAAGCGCGTCGGTGGCGGCGGGCAACGGAGTGTCGGCGCTGTTGTCGGTCTTTGTCTTGCTGTACCTGATCTATATCGTCCTGCGCCGCCGCCGCGAGGTGACCAACTGGTTGTCGGACGCCGCACACCCGGGCACGCCCGACGCCACGCACGAGACGGACGTGGAACCCGCCGCCGACGACATGGTCGATGACACCGAGGCGCAAAGTTGGTCCAACCGGGTGCTGGCGGGCGTCGCACAGGTCTGGCACTGGGCCGTGCTGGTCTATCTGTCGGTGATGTTCATCGTCGTCATGACCCAGCCGGCGAACGTGACGCTGGACGCGCTGTTGGGATCGGCCAAGATTCTGGCCGCGATCATTCTTGCCTCGCTGGTGTCGGGGTGGCTGGCGCGGGCCGTGCAGCGCGGCGTGTCGCTGCCCGACGATGTCAACCAGAAGCTGCCGCTGCTGCAACCGCGCATCAACCGCTTCGTGCCGCGCGCCTTCGGGCTGTTGCGGCTGGCGATCCTGCTGGTGGTGTTCATGTTCACGCTGGATGTGATCGGCGCCATCGACATGCGCGGCTGGCTGGAAAGCCAGGTTGGCCTTCAGGTCACGACGACGATCATATCGCTGGCGCTGATCCTGACGGTGGCCTTCGGGCTGTGGCTGGCGCTGACGTCCTTCGTGGATTTCAAGCTGAACCCCGAATACGGCCATGCGCCCACCTCGCGCGAGACCACGCTGCTGACGCTCTTGCGCAACGCGGCGACCATCGCGCTGATCATCCTGACGCTGATGTTCTGCCTCAGCGAGATCGGCCTCGATATCGGGCCCTTGCTGGCCTCTGCCGGTGTGCTTGGCCTCGCCATCGGCTTTGGCGCGCAGAAGATGGTGCAGGACATCATCACCGGCGTGTTCATCCAGTTCGAGAACGCAATCAACGTGGGCGATGTGATCACCGTCGCCGGCACCACGGGCACGGTCGAAAAACTGTCGGTCCGTTCGGTGTCGCTGCGCGATGTGCACGGCGTGTTCCACATGATCCCGTTCTCCTCGGTCGACATGGTCAGCAACTTCATGCGCGAATTCTCCTATTCGGTCTGTGACATGGGCGTGGCCTACCGCGAGAGCGTCGAAGAGGTGAAAGAGGCCATGCACGACGCCTTCGACATGCTGTTGGAACAAGAGGGCATGGACAGCGACATCGTCGCGCCGCTGGAATGGTTCGGCGTCAACAGCTTTGGCGACAGCGCCGTGGTGGTGCGGACCCGCATCAAGACGGTCCCAGGCAAGCAATGGGGCATCGGACGCGCCTACAACGGCTGCCTCAAGATCATCTTTGACGAGCGCAACATCGAAATCCCGTTCCCGCAGCAGACCGTCTGGCTGGGCGAGGCCAAGGACGGCACGACCCAGCCGCTGCGGATCGAAAAAGCGTCGGAGGCGGCGACCGCTGCGGATGACGCGGATGCGTCGGCAAAACCGGACGCAAAGACCGCCGCCCGGACCCGGGACTATGACAGCGAGGGGCTGGACGAGGCGGCACAGGACGACGGTGGCGATGGCAAGGCGTGATCCCGCGCGGTCGTCTGGCCTGTGCCATCCACCGCTTTGCGTGATGCGCCGCGTTATCGGCGCATTGCGGGGCGGGCAGGGCGGTGCATGTCACCTTGAGGACGGCGTTCAGTCGTGGCTTGCAATAGGGGCTTGATGCCCGTCACCGCTTTGCGTTAAACGCTGCCCAGCGGGTCGTTAGCTCAGTTGGTAGAGCGCTTCGTTTACACCGAAGATGTCGGGAGTTCGAGCCTCTCACGACCCACCAACCAACGGTTTGATCTAAGCAGACTGACATGATGCCGCTCTGTGCTTGCGAAGTGCGCTGAAGTTCAGTGCCCCCAGTCGAGCATTTTGCGGGCGAATTTGTCTGCAAGGAATGGGTCATTCGATTTGCGGGCACTCGCCATCCGGGAAAGGGGCGCGAAGCGGACGGTCGGTGCAACTTGCGCCGACGACGGCTGTGCGCAGAGGGTCGCTGACCTGCTCCCCGAGGCTTCCTCGTTCATAACCGGAATTTGCGCGTCAACCTGTGGACCGGATTGCCCAACGCGCCATTCCCTGATCCAGGCCGCGGAGGGAGAATATTGCCGAATTAGCAAAGGCTTATCAACAGCCAAACCCAAGTCGCGTCCTTGCGGCACGTATACTTCGCCCGCGCCGATGTTGTCGGTTGCGGGCATTTTTTCCCTATGATCCAAAAAAATCAGGTCAGACAGCAACGCTCAGCCGTTTTCCCTCCCAGCCGCATCGACGACACCATGCTGAAACAAGTTTCCTGGCCGATCCGTGGTGGCAGGTGACTTCGATCGGCAGGTCGCAGAAATCCAGATCCGCCGCGCAGTCTAAACCGCTCTTGGCATACCCGTCACTGAGACCTTGGGATACCTCAGTTCGGGTACATGGGCGGGACGGTCGTTCAGGGATTTGTGCAACAAAGCCGAGGGCAGATCGAAATAGAAGATACTTCCTTCTCCCACTACGCTTGTAACCCCTATGTCGCCGTCGTGTTTCTTGACGATTTCCCGTGATATGGCCAACCCAAGCCCCGTGCCGCCATGCTTCCTGGAATCCGTTGAATCCACCTGGGTGAATTTCTCGAAAATCCGTTCGAGATCACCTTGCTGTATTCCGCATCCACTGTCCTCGACCGTCACACGCACCGACCCGTTGTTCTCAAAAACAGAAACAACTATTTTCCCGCCGCGGGGTGAAAATTTCACTGCGTTTGACAGCAAGTTGCGCACGACTTGGCCAATTCGGATCGGATCCGCGTCCGCAACAAGTGCATCGTTGTCGCATGTAAAGACAAATTCGATGTCTTGATCCGGCCCGTAGGTTTCGAGCGTGTCAATTTCATCATTGACGACGGCAACCAGGTCTGTCGGTGATTTGTGAATTTCCAGGTTTCCAGAATTGATCTTTTCGAAATCCAAGAGGTCGTTCACGAGCAAATGCAAGGTCGCCGTATTCCTTGCCGCCATTGCCACCAATCTATCCGCCGCGCCAGGCATGTCCGCGACACGCCCCGACTTGAGCATGTCGAGCGAACCCTTGATTGATGTCAACGGAGTTCTCAATTCGTGGCTGACGGTAGACAGGAATTCGCTTTTGCTCTTGTCGGCCGCCGTCGCACGCAACCGCTCTATCTCCAGTTCCGCATTCTGAATCCTGAGACGGCGAAACAAGAGCCAAATGCCGGCCAATGGTGCCGAAAGGGCAAAGACGATCATGCCCGTCATGATCACCGCAACGAGTGTATATTCGGCCCTTACGGCTGCGCTCTTTTCAGTCTGATCCAGATAGGTCTCCGCGATCGCCACCAGTCGGTCGCCATTGTACACGGGAATGTAGGTTTCGCTGTAAAGGTCGGGCCGATCTTGCTTCGATCGACCGTCCTCCACGATGGTCAAGGTCCGGCCGGACGCGACCACATTCGCTGCATGAGGGTTGTGCGCGTCAAGATCCGCAGTTGCTTCGGACCCTTCGCCCGAAATGTACCGAAGCTGGCCTTCGGGGCTGAAGATCTTGAACCGAAAAACTCCACTGATGCTGATCAGGTCTTCGAACAGTTTCCATTCTTCCGATTTCAGAGGCAATCCTTCGGCCACGGCTTCAATTTGGGGAGCATGTCTGACGGCAAACTCGGCCCACTCGACGGACCTGATCGCGGCATTGTGTTCCACTGCACGAACAGTAAGGAACGACATGACCCATACGGTCGCAGCACCCAAAAATATTAGAAAAGCCAGCATGGGAACGATCTTGAACCCTATGTGCTTGCCATCGGTTGCTGCCGTCATGTCCTGTTCCTCACTCTGAAAGGATTTTCGTTCTTGTATCAGTGGTCTATTTTCATTTTCTCAAATTGGGCTCCCAAGCTCAGCTCGGAACCCAGAAGGCCCCTCAGATGGCTTAACCGCGTCAGTTGCCGCGGCTTTCGATGGGTCGGTTCTCAATAATCTGTCTTATCAGGTCTAACTTGAGCAAAAATAAGGCGAATATAGAAGGTGGTGTCGTCGCACGGCTGTTTCGGGCCAGATCAAGGGCCAAGGCACGATGATACTTCTCAAGCGGCTGGGGTCCGATCCGCACCGGCAGTTGCAATTCCTTGGCAAGTTGAGGTTCTGGTCCATGCTGGCCGCTCACCACCCCGTTTCAAGCCTTATCCGCGGCGTGGCCTGAGAGGATGAAAAAGAGAGGGGCAAAGTGACGCCTGATCGTGAGACACATCGGTCATGACGCATTGTTTTGTATCGGGCACCCTAATCGGGCCGGAGGGACAGAGATCCTTTGTTTTCAATAATTTTTCCGCAAAATCAGCCATTTCGGCCTTGTGTTCCACGTCATCGAAGCTGACCCGCGAGGTGCGCATTCTTGCACGAAGTGTTTACGGGGGCAGGGAACCTGCGTGAACCACGATACCTTTCACAGCTGGTGCAAAAGGGCTTGTAGAAAGCGCTCGCTGGCATAGTTGTCGCTAACTTGAGTGACGGCCGCTTCGTCTAAACCGAAGATGTCGGGAATTCGAGCCTCTCACGATCCACCAATCCCCACGTCCCGTCCCAGCGCAAAAGGCCGGCCCCAGCCGATGGCCCGACCGACGCGCGTCTGCTGACGCAGGCCCGGATCGACGCATTCGGTTCGGGCCTTGCGCGGTCCGTGCCCGATCAGGCCGCGACGCAGGTCGAATTGCCGCAATTTTGACCTTTTCCCATCACCGAAAAGCCAACCCTAACCGATATCAAGAATTTTAATAAATATGGGCAAAGAACAAAATACCTATGGCTTCAACGTTTTGGGCGCGAACGGATAGCGGGTCCGCCAACAACCCCGCCCTCAACCTGACGGGTGATCCCGCAGTGGAAATCACCTTTGTGCCGTCCGGCATGTCGGGCGACCTGATCCTCGAAGGCTCAGGCACCGCCACTGACCCTGACACGCAGGTTCAGATCGGCGGACAAACCTATGATTTCACGTATGAACTTGGGGGGTTCCTGCCGACGCGCAAATCGGACGGCGCGCAACAGGTCCCAGACCGGTTCGAAGGCAACCCCGTCTATATCGTCACGGTGCAGGACTATCCCGCGGCAGGCGAGACGACGCGCCTTGCGTTTCTGCCCGATGACCTCGCGACCCAGTCCGAGATGGACGCCTTCGGCAACGGCGCGATCGATGTGCAGGGTGTCGACACGACATCGCCGGGGGCGGTCTGCTTTGCCGGTGGAACCCGTATTCTGACCCCGCAAGGCGAGATGTGTGTTGACGACCTCAAGGCCGGTGATCTGGTCATGACGCTGGACCACGGGCCGCAACCGATCCTGTGGGTGTCGCAGTCGGCGCATTCCTGGCCCGACAGCCCCGAAAAAGAGCTGCCGGTGCTCATTTCTTCCGGCGCGTTCGGCCAGGGCGCGCCCCGAAACGATCTGGTCGTGTCACCACAGCACAAAATTCTCGTGACGCGATGCAACGATGCCGCGAGTTCGGAGGCGGTCGAGGCCCTTGTTCCGGCCAAGGGCCTGACGTCCCTTCCCGGGATCCGCATCATGAAAGGCAAACGCAGCGTGGTCTATTTCCACATCCTTCTGGAGAACCATGAGATCGTGATGGCCGAAGGCCTGCCGAGCGAAAGCTTTTTCCCCGGCTCGACTGCGCTGAACATGCTGTTGGACCACCAGGTGAGGGACATCCTTTCGCTTGTTCCGGGCTTGGCGGCGGACCGGGAAAACGGCTACGGGCCGCGGGCCCGCGATTATCTGACATTCAGCCAGACCAAGGCCCTGGTGCGGATTTGCAAGAAAAGCGGCGATGATCTGTCGGCGCGGCACACCCGGTGCGGCCACGCGGCCGCGGCGTGACGGGCCGCCGTTGACGGCCCTGTCACTGTGCCGATGGCGGGCTGCAAACATTGGTTCTTGTGCGCTGGCGATAAATGAGATGGGGCGATAGTTCACCAAGCCCTCGTTCGGCGATGCCAGTTCAAATGTGGCGACGTCCGCCCCTGCCGCTCACCGCCAAGACAGCCCGTCCCGCGCCCTGGTCGCAAAACCCTGCCGGCCAGGACTGCGCTGCGGCGACCCTGTGAAATACGCCGATTCGGGCCGGTGTGTCCGGGTCGGGACGGTGCGCTTGCCAGCGCATTGGTGCCGGGGCGGTGTGGCACCGGTCGGTTTTCCCGGCCAGTGCGGTCTGCCATGTCGAGGGGGTGCAAGAAACCGGTTGAACAGGGTCACACCCTGCGTTAGCCGACCGGTTCTCCTTTAACGGGTATTTCAAAAGGGCAATTACGATGTTTGGCAACGAGCGGCCATTTGTGCGCAAAGGCGTTTTCATTGCGGGTGACGGGGTGCAAAACCATGTCTGATGCCGAGAAATCAGCCGCCCTGAACTCGCTTCTCGCGGTGCTCGAAACGCTGCCGGGTGGGCAATCCGTACCATCGGGCCTGCTGATCGCTTCGGGCCTTGTGGAGCATCTGGCCTATGAAAACGCCGAGGTCCTGGCTCCGCAGGACAGTGCCGAACTGATCCTGATCGCGGCCAAGCTGGATCGCGCGGCCCGGCGGATCCAACCTGGGTAAGCGCGCTTTGCCGCCACTGTCCCGCGGCCGCTCTTG
This sequence comes from Sulfitobacter sabulilitoris, assembly GCF_005887615.1. Lineage (GTDB taxonomy): Bacteria > Pseudomonadota > Alphaproteobacteria > Rhodobacterales > Rhodobacteraceae > Sulfitobacter_E > Sulfitobacter_E sabulilitoris. The sequence continues at coordinate 447,743 of NZ_VANS01000001.1, forward strand.
TCTCCTCGTGCGGTGCGGCTATCCTTGGCGGCGATCCGCGTCCGAACAGGAGACCCCGAGATGAGTTGGAACCCGGCCCTTGACCCCGATTGCCCCACCGGCGACGCGGTGGACGCGATCGAAACCGTCATCGTGCCCCGTGCCCGCGATCTGGGCGGTTTCGAGGTCCGGCGCGCGCTGCCCGCGCCGCAGCGGCAGATGGTCGGCCCCTTCATCTTTTTCGACCAGATGGGTCCGGCGGAATTCGTCACCGGCAGCGGCATCGACGTGCGCCCGCATCCGCATATCGGGTTGGCGACCGTCACCTATCTCTACAAGGGCAAGATCCACCACCGCGACAGCCTGGGCACCGATCAGTGGATCGAACCGGGGGCGGTCAACTGGATGGTGGCGGGCCACGGCATCACCCATTCCGAACGGACCGATGGCGAGGTCCGCACCCGGCCGCACAGCCTGTTCGGCCTGCAGACCTGGGTCGCGTTGCCCAAGGACGCCGAGGACGATCCGGCGGCGTTCGAACATGCGCCGAAAGAGAGCCTGCCGCTGCTCGAGGCGGAGGGCAAGCAGCTTCGCCTGATCCTCGGCACGGCCTATGGCGCGCGCGCGCCGGTCAAGACCCCGTCGGAGATGTTCTATGCCGATGCGCTCCTGGACGCGGGCGCGTCGCTGCCCTTGCCGGACGATCACGAAGACCGCGGCGTCTATGTGCTCGACGGGTCGGTCATCGTCGCGGGCGAGGCGTTCGGAGCGGGGCGGATGATGGTCTTTCGCCCCGGCGACCGGATCAGCCTGCGCGCCGGCGACACAGGTGCACGGGTGATGCTGCTGGGCGGCGCCACGCTTGAGGGGCCGCGCCACATCTGGTGGAATTTCGTGGCCTCGTCGCGCGACAGGATCGACGCGGCCAAGGAGGCCTGGCGGGCGGGCGACTGGGCGCACGGGCGGTTCAGGCTGCCGCCGGGCGACGACGCCGAGCATATTCCGCTGCCCGAGGCGTGACCGGGCCCATGTGGCCTTGTCGCGGAACCGGGGCATGAAGGACGCGCTGCGCGTGGCGGCGCTGTCACCGGTCCTGATCGCGCAGGCAGCACAGGTCATGGCGCGCGCCGAACGCCTGCCCGAAGCGGCGGGGCCGCGATCGGGCAGCTTGGGGCAGGGCGCGCCGCTGCGCCTGTTGATCGTGGGAGATTCGTCGGCCGCCGGTGTGGGCGTGGACCACCAGCACCAGGCGCTGAGCGGTCAGCTTGTCGCGGTATTGAGCCAGACCCGCCACGTGAGTTGGCAGCTTGTCGCCCGCACCGGCGCCACGACGCGCAGCACCCTTGCCACGCTTGACCGGATGCCTGCCCGACCGTTTGACGTGGCGGTCGTGGCGCTGGGGGTCAACGACGTTCTGTGGCAGACGCCGCAACGGATCTGGCGGCAGCGGCAAGCGCGGCTGGCAGAGGTGTTGACCACGAAATTCGGGACTTCCAGGCTGTTTCGGACGGCGGTGCCGCCCTTGGGTGACTTTCCCCTCTTGCCGCGTCCGCTGGCGACGGTTCTGGGCCGTCACGCCGCGCGCCTCGACGCGGCGCTTCTCGCCGACTGCATGCGCGACCCACGATCGGTGCATCTCGGCCTTTCGCTGCCGCTGACCCCCGACTGGATGGCCCGCGACGGGTTTCATCCCAACGCGGCGCTCTATGCGTTGTGGGGGGCGGAAATGGCCCGCCTGATCCTGCGGCCGCCCGAGGTCTGATCGCCGTGCGGTGCATTTCGGCGCGCCCCAAAGGCGCTGGTCGAAAAAAACCACGCCATCCGCCCGCATCCTGCTTGACGGGGGCAGGGACGCGCCATAAGACGTCCCAACGCGTCGGGGCGATGACCCGATGCGCGCAGTGGGCGGTTGTAGCTCAGTTGGTTAGAGTGCCGGCCTGTCACGCCGGAGGTCGCGGGTTCGAGCCCCGTCAACCGCGCCACCGCTGCCCCCTTTTTGGGGATCATCACCGGGCCTTTCGGTCCATCGCGCGGTTGTAGCTCAGTTGGTTAGAGTGCCGGCCTGTCACGCCGGAGGTCGCGGGTTCGAGCCCCGTCAACCGCGCCACTTTTCCCACTCGATCGCAGCTCACTTGCCCGTCTCGGGCCGAAACCGTCTCAGGCGCGAACAGATGCACATGGCATCCTGCCGGCATGTGGGGCGTCAGGGCGCCGCGCCATAGCTGTAGCCCAGCCGCTGCTCCAACCGCAGGTCAAGCTGGCGGCGCATGAAATCGATTCCCTTGGGGCCGATCCTGCGCGGGGTCGGCGGGCGCGCGTCGATGGCGGGGCTGAACTTGGCCCCCAGCCGTCTGGTCACCGGGCGAAACCGGTCTTCGCGCAGACGCTGCCCCAGGACCACGCGCATCGCGTCGATCACCGCTTCCGGCTCGGCCTGCGCGGTTTCCATGCGCAACAGCACCATGGAGCAATCCCGTTCGAGATAGCTGAGCAGCCCATAAAGCTTGGCCAGCCGCAGGGCGAAGAGATTGGAAAACGCCGCGCCGGTTTCCGGGTCGCGGTCCAGCAAGAGGGGCCCGCCGGGCACGCCTGCGCGCCACGCGGGTTTGAAATATCGCGGATGATCGAAAACGCTGTCCCATTGCGCCCGGATGAAGCGGTCAAAACGCAGGCCCTGCATCGCGGGCGAGGTGTGCCACGGCTTTGCATGCATCGAACAGGCCCAGCTTTCCGCGTCGCGCACCATGCAGATCACCGCCAGGTCCTGCGGCACCGGCTGCGCGCCGGGAAAGCCGTGTTTCCAGCCCAGTGCCTCACTGTGTTTGAGGTCCGTGTTGCGCGCGATCAGACGCTTGACGAAATTGGTCCCCGACGACCGCTCTCCGATCACCTGATAGCGCGTGATCCTGACGCGGGAGCGCGGCTTGGCGTGAAATCCGATTTCGGCGAAATCGTCTGGGATCAAGGAAGAGGTCAGTGGTCTGGTCCTGCGGCATTGGGCACGGGCGAAGGCGACTGCATATCGGGAAAAACAGAAGCTTGCGTTAAATTATCGATTCTCTTGTAGCAGTCGATTGTCTAGGGTGCGAGCCAGAGCAGAAAAGACACGCAAGAACCAACAGGGCGATCGAGATGCAGGCAGTGGCCGTTGTGACGATGGTGCGCGATGACGCGTTTTTCCTCAAGGCCTGGCTGCGCCACTACGGCGGCCTGTTCGGGCGCGAAAACTGCTATGTCATCAACCACGGTCGCGGGGCCGAGGTGGCGGATCTGGCGCAGGGCTGCAATATCGTCGGCTTGCCCGGTGATGCCCACAAGAACTTCGACGTCAAACGCTGGAGCCTGCTCAACAACCTCGTGAACGGGCTGCGGCGCTATTATGCGCATGTGATCGTCGGCGATGTGGATGAACTGGTGGTCGTGGACCCCGCCTCGGGCAAGACGTTGCGCGATCTGCTGGAGGACACGCCCGAGGGCCGGGTGCTGACGCCGCTGGGGCTGGAGGTGATCCACCGCGTCGATCTGGAAGAGACGCCGGTCGCCGACACCATCCTTGGGCCGCGCCGTCACGTGCGTCCGGCGCCGCATTATTCCAAACCCTGCATCGTCTCGACGCCGACCAAGATCGCGCGCGGCGGACATTTCACCCAGTACCCCAAGCTGCACGCGCCGGACGATCTGTATCTCTTGCATCTGAAATTCTGCGATTTCGGCGCATATGTCGATGCGATGGACCGGCGCAACCGGGTCACGCAAGACGTGGGCGTGGATGCCAAGAGCGCGGCCATCGGCCGCCACTGGTTCGCCGAGGCGCGGGGCGAGGATCGGGCCGTCTTTGGCGCCTTTGCCGCGCTCGAGATGCAGGACGGGTTCGACCTGCGCCTGCTGCGGCGCAAGATGCACCGCACGTGGAAGCCGCGCGGCGAAACCGGCTTTTACCAGTTTGACCGCCCGGATTACAAAACCCAGTACCTGTTGCCGGAGCGGTTCACCGGATTGGTTTGATACCGGCCCGCAACCCTATATATCCAAAAGAAAATCTCCCACCACCTGGGCTGTCCGGTCGGGGTGCAGATCGACAAAGAAATGCCCTCCGGGCATCGCGGCGCTGCGCATGTCGGCCAGCCGGTCGGCCCAGGTTGCGGGCACGTCGAAGTGCCGTGCCATTGCGCCGCCTTCACCATAAAGCACCAGCGCGGGGCAGGCGACGCGCCGCCCCTGGTCGGCCTTGTCGAGCGCCACGTCATGGCTCAGCGTCGCGCGGTAATCGGCGCACATGCCGCGGATCGTGTCGGGATCGCGCCAGGCCGCGCGGTAGGCCGCCAGCGGCCCGTCGCCGAAATCGGCAAGGCTGCCCGTGTCCCAGCCCAGCAGACAGCTTTCGAAATAGGTATCGGGGTCGTGGCCGATCATCTTTTCGGCAAAGGGCGCGGGCTGCGCGAGGAAGAACCAGTGGTAATAGGCCTGCGCGACCTCTGCCTTGAGCGGGTGAAGCACCGTGTACGTGGGCACGATATCCATCACCGTCAGGCTGCGCACCGCGTCTGGCGCATCCAGCGCCAGCCGGTGCGCGGTGCGCGCGCCCCGGTCGTGGCCCACCAGATGAAACTGATCGAACCCCAGATGCGCCATCAGCGCAGCCTGGTCGGCCGCCATGTGGCGAAAGCTGTAGGCCTCGGCGCCACCGGGTTTGGAACTGCCGCCATAACCGCGCAGATCGGCGGCGACGACGGTATGATCGCGCGCCAGCGCCGGGGCCACCGCGTGCCACATGACGTGGGTCTGCGGAAACCCGTGCAGCAGCAGCACCGGCGGGCCGCTGCCGCCCGTGGCATAGGCGATGCGCTGGCCATTCACCTGCGCCACGCCGGGGGTGAAGCCAGGGATCATGCGCCGTCTCTTCGGATCAGCGCATCGAGAATCCGCGCCCAGGAGCGGATGCCGTGATGAAAGCTCGACATGTCGTATTTCTCATTGGGCGAATGCATCCCGTCGTCGTCCTTGCCAAAGCCCACCAGCATCGGCTTGGTGTCGGTGATCTTGGCGAAATGCCCCGCAATGGGGATCGATCCGCCGCAGCCGATATAGGCGGCGGGCACGTTCCACTCCTCGGTCAGGGCCGCGCGGGCGGCCTCGAACATCGGGTCGTCGGTCTCGAACGATCCCGCCTGGCTGTTGCCGTGGCCCTTCCAGGTGACGTCGCAGTCGGGCGGCAGCATGTCCTCCACCATCTTGCGGAAACTCTTGCGGATCGCGTGCGGATCCTGATCCCCCACAAGGCGAAAGCTGATCTTGGCATGCGCCTCGCTTGGCAGGACGGTCTTGAACCCGTCGCCGGTATAGCCGCCCCAGATGCCGTTGATCTCGCAGGTGGGGCGCGACCAGATCATCTCGAGCGGTCCGCGGTCGGATTCGCCCGCAGGCGTGCCGAGGCCGACATCGCCCAAAAAGGTCTTGTGGTCGAAGTTGAGGCCCGCCCATTGATCGCGCAGCGTGTCGGGCAATTCCGGCACACCGTCATAGAACCCCGGAATGGTGATGTGGCCCTCGTCATCGTGCAGCGCCGCCAGAACGCGGGTCAGCACGCGGATCGGGTTCATCGCCACGCCGCCGTACATGCCCGAATGCAGATCGCGGTCCGGGCCGGTGATCGTCATCTCCTCGCCCAGCAGGCCGCGCAGCATGGTCACGATGGCGGGCGTCTTCGATTCGAACAGCGTCGTGTCGCAGATCAGCGCCAGGTCCGCCGAAAGCGCGTCCTTGTGCTCCTCCATGAAGGGCACCAGCGACGGCGATCCGCTTTCCTCCTCGCCCTCGAAGAAGAAGGTGATCTTGCAGGGCAGGGTGCCGTTGACCGCCGTCCACGCACGGCAGGCCTCGACAAAGGTCATCAACTGGCCCTTGTCGTCCACGGCACCCCGGCCCCGGATGACCGTGCCCTTGGCGGTTTCCTCGACCGCCGGGTCAAAAGGGTCGCGATCCCACAGGTTCAGCGGATCGACCGGCTGCACGTCGTAATGGCCGTAGAACAGCAGGTGCGGGCCGTCGCCGTCGATGTGCCCCATCACCATCGGGTGTCCGGGTGTCGGGCATTTCCGTGCCGTCACGCCAAAGCTGGCGAGATCGCGCACCAGCCAGTCGGCGGCGGCATCGCAATCTTTCTTGAACGCCGGGTCGGTCGAAATGGACGGGATGCGCAACAGGTCAAGCAGGCGGTCGGTGGCGGCGGGCAGGTCTGCGTCGATGCGCGCCAGAACGGTGTCGAGGGACATGACAGGGAATACTCCGGTTGGGATCTGGACAAAACGTACCAAGATGCGGCGCGGTGTCCAGTGGAGCGCGCGGCGCGGTGTCGGGGGCGCGCGCGCGGCTTGGTGTCCGGGGCGCGCGCGCTGCGCGACGGTGTTCCCGCGCCTGCGGCGATGCGGCATTTCCGCGCCGGGCACGCGGAGGGGCGACGGCGCAAACCCCTCGAAATGCCGGGGTTTCGCCTTTGACCTTGGTGTGTCGAATGATCTGGATCAAGGCTGCGACATGCTGTGGCGGGGTAAAACTATTGAACCTCGGTGCCCCGATCTATATTCGATCTAAACAGTGAGCATGGACTCATTCACGATATTGAATATAGTAGCCGCAGCCGTACCGACCAAGACGCCCAAGATGGAGATGCCCGGTGGATTATACCGCAAAGCTAGACCAAGCGATCAACCGGTTGCATGACGAAGGGCGCTACCGCACCTTTATCGACATCGAACGCCGCAAGGGCCAGTTTCCGCACGCGGTCTGGACCCGGCCCGATGGCTCCGAGCGAAATATCACGGTCTGGTGCGGCAACGACTACCTTGGCATGGGGCAGAACCCTGTCGTTCTGGACGCGATGCACGAAGCCATCGAAGCCACCGGCGCGGGCTCGGGCGGCACGCGCAACATCTCGGGCACGACCGTCTATCACAAGCGTCTCGAGGCCGAACTCGCCGACCTGCACGGCAAGGAGGCGGCGCTTTTGTTCACCTCCGCCTATATCGCGAACGACGCCACGCTTTCGACGCTGCCCAAGCTGTTTCCGGGGCTGATCATTTATTCCGATGCGCTCAACCACGCCTCGATGATCGAAGGCGTGCGGCGCAATGGCGGGGCCAAGCGGGTGTTTCGCCACAACGACGTGGATCACCTGCGCGAACTTCTGGCGGCGGACGATCCCGACGCGCCTAAGCTGATCGCCTTCGAATCGATCTATTCGATGGACGGGGATTTCGGCCCGATCGAGGCGATCTGCAATCTGGCGGACGAATTCGGCGCGCTGACCTATATCGACGAAGTGCACGCGGTCGGCATGTATGGCCCCCGCGGTGCCGGGGTGGCCGAGCGCGACCGCCTGATGCACCGGCTCGACATCATCAACGGCACGCTGGCCAAGGCCTACGGCGTCATGGGCGGCTATATCGCGGCGAGCGACAAGATGTGCGATGCGATCCGCTCCTATGCGCCGGGTTTCATCTTTACCACCTCGCTGCCGCCTGCGATCGCGGCGGGGGCGGCGGCCTCGGTCGCCTATCTCAAACAGCATCCCGAGCTGCGCGAGCAGCACCAGACCCAGGCCAAGATCCTCAAACTGCGGCTCAAGGGCATGGGTCTGCCGATCATCGATCACGGCAGCCACATCGTGCCCGTGATGGTCGGTGACCCGGTGCACACCAAGATGCTGTCGGACATGCTGCTTGAGGATCACGGCATCTATGTCCAGCCAATCAACTACCCCACCGTTCCGCGCGGAACGGAGCGATTGCGCTTTACCCCGTCGCCTGTACACGGCCCACGGGAAATGGATGCGCTGGTACACGCGATGGACGGGCTGTGGTCGCATTGTGCGCTGAATCGTGCCGAGGCCTCTGCCTGATCTCCAAAAACGTGTATTTGCCGTTGCCTTGTGCTATGGATATCGAAACAAAAAGCGGAATTCGAATCGTGGGGACGATCGGATAACGGCTTGCGGCGGATGAGGCGGCATACAGGGCAGAGTAACGGGGCAGTGTTATGATTGGGCGTTGGTCCTCCAAGACGGTGGAAGAAACGGTTGAACGCAAGGCGTTCGACGATTTCGAATTGCGTCTGGGCGACGTCATGCGCGGCGAACGCGCGACGCTCGGCAAATCCCTTCTCGATGTTCAACGCGAACTGCGAATCAAGGCGGCCTATATCGCGGCCATCGAAAACGCCGATCCCGAAGCCTTTGACACGCCCGGTTTCATCGCAGGCTACGTGCGGTCTTATGCGCGCTATCTGGGGATGGACCCGGACAAGGCCTTTGCCGCGTTTTGCACCGAAAGCGGGTTTTCCGTGGCGCATGGCATGTCCGACAAGGCGTCGGTCATCAAGAAACCCAGCCGCGAAGACCGGCTGACGCGCCACACGGACGCCGATATCTTCTCGCGTCCCAACACGCCCTTTGTCCCCGTGGGCGAAGCGTTCTGGTCGCGGATCGAGCCCAGTGCGGTCGGATCCTCGCTCGTTCTGATCGGCCTGATCGGTGCGATCGGCTTTGGCGGTTATTCGGTGCTGCAGGAAGTCCAGCGCGTACAGGTGGCCCCGGTCGATCAGACGCCTGTCGTCCTGTCCGATCTGGATCCGCTGGATGGCGCGTTGGCACAGCTTCCCGACAGTGCGAACAACCCGGTGTCACCGCAGCGCATTTCGGATCAGCCGCGTGCCGACGCGCTGGACCGGCTGTACCGCCCGCAAGCGCTGGACGTGCCCGTTCTGGTCGCGCGCGATGCGCCCATCGCCTCCATCGACCCGCGCACCATCGGCAATTTCACCGACGCGACGCCGGCCCTGGGCGACAGCACCCTGATCGCCGGCCTGAGCCCCACCGACGCACCCGACGCCTTGCAGGACGGGCGCGTGGCGGCGGGCGGTGCCCCATCGGCAATCCCGCAAGTGGTCGAGGCCGCGGGCCCGGCCCTGCGCATGGTCGCGGTTCGCCCCTCGTGGGTGCGCGTGCGCGCGGCCGATGGCACGGTGATCTTCGAGGGGATCATGGAACCCGGCGACGCTTGGGATGCCCCCCTGACCGAAGAACCGCCAACCCTTCGCACCGGTGAAAGCGGCGCGATCTATTTCGCGATGGGCGGACAGTATTACGGCCCCGCCGGGGCCAAGGGGTCGGTCACATCCAACCTCGCGCTGGATGCCGATGCGCTGCGCGGTATCTATGCCGTCGCCGATCTGGCCTCGGACGAGGCGTTGGCGACCACCGTTGTGGAACTGCAGGCGCAAGCGCAGTCGCCCGCCGCCGCCACCGAATAATTTCCGTCCCAACGTGACTGTCGCACCCCATTGCGACGCATCACCCAAGCGATTAGCTTGAGGTGGTCCGCGTGTTTTCGAAAGGCCCCAGCCCCTATGTCGCTGAACCACATCCGACCCTGGCGCAACATCCATCGCCGCACCTCGCGTCAGATCATGGTGGGGCGTGTCCCGGTCGGCGGCGATGCCCCGATTTCGGTTCAGACGATGACCAACACGCTGACCACGGATGTCGCCGCCACGATCAACCAGATCAACGCCGCCGCCGACGCGGGCGCCGACATCGTGCGGGTCTCCGTACCCGACGAGGCATCGTCAAAGGCCCTGCGCCAGATCGTGCCTGAGGTGTCGGTGCCGCTCGTCGCGGACATCCATTTCCACTACAAGCGCGGGATCGAAGCCGCGGAGGCGGGAGCAGCCTGCCTGCGCATCAATCCCGGCAACATCGGTGACGAAAAACGCGTCCGCGAGGTCATCAAGGCGGCGCGCGATCACAACTGCTCGATCCGCATCGGCGTGAACGCCGGCTCGCTGGAACGCCACCTGCTGGAAAAATACGGCGAACCCACGCCCGACGCGATGGTCGAATCCGGTCTGGATCATATCAAGATCCTGCAGGACAACGATTTTCACGAGTTCAAGATCAGCTGCAAGGCGTCCGACGTCTTCATGGCCGCCGCCGCCTATCAAAAGCTGTCAGAGGCCACCGACGCCCCCATCCACCTTGGCATCACCGAAGCGGGCGGCCTGATGTCCGGCACCGTGAAATCCGCCATCGGCATGGGCAACCTGCTGTGGATGGGCATCGGCGACACGATCCGCGTCAGCCTGTCCGCCGATCCGGTCGAAGAGGTCAAGATGGGGTTCGAGATCCTCAAGTCGCTGGGGCTGCGGCACCGGGGCGTGAACATCATCAGCTGCCCAAGCTGCGCCCGGCAGGGCTTTGACGTGATCAAGACGGTCGAGGCGCTCGAGCAGCGGCTGGAGCATATCAAGACCCCGATGAGCCTGTCGATCATCGGCTGCGTGGTGAACGGGCCGGGCGAGGCGCTGATGACCGATGTCGGTTTCACCGGCGGCGGCGCCGGATCGGGCATGGTTTATCTGGCGGGCAAACAAAGCCACAAGATGAGCAACGACATGATGATCGACCACATCGTCGAAGAGGTCGAGAAGAAGGCCGAGGCGATCGAAGCGGCAGAGAAAGCGGCGGAAAAGGCCGCCGAATAGCACGGCTTCGGGCGCGCGAGACAGCGGGCCAATACGGCGCGCGGCAAGTCCCCGCGCGGCATCTGATCGGGCAACACGTAGAACGGCGAATCGCGCAGATCCAACCACGCCGCCGGGTTTTGCGCCCGGCGTGTTGCTAGGTTGCGCAACATGAATTTCGCCCCTTAACCCGTTGATTTATGCTTTAATTCATCCAAAACATGCGTGAACCCCGGACACTAGGGCGCAATGCAAAGCGCGATATCCGCAGCGCCAGATCGCCGGGCAACGCCCCAGATCGGCATCGAACGCGCGGCGCATGGCACGGGCCGCGACAGCACCGGCAGTCAGCCGCCAAAGCCACGCGCGGCGGGTGTCATCCCTCGTCGCGCTTGTCGTCGACGATCATCTGCATCTGGTCGAACGGCAAATAGCCGCGCACCATCTCGTCCTCGACCACGAAGGTGGGCGTGCCGGTGATGCGCAGCGTCTGGGCAAGCGCGCGGGTTTCGGCGATTTCGCGTGTCACCTCTTCGCTGCCCATGCGGGCGCGGATCGCGTCGTCGTCCAGGCCGTAGGTGGACGACAACCGCGCCAGCGCGGGCAGGGTGATGTCGCCGTTGAACACCATGAGCGCATCGTGCAGCGCCTTGTAGGCGTCGCCACCTGCGATCTGCTTGGCCGCGATCACATAGCGCGAGGCCAGCATCGACTGTTCGCCCAGGATCGGGAATTCCTTGACGATAAAGCGGATATTGCCATCGGCACTCAGCAGTTTTTCGACTTCGGTGTAGGCGCGTTTGCAGTAGCCGCACTTGTAATCCATGAATTCGACCAGCGTGATGTCGCCGTCGGGATTGCCGCCGACATAGGAAAAGCCGTCGCTGAAAATCGCTTCGGCGTTGTCGCTGACGATGGTCAGATCGGCCTGTGCCTGCGCCTCGGCGTTGCGCTGCTCCATCGCGTTGACGGCCTCGATGATCACCTGCGGGTTTTCCATCAGGTAGGCACGGACCTCCGCCCGGAAAAGATCGCGTTCGGTCTCCGTCATCTGCGTCAGGTCCAGCGCACGGGCCGGGGCGGCCAGGGCAAGGGCGCCCAGCAGGGCGGGAATGAAAAGGCGTTTGGTCATCATCGGTTTATCTCCGTTTTGCGGCGCGCTCGGATGCACTCACCACATCCTGTGCGCGTTGCCAAGGGCCAGACCCGCGCGGCAGCAGGCCGCTGGCGCGTCTGGCGTGAATTCCGGCGTCTTCGAGCCGGCCGGACAGGGCGTAGCGTTCGGCGGTGACAAGGGCCGCCAGTCCGGTCTGGCCGGTTTTCGCATAGGCGACCGACAGATCGCGCAGCATGGATCCGTCGCGAAAATCGATCGACCGGGCGCGCTCCAGAACGGGCAGGGCCTTGCCGACCTGGCCGGCGGCCAAAAGCGCGCGCCCATAGCCCGACAGGATCAACGGATCGCCGGGGGCAAGCTGCGCGGCGCGGCCATAGGCGGCCACGGCGGCGCCGAAATTGCGCGTCTCGATCAGGATCTGACCGCGCATGTCGTGCAGGAACGGGTCGCCCGGGCGCACGGCAATGGCCCGGTCGATCGCGCCCAGGGCCTGTTTGGTGCGCGACTGGCGATGCTCGGCCACGGCCTCGCGCAGCAGGCGCACATCGGCATAGGGGCTGTCGCCCAGCCGCCGCAGTGTCCATTTCGGCGCGCGGGTATAGGCGCTCAGCTTGCCCTTGACGCGCGCGAACCAATAGGCGGCGGCGGGGTCCGGGCCGGCCTTGCGACCATAGGCCGCCGCATAGGCCTCGACCGCGCGCAGCCGGTCGCGCGACAGGGGATGGCTGCGCAGGTAGGGATCCTGCCGCGTTTCGGCCAGCAATTCCTGTCCGCGAAATAGATCCAGCACATCGCGCAGGCCCTGCGCATCGACACCCGCCGCCGTCATGTAGCGCACGCCCGACTGGTCGGCCGAGGCTTCCTCGGCCCGCGTATGGCCGAGAAACGCGCGTTGCGCCGATCCGGCGGAGCCCAGCGCCACACCTGCCGCCGCGCGCCCGTTGCCGCTGGCGGCCGCCACCGCCGCCAGGGCCATGCCGAGCCCGCTGATCGTGCGCGAATTGGCCATGTTGGTCATCCGCCGGGTGATGTGGCCGTTGGCGATATGCGCCGCCTCATGCGCGATCACCGCTTGCAGCATGGCCGCGGTGTCCATCCGGTTGATCAGCCCGTAGTGGATGAAAATGGCATCGTTGCCGACGACAAAGGCGTTGAGCGTGCTGTCGTTCACCACGAGGATCTTGACCCGCGCGGGGTTCAGGCCCGCCGCCCGCAGCACCGGTGCGCCCACCTGTTCCAGCCCGTGTTCCAGATCGGCATCGCGCAACAGCCCGGCCGCCCTTGCGCCCTGGGTCGCACCCATCGTCACGATCAGCGCAAGCAACAGGGCCGGGATTGACGCCAGCGGGAATACACGGTGAAAGGTCATGCGCCAGAGTAGGAACGAACAGATGCGAAACTCAACCCGGTCAGCGGTGGATCCCTTCATTGTGATGGATGTGATGGAGGCCGCGCGCGCCGCCGAAGCGGCGGGCCGCCATATCATCCACATGGAAGTGGGACAGCCCGGCACTGGCGCCCCCCGCGCCGCCACCGAGGCGCTGGCGCGGGCCATGCGCGACAATGCGCTGGGATATACCGTGGCGCTGGGGCTGCCGGAGCTGCGGGCGCGCATCGCCCGGCTGTACGGCGATTGGTACGACGTCGATCTTGACCCGGCGCGCGTGGTCGTCACTTCCGGGTCGTCGGGCGCCTTCCTGCTGGCCTTTACCGCGCTGTTCGACAGCGGCGACCGGGTCGGCATCGGCGCGCCGGGCTATCCCAGCTACCGCCAGATCCTGCACGCGCTGGGGCTGCAGCCGGTCGATCTGCCCACCGCGCCCGAGCACCGTTATCAGCCGGTCGCGTCGGACCTTGCCGGGCTTGACCTTGCCGGGCTGATGGTCGCATCGCCCGCGAACCCCACCGGCACCATGCTGGACCGCACCGCGATGTCGGCGCTGATCGACGCCTGTGCAGGCGCGGGCGCGTCCTTCATCTCGGACGAAATTTATCACGGCATCGAATACGAGGCCAAGGCCGTGACCGCGCTTGAGATCACCGACGACGCCTATGTCATCAATTCGTTCTCCAAGTACTTTTCGATGACGGGCTGGCGCGTGGGCTGGATGGTGGTGCCCGGCGACCAGGTGCGCATCGTCGAGCGGATCGCGCAGAACCTGTTCATCTGCGCGCCGCACGCCAGCCAGATCGCCGCGCTGGCCGCGATGGACTGCGACGATGAACTGCAGGCCAACATGGATGTGTACCGCGCCAATCGCGCGCTGATGCTGGAGGGGCTCCCGCGGGCCGGATTTACCCGCATCGCCCCGCCCGACGGTGCGTTCTACGTCTATGCGGATGTGTCCGACCTGACCACCGACAGCCGCGCCTTCGCCGCCGAGATCCTCGACAAGGCGGGCGTCGCGGTGACGCCGGGCCTCGATTTCGACCCGGTGCGCGGGCATACCACGCTGCGGTTTTCGTATGCGCGCGCCACCGCGGACATCACCGAGGGCCTGGCGCGGCTACAGCACTTCATGGCCGCGCGATAGCCAAAGGGTTTCCCATCGCAGTCGCACTGCGCTAGGGTGCCGCAAAAGACCACAAGGTCACAGCGGGCAGAACACAGGCATGATGCGCAAGGCATTGATATTTATGTTGGGTCTGGCGATCGCCGGCCCCGTTCCATCGGGCGGCGCGGCGCAGGACCTGACCGCCATCGCGCGGGTCGATCCCGCCGCCAGCGCGATCCGCGATGGCTGGCGCGGTACGACGCAGATCACCCTCGCGCTCAGCCAGGGCGTGCCGTTCCGGGTGTTCACCCTTGCCGACCCGCCCCGGCTTGTCGTCGATTTCCGCGAGGCCGACTGGTCGGGCGTGACCGCCGACGCGCTGCTGGCAGAGACGGATGGCGTCGTGGCGGCCCGCTTCGGCGCGTTCCAGCCCGGCTGGTCGCGCCTGGTCGCCGACCTCGCGGGGCCGCTTTTGCCCGACGACATTGCCATGCCGGTGGATCCCGTGACGGGCCGGGCGGAACTGTCGATCACCCTCAGACCCGCGCGCACCGAGGACTTCGCCGCCGCCGCGGGCGCCCCCGCCAACGCCCTCTGGCCGCGCGGCCCCGCGCTGCCCGATGCCGCGCCCGCCGGTGATGACCGCTTTGTCGTGGTCATCGACCCCGGCCACGGCGGCATCGATCCGGGCGCGGAGCGCGACGGTGTCACCGAAAAGGACCTGATGCTGACCATCGCGCGATCCCTGCGCGATACGCTGGTCCGGTCCGGGCTGGCCGACGTGGTGCTGACGCGCGACGAGGACATCTTCGTGTCGCTGGAACGCCGCGTGGCGCTGGCGCATCGGGCGGGTGCGGATGTGTTCGTGTCGCTCCACGCCGATATCCTCAGCCAGGGGGGTGCACAGGGTGCGACGGTCTATACCCTGTCGGACGCCGCCAGCGACAGCGCCACCGAACAGCTTGCCGCGCGGCACAACCGGGCCGATATCATCGCGGGCGCCGACCTGACGGGATCGGACGATCAGGTGGCCGGCATCCTGCTTGACCTGGCCCGGCAGGAAACGGAACCGCGATCGCTGGCGCTGGCCAACAGCCTGGTGGCGGGCATGAAGGCCGCGGGCGGACCGATGAACAGCCGCCCATTGCGGCGCGCGGGGTTTTCGGTGCTGAAATCCGCCGATATCCCGTCGATCCTGGTCGAGGTCGGATTCCTCAGTTCGGAACGCGACCTGAACAACCTGCGCGATCCGGTGTGGCGCGCGGTCGCCGTGGCCGCGATGGCGGACGCGATTCTGGCCTGGCGCGACCGGGACGAGGCGCGGCGCGCGCTGGTGCGCCAATAGCCCGCCGAGCACGGGGTTTTCGGCATGATTTGGCCACCGCCGGACAGGATCGTGTTTTGACCATCCCGCGCCAAGCGCCTATAGACTGGTGCACAATTCCGCGCGAAAGGTGCAGTAAGGTCCCGTGTTTCGTTTTATCCTGTCTTTCTTCGGCGGCATCTTCACCGCCCTGACGCTGGCCATCGGCATGACCGCGCTGACTGTCGGCGCGGTATTCTGGATGTATGGCCGCGACCTGCCCAGCCATGAATCGCTGGCGCAGTACACCCCGCCCACGATCAGCCGGATCTATTCGGGCCAGGGCCAGATCATCGACGAATTCGCCCAGGAACGGCGGCTGTTCGTGCCCGCCAGCGACATTCCCGATCTGGTCAAGCAGGCGTTCATCTCTGCCGAGGACAAGAATTTCTACGATCACGAAGGCTATGACCTGCGCGGCATCGCCGCGGCAGCGGTCGACGCGGTCAAATCGCGTGGCCGCGATGTGCGCGGCGCCTCCACGATCACCCAGCAGGTGATGAAGAACTTCCTGCTGTCGGGCGACCGCCGGGCCGAGCGCAAGATCAAGGAAATCATCCTGGCTGCCCGGCTTGAAGAGACGCTGGACAAGGAAAAAATCCTGGAGCTCTATCTCAACGAAATCTTCCTCGGGCAGAACTCCTATGGCGTGGCCGCAGCCGCGCAGACCTATTTCAACAAAACGCTCGACGATCTCAACGCGCACGAGGCGGCATTCCTTGCGTCCCTGCCCAAGGCGCCCAGCGATTACCACCCGGTACGCCAGAAAGACCGGCTGCTGGCGCGGCGCAACTTCGTGCTGCGCGAGATGCAGGAAAACGGCTATATCACCAAGGCCGAATATCAGGTCGAGGTCGATGCGCCGCTCGAATCCGTCCAGAACGGCGATTTCGACAGCTTCAAGGCAGAGCTGCCACCGCGCGACTACTTTACCGACGAGATTCGCCGCCAGTTGTCCGAGGACTTCGGCGAGGGCGAATTCTTTACCGGCGGACTGACGGTTCGCGCCACGATCGACCAGGAACTGCAGCCGGTGGCCGCCAACGCCCTGCGCCGCGAACTCGAGCAATATGACCGCGGGCGGGGCATCTGGCGCGGCACCCGCAAGACCATTCCCGCCGATCAGTTGGGCACCGAAGCCGACTGGCGCGCGGCGCTGGCCGACCTGCGCGTGGCGCGCGATATCGACCTGGACGGCCAGTGGTATCCGGCCGTCGTGCTGGAGGTGGGCGACACCAGCGCGCGCATCGGGATCGAGGGCGTTGAGGAGGACGAGGACGGCCACTTCATCACCGCCGAGGACGTCGGCTGGGCCCGCAAGCGGCTGGAGAACGGCAAGCTGAGCTCAACGGCGCGGGTGGCGGGTGATCTGCTGGCGGTGGGCGATGTGGTGCATGTGCGCCGCATGACGCGTGACGACGACGGCAGCTTTGTCCGCTGGACATTGCGGCAGGTGCCGGAAGTGCAGGGCGGTTTCGTCGCGATGGACGTGGACACGGGCCGCGTGATTTCGATGCAGGGCGGCTTTTCCTACCAGGCGAGCGTGTTCAACCGCGCCACGCAGGCCAAGCGGCAGCCGGGATCGAGCTTCAAGCCCTTCGTCTATGCCGCCGCTCTCGACAGCGGCTACAGCCCGGCGACCATCGTCATCGACGCACCGATCGAGATCGACACGCCGCAGGGGCTGTGGCGCCCGCGCAATTCGTCCAACAGGTTCTATGGCCCGACGCCGCTGCGCACCGGGATCGAACAATCGCGCAACCTGATGACCATCCGCCTTGCGCAGGAGGTCGGCATGGGCATCGTCGCCGATTACGCCGAACGCTTTGGCGTCTATGACAACATGGGCCGGTTCCTTGCCAATGCGCTCGGCTCCGAGGAAACGACGCTGTACCAGATGGTTGCGGCCTATGCGATGTTCGCCAATGGCGGCGAACGGGTGCAGCCGACGCTGGTGGACCGCGTGCAGGACCGCTATGGCCGCACCATCTACCGGCACGACGAACGCCTGTGCTACGATTGCGAAAAGCCAACGCTTGAACCGGGCCTGGGCCCGCGCATCATTTCCAACCGCGACCAGGTGATGGATCCGATCACCGCGTATCAACTGACCTCGATGATGAAGGGGGTCGTGGACCGCGGCACCGCCAGCGGCACGGTCAACCTGTCGGTGCCCACCGCGGGCAAGACCGGCACCACCAATGACGCCAAGGACGTGTGGTTCATCGGCTTCACCTCCAACATCGTCGCGGGCTGCTATATCGGCTACGACCAGCCGCGGTCGCTGGGCAAGGGGGCCTATGGCGCCAGCCTGTGCGGCCCGGTGTTCCAGGAGTTCATGACCCGGGCCGTGGCGAAATACGGCGGCGGCCCCTTCGAGGTGCCTTCGGGCGGTCGGTTCATCAAGATCGACCGCTTTACCGGCGCGCGCCTGTCGGACGACGCAACGGGGCCCAGCGTGGTGGCCGAGTATTTCCGCGACGGCGAAGAGCCGATTTTCGGCATCACCTTCGACGGCGGCTTTGCCATGGGCGCCGATCTTCCACTCTTTGACGAGGTTGGATCGGGCCAGGGCAGGGAGGTCACGACCTCGACCGGGGAAAAGGCCGTCGTCGGTCCCAAGGCGAACTTCGGCACGCTCAGTTCCGGCGGGCTTTACTAGCCCTGCGCGGTCGGTCAGCCGTCCCGGTGCTTGTGGCAGACGGGACGCTGGTCTATCACAGCCTTCAATCCAAATTCCGAAAGTCGTATCCCATGCGCGCAGACGCTCAGAACCTTGTCGATCGGATCCGCAAATCGGCGGACCTGCTGGCCCAACGGCTGGATGTCGAAACCGCTCCTCACCGGTTGGAGGAATTCAATGCTCGCGTCGAGGACCCGAACCTGTGGGACGACCCCGACGCCGCGCAAAAACTGATGCGAGAGCGGCAGATGCTGGTCGATGCGATGGATACGCACGCGCGGATCGAACGCGATTTGCAGGACAACATCGACCTGATCGAACTGGGCGAGATGGAGGATGACGCCGAAGTCGTCGCCGATGCCGAAGCCGCGCTGAAAGCGCTGGCCGAAACCGCCGCGCAGAAGGAGCTGGAGGCACTGCTGGACGGCGAGGCGGACGGCAACGACACGTTCTTGGAGATCAATGCGGGCGCGGGCGGCACGGAATCGTGCGACTGGGCCAACATGCTGGCACGGATGTACGTCCGCTGGGCGGAAAAGAAGGGCTACAAGGTCGAATTGCAGTCCGAAAGCGCGGGCGAGGAGGCGGGCATCAAATCCGCCACCTACAAGATCAGCGGCCCGAACGCCTATGGCTGGCTGAAGTCCGAATCGGGTGTGCACCGGCTGGTGCGGATCTCGCCCTATGACAGCGCGGCCAAGCGGCACACGTCGTTCAGCTCTGTCTGGGTCTATCCCGTGGTCGACGACAACATCGAGATCGAGGTCAACCCCGCCGATATCCGCATCGACACCTACCGCAGTTCCGGCGCCGGCGGCCAGCACGTCAACACCACCGATTCCGCGGTGCGTATCACCCATATCCCGACCGGAATCGTCGTCACAAGTTCCGAAAAGTCCCAGCACCAGAACCGCGATATCGCGATGAAGGCGCTGAAATCGCGGCTTTACCAGATGGAGTTGGACAAGCGCAACGCGGCGATCAACGAGGCGCATGAGAACAAGGGCGACGCGGGCTGGGGCAACCAGATCCGGTCGTATGTCCTGCAGCCCTACCAGATGGTCAAGGATCTGCGCACCAACTTCGAGACATCGGATACCAAGGGGGTGCTGGACGGGGATCTGGACGGGCTGATGGGGGCGACGCTGGCCTTGAACGTCAGCGGCAAGAGCCGGGCCGAGGCACGGGCCGACTGAGGGGTCGCCACCGGGGGCCAGCCCCCGGACCCCCGGGATATTTCGGAACAAGAGAAGGGGGGCGTTGTCATGGCCCCGCCGTCGGTGAGGGCCGGCGGAGCGAAAGACGAGGGTGCGGGATGGATGTGACGGGATTGGATGCGGTCGACCTGGCGGGACGGATCGCCGCGCGCGAGCTTAGCGCGGTGGAAGTGATGCGCGCCACGCTGGAGCGGATCGCGGCGGTTAACCCGGCCGTGAACGCGATCGTGTCGCTGCGCCCGCAAGCCGAGCTTTTGCGCGAGGCGGCCCGGGCCGATGCGCAGACGGCGCGCGGGCCGCTGCACGGGCTGCCGATCGCGATCAAGGACCTGGCCGATGCGGCCGAACTGCCCACCTCGCAGGGATCGCCGCTGTTTGCGGGGCAGGTGGCGGCGGCCGATGATCCGGTCGTGGCGCGGTTGCGCGCGGCCGGCGCGATCGTGATCGGCAAGACCAACACGCCGGAATTCGGCCTGGGCAGCCATACCTACAACCCCGTACATGGCGCCACGCATAACCCCTATGATCTGTCGCGGTCGGCGGGCGGGTCATCGGGCGGCGCGGCGGTGGCGCTGGCGACCGGCATGCTGTGCATCGCGGACGGCTCTGACATGATGGGCAGCCTGCGCAACCCGGCGGCGTGGAACAACGTCTATGGCATGCGCCCGACCTGGGGGGCGGTCCCCTCCGAAGCGGAGGGCGATCTGTTCCTGCACCAGCTTTCCACCAGCGGCCCGATGGCGCGCAGCCCAGGCGATCTGGCGCTGCTGCTCGACGTGATGGCAGGCCCGGATCCGCGACAGCCGCTTGGGCTGGCACTGGCCCCGGTGCGCGACCGGCTGGGTGTCGATCCCGGTGCGGTGCGGGTCGGCTGGCTGGCCGATTGGGGCGGGGCCCTGCCGCTTGACCCCGGTGTGCTGGATCTGTGCGGTGCCGCACTTGGCCAGATGTCGGGACTGGGCTGGCAGGTGGAGGACCTGTCGCCGCCCTTTGACGCGGAAGCGATGTGGGAGAGCTGGATCACGCTGCGCAGCTTTTCCGTCGCCTCCGGCAAGGGCGCGCTCTACGAAGATCCGGCCAAGCGCGTGCATCTCAAGCCCGCGGCGGTCTGGGAGATCGAGCGGGGGCGGGCGATGTCGGGCCGCGCGCTGCAGGCGGCAAGCCACAGGCGGTCCGACTGGTTCCGCGCCGCGATGGGGCTGTTTGACAGGTTCGACGTCCTGGCGCTGCCATCGGCGCAGACCTGGCCCTTCGACGGGGCATTGGACTATCCCCGCCAGATCGCCGGCCATGCGATGGACACCTACCACCGGTGGATGCAGGTGGTCGTGCCGGCCAGCCTGATCGGATTGCCCGCCGTGAACATCCCGGCGGGTTTCGGGGAGGCGGGCCTGCCGATGGGGCTGCAACTGATCGGCAGGCGCGGGTCGGATGCGCAGCTGTTGCAGATCGCCGAACGCTGGCACCAGGCAACGCGATGGCCGCAGGAACGCCCGGCCCTGCGCTGATCCGTCACTCGGGGTGTTCGCGCCCCATATCCACCAGACGCGCCCGCAGGTCGCGCGCCACGTCCAGGCCGAGATCGAGTGCGAAGACCATCGCGTGGGTCAGGTAGAACCCGGCCGCGTCGTCGGACTGCGACTGATCCGCGGCCTCGGTATAGAGCGCGACCAGCGCCGCGACATCACCGCGGTCATGTGCCGACAGCAGCCGCGCATCGAGCGGCGTCATTCCGCGGCCTGTGCGGCAAAGGGTGCGGCGGCCTGGCCCGCTGCCCGCCGCGCGGAGACCTTTTCCGCGACCCAATCGTGGAACAGATGCGTCGGCCCGTCCATCGCCGGAGAGAACCGCCCCCCGTCAAAGGCCACGCCGTGGCGCCCGCGCTGCATTCCCTCGACGACGAACACGTCCTCCTTGAAGACCGTTTTCCATTGCTGGCTGTTCTTGGCGCGCAGGTCTTCGGGCTGGGTGGGCGTGGCATAATAGATATGCACATGCTCGACCGTCCTTTCGGGGCCTTGCGGCACCAGAATGATCGCGAAGGCATGATCGCGGTGCACGCCCAAAAGTACATTCGGAAAGGCCGTCACATATTCTGCCGCCGTGTCCCATGTGCCGGAAATGCCCGCGAAATCCGGAAACGTCCTTCCCTCGTAGTCTTTCAGTTGCCGGTAGACCAGCGTTCCCTGACCGGAAAACAGGCCGGGTTCCTCGATGTGGTAATGATCCTCGAGCCGCGAATAGCTGTTAAGGCCGGGATGCACCCAGGGCAGGTGATAGCTTTCGCAGTAGTTTTCGACCGCCAGCTTCCAGTTGCACGCGACCTCGATCTGAAAGCGGCTATCGGTCCCGCCGTGATAGAGCGGCTGATCGAATTCGCGCCACCGGTCCAGCAGCCTGGCGTTGGCCACCTCGAAGGGGGCGGCGGTGCCCGACACGTTGATCCAGATGACATCGAGCCAGACATGACTGCGGATTTCGACAAGACCCAGAAGCGCGCGGTCGATTGCCGGATGGGTGTTCTGCCCCGGACCGCCGACATGCGGGGTGCTGACCAGCTTGCCTTCGGTCGAATAGCACCAGCTGTGATAAGGGCAACGGATCGCGCCTTCGATCTTGCGCGGTTCCTCGACGAGGATCATGCCGCGGTGCCGGCAGGTGTTCTGAAACACCCGGACCTGGCCATTGCGGTCGCGCACCAGCAAAAGCGGCATCCCCAGAAAGGTCAGCGGCACGGCATCGCCGGCGTCGGGCACGTCGGCGGCCACGGCCAGCCCGGCCCATTGATCGAACAACAGCGCCTGCTTTTCCTCGTCAAAGACGCCTGGGTCGATGTAATGGGCGTTGGGCAGGCCGTTGGCCTGATCGATGGGGCGGCGAACGGACGACAGATCGGTGACGTGTGCGGTCATGGGGCCTCTCCTGCGGGGTTGGGGCATCATAGCGCGGACAGTCCGCGCAGGCCGCGACCAAAGCGACCCGCGTTTTCCGCGGGGCGACATGGCCCAAGCGAGACCGGAACGCAGATGCGCAGGCGGGTCAGGTCAGCGGCTCGTCCGGCCTGAGAAGGCGTTGATGGAACGGCAGCAGATCGGACAGTTCGCAAAATCCGGTGGTCCGCGCCACCGCCATCACCCTGGCGCAGTCATCGCCCAGATGTTCATAGACCAACCGCGCAATCCGGGTGCTGGCTGGGCTCTCGCGCTGGGTCCGGACAACGAAGCCAACCCAGAAGTTGTTGTCGAACGATCCGACCCGGCTGAGGGTGTTGAACGAGGCGGTCGCGCCGCCCAGTCGCGAGACGACGGCGGCGATCCCGTCCTCGGTGCGCAGTACGAGGCCGCGAAATTCGCGCGCCCTTTTTTCGTTGGGCAACCCTTGGGCCAGCATCGCGGCCTTCGCCTCGAACCCGCGCAGAAAGGTATTGGGCCCTTCGCGGTGGATCAGGACCAAACCCCGCAGAAACTTGCTTTCGTCGATGAAACTCCGCCTTGAAAAGCTGTAGAAGCCGCTGGGGAACACGTCTTCGGGAAGATCCTGAGAGGCGCGGCCGACGAAATCGCGCAGAAACCGCGAGGACATGGGATCGGCCGTGCTGCCGATCTGGTCCACGGGCTCCAGCAACACGCGGGCATCAACGTCGAAAAAGGCACAGATCCGCGCCAGGACGTCCGGCCGCGGAAAGCTTTCGCCGGCGAGATAGCGATTGAACTGCGTCCGATTGATCCGCAATCGCCGCGCGAGTTCAGAGATCGAAGGATAATCGCGCGCCAGTATGCGCAGGTTGGCGCCGAACATATTTCGCTGTTCGGCAGGCGTCTTGTTGGTCTGGGACATGGCGTGACCGTTTCCGAAGCAAGGTGCTCAACCACCGAATATGATATGTCAGATGGCCTTTGGATAGGGTTTAGTGTGATCCGGACGCGCAAAGGCGTCAAGATGACACAAATCGGTATCTACCGGTCCGCGCATCTGGTACATTTTTTTGTATTCATTCTGAAGAATGAATTCGTGATTACCCGTTTCGCGGGTTATCACGGTCCTAGCGCAACAGTCATGAGTGAGACGTCGGATGATAGGCGTAGTATTATGGAGCGACAAAACCTCGTCCAAGGCGGTTGTGTGGTGCGAGGATCAGGGTGAGCTTGCCTTTTACGACGCATCCGAGGGCGGAGGCGGGGGCCACGGTGCCACGTTCGAGGCGGGCGACGTGGTGACCTTCGACGTGTTGGTGCGCGATTCCAAACGCCGCGTGATCGATCCGCGCCTGATCGGAGAGTGCGATGGCGCCAGCCTGCAGGACTCCTTGCGCGAGCGCGGACATGGCCCGGCGGCGGCATCACGGATGGCCCAGGTCATTCCCTTCGGCCGGCACCGCAGCAGCGCACCGGCCAGCCGCCCCACCCGGGCGGCCC
This sequence comes from Sulfitobacter sabulilitoris, assembly GCF_005887615.1. Lineage (GTDB taxonomy): Bacteria > Pseudomonadota > Alphaproteobacteria > Rhodobacterales > Rhodobacteraceae > Sulfitobacter_E > Sulfitobacter_E sabulilitoris. The sequence goes on from NZ_VANS01000001.1 coordinate 471,527, forward strand.
GCAGTTAATTAGGCAAGCCGTCTATTCGCCGCGCGACAGGGCCGCGACACCGGTGCGCGCCACATCCGAAAGGCCCAGAGGGCGCATCAAATCGGCAAAGGCGTCGATCTTGTCCGGGGCGCCGGTGATCTCGAAGACGAAGCTTTCCAACGTGCTGTCTACGACGCTGGCGCGAAAGATATCAGCCAGTCGCAGCGCCTCGACCCGCTTGTCGCCGGTCCCGACGACCTTGAACATGGCCAGTTCCCGTTCGACGCTGGGGCCCTCGACCGTCAGGTCGTGCACGTCATGCACCGTGACGATCCGGCCAAGCTGCGCCTTGATCTGTTCGATGACCTGCGGCGTGCCGTTGGTGACGATGGTGATCCGGCTCAGGTGCCCCTGGTGATCGACCTCCGCGACGGTCAGGCTTTCGATGTTGTAGCCGCGCCCGGAAAACAATCCGATGACGCGCGCCAGAACGCCGGGTTCGTTTTCCACCAGAACCGCCAGCGTGTGGCGTTCGATCACGTCGGAAAACGTCGGACGCAGGTTATAGGCGGAATGGCTTGTAGCGCCTTTTTTCAGTTTTAGAGCAGACATTTATGTGCCTTCCTTAAAGTTCCGTAACCGGAACATTCGACAATTCCGGACCGATTTTTTCTAAAAATCGTGCTACACCATCACCGCGCCTTCGGCTTTGATCACGCCTTGCGTCTCGGCCTCGCCCAGCAGCATCTCGTTGTGCGCCTTGCCGCTCGGGATCATGGGGAAACAGTTCTCGTGCTTCTCCACGAGGCAATCAAAGATCACCGGCCCGTCATGCTTGAGCATCTCCATGATCGCATCGTCCAGGTCGGCGGGGTCCGAGCACAAGATGCCCTTGGCGCCGAAGGCTTCCGCCAGCTTGACGAAATCCGGCAACGCCTCGGACCACGATTGCGAATACCGCTCGCCATGCAGCAATTCCTGCCACTGGCGCACCATGCCAAGGCGCTCATTGTTGAGAATGAACTGCTTGACCGGCAGGTTGTACTGCATCGCCGTGCCCATTTCCTGCATGTTCATCAGCCACGATGCCTCGCCCGCGACATTGATCACCAACGCGTCCGGATGCGCCATCTGAACCCCGATCGAGGCGGGAAAGCCATATCCCATGGTGCCCAGGCCGCCCGATGTCATCCAGCGGTTCGGATCCTCGAAGCCCAGGTACTGCGCGGCCCACATCTGGTGCTGGCCGACCTCGGTGCAGATATAGCGGTCGTGGTCCTTGGTCAGCGCCTCAAGCCGTTCCAGCGCGTATTGCGGCCGGATCGTCTTGCCCTCCTGCGTGAAGGCAAGGCAGTCGACCTTGCGCCAGCTCTCGATCTCGGTCCACCACTTGGCCAGGGCCTCGCCGTTGGTCTTGCGCCCGCGCGATTTCCAGACCTTCAGAATATCCTCGAGCACATGACCCACGTCGCCCACGATCGGGATATCGGCCTTGATCACCTTGTTGATCGACGACGGGTCGATATCGATATGCGCCTTGGTCGACTTCGGGCTGAACGCGTCGATGCGCCCGGTGATCCGGTCGTCAAAGCGCGCGCCGACGTTGATCATGAGGTCGCAATCGTGCATCGCCATGTTGGCCTCGTAAAGCCCGTGCATGCCCAGCATCCCCAGCCATTTGTCGCCCGAGGCCGGATAGGCGCCCAGCCCCATCAGCGTCGAGGTGATCGGAAAGCCCGTCGCCTCGACCAGTTCGCGCAAGAGCTGGCTGGCGGCGGGGCCCGAGTTGATCACCCCGCCGCCGGTATAGAACACCGGGCGCTTGGCCTTTTCGATGGCCGCGACCAGTTCGGTGATCTCCTCAAGGTCGCCTTTGACCCGCGGCTGGTAATGCGACACCGACGGCTTGGGCGCGGTATAGATGCCGGTGGCGAACTGCACGTCCTTGGGGATGTCCACCAGAACCGGGCCGGGGCGGCCATGCGTGGCCACGTGAAACGCCTCGTGCAGGACACCTGACAGCTTGTCGGTCTCCTTGACCAGCCAGTTGTGCTTGGTGCAGGGGCGGGTGATGCCCACGGTATCGGCCTCCTGAAAGGCGTCCGAGCCGATCATGAATGTGGGCACCTGGCCCGTCAGCACCACCAGCGGGATGGAATCCAGCAGCGCATCCGTCAAGCCGGTCACCGCGTTTGTGGCCCCCGGGCCCGATGTCACCAGCACCACACCGGGCTTGCCGGTGGACCGCGCATAGCCTTCGGCCGCATGGACGGCGCCCTGTTCGTGGCGCACCAGGACATGCTTGATGGCGTTTTGCTGAAAGATCTCGTCGTAGATCGGCAGGACAGCCCCGCCGGGATATCCAAATACCGTATCCACACCCTGATCGATCAGGGTCTGGACCACCATCTTCGCTCCGGACATTTGGCGTTTCATCGTGTGTCTGCTCCAACTGCGACCTGTCGGCCTGGGTATCGTTTGCGCATAAAAAAGCCCCCGGTTTTGGCGGGGGCGCATGGGTCTGACTATGGTCAACCGTTACCGGCCCATGCGCGTGTGTCCTACGATTACGACTAGCGGTGTCATTGCCACTGGCTCCTGAATGCGTGGAGGGACATTATGACCGGGATCGGGGGGCGTCAACCGCCGAATGGCCGCAAAATATGTCCCGAGACCGCATTATTTCGACATTTCCTTGCGTCCAGACGTCGCAGGGCGACATTTTGCGAAAGATCGGGCGCGTGTCGGGGCAGGGCGGCGGCGTTCACAGCCGTGCGCCGGTTCCCTGCAGCACCCCGTGTTCCAGCGCGTAGCGGGTCAGCCCCGCGGTGCTGGAAATGCCCAGCTTGCGCTTGATGTTCTTGCGGTGCGTCTCGACTGTGCGCACCGAAATATCCAGCGCCTGCGCCACCGCCTTGTTGGATTTGCCCTGCGCCAGTTGCAGCAGGATAGTCTGCTCGCGGCCCGTCAGGGCCTCGCGCGCGGTCCCGTCCTTGGGCTCCAGCGATCCCTTGGCGCCGGTGCACAGATACCGTTCGCCGGCCATCACCGCATCGATGGCCTGCTTGATTTCGTCGGTGGGCACGTCCTTGAGGATATAGCCCATCGCGCCGTGACTGAGCGCGCTGGCGATGTATTCCGGGCTGTCGTGCATCGACAGCACGAGGATGCGGGTGCCGGGGCGGCGCTCGAGCACGATCTCGGTCGCGGTCAACCCGCCCATGTCGGGCATGTTCAGATCCATCAGGATCACATCCGGGTCCAGCGTATCCAGCGCGTCGATCACCGCCTTGGCGGAACTGAAGCTGCCGACGACCGCAAGATCGTCATAGCTCTCAAGGATCGACTGGATGCCTTCGGCCACCATCGGATGATCATCGACGATGGCAACGCGGGTCGGGTGGTCTTGGTCGGGGTGGGTCATGCTTTGGCCTTTGTCGGGGCGGCTTCCGGGTCGGGTGGCAGCAGATGCGACAACGGCACTGTGGCCTCGATCACGGTGCCGGCGGGCCCCTTCATCCGGTGTGCGGCCCGGATGTGCAAGCTCCCGTCCAACTGTTCGACCCGTTCTTGCATGTTGCGCAGGCCAAGCCCGGTCGCGGGCTGGTTCGTCGCGGTGCCGACCCCGCAGCCGTTGTCGGAAATGCGCAGGGTGGCGCCCTGCTTGTGGCCGCGCAGGTGGATGCTGACCTGTGTTGCGCCGGAATGGCGTTCGATATTCGTCAGTGCCTCCTGCGCGATACGGTAGAGCGCGATCTTGGCGTCGGGGTCCAGGCGGTTGCGAAACACCACCGTCTCGAACGTGGTGTCGATGCCGGTCCGGTCCTCGAATTCCTGCACGAGGGTCTTGAGCGCGGGGCCAAGGCCCAGGTCGTCCAGCACGCCGGGGCGCAGATCACGGCTGATCCGGCGCACTTCGGTGATCGCCTCGGCCAGCGACGCGATGCCCTTGGCCAGCGGCCCGCTCGCCGCGGGGAGGTCGCCGCGCTCCAGCTTGCGGCGCGCGGTGTCCAGCGCATACCGCACCCCGACGAGGATCTGGCTGATGCCGTCGTGCAATTCGCGCGCCACGCGCCCGCGCTCTTCCTCCTGCGCGTCAAACACCCGCTGGGTCAGTTCCTTGAGCTTTGCATCCGCCAACCGCCGTTCGCGGATATTGATCAGCATCCCCGAACCGAAGACCGCCAGAAGCGCGGTGAGGGTGATGCCGCCGATGTAGAAGAAGGTGCGCTGCACCCGCGCCTGCACATCCGCCCGCGCCGTCGCCACCGTGGCCAGCACATCGTCGATGAACACGCCGGTGCCCACCGCCCACCGCCAGCTTGGGAAACTGGTGACATAGGTGATCATCCGCGCCTCCTCCCCGGTCGAAGGCTTGGGCCAGAGATAGCTGTGATACCCGGCGCCCTGCCGGGCGATGCGGATCAGCTCGTCCACCACCGGCGTGCCTTCGCTGTCGGTCAGCCCGGTCCAGTTGCGGTTGATCCGCTCCGTCTGACGGGGGCTGACGATGTTGTTGCCATCGTAGTCATAGACGAAAAAGAACCCCTCGCTGCCGTAGATCATCGCCGACAGGATCTGGGCCACGCGGTCGCGTGCGGTATCGTCGTCCGGTGCGGCACTGCCGTAGATAAAGTAGAACCCGTTGCGCGCCTGGGTGACGTAATTGCGCAGCTCGGCCTTCTTGGCCTCCAGCAGTTGCGTCTCGAGCGCGCGGATCTCGCGGTCGGCCAGCGCGCGCGACTGGAGCGCCACCAGGACCGCGATGGCCGCCACCGCCAGAACCAGCGGAATCGCGGCGACCAGCGACAGCTTTTGCGCATAGCTGGGGCGGATGAGGGGCAGGATGAAGCGCATGGACGATTCGTTATGCGCAAACGGTGCGGAAAAAAAGGGGCAAGCGCCAATGATTGACACCCAAGACCCGCAAGCGACCCGGATTATCAAACGCTGCCGCCCAATAATTGAACCGAATTGCGGTCTTCGCGGGCTTTCTACGCAGTAGTAGGTATTTCCAAATCCTGCGCCGACGTTAATGTGACCGAACTCAAATCGATCCGCGCGCAGGTTTGGCGACGCGGGCGTAAACTTCTGGGAGGAGTATCTCAATGGATCGTCGTTCATTTCTGAAGACATCTGCACTTGGCGGCTCGGCCGCCGCAGCCACCACCCTGGCCGCACCCGCCTATGCGCAAGGCAAGCGCACCCTGACCATGGTCACGTCCTGGCCCCGCGGTTTTGCCGTTCTGGACGACGCGGCCACCTATTTCGAGGAAATGGTCGGCGCGATGTCGGACGGTCAACTGACCATCGAAAAGAAAGCCCCCGGAGAGCTTGTCGGCGCGTTCGAAGTGTTCGACGCCGTTTCCTCGGGTCAGGCGGATGTGTATCACACCGCGGAGTACTATTTCATCGGCCAGCACCCGGCCTATGCTTATTTCACCGCCGTTCCCTTTGGCGCGACGGCGCAGGAACTGACAAACTGGTATCTGCATGGCGGCGGTCACGAGCTGCACACCGAGCTGGGCGAGATTTTCAACCTCAAGTGCTTCCAGTGCGGCAACTCCGGCTCGCAGTCGGGTGGCTGGTTCCGCAAGGAAATCAACTCCGCCGCCGATTTCAACGGCCTCAAGTTCCGCATGCCGGGCCTTGGCGGCAAGGTGCTGGGTGAACTGGGTGCATCCGTGCAGAACATCCCCGGCGGCGAACTCTACCAGGCGCTGAGCTCCGGCGCGCTGGACGGCCTCGAGTGGGTCGGCCCCTTCGCGGACGAACGCGCGGGCTTCCAGGAAGTCGCGAAAGTCTACTACACCGCCGGTTTCCACGAGCCGGGCTCGGGCCTGTCCGCGGGCGTCAACCTCGACGTGTTCAACGACCTGTCGCCGGCGCATCAGGCAATCATCCAGAACGCCTGCATGGCCACCACCCACACCCAGCTGGCCGAAACCCTGGCCAACAACGGTGCGGCGCTCAAGCGTCTGCAGGCCCAGGGCGTGAAAACCCTGCAGTTCCCCGACGACGTCTGGGATGCCTTCGGCGCGGCCTCCAAGAAGGTCATGGACGAGAACATGGACGACGAGCTGTTCGCCAAGGTGCGCGGATCGTTCGAGGAATCGCTGGCGTCCAGCTCCGACTGGCTGCTGAAGTCCGATGGCTTCTACGTCGAGCAGCGTAACCGCGTTCTGGCCAACGGCTGATCGCAACCGCGATGACAAACGGGGGGGCTGCTGCTTGTCGGCGGCCCCCCTTGCGGCCTGTGATCCCGAGGTAACCGGGGCGCAACGACAGCGTGGCGGAACAGGGCACTGCCCATCTGCCGGGAGGGGACAGCAATGGAAAACGAAACGGCTTCGGCCGGCGATGCATTTGGTGCGGTGATCGATGGTCTGGTGTGGTTCATCACCAACCTGGGCATGTCGGTGTATAATTTTTTCTACGCCATCACGCATCCGGGTCTCTGGCTCGACTGGTCGGACAAGCAGGCGATCATGCGCTTTGTCTATTACGGCGCGTCGGTGGAATTTTTCTTCGTCATCCTCACCAGCTTCCTGATCCTCACCGCCATCGGCATCTGGCGCAGCGAGATCATGTGGGGCTATGTCCGCGTCCTCGAAGGTTTTGCCAACACGGTCGGCCGCTTTTTCGCCTGGGCGGGCCTTTTGATGGTTCTTCAGCAGATCATCATCGTGTTCATGCAGCGCATCTTTACCCGGCCCGACATCTCGATCGGGTTCGGCATCCCGCTGCAGTTCGACATCAGCTGGTTCGGCGAGGAACTCAAACTCTACAATGCCCTGGTCGTCTGCCTGTGCATGTCCTACACCTTTGTGCAGGGTGGCCACGTGCGCGTCGATCTCATCTATTCCGCCGTCAGCTTTCGGGCGAAAAAGGTGATCGACATGTTCGGCGCCATCTTCTTCATGATGCCGGTCGCCGTGCTGATCTGGCTCTATGGATGGTTCTTCCTGTGGCGTCACCTGATTGTGCCGAACCCGTCGGCCTCCGATACGCTGGACCGGCTGCTGAACAAGGCGCGCGCGCTGCGCTGGAACGTCGAGACCATCGGCTTCAGCCCCAACGGCTTCAATGGCTATTTCATCTTCAAGATCCTGCTCTGCGCCTTTACCGCGATGGTGTTCCTGCAGGCGATCGCGATCTTCTACCGCTCGCTGCTGGAATGGCGCGAGGGCGAAGAGAGCGAGAACAAGTACCTCGACCGCGACAGCCTGGGCGAAGGTGAAGAAGCGTACGAAGGTACGCACTGAATTTAAGGAACAGTTGACATGCTTTTTGGTCTAGATGGCGTCGAAATCGGCCTGATCATCGTCTTTGTCTGCCTGTTCGGCGGCATTCTCTCGGGCTTTCCGGTGGCGTTCGCCATCGCGGGGGCGGGCGTTATCTCCTTCGGGATCATCGCCGCGCTCGACAGCGCCGGGCTTCTCATTCACCAGGCGATCGACCAGGGCAGCCAGGTGTACCGCGATCTGGTCAATTCGGGGGTCAAACCCGACAGCATCTCGATCTTCCGGTATCCCGATCTGCCGCGGATCGCGGAACCTGTGTTCCCCTCGGGCTGGGAAACCGCGCTCGATCGCAACGTGTCGTTCGTGGTCAACCGGATGAACGAACGGGTTCTGGCCGGCCAGTCGATCGAAACGCTGCTGGCGGTCCTGATGTTCGTTCTGATGGGAATCACGCTCGAACGCTCCAAGATCGCGAATGACCTGCTGACCACGATGGCGCGGGTCTTTGGCCCGCTGCCCGGCGGTCTGGCCGTATCGATCGTGGTCGTGGGCGCGTTCCTGGCCGCCTCGACGGGTATCGTCGGCGCGACCGTGGTGACCATGGGCCTGCTGGCGCTGCCGACGATGTTGCGCAACGGTTATTCGCCGGAGCTTTCCACCGGCGTCATCGCCGCCTCGGGCACGCTGGGCCAGATCATTCCGCCGTCGATCGTGATCGTTCTTCTGGGCACGCTTGCGGGCGATCTGTATTCCGCCGCGCAGGAAGCCCGCGCGGTCGCCGCGGGCTGCACCGACGCGCTGACCTTCCTGGGCGAACCTGCGGTTCTGTCCGTGGGCACCCTGTTCCAGGCGGCGCTGCTGCCGGGGATCCTGCTGTCGCTGCTCTATGCGCTCTATGCCTTTGGCTATGCGCTGTTGAACCCCGACAAGGCGCCCGCGGTGCCGATGGGGCCGACCAACGGCGAGCCGGTAACCCGGTCCGAGGCGTTCACCTGGTTCCTGGGTATTCCGGTCGCCATCGTGGTGGGCACCGTTCTGCTGGGCAACATGGGCATCGTCGGCAGCCAAAGCACGACCGTGTCGCGCTATTCCGACATCGGCGAGGCCGCGTCGCTGCGGACCGCCGTGGGCGAGGAATGCAGGGCGTCGATGATCGATCTGCACGGCCAGGACGCATGGGATGCGGCGATTGCCCAGCAAGAGGGGATCGACGCCGACGGCGGGATCCAGCAATCCGAACGGCTGACCGAAGCCGAACTGGAGCAGGCGCAGGCCGACAAGATCGCCAACGCGGCACCGATCGGCACCGGCGTGGCGATCCTGCTGGTGCTGCTGGGGCTGTTCCTGACCACCGCGCGGGGCGTGTCGCCCTCCTCGGATACCCGGCCGCTGCTGATCGGCGGGGTGGGCGCGGTGCTGGCGCTGCTGGTGGATATCCTGCTGGTCGGCCCCGCGACGACGTCGGGGGTGATGTGGGTGCTGATGGCGATCCCCTTTGCCTTGCTGATGTACGGCGTCGCCCATGCGGCCAAAATCTGCGCCAGCAACGAGTTGATCCGCGTGGTGTTCCCGCCGCTGATCCTGATCGTCGCCGTTCTGGGCTCGATCCTGGGCGGCATCACCAATCCGACGCCGGCCGCGGCGCTGGGGGCGGGCGGTGCGATCATGCTGGCGGCCTACCGCAAGCTCAAGGATCAGGACCGGTCGCCCAAGATCATCATCTGGTCGACGCTGGCGATCATCGTCTGCATCCTGGTGGGAATCAACTTCGACATGCGCATCAACACCGACGAGGTGGGATTTGAAGGCTGGGTCGCGTTCTTCGTGGCGTATGGCGCGTATCTCTATGCGGTCTTCGGCCTGCTGTTCTCGTGCTGGGTTCTCTTCACCTCCGGCGTGCTGAGCCCGGTGGTGCGCGAGACCGCGAAAGTGACGAGCATGGTCTTCACCATCCTCATCGGATCGCAGCTTCTCAACCTCGTGGTCATCAGCTTCGGCGGCGAGCATTACATCCAGCAGTTCCTCAAGAGCTTCGACAACGAGTTGACGGTGTTCCTGCTGGTGATGCTGGTGCTGTTCGTGCTGGGGTTCGTGCTCGATTTCCTCGAGATCATCTATATCGTGATCCCGATCGTCGGGCCGGTGATCTATGGCGGCACGTTCGATCCCAAGTGGGTGACGATCATGATCGCGGTGAACCTGCAGACCTCGTTCCTGACGCCGCCCTTCGGCTTTGCGCTGTTCTATCTGCGCGGGGTGGCGCCTTCGAGCGTGACGACCGGCCATATCTATCGCGGGATCGTGCCCTTCGTGCTCATTCAGGTCCTGGGTCTGACGATCCTGTGGCTGTTCCCGAGCATCGTGACCATCGTGCCGGACCTCATTCCGAACTAAGTCCGACGCCGCGCAGGATCAATCTGAATGAGAGGGGGCCTTGCGGCCCCCTCGCTTCGTTTTGCGCAGGGGGCTGTCTGCCCCCTGAAGGGCGCGGACATGCGTCCACACCCGCCCCCGAGAGTATTTCGGGACCCAAAGAAGCAGGACAGGAACGGTGACGGGTTCAGCGCCCGGTCGGACAACCGTCGGGCAGTTGGATATTCGCGACCTGTTCGGCAATCGGATCCGTGCTGAGCGGGTGGGTTTCCGCCGAGAAGGCGTCGGGGTTCGTCATCGGCTGCCAAGCCCCGCCCATGTACACCTCGAGACCGGAGAATTTCGCCTTGTAGCCCATCTTCTGGCTGCCGGGGACCCAGTAGCCAAGATAGACGTATGGCAGGCCCGCCTCGCGCGCGATGGCGATATGATCCAGGATCATATAGGTGCCCAGGCTGCGTTTGGGCATCTCGGGGGCGTAGAAGGAATAGACCATCGACAGCCCGTCATTGAGCACATCCGTGAGGCTGACGCCGATGAGCGCGCGCGTGGTCGTGTCGGTGTATTCGACGACCCTGCTGCGGATCGGGGTTTCCTCGATCATCGCGGCGAATTCGAACACGTCCATATCCGCCATTCCGCCGTCGGCGTGGCGGCTGTCGAGATAGGTTCGGAACAGTTCGTACTGATCTTCCGACGCCCAGGGCGATGTCGCGCGGCGGTCGATATCCGCGTTGCGCCGGAGCGTGCGTTTCTGGCTGCGGCTGGCGGTGAAGGCGGCCACGTCGATCCGGGCCGACAGACAGGCCGAGCATTCCGCGCAGGAGGGACGGTAGAGCACGTTCTGCGAGCGTCGGAACCCTTGTTGCGACAGGCTGTCGTTCAGTCGGTTCGCGCTTTCGCCCTGCAGTGCGGTGAACAATTTACGCTCCATCCGGCCCTCGAGATAGGGGCAGGGCTGGGGCGCTGTCACGTAGAACTGCGGAGCGATGGGAAGCGTGTGACGCATGGCGATCCAATTCGAGTTGGCATGGACGATAGCAAGCCGCCCCGATCCAGCCAACCCCAGTTTTCAGGCAATTGCCATCAAACCGCGGCGCGGCGATTAATCGCCACCGTGCCCAGCACATGATCGGTCAGGCCCTGACCGCGGTCGGTGGTGCACATCAGCACCATCGAGATGAGCTGCAGCACCATGATCGTCCAGCTGATGGAGTAGCCGAGCGTATGGGCGAATGCGGTCCCGAGATCGAACCGGTCGCCGTCGGCGCGGCGGAATTCGATGGCCACCAGCCGCATGCCCCAGGTCGCCGATCCGTTCGCGAGGGTGATGACGCGGTAGAGAAAGCTGACCACGAGGACCAGCGCGGGGAAGAAGAACAGCCCGGTGAACGCGGTAAAGGGCACGATCAGGAGGCTTGCGGCCAGAATGACCACCGTGTCGGCGATCCAGGCCAGAAACCGTTTCATGGGCACATCGCGGTAAAACTGCGGCTGGGTCTGGTGATCGGGAAGTTGAGACATCGGACAGGGGCCTTTGGTCGGGGGCGTCGCGGGGAAGGCGGCCCCCTTGCGATATGTGCAAGGGGGCCGCGCGGAACGGGTGGCAGCGCGCTCAGGCTTCGGGGGACCCCGCCTCGCGGCTGGCCTTGTCGGCGCGGTCGTTCATGAACTGGTCGAATTCGGCCTTGTCCTTGGCCTCGCGCAACCGCTCGAGGAAGGCCTCGAAATTGGTCTGCTCTTCTTCCAGCCGGCGCAGGGTATCGGCCTTGTAGGCGTCAAAGGCGCTGTTTCCGGTGGATCGCAGTGTCGTCATGTGACGGCGGGCGGATTTGGACGAGCGGCACGAAGAGGTGAACATACGTTTACTCCAGATCAGATAGGCCAGAAGAGCAAGGCCCAGGGGCCAGAAGAAGATGAAGCCAAGCACCATGGCCGCGATCCACGCGCCTTTGCCTTTGGCGTCAAGCCAGCTTTCGGCGCGCGACAGCCAGCCGGCGGAGGCGGCGGCAGGATGGGATTGGGTCAGTGTCGTCATGGTCATGCCTTTCGGTCAGGGTGTGCAGGGCCCCGAGGGTCTTTCCGGGGATGTGAATGTGTTTCACATCAAATAGATTGGGTCCGCGCCCGCACCGTGCAAGGGTTTATGTGAACGTTTTTTACATTTTTTTGACTTCTGCGGTGAAATCAGACAGTTGCGCCTGTGTCACGCGGTGCAGATCGCGCGGATCGATCGCAAAGACATGATGCGGCGTGCCCGCGGCGGCCCAGACGATGTCGAATTCCATCAGCCGGGGATCCAGAAAGCTGCGGATCGGCGACAGATGACCGAGCGGGGCGACACCGCCGATGGCGAACCCGGTCTGGGCACGGATCAGGGCGGCATCGGCCTTGCAAAGCCGCTCTTTCGCGCAGGCAGCGGCCCGCGCGGGATCGACCCGGTTGCCGCCCGCTGTCAGGAAAAGCAGCGCGCGGCCCTGATCCTCGCCTCGAAAGATGATCGATTTGGCGATCTGGTCGAGCGTGACACCAAGCGCCGTTGCCGCATCGGCGGCGGTGCGGGCGAGCGGTGTTTCGCGGATCTCGGCGGGCAGCCCGGCGGCGGCAAGCGCGGCGCGGACACGGGACAGGCTTTTGCTCATGCGGGCAGGGTGGCCTTGGGCGCGCGCGGGCGCAAGAGAGATTGACGCGCCAACACGCAGGCGCGAAAGCTTGCACCATGAGCCTGAGCGATCACATGACCCGATGCCCGCGTGCCCACGACCCCGAACGCGGGGACGCGGCGCGCGCCCTGTTTCCCGAAGTGGACGACGATCTGGCCCTGCTGGTGCGGGGGGCTGCGGGGTCTAGCCCCTATCTCGCCACGCTGATCGAGAAGGAGGCCGCATGGCTGCCCGCCGCGCTGGACGATCCGGACGGCGCGTTGGAGGCGGAGATCGCCGGCGCGAGGGGACATGGACCCGATGGTCTGGCCGAAGCGCTGCGCCGCGCCAAGCGGCGGGTGGCGCTGCTGACCGCGCTTGCGGATCTTGGCGGTGCGTGGTCGCTGATGGCGGTCACGGGCGCATTGACCCGGTTTGCCGATGCCGCCTGCGACGCGGCGCTGCGCAGTGCCATCGCGACGCAGATCAAGCGCGGCAAGCTGCCCGGCATGACCGAGGACGACATCGCCGATGCGGGCGGGATGGTGGTCTTTGCGATGGGAAAGATGGGCGCGTACGAGTTGAATTACTCCTCTGACATCGACCTGATCTGCCTGTTTGACGAGACGCGCTTCGATCCGGCCGATTTCCACGATGCACGCAGTGCATTTGTCCGTGCCACCCGCGCGATGAGCGCCACGCTCAGCGATCTGACGGCGCAGGGCTACGTGTTCCGCACTGATCTGCGGCTGCGCCCCGATCCGGGCGTCACCCCCGTCTGCATGGCGATGGAGGCGGCGGAACGGTATTACGAAAGCCTGGGCCGCACCTGGGAGCGCGCGGCCTATATCAAGGCGCGGCCCGCGGCGGGCGATCTGGCGGCCGGGCAACGGTTCCTGCGCGATCTGCGCCCCTTTGTCTGGCGCAGGCACCTGGATTTCGCAGCCATCCAGGACGCGCACGACATGCGGCTGGCGATCCGCGAACACAAGGGGCTGGGCGGGCCGATCACCCTGCCGGGGCACAACATGAAACTGGGGCGTGGCGGAATTCGCGAGATCGAATTCTTTACCCAGACCCGACAATTGATCGCCGGCGGGCGCGATGCGGAACTGCGGGTGCGCGGCACGTTGCAGGGGTTGTCGGTGCTGGCGCAAAAGGGCTGGGTGCCGGAGGATGTCGCAGGTCGCCTGCGCGACCACTACATGTTTCACCGCACGGTCGAACACCGGTTGCAGATGGTGCAGGACGCACAGACCCACTCCCTGCCGGTCAGCGACACCGGCTTTGCCCGGCTGGCGTGCCTGATGGACGCCGATGCGCAAGACCTCAGACAGGATCTGACCAGACGGTTGAGCGCGGTTCACGAGATGACCGAAGGGTTTTTCGCCCCCGGCAAACCGCCCGAGCCCAAGACGCATGATTTCGACACTTCCGTCCTGCATCGCTGGTACAGCTATCCCGCCTTGCGCAGCGATCGCAGCCGGATCCTCTTTGAACGGCTGCGGCCCGACCTCCTGACCCGGCTGGCCGGGGCCGCGAAACCCGACGAGGCGCTGCTCGCATTTGACGGGTTCCTGGCGGGACTGCCGGCCGGGGTGCAGTTGTTTTCGCTGCTCGAGGCGAACCCGCAGTTGCGGGATCTGCTGATCGACATCGTCGGCACGTCGCCCGCGCTGGCGCAGTACCTGTCGCGCAACGCGGGCGTGTTCGATGCGGTGATCGGGGGCGATTTCTTTGACGACTGGCCGGGGCAGGCGGCGCTGGCCGATGCCCTCGCGGCGGCGCTCGAGCCAGAGCCGGATTACGAGACCCGCCTCGACATGGCGCGGCGATGGACCAAGGAATGGCATTTCCGCATCGGCGTGCATCACCTGCGCGGGCTGATCGACGCCGACACCGCCGGGGCGCAATACGCCGATCTGGCGCGCGCGGTCCTGGTCGTGCTCTGGCCGCTGGTCTGCGACCAGTTCGCGCGCCGCTTCGGCCCGCCGCCGGGGCGCGGCGGCGTGGTGCTGGGCATGGGGTCGCTGGGCGCGGGTCGGCTGAACGCGGGGTCCGATCTGGATCTCATCGTGATCTATGACGCGGCCGGCGTCGAGGCGTCGGACGGGCCGAAACCGCTGCCGTCGCGGGTCTACTACGCGCGGCTGACGCAGGCGCTGATCACCGCCATGACGTCGCCCATGTCACAGGGCAAGCTCTACGAGGTGGACATGCGCCTGCGCCCGTCGGGCAACCAGGGGCCGGTCGCCACCAGTTGGGCCGCATTCCAGAGCTATCAGCAGACCCAGGCCTGGGTCTGGGAACATCTGGCGCTGACGCGGGCGGCGGTGATCACAGGGCCCGACGGCCTGGCCCGCGACGTCGAGGCGTTTCGCGCCGATCTGCTGCGCCACAAGGGCGACCCTGCCCATGTGGCGCACGAGGTGGCGCAGATGCGCGCGCGGATCACGGCGGCCAAGGCCCCCGACACGCTGTGGGACGCCAAGATCGGCCCGGGCCGCATGCAGGAGATCGAGTTGATTGCGCAGGCGGGTGCCTTGATCGGCGGCATCCCCGACCGCGACGTGGTGGCGGGGCTTGGCGCGGCGCGCGATGCGGGCTTGATCGACGATGCCGGGCGGGCGCAGCTTGCCGCGGGCTATGCGCTGTGCTGGCGGGTGCAGGTTGCGGCGCGGCTGCTGTCGGCGCAACCTCTGCGGATCGACAACCTCGGCCAGGCGGGCCGCACCTTTTTGCAGCGCGCGCTGGATGTGCGATCGCTTGACCGCGCGGCAGAGACGCTGCACGACTGTTACGATGCTTGCGACGCGGTGATCACCGCCGCGTTGAACCGGTATGCGAAAGCCCCGGATGCGGCGGATCACAGCGGCGCGAACACGCCTGACGACACCGGGAGGGACGGATGAAAAAAGGCGACGCCGACGATCCCAAGGGGCTGATTTTCGAAGCCTACCGCATCGAGGGCATCCTCAAGAGCGAATGTCGCACGATCTTTCTGGACTGGGCGCTTAGCCTGCCGGTCGAGGTGGACACCTCGGCGGTGCTGCGCCGTCTGATCGAAAAGCATGGCGGCGCGGAGGACACCCATCCGATGACCGAGGTGATGACCGAAGGCCTGGCCGGAATGGCGGCCCCGCGGCGGCGCGGCGGTTGGCGGGCCCGGCCGCGCGACTGACCCGCCGCGCAACGCCTCCGGCCGCGGCCTTCGCGAAATGGCCGCGCTAACGGTGAAAAATTGTCGTAATCCTGCCGTGTTTGGCGGTCATACCCGGCTTTGACCCAAAGCGTCCCATCCAGCGGGCGTTCTTGAAGGAGAGTGACATGACCATTCTGAAAGCCCTTGCCGCCCTTGGTTTCGCCGCAATCGTGTCGGCCTGTTCCGCCCCGGTGGACACCGCGAGCCGCGCCGCGCCCTTCGTGACCGGTGCCGCAACGCCGGGTGACGCCACGCAGGCCAGCCAACTGCCCGACCTGCGGGTCGAGAAGATCACCGTCAGCGTACCCCGATCGCTGAAGGTCTCCGAGGCCAACCGCTATTACCCCAGCGGCGACATCGTCTGGCGCGAGGACCCGATGGGCGACCGCCACATGCAGGTCAAGGCGATATTCGAGACTGCGATGCAGCGTGGCACTGCCGCACTGGAGGGGAGCACACCGGTGACGCTGCACGTCGACGTGATGCGGTTCCATGCGCTGACCGAAAAGACCCGCTATACCGTCGGCGGCATCCATTCGCTGACCTTCGCCATGACCCTTCGCGATGCCCGGACCGGTGCGGTGCTGGTCGATCACAAGGTGGTCAAGGCCGACCTGCAGGGTTTTGGCGGGCAGATGGCGATCGACGCGATGGCGCGCGGCCAGACCCAGAAGGTGCGCATCACCGGCCACCTGGCGAATGTCATCCGCTCCGAACTTCAGGATCCGGGCGGCTATCGCAACGCCAAGCTTGGGCTCATTCAGACGCTGAACAAAATCTGACCTTTCGCGCGCGCCGCGAAGCGATTAGAGGAGGGCGCTATGACAGCGCCCTTTTCCGATTCCGCCCACACCCCCCAGACCGAAACCGACCGCGCCACCGTGCGGCTGTTGCCCAAGGCCAATGCCCGCGCCATCCGGCACGGGTTTCCTTGGGTCTATGCCAACGAGCTGGTCACCGATCGGCGCACCAAGGCCCTGAGCCCGGGTGCGCTGGCGCGGCTGGAGGACACCACCCGGCAGCCGATGGGGCTGGTGGCGGTGAACCCGCTGTCCAAGATCATCGCCCGGATGCTGGACGAGGACCCCGAGGCGAGGCTTGACCAGGGCTGGTTCGAGGCGCGTCTGGCGCGGGCGCAGGACCTGCGCGCGCGGCTTTACGATGCGCCGTTCTACCGGTTGGTGCATGCCGAAACCGACGGGCTGCCCGGCGTGGTCATCGACCGCTTTGGCGATACCTGCGTGATCCAGCCCAACGCGGCCTGGGCCGAGGCGCATCTGAGCACGCTCACGGCGGCATTGGTCGCGGTCACGGGGGTCGCGCATGTCCTCAAGAACGCCGCGGGCCGCACCCGCGGGTTGGAAGGGCTCGACGATGTGAGCGGCGTGTTGCATGGTCAGGCACCCGATGGCCCGCTGCCGGTGCCGATGAACGGCGCGACCTATCTGGCGGATCTGACGGGCGGGCAGAAAACCGGGCTCTTTTACGACCAGCGGCCCAATCACGCCTTTGCCGCCTCGCTGGCGCGCGGCGCGCGGGTGCTGGATGTCTTTGCGCATGTCGGCGGTTTTGGATTGGCCGCCTTGGCCAATGGGGCGGCTGGCGCGCTGTGCGTCGACGGCTCCGCCCCGGCGCTGGACCTGGCGCAGGGGGGGGCGGAGGCCATGGGCGTCGCCGACCGCTTTGCCACCCGGCAGGGCGATGCCTTCGACGTGCTGGCCGCGCTGCGGGCAGAGGGTGCGGAATTCGACCTCGTGATCTGCGACCCGCCGGCGTTCGCCCCGGCGAAACCCGCGCTCGACGCCGGTCTGCGTGCCTACGAGCGTGTGGCGCGGCTGGCGGCTCCGCTGGTCGCGGAGAACGGCATTCTGGGGCTGTGTTCCTGTTCGCATGCCGCCGATCTGGGCGCGTTCCGCACCGCGTCGGTGCGCGGGATCGGGCGCGCCGGACGGCGCGGTGCGCTGATCCATACGGGCTTTGCCGGGCCCGATCACCCACTGCTGCCGCAACTGGCCGAAAGCGGTTATCTCAAGTCGTTGTTCTTTCGGCTGTAGGCGATGAAGATCGTCATCGACGCCTGTGTGCTATATCCCAACGTGATGCGCGACATGGTGTTGGGGGTGGCGGGCAGCGGGGCGTTCGTGCCCCTTTGGTCGGCCCGCATCCTCGAGGAATGGGCGCGGGCGGCGCGCAAGCTGGGGCCGCTGGGCGAACCGCAGGCGCGCGGCGAGATCGCCATGCTGCGCGCCAGATGGCCCGAGGCCGAACTGCCCGCCGCGCCGGGGCTCGAGGCGCGGCTTTGGCTGCCCGACCCGAACGACATTCACGTGCTGGCCAGTGCAGTCGCCGGATCGGCGGATGCCGTGATGACCGTAAATGCCCGTGATTTTCCGCGCGGGGCCTTGGCCGAAGAGGGGCTGGAGCGGGTCGATCCCGACGGTTTCCTGATGCAGGTCTGGATGCGCGACGCGGATGCGGTGGCCGATGTTGCCGCCGACGTGCTGGCCCGCGCGCGCAGCCTGTCGGGTCAGGACTGGGACATGCGTGCACTGATGAAGAAAGCGCGGCTGCCACGCATTGCAAAAGCGCTGGCCTAGGCGTCGCTCCAGCGCGAGTCGAGGGTCTTGAGAGCTGCGATCCGGTCTTCGGTCTTGGGATGGCTGAGCAACCAGGCCGGCGCACGCCCGCCGCCCGAGCGGGTCAGCGCCTCGAGCTTGCGGAACATGGAAATCTGCGGCTCCACGCCGATGCCCGCCTTGGTCAGAAGGGCCGCGGCATAGGCGTCCGCCTCGTATTCGTCGCTGCGCGACAACCGCGCGGCCAGCAACGATGCCAGCATGTTTGCGATCCAGATCCCGATGCCGGGCAGGAACCGCCCCAGAACCATCGCCAGCGCCGTGCGAAGTGCGTTCTGACCCGAGAAGTCGATCATTCGGCGGCGCGAATGACCCAGGGCAACATGCCCCAATTCATGCGCGATCACCGATGACATTTCCTCGGCCGTGACCTCGCCCGCACGGAACTTGTTGTAAAAGCCCCGTGTGATGAAAATGCGCCCGTCGGGGGCGGCCAGCCCGTTCACCGGGTCGATTTCATAGATATGGACGCGTATCCGCGACAGCTCCAGCGCGGCGGCCATTCGGTCGGTCAGGGCCTTGAGCCGCGGATCGGCCAGTTCGGTGGACTTCTCGTCAAGCTCTCGGGCCGTGCGCCAGGCCGAAAACCGGTACATCGCCAGGCCATAGAGGATCGCAAGAAGGATGGGCGTGAATTTCAGCATATCCCAGATATGGTGCGGCCCGGCGCCCGTGGCAAGCGTGTGGAGCCTCCGGCGGGAGTATTTGAAGACCCAAAGAACCTGGGACGCGCCCTCTCGGGCAGGAAAAAGGGCCGCAAGGACGTGCCTTGCGACCCCGTGTCGCGTCGATCAGCCGCAAGGAGCGTCAGACGAGTTTGGCATCCATCGTGATCTCGGCGTTGAAGAGCTTGGAGACCGGGCAATTTTCCTTGGCTGTCTTGGCGGCTTCGGCGAATTGCGCTTCGGTCGCGCCGGGAATCTTGGCGGTAACATCGAGATGGATGGACGGGATCGCAAAGCCACCGTCCTTTTCCGCGAGATGCACGGTCGCGGTCGTCTCGATGCTGTCCGCGGTCAGGTCGTGGCCCCCGAGGATCATCGACAGGGCCATCGAAAAGCAGCTTGCATGCGCCGCACCGATCAGTTCTTCGGGGTTGGTGCCCTTGGCGTCTTCAAAGCGCGTGTTGAAGCCGTAGGGCTGATCGTTGAGCACGCCGGTTTCGGTGCTCACATGGCCTTTGCCATCTTTCAGTCCACCCTGCCATTTTGCGGAACCTGTTTTCTTGATCATGTCTTTTGTCCTTTTTCTCTGTGTCTTTGTATCGGGGTCTCAACGCGCCAGAAGCGGGCGATGTTCCCGCAGGTGGTTGCGCCGGGCGCGCCGGATCGTCAGATCCAGCCCGATTGTGTGGTATGGTACATAAAGCGCGCGGCAGGGTAGGTCAATAGCTTGCCATTTAATCGCGCACGATTTAATAATTGGATTTTTGGAGGTTCGTCTTGCAGCCACATCCGCTCGACCCCAACGACATGCTGTGTTTCGACGTCTATACATTGCAGCAGGCCTTTGGGCGCATCTACAAGCCCTTGCTCGATCCGCTTGGGCTGACCTATCCGCAATACCTCGTGATGGTTCTGCTGTGGCAGGGGCATCCGGTGACCGTGGGCCAGATCGGCGCGCGGCTGGGGTTGGATTCCAGCACGCTTACCCCGGTGATCAAACGGCTTGAAAAGGCCGGGCTGGTGCGCCGCGACCGCGATGCGCAGGACGAACGCCGGGTTTTGGTCACGCCGACCCGGGAGGGGCGCGAGATGCAGCGGCGCGCGGCCGCGGTGCCCGGATGTGTCGCGGCCGCGACAGGAATGAGCGAGGCGCACATCAGTGCCCTGCGCGACCAGATCGCCGGGCTGCGCGCCGCCTTGCGCGCGGCGTCCGACAGGGCCGGCTGACCCGGCGCAGGGACCGAAAGCGGCACTGCAGCCGTTGGACCCGCATTTCATCAGGAGCCACACCATGCCGACAGTCGGCGCCCTTGTTTCCCCTTTCATCGATGCGGCGATCATGGGGCTCGCCCTGATCGCCTTTACGAGGCTGAGCGGCCTGCGATCGTTTTCCAAGATGTCAGGGTATGATTTCGCGATCACCGTGGCGATGGGGTCGGTCCTGGCCTCTGTCGTCGTGTCGAAATCGACCGGGCCGCTTGCCGGGATCGCCGCGCTCGCGGCGCTGTTCGTGGTGCAGGCGGGTTTGTCGCACCTGCGGGTCCGCAGCCGCGACGCGCAAGACGCGATGGACAATGCGCCGCTGTTGATCATGCAGGGCCGCGAGGTGCTGGAGGACAACCTGAGCGCGGCCAAGATGACCCGCGCCGATCTCATGGGCAAGCTGCGCGAAGCGAATGTCACACACCTCGATCAGGTGCGGGCGGTCGTGTTCGAGCAGACCGGCGATGTAAGCGTGCTGCACGGGCCGGCGGGCGGCGGGTTGGAGGATGACTTGCTGGACGGGGTGCGCGACGCGGTCTAGCGGGTCAGCGCCTTTATTCCGCGGCTCAATCCTTCGAGCGTCATCGGCACCATGGCATCGGGCCCGAAGACCTCTCTGATCATGCCGATGGAATGGGTGTAGCCCCAGTATTTCTCGGGCACGGGGTTGATCCAAAGGGTCGATGACCACTGATCGCGCGCCCGCGCCAGCCAGACCGACCCGGCTTCGGCGTTCCAATGTTCCGAGGCGCCGCCGGGGTAGGCGACTTCGTAGGGGGACATCGACGCATCGCCCACGAAGATGCATTTGTAATCGGGGCCATAGGTGCGCAAAATCTCGTGCGTCGACACCTGCGCATCCCAGCGGCGGCGGTTGTCGCGCCACACGCCTTCGTAGAGGCAGTTGTGAAAATAGAAGTGCTCCATGTGCTTGAATTCCGCACGTGCGGCGGAAAACAGTTCTTCGACCACCTTCACATGCGCGTCCATCGAGCCGCCGACGTCGAGAAACAGCAACACCTTGACGGCATTGCGCCGCTCGGGCCGGGTTTTCACGTCAAGATAGCCATGCTCGGCCGTGGCGCGGATCGTGCCGCCCAGGTCCAGCTCCTCTTGTGCGCCATCGCGGGCCCAGCGGCGCAGACGCTTGAGCGCGACCTTGATGTTGCGGGTGCCCAGCTCGACGCTGTCGTCGAGGTTCTTGAACTCGCGCTTGTCCCAGACCTTGGTGGCGCGCTGGTGGCGGCTCTCGTTCTGGCCGATGCGCACGCCTTCGGGGTTGTAGCCATAGGCGCCGAAGGGCGATGTGCCGGCGGTGCCGATCCACTTGTTGCCCCCCTGATGACGCCCCTTTTGCTCTTCCAGCCGCTTTTTCAGCGTCTCCATCAGCTTGTCGAACCCGCCAAGCGCTTCGATCTCGGCCTTTTCCTCGGGGCTCAGGTGCTTTTCGGCCATCTTTTCCAGCCAGTCGGCGGGAATGTCCACGGCCTCCATCACCTGCTCCATGGTGATGGCCTCGAGGCCGGAAAAACTGGCGGCGAAGGCGCGGTCGAACTTGTCGATGTTGCGCTCGTCTTTGACCATCGCGGTGCGCGCCAGGTAATAGAACGCCTCGACGTCGTAGGTGGCGAGCCCTGCGCGCATGCCTTCGAGAAAGGCCAGGAATTCACGCAGGCTTACGGGCACGGCGGCTTTGCGAAGGTTCTCGAAGAAGGGCAGGAACATCGGCGCGCCCCTTACAGCGCCAGGCGGTGGATCACGATGGTGGCGATCATGCCGACCAGGACGAAGGCAATCGCATAGCCGGTTGCGTATTGCGCGATGTCCTTGCCGTTGCCCTTGCGCCGGTACGCCGTAATGCCGCCAATGATGGCCCCCAGTAGTGCCGCCGCCAATACGATCATCGTGTTCTACCCGTTCGCTTGTTAGGTCGGGCCGCTCCGCGGGTTCAGGGATGCGATTTCGCGCATCTTGGCCCGCACGGCCCAGTCAGGGCCAAACCCGTACCGCGCCCATCCCAGACTGTCCAGTCTGACGCGGCGCGCCTCACTGTCGCGGCCCGTCAGCGTCAGCGCCTCGGCCCGCAGCAACATCAGCGTCGACAAGAGCGCCGCGTTTTCCGAGGCAACCGCACTGTCGATGAAGGGATCGACATGAGCCAGCGCCGTCGCACCGTCACCCGAAGCTATGGCGAAGGCGGCCAGATGCGTGGCGACATAGGCGCGGTGCAGGCGCGTGTCGGGGGAGGCGGCGTAAATACGGTCCGCCAGTTCGTATTGGGAAAGTGCCACGCCGGGGTCGGACTGCTGCACGATGCGGCCCTTGGCGTAATGCGAGAACCCCAGTCGATGATCGCGCCAGCCCGCCCGCCGTGCGATGGATATGGCGCGGTCCGCCGCGGCGCGCCGTGCGTCGGGGCTCGATCCGTGGCCAAGCGCGATCTGGATGGCGTCGCTCCAGGCGCGCGGCGTCGGGCCTGCCAGGCGCGCCTGCGTATACCTGCCGCCGGGGTTCAGGCGGGCCAGGATCTGCGGCAGCCGGGCCGCCACCTGCGCCCGTGTCATTCCGCTGCGCAATTCGGGCGCGTATGTCATCCGCAGGATCAGCATGTCGTAGCCCGTCAGCACCGTGTGCACGTTGTCGTCGTTGAACACCGAATTCGGCAGGCGGTACAGGTCGTTGAGCGGCCCGATGGACTGCGCCAGCTCCTCGTGCAGGCAATCGCGCACCTCTTGCGCGGAGGCATCGTTGGGCACGAAGATGGCCAGCCGGGTGCGGGTCCGCAGAAGCGCCCAATTGGTCCGGCTGCTGCGCCGTGCACCGCGGTAATCCTTGAGCGACGAGACATTGGGCGCCACGAAACAGGCGGCCTGCGGCAGAACCCGGCGAATGGCCGCGCGCGGCACCGCCTCGATCGTGATCGCGGCGGCGGGGTCGGTCGTGACGGTGACGGGCACGCCCGCCTCGGCGCGCAAGCGGCCCAGCAGACGCATGAGGTCAGGCCCCAGAGACGCGGGCGGCTTCCCGGTGACACGCAGGGTGATCGGCCCTTCGAACCGGGTAAAGACCGGCAGCACCCGACCGCTTTCAAGGGCAAAGCTGAGGTCGAGGAAATCCTGCGCCAGATCGGTGTCGGAGGGCGCGGCAGCCGGTTGCAGGCGGGGCGCGAAGGTCTTCATCGGCGGCAAGCTGCTGTCGGCGATATTGGCGCGGGTCGGCTGATCGCCCGGGGTCGCGGGCGCGCAGGCCGACAACAGCAGAACAACAGGAAGCACCCACCCCCGCATGGTCAACGCTGGTATTTCAGAAACGGGGTGAGCGTGGCGACCCGGTCATAGAGGCGGCGGGCGGTGTGGTTGAACTCCTGCGTGTTCCAGTAGACGGTCGGATTGCCGGCGGCGTCGGCGGCGGCATAGACCGCTGCGATCAGCGCGCGGCCGATGCCCTGGCCCCGGACATGCGGGTCGGCAAAGAGGTCCTGAAGGTAGCAGACGTTCTCGATCTTCCAGCCGTGGCGATGAAACAGGTAATGCGCGAGCCCCACCGGTTTGCCGTTCAACTCGGCGATCAGTCCGTTGAAATCCTGCGGATCATCGCCCAAGAGACGCTGAAAATAAATGTCGTATGTCTGGGCCGGAAGGGTGGTTTCATAGAATTCGAGGTACGCGGCCCACATCCGGTCCCACTCGGCCCGGTCGGACGCGCGCAGGGGGCGCACGACGAGCCTGGATGATGGGATGCTGGATGATGTGCTCATGGGGGCCTCGTGCTCCGGGCCCGGACTCGCGCGGCCCGGTTGGACGCGAGGCTAGGCACTGAATAAGGCAAAATCGTGGCGGCGGGCGCGGGAAAACTCCTTGCAAGACCTTTGTCCGGAATTTCTCAGAACTCCGTGTCGCGCGCCCGGCCGCGTGCCGTTACCGTCGTTCGGCCCGCGCCATGAAGGCCAGACGCTCGAACAGGTGTACGTCCTGCTCGTTCTTGAGCAGTGCACCGTGCAGCTTGGGCAGCGCGCTGGCGCCGTTCGACTTGAGATCCTCGGCGGTCATGTCCTCTGCCAGCAGCAGCTTGAGCCAGTCCAGCACCTCGGAGGTGGAGGGCTTTTTCTTCAGGCCGGCCTGATCGCGCACCTCGTAGAACTGCGTCAGCGCGGTGGTCAGCAACGCCTCCTTGATGCCGGGGTGGTGGACCTCGACGATCTGGCGCAGCGTGTCCATTTCGGGAAAGCGGATGTAGTGAAAGAAACAGCGCCGCAGGAACGCGTCGGGCAGCTCCTTTTCGTTGTTGGAGGTGATGATCACGATGGGCCGGTTGACCGCGCGGATCGTCTCGCCGGTCTCGTAGACGTAGAATTCCATCTTGTCGAGTTCCTGCAGCAGGTCGTTGGGAAACTCGATGTCCGCCTTGTCGATCTCGTCGATCAGCAGAACGACCTTCTCGTCCGCCTCGAAGGCCTCCCACAGCTTGCCCTTGCGGATGTAGTTCTTGACGTCGTGCACGCGCTCTTCGCCCAGTTGGCTGTCGCGCAGGCGGCTGACCGCGTCGTATTCGTAAAGACCCTGCTGGGCGCGGGTGGTGGATTTGATGTTCCACTCGATCATCCGCAGCCCCAGCGCGTTCGACACCTGCTTGGCCAGCTCGGTCTTGCCCGTGCCGGGTTCGCCCTTGACCAGAAGTGGCCGTTCCAGCGTCACGGCCGCATTGACGGCGATTGTCAGATCGTCGGTGGCCACGTAGTCGGAAGTGCCTTCGAATTTCATGTCGGTGTCCTTTGGTCGGGCTTTACAAGTGCGACGCTTTTAGCCGCAAACCGCAAGTATTGTGTAGTGACAATCTTGGCAACGTGGGATAGATGCTGGCCGCAGGGGAAACTTGGCCCGAGGACAAGTCCAGTGACAGACGTTAGCCACGTTGAGGAAAGCCATATGAAACAGGAAGTATTCCTGCCGGACAGTTATCGTCCGGCCGAAGACGAGCCATTTATGAACGACCGGCAGGTCGAGTATTTCAGACGCAAGCTGTTGAACTGGCGCACGGAACTGCTGGCCGGATCGCGTGACACCATCGAAGGCCTGCAAGACGGCACCCGCAACATTCCCGACGTGGCCGACCGCGCGTCGGAGGAAACCGACCGCGCGCTCGAACTGCGGACCCGTGACCGGCAGCGCAAGCTGGTCAGCAAGATCGACGCCGCGTTGCGCCGCATCGAAGAGGGCGAATTCGGCTATTGCAGCGTCACCGGCGAGCCGATTTCCCTCAAGCGTCTGGACGCGCGCCCCATCGCCACCATGAGCCTTGAGGCGCAGGAGCGTCACGAGCGCCGCGAGAAGGTGCACCGCGACGATTGATCCGCGCGCGGACGACAGGGATAAGACGGAAAGCGCCGGGCGAAAGCTGCGGCGCTTTTGTCATGAGAGGGCAGGGGTGATGGTGAAGAACGCGATCGTGATCGGTGCCGGGATCGGCGGGCTGGCGTGTGCGGCGGCGCTTGCGCGGCGGGGCGTCGCGGTGACGCTGCTGGAGCAGGCGGCCGCCATCACCGAGGTCGGCGCCGGGTTGCAGGTCAGCCCGAACGGACTGGCGGTGCTGCGCGCGCTGGGGGTGGCCGACGCGGTGCAGCGCGGCGGCGCGGTGCGGGCCCGGGCGGTCGTGCTGCGCGCCGAGCAGAGCGGCGACACGGTCGCGCGGCTGGATCTGACGCGGCTGGACGCGGATCAGAGATATCTGTTCGTGCATCGCGCCGACCTGATCGCGGTATTGGCGCGCGCGGCGGCCCAGGCGAATGTGTCGGTCGAGTTGGGCAAACGGGTCCGCGCGGTGATCCCCGGCGATCTGCCGACGGTCGAGCTGGAGGATGCCAGCACCCGCCGCGCCGAATTGATCGTCGCGGCGGACGGGGTGCAATCGCGCGGGCGCGCGGCGCTCAACGGCGCTGACGATCCGGCGTTCACCGGGCAGGTGGCGTGGCGCGCTACCGTGCCCGCCCTTGGCGATCCGGCACCGGAGGCGACGGTGACGATGGGCGCGGGGCGCCATATTGTCAGCTATCCGGTCAAGGGCGGCAGCGCGATCAACATGGTCGCGGTGCAGGAACGCAAGACCTGGGCCGCCGAAGGCTGGCACCACGCCGACGATCCGCAAAACCTGCGCGCGGCCTTTTCCGGTGTTCGCGGTCCGGCCGCCGACCTGTTGGCGCGGGTCGGCGATGTGGCGCTGTGGGGGCTGTTTCGCCATCCCGTCGCGCCGGTGTGGCACCGCGATGGCGTGGTCCTGCTGGGCGATGCGGCGCATCCCACGCTGCCGTTCCTGGCGCAGGGCGCCAATATGGCGCTGGAGGATGCCTGGGTGCTGGCGCAGCAGGTCACCCGGCAGGACGTGGCGCGCGGTCTGCCCGCCTATCAGGCCGCGCGCGGGCCGCGGGTGTCGCGCGTCATCGCGGCGGCCGATGGCAACGCCTGGAAATATCATTTGCGGCCCGGCCCGTTGCGGTGGGCCGCGCATGCCGCGCTGCGCACCGGCAGCCGGCTGGCGCCGGGGCGGATGATGGCGCAATTCGACTGGCTCTACCGCCACGACGTGACGGCCCCCTGATCCGGGCCGTCAGCGCCGCGTCGGTCAGGCCCGGCCCGCGCGCTGCAGCATCCCGAACAAATCGCGCGGATCGTCGGGATCGGCCAGCAGATCGAGCGGATGAAACAACTGCGTCTCCGCCGCTTTTTCCCGCACGTAGCGCAGGGCGCTGAAATCCTCGATCGCGAATCCGACGCTGTCGAAGAGCGTGATCTGCTTGTCCGAGGTGCGGCCCCTGGCCTGTCCGGTCATCACCTGCCACAGCTCGGTCACCGGATGATCGGCGTCAAGCTGCTGGATCTCGCCCTCGATGCGGGTCTGTTCGGGAAATTCCACAAAGATATCCGAACGATGCAGGATCGCGGGCGCCAGTTCCGTCTTCCCCGGGCA
The DNA here is from genome assembly GCF_005887615.1 of Sulfitobacter sabulilitoris. GTDB lineage: Bacteria > Pseudomonadota > Alphaproteobacteria > Rhodobacterales > Rhodobacteraceae > Sulfitobacter_E > Sulfitobacter_E sabulilitoris. Next base: position 498,482 of record NZ_VANS01000001.1, read on the forward strand.
GTCGCCGCCGATGGCATTGATGTGCACGCCGCTGCCGACCATGTTGTCGGTCAGGATAGTGGCATACTGCTTGTCGGCCGTGCAGGTGGTGATGATCTGCGCGCCCAGGATGGCCTCCTCGGCGCTGTCGCAGGGCACCACCCGCAGGCCGGATCCCGCCAGGTTGGCCGCGCATTTTCGCGTCGCCGCCGGGTCGATGTCGTAAAGCCGCACCTCTTCGATCCCGACGATGGCCTTCATCGCGATGCTCTGGAATTCCGACTGCGCGCCGTTGCCGATCATCGCCATCACCTTGCTGTCCTTCGGCGCCAGATAGCGCGCCACCAGGGCAGAGGTCGCCGCCGTGCGCATCGCTGTCAGAATCGTCATTTCCGACAACAGCACCGGATAGCCGTTGGAGACATCGGCCAGCAGGCCGAAGGCGGTCACGGTCTGCAACCCGCCCTTGGTGTTGTCGGGATGGCCGTTGACGTATTTGAAGCCATAGACCTCGCCGTCCGAGGTGGGCATCAGTTCGATCACGCCGGTGGCCGAGTGGCTGGCCACGCGGGGCGTCTTGTCGAAGACCTCCCAACGCTTGAAATCGGTCTCGATGCACTCCGCCAGCCCCTGCATCATCGGCTCAAGGCCGACGGTGTGGATAAGCTGCATCATGTGATCGACGGAAACGAAAGGCACGAGCGCCTTGTCGGAGGGTTTGAGCTTGGTCATGGGTCGGGTCTTTCCTGAGCTGGAGCGGGCCGAGATCAATAGGCGCGGGTGGGGCGGTCGAACACGCGGCGGCCAAGCGCGGAGGCGGCCAGTTCGACCATCACCTGCGCGGTGCGCCCGCGTTCATCCAGAAACGGGTTCAACTCCACCAGATCGAGCGAGGTCATGAGCCCGCTGTCGTGCAGCATCTCCATCACCAGGTGGCCCTCGCGGATGGTGGCGCCGCCGGGCACGGTGGTGCCCACCGCGGGCGCGACGGCCGGATCGAGGAAGTCCACATCCAGCGAGACGTGCAACATGCCGTTGGCGGCCTCGACACGCTCCAGGAACGCGGTCAGCGGCTTGGCGATGCCGCTTTCGTCGATTTCGCGCATGTCGACACGCTGGATCGTGGTAGCCTGCAACGCGTCGCGTTCGGGCGTGTCCACCGACCGCAGGCCGATGATGGCGATATTGTCGTGGCGCACCGGGTTTTCAATGGCGGGAAAGCCGTCGAACCCCGGTCGCCCGGTGACATAGCCCAGCGGCGTACCATGCAGGTTGCCGCTGTCGGTGCTGTCGGGCGTGTGGTAATCGCTGTGGGCGTCCAGCCACAACACAAACAACGGGCGACCTTCGGCATCGGCGTGACGCATCGCCCCAAGAACCGTTCCCAGCGACAGGGAATGATCGCCGCCCATGAAGATCGGCAGGCCGTCCTTCATCGCCGCTTCGGATGCCTCGGCCAGCGCCTCGGTCCAGCCGATGGTTTCGGCCAGCGCGTGCAGCTTGGGATGATCGGGCGTGTCGTTGCGGTTCGGAACGACATTGCCGCGATCCTCGACCCGGTGCCCCAGATCGGTCAGCGCGCGGGCCAGCCCGGCGGTGCGGTAGGCGTCGGGGCCCATCAGGCAGCCGGTGCGGCGCTTGCCACTGTCCACCGGCGCGCCGACGAGGATACAGGTCTCTTGGGTCATGATACGGTCCTTTTGACTGGTGTTGCGCATTGGTATGCGCCGGATCGGGGCATAGACAAGCGATCATACCGGACATATTGAGAGGGAAGTGATCGAACCGGAGGCCAAAATGGACGAAACGGACAAACGGCTGATCGCGGCGCTGCGCCACGACGCCCGCGCGCCACTGTCTGATCTGGCCGCAGTGCTGGGGCTGTCGCGCACCACGGTGCGCGCGCGGCTGGCGCGGCTGCGCGACCGCGGCGACATCCTCGGGTTTTCGGTGGTGATGAAGGAGGACGCCCTGCGCGATCCGGTGCGCGGGCTGATGATGATCGCGATCGAAGGCCGCGGCACCGACCGGATCATCCGCCAGCTCAGCGGCATGTCGGAGCTGCGCGCGGTGCATTCCACCAACGGCCGATGGGACGTCATTGTCGAGATCGGCACTGCCACTCTGGAGCAATTCGACCGCGTCCTGTTTCAGATCCGCAGGCTTGACGGAGTCACCGCCAGTGAGACGAGCCTTCTTCTGTCGACCCGCATATCGGCCTGACCCCGGATCAGCGCGCGCGCAGGGCCGCCAGCCAGATCAGCACCAACCCGAAGGACGCGATCGCGTTCCAGCCCGCCATGCTGATGCCCAACATCTGCCAGGCGATATCGTCGCAGCGCACCAGCGGCGCGTTCAGGATCTGGTCCAGCAGGGCATCGGCGCTCATCCCGCCGACGGGACCCACGGTGCAGGTCGTGGGCCCCTCCCACCAGCCTTGCTCGACACCGGCGTGAAAGGCGCCGATCCCGGCGGTCGTCGCCGCCGCCACCGCGCCAAGACCCATCAGCACGGGCCGCGGCAGGGCAAAGGCGACCAGGCCGACGGCGACGGCAATCGCATGGGGGTAGCGTTGCCAGATGCACATCTTGCAGGGTGCGAGCCCGCCCAGATGTTGAAACCCGAAGGCCCCCAGCAACAGCGCGGCAGAGCCCAGCGTGGCAATCGTGATCAGCAGTCTTCGGGTCATATCAGCCTCAGGATAAGGAACCCGCCCAGCAGGCAGGCGACAAACAGCGTGAACATAAGCCCCAGCCGGCGTTCGATGAAGTCGCGGATGGGTGCGCCAAAGCGCCACAACAACCCCGCAACGAGAAAGAAACGCAGCCCGCGCGCAAGGATCGAGGTGGCGATGAAGGTGCCCAGCGGCATTCCCGTCCAGCCCGACATGATCGTGATGACCTTGTAGGGGAAGGGCGTGACGCCGGCGGTCAGCACCGCCCAGAACCCCATGTCGTTGAACACCGTGCTGAAGTCGGCCATCGCGTCGGCCTTGCCGAGGCTGGCCAGGATCGGCTGCCCCAGCGTGTCGAAGGCCAGCGCCCCGATGGCATAGCCCAGCATCCCGCCCAGCACCGACGCCGCAAGTGCCACGCCCGCGATCAGCCATGCGCGCCGCGGCTGCGCCAGGATCATCGGGATCATCAGCACGTCGGGCGGGATGGGAAAGACCGAACTCTCGACAAAGGCGACCCCGGCCAGCACCCACAGGGCGCGGGGATGGTCGACCATACCCAGCATCCAGAAATACAATCGGCGTATCATGCGCGGGCGCGATCCCTTTGGGGTTGGTTCGAAGAGGGCAGACCATGCGGCCCGGACGGGGTCAAGCCCGACAATGGCGCAAAATGCGCTTGCCCGGCGCGGGCGTGCGCGCTACAGCATCTGCGTTGCCCAAGTGGCGGAATGGTAGACGCAGGGGATTCAAAATCCCCCGCCGCAAGGCGTGCCGGTTCGAGTCCGGCCTTGGGTACCACCCCTTTTCGGGGTTTTCCGTGAATTTCATGATCCGGAACAGCCCGGTGGCATCGTGCGGTGGCGGTCTCGCGGCGCACGCCCCGCCAGGCGCGTGATCCGCCGACGCGGCGCGCCGGGCCCGCACCCGCGCCCCCCCTCGACGACAGGGAATCGAGCGGGCACAGCAGCCCTTACGATTCGTCAAGAATGTGGCAGGCACCGCACAGCGCAGAACCAGTCTGCCTGCAAATTCGGCTATTGGTTCCATTGTGAGAACGCAAATCGGGAATTGCGCCACAAATATGGCGAAACCGTGGTCCGCCTCTGGCCTCGCCGATTGGTGCCATTATGGAAACCACGACCAGTGCCCTGGTTGCGAACGGCCTTGCCGAAAATCGCCACGCGCGCCCTGAAAAACAGGGCCAAGCGCCTGTGGTCCGCCTATGCCATTTTGGAAACAATCCGTCCCGCATGCGGCAGGCAGTAGGGGTGCGCAGCCGTGCGGGGGCCTGACTTGCTGCCTTTTTGCGGATGCTTTTCTGACATTTTTCACTTTGTTCGCCTCAATTCACCCGGTACTAATCGAAGTGCCCAACTGGGGGGCAAAGTCTGTAGGTCACGGGGGCGACCGCACCAAGACGCATCACAAGATGCGGGAGACGTGTGTTCGCCGTGCTGCCAAGCATCCGAATGCCACATGCCGACGCAGGGGAATTACGCCTCTGCGACCGGTGAACTGTGGCCGCATTTCTCCCGCCGGGATGGTCGATGGCGCGGGTCGCCCAGGCATCTGCAGATTGTCTTGGGGGCAACGGTATTGAGTTTGTCCGCAACAGGCGGCGTGGCGTTTGCAGCGCCGTTATGAGGAGAATACGATGGAAAGTGATACGCCCAAGCCGACCGGAGCGCGCGACGGTATCGTTTCAGGCACCGCAGCCGACGACCGCATCGATGCCGCCTATACCGGCGATCCCGATGGCGACATGATCGACAACTCAGACGCGATCATCCCCGGCGAAGCCCCCGAGGACGACATCGTGATGGCGGGCGGCGGCAACGATTTCGTAACCTCCCTGCAAGGCGATGACGAAGTGCACGGCGGCGATGGCAACGACACGCTGCGCGGCGGCGACGGCGACGATCTGCTCAAGGGGCAGGGCGGCGACGACCTTCTCAAGGGCGAGGCCGGCGACGACACGCTGCTGGGCGGGGTCGGCAGCGACACGCTCAATGGCGGCGCGGATGCCGATATGCTTGACGCTGGTGACGGCGACGACGTGCTGCAGGGCGAGACCGGCAACGACACGCTGATCGGCGGCGCGGGCAACGACACGCTTCAGGGCGATGCCGGCGACGACGACCTGTCGGGCGGCGACGGCAACGACATCCTGCTTGGCGGCGGCGGCGGGATCGATGCGCTCAAGGGCGGCGCGGACCGCGACCTGATCTTTGCCGAGGCCGGCGATGACGTCGATGGCGGCGCTGCGGGCGACGATTTCGATACGCTCGACATCACCGGCCAGGGGCCCTACGTGGTGCGCGACCAGCGCCCCGACAGCAACGGCAACGGCTTTGACGGCACGATCGTGTTCCTCAATGACGACGGTTCGGAGTCGGACCGCACGATCGAGTTCGTCGAGATCGAAAAGATCATCGGCGATCCGCCCAACGCGAACCTCCCGCCCCGGGCGGTGGACGACGACGCGACGACGCCCGAAGACACCGCCGTGACGGTCGACGTGCTGGGCAACGACAGCGACCCCGAGGGCCAACCGCTGACCGTGACGGGCGCGACATCGCCGGACGGCACCGTGGACATCAACCCCGATGGCACGCTGACATTCACCCCCGCCGAGAATTTCAACGGCGACACCACGATCGTCTATGAAATCGACGACGGCAACGGCGGTACGGACACCGGCGAGGTTGCCGTGTCGGTGACACCCGTCAACGACGACCCTGTCGCCAACCCCGACAGCAGCACGACCGCCGCGGCAACTGCGGTGACCGCCGATGTGCTGGCCAATGACACCGACGTGGATGGCGACAAGCTGACCATCACGGGCGCAACCAGCCCCGATGGCACCGTGGTCGACAACGGCGACGGCACATTGACCTTCACGCCCGCCGACGGCTTTTCCGGCGACGCGACCGTCAGCTACGACATCAGCGATGGCAACGGCGGCACCGACACCGGCACCTGGACCGTCAGCGTCGGCCCCGCGCCCGACCGCGACGGCATCGTATTCGGCACCGACGGCGACGACCTGATCGATACCGCCTATGACGGCGATCCCGATGGCGATTTCGTCGATAACGAAGACGCGATCCTCGACGGTGAAGCACCCAACGACGACATCATCCGCGCCGGCGACGGCGACGACACGGTGCGCGCGGGCGAAGGCGACGACGAAATCACCGGCGGCAACGGCTCGGATGATGTGGACGGCGGCCCCGGCGACGACGTGATCGACACCGGCAACGGCGAAATCCGGCCCGACATCGGCTATCCGGGGCTTTATCCCGCCGACATCGACCCCGAGGACGACCGTGACCTGGTCGCGGGCGGCGACGGCAACGACACCATCTCGACGGGCGATGACCGCGACACCATCAGCGGCGGCAACGGCAACGACGTGATCGATGCGGGCATCGACGACGATGTGGTCCGCGGCGACGACGGCGACGACCGGATCGTCGGCGGCGAGGGCAGCGACCTGTTGCTGGGTGGCAATGGCGACGACACGATCTATGCCGGCAACGATCCCGACCGTATCCCAGATGCGGTCAACATCGAAGACGACGGTTCCAATCCCTTCGGCCCCGATCTGCGGCCCGAAAACGGCCGCGATACTGTCGACGGCGGTGCGGGCAACGACGTGATCTTTGGCGCCGACGACGACGATGTGTTGAGCGGCGGGTTGGGCAACGACTTTCTGGACGGCCAGACCGATGATGACACCCTGTCGGGCGGCACCGGAGAAGATACGCTGATCGGCGGGCAGGGCGACGACAGCCTGTCGGGTGGTCTGGGCGATGACGTGCTCGATGGCGGCATCGGCAACGACACGCTGCGCGGCAACCGCGACGACGATCTGCTGTCGGGCGGCGCGGGCGACGATCTGCTCGATGGCGGCGGCCAGAACGACATCCTGAACGGTGACGCGGGCAACGACACGCTGCAGGGCGCCACCGGCGACGATACGCTGAACGGCGGCGACGGCGATGATGTGGTGCGCGGCGGTCAGGGCAACGACCTGATCGACGGCGGCGACGGCATCGACGATCTGGCCGGCGGCAACGACCGCGATACCTTCGTCAACGTGAACGCGGGCGATGTGGTCAACGGCAACGAGGGCGGCGACGACTTCGACACGCTCGACCTCACCGGCTCCGCGCCGGATGGCGGCCGGCTTGAAATCGACTATGACGATGACAACGACGAAAACGGCACCGTCAGCTATTTCAACGCCGACAACACGGATGCAGGCACGCTGCGGTTCACGAACATCGAAAACGTGATCCCCTGCTTTACCCCCGGCACCCTGATCGCCACGCCCAAGGGCGAGCGCCGGGTGGAGGATCTGGTGGTCGGCGACCGGGTCATCACCCGCGACAACGGCATCCAGGACATCCGCTGGGTGGGCGCCCGCGCCATGACCGGCACAGAGCTGGAGCGTGCGGCACATCTCAAGCCGGTTCTGATCCAGCAGGGTGCGCTTGGCAACGGCCTGCCGGAGCGTGACATGCTGGTCAGCCCAAACCACCGGGTGCTGGTCGCCAATGACAAGACCGCCCTGTATTTCGAGGAACGCGAGGTGCTGGTCGCGGCCAAACATCTGACCGGGCTCGATGGGGTCGATATCGTGGATGTGTCCGGCACAACCTACATCCACATCATGTTCGATCAACACGAGGTCGTGTTGTCGGACGGCACATGGACCGAAAGCTTCCAACCCGGCGACAACAGCCTTGCCGGTATCGGCAACGCGCAGCGTACGGAAATTTTCGAATTGTTCCCCGAGCTTTCGACGCGGGAGGGTATCGACAGCTACCAGTCGGCCCGCCGGTCCCTGAAAAAGCACGAGGCACGGCTTCTGACGAAGTAGGCGCGCCTTTGGCTTTACGACCCGCGCGCGGGGGCGCGCGGCACGCATATGCAGCTACTGTATCGAGTACTTCGGTGTAGTGACGGAAGCGGGGCGGGAAACCGTCCCGCTTTTGTCGTCATGGCGTGACCCCGGCGGTCAGCGTTCCCGACGCTCCGCACGCCAATCGGCCCAATCTTCGGGGGTGTCCAGATCGCGGCGCGCCGCCTGGCCGGGCAGGGACACCAGCTTGACCCGGCCCTTGGCCAGCGCCACGACCTCGCGCCCGCCACCATCGCCGCTAAGATTTGCAAACTCCGCGAACATCGACTTTGCAAAGACGATCGGATGGCCCGGCGCGCCATCCTCAGTGGCCCCGCGCCAGATCAGCGTGTCGCTGTCCAGATCGACGGCCTCCAGCACCCGGGCCAGATGCGCGGGCAATAGATCGGGCAGATCGGCCAGCAGCAGCATCGCGGCAGGCGCGCCCGTGGGCAGGGCGGCAAAGGCGGTGCGCAGGCTTGCGTTCATTCCCTCGGCGGCGTCAGGCACCGCGAGCGGCGTGACATCCAGCCCCGTCAGCACGGCGTACCGCGGATGCGGCGGCGGGGGCAGGGCCACGATCACCGGGCCGTCCGTCGCGGCGCGGGCGCTGTCTGCCTGACGGCGCAGCAGCGGCGCGCCCTCCACCGGCTCAAGCAGCTTGTCGGCCCCGCGCATCCGCCGCGACTGGCCGGCGGCCAGCAGGATGACGGGAATATCGGTCAGTCGAGGATCAATCATCCCGCGACCTTACCGCAGGCAACGGCGGGCCGTAAGGGACGCCATGTCAGCCCCGCATCCGCGCGCCGTCCGGGTCAAAAAACGGTGTCGTCACCATCTGCGCCGGGCACATCCGGCCCAGGATTTCGATTGCCACGACGGGGGCCTCCGCCACCCGCTCGGAGGGCAGGAACCCCAGGGCCAAGGATGTGCCCGCGTGGTGCGAATACCCGCCCGATGTGCAAAAGCCCACCACCGCCCCGTCCAGCCAGATCGGCTCGTATCCCTGCACATCCGCGTCCTCCGCCTGCACCTCGAAGGCCACGAGCCTGCGCGCGGGACCATTGGCGCGCTCGGCTTCGGCCGCGGCGCGCCCGATGAAATCGGTGGTCTTGTCGAAGCTGATGAAACGGTCCAGCCCGGTTTCGGCGGCGGTATAATCGGGCGAATACTCCGCCATCCAGGATCCGAAGAATTTGTCGAGCCGGAGCGACATCATCGCCCGCATGCCGAAAGGCGTGATGCCATGCGCGGCCCCCGCCTGCGTCAACGTGGTCCAAAGCTGGCGCTGACCCGTCGGATCGCAATAGATTTCATAGCCGAGGTCGCCGGTATAGCTGACGCGCTGCACGGTGCAGGCGGTCATGCCCACGGTCATCCGCCGCACGTCCAGAAACCGCAGTTCCGAAACATCGTCGGGCATACAGGCCGCCAGAACATCGCCCGCGCGCGGGCCGGCTATCTGAAATCCGGTCAGGGAATCGCTGATGTTCTCGACCCTTACGCCCTCTTCCTGATGTTTCTGAAACCAGCGCATGTGATAGGCCTGCGCGCCATAGCTGGCAGTCAGGCGAAACTCCGTCTCGTCAAGGCAGGACACGGTGAAATCGCCGATCAGCCTGCCGCGATCCGACAGCATCGGCGTCAGTGACAGACGCCCCGGCGCGGGCACACGCCCCGCCATGATCCGGTCAAGCCACGCGCGCGCGCGGGGCCCCGTCACACGGTACTTGCCGAAATTCTGCACCTCGTTGATGCCCACGCCGCCGCGCACCGCCGCCACTTCGCGCGCGGTGGCGGCAAAGGCATCGGAGCGTCGGAACGACGGCGTCTCGAACGTGGGTTCGCGGCCCTGCGCGAAGTAGTTGGGCACCTCAAGCCCGTATTGCGCGCCCCAGACCGCCCCCAGCGCGGTGAAAATATCGTACATCGGCGTGGTCCGGTTGGGCCGCGCGGCGGGCAGTTCCTCGTTGGGATAGCTGACGCTGAAGCGTTTCTGGTAATTCTCGATCACCTTGCGCCGGGTGTAGCCCGGCGTGATCCAGGGCCCGAAACGCGCCACGTCCATCGCCATCACGTCGCGCTCGGGCTCGCCCTCGATCATCCATTGCGCCAGCGTCAGCCCGACACCGCCACCTTGGGAAAACCCGGCCATCACGCCGCAGGCCGACCAATAGTTGCGCATCCCCGGCACCGGACCCACCAGCGGGTTGCCGTCGGGGGCAAAAGTGAACGGCCCGTGGATCACCGATTTCACCCCCGCCGTGGCCAGCACCGGAAAGCGTTTATAAGCGAAATCAATGCTGTCCGCGATCTTGTCAAAGTCGTCAGGCAGCAATTCGTGGCCGAAGTCCCACGGCGTGCCATCCACCGCCCAGGGGCGGCAGGGCTGCTCGTAGAAGCCGATGCACAGGCCGCGCCCTTCCTGCCGCAGATAGCTTTCGCCCGCCGGGTCCATGACATGCGGATGTTCGGTGTCACGCTGGTAGATTTCGGGAATGTCGTCGGTGACGATGTATTGATGCTCCATCGGGTGCAGCGGCAGGTAGACGCCCGCCATCGCCCCCACCTCGCGGGCCCAAAGCCCGCCGGCGTTGACCACGTGTTCGGCATGCACCGTGCCGCGGTCTGTCACCACGTCCCAGGTGCCGTCGGCGCGCGGGTTGGTTTCGCGCACCATGCAATGCGTCTCGATCGTGGCGCCCCCCATGCGCGCGGCCCGTGCATAGGCATGGGTGGTTCCTGAGGGGTCCAGATGCCCGTCCAGCGGATCGTACAGCCCGCCGATAATGCCATCGAGGTTGGTGATCGGCGCGATCTTCGCGATCTCCTCGGGGCCGACGATTTCGGTGTCCAGACCCATGAACCTGTGTTTGGCCCGCTCCGCCAGCAGCATGTCGAACCGGTCGCGATTGTCCGCAAGCGTCACGCCGCCGACATGGTGCAGCCCGCATGACATGCCGGTGATCTCCTCCAACTCCTTGTAAAGCCGGATGGTGTAGCCCTGGAGCGCCGCCATGTTGGTATCGCCGTTGAGGGTGTGAAACCCGCCCGCCGCGTGCCAGGTCGATCCGGAGGTCAGGTCAGAGCGCTCCAGCAGCATCACGTCCGACCAGCCCAGTTTCGTCAGGTGATAGAGAACCGAGGCGCCAACGACGCCGCCGCCGATGACACAGACGCGAGTGGTGGTTTGCATGGGCTGGCCTTTGTAATAGGTGTTTGGTCCAAGGTAGGCGGGCGGCGGGGCGACCCTTTGCCGAAAACGACATCTTCTGTCGCACAGTTGCGATGGACCCAGAATTCGGAAGGCGCGTCGCGACAGATGGAAAACCTCAACTGGCTCCCCGATACGCTGCTGCGCAAGGCCCGCCATTACAGCCGCCAGTTGTGGGTGCGGGTTGTGGCGATGGGGCTTCTGGCCATTCTGGTCCTGGGCCTGACGCAGATCATCGAATGGCTGGTGCCCGACCAGATGGGATCGCGGCTGACCGGGGCCGCGGCCGACCGGCTGTTGCAGATCATCGCCAACGCGATGCTGGCGGTCACGACCTTTTCGCTGACGGTCATGGTCACGGTGTACCGCAGTTCGTCGACCCAATGGACCCCGCGGGTGCACCGCCTGATCATGCAGGACCCGGTGACGCAGAACACGCTGGCCGCCTTTATCGGCGCCTATGTCTATGCGCTGATCGCGATCATCATGCGCGAACTGGGCGTCTACGTGGACGAACGCGCGCTCGTGCTCTTTGCGGTCACGGTGCTGGTGCTGGCGTTCATCGTGTTCAATCTTGTGCGCTGGGTGCTGCACCTGCAGACCTTCGGCAGCCTGATCGACACCACCCGCCAGGTCGAAGGCATCGCCCGCCGCCAGTTCGCCGAACGGCTGGCGACGCCTTGCCTTGGCGCGCGGCCGCTGATCGGCGCGGCGCCCGACAACACCCGCATCATCCGCGCCACCCAAAGCGGCTATATCCAGCACATCTATCCGCAGGCGCTGGACAAGGCGGCGCGGATGCACGGTGTGGATCTGTACCTGACGCGCGATATCGGCTCCTTCGTGTTCCTGAACGAACCGCTGGTGCAGGTGCGCGACACCGGCGCGCCGCCCGCGGACGGCTGCGATGACGACACGCTGGCGCGGGCCGTGCGCGACAATGTCGTGCTGGACGACGTGCGCAGCTATGACCAGGATCCTCGGTTTGGCCTGATGGTGATGGGCGAAATCGCGTCCAAGGCGCTGTCGCCCGGCATCAACGATCCCGGCACGGCGATCGACGTGATCACGCGGGTCGGGCGCATCCTGTCGGATTATTCCGACGAAACCCAAGGCAACGGCGATCTGCCCTATCCCAACCTCTGGGTCCATCCGCTTGAGCCCACCGATCTGATCGAGGACGGTTTCGGATCGCTGGCGCGCGACGGTGCGGCGGTGATCGAGGTGCAGCAACGCCTGCAATCGACGCTGACGGGGCTGATGCACCACCCCGACAAGGGCCTGCAGGACGCCGCGCGCATCGCCGCGGGGATAGAGCTGCGCCGGGCGTGGAGCGCGCTGAAATTCGATCACGATCGCGCGCGGTTGCGGCGGTCGGTGGCCGAAGCGGTCTGGAACGACGTCGCTGACGATCTGAACCCCCGGCAGGACCAGGGCACGGACCGCGCGCCGGAGCGCGACTGACGCCTGCGGATCGGCGGCCGCGTTCCGATTGTCCGGGATCAAGGCACGGCGGTGCGATTGTCCGCATACTACCTCCCGAACGGCCCTGTGGCCTTCGACCGTGGCGCAGGGCGACATGGGGGAGAATACGCAATGCACACACGCCAACTCATCCGGTTTGTCCTGACCGGTTTTCTGGGGGCTGCGGCGGTGGTCCTGCCGGGGTGCGATGACTATTATACCGCTCCGGGCTATATCGGCCCGGGCTACGGCACCTACGACTATGACTACTATCCCCGCAGCAACGTCTATTATCATGGCCTGAGCGGGTCTTATTACTACGTCGGAGACGGAATCTGGACACGGACCCAAACGCTTCCCGTCCATATCTCGATCAATCCGCGCTACCGGCGGCGGATCGTCATCCGCGACACCGTTCCCTACCGGCGCAACCACGAACACCGCCGGATCCATTCCTTTGACCGGCGTCCGCCGATCGCACGCGACAGGCTGATCCGTCGGGTCGAGGACCGGCATTTGCGGCGCGAACAGATCGAACGCGAACGCCGCGCGCGTGACGCCGACCGGCTGCGCCGCTCGTCGCTGGAGCGTGACAGGCTGCGGCGCGAAGAGGCCCGCATCGAACGGGACCGCCAGCTTCGCCGCGAGGAATTCGACCGTCGCGCCCGACGCGAGCGCGAAAGACGGCGGCAAGAGATGATCGACGAGCGATTCCGGCGTGATGAAGAGATCCGCAGGCGCAACCAATCGGAGCGTCAGCGGGTGGAGGACACGATCCGCCGCAATCAGGCCCGCGCGGAGCGTCAGCGCCAGGAGGAGGAGGCCCGGCGCCGCGACCGCGCACAGACGGAGCGTCAGCGGGTGGAGGACACGATTCGCCGCAATCAGGCCCGCGCGGAGCGCCAGCGGCAGGAGGAGGAGGCCCGCCGCCACGACCGCGCACAGGCGGAGCGGCAGCGGGTGGAAGACACGATCCGCCGCAATCAGGCCCGTGCGGAGCGTCAGCGGCAAGAGGAACTCAGGCGGCGCAGGGAGGCCGAGGCCGAGGCAGAGGCGCAGGAGCGCCCCGAACGCAAGGGCTGGCGGCGCGAGACGCGCTAGCGTCCGGTCCCGGCTGGGCGGGCTGCAAACGGCGGGCAGTTGCATACCGGCGACGCGGCATGTCGGCTTTGGGCTATCGGCCCCGGCAAAACCGCAGCACGGTGGCGCTGAACGTCCAACCGAGGAACCGCCGCCATGAAAACCCACGCACAGGCCGTCGTGATCGGCGGCGGTGTCATCGGATGCTCGATCCTGTATCACCTGACCAAGCTGGGCTGGCGCGATGTCGTGCTGCTGGAACGCCACGAGCTGACCTCCGGCTCCACCTGGCACGCGGCGGCCAATATCCACGGCCTGCACGACAGCACCAACATCAGCCGGATCCAGCACTACACGATGGGCCTGTACAACCGGCTGGAGGCGGAAACCGGGCAAAGCTGCGGTGTGTTCCAGCCCGGCAGCCTGTATCTGGCGCAGACCGAGGCGCGCGAACACCAGCTTCGGCTGCAGGCCGCCAAGGCCAGGCTTTACGGCATGAATTTCCACGAGGTCACCCGCGACGAGGCCGAACGCCTGCATCCGCTGGTGGATTTCACCGGCATCCGCTGCATCATGTGGGAACCCGAGGGCGGCAATGTGGACCCGTCGGGCGTGACGTCCGCCTATGCCGCCGGCGCGCGCCAGAACGGTGCCGAGATCATCCGCTTCTGCCCCGTGACCGCCACCGATCCGCAGCCCGACGGCACATGGATAGTGCGCACGCCCAAGGGCGACATCGCGACGCGATGGGTGGTCAACGCCGCCGGGCTATGGGGGCGTGAGGTGGCGGCGATGGCGGGGCTGACCCTGCCGCTGCAACCCACGGAGCATCAGTATTTCGTGACCGAGACCATCGCCGAGATCGCCGGGCTCGATCGCCGCCTGCCATCGGTGGCCGACCGCGACGGCGAATATTACCTGCGCCAGGAGGGCAAGGGCCTGCTGGTGGGCGCCTATGAACGCGACATGCGGTTCTGGGCCGAGGAGGGCACGCCGCCGGGCTTCGGACACGAGCTTTTCGCCGACGACCTGGACCGGATCGAGCCGAACATGATGCGCGCCATCGACCGCGTGCCCGCCGTGGGCGCCGCGGGAATCAAGCGCGTGATCAATGGTCCGATGATCTGGTCGCCGGACAGCAATGTGCTGTTCGGCCCGGTGCCGGAGCTTTCCAACTACTTTTGCTGCAACGGCATCATTCCGGGCTTTTCGCAGTCGGGCGGCATGGGCCTTCTGGCGGCCGACTGGATCGTCACCGGCGAGACCCGCTATGACATGTTCGCCTGGGATGTGGCGCGCTTCGGCGATTGGGCGGACGCCAGGTTCACCAAGGCGCGCGTGGGCGACCAATATGCCAACCGCTTCAAGATTCATTTCCCCGGCGAGGAACGCGCCGCCGGCCGCCCGGTGCGGATGCGGCCCGCCTATACCCTGCAAAAAGGCATGGGCGCGGTCATGGGGCTCAACGCCGGGTGGGAACATCCGCTGTGGTACGCCACCGCCCCCGAGGCGTCGGAAACCGAAGGCTTCACCCGTCAGAACTGGTGGGCGCCGGTGGGTGCGGAATGCAAGATGCTGCGCGACCGCGCGGGGATCATCGACATCTCGAACTTCGCCAAGTACCGCTGCGCCGGGCGCGACGCCGAGGCCTGGCTGAACGCGGTTTTCGCCAACACCATGCCGCGCGATGTCGGGCGGTCGTGCCTGACCCCGCTGATCGGCAAGCGCGGCGGGGTGGCGGGCGATTTCACCGTGACGCGCACGGGCCGGGATGAATTCTGGATCATCGGATCGGGTATGGCCGAGCGCTATCACCAGCGTTTTTTCAAAGCCGTGCCCTTGCCGGAGGGCACCACCTTCGACAGTCACACCGACGCGCTGTGCGGGTTCAACGTGGCCGGCCCCAGATCGCGCGCCCTGCTGCAACGGCTGACCGATGCCTCGCTTGAAACGGCGGATTTTCCGTTCATGCGCTCGCGCCGGATCGACCTGGCGGGCATCGACGTGCTGGCGCTGCGTGTCAGCTTTACCGGCGATCTTGGCTGGGAACTGCACTGCGCCGCCGCCGATCAGGTCGCCCTGCTCGAGGCGCTGCTGGAGGCGGGCGCGGACCTTGGCGCAGGGATGGTGGGCAGCCGCGCGCTGATGAGCCTGCGGATCGAAAAGGGCTATGGATCGTGGGGGCGGGAATATTCACCCGAATACTGGCCGCAGGAACTGGGGCTGGAGCGCCTGTGCAAGATGGACAAGGAGTTCCTGAACAAGGGCGCGCTGGCCGACACGCTCGCTCGACCCGCCCGCGAACGGTTGATGCTGTTGGCGCTGGACGACGGCGACACGGCGGCTTCGAACGCGGATGCGTCGGGCGGCGAGCCGATCTTCAGGGACGGTCGTGGTCTGGGCAAGGTCACGTCCGGCACCTACGGCCATACCGTCGGCATGAGCCTGGCCCTTGCGCATATCAGCGGGGCGGAGCCGGGCGACGACGTCGAGGTGATGGTGCTGGGGCGACCGCACAGGGCGACGATCCTGCATGCGCCGCCGTTCGATCCCACGGGCGCGCGGCTGCGGGCCTGACCGGGCGTTCCGCAATCTGCGCGGCATCATGGCATCATGGCCCACGCGGCGCTCATGATGCGGCGGGCGGCTTGGCCATCGGTCCCCATGTCTCAGGCTCCGGCAGGCCCACCGACGACCAGGCCTCCTGCAACACGCGCGAGTCGGCGCAGCGCGTGCGTGGCAGATCGTCCAGAATGTCGAGCCACGGCATCTGGCTTTCTATGCCGCTATGCGCCGCCGGGGCATAGCCCTGCGGCGCATCGAGGCTGCCGGTGAAGATGATCAGATAGGCGGCAACGTGCGGCCGCAGCAGCCGATACGTCAGGCCCGACCCGCAGGCGGCGCAAAACCCGCGTTCGGCAATCGGCGAGGACGCGAAATACCGCGGCGTGCCGCGCACGAAGGTGACACCCTTGGCGGGAAAGGCCGTCCAGGCGCTCATCGCGGAGCCGGTGAATTTCTGGCAGATCCGGCAATGGCAAAACCCGGTGCTGATCTGCGGCACGCCGATCTCGTAGCGGACGGCGCCGCACAGGCAGCCCCCGGTCACGATTTCGGCGGCAAGCGGGTCGGTGTCGAAGTTGAAGATCCCGCGCGTGGCGCCGTCCTCGCGGGCCTTCGTCTTATAGACGTGGATCAGCTCGTCGCTGTCCTTGACCCGTTGATGACCACAGTCCTGCAGCGGCAGATCGATCTTGCCGCGGATCTGCGACATGACATCGGCCGAGATGGCGATCCCGGCAGGATCGGCCAGCGCTTCCAGCCTTGCCGCGACGTTGACGCCATTGCCCAAAAGATCGTCGCCCTGCACGACGACGTCGCCGACCGACACACCGATGCGCAGCACCAGCGCATCGTCACTGTTCGACCGCAGGGCATCGCGCGCCATCGACTTTTGAATGCCGATCGCACAGTTGATCGCCTCCATCGTGCTGGAAAATTCAGCGAGAAACCCGTCGCCCAGCGATTTGAACACGCGGCCACGGTGCGCTTCGACCTGCATACCGATCACATCGCGGCGCAAGCGCGCAAGTCGATCGAGCGTGCCATCCTCGTCCCGCGCCATGCGACCGGCAAAACCGACGACATCAGCCGCCAGGATAGCGGCAAGCTTGCGGATCATGGGATCACCCGTCCGTCATTCATCAGGCTTCGAGTTTATCGCAATCCGGCCCGCCTGTCATCTTTCGCCGGGCAGGGCACGGTCGCCCGCGCGACTTACAGCGGTCTGATCTTGAGCTGGGTGATCCGGTTGCCGTCGCGGGCCACCACCTCGAAACGGAAACCGTGGAACGAGAACACCTGGCCGCTGGTCGGAATCATCTGCGCCTCGTGGATCACCAGCCCCGCGACGGTATTTGCCTCGTCGTCGGGCAGGTTCCAGTCCGTCGCGCGATTGAGGTCCCGGATCGTCATCGCGCCATCGACGATATACTGCCCGTCCTCGGCTTTTTTCACCGGGTGATCGGCATCCGGGTCGAATTCATCCGTGATCTCGCCGACGATCTCCTCGAGGATGTCCTCCAGGGTGATCAGCCCCTGCAACGATCCGTATTCATCCACCACCAGCGCAAAATGCGTCCGACGGCGCAGGAACTGGCGCATCTGCTCGTCCAGGGTCGAGGTTTCGGGCACGAAATAGGGCTTCATCGCCACATCCGTCACCTTGAAGCGGCGCAGCGCCTTGGCGTCCACATCAGGGCCGCCGATCAGCTTGTACATCGCGCGCAACAAGTCCTTGGCGTGGACCACGCCGATGATGTTTTCGGGGTCGTTGCGATAAACGGGCAGGCGGGTGTGATTGGACTGCAGGCATTGCTCGAGGATATCCTCGGGCGGGTCGTCGGCGTTGATCATCTCGATGCCGGAGCGGTGCAACATGATCTCCTCGACGGCGCGGTCGCCCAGATCGAGCGCGCCCAGGATGCGGTCGCGGTCTTCCTTCTCGACCACCCCTTCGGAATGGCCCAGTTGCAGCGCACCGGCGATTTCCTCGCGCACGGCGAGGATGTTGCTGTCGGGGTCGATCCGCACGCCGAACAGACGCAGCACCCCGCGCACGAACAGCCGGACCGCCGCCACGACCGGCGAGAACACCAGCACGACAAGCGAGATCGGCCGCGACACCAGCGCCGCGGCGGTTTCGGAATTGGTGATGGCATAGGTCTTGGGCAGCACCTCGGCGAACACCAGCACGAGGATGGTCATCACCAGCGTGGCCAGCGCCACACCCGATTCGCCAAAAGCCTGGGTGAACAGCGCCGTGGCCAGCGACGTGGCGAGGATGTTCACCAGGTTGTTGCCCAGCAGCACCGACCCGATCAGCCGCTCGTTGTCCTCGGTGATCTTCAGCGCGCGTTCCGCGCCGCGCGACCCCTTGTCGGCCTGCGCGCGCAATTTCCCGCGCGACGCGGCGGTCAGCGCCGTTTCGGAGCCGGAAAAGAACCCCGACAGGAAAAGAAGAAACAGGATCACGCCACTTGTGATCCAGAAAGCGCCATCAAGCGTTGCAGTCGCCGGTTCCATTTGGGACATTTCCTTTGTCGCGCGGTGCCAGTTGGGCGCCTTGCGACGCCGTTGGCTGGTTATGGGCGCGCAAGGCCGGTCATTCAAGGGACACGAGAGAGGATCACGCCATGAAGCATCTCGACCTGGGCAGTCTGCAGGGCCGCGTGGCGCTGTTCGGCGGACCCTATTCCAACCTGCAGGCCACGCAGGCGCTGATCGCGCGGGCGCGCGCGATGGGGGCGGCGCATCTGATCTGCACCGGGGATGTGGTCGCCTATTGCGCCGATCCGGTGGCGACGGTGGCCGCGATCCGGGCCGCGGGCGTGCATGTCGTCGCGGGCAACTGCGAAAAACAGCTCGCTGCGGGCGCGCCCGACTGCGGCTGTGGCTTTGACGCGGGCAGCGCCTGCGACCTGCTGAGTGCGGGATGGTTCGGCCATGCCAATGCCAGGGTCCCGGCGCACGACCGCGACTGGATGGGTGGATTGCCCGACATCCTGTCCTTTACGTCGGCCGGGCTGCGGCACGGCGTGATCCACGGCGGGATGACGGATGTCGCGCGCTTCATCTGGCCTACCTCGCCCGAAGCGGAGTTTGCGCGGGAATGGGCCGCGGTCGAGGATGGCATCGGCGCGGTGGACCGGATCGTCGCGGGCCACTGCGGCATCGCGTTTCGGCGCGATCTGGCCCGGCGCAACCGCGACTCGGGCCCGGCGCCGCGACGGTGGATCAATGCCGGGGTCATCGGCATGCCCGCGCATGATGCGCGGCGCCAGACGCGCTTTGTCCTGCTGGACGGTGCGCAGGCGACGATCCACGATCTCGACTACGATGCTTCGGCGGCGGCGGCGGCGATGCGGGACGCCGGGCTGACGCAGGGTTATGACCGGGCCTTGCTCAGCGGGCTCTGGCCCTCCGAAGACGTGCTGCCGGTCTCGCTGCGCCGGTCGGCCGGGTCGCGGGCGGGGGCGGTCGCCAGCGGGTGATGCTCCAGCACCAGTTGCGACAGCCGTTCCTCGAGCACGCGGGTATAGATTTCGGTGGTCGCGACATCCGCATGGCCCAGCAGCGTCTGGATGGACCGCAGATCGGCGCCATTGGCCAACAGGTGCGTGGCAAAGGCGTGGCGGAGCGTGTGCGGCGTGACCTTGGCGGGCATGACGCCGCCCGCGCCGGCGAATTCCTTGATCAGCAGATAGAATCGGTGCCGCGTCAGATGCCCCGACGCCCCGCGCGACGGAAACAGGAACCGCGAGGGCGGCTTGCCGCGCGCCCTGTCTGCCGTCTCGGCACGGTCCCGCAGCACCAGCCAGTCCGCCAGCGCGGACCGGGCCGGCGGCGACAGCGGAACCAGCCGTTCCTTGCCGCCCTTGCCCATGATCAGCAACAGGTTCGGATCGCCCCGCGCCGCCGCGACCGGCAGGCTGACCAGTTCCGTCACCCGCATTCCGGTGGCATAAAGCAGTTCCATCATCGCGGTGTTGCGCGCGCGGTCACCGGCATTGCGGCCCGAGGCGCGCGCCGCCTCCAGCAGGGCGTCAACCTCCGCCTCGCTCAGCGTGACGGGCAGGCGCGCGTCGCGGCCCGGTCCGGAAATGCGGATCGCGGGGTTGTCCGTGCGCCAGCCTTCCTCGAAGGCAAAGCGATACAGCTGCTTGATGGCCGACAGCCGTCGCGCGCGGGTGGATTTCGCCAGCCCCTGATCATCGCAATGCACCAGGTAGGCTTCGACATCGTCTTGCGTCGCGGTGGCGAAATCCGGGCCGCGCCGCGTCAGCCAGGCCGCGAAATCCTGCAGATCCCGCCCATAGGCCAGCAACGTGTTGCGCGCGGCCCCCAGTTCCGCGGCCTGCGCCTCCAGAAAGGCGGAGATCCAGTTTCCGCCGCTCATCCCGGCTCGCGCTCCAGCAGCAGCAACTGAATGCCGCTGCGACGGGCCGTATCCTCCAGCCCCAGCGCGCGCAGGCTGGCCAGCCCTGCGCCAAGCGCGGCGGTATCGCCGCGCGCGCCCGCGTCCAGCAGCGCAAGCGACCGCAGGATCGCCATACCCAACTCGCCATCGCGGGCCAGCGCGATCAGGTCGCGCCGCGCAAGATCGGCGCCGAACCCCGCCGCCACCGCCGCCAGCATCCCGTCGTCCGCACTGGCCCGTGGCGCCTCGCCCCGCGCCAGCGCGCTCACCGCGGGCGCCAGCGCCATGTCTTGCGGGGCGGTCGCGGCAAAGGCTTCGTAGTCGGGGGAAAGCATGCCCATCTCGAAGGCGATCCGCGCCGCAGGCCCGCTCAGATCGAGCCCGGACACCCGCGCGGCGAACAGGCTGGCGAATGGCGCCTCGAGCCGGGCCTGCTGCATCGCGCGCCAGGCAGGCGGCAAGGCCTTTGTCACGGCGTCCAGACTTTGCGTGCCAAGCGCGGTCTCGAAGCGCTGCAATGCCGCGACCCGGTCCCAGATGCCGCCCGACGCCGCGGGCTTGCGATCGGTGTAGATCCCCAGCAGGCGGTTGTCGGGCAGGGCACCGGTGCGCGTCAGCCGCTCGGCCGCCTCGAGCTGCGCCTTCCAGCCTGCCAGATCGCGCAGGTCCGCCACCGCGTAGGCGCGGGGCAGGGACCGGGTGGCGAGCGGCTCTCCGATGGCGTCATGCAGCCGAAAACTCAGCGCGTCGATCTCACGCGGGGGGCGCAGGGGGGTGGCATCCTCGAACAGGTCGGCATTTAGAAACCGGTCCAGCCGCTGGACCATGTCCGGGTCGATCAGGTCGAGCACGCGCCCGGTGTCGAGCATCAGCGCCGCGTCGTCCCACGCCCCGCCGCGCGCGGCGCAAAAGACACGATGCGCCTGGGACGGGGCCAGATAGGGCATCGCGGTCAGACGCGCGCAGGCCTGATCTTCGGCCCCGGTCAGCAACGCGATGTTCATGTAGGCGGCGAAATGCGCGATGTCGCGGTCCACGCCCGCCTGTTCGATCAGCGCCATCGCCGGATCGAGCGCCCCCAGCCGCACCAGGGCCTCGACCCGCGCCAGTGAAAACGCGTCGCGCGCGTTGCGGTCGCCGCTTGGGCCCTGCGCTTCGGTCAGCAAGAGCGAATAGAACAGCGATTGCGCGGCGGGCAGGCGCAGATCGGGCATGTCCGCCAGCAGCGCGCTGACGGTGTCGGGATCGCTGCCTGCCCACAGGTCCGGCGGCAGCCCCGTGACCGAGGGCGGCACCAGCCCCACGTGCCGCACCGCCTCGTCGGCCAACGGTGTGACGGTGATGCCCGGTACCGATCCGCTGCGCGCGACCGGCGGCTCGTCGAGGAACTGGGGATCGCGCGCGTCGCCGGGGACGGCGGTGGCGGAGGGCGCGTTTCGATCCAGCCAGTCGATCGCCGACAAGGGCTGCTGTGGCGGCGGCGCTGCGGCGACGGCCTGCGCCCGGACGGGGCCCGCGCCAAGACACACCGCCGCCCCGAGGGCGGTGGCGATCAAAAGCCCGCGTATGGGGTGCTCAGTTGGCATCCAACGTCACTGGAACGCGGACTTCCGACTGCGGCGCGGAAAAATCAACACCGAAAAACGGCCCGATGTAGGCATAGCCGACCAATCCAATAAATCCTATAATAGCCAAGTAAAACAAAAGTTTGAGTAGTCGCCCCATAGCCTGTTCTGCCCCGTGTTCATACGTGTTTTGTGCAAACTATATATGGCCTTTTCACCAATATCACGTCATTCACAGGACCATGAGCGATTTTCAGCACTCCCTGAGCCAGCACGCCTCCGGCGGAGGGCCGTTTCGATTGAAAAAGACCGTCGTCATGGTGGGCATGATGGGCGCGGGAAAGACCGCCGTGGGGCGCGCGTTGGCCGCGCGTCTGGCTGTGCCCTTTCTCGACAGCGACGCCGAAATCGAGGCGGCGGCGAACATGAGCGTTCCGGAAATCTTTGCCCGCGACGGGGAGCCGTTCTTTCGCGCCCGCGAACGCGAGGTCATCGGCCGGTTGCTCGACCGCGCCTGCGGGGTGCTGTCCACTGGCGGCGGCGCCTTTCTGGATGCCGAGACGCGCGCGATGGTCAGCGCGCGCGGCGTGTCGGTCTGGCTCAACGCCGATCTGGATCTTTTGTGGAACCGGGTGCGCCACCGCGACACCCGCCCGCTGCTGCGCACACCTGACCCGAAAACCACGCTGCGCAACCTTTACGACGCGCGCGTGCCGTATTACGCGCAGGCCGATCTGGCGGTGGACTGCGTCGCCCGCCTGTCGATCGAGGCGATGGCGCAGCGGGTGATCGACACCCTGCTGACCCGCCCCGACGTGTTGGAGCGCCGCGAACCGAGCGAGGACGAGAATGACTGAAACGGTGCATGTCGATCTGCCCGGACGCGCGTACGACATTCATATCGGGCCCGGTCTTTTGGCACGGGCGGGCGCGCTGGTGGGTCCGCTGCTGCGGCGCCCGCGGGTGGCGGTGCTGACGGACGAGACCGTGGGCGCCCTGCATCTGGAGGGGCTGCGGGCCGGGATGGCGGCGCAGGGGATCACGGTCGAGGCGTTGGCGCTCCCGCCCGGCGAGGCCACGAAATGCTGGGCCGAACTGGAGCGCTGCGTCGGCTGGCTTCTGGATCAGCGGGTCGAGCGCGGCGATATCGTCGTGGCCCTGGGCGGCGGCGTAATCGGCGACCTGGCCGGATTCGCCGCCGCCATCCTGCGCCGGGGCGTGCGCTTCGTGCAGATCCCGACATCGCTGCTGGCGCAGGTGGACAGTTCGGTGGGCGGCAAGACCGGGATCAACACGTCCCACGGCAAGAACCTGGTGGGCGCCTTTCACCAGCCCAGCCTCGTGCTGGCCGACACCGCCGTGCTGGGCACGCTTGCGCCGCGCGACTTCCTGGCCGGCTACGGCGAGGTCGTGAAATACGGGTTGCTGGGGGATGCCGCCTTTTTCGACTGGCTCGAGGCCCAGGGCCCCGCGCTGGCGGCGGGAGACCCGCAAGCGCGCGTACAGGCGGTCAAACGGTCGGTCCAGATGAAGGCCGACATCGTGATGCGCGACGAGACAGAGCAGGGCGATCGCGCGCTGCTGAACCTCGGCCATACATTCTGTCATGCGCTTGAGGCCGCAACCGGGTATGGCGACCGCCTGCTGCATGGCGAAGGTGTCGCCATCGGCTGCGCGCTGGCGTTCGAGGTGTCGGCGCGGATGGGCCTGTGTTCGCAAGAGGACCCGAGCCGCGTGCGCGCGCATCTGCGCACCATGGGGATGAAGACCGACCTTGCCGATATCGAAGGCGATCTGCCGGGGGCCGAGGCGCTGCTGGATCTCATGGGGCAGGACAAGAAGGTCGTGGACGGGCAGTTGCGCTTTGTCCTCGCGCGCGGCATCGGTCAGGCCTTTGTCACCGGTGACGTGCCGCGCGATGCCGTGCTGTCGGTGCTGCGCGACGCGCGGGATCGCTAGGGCCAGGGGCGGCGCATCACCATCGCGTGCTTGTCCCCGCCCAAGAAGCCCACCGCCTCGCAAAAGCCTTTGGCGCCGCGCTCTTGCCCGGTCATCAGCATGATCTTGTAGGCGCCCCGGCCCAGGCGGCATCGACCGTAGGGGCCATGACCCAGCGGCCATGGCCGCGCCCGCGCAGACCAGAGCCCGTCACGACAGTTTCGATCAGGCCACAGGGCCGTGCAGCCCATGTGACGTTTGGCTGTATGTGCAGGGTGACCACCGCCGCCAGGTCGTGACCCGCAAAGCCGCCGGACACCGCCGTGCCGGTGTGGGCGATCACCCGCAGGTATGCGCCCGCATCGTCCGCGGGCGCGCCAGGCGTCAGATCGGTATAAAGCGCCAGTGCCCGTGCCGCATCGCCCGCCGCAAGGGCGCGCGGGACACAGGCCGCCGGCCCAGTCGTCAGAACGGGATTTCGTCGTCCAGATCACGCGAGGGGGCGCGACCGCCGCCACCGCCGCCGCCGCCCGACGGCTCCTGATCATATCCGCCGCCGTAGCCGCCACCCGACGATCCGCTGTCATAACCGCCGCCGCCGCCGCCACCGCCACCGCCGTCGCGACCGTCGAGCATCGTCAGTTCGGAGCGGTACGGGCGCAGCACGACCTCGGTCGAGTAGCGGTCCTGACCGGACTGGTCCTGCCATTTGCGGGTCTCGAGCTGGCCCTCGATATACACCTTGGAGCCCTTGCGCAGGTACTGCTCGGCAACGCGCACCAAGGGCTCGGAAAAGATCGCGACGCTATGCCATTCGGTCCGTTCCTTGCGTTCGCCGCTGCTTTTGTCCTTCCACGTCTCCGAGGTGGCGATACGCAGGTTGCAGACCTTGCCGCCGTTTGCGAACGACCGCACTTCCGGGTCGCGCCCCAGATTTCCGATGAGAATGACTTTGTTGACTGAGCCGGCCATGATGCCCCCTTTTTCGCTGTCTGTGACCCTCACGAATCCGCTTCGGGCATGGTTTCACCGAACCTATACGCTCCGTCCGGATGATGGAACATCGATCCCGCCGCCATCGGTCATTCACCGCGGGTCGCGACAACAGGGGTTTATCGACAGGCCTTTTTTTGGTAGTTTGGACGGGTTTTTACATCATGGAATTTACATGAGACCGGGGGGGATCATGCGCAGTATTCTTTTGGGTGGCATGGTCGCCGCACTGACATTCGCGACGGCCGCCACGGCAGATGTCTTTTCCAGCAAGAGCCGCACGACGCTCTTTGCCTCGCAAAAGAAAATCCTCGATACGCGCGCGGCCAAGCAATATTCCAATTCGGTTCGGCTGAAGCCACCGGCGGTGAACACACCGACGAAATGGAACGCGCCGAAATACGCCGGAAAGTACAAGGGTCAGTACCTTGCGATGGCGCGCGCCGCCGCGCAGCGCCACGGCATTCCCGAGGATCTGTTCCTGCGCCTCGTGCAGCAGGAATCAGGCTGGAACCCCAAGGCCAGATCGCACAAGGGCGCCTTTGGCCTGGCCCAATTGATGCCACAGACCGCGCGGGTGTTGCGGGTGGATTCCAGTGACCCCTACCAGAACCTCGACGGGGGCGCGCGATATCTCAAGCAGCAGCACCGCACGTTCGGCGACTGGCGGCTGGCGCTGGCGGCCTACAATGCCGGGCCGGGGGCCGTGAAGAAATACGGCGGCGTGCCGCCTTATCGTGAAACCAAGGCCTACGTGCGGATCATCTCGGGCGGATAAGCGGGCTTGGCTTGGGCAATTCGTGGCCGGTATCGTGGCCCGTATTGCGGCGCGCGTCGCGGGCGAGCGGGCCAGACCCGACGGACGGTCGCCGAGAAACCCCGCCCGCACACACCGCCCTGGGCCGGCGACAGCCCCTTCGATCAAGGCTCGCTTGCAAGTTGTGATTTCCTTGGTTCGGACGATCCATCGCCACCCTTAAGACATAGTTAACGGCTTATCTGATCCCACGCACAGATTTGGGATCACCGCTATGGCCACCGCCTGTTTCCATGACCGCATCGACCGGATTGCCCGCAACCAGACCCTGACGCCGTCAGAGGTCCGCCCCCGTCGGATGGACACTGCGCGCAAGGCCAAGCGATCGAACCGGAAGCCCGCCAAACCGCTGCCTCAACTGGTCGCGCGCAACGGTGGCTCCATCCTGCCGCTCAGCATCGGTGCCATCCTCGGCGCGATCCTCGGCATCATCCTGACCGGCCTGACCGCCCAAGGCTCTGCATGGGGGCCCGGTACGGCGGCCTACGGGCTTGTGACCTATCCCGCGCTGGCGGGGCTCGCGCTCTCGCCGATCCTTGTCCTGACCGGGTTTTTGTTGCGCAAGCGCCGTCCGGGCCTGCTGCTGTTCGCACTGGCCTACTTCTTTGGCGTGGTGGCCTCGCTCGCCCTCTGATCCGGCCGCGACCGGCGCGGCACCTCGGCGCCTCCGGTCGCAGACCCTCCCGCCCGTTACTGCGCCGCGATCTCGATCACCGGCTCCATCTCGGCCAGCTGCTCATCGCTCAGGTGGCATTTGACCTGGTGCCCCGCATCCAGCGTGCGCATCGGCGGCACTTCGACCTCGCACAGGTTGCCGGGCACCTGGCTCTTCCAGCGGCAGCGCGTCTGGAACGGGCAGCCGGGCGGCGGATTCATCGCCGACGGAATATCGCCCTCCAGCACGATGTGCTTTTTCTTGACCCGCGTATCGGCAATCGGCACCGCCGACAGCAGCGCCTCGGTATACGGATGGTAGGGCGGCGCAAAGACCTGGTCGGTGGTGCCAAGCTCGACCACATGGCCCAGGTACATCACCATCACCCGGTCGCTGAGATAGCGCACGATGCTCAGATCGTGGCTGATGAACAGCAAGGTGGTCTTCTGTTCGCGCTGGATCTCCATCAGCAGATCGGTCACCGCCGCCTGTACGCTCACATCCAGCGCCGAGACGGGCTCATCCGCCACCACGATCCGCGCATCCCCCGCAAAGGCGCGCGCGATGCCCACCCGCTGCTTTTGCCCGCCCGACAACTGCCGCGGCATCCGGCCCGCGAACTCGCGCGGCAGCTTGACCAGATCCAGCAGCTTGAGCATCCTTTGCTGGCGGTCCCGCTCGCTCTCGCCGATGCCGAAAATCTCCAGCGCGCGGATGATCTGGCGGCCCACCGTCATCGACGGGTTCAGCGTGTCAAAGGGGTTCTGGAACACCATCTGCACGTCGGCGATGGTCTTGGTGTCGCGCTGTTCGATCGGGATGTCTTCGATGTTCTTGTTGTCCAGCGTGATGGTGCCCTCGGTCGCCGTCTCCAGCCCCATCAGAACCTTGGCAAAGGTGGATTTGCCGCAGCCGCTTTCGCCCACGATGGCCAATGTCTCGCTCTCGCGCGCCTCGAAGGTCAGCGTCTCATTGGCCTTCACGACCTTCTTGTCGCCGCCGCCAAAGATCGCATTCGCCGCCACCTCGTAGTATTTCTTGAGGTTCTCGATCTTGAGAACGACACGACCGATCTCGCCCTTTTCCTTCTTGTCCGCCACCTGCGGCGGCGCCTGCCAGTCGATCTCCTGGAACCGCACGCAGCGGGTCGCATGGCGTTCGTTGCCGGGCACGTCGAACATCGGGATACTGCCCTGATCGCAACGCCCCTTCTCGAAGTAATCGCACCGCGGCCCGAAGTTGCAGCCATCGGGCCGCTCGTGCGGCAGCGGGAAATTGCCGGGAATGGCGATCAGCGGGCGGTCGTTCTTGTTGGCGCCGGGCAGGGGGATCGACCGGAACAGCGCCTGTGTATAGGGATGCTGCATCTCGTCGAAGACATCGGCGATGCTGCCGCGCTCGACCGCCTCGCCCGAATACATCACGCAGATCCGGTCGCAGGTCTCCAGCACCAGCCCGAGGTTGTGGCTGATGAACAGCATCGACGTGCCGTATTTGCGGCCCAGATCCTTGACCAGCTCGACGATCGAGGCCTCGACCGTCACATCCAGCGCCGTGGTCGGTTCATCGAGGATCAGCAACGACGGCTCGCTCATCAGCGCCATGGCAATCACGATACGCTGCTGCTGGCCGCCCGAAAGCTGGTGCGGATAGGCCTGCAGAATGCGCGCCGGGTCCGGCAGCTTGACGTCGGTGACGACCTGCAGGGCACGCTCAAAGGCCTCCTTCTCCGAGGCCCCCTGATGGATCATCGGCACTTCCATCAACTGCCTGCCGATGCGCATCGCCGGGTTCAGCGACGCCATCGGCTCCTGGTAGATCATCGCGATTTCGGACCCGCGGATATCGCGCAGTTCCTCGTCGTTCATCTCGCTCAGATCGCGGCCCTTGAACTTGATCGACCCGCCCACGACCCTGCCGTTCTTGCCAAGGTCCTGCATGACGCCCAGGGCGACCGTGCTCTTGCCGCAGCCCGATTCCCCCACCAGGCCCACGGCCTCTCCGGGTTTGACGGCGACCGAAAAATCCATGACCGCCGGGATTTCCCGCAGCCGCGTGAAGAACGAGATCGACAGCTTGTCGATCTCCAGGATGGGGCCGTCATATTTTTCCCGAGGCATCAGCGTCTCCCAGTTGGCGGCGGCAGGGCCGTGTCCCTGCTTCTTTAGGTCAAAAATACTCCGGGGGTTCGGGGGCTGGCCCCCGATCCGCCAGACAACGTCAGTCGCGCAACGATTCCTCGCGCAGGCCATCGGCCAACAGGTTCAGCCCAAGCACCAACGTCAGCAGCGCGATCGCCGGGGCAATCGCCGCATGCGGGTAGAGCGCCAGCAGCCGTCGGCCAGCATTGATCGTGCTGCCCCAGTCCGGGCTCTCGGATTCCAACCCAAGCCCGAAGAACCCGAGGGTGCCCAACAGGATGGTGGTGTATCCGATGCGCAGGCAGAAATCGACGATCAGCGGCCCGCGCGCGTTGGGCAGGATCTCCCATAGCATGATGTACCACGGGCCCTCGCCACGGGTCTGGGCGGCCGCGACGTAATCGCGCGTCTTGATGTCCATCGCGAGGCCCCGCACGATGCGGAAGACCGTGGGCGAATTGACAAAGACCACCGACACGAAAACCACCAGGATTCCGGGATCGATGTCGAACAGATCGAGGAATTCCGGCAGCCCCGGGATCGCATAGGTCGGCGTCGCCACCACCGATCCGTTCGTCGACACCAGCGACAGGTAAAGCCACCCCATCCCCAACATCACCGCGATCAGCAGCGGCGTGCGGACCTTTGGCTGCGTGTGATAGCGCGAATTCAGCAGGATCAGCATGAAGATCAGCGGAAAGATGAACAAAAACAGCGCCATGTAGTTGGGGATGCCCGTCAGCACGATCTCGGGTGTGACCAGCAGGTAGAACAGCAAGATTACCGGGAAGGCGAGGATCAGGTTCGCCAGGAACGACAGCGAGGTATCGAGCCGCCCGCCGTAATACCCCGCCGGCAGGCCCAGAGTGATCCCGACCATGAAGGCAAAGAGCGTGGCCACGGGCGCGATCTGCACCACGACCCAGGCGCCCTTGATCAGGCGGCTGAACACGTCGCGCGCGAGGTTGTCGCCGCCCAGAAGGTAGAAGGGGTATTCGCCCGCTTCCGCCCCCGCCAGCGGCTCGCCGGGCAGTTCGTTCTTCATGCCCGACACCTGGCTCAGCGCATCATGCGTCACCAGCATGTCCATCGGTCCGCCCATGACGCCGGTGAACACCCAGAACATCACCAGGAAAAAGCCGATCATGCCGATGGTGCTGTCGAAAAGCTTGCCATACAGCCCCAGACGCCGCTTGTAGGTGAACGAGACGACGAACAGCACCGTGAGCGCGATCCAGACCGGGATCAGCTGAATGAACATGCGCAGGAGGATTTCGCCCCAGTTGAGTGGTTCCATGCTCTGGCCCCCTTATGAAATGCGGATGCGCGGGTTCAGGTAGACATAGCCGATATCCGATATCAGCTGCGTCACCAGCACCACCACGACCGATACGACCGACACGGCCAGCAGCAATTCGATGTCATTGTTCGACGCCGCCGCCACCAGAAGCCAGCCAAAGCCCTTGTAGTTGAACAGCGTCTCGACGATCACCACCCCGTTCAGGAGCCACGGAAACTGCAGCATGATCACCGTGAAGGGCGCGATAAGCGCATTCCTGAGGGCGTGTTTCAGCACGATGTTGGAAAACTTCACCCCCTTGAGCCGCGCGGTCCGGATATATTGCGCCGTCATGACCTCGGTCATCGAGGCCCGCGTCATCCGCGCGATATACCCCATGCCGTAAAGCGCGATCGTTATCACCGGCAGGGTGAAGTTCTCGAAACTCACGCTTTCCATGGCGCTTGTCGCCGATCCCTTGAACCATTTCAGCCCAAAGGCAGAAGACGCGAACACCGCGATGAAGATGACGCCGGACACGTATTCCGGCGTCGCCGTCGAGGCGATGGAAAAGGTCGACAGCGTCCTGTCGGTCGCCGATCCCTCTCTCATCCCGGCCAGCACGCCCAGCACCAGCGCCGAGGGCACCATCACCAGCATGACAAAGAACATCAGCTTGCCCGTCAGCCCCAGCCGGGTCGCCACCAGCGCGCCCACGTCGTCCTTGAACACGGTCGACCGGCCCCAATCGCCCTGCAGCACGCCGCAGAAGGTGTCGCGCTGCTCTTCGGGGGTGCCGGCGTCGAAACAGCGCCCCGTGACCTCGCCGTCCTTTTCGTTGGTCCACCCCGGAAGCACGCCCAGCCACTGACCGAACTTGACCGGCATCGGCTGCAGGTATCCGCGGTTGGCAAGATAGCTTTCCACGGCCTCGTCCGACATGCGAAAGTTGCCTTGCGTCTTGGCCAGTTTTTCGAGGTTCGGGTAAAGGTTCGTCAGCCAGAACACGATGAATGTCAGGCACAAAGCCGTCAAAAGCATCACGCCCAGACGCCGCAAGATGAATAGTCCCATGTAAGCCCCTGTTTTCAGGCCAGGCGGGTTTGTCCCGCCGATGTGTTGGCCCCGCGGAGGCGGGATCCGTTTTATCGCGCGCGGGCTTGGCCGTGGATTGGCGCCGCCCCCGTGCCTTGGTTCCATGAGGCAGCAGAAAATCGGCAAGGTCAACGCAAGTGTGCGCCGCTTGATCGCTTTTTTGCGACACTCGGACCGTCGGAAAACGACGAATGCGCCAGCGTGTCGCCCCATTTCGCGGCACATTCGACCCAGTGCCCGACCGCGCAATCAGCCCTGCAATCAGCCGCGCAGGGCGGACGGCGACGCACCGGTATGCTGTTGCATGAAGCGCGTGAAATAGGCCGCGCTGCCAAAGCCGAGGTGCCGCGCGACATCCTGCGCGGGCACACTGGTGGTCGCCAGCAGATCGCGCGCCGCGTAGATCACGCGCTCGGTCAAAAGCTCCGCCGCGGTCTTGCCGGTGGCCGCCTTGCAGGCCCGTGACAGATGTGTGGGCGTGACCGAAAGCGCCGCCGCGTGATCGGCCATCGTGGCGGTGCTGGCATACTCCGCGCTGATCCGCGCGCAATACCGGGCCGCCAGTCGCACGGCGGCGCGGGGCCGCTCTGTCAGATGCGCCTCCGATCCCATTTGCCGGCGCAGCCAGACCGATATCAGCGCTGCATAGGCCTCCACCGCCTGCTGGGACAGCGGGCGCGCCGCCGCCGCCTCGCGCTGTGCCGCTTCGATCAGGCCGGTCAGTTCCGACTGCGATTGAACATCGCGGATCCGAAGCTGCGCCGGTCGATCGGGCAGGCGCAAATCGCTGCCGGGCGGGATCTCGACCACCAGCCCCATGCCCTGCCGCCCCAGTTCCAGCGCGAACAGATGGCCGCCCGGCACCAGGATGGCGTTATGGACACCGACGCCGCGACGCTGCCCGTCCAGCAGCAACCGCCCCTGGCCGCGTGTCACCCAGATCAACAGATCCTGCGGCCGGTCGTGGGCCAGCGTCAGCCGCCAATCCTGCTGGCGCGTAAACTGCGGCAGGGTCAGGATGCGCACCGGGGCAAACGACATCAAGGCGGTCCCTTGGTTGAATTAAGACAATTTTGAGGCAATTTTGCACGGATATCGCGGCCAAACAAGTGGCGATATGAATACCGCCGACGGTCAACTCCCTGGCCGGACCCGCTGCCAGTCGCCCATCCTCGATCGAAACCAGGTGCGCTGCCGCTTGGCGAATTGCCGGGTCGCGACAACGGCGGCGTCGCGCGCCTGCTCCAGCGTCATCCGGCCGTCCAGGTGGGCCATCAGCTCCGGCACGCCGATGGCGCGGTGCGCGGGCAGGGCGGGGTCGTAGACCGGGCGCACGGCCGCGACCTCCTCCAACGCGCCGCCCGCGATCATCTGGTCGAACCGCCGCGCGATCCTGGCGTTCAGCCAGTCACGATCGACGTCGAACACCAGCGGCAGACAGGCGGCCAGCGGCAGCATCGGCGCACCGGTCTCGGCCTGCCAGTCCGACAGGCTGCGCCCGGTGGCGCGCTGCACTTCCCACGCACGCTGGACGCGGGCGCGATTGACCCGGTCGATGCCCGCCGCCGTTCTCGCGTCGATCCCTGCCAGCAGGATATCGAGCGGCAGCGTATCCGCTTCGGCCCGGACCTCGGCGGGGGTGGGCGGAATGTCGGCCAGCCCTTCGGTCAGCGCCCTGAAGTAAAGACCGGTGCCGCCCACGACGATCGGGCGTTCGGGACCTTTCAGGATCGGCGCGATTTCGCGCAGCCAATGCCCGGTGGAATAGGCCGCACCCGGCTGGACATGCCCATAGAGAAGATGCGGCGCGCGGGCTTCCTCTTCGGCGTCGGGGCGCGCGGTCAGAACGCGCCAGCAGGCATAGACCTGGCTTGCGTCGGCATTTACGATGACCCCGCCCGCCGCCTGCGCGATTTCGAGCGCCAGCGCCGATTTGCCCGAAGCCGTGGGTCCGGCGATCAGCACAGGCAGATCGGGCGGCAGGGCGCGCCATCGCGCCATGGTTGCATCGCCTGTCATTTTATCCGTCACCCTCGCGGTCTCGCATTGAACTGCCTTGCGTTTTCGGACATTTTGCCGGCAATCAAAACCCCAGATGCGGAGCAGCACATGACCCAAGACGAACCCAAAGTCACGTTCAACCGGGTCATGCTGAAGATCTCGGGCGAGGCCTTGATGGGTGATCTGGGCTATGGCCTGCATCCGCCCACCGTCGAACGGATCGCCCGCGAGGTGCAGTCGGTGCACGAGCTTGGGGTCGAGATCTGCATGGTCATCGGTGGCGGCAACATCTTTCGCGGTCTTCAGGGATCGGCACAGGGGATGGAGCGCACGACAGCCGATTACATGGGGATGCTGGCCACGGTGATGAACGCGCTGGCGATGCAATCGGCGCTGGAAGGCCTTGGGATTCACACGCGCGTCATTTCGGCCATCACCATGAACGAAGTGGCCGAACCCTATATCCGCCGCCGCGCCGTGCGCCACCTCGAGAAAAAGCGCGTTTGCATCTTTGCGGCGGGCACGGGAAACCCGTATTTCACCACCGATACCGCCGCCACGCTGCGCGCCAACGAAATGTCCTGCGAGGCGATCTTCAAGGGCACCAAGGTCGATGGCGTCTATGACAAGGACCCCAACAAGTTCGATGACGCGGTGCGCTACACGACCGTGTCGTACGACGATGTGCTGGCCAAACGTCTGGGTGTGATGGATGCCAGTGCGATCGCGCTGGCGCGCGACAACAACCTGCCGATCATCGTGTTCTCGCTCGATGAACCGGGCGGCTTTCGCGGCATCCTGGCAGGCCAGGGCACCTATACCCGCGTTCAGGGCTGAGCGCCGCACTTCGCGACAATTCGAACTTTAACCCGATGTTGAAGCCCCCTGGCGCACAGCTTGTCCCGAATTCCGGGTTCAAGGGGGTGCGTCATGCCAAGCGTCGGACTTATTTTTCTGGGGAACTTTGCCGAAGCGGATACCGACGAATCCAACTGGAGCAATGAAAACGACAACGTCTTTGATGGACGCCACGACAACCGCACCATCAAGGCGCTGACCGCCGACGTGACCGAACCGCAAAACGACGGCGTCGCCTATGACGACGACCAAGGATCGGCGGCGAGCGAAATCACCTACGATCTGGGCGACGGCGCGGGCAGCAGGACGATCACCCAGGATTCGGTGGCCGTGTACCTGGTGACCATAGAGCGCGGCGACGGCACCACCTTTGATACCCGTGTCAACATCATCCAGTTGGTGAACGGCGATACCTTCGTCACCGAGAACAGCAACGGGGCCAGCCTTGACAACATCGCCATCCAGTCGATCACCGTCGGCACCCTGGTCGAAGATAACGCGTCAGGATGGTTCACCGCCAACAGCGCCGATGGGGCATCGGTGGTCTGTTTCGTGGCGGGCACCCGGATCAGAACGCCGCGCGGCGATATCCCGGTCGAGCACCTGGCGCCCGGCGATCTTGTGCTGACGGCCGATCACGGGGCGCAGCCCATCGTCTGGTGCGCGGCGCAGACGCTATGCCCCGACGCGAGCACACGGCCCATCACGATCGAGGCGGGCGCGCTCGGGCCCAATCGCCCCTCGGCGCCGCTTTTGGTGTCGCCGCAACACCGGATCGTGCTGCGGTCGCGGATCATCCGGCGGCTTTATGGCGATCGGGATGTCCTTGTCGCCGCCAAGGCGCTTTTGGGCATCGCCGGGTGCCACAGCCTGTCCGCGCCCGGACATGCGACCGAGGGCTGCGCCACCGTCCGGTATCACCATATCCTGCTGGCCCGCCACGAGATCGTGATCGCCAACGGGGCCTTTGCCGAGACGTTTCTGCCCGGTCCGACGGCGCTTGCGGCGCTTGAAGGGGCCGCGCGCATCAGCCTGCGCGCCCATCTGGACGCGACCGGGCGCCGCGCCGAGGACTACCGGCCCTGTCGCCCCGTCGTGCGCGGTCACGCCTGCGACGACCTGCTGTCGCGCCACCTGCGCCACGCGCGCCCGCTCTTTGCGCGCACCGGACCCGGGGGCCAGAGCGACGCCCGCTCCATCGCCTGACGGACGGCGCCCTCGCGGCTCCGGGGTTGCAATGGTGTCGGCGGTCTATACAAGCCCCGCGACTTGGGTCTATAAAACCCGAAAATCAGGCGTCCGCGACAGGGCGCGCACACGGGCTGAGAGGCATAAATGTCAGAAGATTTCATGTTGGACACCGACGATCTGAAACGCCGGATGGACGGGGCGATCGCAAGCCTGCGCACCGAATTCGCGAGCCTGCGCACCGGGCGCGCGTCATCCTCGATGCTCGAGCCGGTGATGGTGGACGCCTACGGCCAGAAAACGCCGATCAACCAGGTCGGCACCGTCAACGTGCCCGAACCGCGGATGGTCACGATCAACGTCTGGGACAAGGCGATGGTCGGCAAGGTCGAAAAGGCGATCCGCGAAAGCGGTCTGGGCATCAACCCGCAACTCAACGGCACGATCATCATGCTGCCGATCCCCGAATTGAACGAGGAACGCCGCGCGCAGCTTTCCAAGGTTGCCGGGCAATATGCCGAACACGCGCGGGTGTCGATCCGCAACATCCGCCGCGACGGCATGGACCAGATCAAGAAGGGCAAGGCCGATGGCCTGTCCGAGGACGACCAGAAGATCTGGGAAGCCGAGGTTCAGGACCTGACGAACACCTATATCGCGCAGATCGACGAGGCGCTGGAGACGAAACAAGCCGAAATCATGCAGGTGTGAGCCGCCGATATGCGGCCGGGCCGGATGGCACATGCGGCGCTGCGGCCCCAGACGACACCCTGCAATCAGGCGACGCATCCCGCGCGCTGAAAGGAATGTGAATGGCGGCCCTGTCCGAAGCGTCCTCCCGAATCCTGTCCGATCATCCCCCCGGTGGCCCGCGGCATGTGGCGATCATCATGGATGGCAACGGCCGCTGGGCCACGCAACGCGGGCGCCCGCGGCTTTTCGGGCACCACGCCGGGGCGCGCCGGGTCCGCGAAATCGTCGAAGCCTGCCCCGATTTCGGGGTCGAATACCTGACGATCTTTGCCTTTTCGACGGAAAACTGGAAACGCACCCAGGTCGAAGTGGCCGGATTGATGAGCCTGTTTCGCCGCTACATCAGCCGCGAGGCCCGATCGCTGAGCGAATTTGGGGTGCGCGTGCGCTTTATCGGCGACCGGGTGCGGCTGGATGACAAGCTTATCCGCCTGATGGACGACCTCGAGGCGATCACCGCCGACAAGACCCGCGTGAACCTGACGATCGCGCTGAATTACGGTGGCCGCGACGAGGTTGCACGCGCCACCCAGCGACTGGCGCAGGATGTCGCCGCGGGGCGGTTGAACCCCGACGACGTGGATGAAGAAACCCTGCCAAAGTATTTGGATACTTACGTTTTACCAGATCCCGACCTCGTAATCCGCACCAGCGGCGAGGCGCGGATCTCGAACTTTTTGCTGTGGCAGTCAGCCTACGCGGAGTATGAATTCATCGATACCCTCTGGCCCGATTTCAGCAAGACGGAATTCGGCGCGCTGTGCGCCAGCTACGGCGGGCGCGAGCGGCGCTACGGCGGGGTGCGCACATGACCGGCGCATCGGTGGACCGGCCAGAGAAATGGGGCGATCTGGCGGCCCGGATGGGGTCGGGGGCGGCGATGGTCGTCATCGGGCTTTGGGGCGTCTGGATGGGCGGGCACGTGTTTCACGTGCTGGTCGCGCTGATCTGCGGGCTGATGGTCTGGGAACTGGTGGGCATGCTGCACCCCGCGACACGCCCCGTGTCGGTGCAACTGGGCGGGCTGGCCGGGGCGGCCACGCTGCTGGCGGTGTACCTGCCGGTGGGGTTCGCGTTGCCCATCCTGCTGGCGCCCGCGCTGGTCGGTTTCGGTCAGCTCGAGAAGAACCGCACGCTCTACATGGTGTTTGCCGTGCTGGTCCTGCTGTCGGGCTACGGCATGATGGCGGTGCGCGACGATCTTGGGTTCGGCTGGATGTTGTGGCTGGTCACGGTGGTCGTGGCGACCGATGTGGTGGGGTATTTCGCCGGTCGCATGATCGGCGGGCCAAAATTCTGGCCCCGCGTCAGCCCGAAAAAAACATGGTCCGGCACCGCGGCGGGCTGGATCGGTGCGGCGCTGGTCGGGCTGGCGTTCTCGATCAACACCGGCGCCAGCGCGCAACTGATCGGCGTGTCGATCGCACTGTCGATGGCCAGCCAGATGGGCGACATCGCCGAAAGCGCGGTCAAGCGCAAGATGGGGGTCAAGGACAGCTCGGCACTCATTCCCGGACACGGCGGCCTGCTGGACCGCTTTGACGGCATGCTGGGCGCCTCGGTCTTCTTGCTGATCATCGGCCAGTTCATCGGCTTCCCGCCGGGGTTGGGCTAGTCGCGATGCCGCGACGGGTCAGCATTTTCGGCGCCACGGGCTCCATCGGGCAGAACACCATCGATCTGATCGCGCGGGCGCCCGGCGACTATACCGTCGTGGCGCTGACCGGTGCGACGAATATCGACCGGCTGGCCCGCGACGCGCGCGCCCTGAACGCCCAGATTGCCATCACCGCACACGACGACCTGTTGGCGGACCTGCGCGCCGCCCTGTCCGGAACCGGGATCGAGGTTGCGGCCGGCGCGCGGGCGGTCGAGGAGGCGGCGAGCCGTCCGGCGGACTGGGTG
This sequence comes from Sulfitobacter sabulilitoris, assembly GCF_005887615.1. Classification (GTDB taxonomy): domain Bacteria; phylum Pseudomonadota; class Alphaproteobacteria; order Rhodobacterales; family Rhodobacteraceae; genus Sulfitobacter_E; species Sulfitobacter_E sabulilitoris. Next base: position 535,972 of record NZ_VANS01000001.1, read on the forward strand.
ATGTCGGCCATCGTCGGGCACGCCGGGCTGGCCCCCGGGCTGGCCGCCTTGCGACAGGGCGCGACGCTGGCGCTGGCCAACAAGGAATCGCTGGTCTGCGCCGGGGCGTTGATGCTGGGCACGGCCAGGGCGCACAATGCGCGGATCCTGCCGGTGGACAGCGAACATTCGGCGGTGTTTCAGGCATTGACGGGCGAGGACATGGCAGCCGTCGAGCGCGTGATCATCACCGCATCCGGCGGCGCATTCCGCGACTGGCCGATCGAGGATCTGGCCGCGGCGACCCCCGGTCAGGCGGCCACGCACCCCAATTGGGAGATGGGCCAAAGGATCACCATCGATTCCGCATCGATGTTCAACAAAGCGATGGAAGTTATTGAAACTCGTGAATTTTTCGGCGTTGATCCCGACCAGATCGAAGTCCTGGTGCACCCTGAATCTATGGTGCACGCGCTTGTCGGCTTTCGCGACGGTGCCTTGATGGCGCATGTGGGGCCTGCGGATATGCGCCATGCCATCGGCTACGCGCTGCACTGGCCCGAACGGCGCCACATCCCGGTCGAACGGCTGGATCTGGCGGCCATCGGATCGCTGAGTTTCCGCCCGCCCGACGACACCCGCTGGCCCGCTTTGCGCCTTGCGCGCGACGTGATGGCCATGGGCGGTCTGGCCGGTGCGGTGTTCAATGCCGCCAAGGAATGTGCACTGGACGGGTTCATCGCGGGGCGGATCACATTTCCCGAAATGGCACAGGTCGTAGAGACCGTGCTGGACCGGATCGCGACCCGGGGAGGTCATATTGACGCCACCATGACCCTTGATAACGTCGCGCAAGCAGACCATGTGGCACGACAAGAGGCCCGCGCGGTCATCGAAAAAAGAGCAGGGTAGAAATTTGGACATCATGGCACTGATCCCGCAGTTCGGCGGTTTGATCTGGACGATTGCGGCTTTCGTACTGGCGTTGTCGGTTATCGTGGCGATCCACGAATACGGCCATTACATCGTCGGGCGCTGGTCGGGCATTCATGCCGATGTGTTCAGCCTTGGCTTTGGACCGGTGCTGTATTCGCGGTATGACAAACGCGGCACCCGCTGGCAGGTGGCGCTGCTGCCCTTTGGCGGCTACGTGAAATTCGCGGGCGACGCCAACGCCGCCTCGGGCAAGGATGCGGATGCGATGGCCGAGGTCGAAACGGACCCCGAGGCCCTGCGCCGCACCATGCATGGTGCGCCGCTCTGGGCGCGCGCGGCGACGGTGGCGGCGGGGCCGGTGTTCAATTTCGCGTTGTCGATCATCGTTTTTTCCGCCGTGGTCCTGTCAAGCGGGGTGGCCCGCGATCCGCTGACCGTCGGCGATTTGCGGCCCTTGCCGTTCGAGCCGCGCGGCCTTCAGACCGGGGACGAATTGTTGGCGATCAACGACACGCCCGTGCCCAGCCTCGAGGACGACGCCTATTCCAGCTTCATCTCGGGTCTGCCCAAGACACCCACGCTGCAATACCGCGTGCGCCGCGACGGGGTCGAACAGGTGGTGCCGGGCGCCTATCTGCTGCCGCCGCTGGTGTCGGCGCTCAGCCCGCAGAGCGCGGCACTTGGCGCCGATCTTGAGGTCGGCGACGTGATCATCGCGATCGACGGCGAACCGATTTTCGCCTTTGATCAGCTCAAGCAGGCGGTCGAGGGCGGCAACGGCGCGCCGCTGGCGCTGACGATCTGGCGCGACGGCGACACGCTCGACGTGACCCTGACCCCAAAGCGCGTGGACGAACCGCAACCCGACGGCGGTTTCGTCACCCATTGGCGTATCGGCATCGCCGGCGGCATGGCATTCGAACCCGCCACGCAATCGCCCGGCGTCGGCGAAGCGATCGGCAGCGGCGTCGCCCAGACCTGGCGGATCATCAACGGCTCGCTGTCCGGGCTGGGCCACATGATCACCGGCGCAATCAGCACCTGCAACCTGTCGGGGCCCATCGGCATCGCGCAGACAAGCGGCGCGATGGCCAGCCAGGGGGCGCAGTCCTTCGTGTGGTTCATCGCGGTGCTCAGCACGGCGGTCGGGCTGCTGAACCTGTTTCCCATCCCGGCGCTGGATGGCGGGCACCTTGTGTTCTACGCCTACGAGGCCGTGACCGGCAAACCGCCGAGCGACGGCGCGCTGCGCATCCTGATGACCGCCGGTCTCGCGATGGTGCTGACGCTGATGGTGTTCGCGCTTGGCAACGATCTGTTCTGCCCCTGATCCGGGGGCAGGGCGGCGCATCGGCCATATCGGCGCGCAGACCGGATGAAATTGCCATGATTACGCCACATTTCGACAAAATCGCGTCATAATCGCAGGTTATGCAGGGGTCACCAAAGCAATAGGTGACTTATGCAAACGATTCAAAACAGCTACCGCGGCCTCAGCCTCCTGATGGATCTCAACTGGGATCTGGCCCTCTATCTGTGCACCATCGCGCTGGCGCTTCTGGCCGGGGCCTTTGTCGGCAGCCTCTAAGTTACACAATTGCAACGGTTTCGACCCTGACAGGCGCCCACTGGGCGCCTATTTAGTTGTTTGGCCAAATTGGGCTACATGGTTTTGACAAGACAGGCTATTCTGGGTACTCACATACTCAACATTGTCTTAAGATTGGGTTTGAACCATGGGACTGAGGATTACGGGCACCGATGTCCGGACACGGGCATTTTCTTTCGAGCTTTCAGGTCTGCTGCGCGCCGTCAGCGTTTGCGCCGCATTGACAGGGACTTGCGCGATTTACGCCAGCCCCGTCGCGGCCCAGAACTACACCTTCAACAGCGTCGTCATCGAGGGCAACAGCCGGATCGGCAACGCGGCGATCCTCAGCCGGGCCGGAATCGCCCGTGGTCAGTCGATCAGCGCCGGCGAACTGAACGAGGCCTACCAGCGGCTGGTGAACAGCGGCCTGTTCGAAAGTGTCCGGATCGAACCGCGCGGCGGTACGCTGGCGATTTCGGTGGTGGAACTGCCGACCGTCAACCGCATCAGCTTCGAAGGCAACCGCCGCATCAAGGACGAGGCGCTCGAGGCGGTGATCAACTCGGGCGAGCGCCGCGTCTTCAACCCCGCGCAGGCCGAACGCGACGCCGCGGCCATCGCCGAGGCCTATGCCAACGACGGGCGGCTGGCCGCCAAGGTAACGCCCCGCATCATCAAACGCAGCGACAACAGAGTCGATGTGGTGTTCGAAATCTTCGAAGGCGACAACGTCGAGATCGAGCGCATCAGCTTTGTCGGCAACCGCGTCTATTCGGATCGCCGCCTGCGCCGGGTTCTGGGCACCAAGCAGGCGGGCCTGTTCCGGTCGCTGGTGCGGCGCGACACGTTTGTCGAGGACCGCGTCGAATTCGACAAGCAGGTCCTGCGCGATTTCTACCTGTCGCGCGGCTATGTGGATTTCCGGGTCAATTCCGTCAACGCCCAACTGACCGAGGAGCGCGACGGCTATTTCCTCGTGTTCAACGTGCAGGAAGGCCAGCAGTTCAAGTTCGGCGACGTCTCTGTGATCAGCGAGATGCCGAACGTCGATGCGGATGCTTATCGCGACATCATCAAGGTAAAGCCGGGTGTGGTCTATACGCCCAGCCTGGTGGAAAACGAGATTGCCCGCATCGAACGCCAATCGATCCGCGATGGCGTCGATTTCCTGCGGGTCGAGCCGCGCATCACCCGCAACGACCGCGACCTGACGCTGGACGTCGCGTTTGTGCTAAGCCGCGGGCCGCGCGTCTTTGTCGAGCGGATCGATATCGAGGGCAACACCACGACGCTGGACCGGGTGATCCGCAGCCAGTTCACCAGCGTGGAGGGCGACCCGTTCAACCCGCGCGAAATCCGTCAGAGCGCGGAACGGATTCGCGCGCTGGACTTCTTCGAGACCGCCGAGGTCGAGGCCCGCGAGGGATCCGGCCCCGACCAGGTGATCGTGGACGTCGACCTCGAGGAAAAACCGACCGGCTCGCTCAATTTCGGTGGTTCGTTCTCGACAAGCTCGGGTTTCGGCGTCGCGGTCAGCTTTGCCGAGCAGAACTTTCTGGGGCGCGGCCAAAAGCTGTTCCTGAGCGTCTCGACCGCCGAACAGGCCAAGCGGTACGGCATCGCCTTCGTCGAACCGCGGCTGCTGGGCCGGGATCTGCAATTCGGCCTTGAGCTTGATGTCTCCGAGACGAATTCGTCCTTTTCGACCTTCGATTCCGATCGGATCCTGTTCCGGCCCAGCCTGACCTTCCCGGTGAGCGAAAATGGCCGCCTGCAGGTCCGCTATACCGGTGAAGAAGTCGATATGCTGGCGCGCACACCCCCGGTGAACGGCCCGGTGATCGGCAACGAAATCGCGGTGGGCAAGCAATTCTCCAGCGCCATCGGCTATCAGTACACCTATGACACGCGGTTGACGGGGCTGGACCCGAACGCCGGGGTTTTGGTGCAGTTCACCCAGGATTTCGCCGGTCTGGGTGGCGACAGCGAATACCTGAAATCCACCGCCAAGGTCGTTGGCGAAACCAAGATCTTCAACGAGGAAGTGACCCTGCGCGCCACACTGGAAGGCGGCGCATTGAACTGGAAGGGCGGGGCCAACCGCGCGCCTGACCGCTTCCTGCTGACGCCCAACATCATTCGCGGCTTCGAGCCGGGCGGCATCGGGCCGCGCGACCTGACCGTGTCGGGCGACGATCCCTTGGGCGGCAACCTGTACGTCGCGGCCCGGTTCGAGGCGGAATTCCCCATCGGCCTGCCCGAGGAATACGGAATTTCCGGCGGCGTGTTCTATGACGTGGCCAACCTGTGGAACCTCGATGATGTCGATCTTTCGGGCGGCAGTGTGGTCGGCGAAAGCGGATCGTTCCGCCATGTGATCGGCGTGTCGGTGTTCTGGGACACGCCGGTGGGCCCGTTGCGGTTCAATTTCACCGATGCGATCAAAAAGGAAACCTTTGACCGCGAGCAAAGCTTCGAGCTGACGCTGTCCACCCGGTTCTGAGGCCGCTGATGCCCAGCCGCGCGATGGCGACCTTGCGGAGCGTTTTCCTGGCCCTGTCCCTGATCGGGGCGGGGCCTGCGCTTTTCGCGCAGACCGCCGGCGCGCCGCTGACCATCCAAAGCCCGATCCTGACCATCGATTCCGACAGGCTTTACCTGGAAAGCGCCTTTGGCCGCCGCACCGCCCGCGAGATAGAGGCGCAGGGCGCGGAACTGGCCGCCGAGAACCGTCGCATCGAGGCGGCGCTGACCGCCGAGGAAAAGGATCTGACCGAACGCCGCCCGACGATGGAACCCACAGCGTTTCGTGCGCTGGCCGATGCGTTCGACGAAAAGGTCCAGACCACGCGGCGTGAACAGGATGCCAAGACGCGCGCCCTGAACCAACAGCTCGAAGAGCGCCGGTCGGTGTTTCTGACGGCGGCGGCGCCGGTGCTCGAAACCCTGATGCGCGAGGCCGGGGCGGCGGTGATTCTCGAAAAGCGATCGGTGTTCCTGAGCGCGAATGCCATCGACATCACCTCCGACGCCCTGGCCCGCATCGACGCGGTACTGGGCGACGACGGGAAACGCCCGGCGCCGCAGGACTGACCGCCACGCCACCGGCGCAGGGCCGCGGTCTTGCCCCATCGCGGCGGAGTTGATACCCAAACGCCATCAGGCGACTGAGCGAAAAGGAAGAATGATCATGTCCACCCAAGGCCTCAGCGCGGATATTCAGTTGATCCAACGGATCCTGCCGCATCGCTATCCATTTCTGCTGGTGGACAAGGTCGTCGATATCGACGGCACCGCCAGCGCGCGCGGCATCAAGAATGTCACGATGAACGAACCGCATTTCCAGGGCCATTTTCCCGGTCTTCCGATCATGCCGGGCGTCACCATCGTCGAGGCGATGGCCCAGACCGCGGCCGTCATGGTGGGCACCGCCCTCGACATGGCCGATCGCGAGATGAAGGTCTATTTCATGTCCATCGACAACTGCAAGTTCCGCCGCAAGGTGATCCCCGGCGATGTGCTGGAGATGAAACTGACCACGCTGCGCGGCAAGCCCGGCGGCAAGGTCTGGAAATTCAGCGGTGTGGCCGAAGTCGAAGGCGAACTGGCCGCCGAGGCCGAGTTCACCGCGATGATGGACCTTCCCAAGGAGTGATGGCATGAGCCTGATCCACCCCAGCGCGGTGATCGAGCCGGGCGCCAAGATTGATCCAACGGCACGTGTCGGCGCGTTTTCCCTGATCGGGCCCGAGGTCGTTCTGGGCCCCGACGTCGAGGTGAAATCCCATGTCGTCGTCACCGGCCGGACGCAGGTCGGTGAAGGCACGGTGATCTTTCCCTTCGCGGTGATCGGTGAAATCCCGCAGGACCTGAAGTTCAGGGGCGAGGCGAGCCAGCTTGTCATCGGCAAGCGCAACCGCATCCGCGAGCATGTCACGATGAACTGCGGCACCGAGGGTGGCGGCGGTGTGACGCAGGTGGGCGACGACGGGTTGTTCATGGCCGGATGCCACATCGCCCATGACGCCCGGATCGGGGATCGGTGCATCATCGTGAATTCCGTCGCCATCGCCGGGCATTGCGTGCTTGAGGATGACGTGATCGTCGGCGGCCTGTCGGGGGTGCACCAGTTTGTGCGCATCGGACGCGGAGCGATCATCGGTGCGGTGACGATGGTCACCAACGACGTGATCCCCTATGGCCTGGTGCAGGCCCCGCGCGGCGAGCTTGACGGGCTGAACCTCGTCGGGCTCAAGCGCCGCGGCGTGGCGCGGGCCGACATCACCGCGCTGCGCGCCGCGTTCCAGATGCTGGCACAGGGCGAGGGCACGTTTCACGACCGTGCCCGCCGCCTGCGCGAGGAGACGGCAAGCGACTATGTCCGCGAGATCGTCGACTTCGTGCTGAGCGACAGTGACCGTCATTTCCTGACGCCGCGCTGATGCTGGCGCTGATCGCAGGACGCGGGACATTGCCCGCACAGGTGGCGCAGGCGCAGGCCAGCGCCCCCCTGATCGTGACCCTCGAGGGCTACGCGCTCGACGGTCTGGACCCCGACATCGTGTTCCGGCTCGAACATCTGGGCAGCCTGCTGGTCGAGCTGGGCCATCGCGGCGTGACCGACGTCTGCCTGTGCGGCAGCGTCGATCGCCCGCAGGTGGACCCCTCGGCCATCGACGCGGCGACCCTGCCGCTGGTTCCGTTGATCCAGGCGGGTCTGGCCAAGGGCGACGACGGGGCGCTGCGGACGCTGATGGACCTGTTCGAGCAGACCGGATTTACGGTGCGCGCGGCGCAGGATCTGCTTCCCGATCTGATCGCGACCGCCGGGGTGCTGAGCCGGGCTGCACCGACGGCGCGCATTCGCGAGGACGCGCGGCGCGGATTGCAGGTGCTGGCGGCGCTGGCGCCGCTGGACGTGGGGCAATCCTGCGTCGTGAGCGGCGGACAGGTTCTGGCGATCGAGGCCTTGGGCGGCACGGATTTCATGCTGTCCACCCTGCCGGACACGCCGCTGCGCGACGGCGCCGTGCTGGTCAAGGGCCCCAAGACCGGGCAGGATCGCCGCGCCGACATGCCCACCATCGGCCCCGATACCGTCGCCACGGCCGCCGCTGCGGGCCTTGCGGGCATCGTCATCGACGCGGGCGGTGTGATCCTGCTCGATCCGGACGAGGCGATCGAGCAGGCCAATGCGGCGGGGTTGCTGCTGTGGTCCCGGACGGCCGAGTGATGCGCGTCTTTCTGATCGCAGGCGAAGTGTCCGGCGACAGCCTGGGGGCGGCGCTGATGGCGGGCCTGAAGGACCTGGTGCCGGATGTCAGTTTCGACGGCGTCGGTGGTGCGCAGATGCAGGCCGAGGGCCTGCAAAGCCGCTTTCCGATGGATGAGCTGAGCGTGATGGGCCTGGCGGAGATATTACCCAAGTACCGCGCGTTGAAGGCCCGGATCAGCCAGACCGCGCAAGCCGTGATCGACACCGGCCCGGACGTGCTGATCACCATCGACAGCCCCGATTTCTGTCTGCGGGTCGCGCGCCGCGTCAAGGCGGCGCGCGACATCCGCACGGTGCATTACGTGGCGCCCACGGTCTGGGCCTGGCGCGCGGGCCGGGCCGAAAAGATGGCGCAGGTGATCGACCATGTGCTGGCGCTGTTCCCGTTCGAACCGCCCTTCATGACCGCCGCCGGGATGGAGTGCGATTTCGTCGGGCACCCGGTGGTGGCGCAGCCCGTGGCGACACCGCAGGACGCGCAGGCGTTTCGCGCCGCATACGGCCTGGGCGACGCGCCGGTGATGTTGGTCCTGCCGGGATCGCGCCATGGCGAGGTCAGCCGCCTGTCGCCGGTCTTTGCCAGGGCGGTGACGCCGGTTCTGGCCGCGCGTCCGGATCTGCGCATCGTGATCCCCGCCGCCGCCCCGGTGGCCGCGGCGGTCCGTTCACGGGTGGCCGATTGGCCCGGCGCGCCGATCGTCCTGGACCCGCGGCAAATGTCGGCCGATGTCGCCGCGACCACAAAGCGCGCCGCCTTCGGTGCGGCGGATCTGGCCCTGGCGGCTTCGGGCACGGTATCGCTGGAACTGGCGGCGGCGGGAACGCCCATGGTGATCGCCTATGACATGAACTGGCTCAGCCGGCAGATCATCACGCGGATGCTGCGCGTGGACAGCGTGACGCTGGTCAACCTCGTGTCGGACACGCGCGTGGTGCCGGAATTCATCGGGGCCGATTGCCTGCCCGAGCGGATCGGCGCGTCGCTGTTGCAGGTCCTGGCCGACCCGACGGCGCAGCAAGCCGCCATGCGCACCACGATGGAGCGTCTGGGGCAGGGCGGAGAGCCGCCCGGTCTGCGCGCGGCGCGCGCGGTTCTGGCGCGGATGTGACCCATTGGCCGCGGCTGCGCCGCGACACGATCATGCGGTCTTGGCCGCGGGCCAAGACCGGTGCCTCCGGCGGGGATATTTCCAAACAAGAGAAGCCGGGCCGCGGGACCGGTCAGCCCTTGTGGATCCAGCCGCCGCCGTAGATGCGGCTGCTGTCGGTATCGTAGAAGACGCAGGCCTGGCCGGGGGAGACGCCTTCTTCGGGGGTGAGCAGTTCGACTTCGGCCTCGGTTGCGCTGATCGGGCGCAGGATGGCATCGGTGGGCGGCCGGGTGGAGCGGACGCGCACGGCGATGTGCCATTCGGGCCGCGACATCAGATCGTCGTCGCCCAGCCAGTTGATTTCGCGCACCGGCACCGTCCGGGTCGAGAGCATCGCCTTGGGGCCGACGACGACCTGTTTGGCCTCGGGGTCAAGTTTCACGACGTAGAGCGGATCGGCCAGCCCGCCGATGCCAAGCCCCCGCCGTTGGCCGATGGTGTAGTTGATGACGCCCTCATGGGTGCCCAGCACGCGGCCATCGACATGCACGATGTCACCGGGATCGGAGGCTTCGGGGCGCAGTTTGCGGATCACCGCCGCGTAGTCGCCATTGGGCACAAAACAGATGTCTTGGCTGTCGGGCTTCATCGCGACGCTGAGACCGTATTTCGCGGCCAGGGCGCGGGTGTCGGCCTTGGACGCCAGATGGCCCAGCGGAAAACGCAGGTAGTCGAGCTGCCGGGGCGTGGTGGAGAACAGGAAATAGCTTTGATCGCGGTTGGCGTCGGCGGCCGAATGCAATTCGGGGCCCTGCGCGCCCATCTTGCGCTGGATGTAGTGGCCGGTGGCCATGCAGTCTGCCTCGAGATCCTTGGCGGTTTCCAGCAGATCCTTGAATTTCACACGCTCGTTGCAGCGGATGCAGGGCACCGGCGTCGCGCCGCCAAGGTAGCTGTCGGCGAATTCGTCGATCACAGCGTCCTTGAACACGTTTTCGTAGTCCAGCACGTAATGCGGGAAGCCCATCGTCTCGGCCACCCGCCGCGCGTCATGAATATCGAGCCCGGCGCAGCAGGCCCCTTTTTTGGCCAGCGCGGCACCGTGGTCATAGAGTTGCAGCGTCACACCCACGACGTCATAGCCTTCCTCGGCCAGCATCGCGGCCACGACCGAGCTGTCGACGCCGCCCGACATCGCCACCACCACGCGCGTATCGGCGGGTGCCTTGGCAAAGCCAAGCGAGTTCAGGGGGGGCGTGTGATCGAGGGGCATTGGTCTCTCCGGTATCTCTGCGGGAATATATGAAAATCCTAATCACTCTCAAGGGGGCATTTCACCTGTCTTTAAGGGCGATCGCACCAAGGTCTGTGTCACAGAACGAAGGCGAGTAGTACCCATGTATCTCAAGAAAGTCGACGGGCCGCGCGCCGTGACGCTGGCGGACGGCAGCGTAATGACGCTGGCGGACCTGCCACCCAAGGACACCCGGCGGTGGGTTGCGTCACGCAAGGCAGCGGTGGTGCGCGGCGTGGTCTATGGGCTGATCTCGCAGTCCGCGGCGCTGGAGCTTTACCGGATCAGCGATGAGGAATTCGCAGGCTGGGTCCGGGCGGTGTCACATCACGGCGAATTCGCCCTCAAGGCGACGGCGGTACAGAAATACCGACAACTTTAAGGTGATAAAAGCCTTTTCGCACCACGTTAAAGTGTGGTTAACCTTTATCCGGCAGGGTTAACGACACCGAAGCCCCGGCAAGAAGCGGAGATTGTTTATGCGAGTCCTATTGGTTGAAGACGATCCGACGACGTCGAAAAGCATCGAATTGATGCTGACACACGCCAACCTGAACGTCTATGCGACGGATCTGGGCGAAGAGGGCATCGATCTGGCCAAGCTCTACGACTACGATCTGATCCTGCTGGACCTGGATCTGCCGGATATGAACGGCCACGAAGTGTTGCGCCAGTTGCGGTTGAGCCGGATCGAAACGCCGATCCTGATCCTCTCCGGCTCTGACGATACGGAAAACAAGATCAAGGGGTTCGGCTTTGGGGCCGACGACTATCTGACCAAACCGTTTCACCGCGAAGAACTTGTGGCGCGGATCCATGCCATCATCCGCCGATCCAAGGGACATTCGCAATCCGTGATCCAGACGGGCCAGGTTTCCGTGAACCTTGACGCCAAGACGGTCAGCGTCGACGACAAGTCGGTGCATCTGACCGGCAAGGAATACCAGATGCTGGAGCTTTTGAGCCTGCGCAAGGGCACCACCCTGACCAAGGAGATGTTCTTGAACCATCTCTATGGCGGGATGGACGAACCCGAACTGAAAATCATCGACGTGTTCATCTGCAAGCTGCGCAAAAAGCTGAGCACCGCGACGGGTGGCGAAAATTACATCGAAACGGTCTGGGGGCGTGGCTATGTGCTGCGCGATCCCGACCCTGCTCTGTCGGACGGTGTCCGCCGGGTCGCCGTCGGCGCGTGACGCCGACGCGACACCGGGCCCGGACCGTGCGGCACGGACCCGCGCGCGCTGCTCTCCACTCACGGGGTCGGATACAAGCGGACCCAAACCAACGGGTCCGGCGGATCGGACGGGCGCGCGCGGGACTGGAAATCATCTGGACGGCTCCGCAAACCCCACCTATCTAGACAGCCATGCGGCAACCGGGGGCGATACGCGTGGCGACCTTTTCCGATATCGACAGCCTTGACGAGGCGGCGGCCCGAATTGAGTTGGCCGACCTCGCGCAAAAGCTTCGGGCAGCCAACGTAGCCTATTACACCAAGGACGCGCCACAGCTGTCGGACGCCGATTATGATCGGCTCAAGCAACGCAACGCCGCGATCGAAGCGAAATTTCCGCACCTCAAACGCAGCGACAGCCCGACCGAACAGGTCGGCGCAGAACCCGCAGAAGGGTTTTCAAAGATCACCCATGCGGTCGCGATGCTGTCGCTGGCCAATGCCTTTGACGATGACGATGTCCGCGATTTCGATGGCCGGGTGCGCAAATACCTCGGGCTGTCTGGCGACGCAGCGCTTGACTATACCGCCGAGCCCAAGATCGATGGCCTGTCGCTGTCGATCCGGTACGAGGCGGGCAAACTGATCCATGCCGCGACACGTGGTGACGGCACGATTGGCGAAAATGTCACCGCCAACGCCCGCACCATCGGTGACATCCCGCAGCACATCGACGGTGCGCCGCAGGTTCTGGAAATCCGGGGCGAGGTCTATATGTCGCACTCCGATTTCGAGGCGCTCAACGCCCGGCAGGCGGAGCGTGGCGGCAAGACCTTCGCCAATCCGCGCAATGCCGCGGCCGGGTCGCTGCGCCAACTCGATGCCGACATCACACGGTCGCGCCCGCTTGGGTTTTTCGCCTATGCCTGGGGCGCGCTGTCGGATCCGTTGGGCAAAACGCAGATGGACGCGCTGAAGCGGATCGAGGGGTTCGGATTTTCCGTCAACCCCCTGACGCGACTGTGCACCGGCCCCGAAGAGATGATCGCACATTACGCCATGATCGAAGAACAACGCGCCACGTTGGGCTATGATATCGACGGGGTTGTCTACAAGGTGAACGATCTGGCGCTGCAGGGCAGGCTGGGGTTTCGCTCAACCACGCCGCGATGGGCCGTGGCGCATAAATTCCCGGCCGAACTGGCCTGGACCCGGCTGGAGGCGATCGACATCCAGGTCGGGCGCACGGGCGCATTGAGCCCGGTGGCGCGGCTGACCCCGGTGACAGTAGGCGGTGTCGTCGTGTCCAACGCCACACTGCACAACGAGGATTACATCAAGGGCTTCGACAGCAAGGGCACGCAGATCCGCGACGGAAAGGATATTCGCATCGGCGATTGGGTGCAGGTCTATCGCGCCGGCGACGTGATCCCCAAGGTGGCGGATGTCGACCTGAGCAAGCGGCCCGACGGCGCGGCGCCCTACGAGTTTCCCACCACCTGTCCCGAGTGCGGCAGCGACGCCATCCGCGAGGAGGGCGATGCCGTTCGCCGCTGCACCGGTGGGTTGATCTGCCCGGCGCAGGCTGTTGAAAAGCTGAAACATTTTGTCAGTCGCGCGGCCTTTGACATCGAAGGGTTGGGCGCCAAGCAGGTCGAACAGTTCTATGCCGACGGCTGGATCAGCGAACCTGCGGATATCTTTACGCTGCGCGAACGTTACGGGCAGGGGATGCAACAGCTCAAGAACCGCGAGGGATGGGGAGAGAAATCTGCCCGCAACCTGTTCCAGGCGATCGAGGACAAACGTCGCATTCCGCTGGGCCGGCTGATCTTTGCACTGGGGATTCGCCATGTCGGCGAGGCGGCGTCGAACCTTCTGGCGATGCATTACGGCACCTGGGACGCGTTCGAGCAGGCCATGACCGAAGCCGCATCGCGCCAGGGCCCCGCCTGGGACGATCTGATCAGCGTCGATGGCGTGGGCGAGGTCATGGCCGGATCACTTGTCAGCACCTTTCAGCAGGAGGCCGAGCGCGCCTCGATCGACCGGTTGGTGGCCCAACTGGATATTCAGGAGGCCAAACGCCCCGATACCACCGGCAGCCCCGTCGCGGGCAAGACGGTCGTCTTTACCGGCAGCCTTGAGCGGATGACCCGGGCAGAGGCCAAGGTGCGGGCGGAACGGCTGGGCGCCAAGGTGTCGGGATCCGTCAGCGCCAAGACCGACATCGTGGTGGCCGGCCCCGGCGCGGGATCCAAGGGCAAGAAGGCCGCGGAACTTGGCATTGAAATCCTCGACGAAGACGGCTGGCTCGCGCTGATCGAGGGGGCATGACAGGGCGCCCCGAAGCCCTGTTTGCGCTGTTCTCCGGGCTTGAGACGCTCACCGGCGTGGGCCCAAAAACCGCGCAGATGCTGGCCAACCTGGGCGTCGTGGCGCCCCGTGACCTATTGTTTACATTGCCTTATTCTGGCATTGACCGCCGTCTGCTCGCCACGGTCAAGGATGTGGTGTTACCCGCCACGGTGACGGTCGCGGTGAGCATCGGCAAGCATTACCCCTCGCGCACCAAGGGCGGGGCGTACCGCATCCATGTCGAGGACGCCGAAACCAGCTTTCAACTCGTGTATTTTCACGCGCGCGCCGATTACCTCGAGCGGACGTTGCCCACGGGCGCGCGGCGCGTCGTGTCGGGCCGGGTCGAACTGTTCGACGGGATCGCGCAGATGGTGCACCCCGATCACACCGTGACAGAGGAGGAGGCGGGCGACATACCCGCGTTCGAGCCGGTGTATCCGCTGACCGCCGGTATCACGCAAAAGACCATGATCAAAGCCACCCGGAGCGCGCTGGAGCGCGTGCCCGAGATGGCCGAGTGGATCGACCCCGCGCAGGTGCAGCGCGCGAAGTGGCCCGATTTCGCCACAGCGTTGCACAAGGCGCACAGCCCCGAGCGGCAAGAGGACCTGGCCGCCACCGCGCCCGCGCGCGAGCGACTGGCATATGACGAATTTCTGGCGCACCAGCTGACGCTTGCGCTGGCGCGGGCGCGCGAACGGCGCAAACCGGGCCGGGCCAGTACCGGTGACGGACGGTTGCAGGCACGGGTCATGGCCCGGTTGCCCTATGCCGCCACCGCCGCGCAAACACGCGCCATCGCGGAGATCACCGCCGACATGGCCGGCCCGCAGCGCATGAATCGGCTTTTGCAGGGCGATGTCGGCGCAGGCAAGACGCTGGTGGCGTTCATGGCGCTGCTTTGCGCGGTCGAGGCCGGCGGGCAAGGGGTGATGATGGCGCCGACGGAAATTCTGGCGCGGCAGCATCTTGAAGGGTTGCAACCGCTGGCCGAGGATGCCGGCGTGGTGCTGGACCTGTTGACCGGGCGCGACAAGGGCGCGGAGCGGCGCGCCAAGCTGGCGGCGCTTGCACGCGGCGACATCCAGGTTCTTGTCGGCACACATGCGGTGTTCCAGGCCGACGTGGAATTTCACGATCTGCGCATCGCGGTGGTGGACGAACAGCACCGGTTCGGCGTGCGCCAACGGCTTGAACTGGGCCGCAAGGGGCAGGGGGTCGACGTGCTGGTGATGACGGCGACGCCGATTCCGCGGTCGCTGTCGCTAGCGCAATACGGCGACATGGACGTGTCCGTGCTGGATGAAAAGCCGCCCGGGCGCAAACCGATCAAGACCGCGCTGATCAGCACAGACAGGATGGACGAGGTCATCACGAGGCTGCGTGCCGTGATCGGCGAGGGGCGCCAGTGCTATTGGGTCTGCCCGCTGGTCGAGGAAAGCGAACAGCTTGACCTCACGGCGGCGGAGGAGCGGTTCAAACGATTGCGCGCGGCTCTGGGCGAGGGCGTCGTCGGGCTGGTGCACGGCCAGATGCCCCCGGCCGAGAAAGACGCGGCGATGGCGGCGTTCCAGGCGGGAGACACCGCCATTCTGGTGGCCACGACGGTGATCGAGGTGGGCGTGAATGTGCCGAATGCGACGATCATGGTGATCGAACGGGCCGAAACCTTCGGGCTGGCGCAGCTGCACCAGTTGCGCGGACGGGTCGGCCGGGGCGATGCGGCGTCGACCTGCCTGCTGCTTTTTCAGGCGCCGTTGTCCGACGCGGGCCGCAAGCGGCTGGAGGTTCTGCGCGAGACGGAGGACGGTTTCGTGATTGCCGAGACGGACCTTGCAATGCGCGGTGCGGGCGATGTGATCGGCACGGCGCAATCGGGTGTGCCACGCTTCAAGGTCGCCGATCTGGAACGTCAGGCCGCCTTGATGGCCGTCGCCCAGAGCGACGCGCGCAAACTGCTGGCCGATGACGCCGCCCTGAACAGCCCGCGCGGCCAGGCAGCGCGCCTGCTTCTGTGGTTGATGCGCCAGAACGAAGCCATTCGTTTGATTTCAGTGGGTTAAGCCCTTTTGTTTGGATTTGTTCGCTAATGTTCTCAAAAAGTTCTTTACAGGCCGTTAATAAAATGAGAACAAAGAGGCAACAAAGAACGGAGGCATCCCATGACGACACTGTCCCAGATCAAGGCCATCGCCAAACGGTCGCAGCACACATTGCTGCAGGATGCGACCGGCGCTGCCGCGTTGGTGGTCATGCTGGTCGTGGGATTGCATCTGCCCGCCTTTGCCTGATTTCTGCCTGCGCTGTCATGCTGGCATTTGCGCGCATCCGTCCCCAATGGATGCAACGGACCAACACTGCCTGTTCCCCGGTCCGTGTCACGGGCATCCCGCCCCGCAAATCGCCAGGTCCCACATGATTTGAGCGTTCCCTTGCGCCGCCGTTCCATCCGGAATGTGCGGCGTTTTTTTTGGCGCGCAGCGCAAGGTTACCTGTCCTGCAATCCCGATCATGTCTGCATGGGGTGATGCTGGGTCTGCCCGCGCCAGCGGACCGGCGTACCGGTCCGGCAAGACGTGTCCCTAGTAGGAATAGGCCAGTCTGACACCGCCCCAATGTTGCCCCTGAACGATCACCGGTGATGACAGGTCCTTCATCAGCTTGAACGTGCCGCCACCCATGTCACGACGATAGACCTGGAGCAGGAACGGATCGCGATTGCGTCCGGCCTTGAGGCCGACCCGATCGTTGAACATCCGGCGATTGCGGCAATGGGCCATGTTCCAGACCGGGTCGGTACCCTGCGGCAACGAAAACTTGTGATTGTGGGTCGGCAGATACCCGTTCCGATCCACTGTCGCGCAAAACACCACCTTGGGGTCAAGATCCAGCGCGGGCTCCTGGAAGGCGGGCAACAACTGATCCAGAACCGCCGTGGCACGGGTGGTGAATTGCGCCGGGTTGCTGCCCGGAACGGGCCGGTAGGCATGATCGAAAAGTTGCGCAACCGAAATCCGTCCGGTTTCCACCGCCTCATCAAGGCGCTCGGCGATGTCGCGCGCGATCTTTCGCACCGCGTCGATGAATGGACCGTCGGCACCGCTGCCGCCCAACAGCGCGCTGGACTGAACGATCGTTTCCGACGTGTCGATCAGGCGCATCACCCTCCCGGTCGCCTCTTCGATGCCTTTCGTAGTGTTCTGGACCGACCCGTCAATCGCATCCAGCGACGGTGTGAACCGGCGCATCGCGGCGTCGACCTGTTCGACCTGATGGGCGATCCGCTGCGCATGGGCGTGGGTCGTCTTGATCGAGGTCTCCATCTGGCCAAGCGCATGGTCGGTGCCGCCCGACTGTTCGAGCACCTCAGCAGCTTCGGCCGCGACAGATTGCGCGTCCTTGCCGATTTGCGAGATCCACGCGGACAGGGTTTCGATATTCGATGAAATCTGGGTCGCCGCCTGCTTGGTCTTTTGCGACAATTCGTTGATCGCTTCGGCCACGACGGCAAACCCGCGTCCCGCCTCGCCGGCGCGTGCCGCTTCGATCTTGGCGTTGATCGCCAGGGTGTTGACCTGCGCCGCGATGGCGGCAATCTCGAAGTTGTTGGTGCGCACCGCGCTGAGCGTGTGACTGACCGACCCGGTCCGATCTGACAGCGATTTCACCCATTCGGCCACGTTGCGGGTCTTGTCGCCCGCGCCGCGTACAAGCGCCACCGATGATTTCACATGCGCAAAGGTCTGGTCGGTGCTGTGCGACAGATCCCTCAGGGCCACACTCACGTCGCTGCTGGCGCGGTCCACCTCGACGGCGGATTTGCTCAGGTCGGTCAGGGTGGTGCGTTGCGCGCGGGCCTGTTGCTCGACCATGTCCAGAAATGCGGAGACATCGACGATCTCAAATCCCAGCGTTGCCGCGGCGGCGGCAAGCTTGTCGATCTGGCGGGTGTCGGCGAAAGTGGGCTGAAGTGTCATGGAACCCCGGCAAATTAATGGTCATCACCGGTCTGACAGCCAAACCCTTACATTTCGATAATGTTCGTCCGGATGCCGTTGATCAGGCGTTGGCCGATTGCAGCGCCTCCGCCATCGCCTCCGCCGCGGCTTCGATGCTCAGCAGGATCGAGGCATGGCGGTTCTTGTAATCGCGCGCCGGCAGCAGAACCTCGAACCCGTCGAAGGGGGCGTCGGGCACTGGGCCGTCCTTTTTCAGCATCGCGCGCAGGGCGTCGCGCGCCGCCTCGACCTCTTGCAGGGTGCGCCCGATGATTGCCCCGCCGGTCACCGCCGCCGCCGCCTGACCCAGCGCGCAGGCTTTGACGTCCTGCCCGAAATCGGACACGCGGCCATCTTTCACCACCACATCGACCGTCACCGCCGAGCCGCACAGCGGGGATCGGCGTTTGACCGTGGCCTGCGGCGCATCAAGCCGGCCGACGTGCGGAATATCAGCCGCCAATTCAAGAATTCGGCCAGAATAAAGCTTGATCAGGTCGGTATCGGCAGCCATGAGGGTTCCTTTGGTCACTGACCCACTACATAAGTCTTCACGTTCCAGATGCAAAAAGGTTTTGAGCCATGACCGAGCAAACCCCCTTTGATCCCGCGACACTGCGCTTCGATGCCGCAGGGCTGATCCCCGCCGTCGCACAGGATGCGACGACGGGCGAGGTGCTGATGATGGCCTGGATGAACGCCGACGCCGTGGCAAGAACGCTCGAGACGCGGCGCGTGACCTACTGGAGCCGGTCACGGCAGGCGTTCTGGGTCAAGGGCGAGACCAGTGGTCATGTTCAGGAACTGGTCGATTTTCGCGTCGATTGCGACCGCGACTGCCTGCTGGTGACGGTCTATCAGACCGGGCCGGCCTGCCACACCGGGCGGAGGTCGTGTTTCTATACCGAAGTGCGGGACGGCGTGGAAGTCGAGCTGATGGCGCCCGAGGAGTGACCGTTGCGCGGGGGCGCTGCCCCCGCACCCCCAAGGTATTTCCCGCCAGAAGAACGGGCAGGCGACCGGCGTCAGAGACCGACCATGCGCCGAATATCGTGGGGGCTGGCACCTTGTGCGCGGTAGGCCGCGATGGCGCGCGCATCGTCGCGCTTTGCAAGACGTTTGCCGCTGTCGTCGCGGATCAGCCGGTGGTGGCAATACCCGGGGCGCGGCAGGCCGAGCAGCGCCTGCAACACCACATGGATTTGTGTCGCCTCGAACAGATCGTGCCCTCTGACGACATCCGTGATGCCCTGTGCCGCGTCGTCGACCACGACAGACAGGTGATAGGAAGTGCCCATGTCGCGCCGCGCCAGCACCACGTCGCCCACGTCGGTCACGAGCGCATCCGGTGCGACGGCGACCGGGCCCGTCTGGCCCTCGGGGCCCGCGCCGGTTTCGTGAAAGGTCAGATCGCCTGCCGCCACGGATTTCACCGCACGGGCCATGTCGAGGCGCAGCGCGGCCACGCCATCGGCGGGCATGGTCCCTTGGGCCGGCAAAGCGGGCCGACAGATCCCGGGATAGACGATTCCGTCCGGTCCGATCATCGGTCCGGCGCCTTCTTGCGGCGCGGTTGCCGCGGCTTCGATGTCGCGCCGGTTGCAATGGCAGGGATAGATCAAGCCCAGATCCCACAGGCGCCGCAAGGCGTCGCGGTACGCGGGCAGGCGGTCAGACTGGCGCATCACCGGAGCGGACCATTGGATCCCCAGCCATGCCAGGTCGTCGTAGATCTGCGCCTCCCACGCGGGGCGGGCGCGCGCGGTGTCTATGTCTTCGATCCGCAGCAGAAAGGTGCCGCCGCGCGCCATCGCCAGATCGTGCGCCAGGAGGGCCGAATACGCATGCCCCAGGTGCAGCGGACCCGTTGGAGAGGGTGCAAAGCGTGTGCGGAATGTCACGCTTTTTCAATGACGTAGACACAAGCGCCCAGGTCGATGCCGGGCAGGTGGTCGCCATGTTCACGAAACAGGAGCCGCGCCGCGCCGCAATCGGTCCATTCGTTGATCCGCGCTTCGTTCACGCGGTCGGCGATGGCGTGATCGTTGAGCGAGCAGACCAGCAGACCGCCGCGGCCCAGCCCCTGCATCAACATGTCGAATACCGTCGCCGGAGCCGCGCCCGCGCCGATCACGCCGATGGCGGTGATTGCACCGTAACGTCCGGGTTGATGCCGTAGCTTGCCGCCGGGCGCGATCGTGGCGAGGTCGCGATACACGTTCTTTTCGCGTGCCTGATCGATCATCTCGGGCGACAGGTCCACGCCGTCGATCACCTTGAACCCGGCAAGCGCAAGCGCCAGGCCCGACAACCCCGTACCGCACCCGAAATCGAGCACCGGCGCCGCCTGGTCCTTGGCGTATTTCGCCAGGGCCTTGGCGCAGCGGTCCGGCGTCACGTAGCCGTTCGCGGCGATCTCGGCCTCGTAGGTGTCGGCCCATTCATCGTACAGCGTGCGAATGGCCTCCGGATCGCGGGTCCGGTAGGCCTTGTTCAGAAATCCATCTCCCATGGACTTGATAATAGGGATGTATCAGGCGGCGTCCAGTGCCGAGCCGCCCAGCCAGCCGGTCCAGTCCGCCTTGGCCCGGTCGGTATAGGCCTTGTAGCGGTCCTTGCGGCCGCGTCTGCCGCTCTTGAGCCCCTCGACCGGGGGGAACAGTCCGAAGTTCACGTTCATCGGTTGAAAGGTCTTGGCCTCGGCCCCGCCGGTGATGTGGGTGATCAGCGCGCCCATCGCCGTGGTGTGGGGCGGGGCGGGCAGGCTGTGGCCCATGATCTCGGCCACGGCCATGCGGCCGGCCAGCAGGCCCATCGCCGCGCTTTCCACGTATCCTTCGACACCGGTGATCTGCCCGGCAAAGCGGATGTTGGGCCGCGACCGCAGGCGCATCTGGGCGTCCAGCAAGGTCGGCGAATTGAGGAACGTGTTGCGGTGGATACCGCCCAGCCGCGCAAAGCTGGCGTTCTTCAGTCCGGGAATACGTTTGAAAACATCCGTTTGCGCGCCGTACTTCATCTTGGTCTGAAAGCCGACGATGTTATAGAGCGTGCCCAGCTTGTTGTCGCGGCGCAGTTGCACGACGGCATATGGCTTTATCTGGGGCTGGTGCGGATTGGTCAGGCCGACGGGCTTCATCGGGCCAAAGCGCAGGGTTTCGCGACCGCGTTCGGCCATCACTTCGATGGGCAGGCATCCGTCGAAATAGCCTGCCGTCTCGCCGGCGTGGAATTCGGTCTTGTCGGCGGCCAGCAGCGCGTCGATGAAGCCCTCGTATTGCGCCTTGTCCATCGGGCAGTTGAGGTAGGCGGTGCGCTCCTCCTCGGTCTCGCCCTTGTCGTAACGCGACTGCATCCAGGCTTGCGACATGTCGATGCTGTCGTGATAGACGATGGGGGCGATGGCATCGAAGAACGCCAGCGCATCGGCACCGGTTTCCGCCGCGATCGCCTGTCCCAGCGCCGACGAGGTGAGCGGCCCGGTGGCGATGATCCAATGACCATCGCGGGGCAGTTCCGTGATCTCGCCATATTCGACGGTGATATTGGGGTGCGCCAGCAGCGCATCGGTGACCGATTGCGCAAAGGGGTCGCGGTCCACCGCGAGGGCGCCACCGGCGGGCAGGCGGTGTTTGTCGGCCGTCTGCATGATCAAACCGTTCGCCGCGCGCATTTCCCAATGCAGCAGCCCGACGGCGTTCTGTTCGTCATCGTCGGACCGGAACGAATTCGAACAGACCATTTCGCCCAAGAGCCCGGTCTGATGCGCGAATGTTCCGACGGTAGGGCGCATTTCGTGAATCACCACCTTGATCCCGCGGTGCGCCGCCTGCCAGGCGGCTTCGGATCCGGCCATTCCGCCGCCGATGATATGGAGTATCTGTGTCATGACCCAGCATGTAGGCCACCGCGCCGGGGCGCGCAACAGCGCAGCCGCGGATGACGCAGGATCGATGGGCCAGGTGCCGGTCCCGGCGCGGCGTTCCGCCGGTCGGGCCGGGCAGGGTGGGAGAGGGTTATTTTGGGGTCGCCGCTGCGGGAATGTCGCGATCAGTGAGAGGCTGACCTGGAGGGACCTTCCGCCAGCGGCGACCCAAAATTATGTCGGCCATGTGCCGTGCCCCATCAATGCCATAAAGCTGCCAAAATCAAAAGCCTGAATTCGGAAATTATTGCATGGGCATTTGGAAACAATCACTGGGTCCATTTGGGGTCGCGTTTTTCCAAAAACGCGGCAATGCCTTCCTCCGTGTCGGACTGGAGCATATTCTGAACCATAACGGCCCCGGTATGAGCATAGGCCGCGGCTGTGGTCAGGTCCAATTGATCGTAAAACGCGCGCTTTCCGATTTTGACCGCCACGCCCAGTTTGCCCGCGACCTGCGCGGCAAGGGCCGCGGTCTCTTGCGCGAGGGTCTCGGGCGGGACGGCGCGGTTGATCAGGCCCAGCGTTTCGGCCCGCGCGGCCGAGATGAAATTGCCCGTGGTCAGCATCTCGAACGCCTGTTTGCGCGGGATGTTGCGGGTCAGCGCGACCATCGGGGTCGAACAGAACAGGCCGATGTTCACGCCATTGACGCCAAACCGGGTATCGTCGGCCGCGACGGCCATGTCGCAGGTCGCCACCAGTTGGCATCCCGCCGCCGTTGCGATGCCGTGGACCTGTGCGATCACCGGCTGCGGCATCGACTGGATCCGCGCCATCACGCCGGAACAGCGATCGAACAGGTCCTTGAACGCCGCCGCGCCACCGTCTTCGGCTTGGCGGGCGGCCGTCATTTCGCGCAGGTCATGGCCCGCGCAGAACGCCTTGCCCGCACCCGACAGCACGACGACCCTTGCTGATCCGTCCTGTGCAATCTCGTCCAGCGTGGTTTGCAACGCCGCCAGCATCGCATCCGACAGGGCATTCAGCCGCTCCGGGGCATTCATTTGCAAATGCACCACGCCCCCCGTTCCGTTGCGTTCCAGAATTGCCATCTTGCCCTCCGCGTTTGGTATGCGAGAACACTAGGCCAGAGACAGACAGAGGGAAAGTATGGCAATCGTAATGGATGCAGAGGCGCTGAACACGTTCATGCGCGAGGTGTTTCAACAGGTGGCCGATGA
The DNA here is from genome assembly GCF_005887615.1 of Sulfitobacter sabulilitoris. GTDB lineage: Bacteria > Pseudomonadota > Alphaproteobacteria > Rhodobacterales > Rhodobacteraceae > Sulfitobacter_E > Sulfitobacter_E sabulilitoris. Next base: position 558,786 of record NZ_VANS01000001.1, read on the forward strand.
CTTCGAGGTCGATCACGTGGCCGAGAACGAAATCACGATGCGGCTGTTGACGGGGCACCGGCACCTGCGCCCCGGCGGCACCGTATCCGGACCGTCGATGTTCGCGCTGGCCGATGTGGCGGCCTATCTGGTGACGCTGGCGATGATCGGCCCCAAGGCCTTGGCCGTGACCACGAACTGTTCCATCGATTTCATGCGCAAGCCCGTGTCCGGCGTGAACCTGATCGCGCAGGCGCGGCTGCTGAAACTGGGCAAGCAGCTGTCGGTGACCGATGTGATGATCTATTCCGAAGGGTCCGACAAGCCGGTGGCACGGGCCAGCCTGACCTACGCGATCCCGCCCGCGAAAGTCGCCTGAGCGGACGTGTCAGGCAAAAAGGCGGCCGGGGGATACCCGGCCGCAAGGAAGAGGTCCGGCGCGCGTCACGGGGATGTCACGTGCGCCAGAACACAAGCCCAGCCTCGCGATGAGCCTGCGCCGGTGTCAGCCCCACATCGTCCAACCGCGACGCGTCAAGCTGGCGCAGGGCCATGCGCGTGCGGCGGCGTGTGGCCCATTTGGTCACGCAGGCCGCGAACGACACCGCGATCACCGCCAGAACGGGCAGGCTGCGAGCCCGACCGAGGGTGGCAAGGGCGGCGGATGCGGGGGGCACTGCGTGTGTCATGGGGGAAACTCCTGTGAATAATTGTATTGACACAATATAGCCGATCGCTACAGATACTTGATACAAAACTTGATACGCTTGCGCGAGAGAAACATTGTAATGAGTACAATTTGGCAACCGACCCCCCTGTCGCCGAAAGGGCCCAAGTACAAGGCCGTGGTCGACGCGATCCGCAAGGGCATCGACACCGGCGGTCTGCCCGCCGGGGGCAGGCTGCCGCCGGTGCGCGATCTGGCCTGGCAGCTCAAGATCACGCCGGGCACCGTCGCGCGCGCCTATACCATCCTGACGGACGAAGGCGTTTTGCGGGCCGAGGTGGGGCGCGGCACCTTCGTGGCCGATCCCGAAACCGACGTGCCGCGCCCCTACCGGATCGAAGTGGATCCGACGCCGCATCTGACGGGCGGCGATACCGACACCGTCAATCTGTTCTCGCCGCATCTTCCCGATGGCGGGCAGGCCGGGCTGATTCGCGAATTGCTGGGCGAGGTGGCACAGAACCCCGCCTCGGGCGTCATGCATTACCCGTCGCGGCGCGGCGCGCAGGCGGCGCGCGAGGCGATGGCGCAGTGGTTGCAGGGCACGCCCATCGGTCCGCTGGACGAGGGCGACATCGTCCTGGCGCATGGCGGGCAGAATGCCATCATGCTGGTGTTTCAGACGATCCTGAGGGGGCGCAGGCCCGTCATCTTTGTCGAAGACCTGTGCTATCCCGGGCTTCGCCGCGCCGCCGAAGCCCTGAGGGCCGAGGTCGTGCCGATCGCGATGGATGAGGACGGCCTGAACCCCGACGCGCTGCAGGCCGCCGCCGAACGCCACCCCGAAGGACAGATCCTGTGCACGTCGCCCGAAGTCCACAGCCCGACCTGCGGCTTCACCCCGATGGCGCGCCGTCGCGAAATCGTCGATGTCGCACGGCGCTGCGATCTTCAGATCATGGAAGACGACTGTTACCGGATGGGCCGGGCGCAAGGCGAGGGATACCGCAGCCTGGCGCCCGAACGGGGGTGGTATGTCAGTTCGCTGTCCAAGTCGCTGACGCCCGCGCTGCGCATCGGCTGCGCGGTCGGTCCCGAAGGCATGGAGACGGCGCTGCACCGTTCGGCCGAGCACGGGTTTTTCGGATTGGCCACCCCGATGACCGATCTCGCGGCCAAGCTGCTGATCGATCCGCGGCTTCCCGCGATCCAGCGGGCGGCGCTTGAGGGGGTGGAGCGGTACGTCAAGATCGCGGTCAACACGCTGGGCGCCTTCGACCTGCGCTGGCGGTGTGACGTTCCGTTCTTGTGGCTGCATCTGCCGGGAGGCTGGCGCGCCAGCGCCTTTTGCCGTGCCGCGGACACCAGGGGGGTGCAGATCCGCGCCGCGGAGGAGTTCGCCGCACGCAATGCACAGACCCCGCATGCGGTGCGCATGGCGATCAATGGCGGGGTCAGCCTGCGCAGCTTCGAGGCCGCGATGGAGCGGTTGCGCGACCTGCTCGACAATCCGCCAGACCAGATCAGCGTCTAGCCCGATTTATTGGGGTAAAATGATACCTATTTTTCAAGCCCCTGTTTTCCTTCACTAATTTTGAATTTCTCGCGCTTGACCTGTCCGGACACTCGGATATAACCCGCTCATCGTATTCGGGCCGTGGACCATCGTGCCGCGCCCTTCACAGCTAACGGGAATACCGTCCATGAAAACCTTTTCTGCAACACCGGCAGATATCGACAAGAAATGGATCCTGATCGACGCCGAAGGCGTTGTTTTGGGTCGTCTTGCGTCGATCATCGCGCAGCGCTTGCGTGGCAAGCACAAACCGTCGTTCACACCGCACATGGATATGGGCGACAACGTGATCGTGATCAACGCCGACAAGATCCAGCTGACCGGCAACAAGCGCCACGAAAACCACTACTGGCACACCGGTCACCCCGGCGGGATCAAGTCGCGCACCAAGGAGCAGATCCTTGAAGGCGCACACCCCGAGCGCGTGGTCACGCTGGCCGTCAAGCGCATGCTGCCCGGCAACCGCCTGAGCCGCCAGGTCATGACCAACCTGCGCGTCTATGCCAGTGCCGAGCACCCCCACGAGGCGCAAAACCCCGAAGTTCTGGACGTGAAGTCCATGAACCCCAAAAACACGCGGAGTGCATGAGCATGGCTGACGAGATCAAGACACTTGATGGCCTCGAAGCGGCCGTGACCGAAAACATCGGCGCCGTTCAGGGTGTCGAAACCGAAATGACCCCCCGCGAACCTGTCCGCGACGATCTGGGCCGGTCCTATGCCACGGGCAAGCGCAAGGACGCCATCGCGCGCGTCTGGATCAAGCCGGGCTCGGGCAAGGTCGTGGTCAACGGCAAGCCGATGAACGAATACTTCGCGCGCCCCGTGCTGCAGATGATCCTGCGCCAGCCCTTCACCGTGTCGGGCACCGAGGACCAGTTCGACGTGCATGCGACCGTCAAGGGCGGTGGCCTGTCGGGTCAGGCCGGCGCGGTCAAGCACGGCGTGTCCAAGGCGCTGCAACTCTATGATCCCAGCCTGCGCGGTGCGCTGAAGGCCGCGGGCTTCCTCACCCGCGACAGCCGCGTGGTCGAGCGCAAGAAATACGGCAAGGCCAAGGCGCGCAAGAGCTTCCAGTTCTCCAAGCGTTAAGCCTGATCCGATCTGCACAGATCGAAAAGCCGCTTCCGAAAGGGGGCGGCTTTTGTCATGCGGGCGACATGGTTTTGCCGACGCTCAGCGCCAGAATTTCGGCAAGGCGAAATCGGGTCTGTCCGGCACATTTGTCTGATCGAGCGGATGCGGAAACGCCTGCGTCGGCATCGCCTCCGCCACCCTGTCGCGCCGCAGATAGGTCAGCTCAAGCAAGGGCGGCACCTCCCAGCCTGCAACCTGGGCGGGCGGGTAATAGTTGTTGGGATGCACGTGGCACAGCACGAAGTGGCGGTTCAGCCGCTCGAGCAGGCCACCGATCGTCTTGTTCATGGCGGGGTGCGCCACGCGGTCCAGTCCGTGAAGCTCCAGAACGATGATGCGAAACCGTGCCAGCGTCGCATCCGAGGCCGCCGCCAGCGTGTCGTATTCCGCCCCCTCGATATCCATCTGCAACAGAAGATCGCCATCGGCAGGCGCATAGCGCGCCACCCAATCGTCCAGCGAAATGAACTCATCGCGCGTCTCGGGGCCTAGAAACAGCTTGTCGAAGGTGGCAAGCGGGTGATCCTCGACCAACCCCTCGACCGAGGCGTCGGCCATGAACGACGGAATGCCCCGCGCCATGATTTCGCTGTCGAAGGTCATCGTGACGGACACGCCCGGCGAAAAGCATGCCGCAATGCCATCCAGATCGTCAGGCAGCAGGTATCCGCCATCGCCGTCGCCGCCCAGGCGGATCAATGGCTTGTCCACGGTGTAGGGGGTCATCAGGTCGAGTACTCGCTGCACGTCGGCCCGCGCGATGGACGGGCTCAGCATCAGCCGAAGGGAAGTTTTCAGTCTGCGCCGCAGCCGTTTCCAACTCAATGCCATCGGGTCTCCTTGCGTTTGCGCCATGAAAGCCCCGGATGATCGGCAACTGCAACCCCGGTCGGGCGCAAATCGTCCAAGGGACGGCGGACAGAGGCTTTTGTCGCATCGCGCCAGCCCTTATATTGATCATAGCCAATCCGGAGGTTCCCGCCATGCGCTTTTCCCTGCTCGATCTTGCCCCCGTGCCCGAAGGGTCCGACGCCCGGCAGGCCATCGCCAACACCACGCAGCTTGCCCAGGCGGCCGAAGCGATGGGCTATCACCGCTACTGGCTGGCGGAGCATCACAACATGCCCGGCATAGCCAGCGCGGCCACCGCGGTGCTGGTCGGTCATGTGGCGGGGGCGACAAAGACCATACGCGTCGGATCGGGCGGGATCATGCTGCCCAACCACGCGCCGCTGGCCGTGGCCGAACAATTCGGCACACTGGCCACCATCCACGGCGACCGCATCGACCTGGGGCTGGGGCGTGCGCCGGGCGGCGACCAGGCGGTCTACCGGGCGCTGCGGCGCGGTGCCGGTGACAATTTCCCCGAGGATGTGGCCGAGCTGATCGGCTACTTGGGCGATGCGCGCCCTGGGGCGCCCGTGCGCGCGCTGCCGGGCGAGGGGACGCATGTTCCCGTGTGGATCCTCGGGTCCTCGCTGTATGGGGCGCAATTGGCGGCGCATTTCGGGCTGCCCTATGCCTTTGCAAGCCATTTCGCGCCTGACGCGCTGGAACAGGCCGCCGCGATCTACCGCGCGCAGTTTCAGCCATCCGCCCGGCAGGAGCGCCCGAGTTTCATGTTGGCGGTGAATGTCTTTGCAGCCGACACCGATGCCGAAGGCGCCTATCTGCGCACCACCATGCAGCAGGCCTTTGCCCGGTTGCGCATGGGCCGCCCCGGCAAGCTGCCGCGCCCGGTGGAGGATATCGACGCGCAGATCGGCGCACAGGTGCGCGCCGGTGTCGATCAGGCGCTGCGCGTCTCGGCCGTAGGCAGCCCCGACACGCTTGCGCGACAATTGGATGCGCTGATCGACGCATACCGCCCCGACGAGATGATCCTGACCGGCCAGATCCACGACCCCGCTGCGCGGATCAAATCCTTTGGCATCGCGGCGGACATCCTGACGGCGCGGGCGGACCGGGCCGCCGCCTGATCGGCGTCAATCGTCCGGACCGATCAGGCCCAGACCTCGCAGGTAGATCCCGATCCCGGTCTCAAGAAGGTCGTCGGCGGGGAACGGCGACGCGCGGCCCGGCGAATTGCGCGCGAACAACTCCACGACCCCGTGGCTCATGGCCCAGATATGCGCCGAGAACATCGAGGCGGGCGGGCGTTTGTCGGCCGGTATGTGCTGGCTGAGGTCGCTGGCCGCGCGCTCGAGCACACCGCTGGCGCGATTGGCCGCGGCGGCCAGTTCGGGCGTGCGATTGACCGACACGCCGCTTTCGAACATCGAGATGTAATGGCCGGGATACTTGCGCGCGAACGCAAGATAGGCACGCCCCGTCGCGGTGAAAGCCGCCAGCGCCGAGGGCTGCCCCGATTGATAGGCATACTCCATCAGGTCGGCGAAGATTTCGTACCCCTGCAACGCCGCTTCCGCGATCAGATCTTCGCGCCCTTCAAAGTGCCGGTAGACCGCCGCCGGGGTGACGCCCGCGCGCTTGGCCGCCTCCGACAGGGTAAATCCCGTCGGGCCTTTTTCCTCGATCAGGGCCAGCGCCGCGTCGATCAGCGCCGCGCGCAGGTTGCCGTGGTGATAGCCGCGCTTAGGCATCCCAAATATCCGGACCGCCGCAGATCCCGGCATCGATCGGTCCGATCGCATCGCTGTCCTTGCGGTCATAGTCGAGCGCGTGCAGCACCGTGCGGATCGCGTTCAGCCGTGCGCGGCGCTTGTCGTCGGACCGCACGACGGTCCAGGGTGCGGCATCGGTGTGGCTGCGGGTCAATGTGTCGTGGATGGCGGCGGTATAGGCCTCCCACTTGGCCAGGCCTTCGACGTCGATCCGGCTCAGCTTCCACTGCTTGAGAGGGTCGCGTTCACGTTGCAGCATGCGCCGCATCTGTTCCGCCCGACCGACGTTCATCCAGAATTTGAACAGGTGAATTCCATCGTTCACCAGCATCTGTTCAAAGCTGGGCACCTGGGCAAAGAAATGCGCCCGCTGGTCGGGGGTGCAAAAGCCGAAAACCGGCTCGACCACGCCGCGGTTGTACCAGCTTCGGTCAAAAAAGGCGATTTCGCCGCCCGCGGGCAAGTGGCTGATATAGCGTTGGAAATACCACTGGCTGCGCTCTGCGTCTGAGGGTTTGGAGAGCGCCACCACGCGCGCCCCACGCGGGTTGAGGTATTCGCGGAACCGCTTGATCGTGCCGCCCTTGCCGGCGGCGTCGCGCCCCTCGAATACACAGGCGACGCGCGCGCCGCTGTCCTGGCACCAGGCCTGCATCTTGACCAGTTCGATCTGCAACCGCTCCAGCGCTTTGGTGTAGTCCTTGCGCTTCATTTCGGCTTTGTGCGGATAGCTGTCGGACAGAATGTCGTTGCGACCCGCATCGGCAATCGCCCTGCGCACGTCGTCGGGCGCCTGGGCGGCGAAATAGGCGCTGATCGCGCCGTCAAAGGGCAGGTTCATGTGGGCTCCGGGGTTGCATCGGGTCACATCCTATATGGGATGTTAATGCGATTAACGCAAACCCGCAGCGTCAGAGCCCGGCGCGCCGCGCGGCCCGGTCCACCGCCGCGGCGACCGCCTGCGGATCGACGTGATGCGGCATGTGGCCTATCCCCTCCAGCCGGGTCAGGTTGGCCCCGGGTATCTGCCGCGCCAGCGGTTCGGAGTGGATGTCGATCGGCACGATCGTGTCGGCGGTGCCGTGGACGATCTCAGTCGGCATGCGCAGCGACGGATAATGCGCCGACATCTCGACCACATGCGGGCGCAGTGAATTGACCTGCTGGGCATTGGCGCGCATCGCGCTGCGGCGCAGGGTCATGTCCGGGCCGAAGTGATCCAGATATCCGTCGGGCGCGCTTTGCGGCGCGAAAATGGAACTCAGCGTGCTTCGAATCACCGGTTCGGGCACGAAGGCGGTGATCACCGGAATCACCAGCGCGCCGCCCGCGGGCGAGGAATTGACCTTGTAAAGCAGGCCAAGGTCGCCGGGCCAGGGGTTGGACGCCGCCGACACCAGAACCAACGCCGCCGTATCGTCGGGCCGCTCCAACCCCCAGGCCAGGGCGACCGCGCCGCCGTAGGAATGGCCCAGCACGATCGGATCGGTCACGCCAAGCCGGTCGGCGGCGGCCTGCAACAGCCGGGCTTGCACGCGCGGGCTTTCGGACCTGGCGTTCCATGCGCCCTCGTATGCGTTGCCCGGTCGTTCGGTCCAGCCCAGGCCGGGACGGTCCATCAGGATCACGCGGTAGCGGTCCGACATGCGTTCGGCAAAGGCAAAGGTGAAATCGCGCATCGACCCGCTGGCCCCGTGGATCATCACCAGGTCGGGGCCATCGCCCATCACCTTGACGTGCACGTCCGTGCCCTCGATGTCCAACAACTGCCCGGTCGGCGGATAGGCGGCTTCGGCCCGGTTTTCGCGAATGCGCGCGCAGCCCTGCAAAACCGTTGCAAAGACCAGAACGAGCAGCGTTGTCGTGATCACGGTTCTACGTCCCAATGCTCTCAAGCTCGTAAGGTGTGGATTGGTAAATCTCGTTGATCCAGTTGCCATAGAGCAGATGCGCATGACTGCGCCACCGGTTCAGCGGCGGTTTGGCGGGGTCGTCGTCGGTATAGTAGTTGGCCGGCACGTTGATCGGCGTGCCGCTTTCGACATCGCGGTCGTATTCCTGTTTCAGCGTGTCGCGGTCATATTCGAAATGGTTGAAGATATAGAGCGCGCGATGGTCCCTGTCCTCGACAAGGCAGGGGCCGACCTCGTCACTGCCCAACAGCGTCCTGAGCGCCGGGACGGCGTCGATCTCGGCCTGGCGCATTTCGGTCCAGCGCGACACAGGGATCACGCAATCATCCGAAAACCCGCGCAGGTAGGGCGAAGACGCATCGAGGTTGCGATGCCTGAAACATCCGAAGGCCTTGGCCGCCAGCATGTGCTTTTCTATCCCGTGAAAGTGGTTGATCATCGCCATGCCGCCCCAGCACACGCCAAAGGTGGAATGAACGTTGCTCTGGGTCCAGTCCATGACCTCGCGCAGTTCCTCCCAATAGGTCACATCGGTAAAGGAAAGATGTTCGATCGGCGCACCGGTGATGATCAGCCCGTCGAATTTCTCGTCCTTGACCTCCTGAAAGGGGCGATAAAAGCTTTCCATGTGCTCGGCGGCGGTGTTCTTGGTCTGATGCTCCGACATGCGCACCAGGCTCAGTTCGATCTGCAGCGGCGTCGCACCGATGAGCCGGGCGAACTGGTTTTCGGTCTGGATCTTTTTCGGCATCAGGTTGAGCAGTGCGATCCGCAACGGCCGGATGTCCTGCCGCGCGGCCTGCTCCTCATCCACGACCATCACGCCCTCGCGGGTGAGAACGGAATAGGCAGGCAGGTCTGAAGGCAGCTTGATCGGCATCGTGGCGGTAATCCTTGTCCCAGGGGGTTCAGATAGAGCGGCGGGCGCGGCGGCTCAAGGGTCGGGCGTGTCACATGGGCGTGCGCGCGGACACCGCGTTGGCGATCAGGTCGTCGAAATCCTGCGGGCTGCGCAATGCGCTCACCTGATCGGCGGTCACGGTCACACCCCAGCGTGCCATCGCCTCGTAACGCGGTTTGCGGTGCGCCAGCGCCTGCGCATAGGTCCAGCGGATAAAGGCGTCTGGATCAACATCCGCCTCTACGCAGTTGTTTTCGATCAGGTATTCCTTCCACACCCGCAACAGGAATTCGGGCTGGTAGGCCATCGGCTTGGGCGCCTTGTCGAATCGGCGGATCAATTCCTGCGTGTGCGCGGCGTCGCCCTTGATCCAGACCAGCAGACACTGGCGCGACAATTCGCCCAGCAGCGGGTCGGAATCGTCATCCGCATCGACCCATTCGCAGATCGACCCGCCGGTGTCGCAGATGAAATGCGGATACCCGTAGAGACGCTCGGCGCGGTCGGCGAAATACCCGGTATCCATCAGGGCCGCGATCTCGGCCTGACGAAACTGTTCCTGCCGGTCGCAATAGTCGGCAAAGGGCAGGCCGCCCCGGTCCGGGTCGCCCGGCTTGCCAAGATAGGTCGCGACCGGGCTGAGGTTGGCGAAGGTGATGTTGGACCCGATATAGATGCTGTCCGACAGCAGCAGCTCGCGCAGGAACGGCACCTTCATCGCCTCGGCCTTGGCGTTGTCGGCGATCCGTTCGCCCAGGTAGCGCGTGCCGATGCGGTAATCGATGGAATAATGAAACCACTTGCCGCTGTCGCGCAGCAACGTGGACATATGGGTCTTGCCCAGCCCCGACATGCCATAGACCAGCACCTTTTTGCGCGCGGCGGCACGCCAGTCGTCAGCGGTGGGATAGAGCATGCGGTGTCCTGCCTCGGGGCTTGGGGTCTTTGCGTCCTGTCCTAAAGCGGGGGGCGGGGCCGGTCAATCACCCGGCGGGCGCGCAGCGCGCCCCAGATCCGCCCGTCAAGCACCACCAGACCCAGCGCCAGCAACGCAAAGCCGCCATAGGCGTTGGGGCTCAGCGCCTCGTCCAGCACCAGCGCGCCCAGCGTGATCGCAACCGGCGCGATCAGCAGCGTGACCAGCATCAGGTTGCCGCTGCCCGCCATGCCAAGCACCCGGTAGTAGAGCAGGTAGGCCCCGGCGGTGGCCACCAGCGCAAAATATCCGACCGCCAGCAGCGTCACGGGCTGTAGCGCAAGCGTCAACGGCCCCTCGACGATCCACGCCAGGGGCAAGGTGATGATCGTCGATCCGGTCAGCATGCCGGCGGCGGCCAGTTGCGGGCGCAGGCCCGACATCGTCTTGCGCGCCCAAACGCCGGCCAGCGCATAGGACACCGTGCCGCCGATCACCGCCAGCTGCGCCAGGCTGCGCAGATCCAGGGTGCGCAGGTTGTCCAGCCCGATGGCCGTGGCCACCCCGGCAAAGCCCAGCGTCACGCCCACGGCCTTGCGCAGGGACAACCGTTCATCCGCGAAAAACAGCGCGGCGGCCAGCACCCCGAAAATCGCCGTGGTCGCATTGAGGATCGAGGTCAGCCCGCTTTCGATATGCAGCTGCCCCCAGGCCATCAATCCGAAGGGAATCACGTTGTTGAGCATCCCCATCACGGCAAAGGCGCCCCAGATCCGCCAATCGCGCGGCAGCGGCACGCGCATCGCGATCACCACCGCCCAAAGGACCAGCATCGCCCAGAACGTCCGGTGCGCCACCGACGTGAGCGGCCCGACCTCGTTCAGGGCCACGCGAATCGACAGGAAGGAGCCGCCCCAGATCAGGGCCAGCAACAGCAGTTCGGCCCATGCGCGGGCAGAGAGGGTCTTTTGGGCAATCATGCCAACGGTCTATGCCGCCGGGCGCGGCGTGGCGACCCGTTTGTTGCGCCATCGCCGGCACGGCCTGCGCCCACCCGGGCGATGATGCCACACGAAAAAAAGGGCGCGCGATGTGCGTCGCGCGCCCCTTGTCTGCCTTGATCGTGATCGATGCGATCAGAAGTTGAATCCGACCTTCACACCGACGGCGATGGCATCGTTGTCGCCAAAGTTGCTGGCTGCGTTGGTGCCATCGAGCGTGGTTTGCGCATCGCCGATGTTGACGTACCGGATGCCGCTGGTGATCTTCATGTTGCCGCTGGTGTAGGTCGCGGCGACGCCGAGGCTCTTGTTGCCATCGGTCGGCCCGAGATTGCTGGCGAAACCGCCATTGCTTTTCTCGTAGCCGAGGCTTGCCGCAACCGACCACGTGTCGTTCAGGCGGCGGCCGACGCCCAGCGAGTAGGTGAATACGTCGTCTTCGTAGCTGACCAGCGCGCCGGGCGGGTAGTTGGCGGGCGTGATATCGAATTCGGACCATTCGACCCAGCGCACGCCACCGAACAGCAGGGTGTCGGCGGCAATGCCGGTCTGGAATTCGAGGTTCACCGACTGCGGCGTCTCGATGGTGGTGGTGCTGCCGGGCAGCGTGGTCGCGCCGAACATCTCGGTGGTCGCGACGTCGTGCTCGATCTTGGAGTTGTAGGTCAGCGACACGCGCAGCGCGATTTCGGGCTTTTCGAACGATGCGCCGACGACATAGCCGACGCTGGTGTCGCGGTCGCCATCGACCGAATAGCCGCCCACGAAGGGCACCGCCGCCGTCGCCTCGACCGACTGCACGCGCAGACCGCCGTAGATGCTGACGTTCGACGGCATCTTGTAGCGCAGCAGACCGGTCAGCGCCTGGCTGTTGAACTCGGCCCGCGCGCCTTGGGCGAAATAACCGGTGCCGGTGGGGTATTCCACGTCCGCGCCAAAGGGCTGGTCATAGATCAGCGCATAGGACAGCTGATCGTTGATGTCGGCCTTGTAGGCCGCGCCGAATTGCAGGTAGCTGGGTGTCAGATCGCCGGACGGGGCCGGGCCGCCGCCGAACACCGTGCTGGTGCCGCTGGTGTCGGGCGCGATGCTGCCCAGGCTGAACTCGCCGTAGCGGCCCTTTTCGAACAGGGCCGTGATCGACTGGCCCGAGCGGTCGATGCCACCGGCCTGTGCCGCGGCCGCGGCCGTCAAGCCCACTGCGGCAGCCGTGAAAAACGTCTTACTCATGATACTCCTCCCCAGAAGTCGGCCTGCGCGGGGGTTGAGGGAAAGGGGGGTGCGCAGGAGGTGGAAAAAATAAGCGGCCCGCACCCGCGCCGGTCAATTCCTGACGTAGCGGCAGGCTGCGTCACCCCGAACAGGACCTAGCGTCACTGTGTCTTTCGTGTCTCGGACATGAGGTTGAGATAGTTGCCCGCAAAGATCACCAGCGCACCGACAAAGACCCAGACGTCGACGATTTCGCCGTAAACCAGCATTCCGATGACGGCAATCGCGGGCAGGCGGATGAAATCGATCGGCACCACCACGGTCGCCGGCGCGATGGCCAGCGCATTGGTCAGGCAGTAATGCGCCAAAAGCCCCGCCACCCCGATCACCACGACGAACGGCAAGACGGCAGGCTCCGGAACGGCGATGTCGCCGTCGTACCCGGCGGCCACCAGGCCAAAGACAAGCTGCATGGTCGTGAGGTGGAACAGGATCGACATGATCCCCTGGGTGCGCGTCAGCCGCTTGGTCAGCATGATCGTCAGCGCAAAGAAGATCGCCGAACTGGCCGCCGTCACGACGCCCGCGTTGATGCCCGCCATGTCGGGACGCGCCACGATCAGGATGCCCGCGAACCCCATCAGCGCCGCCACCGCCCGCATCCTCGTCAGCCGTTCGCCCAGGATCAGCGGCGACAGCACGATCACCCAAAGCGGCGAGGTGAATTCGAGCGCGAAGACCTGCGCCAGCGGAATCACCGTCACCGCGTAGAACCACAGGTTCTGACCGGTGAAATGCGCCAGGTTGCGCAGGGCGTGGGTGCCCAGATGCGCGCACGAAATCCTGCGCCACGCGCCCGTCACCGCCGCGACGGTGCACACGACGATGACCCCGATCAGGCTTCGGTACATCATCACCTCGAATGTATCGAGCTGCACCGAGACCTCGCGACCCGCCACCGCCATCGCGGAAAAGGACGCGATGGAGCCGCTCATCCAGACGGCCGCGCGCAGCACCGGTGCCACGCCCGGCGCATCCGGAGCCGAAAGCGTCAACGCCCGCGCCTCACCTAGTCATTCCCATTCGATGGTGCCGGGAGGTTTGGAGGTGATGTCGTAGGTCACGCGATTGATGCCCGGCACCTCGTTGATGATGCGGGTCGCGGTTTCACCCAGAAACTCGTGCGTGAAGGGGAAATAATCCGCCGTCATGCCGTCCACGCTGGTCACCGCGCGCAGCGCGCAGGCGAAATCATAGGTTCGCCCGTCACCCATCACCCCCACGGTGCGCACCGGCAGGATCGCGACAAAGGCCTGCCAGATGTCGTCGTACAGCCCGTGCTTGCGGATCTGGTCGATATAGACGGCATCGGCCTCGCGCAGGATCGCCAGCTTTTCGCGGGTGATCTCTCCGGGGCAGCGGATCGCGAGGCCGGGACCGGGGAAGGGATGGCGCCCGATGAAGGACGGCGGCAGGCCCAGTTCGCGACCCAGCGCGCGAACCTCGTCCTTGAACAGCTCGCGCAGCGGCTCGACCAGTTTCAGGCCCATCTTTTCCGGCAGTCCGCCGACGTTGTGGTGCGATTTGATCGTGACCGAGGGCCCGCCCGAAAAACTCACCGATTCGATCACATCCGGATAGAGCGTTCCCTGCGCGAGGAAGGTCGCGTCGCCCACCTCCCTCGCGTGTTTCTGGAACACGTCGATGAACAGCTTGCCGATGATTTTTCTCTTGGTTTCCGGGTCGCTTACACCGTCAAGTTCACCCAGGAACAGGTCCTGTTCATCGGCGTGGATCAGCGGCATGTTGTAGTTGTCGCGGAACATGGTGACGACCTCTTCGGCCTCGCCCTTGCGCAGCAAGCCGTGATCGACAAAGACGCAGGTCAGCTGATCGCCGATGGCCTCGTGAATGAGCACCGCGGCGACCGAACTGTCCACACCGCCCGACAAGCCGCAGATCACCTTGGCGTCGCCGACCTGTTCGCGGATCCGCGCGATCGCTTCCTCGCGGTAGGCGCCCATCGTCCAGTCGCCCTTGAACCCTGCGATGCGCACGAAATTCTCGTAGAGCCGTGCGCCGTTGGGGGTGTGGTGCACCTCCGGGTGGAACTGCACCGCGTAGAAATGGCGCGTGGTATCTGCGGTGATCGCAAAGGGCGCATTGGGCGAGGTGCCGTAGACGGCAAAACCCGGCGCCAGCTTGCTGACGTGATCGCCGTGGCTCATCCAGACCTGTTCGCGGTCCGTCTCGAACCAGCCTTGCAGCAGATCGAGCCGGCCGTCCGACGGCGTCACGTAGGCGCGCCCGAATTCGGCCGTGCCGTGGCCGCGCTCCACCTGGCCGCCCAGCACGTGCATCATCACCTGCTGGCCATAGCAGATGCCCAGGATTGGAACCCCCAGATCGAAGACCCTGGCAGGCGGCATCGGCGCGCCTTGGGCAAAGACCGAACTGGGTCCGCCCGACAGGATCACCGCGCGGGGCGCGAAGTCGTCCAGAAAGGCGTCGGTCACCGCGTTGAAGGGGTGGATTTCGCAATAGACATTCAGTTCGCGCAGGCGCCGCGCGATCAGCTGGGTAACCTGGCTGCCGAAGTCGATGATGAGGAGGCGGTCATGGGATGCATCTGTCATGTCCGCTGATTAGGGGCAGGATGCGGGGCTGGCAAGGGCCGGATTGCGCGTGCGCCCGCAAACGCCGCCCTTGACCGGGGCCACGTCGGTTGCCCGCCCGCCGGAGGGATCGGCGATTGGGGGCCAGCCCCCAAACCCCCGGGATACTTGAGAACAAGAGAAGTGGAGAAGCACGACCGGGAGATGTCGCTTTTTGCCCTGCGCCGCCGCAATCCGCGCGAAGCCGCGCGCGCGAATAGGGTAGTCACCGGCTCAGAGATTGGCGTCAGGGGAACATCATGGCGGAAGCAGCAAGACGGGCACGGGGGGGCGGCGGTGCCGCACGGCGGGCGGAGCGCAGTGCTATCTCCTTCGAAACGGCGCGCTATATCGAGCGCAACATTCCCAATTTCGAAATCCTGAGCGACGAGGCGCTTGAAATCATCGAAACCAATGCCGAAACCATTCTGGAAGAAATCGGCGTGAATTTCGTGGAAAACCCCGGCGCGCTGGCGCTGTGGCGCGAGGCGGGCGCCGAGGTGGACGGCGAGCGCGTGCGCATCCCGCGCGGCCTGGCGCGCAAGCTGTGCGAGACGGCGCCGTCGAGCTATACGCAGCATGCCCGCAACCCGGAGCGCAACGTGGTCGTCGGAGGCCGGAACCTAGTCCTGGCGCCGGTCTACGGCCCGCCCTTCGTGCGCGATGTCGAAGGCGGTCGCCGTTATGCCACGATGGAGGATTTCCGCAAGTTCGTGAAGCTGGGGTACATGTCCAAGTGGCTGCACCATTCGGGCGGAACGGTGTGCGAGCCGACCGACGTGCCGGTGAACAAGCGCCATCTGGACATGCTGCACGCGCATATGACCCTGTCGGACAAGCCGTTCATGGGATCGGTGACCGAGCCCAGCCGCGCACAGGACAGCGTCGACATGTGCAGCGTACTGTTCGGTGACGATTTCGTTCAGCAAAACACCGTGATGACCTCGCTCATCAACATCAACTCGCCGATGACCTTCGACGACGTGATGATGGGCAGCCTCGAGGTCTATGCCCGCAACAACCAGGCCTGCATCATTTCCCCCTTCATCGTGGGCGGCGCGATGGCGCCGGTGAGCGTGGCGGGCACCCTGACGCAGGTCTTGGCCGAAGTGCTGGCGGGGATCGCCTACAGCCAGCTGGTGCGCAAGGGCGCGCCGGTGATCTTTGGCGCCTTCGTGACCTCGATCGACATGAATTCGGGCGCGCCCACCTTCGGCACGCCCGAGGCGAGCCACATCACCTATGGCGCGGGGCAGCTTGCACGCCGGATGGGTCTGCCGTTCCGGTCGGCGGGGTCGTTCTGCGGATCGAAGCTGCCTGACGCGCAGGCCGCCTACGAGACGGCCAACAGCCTGAACCTGGGGCTTTTGTCGGGCGTGAACTTCATGCTGCACGCCTGCGGCTGGCTGGAGGGCGGGCTTGTGTCCTCTTTCGAGAAATTCGTGATGGACGCCGATCAATTGGGGTATCTGCACCACCTGGCCCGCGGGGTCGAGATGGACGAGAACGCGCAGGCGCTGGGTGCCATCCGCGAGGTCGGACCCGGCGGTCACTACCTGGGCTGCGAACATACGCAGGCGAATTTCAAAAAGGCGTTCTGGAAGTCCGATCTGCTG
This sequence comes from Sulfitobacter sabulilitoris, assembly GCF_005887615.1. Lineage (GTDB taxonomy): Bacteria > Pseudomonadota > Alphaproteobacteria > Rhodobacterales > Rhodobacteraceae > Sulfitobacter_E > Sulfitobacter_E sabulilitoris. The sequence continues at coordinate 574,982 of NZ_VANS01000001.1, forward strand.
GATTACAAACCCTTCGAGACATGGGATGACGAGGGCGCGCGCGACACGCAGGCGCTGGCAAGCCTGCGGGTCAAGAAGCTTCTGGGCGACTACCAGCAACCCGCGATGGACCCCGCGACGCGCGACGCGCTGGACGCCTTCGTGGCCACCCGCAAGGCGGCGTCCCCCGACAGCTTCATGTGATCCGTTCAGAACCCGGGCAGCAGACCGCGACGCGCGGCCTGATGCCCGGTCAGCCGACGGTCAATCGCTAAGCGACGCGCGCAAAAACCGCGCCTCGCCGATCATGGCTATCAAGACATCGACATGGCGAATCAAGCTGTAGGACGCATCCTTGTCCCGCCGCTGCAGGTCCATCGCGGCCTCGATCTCCATCAGGCGCATCAGCGCGGCGCCGTGGCGCGGCAACACCCCATAGCCCATTTGGCGGGGCAGATGGATGTCGCGGCGATAATCCTCGGCCCCGATACGCGCGGCGCGCATCAAAAGGCTGGGGCGGCGCAAGGCGTGCAGCATAGACAACAGATCGTGCATGGGGTCAGTCCTTTTCAAATCGGATAAACCGGGCGTGAAACCGCGGCTTTGACCCACCATGACACAACCAAAACGGGTGTTGCGTGACTGCGCGTCGTGCCGCGCGGAGGTTTCATAACTGTTTATGTTTTAGAAACAATGCTTGCAAAACGACCTGATTTTAACGAACGGGTAATAAATGCATCTTTAAGTTGAGTGGATAAGTCTGTGGAAAAGCCACAGCGCTGCTTGGCCCCCAAAAGACCGTCCAGAAAGCCGCAATGCCAGCTCAGACTTCCACCCCAGACTTGTCACGGGCCTTGCCGCCCTGGGTCCCCGCCAGCGTCCGGAACTATCTGGCGCATACCGAAGCCGGTCTGCCGATCCGGGCGCTGGCACGGGCCTCGGGCTGTCATGCCTCGACCATTCTGCGCCAGATCCGGCGAGTCGAGTTGCGGCGCGACGATCCGCTGGTCGATGCCGCCCTGCGCGGGCTTGGGGCCAGAATGACGCCCCCCCGTTCATTGACGCCTGACCCAATGAAAAAGGAAATATCTCGCATGAATGCTATGACATCCGGCCCGTCCTCTGCCGATCGTGTTCCGATGGATCATGCCGCGCTGATGCGCGACGCGGTGCGGGTGCTGCGCCGCCTGGTTGAAAAGGGTGCCGTATTGGCGGTTGCCGCCGACATGGAAAAAGCCGTCGTTGTGCGCGACACCGCCGGCGGCCCGTCCACGCGCACCGCCGTGGTGGATCGCCACGTCGCGCAGACGATGGCGCTGAAGAACTGGATCGCCGCCGAAACGACCGGGCGCATCACACGCTATGCCATCACGCCCGCCGGGCGCACCGCGCTGACCGACATGATCCTCCAAGAGCAGCGCAGCGCCGGATTTGCCGAAAGCCAGACGCCCTTTGCGGATCAACATCGCCGCTGGGGCGAAAAGACGGTCGCGGATACCGATACGGGGCGCCCGCGCCGGATGCGCTACAACCTTGCCGAAAGCCCGCTGACCGCGCTGGCGCGGCGACGCGACAAATCGGGCAAACCGTTCCTGAGCGACGATCTGGTGACCGCCGGAGAGCGCCTGCGCGAGGATTTCGAGCTTGCGCAGATGGGGCCGCGCGTCGCGCAGAATTGGGACCGGTTCCTGACCGGTGGCGGGCGTGGCGGCTTTGCCCCCGACAGCGGGATCGGCGATGGTCCGTCGACGGCCCGGGCGCGCGTGGCCGGCGCGCTGGCCGATCTGGGGCCGGGCCTGTCGGACGTGGTGCTGCGCTGCTGCTGTTATCTCGAGGGGCTCGAGACCGCGGAGCAGCGCATGGGCTGGTCGGCGCGGTCCGGCAAGATCGTGCTGCGCATCGCCCTGATGCGGCTCAAGCGGCATTATGACGAAACCACCGGTCCCGGCGGCCCGCTGATCGGGTGACGCGCCGGGGCGCTTGCGGCTTGCCCGGGCAGGGCGCACGATTGCGTGTGTGCCCTGCGACAGGCCTAGGCAGACGTGTGGGTGCAGGTCACTCTGCGGGGGAAGTGACCCGAACAGCCACGGAGCCCCGACATGACCGCATTCGATCGCCGCGACGCCACCGCCACACTGATCCTGCGATTGGGCCTGTCGTGGTTCATGTTCCTCTGGGCGGCGCATAAAATCATAACGCCGGCGCAGTATCAGGGGCTGGCGCGTCATTTCGACGGGCTGGAGATCGCGCTTTGGCAGGTGTACCTGGTGGCGGCGGTGCAGATCGTGCTGTGTACCGCGATGGCGCTGGGGGCGCTGCGGCCCGTCAGCTATGGCGCACTGGCGCTGATGCACGCCTATACCGTCAGCCGCCGCTGGGAGGGGTTTCTCGACCCATTTGCAGTGAACGGCAACGGATTCCCCGTCAACCGAAACCAGGTCATCGACCTGGCGGTGATGGCGGCCTTTGTCGCGCTGGTCCTGCTGATCCACCGCGATCGATTCAGCCTGGGCGGCTGGATGAGCCATCGCATGGGCGCGCGGTGGTGGCAGTAGCGGTCGCTTGCATCGAGGGGGCCCGGACGCAGTCCGCCTGTCCTGCGCTGAATCAAGAACAGAATTCGAAAACCCGCTACCGTGGCTGCGGGACCAGCGACATCGGGGGGACATCATGGCCGCGACCGGACTTCTTGCGACCTGTGCGCGGCGCGGCGTCACGGTCATCGCAGTGTTGCTGGCTCTGCCGGGGCAGCCGGAGGCGCAGGAACGGCGCTATGTCGATCTTTTCGCCGGCCAGATGACCACCAACAAATTCTATCAGGCCGTCGATCCCACGTCGGTGGATTTCGCGGATTCGTGGTTTCTGGGCGCCGGTTTCGGATGGGAACGCCCCATCGGCGCCAGCCGCTTTGACTGGGGACTCCAGGCGCAGATCGTCGGCCATGCCGGCCGGCAGGACCATTTCGAGGTCAACGTGCCGGTGATCATCCGTTACCGGCCGCGCGACCCCTGGCCCCGCTGGGTCGAAAGCACCGCCTTCGGCATCGGCGTGTCGCACGCCACCAAGACGCCACAGGTCGAAATCGACCGGCGCGGCGAATCGAGCCGGTCCTTCGTCTATTGGATGGCCGAGATCGAAATCGCGCATCCGCGCCCGGGCAGCAGCGTGATCGCGCGGCTGCATCACCGCTCCGACGGGTACGGGCTTTATGATGCCGAAGGCGGGTCGAGCGCGCTTGTGATCGGCTGGCGCATGTCCTTCTGAGGGCCGCGGCACGCCTTGTCGCACCCATTGGACAAAGCGCGGGCGGATGGCTAGATACGGTAGCAGCAATCGATAGGAGCCCTGCCATGCGCCCGCGCGATCTGAAGATCCCCGAACAGCGCCACCCCGAAAAGGCGCGCCGTCCCGACAACGCTCAACCCAAGAAGCCGGACTGGATCCGCGTCAAGGCGCCCGGCGGCAAGGGCTATGCCGAAACGGCGAAGATCATGCGCGACAACAAGCTGGTCACCGTCTGCGAAGAGGCGGGCTGTCCCAATGTGGGCGAATGCTGGAGCCAGGGCCACGCCACGATGATGATCATGGGCGAGGTCTGCACCCGCGCCTGCACCTTCTGCAACATTGCCACCGGCAAGCCACCCGAGGACCTGGACGCGTTCGAGCCGGGGCGCGTGGCGCATGCGGTGGAAAAGCTGGGCCTCAATCACGTGGTCATCACGTCCGTGGATCGCGACGACGTTGAGGATGGCGGCGCCGATCACTTCGCGCAGACCATTCGCGCGATCCGCCACCGCAGTCCCGACACCACGATCGAGATCCTGACGCCCGATTTCATCAAATGCGACCCCTCGGTGCTGGAGGTGGTGGTCGAGGCGCGGCCGGACGTGTTCAACCACAACCTGGAAACGGTGCCGGGCCTCTATCCGGAGGTGCGCCCCGGCGCGCGGTATTTCCATTCGCTGCGACTGCTGCAGAGGGTGAAGGAACTGGACCCGTCGATGTTCACCAAATCCGGCATCATGGTGGGACTGGGCGAGAACCGCCAGGCCGTGGCACAGGTGATGGACGACATGCGGGCCGCCGACATCGATTTCCTGACCGTCGGCCAGTACCTCCAGCCGACGCCCAAGCACCACGCGGTGGACCGCTTCGTGCACCCCGATGAATTCGCCGCCTACGAAAAGGCCGCCTATGGCAAGGGGTTCCTCATGGTGTCGGCGACGCCGCTGACCCGGTCGTCCTATCACGCGGGCGACGATTTCGCGCGGCTGCGCGCAGCCCGGAACCGCAAGCTCGGGATCGCCTGAGCGCGCAGCGGCATTTTCAGAACTTTCCGGTCCGTTTTCTTTGAAAGAAACCGGCTAGTGCACCGGCGGCACGATCTTGAGATAGGCCGCGATCGCCTCGAGGTCGTCCTTTGGCAGTCTGGAGAGGTTATCGACGACATCGGCCATTTCGCCCCCCACGCTGTCATAATCCGGCGTCAGGCCGGTGGTGAAATAGGCCACCAGGTCGTCTTGCGACCACTCCAGCGCGGCGGGTGTGATATCGGGGATCTTGCCCTTGCCCGCCGGGTTCGGCCCACCGCCGAGCCACGCATCCCGCCGCAGCCCGCCCAGCACGTTGCGCGGGGTGTGACATTCGCCGCAATGCGCCAGTGCCTCGACCAGGTAGCGCCCCCGCGCGGCGGCCTCCGTCAGATCGCCCGACACCACGAAATCGTCACGGACATACAGCCGCTTCCAAATCCCGATCCCGCGCCGGATCGAAAAGGGAAAGCTCACGTCATGCGCGCGCGACGGCGCATCGGAGGCCGGCAGGCCGCGCATGAAGGCGAAAAGATCCCTCAGATCCGCCTTTGTCATGTGGCGGTAGGCGGCATAGGGGAACACGGGGTAGTAGTGCTGTCCTTCGGGGGACACGCCCGCCATCACGGCGCGCGCGAATTGCGCCACCGTCCAGTCGCCGATACCGGCATCGGGATGCGGGCTGATGTTGGGCGCATAGAAGGTGCCGAAAGCGCTGGTAAAGCCAAGGCCACCGGACAGCAGGCGCATCGCATCGCCCTCTGCGCCCGGGGCGGCATGGCACGAGGCACAGCCGCCCGCGTGAAACACCAGCTCGCCCGCGCGCGCATCACCGGGCAGGGACCAGTCGCCCGCCACCGTACCGGGCCGCGTCGCGACCAGACCTGCCACGGCAACCGCGGCGACGATCACTGCGCCGGCCCACCCGATTCGCCGTGCCAGCCCGCCGGCCATCGGATCAGTTTTTGGGGCCGCGGTAGTCGTCGTGGCAGGCCTTGCAGGCGCCGCCCAGATCCTCCATCGCCGCCTGAATGGCCGCAAGATCGGCACCGGCAGCGGTTTCCATCGCCGCGGCGGCGGTTTGCAGGGCGGTGAACTTCGCCTCGAACCCCGCGGCATCGGTCCAGACGGCGGGTTTGGCGCGCGCGCCCTCGACCCTACCCTGTTCGGTGCCCGCGACCCACGTCAGCGACCGGTCGAGCCGCGCCGCGGCATTGAGGTTCGCGGCGGCGGCACGCGCGGTCGCAGTGTCGAAGGGAATGTCGCCCTTGGCCATATCGCCCAGAACGCCGGTGTTGTAGCTGATGAGCTGCATCTGCGCGCGGCGGGCATCCACCGCTGATTTCAGCGCCTTGTCGGAATGGGCCGCGGCAAACGCGGTCGTGGCAAGAACGGCAAAGGTCAGAGTGGCGGTCAAGGTCACATCGGAAATACGCATGGGTCACCTCCTTGTTGAACGTGACGTTGACCGTACCATGGGGCTGCGGGCGCGCGCGTACACTTTTGCGATAGCGGTCGGGGCGCCGTCCGCGCCGCCCTCAGCGGCGAATCCGCTCTGCCGTGGCCCAGTCGGGCCAATATCCCAGCTTTTCGATGCCCCATATCGCCACACCCGCGGCCACGATCGCAAAGACCAGCTTGACCCGTTTCTCAGAGGGCGGGTTGCGGGCCCATTTCGACATGCGAAACAGCCAGATCGGGCTCATGCCGGACCGTCGATAAAACGGACCTTGCCGATGAAGGGCAGGTTGCGATTGCGCTGCGCGAAATCGATGCCGTAGCCCACGACGAACTCGTCGGGAATTTCAAAACCGGTCCAGTCGGCCTTGAAATCGACTTCGCGGCGGCTGGGCTTGTCCAGAAGCGCGATCGATTTCAACCGTGCGGGATTGCGGCTGGCCAGCAGTCGCGTGACGTGGTTGAGCGTGTGCCCGGTGTCGACGATGTCTTCGACGACCAGAACGTCGCGACCTTCAATTGCACCGCGCAAGTCCTTGAGAATACGCACTTCCCGACTGCTTTCCATACCATCGCCATAGCTTGACGCCTCCAGGAAATCGACCTCGATCGGCAGGTCCAGTTCGCGCACAAGGTCGGCGATGAACACAAAACTGCCGCGCAGCAGACCTACCACGACCAGCTTGTCGGTGCCGTCGAATTCATCGTGGATCTCGCGACACAGCGCCTCGATTCGCGCGGCGATCGCCTTGGCCGAGATCATTTCATCTATGACATATGGCCGCGCTGACATGGCTTTGCCCTTGAATTTCGGGAGGTTCGCGTAGAGTTACGGTGCTATCGTGGACCATATGAGAAATCAATGCCGACACATTCCGAGACCCGCAAGCTGCCTTATACGGCGCAACAGATGTATGACCTTGTCGCCGACGTGGGATCCTATCCCGAGTTTCTGCCGTGGTGCGCCGCCGCGCGGGTGAAATCGGAGACACCCAAGACCGACCACACGATCATGGAGGCCGATCTGGTGATCAGCTTCAAGGTCTTTCGCGAACGGTTCACCAGCCGCGTCGTGCTGTGGCCCGAGACGAAAAAGATCGATACCGAATATCTTGACGGGCCGTTCAAATACATGAAATCGAACTGGGCGTTCAAGGATGTTCAGGGCGGCTGCGAGGTGTCGTTCTTCGTCGATTTCGCGTTCAAGAACATGATCCTGCAAAAGCTGATCGGCGTCGTTTTCAACGAGGCGATGCAGCGGATCGTGCGCGCCTTCGAGACGCGCGCCGAAAAGCTTTACGCCAAGGTGTAAGCCCTCCGGCCGCATGGGCCGGAGGGGCAGGCACCCTAGCTGGTGATGTCGTAGGCACGCTCTCCGTGGACCGCCAGATCGAGGCCGTTGGTTTCGGTCTCCGCATCCACGCGCAGGGGTGTGACCAGCCGCACCACAAGCACCAGACCCACCGTCACCGCGACCGTGTAAACGCCCACGATGGCCAGCGACCCAAGTTGCGCGGCCCAGGCGCCCGCGCCGAAGACCGCGATCATCACAGTTCCGAAAATGCCGCCCACGCCGTGCACGGCAAAGACATCGAGCGTATCGTCGATCTTGAGACGATTGCGAATGAGCACCACCGCTTCCTGGCACAGCACACCGGCGACCGCACCGATCAAAAGCGCTTCGAGCGGGCCGACGAAACCGGAGGCGGGCGTGATCGACGCCAGCCCCGCGATCGTGCCCGTGACAAGCCCCACCAGCGACGCCTTGCCGAACTTCACCATTTCCCATCCGGCCCAGGTCAGCGATGCCGTCGCGGCCGAGATATGCGTGACCGTCAGCGCCATCGCGGCCCCGCCATCGGCGGCAAGCTGACTGCCGCCGTTGAAACCGAACCATCCGACCCAGAGCATCGCGGCGCCGATCATCACGAGGCCGGGATTATGCGGCGGCGTCGTCTGGTTGCGGCGCGGCCCAAGAAAGATCGCCAGCACCAGCGCAGCCAGACCGGCGGTTTCATGCACCACGATGCCGCCCGCGAAATCGCGCACCCCGGTATCGCCGAAAATGCCGCCATCGGCCAGCATCCCGCCGCCCCAGACCCAATGCACCACCGGCGCATAGCACAAGAGCATCCACAGGCCCGAGAACAGCAGGACAAAGCCAAAGCCGACCCGCTCGACATAGGCGCCGACGATCAGCGCGGGCGTGATCACCGCGAATGTCATCTGGAACGCAAAGAACAGCACCTCGGGCAGGGTGCCCGCGAGGCTGTCGGCGGTCACGCCGCGCAGCGCCAGTTTGTCCAGTCCGCCCCAGACCCCGCTGTCGCCCGATCCGAACGCGATGGAATAGCCAAAGATGAACCACAGGATGCTCATCAGGCAGGCGACCGCGTAGCAATGCATGAAGACGCTCAGCACGTTGCGGCTGCGGACGAGCCCGCCGTAAAACAATGCCAGCCCCGGCAGCGTCATGAATAGGACCAATGCGGTGGCGACCATGATCCAGGCTGTATCAGCTCCGTTCATCTTTGATTTCCCCTTGAGTTGCGGTGGCCGCGACAATGCGCAGAGACCGCCCAATAAAAAGGGGAGAGCGACGTTTCACCGCCGGAATTTCAGGCAATCCGCGAACTGCATATATTTTGTGCGCCAATTTGCAGGTATCGCCCAAATATCATGCGATCCGCAAAACGTCAGAGCGCATCCAGCAGCAGGCGCAGCGCATGGTCTCGGGCGGCTGCACGCACCTTGTCGCGGCCCAGGGCGCCGAATTCCACCGTGTCGGTGCGAATGTCGCCCCGTGTCGCGATGCCAAAGCAGACCCGGCCCTCGGGCTTGAACTCTGACCCGCCTGGTCCGGCGATTCCGGTGATCGCCACGGCCAGGTGCGCATGCGACCGCGCCAACGCGCCCTGCGCCATTTCGCGCGCCACCTCGGGCGACACCGCGCCATGCGCCGCCAGCGTGTCGGGCGATACGCCCAGCATCTCGACCTTGGCGGCGTTGGTGTAGGTGATGAACCCGCGGTCAACCACCGCCGAGGATCCCGGAATATCGGTCAGCGCCGCCGCGACCATCCCGCCCGTGCAGCTTTCGGCGGTGGCAATCATCTTGCCATCTTTCTTCGCATTATCAAGCACCTGCGACGCAAGGCTCATGTCAAAATACCCCGTGATAGAGGCCAGCCATCGCCACGACACCAAGCGCCGCGAACAGGCCCGCGATCACATCGTCCAGCATCACGCCCAGGGCATCGCCGCGCCGGTCGGCCCAGCCGACGGGACCGGGCTTCCAGATGTCGAATAGCCGAAACAACGCGAATGCGGCGATCCAGCCGGGCCACATCACGAGGATATCCAGCCCCATCGACCAACTGGCATAGCTGAGCGGCCCGAGCGCCAGCCACTGGCCCGCCACCTCGTCGATGACGATCTCGGAGGGGTCGTGGTCGTCCTGGCCCGCCGTGAGGCGCGCGGTGGCCCACCATCCTGCCGCAAAGGCCACGACGATCCCCACGCAAAACAACGAAAACCCCCCGAGGGCATGGACCAGCCACCCCAGCGGAAGCGCCGCCAGCGACCCCCATGTGCCGGGCGCCGGACGGATATGGCCGACCCCGAACACCGTGCCGATCACGCCCGCCGCGGTCATGGCTTCACCAGCGTCGCGGTCGCGATGCAGGCAATGCCTTCGCCGCGCCCGGTGAACCCCAGCTTTTCCGACGTGGTCGCCTTGACCGACACGCGCGCCGCGTCGATCCCCATGATGTCGGCCATACGCGCCCGCATGTCCTGGCTGTGCGGCCCGACCTTGGGGTATTCGCAGATCAGCGTGCAATCGACATTGCCGATGGCAAAGCCCATCTGCGCCGCCAGATCGACCGCGTGGCGCAGGAAAATCCGGCTTTCGGCGCCTTTCCACTGCGGATCGGAGGGCGGGAAATGCTGCCCGATATCGCCCATCGCCAGCGCGCCATAGATCGCATCCGTCACCGTATGCATCCCCACATCCGCATCCGAATGGCCAACCAACCCGTGGGTATGGGGCACATTCACACCGCACAGCGTCACGTGATCGCCCGGCCCAAAGGCATGCACGTCGAAGCCGTTGCCCAATCTGATATCCACATCGTCCCCTTGTCTGTCTTTCAATATCCGCGCCGCGCGGGCGAAATCCTGCGGCGTCGTGATCTTCAGGTTGTCGGCGTCGCCCAGCACGATCGCCACGTCAAGACCGGCTGCGCGCGCCACCTCCACATCGTCGGCGGCGGGGCCGTGATGGGTGCGGTGTGCGGCCATGATGGCGGCAAAGTCAAACCCCTGCGGCGTCTGCGCCCGGAACAGCCCTGCGCGATCCCGCGTCCCGCTGACCCGTCCCGCCGCGCCGGTCCAGAGCGCGTCAGTCACCGCCAGCGCCGGGGCGGCGCCGCGGTTGTGATCGAGCGCCGCGATGACGTCGTCGATCACCCGCGCGGCGACACAGGGGCGCGCCACGTCATGGATCAGAACGCGCGTCGTGCCGGTGCCGTCCAGCGCCTCGAGCCCGGCACGCACCGAGTACGCCCGTTCGGCCCCGCCCGCGACCACGGTATGACCGGCGGCGCGAAAGACGGCGGCCTCTGTCATGTCGTCGGGGTGCAGCACGATCACAAGCCGCGCGATCGCGGGATGCGCCGCCAGGGCCCGCACCGTGTGGTCGATGACCCGGCGCGCGCCGATCACCTGCCACTGTTTGGGGCGCGGCCCACCGGCGCGCTGTCCGCGCCCGGCGGCGACAAGAACCGCCGCGACGGTCATATCGATGTCATCCTGATCATGCGCCCTGTTTATGGCTTTGCCGGGCCGCAGGCAATTGCCCCGATGCACCGCCTAAAATTTAGGCAACAGCGCCGCTCAGGCTGTTGCGCGACGCCACTTTCATTGAGTAAGACAGCCGCCAAGGGTACACCAATACCATCTGCACAAGGATTAAGCATTTGAGCCGCCCCGCGCCACCCTTCGAAATGACCCCGCCGGTGCTGCTGGCACCGATGGCCGGGATCACCGATTTGCCGTATCGCACGCTGGTCGCGTCCTTCGGGGCGGGGCTGGTGGTGTCCGAGATGGTGGCCAGCCACGACATGCTGAATGCCCGCCCCGGCAGCCGCGAAAAGGCGGAACTGGGCATCGGCATCGAAGGGACGGCGGTGCAACTGGCCGGGCGCGAGGCCGGGCCGATGGCCGAAGCCGCGCGCATGGTCGAAGGGCAGGGCGCGCGGATCATCGACATCAACATGGGCTGCCCCGCCAAGAAGGTGACGCAGGGCTATTCGGGATCCGCGCTGATGAAGACGCCCGATCACGCGCTGACCCTGATCGAGGCGGTGGTGCGCGCGGTCAAGGTGCCTGTGACGCTCAAGACCCGGCTGGGATGGGACGATGCGATGCTGAACGCGCCGCAGATCGCGGCCCGCGCCGAGGCGGCGGGCATCGCGATGATCACGATCCACGGGCGCACCCGCTGCCAGTTCTACAAGGGACGCGCCGATTGGGCCGCGATCCGGCGGGTCAAGGACGCGGTCGGCATTCCGGTCATCGCCAACGGCGACATCACCTGCGGCGGCACCGCGGATCAGGCACTGGCGCAATCGGGTGCCGATGGCGTCATGGTCGGGCGCGGCGCGCAGGGGCGGCCCTGGCTGCTGGCGCAGATCGCGCACGCGCTTTACGGCACACCGGCCCCGCATATCCCGACGGGCGCCGCACTGGGCGACATGGTGCAACAGCATTACGACGCGATGCTGTCATTCTACGGCGAGGACCTGGCCCTGCGCGTCGCGCGCAAGCACCTGGGCTGGTACATGGATCACGCGGGCACACCCGCCCCCCTGCGCCGTGCGGTCCTGACGGCGGCCGATACCGCCACCGCCCGCCGCCTCGTGGCACACGCGATGCAGTCCGCCCCGGCGCGGCAGGTCGCGGCATGACCTCTGATCGCGCCATCTGGTCCTCGCTGCCGGTGCCGGCGCTGATCATCGGCGCGGACGATACGATTCTCGACGTGAACTCCGCCGCCGAAGGGTTCCTCAATGCCTCTGCCAAGTCCGTTCATGGCACGCCCATCTGGGATCAGATAGCGATCGACGACCCGCTGGAGGAAGCCTTTGCGCGCGCACGCAGCGCCGGCACGCCGCTGTTCGTGAACGACGTCGATGTCGGCAGCGGCAATCGCGCGCCGCTGCAATGCGCATTGCAGATCGCGCCACTGGCCGAAAACCCCGGCTGCATGATCCTGATGATCTCGCCGCGCGAACTGGCCGGGCGGATGACCCAGAGCCATAGCGTGAAATCCGCCGCCAAATCCGCCATCGGCATGGCCGAGATGCTGGCGCATGAAATCAAGAACCCGCTGGCGGGCATCACCGGCGCGGCCCAGCTTTTGTCGATGAACCTCCAGCCCGAAGACCTTGAGCTGACCGATCTCATCGTCGAGGAAAGCCGCCGCATCGTGAAGCTGCTCGAGCAGGTGGAGCAGTTCGGCAATCTGTCGCCGCCCGACATCAAGCCCGTCAATGTCCATGACGTTCTGGACCGGGCGCGGCGGTCGGCGCTGCTGGGCTTTGGCGCGCACATGAAGATCATCGAGGATTACGACCCGTCGCTTCCCCTGGCCCACGGCGATCCGGACCAGCTTTTGCAGGTGGTGTTGAACCTGGTGAAGAACGCCGCGCAAGCCTCTGATCCCAAAGGCGGAACCATTCGCCTGCACAGCTATTTCGAACACAGTTTCCGGCTGCGCCGATCCGATGGCACCGGCCAATCGCTGCCCTTGCAGATCGAGATCATCGACGATGGTCCGGGCCTGCCCGAGAACATCAAGGGCGATATTTTCGACCCCTTCGTGTCGGGCCGCGAAAACGGCACCGGCCTGGGTCTTGCGCTGGTCAGCAAGATCGTATCGGACCACGGCGGCTGGATCTCGGTCACATCGGTGCCGGGCAAGACCATCTTTCGACTGTCACTGCCACGCGCGCCCCGCAGCGACGCGCCCGCTCACGCTTAGGAGAACGCACTATGGACGGCACGGTACTGGTAGCAGACGACGACCGCACGATCCGGACGGTTCTGACACAGGCGCTGACGCGCGCGGGATGCCGCGTGCACGCGACCTCGAGCCTCACGACGCTGATGCGTTGGGTGGCCGAGGGCAAGGGCGACGTGGTGATCTCGGACGTGGTCATGCCCGACGGCAACGGCCTTGAAATGCTGCCCAAGATCGCCCAGGATCGGCCCGGCCTTCCGGTGATCGTGATCTCGGCGCAAAACACCATCATGACCGCCATCCAGGCCGCCGAGGCCGAAGCCTATGATTACCTGCCCAAACCCTTCGACCTGCCGGATCTGATGAAGCGCACGGCGCGCGCGCTGGAATTGCGCCAGACCGCGCGCAAGGCGCCGCCGCCGTCGGACGACCGGCCAGACGACCTGCCGCTGGTGGGGCGCACGCCGGTGATGCAGGCGCTCTACCGCGTGGTGGCGCGGGTGATGAACACCGACCTTCCGGTGCTGATCTGGGGCGAAAGCGGAACGGGCAAATCGCTGATCGCGCGCGCGATCCACGACTTTTCCGATCGCCGCAGCCTGCCGTTCATCACCGCCACGGCGGGCGATCTGCAAGACCTCGAAGGGCCCGCGCGCTTGCTGGCGCGGGTCAAGGGCGGCACCCTGCTGATCGACGAGATCGCGGATATTCCCGAGGAATTGCAGGCCCGGATCGTGCGCATGATGGACACGCCCGGCGATTACAGCCCGCGGTTCCTGGCGACAAGCCAGTCCGACCTGACGGCGGCGATGGAAAAGGGTCTGATGCGCAAGGATCTCTACTACCGCCTGAGCGGCGCGACGTTGACCGTGCCGGCGCTGCGCGAGCGTGTCGATGACATCCCGCTGCTGGCCGATTACTTCCTCGCGCGGGCCGAAACCGCAGGGGCCGCGCCGCGCCGTCTTTCCAAGGACGCGGCCGAAATCTTTCGCACCTATAGCTGGCCCGGCAACGCGCGCCAGCTCGAGAATGCGATTCGCCGCCTCGGGCTGACCAGCCGTGCCGCCGAAATCACCGGCGCGGAAGTCGAACAGGTGTTGGGCAGCCAGCCCGACCTGGAGCCGATGCGCGCCGCCGGAGATACCGAGAAACTTGGCGCTTCGGTCGAGCGTCACCTGCGCCGCTATTTCGACCTGCACGGAAATATGCTGCCCCCCACGGGGCTTTACGCGCGGATCCTGCGCGAGATCGAAGCCCCGCTGATCGAAATCGCGCTGGAGGCGACGGCGGGAAACCAGGCGAAATGCGCCGACCTTCTCGGGATCAATCGCAATACTCTGCGCAAGAAGATCACCGATCTGGATATCCAGGTGACACGCCGCCGCAAATTGATGTAAAACCGCAACATAAACGTGGCCATTGGGTTTCACTGCCCCTTAGGATCACAAAATACAGCGGTCGGCGCACAAAGCGCCACATCATGAGCGAGGGCAGCGGGTGGCAACCCGGTCACGCAGTCTACACTGGAACAAGCTGTGGCGTCTGCGCCGGGTGCGGCGCGTTCGCAATTCCGCGACGCTGGGCCTTGTGGTTCTGGGCCCGCTTCTGGCGCTTGCGACCTACCTGGTGCTGGGGCCGTTGGGGCAGGGGTCCAACACGCCCAGCCTGCGGCTGATCCTGCTGGCCGATCTGGTCTATATCCTCGTGGTCGCGGCGCTTGTGCTGGCGCAGGTGGGTCGGCTGGTGGCCGCGCGGCGCGCCAAATCCGCAGGCTCGCGGCTGCATCTGCGGCTGACGGGCGTGTTCGCGTTGATGGCGCTGATCCCGACGGTGACGGTGGCGGTGTTCGCCGGGCTCACCGTGAACGTCGGCCTCGAAGGGTGGTTTTCCGATCGCGTCCGCGAGGTGGTCGGCAGTTCGCTGGCGGCGGCCGAAGCCTACGAGGCCGAGCAACGCCGCGACCTGGCCGAGGACGCGCTGGCGCTGGCGCGCAGCATCGACAACGCGCGGCGCGCCGGCATCAACCTGAGCGACAGCGAACTGGTGGGCGAAGGCCAGCGCCAGATCCAGCGCGGCCTGCGCGAAGCCTACCTGATCGACGGCACCGCAGAGATCCGGGCGCGCGGCGACCGGTCCTACCTGTTCGACTTCGAGCCCCCGACCCGCGAACAGATCGCCGAGGCCGACACCCGCGATGTGCTGGTGATCGAGGACTGGCCCAACAACGAATTTCGCGCGCTCGTGCGGCTGGCCGCCTTCGTGGACCGGTTCTTGTACGTCAGCCGCGATGTTGACGGCGAAATCCTCAGCCTGCTGGACGAAACCCAGGAAACCGTGCGCCTCTACCAGCAGCTTGAAAGCGATCGTGGGCGATTGTTGTTTGAATTCGGGCTCTTGTACCTGGCCTTCGCGGTGATCCTGATCCTGGCGGCGATCTGGCTCGGCCTGTGGTTCGCCGAACGTCTGTCCGGTCCGGTGGGGCGTCTGACCGGGGCGGCGCAGCAGGTCGGCGCCGGCGACCTCGAAGTGCGCGTCCGCGAGGAGGAGGGCGACGACGAGATCGCGATGCTGGGCCGCTACTTCAACCAGATGACCCGGCAGCTCAAGGGCCAGCGCGACACGTTGCTGGACAATACCCGCCAGATCGAACGCCGTCGCCGGCTGTTCGATTCGGTGCTGAGTTCGGTGACGTCGGGGGTTGTCGGGCTCGACCCCGAGGGCCGTGTGGCCTTTGTCAATCGCTCGGCCGAGCGGTTGCTGGACTGGCAGGACGATCAGCAAGCCACGGCCATTACCGTCGCCGTGCCCGAATTCGGCCCCCTGTTCGAGACCCTGGTCACCGGACCGGCCGAAGTGGCGCAGGGCGAGGTCAAGGTGGTCCGCCAGGGGCGACTGGAAAACCTGCTGGTGCGCATGGCCACCCGGCGCGCCGAGGAAGGCCATCTTGAAGGCTACGTCGTGGCCTTTGACGACGTCACCGATCTGGTCAGTGCACAGCGGCTGGCCGCCTGGGGCGACGTGGCGCGGCGGATCGCGCATGAGATCAAGAACCCGCTCACCCCGATCCAGCTGTCGGCGGAGCGGATCAAGCGCAAGTTCGGCCCCAAGCTGGGCGAAGATCAGGCCGCGCTGGACCAGATGACCGGCGTTATCGTGCGCCAAACCGGCGACCTGCGCCGCATCGTCGACGAGTTCTCGAAGTTCGCGCGCATGCCCGAGCCGCAGCGCACGCCGCAAGACCTGTCGGTGCTGGTGCGCGATGCGGTGGTTCTGCAACGTGCCGGGCAGCCGGATATCGTCATCACGTTCAAGCAGCCCGACGGTGAAACGCCGTCCGACGTCGATGCGACCATGATCAGCCAGGCCTTGACGAACTTGATCAAGAACGCCGGTGAAGCCATTGAAATATATAAATCAAGTGGCGCGCATGATGGGTATGAACCGGAAATTCGGGTCACCCTGACGCGCGAAGGGACGACCGCGCGGATCACCATCGCCGACAATGGCGTCGGCCTGCCCGAAGACCGCGCGCGGCTGTTCGAGCCTTACGTGACGACCCGCAGCGAAGGCACGGGCCTGGGTCTTCCCATCGTCAAGAAAATCATCGAAGAGCACGGCGGAACCCTTACGCTCGAAGACGCCCAATGCTTTGACCAGACCGCCCATTCGGGCGCGATGGCGGTCATTACGCTGCCGCTGCGCGCCGCCGATCCCTCCCTCTCCGCCCCGCAAGAAGGACACGCACACCATGAGTGACATTCTTATCGTCGATGACGAACGCGATATCCGAGAACTGATTTCCGACATCCTCGAAGACGAGGGGTTCGCCACCCGGCTTGCCGGCAATTCCGACGATGCGATGGCCGCGATCAACGCCGAACCGCCCGCGCTGATGATCCTCGACATCTGGCTGAAGGACAGCCGGATGGACGGGATCGACATCCTCAAGACAGTCAAGCGCGACAACCCCGACGTGCCGGTGGTGATCATCTCGGGCCACGGCAATATCGAAATCGCGGTGGCGGCGATCAAGCAGGGGGCTTACGATTTCATCGAAAAGCCGTTTAACATAGATCAGTTGATGGTGGTGATCCGGCGCGCGATGGAAACCAGCCGCCTGCGCCGCGAAAACCAGTCGCTGCGCCGCCGCGACGTGACCCGCGCCGACATGATCGGGTCGTCGGCGGCGTTCCGCGCGCTGGTGGGGCAGCTTGACAAGGTCACCAAATCCAATGGCCGCGTGATGCTGACCGGCCCCGCCGGATCGGGCAAGGAAGTCGCGGCGCGCTACATCCATGCCAATTCCGCCCGCGCGGATGCGCCCTTTGTCACCGTCAACTGCGCCGGGGTCGCGCCCGACCGGATGGAAGAGGTGCTGTTTGGCCGCGAGACCGCCGACCGGGGGGTCGAACCCGGCCTGTTGGAGGAAGCGCATGGCGGCGTCGTCTATTTCGACGAGGTGGCCGACATGCCCATCGTCACCCAATCCAAGATCCTGCGGGTGCTTGTCGATCAGCAGTTCCAGCGCGTCGGCGGCAACGACAAGGTGCGCGTCGACCTGCGGGTCATCTCCTCGACCAACCGCGACCTGGAACAGGCCATTGCCGCCGAGACCTTCCGTCAGGAGTTGTATCACCGGCTGAACGTGGTGCCGATCGCGGTGCCGTCTCTGGCCGACCGGCGCGAGGATATTCCGCTGCTGGCGCATCACTTCATCGCCGAGATGAACAGCTCCCAGGGTTTGCCCCTGCGCGACCTGACCGAAGATGCAGTGGCCCTGCTTCAGACAATGATCTGGCCCGGCAACGTGCGGCAACTCAAGAACCTGGTGGAACGCGTGCTGATCCTTGGCGACAGCAACGGCCCGATCGAGGCGCGCGAACTGCCCGGTGATGACGACGGTGACGCGGGCGAAGGCCGCGTCGTGCTGTCGGGCGCGCTGGCGACCTTGCCGCTGCGCGAGGCGCGCGAGGCCTTCGAGCGCGAATACCTGCTGACACAGATCAACCGCTTCGGCGGAAACATCAGCCGCACCGCCAATTTCGTCGGAATGGAACGCTCGGCCCTGCACCGCAAGCTCAAGTCGCTGGGCGTCGTGACCTCGGCCAAATCCGGGGCGCGCGTGGCCCGTGTCGACGAGGATGCCGACGCGGCCGAATAGCGGCGCGATGCCGCCCGGCCTCTGCGGGCGCGGCCTCCACACCGTGGGGCGCGCCCGGCATCGACGGCCTGTCGCCTTACTGCGCCCGCGTCACGATCCGCCAGCCGCCGCCTTGCTGGCGGACCACGCAGGACCTTGGCGTCAGGGCCGGAAGCACCTCGGTCTGGCCGGGCGGCACGCGGCGCGACACGCCGCCGGGGCAGGGTGGCACCGTCACCGGGGCATAGCCCCTGGCGGCCATGCATTGCGCCTCCACCCGGCGCCGCAGCGGCAGGTTCACGTCGACGGTGTAGATCTCTCCCGGAAGGTAGAACCCGCCCCTGGAATAGCAGGTGCCGTCGGATCTGCAGACCCGTCCCCCCGGCACGTAGCGCGGCGGCCCGCGGCGCAGGGAATTGGCCACCGGCACGTCGCGCAGGGCCTGCACCTGACAGGTGGTCGTGTCGGCCTGCATCTGCGCCACGCGGACGCCTTCGCGGTGATAGATCGACAGCGGTGCGCAGCCGCCGGCCACGAGGACGAGCGCCAGAAATAACATCTGTTTCATATCGCCGAAGTATGCGCCCAAATCGCCATCGGGACAATTGAATTGACCCCTAAACGGCCATCTGCCATTCAGAAGGTCCGGTATCGGCGCCCGCCACGCAAGGGCCCGGATGGACAAAGGATCGCAGCCCCATGAAGGTCATCATTTGCGGCGCAGGCCAGGTTGGCTGGCAGATCGCGCGGCACCTGTCGGGCGAACGCAACGACGTCACGGTCGTGGACAACAACCCCGACCTGGTGCGCCGCGCCACCGATACGCTCGATGTGCAGGGGGTCGCGGGCTTTGCCAGCTATCCCGACGTGCTGGACCGTGCGGGCGCCCGCGACGCCGAGATGATCATCGCGGCCACCCACTCCGACGAGGTCAACATGGTCACCTGCCAGGTGGCGCATTCGGTCTTTGGCATCAACCGCAAGATCGCGCGCCTGCGCTCGCAGTCCTATCTCGATGCGATCTATTCCGATCTCTACCGGCGCGATCACATGCCTATCGACGTGGTGATCAGCCCCGAACGCGAAGTCGCGGCCGCCGCCCTGCAACGGCTGTCGGCGCCCGCCGCCTTCGACACCGAAGTGTTCATGGACGGCAAGGCGCAGCTGCTGGGCATCACCATCGACGACGACTGCCCGGTCGTGAACACGCCGCTGCGGCAATTGACCGATCTGTTCTCGACGCTGCGCACGGTGGTCGTGGGGGTGCGCCGCGAAGGATCGCTTTTCGCGCCCGAAGCCAAGGACCAGCTTTTCGTCGGTGACGACTGCTATGTCTTTTGCCATGTCGACGACATCACCCGCACGCTGGAGATTTTCGGCAAGAAAGTCACCAAGCAGGAGCGGATCGTGCTGGTCGGGGGCGGCAACGTCGGCCTGGCGGTCGCGCAGGCGCTGGAGCAGCGCACCAACCGGATCCGGGCCAAGGTGATCGAAAAGAACCGTCACAACGCCGAACGGGCCGCCGAGGCGCTGGAGCGGACGATCGTGCTGAACGGCGACGGGCTCGATTCGGGGATGCTGGCCGAGGCGGGGATCAGCCGCGCCGACGCGATGATGGCCGTGACCGACGACGACAAGACCAACCTGCTCTCGGCCGTCCGCGCCAAGGCCGAAGGCTGCCCCTATGCCATCGCGCTGATCAACGACCCCACGCTGATCCCCCTGATGGTGCCGCTGGGGATCGACGCCTATATCAATCCGCGCGCCACCACGGTAAGTTCGATCCTGCGCCATATCCGGCATGGCCGGGTGCGCGCGGTCTATTCCATCGGCGACGCCGAGGCCGAGGTGATCGAGGCCGAGGTGCTCTCGACTTCGCCGATGGCCGGCAAGCGCATATCGGAAATCGATTTTCCCGAAGGTGTGCTGGTCGGGGCGGTGCGCAAGGGGCGCGAGGTCTTGCGCCCGGTGGGCAACACCCGCATCGACGACGGCGACGTGATCGCACTCTTTGCGCTGGCAAAGGACGTGCCCGAAGTCGAGCGCCTGATGCAGGTCTCGATCGATTTCTTCTGAGCGATGAGCCGCGGAACCCGCCATACCAAGCCGGAAAGCCTTTGGGCGCAGGCCCTGCGGCTGCCGCTGTTCCTGCTGATGTTCGGGGTGGTGTCGCTGGCGATGATGGTGCCCGCGATCTATGGCGGCATCGCGCGCGACCTCATGGCGGCGCGGGCGTTCTTCTACTCCGGGCTGCTGGGGCTTATCCTGTTCACGCTGATCGCCATCGCCCATGCCGGCCGACAGCCCCGGCACGGTGCGTTGGGGCCGTTGTTGTCGCTGTTCTCGGCCTTCGTGTTCCTGCCCGTGATCCTTGCCATTCCCTTCTACGAGGCGCTCAAGACCACCACCTTTCTCAATGCCTACCTCGAGATGGTCAGCGCGGTAACCACCACGGGGGCCACCGTTTTCGACCGCCCCGAACGGCTGGTGGGCGTGTTGCACCTGTGGCGTGCGCTGGTGGGGTGGCTGGGCGGGCTGCTGATGTGGATCGCGGCCTCGGCCATTCTGGCCCCTCTCAACCTTGGCGGCTTCGAGGTGACGGCGCAGGCCGAACCCGGTCGCCGCGAAGCCGAAGGCAGCGCGTCGGGGCGGGCCGATCCGCGCGACCGGCTGATGCGCGTCATCGGAGCGCTGCTGCCGATCTACCTCGGGCTGACGCTGCTGTTGTGGACGCTGCTGATGGTCAGCGGCGATCAGTCGCTGGTCGCGCTGACCCACGCCATGTCCATCATGGCGACATCCGGCATATCGGCTGTGGGTGGCGTGGAACACGGCTTTTCCGGCATTCCGGGCGAGGCGGTGATGATGCTTTTCATGCTGTTCGCGCTGTCGCGGCTGACCTTTTCCAGCGATACGATCACCGCCACGCAGGCCGGGTTGCGCACCGATCCGGAATTCCGCATCGGTCTGGCCCTTGTGGTGGGTGTGCCGCTGGTGCTCTTCGCGCGCCACTGGATCGGCGCCTTCGAAGTCTCTGCCGAAGAGGACATCGCCCGCGCCGGACGGGCGTTCTGGGGCTCGCTGTTCACGGTTATGTCCTTCCTGACGACCACCGGTTTCACCAGCGCCGACTGGGCCGAGGCCCAAAGCTGGTCCGGCCTGCGCACTCCGGGTCTGATTCTGCTGGGCCTGTCGCTGATCGGCGGCGGCGTGGCGACCACGGCGGGCGGGGTCAAGCTGCTGCGGGTCTTTGCGCTCTACCAGAACGGCATTCGCGAGATGCAGCGGCTGGTGCATCCCAATTCCGTCAGCGGCGCGGGCAGCGTCGGGCGCCGCCTGCAACGCAACGGGGCGTTCATCGCGTGGGTTTTCTTCATGCTATTCGCGCTGTCGCTGACCGGTGTCACCCTGCTGCTGAGCATGCTCGGCGTCAGCTTCGAGGACGCGCTGGTGCTGAGCATTGCAAGCCTGTCCACCACCGGGCCGCTGATCGAAGTCGCCAGCGACGCGCCCATCCGGCTGGCCGAGCTTGGCCCCTGGGCCAAGGCGGTATTTTGCGGCGCGATGGTGCTGGGGCGGCTTGAAACGCTGGCCATCGTGGCGCTTTTGACACCCGATTTGTGGCGCGCCTGACGCTAAATTATCCGCCGCGCGACAACGCGCTGTTTTTTGGGGTGGAATCTCCGCCTGACCCGCTTCATACTCTGGTCTTGGGGCTGTGTTCCCTTGCGGAACCCGACCTGTTATGCGCGCCATGCGGGCAAAGATATTGATGCTGCCCTGTTGGCGGGCGACACATTGGACACCTGCACGATCCGCGGGCTTTTATGAACGCGCTCGATCCGCGAGCGACTGCAAGAACAAAGGCGAGATGACAAATGGCATCTGACAGACAGAACCTTCAGGACGCGTTCCTGAACCACGTGCGCAAGACCAAGGTCCCGGTCACGATTTTCCTGATCAACGGCGTCAAGCTGCAGGGTGTCATCACCTGGTTTGACAACTTCTGCGTTTTGCTGCGCCGCGACGGGCAAAGCCAGCTGGTCTACAAGCATGCGATTTCGACCATCATGCCATCGCAGCCGATCAGCCTTTACGAGGGCGAAGACGCTACTTGAGCCGTCCACCGTTCCAGATCGACGAGACAACGACACCCAAGCACACCAATGCCTGGGTGATCCATCCCGATATCAAATCCGATCCCAACCGCCGTCTGCCCGATCACGCGCTGGCCGAAGCGGTTTCACTGGCCCATGCCTTGCCCGAACTCAAGGTCGCGGGCTCCGAGATCGTGCCGCTGAAAACGGTGCGCGCGGGGATGCTGTTCGGCTCCGGCAAGATCAAGGAGATCAAGGAGCGGCTGGAGCAGCACGAGGTCGAACTGGTGCTGATCGACGGCCCCGTAAGCCCGGTGCAGCAGCGCAACCTCGAAAAGGAATGGGGCGTCAAGCTTCTGGACGGCACCGGACTGATCCTCGAGATATTCAGCGACCGCGCGGCGACCCGCGAAGGCGTGTTGCAGGTCGAGATGGCCGCGCTGACATATCAGCGCACGCGGCTGGTGCGCGCCTGGACCCACCTTGAGCGGCAGCGCGGCGGGCTTGGCTTTGTCGGCGGTCCCGGCGAGACCCAGATCGAGGCGGACCGCCGCGCGATCGACGAACAGCTTGTGCGGTTGCGCCGGCAACTTGACAAGGTGGTCAAGACCCGTGCCCTGCACCGCGCCGCGCGGGCCAAGGTGCCCTATCCGATCGTGGCGCTGGTGGGTTACACCAATGCGGGCAAATCGACGCTCTTCAACCGCCTGACCGGCGCGGAGGTGATGGCCAAGGACATGCTCTTTGCCACGCTCGACCCCACCATGCGGCGCCTGCAACTGCCCGACGGGCCGGAGGTGATCCTGTCGGACACGGTCGGCTTCATCAGCGATCTGCCCACCGAACTGGTCGCCGCCTTTCGTGCCACGCTCGAAGAGGTGCTGGCCGCCGACATCGTGGTGCATGTGCGCGACATCAGCCACCCCGAGACCGAGGAGCAGGCACAGGACGTGCGCGAGATTCTCGCCTCTCTGGGGGTGGACGCCGCGCGCGAGTCCTTTGAGGTCTGGAACAAGATCGACCTGCTGCCCGACGACCGCCGGGACGCCGTCCGCGCCCGCGCCGAACGCGATGAAAAGGTCTTTGCCATTTCGGCCATCACCGGCGAAGGGATCGACGGCTTTCTGTCCACCGTCGCGACGGCCCTGCAGGGCGCGCTGCGCGAGGCCGACCTGCACCTTGGCTTTGACGAAGGCAAGAAGCGCGCCTGGCTGTTTTCGCAGGACATCGTGGAGCACGAGACCCAGACCGACGACGGGTTCGACATCACGGTGCGCTGGTCGCCCGCCCAAGAAGCGCAGTTCCTGCGGCTGTGACCCGTTGCCCCGGCTCGCGCGTGCCGCGCGCATGCCCACACCCCAACGCAGGAGCCTACGCATGCGTCTTGCCATCCTTTATGCCCTGACCTTCGCGCTGTTTCTCGGGTTCGACTATCTCGGGCTCAGCTACATCGTTCGCCCGGCGTTCGAGCAGGCCATCGCGCCCTTGCTGCTGGAGGAGTTGCGCATCGGCCCGGCGCTGGTGTTCTATGCGTTCTACATCGCCGGGTTGCTGTGGTTCGTCTCGGTCCCCGGCCTGCGCGATGATCGCGGCATCGGCTGGGTCGCGGGAAATGCCGCCCTGCTGGGCGCGATGGCCTATGGCACCTATGAATTCACCAACCTTGCAACGCTCAAGGACTGGACGTGGGTCCTGGTCCTGACCGACCTCACCTGGGGAACGGCGCTGACCGCGACATCGGCCAGCCTGGGCGTCTGGATCACCCGGCGGCTGGCCTAGTTAGGGTCCGGTGGCGCTTGCGAACCGCCACGCGCCGGGCGCCAGCCGGTTCAGTTGCCAATCGCCCACCTGCACGCGAATGAGCCGCAGACATGGCAGGCCGACATGCGCCGTCATGCGCCGCACCTGGCGATTGCGCCCCTCGCGGATGGTGATGCGCAGCCACGCGTCCGGCACACTCTTGCGAAACCGCACCGGCGGATCGCGCGGCCACAGCGGGTCCGGCGGGGCGATCAGGTCGGCCTTGGCGGGTTTTGTCGGGCCATCCTTCAGCGTCACGCCCCGGCGCAGCGCCTCCAGCGCGGCCTCGTTGGGAGTGCCTTCGACCTGCACAAGATAGGTCTTGGCCATCTTGTGCCTGGGGTCGGCGATGCGCGCCTGCAGCTTGCCATCGTCCGTCAGCACCATCAGCCCTTCGCTGTCGCGATCCAGCCGCCCGGCGGGATAGACGCCCGGCTGGTCGATGAACTGCGACAGGGTTGGGCGTGGCGATCCTTCGGTGCCCTTGTCGGTGAATTGCGACAGCACGCCAAACGGCTTGTGAAAGAGGATGACCCGCGACATCGCCGCCGTCACTTCGCGGGGTTGAGCACGGTCACGCCCACCGCCGCCGCCCGCGCCAGATCCGCGTCCAGCGACATCGGGATATATTCGCCCCGCCGCCAAAGCTGCGCCATGTCGTCGTAATGCCGCGACAGGAAATGCCCCGATTGCCCGGTCGAGGTGATGAAGACCGAACTGTCGGGATCGGCGAAATCATAGACCCCCCGATAACCCGCGCCATGCACGTTGAAGAACGGGTCCGGGCCTGTGCCCCTGGTCCGGCCGCGCTGCAGGGTGAAATCGCCGCCGCTGGTCGATTGCCGGATGTTCACGAAATACCGCAGCAGCGGCACGTCGCCCAGCACCTGGTGATCATGCGTCGCCTGATGCGCGTCGCCCCAGCGCAGGCTTTCCAGCGCGGGGCCCCATGTCTCGTTGATCCAGATCAGCGCGTCGTCCAGCGCCAACCGGGCCATGTCCGCGCAACTTTCCACCGGGGCCGATTGCAGCACGTCGCACCACACGCCCGCACCATCGACATCGCGGAATGCCCGTTCGATGAACAGCGGTTCGACATGCGTGATCTCCTGCGCCAGCGGGCCCAGTTCATCCTGTATCAGCCGCGCCTGGAGGCTGCGCAGCCAGGCGGTATAGATCAGTGGTTCGGGCAGGTGTTCGTTCATCTCGCCCGACCAGCCCGCCAGCAAGGCAAGCGCGCGCTGGCGCTGGCGCTCGGGCGTGCCTTCGGGGGCGGTCTCTCCGGTGAACCACAGCTCGGCGCCGATCAGCGGCAACAACGACCGCGCGGCAAAGCTCACCGTGTCGAGCTGCGCTTCGATGAAGCTGTCGCGGGTATGGACCTGCCGGTTCTGCATCAGGCGCTGCCAGCGCTGCACGCGCTGCGTGTCCCCCCACAGGTACGAGACATGGTTGGGAAAGGGCCGCTCGACCGTCTTGTTGTTGGTATTGCCTAGGATCCCGCCCGCCGGGGCCACGAATTCGGGATTGGCCGCATAGGGCATCCGCCCCTGCCAGCGGTTCTCGCTCCGCCAGCCCTGGCTGGGCATCCGCCCCTTGGACTGATGCGCGGCATCGCGGCGCGGCATCACGCCGATCGTCTTCATCGCGATGTCGCGGCTGTCCACCAGCGTCAGGTTCTGGCTGGGCGCGATATAGCCTTCGCTGACCGCAATGCCCTCGCGCACGGATTTCGCCGCCATCAGCCTGAGCGCCGCCGACACCGAGGTGTCGCGCCGGCTGAGCGCGGTCCAGGCCAGCGACGCGACATGCCCCGGCGGCGTGATCGCGCCGAGATTGTAGTGCGAGCCCGGAAGCACCGGGCCATTGTCGGTCCAGCGCAGGGTGATCGTGACCGGATCGGCATCCTTGACATTGATGATCGAGCGGCGCGTCTCGAACGATTTGAAGCCGTCGGGCGTGCGGTATTCCTGGGGGTTGTCGGGGTTCAGCGCCTCGACATAGACATCCTGGTCATCGACGTAGGACGAGGTCAGCCCCCAGCCCAGATCGGCGCTGCGCCCGGTCAGGACCACGGGCATGCCGGGAATCGTGCCGCCGATCACGCCGCCCGACTGCAGTTCGAGCCGTGCGAGATACCAGATCGCCGGCGCGCTGAAGCCCAGATGCGGATCGTTCGCCAAAAGCGTGCCCCCCGAGGCGGAGCGGTCGGGCGCCGCCGCCCAGGCGTTCGACGCGCCGGCAAAGGCGAGGTGCTTGAAAGGCGACAGCGGATGCGGATCCAGCGGCAGGCCGGCGAAATGCCGCGGGGCCCCCGGCACGAGCGCCGCATATTCGGGCAGGGCCGCGACCCCGGTGCCCGGCGCATCGGGCAGGATATCGCCGATCTTCCGGTCGTCAGGCAGTTCCAGCGACACCCGCGCGCGGATCACCTCCGCCTCCAGGTGGCCCGACAGTTGCAGCGCCATCAGCTTGACCACTGCCAGCGAATCCGCCGGCCGCCACGGCGCCATCGGGGCCCCGAAGAGGAACATCTCGGGCGCGCCGCGTCCAAGCGCCTCCGAATTGATCTGGTCCAGGCGCGCATTGACGCCCATCGCATAGGCCTCCAGAGCCCGAAGGGTCCGGGCGTCCTGCACCTCCAGCGAGGCCACCGCCCGCGGATAGAGGTCGAGCCGCCGCAAGAGCTTGTCGATCTCCAGCGTGCGCGCGCCGAACACTTCCGACAATCGGCCCTGCGCGGTGCGCCGCAGCATGGTCATCTGCCACAGGCGGTCCTGCGCATGGGCAAAGCCGAGGCCATAGAACACGTCCGCGTCCGCCGCGCCGAAGATATGCGGCACGTTGGCGTTGTCGCGCAGAATCTCCACCGGGGCGGTCAGACCGGGCAAATCCAGCGTCGCGTCGTAGTCGGGCAGGGACCGCGCCGCGAGGTAATAGACCAGCCCCACGGCGCCCACGGTCAGCACCAGCAGCGCCGCGGTCAGGCGCAGCAGCCATTTGAACAGATATGCCATGCGAACGCCCCCTTGGTTGATGCGTGGCGATTGACCCTTGGTCTGCGACTGTTAGGTAGGGTGTCAGGGTAACGCAACAGCGAATGAGAGGGCAATAACATGGCCAAGTTGGCATTTCTGGGACTGGGCGTCATGGGCGCACCGATGGCGGGGCATTTGCAGAAGGCGGGCCATGATGTGACGGTGTACAACCGCACGCATTCAAAGGCCGAGGGTTGGGTGGCCGAATACGGCGGGCAGGCGGCCAAGACCCCGCGCGAGGCGGCGATGGGAGCAGATTTCGTGATGGCCTGCGTCGGCAACGACGACGACCTGCGCTCGATCTGCCTTGGCGACGACGGTGCCTTTGCCGGCATGTCCAAGGGGGCGGTGTTCGTCGATCACACGACCGTCTCCGCGGCGGTCACGCGCGAGCTTTATGCCGCGGCCAATGACCGGCAGGTCAGCTTTGTCGACGCGCCTATTTCGGGCGGTCAGGCGGGCGCGGAAAACGGCGTGCTGTCGATCATGTGCGGCGGCGATCAGGGCGCCTTTGACCGCGCGCTGCCGGTGATGGAGGTCTATTCCAAGATCTGCCGCCGGATCGGAGAGAGCGGCGCGGGCCAGATGACCAAGATGTGCAACCAGATCGCCATCGCCGGGCTGGTGCAGGGCCTGTCCGAGGCGCTGCATTTCGCCGAGAAGGCCGGGCTTGACGGCCGCGCGGTGGTCGAGGTCATCAGTCAGGGCGCGGCAGGCAGCTGGCAGATGGCCAACCGCTTCGAGACGATGCTCGACGACAGGTTCGACCACGGGTTTGCCGTGGACTGGATGCGCAAGGATCTGGGCATCTGCCTCGATACCGCGGACGAGACGGGCGCCTCGCTGCCGGTGACGGCGTTGGTCGATCAGTTCTACAAGGATGTGCAGAGGATGGGTGGCCAGCGTTGGGATACCTCCAGCCTGATCAAGCGCCTGCGCCACTACGGATAGACCACGCCCGACGCGGCGCGGGCGGAAAATTCGAATTTTCCAAACCGGATTTTTTCAAACATCCGCATCGCCATGAAAAAACGACCGCATCGGGGCCACCCGGTGCGGTCGTTTTCCAAACGGCCAGACGGCATCGCGATCAGGGGATGATGCGGGTGTATTTCGTGCCCTGCAACGTGGCCCCGATGCGCAGGCCCGCGCGCCCGAACACCGCCGCCAGAACCGGCGCCAGCGCGGTCGTCGTCTCTGCGCTGACGCTGTCGCCCCGGTCCGAGATCACGTATTCGATATCCGCGCCCGCGGCCCAGCCGGGCGAGCGGCGGAAATCGGTCAGCGCCTGCTCGGTCATGAAAAACAGGACATGCGCATATTGCTGCGCCCCGATCTGCAGGCCCGCGCTGGCCTTGGTGGTCGAATAGTAATCCACCGTCACACCGCCCACCCGCAGCGCGCCGCGCCCGTAGGCGCCGCCGATGCCAAGGCCCGCCTCGGTCACGAGCGGCATCACCAGCATGCCGTTGGCCTTGGCCGCCAGCGATTCCGTGTTGGGATAGTTGCGGTACATTTCGGCCAGGGTGGCGTCGACGCGCGCATCGATCATGGCCGGGCCCCGACCGCCGACACCGTTGCCGCAGGCCGCCAGGGCGCCGACGCCGGCCAGCGCGGCCAAGGTAAAGCCGCGACGCGTAAAATTATGAGTGTTCATGTGATGTGCCTGTATTTGTTGCTCGAATACCGGTTGATCCGGTTTATGCGCAAACATACGCCGATTGGCGTGGTCTGTCACCCCAAACGCCGCATTTTGCGCGACTTACCGCCCGTGACCGGTCGCCGTCATCCGCCGTCGCGCAAGCGCCGCGCCACCGCGGGGGCGAAATAGGTCAGCACACCGTCGCAGCCCGCGCGCTTGAAGGCCATCAGGCTCTCCATCATCACCCGGTCGCCGTCGATCCAGCCGTGCTGCGCCGCCGCCTGGATCATCGCGTATTCGCCCGACACCTGATATGCAAAGGTCGGCGCGCCAAAGGCGTCCTTCACCCGGCGGCAGATATCGAGATACGGCATCCCCGGCTTGACCATGACCATATCGGCGCCTTCGCTCAGGTCCCGCTCGACCAGGCGCAGTGCCTCGTCGGAATTGGCCGGGTCCATCTGGTAGGTCTTCTTGTCGCCCGTCAGCGCCGCCGAGGCACCCACCGCATCGCGGAAAGGGCCATAGAAGGCGGACGCATATTTCGCGGCATAGCTCAGGATCATGACGTTTGAGTGGCCCGCCTGTTCAAGCGCCCCGCGCATCGCGCCGATGCGCCCGTCCATCATGTCAGAGGGGCCGATGATATCGGCACCCGCTTCGGCCTGCGCCAGGGTCATCCTGACCAGCGCCTCGATCGTGCGGTCGTTGACGATCTCGCCATTCTCGACGAAACCGTCGTGCCCGTTGATATTGTAGGTATCGAGCGCCACGTCGGTCATCACGGCAATCTGCGGCACGGCGGCCTTGATCGCGCGGATGGCGCGGTTGGCGTGATTGTCGGGATCCCAGGCGCCGGCGCAATCCTCCGTCCGCTCTTCGATGCCGGTGTAGGGAAACAGGCAGATCGCCGGAATTCCCAGATCGGCGGCCTCGATCGCCGCCTCGACCACCTTGTCCACCGACCGGCGCATGACCCCCGGCATCGACGGCACGGGCTCTTCGATCGCATCCCCGGACCGGACGAAAAGAGGCCAGATCAGGTCTTCGACGCCAAAGCTGTTTTCGCGCACCAGCCCACGGATCGCGGGCGATTGGCGGGCGCGGCGAAAGCGGGCGGCGGGGTAGGCGGCTTGGGTCGGTCGCATCGGCTGTGTCACCTTTTGTGGGCAGTGCAACGAGTGCCACGATTTTTTGCGCAAGCCAAGGGTAGGAATTGCCGCCAAGCAAGGATAAGAGAAGGACAAAGGCCAACAATAAAGCAGCCCCCTTGAACTGGTATCAGAACCTTTTTGAACTGATCGACATGCGCTCCTTCTCGAACCTGTGGTTCTGGATCGCGCTTGCCGTCGTTTGGTCCACCGCCAGCCATTGGGTGCTCGGCGTGCCCTTTGACATGGTCATCCGCGCGCGCAAACAGGGCGGTCAGGCCGAAACCGACCTCGAAGACATGGTCCGCATCAACGTCAACCGACTGCTTTATATCGCACGGGTGTCGGGGCTGTGGCTGTTGGGCTTTGGCTGCTTTTTCCTGACCATGCTGGCGCTGCTGGCATTTTACTATGACATGGAATTCGCGCAGGCGCTGTTGCTGCTGGGCTTTCCCATGTCGATCGTCGGCCTGTTGAGCCTGTCGACCGCGCGCCTGATCCAGGACGAGGGCTCCACCGGCGAGGTGTTGCGCCGCCGCATGACGCGCCACCGCTTTTTCGTGCAGGTCATCGGCATGATCTCGATCTTCGTCACGGCGATGTGGGGGATGTATCAAAACATGTCGCTTGGCCCCCTTGGCGGTTGACACCCCGCCCGCAAGCCCCAATTGAAGCAGCCAATGACCGACGCATCCCACATCACCCTGAGCGGCGCGCCCGAAGGCTTTGACGCGACGCTCCTGCTCAAGGAACTCGACACGCGCGGCACCCCGGTCGTGCATGTCGCGCGCGACGACAAACGCATGGCGGCGATGCAGGACGCGCTGCGCTTTTTCGCGCCCGAACTGCCGGTTGTGACGTTCCCCAGCTGGGATTGCCTGCCCTATGACCGGGTATCGCCCAATGCCGATATCTCGGCGCAGCGGATGGCGACGCTGGCGGGGCTGGTGCACGGGATGCCCGAGCGCTTCGTGCTGCTCACGACACTCAATGCCGCCACCCAGCGGGTGCCCGCCCGTGCCACGCTGCGCGATGCGGCGTTTTCGGCCCGTGTCGGCGACCGGGTGGACGAGGCCGCCTTGCGGGCCTTCCTGGTGCGCATGGGCTTCGTGCAAAGCCCCACGGTGACGGAACCGGGCGACTATGCGATCCGCGGCGGCATCATCGACATCTATCCCCCCGGCGACCTGGGGCCGGTGCGGCTTGATCTTTTCGGTGACGTGCTGGA
Organism: Sulfitobacter sabulilitoris; assembly: GCF_005887615.1. Classification (GTDB taxonomy): domain Bacteria; phylum Pseudomonadota; class Alphaproteobacteria; order Rhodobacterales; family Rhodobacteraceae; genus Sulfitobacter_E; species Sulfitobacter_E sabulilitoris. The sequence goes on from NZ_VANS01000001.1 coordinate 605,848, forward strand.
TGGCGCGCGCCGCTTTGACACCGCCACGCAGCGCACCACCGAAAAGCTGGACCTGGTTGAGCTGGCCCCGGTCAGCGAGGTGATCCTCGACGAGGCCGCGATCACGCGCTTTCGGCAGAATTACCGCATCGAATTCGGTGCTGCGGGCACCGACGATCCGCTGTACGAGGCGATCAGCGCGGGCCGCAAGCATCAGGGCGCGGAACACTGGCTGCCGTTTTTCCACGACGATCTGGAGACGCTGTTCGACTTTTTGCCGCGCGCCACCATCAGCCTTGACGATCAGGTCACACCGATGCGGCTGGCGCGCTGGGACAGCATCGCCGACCAGTACGAGACCCGCAGGCTGGCGATGGCGCACCGCTCGAAGATGGACAGCGTCTACAAGCCCAGTCCGCCGGGCGGGCTGTATCTGGACGACGCGGGGTGGGAGGCCGCGATGGAGGGCCGCCGGGTTCTGCAACTGGCCCCGCTGGTGCAGCCCACGGGCCCCGGCGTGCTGGACGCTGGCGGGCGCATCGGCCGCAATTTCGCCCCCGAACGGCAGCAGGAAAGCATCAGCCTTTTCGGTGCCCTGGCCGCGCATATCAAGGCAAAGCTGGACAAGGGTCCGGTGCTGATCGCCAGCTATTCGGAAGGCGCGCGCGAGCGTCTGACCGGCCTCATCGAGGACGAAGGCCTGGCCGAGGCGATCCCGGTGCCCAATGCCACACGCATCGGCAAGCGCGGGCTGCACCTTGCGGTCTGGGCGCTGGACCACGGCTTTGACGCGCCCGGCATGACGGTGATTTCAGAGCAGGATGTGCTGGGCGACCGTCTGATCCGTTCCACCAGGCGCAAGCGCCGGGCCGAGAATTTCCTGACCGAGACGCAAAGCCTGACGCCCGGCGATCTGATCGTGCATGTCGATCATGGCATCGGGCGCTATACCGGGCTTGAGGTGGTCACCGCAGCGGGGGCCGCACATGAATGTATCTTGCTGGAATATGCCGAAGGATCAAAGCTTTACCTGCCGGTAGAGAATATCGAACTGCTGTCGAAATACGGTCACGAGGAAGGTCTGCTCGACCGGTTGGGCGGTGGCGCGTGGCAGGCCAAGAAGGCCAAGCTCAAGGAACGCATCCGCGAGATGGCGGACAAGCTCATTCGCGTCGCGGCCGAACGCGCCCTGCGCAAGGCGCCGGTTCTTGAACCACCGCCGGGCATGTGGGACGCGTTCTCCGCCCGCTTTCCCTATTCGGAGACCGACGATCAACTGAGCGCCATCGGCGACGTGGTGGACGATCTGACGTCGGGCAACCCGATGGACAGGCTGGTCTGCGGCGACGTCGGCTTTGGCAAGACCGAGGTGGCGATGCGCGCGGCCTTCGTCGCGGCGATGTCGGGCGTGCAGGTGGCCGTGATCGCGCCGACGACGCTGCTGGCCCGTCAGCATTTCAAGAGCTTTTCCGAAAGGTTCCGCGGCTTTCCGGTCGAGGTGCGCCAACTGTCGCGCTTTGTCAGCACAAAGGACGCCAACGCCACCCGCGAGGGCATGGCAAAGGGCACCATCGATATCGTCATCGGCACCCATGCGCTTTTGGCCAAGAACATCAGGTTCCAGAACCTCGGACTTCTGGTCATCGACGAGGAGCAGCATTTCGGCGTCACCCACAAGGAACGGCTCAAGCAGATGCGCACGGATATCCACGTGCTGACCCTGACCGCGACGCCCATTCCGCGCACCCTGCAACTGTCGCTGACGGGGGTGCGCGACCTGTCGATCATCGGCACGCCCCCGGTGGACCGTCTGGCCATTCGCACCTACGTCAGCGAATTCGACAGCATCACCATCCGCGAGGCGCTTTTGCGCGAACACTATCGCGGCGGGCAGTCGTTCTACGTGGTGCCGCGCATTTCGGACCTGCCCGAGATCGAAGCCTTCCTCAAGGAACAGGTGCCGGAGCTGTCCTATGTCGTGGCCAACGGCCAGATGGCGGCGGGCGAGTTGGATGACCGCATGAACGCCTTCTACGATGGCAAGTTCGACATCCTTCTGGCAACGACAATCGTGGAATCCGGGCTCGACATTCCCACGGCCAACACGATGATCGTGCACCGGGCCGACATGTTCGGGCTGGCGCAGCTGTACCAGATCCGCGGCCGGGTGGGGCGCTCCAAGACCCGCGCCTATGCGTATCTGACCACGAAACCCCGCGCGAAACTGACCACCACGGCCGAAAAGCGCCTGCGTGTGCTCAGCTCTCTCGATACGCTGGGGGCAGGGTTCACGCTGGCCAGCCAGGATCTGGACATTCGCGGCGCGGGCAACCTGCTGGGCGAAGAACAGTCGGGCCAGATGCGGGATGTGGGCTTCGAGCTGTATCAATCCATGCTGGAGGAGGCGATCGCCAAGATCCGCTCGGGCCAGATGGAGGGGTTGTCGGAGGCAGACGATCAATGGGCGCCGCAGATCAACCTTGGCGTGCCGGTGCTGATCCCCGAGGAGTACGTGCCCGATCTCGACGTGCGTCTGGGGCTGTATCGCCGCCTGTCCTCGCTGACCACCAAGGTTGAGCTTGAGGGCTTTGCCGCCGAGTTGATCGACCGCTTCGGCAAACTGCCGCGCGAGGTGAACACGCTGATGCTGGTGGTGCGGATCAAGGCGATGTGCAAACGCGCGGGCATTGCCAAGCTTGACGGCGGGCCCAAGGGCGCGACGATCCAGTTTCACAACGACAAGTTCGCAAGCCCGAAGGGACTGGTCGAATTCATCCAGGATCAGCGCGGGCTGGCCAAGGTCAAGGACAACAAGATCGTCGTGCGCCGCGACTGGAAATCCGAAGTCGACAAGATCAAGGGCGCCTTTGCCATCGCCCGCGATCTGGCCGACAAGGTCAAGGAAGCGCGCAAGGCGCCCAAACGCGACGCGGCTCCGAAAGCCAGGGCGGCGGAGTAGCGCGGCGCTATTGCGCGGGCACCGTGCGCGCATCGAGCCGCGCCATGTGGATCATCAGCGCAAAGGCCAGTGCAGCCATGCAGAACACCGCCCCCACAAGGGGCCGTGTCGTGCCGTCGAACAGCAACCCGATGGGCGACGCGATGGCCGCGGCCAGCACCGTGGACACGGCACCGATCACCGATGCCGCCATACCTGCGATATGGCCCATCGGCTCCATCGCGATCGCATTGAGATTGCCCACCGTCAGCCCGGCCTGAAAAAAGACGAAGAACTGCCAGACGACAAAGGCGGCAAAACCGTAGGGTTCGGGCAGCACACCCAGCAGCAGCATCGCCCCCGACAGGACGATCTGCAGCCCCAGCGCAAAGGTGATCAACCGGCGCATTCCCAGCCGCACGACCAGCAAGGCATTGAGCAGGCTGGACAAACCGGACACAAGCGCCACCCCCCCGAACCAGAAGGGAAAGCTGTCGACCCGGTGAAAGATCAGGTCATACACCGGCTGGATCATCATCAGCGTGGTGAACAGCATCGCCATCGCCAGTGTCTGCACAAGGATCGACAGGCGCACGGTGGGATGGCTGAACATCTGGCGCACCGCATCACGCACCAGCGCCAGGCGCAGCGGGCGCCGCTGATCGCGCGGCAGGGTTTCGGGCAGCCGCAGCCCGAGCCATAGCGCCGATATGACCGAAAACACGATGAAAGCGAGGAAGATGCCACGCCAGCCCGCGGTCGCGATGATGACCACGCCCATGGCCGGGGCAAAGGCCGGAACGATGGTAAAGATCATCATCACGATGGACAGGATGCGCGCCATCTCGCGGCCGGAAAACAGATCGCGGATGATCGCCACCGACACCACCCGCGGCCCCGACGCGCCGATGCCCTGCACGACCCGCGCCGCAAGCATCAGTTCGAGCGACTGGCTAACCCAGCCCACGGCCGCCGCCGAACAATAAAGCGCAGCCCCACCGAACATCACCGCCCGGCGCCCGAAGGCATCCGACAGGGGCCCGGAAAAGAACGTGCCCAACCCCATGCCAAGCACGAAGGCCGTCAGGATCAGCGGCGCGCGCGTCACATCCTCCGGGGTCAGTTCCCGCGCGATCTGCGGCAGCGCGGGCAACATGGCGTCGATCGAAAAGGCGATGGTGGCGAACATCATCGCCATCAGCGCGACCAGTTCGGACCGCGACATTGCCGGTTTCAGGGATTGGTTATTCAAAATGGCTCCGTCAGAAAAAGGCCCCGAGACTGACAGACCCTAAATCAAGTTAACCGGAAGTTGTATTTCTCACAAGTCCGCCGCCTGTCGGGATCTGTGGAATTTCGCACAGACGGACCTGCGTCAGCAGGTCAGGCCACCGCCGCCTTGCGCGCCGCGATCTGCGCCTTCAGCTCGGTTGTCGACACGTTCTTGGTGCGCGGAAGATACAGCACTTCGGCCACGTCGCGCAGATCGTCGAAATGCCCCGTCCAGTCGTCGCCGATCGCGAATACGCTGACGTTGTAATTCACGATATCGCTGCGTTTCTGCTCCCAGGTGGTTTCGGGGATCACGCGGCTGACATAGCGGCAGGATTCAAGGATCAAGCGCCGCTGCTCATATGGCATGACACAGGATTTGCCCTTGAGCGCGTTGAATTCGTCGGTGGAGCAGCCGACAATGAGTTCGCTGCCCATCGTGGCCAGCCGCTGCAGCAGGCGCACGTGGCCGTAATGGAACAGATCGAAGGTGCCATAGGTCAGGATCGTGCGATTGGGGAGCGTCTTGGTCATGCCTGGAGCCTTTCCAGAAAGGGCGCAAAGCGCGCGTTCGCAGACCGCCAGGGGAATTTGAAGAAGGGATCGGGTTTCACCCAGCCCTTGCCATAGTTCAGCGCAAGCATCTTTTCCGGCTCGGCGGGCAGGGCATTGCCGGTCACCGCACAGGTTTGCAGCGGCAGCACATCGCCGCGCGACAACTGCCCATGGGTATGGGGATAGACAAAGACCTTGTCGTCTTCGATCCAGGCCGGGAACAGATCGATCTGCGTCGTGCCGACGGGCTTGAGCTTGTAGATCGCGGCCTGCTTGAACGTCTCGGCGTCAAACAGGTCCAACTCCTCAAGCCGGGTGCGCAGGGTCAGCCATTCGGCCGCGGCCTCCGCCTCTGTCCGGGCCTTGAGCAGCAAGGCCAGATCGATGTCATCGTCATGTTCGATCAGCCGCGCGTCGCGCACCACCCCCAACAGGGTGCCGGAATTGAGAAAGACCTCGTAGCCTTCGTCGCGCAGCGCGCCCAGATGCCGCTCCACATGCCGCCAAACGCTGTCGTGGTCCAGATCGGCGAAGGTCTCGGAGCCGAAGCCGTGATTGGTCAGCCGGTCGTCGCCCATATAGGCGCGCAGCGTGGCCAAGAAGGTCTGAAAAAGCTCGGCCTGATTTTGCACGTTGCGCTTGTGGCGCAGCTTGTTGAGATGCCCGACCATCTTGGCTGGGCGAATGCGCCCGATGCCCGCGACCATGATCACCGCCTCGAGCCAATCGGTGCGAAAGGGCCGGGTGCGCAACTGCTGCAATTCGCCGTAGAGCGCCCAGTGGGGAACGTCGCCCGTGGGCGCGGTCAACTCCGCCAGCGCGGTCGCGTGGATTTCGGATATCCGCGCCTCGCGCTGCGCACCCGCATCATGCACCATGTCAGGCGCCGCCATATCTTTTGCCATGTAAACCGCTCAATAGTCTGTAAAAACGGGGGCTTTTGCCCCTCATTACGAAAAAGCTACGGCAATTCACCAATCAAAGCAAAACATTAATTTATGAACAAACCCTTCGCTCAGGTCTGTTTTGCAAGCTCTGCAATGACCTTGGCCCACAATTCGGGCGGCTGAGCGCCCGGCACGGCGTGTTTGCCCGCCACGATGAAGGTGGGGACCGACGTGATCCCCATCTCGCGGCTGTGGGCGTCGCGCGCGGCGATGTCGGCCAGATCCGCGTCCGAGGCCAGAAGCCGGGTCACGACCGATGCGTCCATCTCGATCGCATCCGCGATGTCGGCCAGCACTTCGGCGTCGCCGATGTCGCGTGCCTCGACGAAATAGGCGTGAAACAGCGCCGAAACCGCCGCCGTCTGCCGACCTTCGATGCCCGCCCAGTGGATCAGGCGGTGCGCATCCATCGTGTTGGGTGTGCGTTTCATCCCCTCGAAATCGATCTTGAGGCCGGCAGCCTGCGCATGTTCGACCACGGGCGCATAGGCGCGCACCGCCGCTTCCTTGCCGCCGAACTTCGTCTCGAGATAGGTGCGCCGGTCCATGCCGCCCGCGGGCATGTCGGGATTAAGCTGAAACGGGTGCCATTCGATCGCGAAGGGATGGTCGGGATGATCGGCCAGCGCGCGGTCCAGGTGCGCCTTGCCGATATAGCACCACGGGCAGATCGGGTCGGACATGATATCGAGCTTGATCGGGTCGGTCATTGTTTTGCCTCAAAGCTGGCGCGCAGAGCACGCCGCAGCAGTTTGCCGTTGCCGCCCGTGGGCAGGTCGGGCACGTGAATGTAAAGGCGCGGGCATTTGTAGCGCGCCAGCTTGGTCTGCGCATACCCCCGCAGGGCCGCGTCGTCCAGTGCGGCGGGCCCGGTGTAGAAGGCCGCGATCACTCGGGTATCGGCTTTGACCTCCACGTCCGTGACGCCCGCGCCGGTGATGCCGGGTATCTGCAACAGCGCCTGTTCGACCTCGATCGGGGACACGCGGTAGCCGCCGGCGTTCATCATGTCGTCATGCCGTCCCAGATAGGTGATCGCGCCCTGCGCATCCATCGACCCCTGATCGCCGGTCAGAAACCATTCGCCCTGCATCCGGGCGGCGGTCTCGTCCTCGGCGCCCAGATAGCCCAGCATCAGCCCCGGATCGCCGCGGTGGACCGCGATCGTGCCCTCGGCACCCAGCGGAACGGGGCCGTCGTCGCCCAGCAGCGCCACCCGGCGGCCAGGCTGCACATGGCCCAGAACCTGCGGCGCGCGCACCGGATGCCGCGGACTGGAGGAGATGAAGGTGGAACATTCCGACATCCCGTAGGCTTCGTGGATCGGCGTGCCGGTCGCATCCTCCCAGGCCGCGCGCACCCGGTGCGGCAGCTTTTCGCCCGCGCTCAGCCCATGGCGCAGCAGCGGCAGGTCCGGCGGCGCGCCCGCGTTCAGCATCTGGCGGTACACCCCCGGAGCGGCGGCAAAGATCGTGGCGTCATGCGCCGCCAGCAGGCCCGCCAGATCGCCCGAGGTCGTGCCCGCACCGGGGATCAGCGCGGTCGCGCCGATCGTCCAGGGATCCATCAGCCCGGTGCCCAGCGTGTAGGTCCAGTTGAACGCCCCGGCGTGCAGCAGCCGGTCGTCGGGGCGCAGCCCGTACCAGCCCTCGAACATCATCTGCCGGGCCCAGATCGCGCGATGCGCGTGCCCCACGGCGCGCGGGCTGCCCGACGTACCGGAGGTATAGATGACATAGCCCAGCCTGTCGGGATCGCCCATGTGAAACGCCGCCGGTGGCAGGCCGCGCCAGTCGCGCAGGGCATCCGTCATATGCGTCGCCGGGTGATCGGGGCAGGCCACATCCGGATCGCGCAGAACCGCGCGCGGCGCGAGATCGGCGATGATCCGCACCACCTCCGCTTCGGTCAGCGCGGCAGAGGTCGGCACCGGCACCAGCCCGGCGGCCAGCGCCCCCAGGTAGGCAAACGGAAAATCCACCGTATTGCCCAGCCGCATCAGAACGATATCGCCGGGCGCAAGACCGCAGCGCAGCAATCCGGTCGCCGTGCCCAGAACGGCCGCGCGCACCGCGTCGAAGCTCCAGGTCCGGGCGCCCAGCGGCCCCAGCACCGACAGCGCCGGCGCCGATCCGCGCGATACGCCGGCCTGCAACACGTGCCGCGCCATGTTGAAGGGCGCGGGGCAGGGGGCAAACGGCTCGGAGGCGACTTCAGACATCATGATCCGTCTGCTAGCGCGACGTCTGGCGCGTTGCAAGCATGCGGCGCGCCGCCTATAGGTTGGCGCCATGACCGGACAAGATCCCAAATCCCTGATCCAGATCGCCCGCCAGAACGGTGGGACGGACCGCGCTGAGCCGCTTGATCTGGGCGCGCGGGTGCGCGAATTGCGCAAGGCCCGCGCCTGGACGTTGGAACAGGCAGCCAACCAGGCGGGGCTGGCGCGCTCCACGCTCAGCAAGATCGAGAACGGCCAAATGTCACCGACCTATGAGGCGCTCAAGAAGCTGGCCGTCGGGCTAGAGATTTCCGTGCCGCAACTTTTCACTCCGCCCCAGCAGGGGCAGGTGGGCGGGCGCATGTCGGTCACGAAATCGGGCCAGGGCAACGCGCAGGCGACCGTCACCTACGAACACGAACTTTTGGCCGAGACGCTGACCAAAAAGCAGATGCTGCCCTATCGCGCGCGCGTGCGGGCCCGGTCGATGGAGGAATTCGACGGCTGGGTGCGCCACGATGGCGAGGAATTCCTGTATGTGCTGACCGGAGTCGTGCGGCTCTATACCGAGTTCTACGAGCCGGTCGAGATGCGCCGCGGCGACAGTGCATATTACGACGCCACGATGGGGCATAACGTCGTGTCGCTGAGCGACGAGGACGCGACGATCCTCTGGGTCACCGCGCTGACCTGATCAAGGCTGCGGCGGCGCCCGCCGGACGGATTTGCAAAGCGTGCCGCAGACCTTTGCAAACCGGCAGGGCCAGAACCGCCTAGCGCGGCGCGTACCACCAGACTTCGGGCATGAAATTCGGGCCGTCGCCATAGATCGGCAGCGGTTCGGGGTATTTCATCTCGGCGATATGCGCGATCAGACCGGCATCGTACTGCCAGAAGGGGATGACGTAGCGCCCTGCCGTCAGCACCCGGTCAAGCGCGCGGGTCGCGGCGACGAAGTCCTCCTGGCCACGTGCCTGCAGCATCGCGTCGATCATCGCGTCCACGGCGGGCGATGCCACGCCCATCAGGTTGCGCGACCCCTCCTGTGCCGCGGCCTCCGACCCCCAATAGAACCGCTGTTCGGTGCCGGGGCTGAGCGACAGCGCACGCCGGAAGGTCGTCATGTCAAAGTCGAACCCATTCACCCGCGCCACGTACTGCGCATCGTCGATCGCCGCGACCTCCGCCTTGATCCCCAACCGTGTCAGCGCCTGCGTGTAAAGCTCCGCGATGGCGATGTTTTCGGAACTGCCCTTGGCCAGCAGGATGGAAAAGGCCAGCGGCGTGCCGTCGGCATCGCGCATCGTGCCGTCCTGCGCGGTAAATCCCGCTTGCTCCAGCAGCGCCATCGCGCGGCGTATGCCCTTGCGGTTGCGCGCCGATCCGTCGCCCTGGGGCAGGCTATAGCCTTCCAGCGTTCCGGGCGGCAGGCTGTCGGCGAAGGGTGCCAGATGTGCAGCGACATCCTTTGGCGCGGGGCCGGGTCGCATGGCCAGCACCGAATTCGAGAAATACGACGTGATCCGCCGTTGCGCGCCGCCGGTCAGCGTGTCGTTGATGTATTCGAAATTGAACGCCTGGATCAGCGCCTCGCGCACGCGCCAGTCGTCGAAGGGCGCGCGCCGGGTGTTCATCACGAAACCGGTCATGCCCGACGGCTTTTGATGCGGGATCTCGGATTTCACCACGTCGCCGCGCGTGACGGCGGGAAAATCATACTGCGTGGCCCAGGTTTCCACGTTGAATTCGCGCAGGGCGGAAATTTCTCCGGCCTTGAACGCCTCGAACAGGACCGAGGCATCGCCATAGAAATCCAGGCGGATTTCATCGAAGTTGTGGCTGCCGCGCCGAAACGGGACATCCTTGCCCCAGTAATCGGGGTCGCGCGTCAGCGTTACATGGCGCCCGGCCTCGAAATCCGACACGACATAGGGTCCGGTCCCCAGCGGCACATCGGCGAGCGGCGCATTGGCAAAATCGCGCCCCTCCCACTGTGCCCGGCTCAGAACCGGGCGCATGCCCGCCAAAAGCGCCAATTCGCGGTTGTCGGTGTTGAACGTCATCCGCACGCTGCGCGGCCCGGTCTGTTCGATGCTGTCGATCTGCGACCAAAGGCCATGATACCTGGGATGACCCTCGGTCCCCAGAAGTTCGTAGGAAAAGATCACGTCCGCCACCGTGACGGGCGTGCCATCGGAAAACCGCGCCTCGGGGCGCAGTGTGAATTCGACCCAGGCCCGGTCCGGCGGCACCTCGACCGATTCGGCCAACAGACCGTAAAGCGCGAAGGGTTCGTCCCAGGATCGGCCCATCAGGGACTCGTGGGTGAAAAAAGAAAGCTGCCAGGGCGCCGTGCCTTTGCGCACGTATGGGTTGAGGCTGTCGAAACCGCCGGTATTGCCGAGCGTGATGGATCCGCCCTTTGGTGCGTCCGGATTGACATAGGGCAATGACACAAAATCCGGTGGTAGGGCCGGGGACCCGTACATAGATATCCCGTGTTGCGGCCCCGCTGCGCCGGATGACGGCCACAGAATCACCGCAATTGCGGCCAGAAACGCCCGTGCGTTTTGGAAAAAATCGAGCTCCATTTCGAAGACAATCCTGCTCTGCCCTTGTTTTATTGACCGCGACACTACCGGGGAGTTTATGTCTTATCAAACTTTTAGCTTGGATCGCGGCGCGGAATTGCTTATAACTAACTCACTGCTCGATAGGTTTCTTGCCTGTATGAAACCTGCCTCAATAACTTAACGCCTGCTTCGTGCAGGCGTTTTTTTTTGCCTGCTATCCAAGAGAAAAAGCAGGAGACGCGCCAGACTTGCGTAGGACAGCCTCGCGGACGACGTGTGAATTCGCTGCATCTGCGCGAATGGCCACTTTCAGGCTGAAACGCAAGATCAACTTGGCAGTTCAGCCCGTTTTCATCTCAATGAGCTGGATGAGATTTCCGCAGGTATCGTCAATGACCGCCATGTGACCGTTACCGGCATCGACCGGCTCTTGAACACATGCGACTCCGGAACTTTTCAGCCGTGCGCACTCAGTGGCCAGATCATCAACCTGAAACGACGCGGCCGGAATCCCGTCCCGCTTCAATGCGGCCTTGTAGGGCTTCACCGCAGGGTGCCCGTCGGGTTCGAGGAGCAATTCGGTCCCATCGGGCTCCTGAGGCGAAACAACCGTTAGCCAACGCGCATCGCCAGCGGGAAAGTCGTTCTTTTTCACGAAGCCGAGCTTGCCCGTATAGAACTCCAGTGCTTTTGACTGATCGTCCACAAAGACACTTGTCACATAGATCTTCATGTCTCTACCTTTCAGAGGTTCGGAGCCGGCTTTACGCGGGCACCGGCGTGCCGACTGAACGGGCAGCTCTGCGTTCACCCAACATGAGCATGGCAGGCGTGACCACCAGTGTCAGCATGGTCGCGACGACCAACCCCCCGGCGATGGCCGACGACAGTTCTGTCCACCACTGCGTTGACGGAGCCCCGTAGACGATCTCACGCGTGAAGAAGTTCAGGTTCAAGCCGATCACCATCGGCATCAAGCCAAGCGCGGTCGTCACTGATGTCAGGATCACCGGCCGCAGACGCTGGGCACCTGTGCGTAGTGCGGCCTCGAGCGGAGAACGCCCCGAGGTCTTGAGATCGTTATAGGTGTCGATCAGAACGATGTTGTTGTTCACCACGATGCCGGCCAGGGCGATCACCCCGATGCCGCCCATCACGATGCCGAAGGGGCGACCTGTGACGATCAATCCCAGCAGAACACCGGCGACGGAGAAGACGATCGCGCTCATGACCACAAAGGCTTGAAAGAAGCTGTTGAACTGGATCACGAGGATCACGAACATCAGGAAAATCGCCGCAATGAACGCACCGACCAGGAACACCATGCTTTCCTTCTGATCCTGCGCTTCGCCAGCGAAGCTGAACGAAACGCCATCGGGCAACTCCGCCTCGGTCAATGCCGCAGTCAGTGCGATAACCTGATCGTTCACCAGCAGGTCGGCCGCCACATTGGCCTCAATTGTCGTGACGCGCTTTTCGTCGATGCGTCGGATGACGCCCGTTCGATCTGACGGCTCGAAGGTCACGAAATTGGCGATGGGCACAAGCCCGGAAGATGTCGGCACCCGCAGGCTGCCGAGTTCCGCCAATGACCGTTCCTCCCGAGGAAAGCGAACCCGGATATCGAGCGAGCCATCCGTGTCGTCGGGGCGGTAATCCGCGACCGTGATCCCTTGGGTCAAGAGTTGCACGGCCTGGCCAAGAAGGCTCACATCGGCCCCGAACCGCGCGGCCTCTGCCCGGTTCACGATGATGGACACTTCGACGCCCGGCACGGGCCGCGTGTCGGTCACGTCCGTGAACCCGCCCAGTCCGTCCATGATATCGCGGATTTGCTGCACCGCCTGCATCTGTGCCGTTGCGTTGCCGCCTGTCACCTGAAGATTGACCGGCTTGCCCGCCGTCGGACCTCCGCTCTCGGTCTGCACCTGCACGTCGATCCCGGCGATGGCGGCAACATCCTCGCGGATATCCACCCCGATCTCGGCCGCAGTTCTGCGTGTATCCCACGGTGTCAGTTCGAGCTGGAGCGTGCCGATGGTTTCTTCGTCGCCTTGTCCCGCGCTCATCACGGATCGGGCATAGACGGAGGCGATCTCGTCGTAGCCGAGAATCCGGTTTTCAACCGCCCGCACGAGCGCATCGCGCTCGAAGATCGAGAAATTGTCGCGTGCGCGCACCTGCACCTGCATGAAGTCCGGCTCCACAGACGGGAAAAAGCTGATCCCCTGGCCGAATTGTCCATAGAGGCTGAACCCGCCGAGCAGCAGGGCGACTGCCAAAAGAACTGTCGCTGCGGGGCGAAGGATTGCCCACTCCAGAATGCGGACATAGATGCCGGTCAGACCTCCGATGTCGCGGGGATCGCCAAACTCGGCCGCATGAAGTGCCGCCTTGGCTTTCGCGGATTGCGGCTGCCTTTTGCCGATCAGCCCGCCCATGACGGGGATAAAGATCAGCGCCATGAAGAGTGAGGCGAACAGTGTCAGGATCACGGTGATCGGCAGGAATTTCATGAACTCGCCCACCATGCCCGTCCAGAACAGCAGCGGGAAAAACACGCTGAGCGTCGTCGCGGTCGAGGCGATGATCGGCCATGCCATCCGCTTGGCGGCAAAGGCATAGGCCTCCTTGGCTGGAACACCTTCCTGCAATTTGCGGTCGGCCAGCTCTGTCGTGACGATAGCCCCGTCCACGAGCATCCCGACCACAAGGATCAGCGAGAACAACACGACGATGTTCATCGTGAATCCCATCCCCCAGAGGGCGATTACCCCGGCAAGAAACGCGCCCGGAATGGCAAGTCCGACGAGGAAGGCAGACCTGAGCCCGAGGGCCAGGACGATCACGATCATCACGAGGATGACGGCGGCGATGACGTTGGCTTCCAGATCGCTCAATAGGTCTTTCACCTGCTTAGATTGATCCTGAAGATAGGTGATCTCGATGCTGTCCGGCCAATCGGCCCGCAGCTCTTCGACAAGCGCCTTCACTTCGGCCACGGTCTCGATGATGTTCGCACCCGAGCGTTTGGTGATTTCCAGCGCGAGTGCCGGCTGCCCGTTGATCCGGGCAAAACTGCTCGGGTCCTCGAACGTGCGGCGGATCGTGGCCACATCGCCGAAGGTGACGACAGCATCGCCGCGCACCTTGACCGGCATCGCCATCACATCTTCGAGGTCTTCGATCAGGCCCGGCACTTTCAGCACGATCCGGCCAGCCCCGGTTTCGATCGCCCCCGCGGCGATCAGTCGGTTGTTGCGCTGGATTTGCCCGATCAGCTCATCGAAGGACAGGTTGTAGGTCTGGAAGACGGTAGGGTCGATCAGCACCTCGAGAAATTCGAAACGCTGCCCGCCGATATCGACTTCGAGGACACCTTCAAGACCCTCGATCTCTTCCTGGAGCGTGTCGGCAAGGTCGTTGAGCGTCCGTTCCGGCACCGGGCCGGACAGGATGGCTGTGATGATAGGAAAGAGCGCCGTGTTGATCTCGGTGATGGTGATGTCGCGGGCGTCTTCGGGCAGATCGCCCTGCACCCGGTCGACGGCCTCACGCACCTTGTCCAATGCTTCGTCGTTGTCACCTCCCGGCATGAACTCAAGCTGGATGCTTGCAAAACCCTCGCTGGCATCGGAATTCATGCTTTGAAGGCCGGTAATCGAGGCAAACTCGGTCTCCATCGGCTCAATCAGCAATCGTTCGGCGTCGCTGGGGCTGATGCCATCAAGGCCGGTTGACACGTAAAACAGCGGCAGCGGCACTTCCGGGTTGGCTTCTTTCGGGATCGAGACATAAGCGAATGCACCGACGGCCAGCACCATGACCAGAGCCATGACGACAACGCGGGACCGTGAAAAAGCGGCCTTGATTATGCTGTTCATTGGGTCTGCTCCCCTGCGGCGGGCGCCACGGTTTCATCGGCGTTCACGTAGCCCTGACCAACCGTGATGACATCGACAGTGTCCGGCAGGCCGGTCACCCAGACGCCGTCGATCTGCGCGCGGACGACTTGAACAGGGAAAAACTCGACCACATTGCCGCCGTTCACGGTCTTCACACCGAGGCGGCCTTCCGTGTCGAGCGACACGATTGAGGGCGAAAGAAAGTGCGCAGTCGCTTCACCTGTCGGGATCACGACCTCGGCCGAGATACCTGCCGGGATCGCACCATCGTCATTCATGACTTCGATCTCGGCAAGAAACGTGCGGGTCTCGGCGGCCGCCGATGTTCCGACGAACGTCACAGTGCCTTCCCGTTCCTCACCGGTGATAAAGCGCACAGTCGCCGTCTGGCCGGCGGAAAGCCGGTTCAGGGATTGTTGGGGCACCTGGATCGCGACGGTCAGAGGCGTGATATCGACCAAACGTCCGACTTCCGTTCCGGCCGAGATGAACTCGCCTTCATCCAGATCAAGCGTTTCGATGCGTCCTGCGAAAGGCGCTGTGATCGTCAGAGCCTCGGCGGCCTCGGAAACCGCCGTGACCTGAGCCTGCGCCGTCGCGAGCGTCGCACGCGCCTGCGACACCCGATCCACCGTTGCGACGCCGCGTTCCAGAAGGGCCTGCGCATTGTCGAACTCGCGTTGGGCGCGCGCCAGTTCTTCGGCGGCACGGGCGGCTTCCGCATTGTTGCCGGTCGGATCGATCCGCGCGATCGCATCCCCAGCCGACACGTCCTGGCCCTTGCGGACCAGAACTTCGGCGATGTTGCCGGATGTCTCGGCTCTGAGCATCGTATCGCGATCAGGCAGGGCCTGACCCTCGGCCTGATAATATTGGGTGGTTGTTTCCGCAGTCGATGTCTCGACGGCCACGGCCACCGGCTTCGGGTCTTCCCGTGTCACGACCGCTGCGCTGTCTTCAGATGGCAGGATGAATCCGCTCCCCATCCAGCCGACAATGCCGACGACCAGTGCACCGGCGATCCAGGTCGAGCGCGACGCGCCTTCGTCGGATGAAAAGGCAAGTTGCTTCGGCGCGGTATCGCTCTGATGATCGGGCGTTGCGGACCCGGCATCCTGTTCTTCGGAAACAAGTTCGGCATCCAAGACCGGATCATCTGCCTTGGTCAGCGTGTTAGTCTTCATGAGATTGTTCCTCCGGGGTTTTCGGGGCTGGCACCGGATTTTTCGATTTCCTGGACTGCAGTTCGTCAAGCGCGACTGCCACGGCGGTTTCCAGTGATGCGTAGAAGTCAGCGTATTCGGACAGCCGCGCCACTGCGCCGGTATCCTCGGGAAGTGCGGCGACGGTTCTCACGATCTCTTCCCGCGTGGATCGGGTTCGCTTGTGGACCCCTTCGAGCAACGTTGCGTAAGGATTGGTTGCAAGCTGGAAGAAATCGCCACGCTGGCCTGGCTTCGCCCGGCGCTTCACAAGACCCCGCTCTTCGAGGAGCCGAATGCTGGTGCTGATGCTCGCGCGGCTGACCTGCAAACGTGTTGCGAGATCCCCGAAAGACACCATCTCTCCGTCGAAGATCAACATCCCAAAGACGCGACCGGCGATACGCGGCAGCCCCTCCGCCTGCGAGATGAGGCCCGACTTCTCGATGAAGTCGGCCCGGACAGCATCAATCTTGGTCTGCTTCGACATCTGCGATTCCTTCTGTTGAAGCCGGTCAATCCACAACAAATATGTCTAATGTACATTTTGTTTAGTCATAACTGAACGAACGTAACGTCACGAATACGCCTGCTGGGGTCAGGTCGGTTGGTGCCCACACCTAGGCGATGCGGACGTCAGCGGCATTGCGGAAATTTGGGGGCCTGGGTGCCCAGACGACCTTGGCCGTGACCGGATCATGGCCACCCTAGGCCACACGATGTTGCGCGTCATATCTGGCGGCCGACGGCCTCGCAGAGCAGGCCGCGCATCCGATCCACGACAGGGATCGGTTTCCAAAAGGTCGTGATTTTGACCGTTGGGAGACCGGACAATGACTTCAGCTTCCGCGCCTTGGTGTCGGGGGGGCCCGGTGGTTCCACCGCCAGATGGTCTCGCCCAGACAGCGCTGAAGGTGCTTTCGCCCCAGGCGGTGACAGGCACCGATCAGGGCGCGCTGCACGGCCGCATTCACGGCCTCGACAATGTTGATGAGGACCCCGGTCCTCTTGTTCGCCATCGCCGGACGTCTATCATCTCGCGGATGGCATGGCCAAGTTTCCAGGCTGTCTTCTGGGTCACGCCCAGAACGCGCGCCATTACGACCGACGAGATTCCGTTAGAGGACGTCAGAACGAGGAACATCGCCGCAATCCAGATCCGCAGGTCGAGCTTGGTCGCATGGAGTGGCGTCTTGGTTGTGACGGTGAACTGGCTGCGGCATTCCTTCTCGGCGCACTGATACGGTCCGGCACGCACAGACGCGCCGCGCAGCCGGCGCGGGTTCAGGCTGCCGCGGTGCGGGCAGAACCGGTCATCGCCCCAGATGGCGTTCACGAGGAAGCGCCGCGCATGGCTCCCGGTCGGCACCCTCGTCCAGACATCGCGGAAGGATTTCAGATCGGTCATCATGACGTCGCCTTGCTTCGGGTCGGACCCCGGAAGACCGGCTGGTTCCTCCGAACCGGAAGCGACTACGTTATGGCGGCTTGGATGCGGCTGAGAGGCGAACAGGCCGAGCGGTGCTGGCTGACCTGTTTTTCTTCGTGAATCATGGGGTTTTTTTGCCCGATCGGTCGTACCGCAGCGTCGTGATCCCGGACGGGCGCCTTCGCAACATCGCGGTTCCGCGCCGCGTGCGGCACATGCCACGGCATCCGGGACGCGGCAAAGGCGCCCCCACCGGAAATGTGCATTTCTTTCGCGGTCGCAGCGTGGCAAGCTGCGCGCGCAGAAAAGCGTCAGATCACAAAGGACAGACCCAATGGCATACGAGATTTCCCTTTCCGGCAAGACCGCCGTGATCACCGGTTCGAATTCGGGCATCGGCCTCGGGATGGCCTGGGCGCTGGCACGGGCGGGCGCGGATGTGGTGCTGAATTCATTCACGGATGACAAGGCCGATCACGCGCTGGCCACGGAAATCGCGCTCGAGACCGGTGTGGCGGCCCGCTATATCCAGGCCGATATGTCCAAGGGCGATCAGTGCCGCGCGCTGATCGAAGAGGCGGGCAGCTGCGATATCCTGGTCAACAATGCCGGCATCCAGCATGTCGCGCCGATCCCGGAGTTCCCGAGCGAGAAATGGGACGCGATCATCGCGATCAACCTGACGTCGGCCTTTCACACCACTGCCGTCGCCCTGCCGATGATGCGCAAGGCCGGTTGGGGCCGGGTGATCAACATCTCGAGCGCGCACGGCCTGACCGCGTCGCCCTTCAAGGCGGCCTATATCGCCGCCAAGCACGGTATCGTCGGCCTGACCAAGACCACGGCGCTCGAGACCGCGCAGGAGCCCATCACCGCCAATGCGATCTGCCCCGGCTACGTGCTGACGCCGATCGTGGAAAAGCAGATCCCCGACACGATGAAGGAATACGACATGAGTCGGGAAGATGTGATCGAAAAGGTCATGCTGACCCGCCAGCCGTCAAAGGAATTCGCCACGGTCGAGCAGTTGGGCGGCACGGCGACTTTCCTGTGCTCGGATGCGGCGGCGCAGATCACCGGCACCACGATCAGCGTGGATGGCGGGTGGACCGCGCTTTGACCTTTCAAGCCTCCGGCGGGGATATTTGGAAACAAGAGAAGCTGGAGAGACAGGTATGGCGGTGAAGCGCATCAATCTGGCCTTGCAGGGCGGGGGCGCGCATGGCGCCTTTACCTGGGGGGTGCTGGACCGTCTTCTCGAGGATGAGGAGATCGAGATCGCCGCGATCTCGGGCACCAGCGCGGGGGCGCTGAACGGTGCGGCGCTCAAGGCCGGGATGATCACGGGCGGGCGCGAGGGCGCGCGCGAGAACCTCGCGTGGCTTTGGGGCAAGGTGACCGGTCTTGCGGATATGCGGCTGGCCAGTTGGATGGCGCCATTTGGCGTGGCCGCCGTCAGCCGCGCCATCGAATATTCCGTGCCCTTCGCCGCGGGAGAGACCTGGAGCCGCTTCGTCTCGCCCTATGCCTACGGGCCGCTGTATCGCAATCCGCTGGAAGATGTCGTGCGCCGGTTCGATTACGACCGGGTCTGCGCCGACACGGGCCCCGAGCTGTTCATCTGCGCCACCCGTGTGCGCACCGGCAAGATCAAGATCTTCAAGGGCAAGGACATCACGACCCAGTCGATCCTGGCCTCGGCCTGTCTGCCGACGATGTTTCAGGGCGTCGAGATTTTCGACGAGGACACCGGCCGGGTAGAAACCTATTGGGACGGGGGATATACCGGCAATCCGGCGCTGTTTCCCCTGTTCGGGGGCGGCCGGCCGTCGGATATCCTGGTGGTGAACATCAACCCGCTGGAGCGCGAGCAGATGCCGTTGAGCCCGCAGGAGATCAGCAACCGCGTCAACGAGATCAGTTTCAATTCGTCGCTGCTGCGTGAATTGCGGGCGATCGATTTCGTGCAGCGTCTGCTGCGCGAGGGCAAGATCGAACAGGGGTCCATGGCGCAGGTCTTTGTGCATATGATCGCGGATGACGCGCTGATGAATTCGCTGTCGGTGGCGACCAAGATGGTGCCCAACGGCGGCGTGGTGCAGGCCCTGATGCGGGCCGGCCACGCGGCGGCGGACCGGTTCCTGGAGCACCACAAATCCGACCTGAACCAACGTAGCACGGTCGATCTGGTAGAGATGTTTCAGTGAATTCCACAGCTTAGAGGTCGGTCAATGCCTCGGTGCGGTCGCTTTCCGCGTCGGCTGGCCGACTGGGGTCGCGCGCATTTGGATAGACAAGGCCCGCGGAGATCACCAGCTTGGCCGCATCCTCGACCGACATGTCGAGGATGATCACATCCGCCTCGGGGCAGAACAGCAGAAAGCCGGAGGTCGGGTTGGGCGTGGTGGGCAGGAACACGCTGACCATCGGCTCGCCGTTGTTGCCGCGTTTGCCGATCTCGCCCTTCGTGCTGGTCGAGATGAAGCCGAGCGCCCAGATGCCCCGGCGCGGATATTCGATCAGGCAGGCGGTCTCGAAGGATCTTTCCGACTGGGCGAAGACCGTCTCGGAGATCTGCTTGATCCCGGAATAGATCGTGCGCACAACCGGCGTGCGTTCCACCAGACCTTCGGCAAAGCGGATGAACGAGCGCCCGATGATCCCCTTGGCCATCCAGCCGATGATGATGGTGAAGACCAGAAAGATGATGACGCCAAAGCCGCGCACGTTGATCTGCATCGACGGGTCCAGCCCCAGCAGATCCTGGATCAGCCGGTCGGGATGGTAGGCCCGCGGCACCCACGGCAGCACGAGGCCGTCGATCCAGCCCACCACCGACCAGATCAGCCAGATCGTCAGCCCGACGGGCGCGATCACCACGAGGCCCGTCAGGAAAGACGCCCGGAACCGGCCCAGAAGGCTGCGGCGGGTGCTGGGGATATCTTGGTCGAAAGGCGTGTTCATGACAGTCCGGCCCGGGCGAAAAGAGGTTCACCCGTAAATATGTGGTTTGCGAATGTACTACAATGGCTTGGAGGCCTTGGCAGGTCCCAAACGCATCAATCAGCGGGGCAGACTGCCCAAGACTTGCGCAATTTCGGCCCCGAGGCGGGCATTGTTGCGCACCAGCGCGATATTCGCCGTCAGCGACGTGCCTTGCGTCAGCTCGAAGATGCGTTGCAGCAGGTAGGGCGTGACCGCTTTTCCCTTGATCCCGTGCGCGGCCGCATCGGCGGTCGCCTGCGCGATGATCGGCGCCAGTGTGGCGGCGGGGATTTCATCGGCCTGCGGGATCGGATTGGCCACGAGTTGCCCGCCCGGCACCCCCAGCGCGCCGCGCAACCGGTGGGCGCGCGCGATGCTGTCCGCGTCGTCCATCCGCAGCGGCGCCTTCAGCCGCGACGTCGCGCTCCAGAATGCCGGAAAGCTGTCTTGTCCGTAGGCGATCACCGGCACGCCCTGCGTCTCGAGCACCTCGAGGGTCTTTTCCACGTCGAGGATCGCCTTGGCCCCGGCGGCGACTACGGTCACGGGCGTCTGCGCCAGTTCCATCAGGTCCGCGGAGATGTCAAAGCTGTCCTCCGCGCCACGGTGCACGCCGCCGATGCCGCCCGTGGCGAACACCTCGATCCCGGCAAGATGCGCGGCGATCATCGTGGCCGCGACCGTGGTGGCCCCGGTGCCGCCGGTGGCGATGCAGGCGGCCATATCCGCCCGGCTCAGCTTGGCCACGCCGCGCGCCTGCGCCAGCGTGCTCAACTGCGTGTCGTCCAACCCGATGTGCAGGCGGCCGTCCAGCACCGCGATGGTCGCCGGCACGGCACCGCCGTCGCGGACCTCCGCCTCGACCTGGCGCGCGACCTCAAGGTTCTGCGGATAGGGCATGCCGTGGGTGATGATGGTACTCTCGAGCGCCACGACGGGCTGGCCCAGATCGCGCGCGCGGCGCAGTTCGGCGGAAAAGATCATGTCGAGCGTGGTCATAGGGCGGTTTCTCCGGAGACATAGACGGCGGCGGCGCGCAACGCCCGGGCCAGCGCCGCCTCGGGATCCGCACCGCCGGTTTCGGCGGCGATATGCGCGGCCATGAACGTATCGCCCGCGCCGGTGACACGGGTGACAAGCACCTGCGGCGGGGTTTGGGTCAGAAACCCGTCGGGTCGTCCTTCGGTGGCGTCACCGCCGCCGTCGGTGACCAGAACGCGGGCCGCACCGCGCGCGATCAGCCCTTCGGCGGCGGCGCGCGACGTCTCGAAATGGCTTTGGCACAGCAACCCGGCTTCCTCGAGGTTCACGTAGAGCGTTCCGCGTGCGGTCTGCAGGAACGGCCCGAGCCGTTCCGCCTTGCCGGGTGACGCCGGGGCAACGCGCAGATCGGCCTGCGCCAGCAGCGCGTCGTGGGCGATCTCGCTCAGCAACTCCAGCGTGAGGTTGCCATCGAGCGCGACCGGCCCGGTGTAAGGCGCATCGGCGGTCGCAAGGCGCCCATCGGACAGCGGGCCGAGAATCTTGGCGCCCGCCGCCTCGAGGGAATGGGCATCGGCGATCGCCGCAATGAGCCCGTTGGCCCCTTCGACCGCCATGTAGCGGTCGGTCGGCAGATCGTCAGAGCGGTAGATCGTCGAGGTGATCATGCCCCGCGCGGCGCAGGCGGCGACAAGGTCGTTGCCTTCGGCGTCGCGGCCCACCGCGCTGAGCAAGGCAGGCGTCAGCCCGAAGCGCACGAGCGTATTGGCGATGTTCATCGCCACGCCGCCGGGCAGGCGGGTGATCCGCCCCGGCACATCCGATCCGTGCCGCATCACGCTGGCCGACCGGCCGATCACGTCCCACAGAACGGACCCGATGCACAGGATGTCGGCGGTTTCGCGGTCCGGCAGGGGGCTATTTTTGTCGGGCGTCTGGGTCATGCCCCGCCTTGTGACGATGAACCGCGCCCGGATCAAGACCTGCTATCGGCTTTGTACCGCGTGGATCACCGCGAGGATGGCACCGCAAAGGTCAGCGCGGCCCAGAGCGTTTCCCAAACGGGGCCTTCGGCGGCGGCGCCCGCATCGGGGGCCGGGCGCAAGACCACGGCGTCAAACAGGTAGTCATGCCCCGGCGCGACCGCGATCGTCGCCTCGCCGCGGGCATCGGTGCGGGTGGTGGTGATGGTGACGCTGTCGTCGGGCGCACGGTCGAACACCTCGATCTGCGCATCGGCACGCGGCGCCCCCTCGTACGTGAGCGCGACGCGCATCTGGCCGTCGAACCCGGGCGTATACGGGTTGGTCAGCGCCACGAACTCCGTCTCGAGCCCGAATGCCCGGTCTTGCCCCGCGCCAGCGCCCACCGCCACCAACGTCTTGACGTGCCGGGTGTAGCGTTCGGTGAATTTTTCCTTGCTGTAGCCCGCGGCCTCGTGGTCGGCCACGGCATCGGGAAAGTCCTTGTGCGCGGCAAAATCCACGAACTTGTCCCATTCGGTATATGTCACGATCGAAGGCGTCGCCTCGTAAACCGCGATGGCCAGGCCTTCGCCCGGAAGCCCCATCCGCAGCGCGGGTTGATCGCCCAGGCGGCCCGGCACCGGGCCCATCAGATCGCCGATGGCAATGTCGAACCGGGTGAACCGATTGGGGAAATAGGCAAGCGAAATTCCTTCGAATTCCTGACCGTTGCGCAGGTTTGCGATGACCGGCGCGCCGATATCGACTTGATACTTCTCCGGATCGAGCCAAAACTCATGGGCAGTGGCGAGCGTGGCAGTGAATGTCAGGGCGGTAACGAGTGCAAAGCGGGTAAACGACATGGAACAAACTTTCATCAGGGCGCGGTTGAGACTGGCTTGCGCTGCGGTATTGTCAACACTGGCGCTGTTGCTTTCGATCACAAACGCGCAAGCGCACGAGGTTCTGCCCACGATTGCGGATCTGACCGTCGAAGACACGGGCGATGTGACGCTGGAGTTTCGCGTGAACCTCGAGGCCCTGCTGTCGGGCATCGATCTGGACGAAATCGAGGACACCAACGCCGCCGAAGGTGCGGCGGACTACGACGCGCTGCGGGCGCTGTCCGCCGATGGGATCGCTACGCGCGCGCCCTCGCTGGTCGCGCGGTGGTCCGGGCATCCATTGCTGAGCGCCGGCGATGCCGCGCTGCCGCTGGCGATCGACGGGGTCGAGGTGCCGCAGGAAGTGGACCCGGAACTGCCGCGCATCGCCAGCCTGCGCCTGCGCGCCGCGCTGCCCCCCGGCGCACCCGGCGTCACGGTGCACTGGCCCGACGGCGCGGGCGCGCTGGTGCTGCGCCAGCAAGGGGTGGAGGAGCCGTTTACCGGATACCTCGAGGGCGGGCAGTCAAGCCCCGAGATCGCCGTCGGCGGCGGCGGCGCGCAGGGCGCAGGCCAGGCCCTTGTCGGTTACATTCCGGTAGGCTTCGATCATATCCTGCCCAAGGGGCTGGACCATATTCTCTTCGTGCTCGGCTTGTTCTTTCTCTCCACCCATCTGCGCCCGCTGGTGTGGCAGGTCAGCGCCTTCACGCTGGCGCATACGGTCACGCTGGCGCTCGGGGCGTTTGGGCTGGTCAATGTGCCGGGCAGCATTGTCGAGCCGCTGATCGCCGCCTCGATCGTCTTTGTCGCGGTGGAAAACATCTTTGCCCGCGGTCTGAACCCCTGGCGGCCCCTGGTGATCTTCGGTTTCGGGCTGCTGCACGGTCTGGGCTTTGCCTCGGTGCTGGCGGAGTTCGGATTGCCCGCGGGGCAGTTCATTCCGGCGCTGATCGGTTTCAATATCGGTGTCGAACTGGGTCAGTTGACCGTGATCGCGATTGCATTCGTCATCGTCGGATGGGCCATGCGCCGGGCGTGGTATCGCCGCGCGGTCGCCGTGCCCGCGTCCTGCGCGATTGCCGCCGTGGGCGCCTATTGGTTCGTCGAACGGGTGTTTCTCTAATGGATCGAGGCCGGGGGTTGCCCGGCCTCGGCGCGTTTCACGCCATGGCCGCCGTCAGCGCGGCCAGCGCCGCGACGGGATCCTCGTGGCGCCAGATTTCGTCGCCGATGCCGAAGAAATCGGTATAGGGCGTGAGGGTGCGGATCATCGCTTCGTCCAGCGCGCCTTCGGCGACGACCGGCACCTCGATCACCTCGGACCACCATTGAAACAGATCCAGTTCGGCAAAGCTGCCGTCGCCCAGGGCCGATGACTGCACCGGGCCGAAGCTGACGTAATCGGCGCCCGCCTCTCCCGCGGCCATGCCGTCGTGCCGCGAGGTGCCGCAAAAACTGCCGACAATCGCATCCTCGCCAAGCGCCTTGCGGGTGTCGCGCACCGACCGCGCCGCATCCGACAGATGCACGCCGTCAAGGCCCAGCCGGTCCGCCAGCAAGGTGTGATCGCTGACCACCAGCGCGATATCGCGCGCGTGGGTCACTTCGCGCAGCGCATCGGCCGCGCGCGCGATCCGGTCCTCGTCGCGCGTGGCAAGGCTCAGCCTGACGCAGGCCACCGCCTGCGCATCGAGCACGCGGGCCAGCAAGTCGGGAAAGCGGCCGAGTTCGATCTCGGTCGGGGTGATGAGGTAGAGCTGCGGCTGCTCGGGGGCGTCCATCGTGTCTGGGGCGGCCATGTGAAACTGTCCTTTGGTCCTGATCGGGGCAGCAGTATCGCACCTGCCACGGAAAGAAAACGAAATGTCGCTGCCGCGCCAATGCCGCGACAGGGTCAGCGCGTCCGTCGGGGCAGGGCGCGCCCGGTGGGCCAGACCTCCAGCACGCCGGCGCACAGCACCAGCGCACCGCCCGCGATTTCCACCGGGGTCAGGAGTTCGCCCGCGAACAGGGCGGCCGAGGCCGCGCCGACGAGAACTTCGGTCATGAGCAGAATGCCGACACGCGCCGGATCGAGCCGGACGGTCGCCCACATCAGGCCCGCCATCGACAGCCCCCACCAGACCCCGCCGGTCAGGACCGACAAGCCCAGCACCGGGCCGATGCGCGCGCCGGCGGACGTCGCGGGCCACGGCTCGAGCACGGGCGCAAGCAACACAGCGGCGACCAGCGCGCCCGCCGCAAAGACGAAGGCCGCCGCGACCGGTTCAAGCGACGATCGGGCGCGGATGCCCGTGGTGGCGACGGACCACAGGATGCCGGACGCCAGCGCCATCCATTCGCCCGGTCCGCGCGGCCACGGCAGCTCGCCCTCGGCGCCGAGCATCACGGCAAGCCCCGCAAGCCCGACCACGATGGCCACGCGGCGCAGGCGGGGGGTTGCCCACCCCATGACATAGCGCCCGATCAGCGTGCTCCAGACCGGGGTCAGGAAATAGAGCAGGATGATGATCGCAACGCGGCCATAGACAAAGCCGATGGAATAAAGCGCGAACGCCGCGCCGCCAAGCGCGATGGAGCCGAGCGCCACGCGATTGGAGGCCGCGAGCCGATCCCGGCGCGCCAGCGCGAAGGGCAGCAACAGCACAACCGCCGCCGCCGTCACCGCGACCGTGCCCCAGGCCCCCGGCAGACCCATCGCGGCAAGCGACCGTACCGGCAGCCAGTAAAACCCCCAGAGCGCGCCGGTGCCGAGAACGATCAGGGTCGCGAGGGGAATGGAGCGGTGTTGGATCATGGGCACAGCCCTAGCGGACGGCGGCGGACCTGGCAAAGCGGAATCAGCCGCGCCACGCGGGGCCGGGCCGCTGGATGCCCGGACGGCGCGACACGCGTCGTGCGGGATGAATTGGCACACCGCAGGCGCGCGCGGTTTCTTGGCATTGCCGGATGACACCGCTATGAGGCGGGTATGAGACTGCCCCTTGACCATCCCGCCACACCGGCCATCGTGCTTGTCCGCCCGCAAATGGGCGAGAACATCGGCGCCGCCGCGCGCGCGATGTGGAATTTCGGCCTGGACCGGATGCGGCTGGTGGCGCCGCGCGACGGCTGGCCCAATCCCGCCGCTGTCGCCATGGCCAGCGGGGCGGGGCGGCTTCTGGACGAGGCGATGCTGTCGGGCGATCTGCCTGGGGCGGTGGGCGATTGCGATTTCGTCTTTGCCACCACGGCGCGCAGCCGCGACCTGACCAAGCCGATCTACAGCCCCGAGGCGGCGATGGCGCTTGCGGCGGAAAAGATCGCCTGCGGCCAGCGGGTCGCGGTGCTGTTCGGCCCCGAACGTGCTGGCCTCGAGAACGAGGACATCGCGCGCGCCAATGCCATCATCTCGGTCCCGGTGAATCCGAAATTCGCCTCGCTCAACCTGGCGCAATGCGTCTTGCTGGTGGGCTACGAATGGATGCGGCAGGCAGGGGAAATCACCCATGCCAGCACCGAGATGGCCGGCACCGACTGGGCGCGGGGTGAAGAGGTCGAACATCTGGCCGCGCATTACGACGAACGCCTGACGCAGGCCGGATTTTTCTTTCCCGAGCACAAGGCGCAGTCGATGCGCACCAACCTGCGCAACATGTGGAGCCGGATGCCGCTGACGCGCGCGGACGTGCAAATGCTGCACGGCGTGATGCGGCAGATGGTCCGCTGGGCGAAAAGAGACGACTAGGGATGCTGGACCCCGGCGCGCGACAGGCCTACCTATGGGCAAACACGGCAATCCGAGGGTTGAGATGAACACCAAACGCAAGCTTTTCGAAGAGGTTGGCAGCCCCGAGGCGGCGCGCCCGGTCGCGCGGACCGGCGGTATCGACAAGGGGCACAGCGGCGCGCGCGGCGCGATCCGGATCTGGCTGATCGTGTTGTTCGCGCTGGTCTTTGCGATGATCGCGGTGGGCGGGTTGACCCGGCTGACCGACAGCGGGCTGAGCATCACCGAATGGCGGCCCTTCACGGGCGCGCTGCCACCGCTCAGTGCGGCCGACTGGCAGTCGGAATTCGCCAAGTACCAGCAGATCGACGAGTTTCGCATCCAGAACCAATGGATGGAACTTGAGGATTTCAAGGTCATCTACTGGTGGGAATGGGGCCACCGTCAGCTGGGCCGGGTGGTGGGCCTGGTCTGGGCGGCGGGATTCCTGTGGTTTCTCGCGCGGCGGCAGATCCCCGCGGGCTGGACGCCGAAGCTGCTGCTTCTGGGTGTCATGGGCGGCGCGCAGGGGGCCATCGGCTGGTGGATGGTCTCGTCGGGGGTCACCACCGGGATGGGCACCACGGATGTGGCCAGCTACAGGCTGGCGACCCATCTGGGCCTTGCCTTTGCCATTCTGGGCGTCATCACCTGGTACGTCATGCAACTGGGCCGCACCGCCCGCGACCTGATCCAGGCGCGGCGCGCGAGGGAGCCCCGGCAGTGGTCGCTGGCCACGGGGCTGCTGCATTTCACCTTTCTGCAGATTCTGCTGGGTGCGATGGTGGCCGGCATCGACGCCGGGCGCAGCTATACCGACTGGCCGCTGATGGGCGGACAGCTGTTCCCGCCGCTGGCGTTCGACCTGGATCCGCTGTGGCGGAACTTCTTTGAAAATCCGGGGCTGGTGCAGTTCATTCACCGCATGTCGGGCTATCTGCTGGCGGCCTTTACCGTGGTCGTCTGGCTGCGCGGCCGGCGCTCTGCGCATCCGCGCACGCGGTTTGCCTTCAACGCGGTGCTGGCGGCGATGGCGGTCCAGATCGTGCTGGGCATCGTCACCGTGATCTATGCCGCGCCGTGGTACATCGCCATCGTGCACCAGCTTCTGGCCGTGATCGTCTGGGTGCTGATCCTGCGCGCCCGGTTCCTGAGCGGCTATCCAATCGCAACATCCCTGAGAGGAACCCCCGCATGACCCCCTTTGACGAATTGATGGCCTACCAGCGCGAAACGCAAGCCCTGGGGCAGGTGATGGGGCGTCTCGGGTGGGACCAGGAGACCGTGATGCCGCGCGGCGCCGCCCCGCAACGCGGCGAGGAGATGGCCGCACTGGAGAGCGTGTTGCATGCCCGCCGGGTGGACACGCGGGTGTCGGACTGGCTTGACGCGATCGACCACGCGGCCCTTGACGATGTCGGTCGCGCACAGATCCGCCACATCCGCCGCAGTCACGACAGGGCGCGCAAGGTGCCCGCCAGTCTGGCGACCCGCATCGCGCGCGTGACCAGCCAGGCGCAGGGCATCTGGGCCGAGGCGCGCGCCAACGAGGACGTGGCCGGGTTTCTCCCGACGCTGGAGGAGGTGATCGCCCTCAAGCGCGAAGAAGGACAGGCCCTGGCCGCGGGAGGCGACGTCTATGACGCGATGCTGGCCGATTACGAGCCGGGCACCACCGGGGACGAGATCGCCGCGATGTTCGGTGCCCTGCGCCCCGAGTTGACCGCGCTGCGCGAGGCGGTGCGCGCCGCCAACACGCCGCCGCAACTGTCCGGCACCTTCGACGAAGCCGCGCAGATGCGGCTGACGCGCAAGCTGGCAAAAGCCTACGGATATGACATGGCGCACGGCCGGGTGGACAAGGCCGTGCATCCCTTCAGTTCGGGCTCGGGCCTTGACGTGCGGATCACCACGCGCACCAATCCCGCTGATCCGTTCAACTGTTTCTATTCGACCATCCACGAGGTCGGCCACGGAGCCTACGAGCAGAACATCGACCGCGATTACCTGCTGACGCCCTTGGGGCAGGGCGTGTCGATGGGGGTGCACGAAAGCCAAAGCCGGATCTACGAGAACCAGCTTGGCCGCAGCCGCGCCTTTACCGGCTGGCTTTTCGGTGAAATGCGCGAGACCTTCGGCGACATCGGCATCGCGGACGAGGACGCCTTCTATGCCTGCGTGAACCGCGTCTCGGATGGCCATATCCGGACCGAGGCGGATGAATTGCAGTACAATCTGCACGTACTGCTGCGCTTTGATCTGGAACGCGCGTTGATGGCGGGCGATTTGGACGTCGGCGATCTCGAGGCCGCCTGGAACGACCGGTTCGAGGCCGATTTCGGCTATGGCGTGGACAAGCCATCCAACGGGCTGTTGCAGGATGTGCATTGGTCGGTGGGTCTGTTCGGCTATTTCCCGACCTACACCCTTGGCAACGTCTATGCCGGGTGCTTGTTCGAGGCGATGCGCGGGGCACTGCCCAATCTGGATGCGCAATTGGCCAAGGGCGACCTGACCGCGGCGACCCGGTGGCTGCGCGAGACGGTGCAGACCCACGGCGGGCTGTACGAGCCGCGCGACGTGATCGCCCGGGCGCGCGGAGCGGAGCCGTCAGAGGCGCCCTTGCTGGCCTATCTCAAGGAAAAGTTTACCACGATCTACGGGCTGTGAGCACGGTCTCCTGACCACGCACTGCGCGGCGGGCTAGCGCCGCGCGCCGCGCAGTGCGCCCGACCGATGCCGCGGATCGGTCAATGGGGGGAATCGGCGTATCACTGCGACTTTTCGGTGACAGCGCCGGAAAGACGCGTCACCACGGCATCGGCGATACTCGGATCGGCGAACATCAACGGTTTATGGTCCGTAGCGGCAATTTCCGTCGGAAATCCAGTGGCTTGTCGCAAACCTGTCCGCATCGGATCAACTGCGCGAGGGGCCGGATGCGTGCCCCGCACCTGCGCCATCGCTGAATATTCCGGCAATTATGCGCTTTGGACGTAGTGCAAGTGCCTTTCGAACTTGCGTTTTTGCGTCAGTTTGTCCATTGATTGACGCAAGCTCACGCGGAGACTGGCGTTTCGGCGGATGAGTAGGGATTTTGCGCGGTCGCACAGGATTCCTGTACATGAACAGTTTATCTAATGGAGTTTCCACTATGACACGTTTTCTTGCTTCTGCCGCTGCTCTGACCTTTGCCCTCGTTGCATCCACAGCTTCGGCCCAGGACGTGACCCAAACCGGTGTTGTCGGCGAATCCGGAGTTGCCGGCTATCCCGTTCAGATCACGGCAAGCAACGGCATCGTCTATAACTGCGAAGCCGAAGTCGGCTCGCAGAACGGCGTTCCGGTCCGTACATGCGTCCGCGCGAACGCGACGACAGGCATCACCGACAACGGCGCCTATGCTGCTGCTGCCGGCGTTGTGCTGGTGGCTTTCCTGGCGGACGGTTCGTCCTCCACAACGTCGTCCAACTGATTTAACGCTTCGGCGTACCAAGGCCGCGGCACCCAGGTGCCGCGGCCTTTTTGCGTTCGGTCCGACCCTGACCCCGGGCTGATCCCAGGCTGATCCATGTGCCGCCGCGCCGCCGTGATGCCGCGCAAAGTGCCAACTGGTGACGCATTTCGATGTCACACAGCCCCCGAACCCCTTGCGCCACGGCCATGCCGTGCCTTGCCACCGGACCGGGACCATTGTGACGACAGCCTTTCGCACGACCATCAGCAGCACGGCGTCAATTGCCCGATCCCGCCAGACGCGGGATATCGTCGTGATTGACGACCTCGCAGGGTTCAAGGCGCTGCGGCCCGCCTGGGAAGACCTGCACGCCCGCGATCCGCAGGCGGGGGTGTTCCTGTCCTGGGACTGGCTGTACCAGCTTTTCGCCGACAATCACGGCCAATGGCGTGTTCTCGCCGCGACCGACCCGAACCAGCCGGACCGGTTCACCGCGTTTCTGCCGTTGCGCTACCGCCTCCACTGGAGCAGCGCGCAGCGCCGGTTCCAGGCGTATATCGCCGCGGCGGGTCGCCTGTGCTTCAGCGAATATACCGGCTTTGTCTGTGATCCGGATCCGCTCCGCGAGGCGCAGGCGCTGACCGCCTTGGGGCAGTGTGCGGCGCAATTGCCCTGGGCGCGTCTGTCGCTGCGGTACGAACCCACGGGCCACAGGCTTGTCCGTTTCGCCGCCGCCCTCGGCGGCCGGGGCTTCGACGTGGCGTGGCCGCCCTACACGATAAACGATGGGGCAACGAACCAGCTTTTATGCCCGCAGATCGCGCTGCCCGCGTCGCATGACGCCTACCTTGCCGGGCTGAGCCGCAACACCCGCAAGAAGATCCGCAAGGCCACGCGCCGCCATATCGACAGTGGCGTCGTCCGGGTGGGGTCGGCGGCCGACACGGATCCGCAGGATGTGCGCGAACGTCTGCTGGCGCTGTGGTCTGCCCGCTGGGCCGCTGAAAATTCCCCCGCCCGGCTTGACCTGATCGCCGGGAAATACCGGACGATGATGATCCGCGCCGAAGCGCTCGGGCTGCTTTACATGCCGTCATTGTGGCGCGGGGACAGGATGCTGGGCGCGCTGGCCTTCGTGATCGACGCGCCGCGCGGGATGGCCCACTGCCTGCTGACCGGACGCGACGATCGGGTCGACGATCTGGATATCGGACTGCTGATGCACAGCCAGGCCATTCACGCGGCCATTTCCGCCGGTCTGCGGACCTACGATTTCGGCCACGGCACGGAAGCCTACAAATACCACTACGGGGCGGTGGATCGGGCGGTGGGCTATCTGGCCGTCACCCGCCGCGATGCCGATGCGGACACAAGGTTCGATCCGCTGCTGTTGCCGCAGGCGCTGGCGCGCACTGCCGAAATGCTGGGCCGTGGCCGCACCCGCGACGCGCAGGCGGCCCTGAGCCAACTGGCCCGGGCCGCTGCGCCGTCGTCAGGTCATTCGTCGGCAGTGGTGTCGTCGCCGGTATCGCCCTCGACGACATCCTCGTCGGCCTGATCCGCGATCCAGGCGACGCTGACGACTTCCTCGTTCTTGCCGGTATCGAAGACCTTGACGCCCCCCGCGCTGCGCGAACGGAATGAAATCCCCTCGACCGGAACGCGGATCGACTGCCCCTTGGAAGTGGCAAGCATGATCTGGTCGTCCATCTCGACGGGGAAGGACGCGACGATCGCGCCACCGCGCATTGCCTTGTCCATCGCCTGCACCCCCATGCCGCCACGCCCGCGCACCGGGTAATCGTGGCTCGAACTCAGCTTTCCGGCGCCCTTGGCTGTGATCGTCAGGATCAGGTTTTCAGCCGCCGACATCTCGGCGTAGCGTTCCTGGGGCAGGGGCATGTTGGCGTTGCCCTCTTCCTCGTCCGCCTCGTCGGCCTCGTCGGCGAGACCGGCCATCGCGCGCCGCATCTTGAGATAGGCGGCACGTTCGTCTGACGTGGCGTCGAAATGACGGATCACGGACATCGACACGACCTTGTCGTTTCCGGTCAGGCGAATCCCCCGCACACCCACCGACGACCGCGAGTTGAACACGCGCACGGCGGTCGAGGGAAAGCGGATGGCGCGGCCCGAAGAGGTGACCAGCATCACGTCATCCTGCGGCGAGGCGATGCGCACGTTGATCAGCGTGGTGCCTTCGTGCTCGCCCTCGAATTTCATAGCGATCTTGCCGTTGCGCATGACGTTGGTGAAATCCGACAGCTTGTTGCGCCGCACCGTACCGGCCGAGGTGGCGAACACGACCTGCAGATCGGCCCAGTCCTTTTCCTCGCGGTCGATGGGCAGGATCGCGGCCACCGACACGCCCACCGGGATCGGCAGGATATTGACGATCGCCTTGCCCTTGGACGTGCGCCCGCCCTGCGGCAACCGCCATGTCTTTAGCTTGTAAGCCATTCCGTCGGTGGTAAAGAACAAAAGCTGCGTATGGGTGTTGGCCACGAAGAGGGTGGTGACCACATCCTCTTCCTTGGTCTGCATGCCGGCCAGGCCCTTGCCGCCGCGGCGCTGGCTGCGGAAATCGGCCAGCGGCGTGCGCTTGATGTAGCCGCCGGAGGTGACGGTCACGACCATCTCCTCGCGCGCGATCAGGTCCTCGTCGTCCATGTCGCCGGACCAGTCCACGATCTCGGTGCGGCGCGGCACGGCGAACAGCTCGCGCACCTCGCGCAACTCGTCGCTGATGATGCCCATGATCCGCTCGCGGCTGCCGAGGATTTCAAGGTATTCCTTGATCTTGCCGGCCAGCTCTTCCAATTCGCCGGTGACTTCCTGGACACCGATCTGGGTCAGGCGTTGCAGCCGCAATTCCAGAATGGCGCGCGCCTGGGCCTCGCTCAAGTTGTAGGTGCCGTCGTCGTTGGCGGTATGGGTCGGATCGTCGATCAGCGCGATATATTCGAGGATCGGCTGCGCGGGCCACCGCCGGGTCATCAGCTTCTCGCGGGCCTCTGCCGCATCGGCCGAGGCGCGGATCGTCGCGACGATCTCGTCGATGTTGGTGACGGCCACGGCCAGGCCACACAGGATGTGGCTGCGCTCGCGGGCCTTGCGCAGCAGATGCGCGGTGCGCCGCGCCACGACATCCTCGCGGAAGTCGATGAAGGCCGTGAGGAACCGCCGCAGGGTCAGCTGTTCGGGCCGCCCCCCGTTGAGCGCCAGCATGTTGCAGCCGAAATATGTCTGCATCGGGGTAAAGCGGTAGAGCTGGTTCATCACCACCTCCGCCGTCGCATCACGCTTCAGCTCCACCACCACGCGCACGCCGTTGCGGTCGCTTTCGTCCTGAACGTGGGCGATGCCTTCGATCTTCTTTTCGCGGACCTGTTCGGCGATCTTTTCGATCATCGACGCCTTGTTCACCTGGTAGGGGATCTCGTCCACGACGATGGCATAGCGGTCCTTGCGGATCTCCTCGACCCGCGTCTTGGCGCGGATGATGACGCTGCCGCGCCCCTCGAGGTAGGCCTTGCGCGCGCCGGAGCGGCCCAGCATGATGCCGCCGGTTGGAAAATCGGGACCGGGCACATACTCGATCAACTGCTCGGAGGTCAGGTCAGGCTCTTCGATCAGGGCAAGGCAGGCGTCCACGACTTCGCCCAGGTTGTGCGGCGGGATGTTCGTGGCCATGCCGACGGCGATGCCACCCGCGCCGTTGACCAGCATGTTGGGAAAGCGGGCGGGCAGAACCGTGGGCTCGCGATCCTTGCCGTCGTAATTGTCCTGAAAATCGACGGTTTCCTTGTCGATGTCCGCCAGCAGATAGGCTGCGGGCTTGTCCATGCGCACTTCGGTGTAGCGCATCGCGGCGGCATTGTCGCCGTCCATCGAGCCGAAGTTGCCCTGACCGTCCAGCAGCGGCAGCGACATCGAGAAATCCTGCGCCATGCGCACAAGCGCGTCGTAAATCGCGGAATCGCCGTGCGGGTGGTATTTGCCCATCACGTCGCCCACGGGACGCGCCGATTTGCGGTAGCTCTTGTCGTGGGTATTGCCGGTTTCGTGCATCGCGAACAGGATGCGCCGGTGAACGGGTTTCAACCCGTCGCGCAGGTCCGGGATCGCACGGCTGACGATGACCGACATCGCATAGTCCAGATAGGACGTGCGCATCTCGTGCTCGATACTGACCGACGGCCCCTCGAATTCGGGGCGCTCCGGCAGGATTTCATCATCGTTTTCAGGTGGTTCTGGCGTGTCGTTCACGTGATCTGCCCGCTCGCTGTATCAGGTCTATATATTGTGACAAACCTATATCAGAGGGGGTACATAAGGTGCAATGCCAGACCGCCCCGGAGCCGCCCCACGCCCTGATCACATCGCCACACCATTGTTTTTATTGAAAAGTAAATTGATCGTGGCACAATGGACCCTGTGAGGCAGTTCAAGAGGTATTCCGATGCCCAAGTCGAACCATCCCGCAGGCCGCACTCCTGCACCCCGCTCCGAGACCGAGATGATGCTCAAGGGCTACGGCCTGACGACGGCCGAGATGTTCTACCACATGCCCGACTATGCGCATGTGCTGAACACCTTTGTCTGGCAGGATTACGATCTGGCGCCCGATCATCCGCGGCTGTTCCGGTTCGTCGAATACTGGCAATCGGAAATCGAGGGCGCGCTGCATTCGGTGCGGTTCACCCATCGCAAGCTGATCGGCCCCGGCGAATGGCGCAACGTGACGGGCGAATTCACGCTGCACTAGGCGCCCCAAGCCGACTGACGCGACGTTGCGACAAGTTTCCCGCCCCCATCGGGGCCTGCGTGGACTAGGCTGCACCGCGACGGCATGACAAAGGGGGCGACCGATGCAACGACTATTGGTGGATCAATACGACATCACGCGGACACGGCTGGAGGAGGTCGCCTCCGCACCGCTGGGCCCCGGTCAGGCGCGGCTGAAACTGGAAAGCTTTGCGCTGACCGCGAATAACGTCACCTATGCCGCCGTTGGGTTCACCACGCAATATTGGCAGTTTTTTCCTACCGGCATCGAGGGGCAGGGCCTGGTTCCCGTCTGGGGCGTCGCCGAAGTGACGCAGAGCAACGCCGAGGCGCTGGCGCCGGGTACGCGGCTTTATGGGTTCTATCCGCTGGCCGAAGAACTGGTGATCACGCCCCGGGCGGATGCACAGGGGGCCATCGTCGATACCGCGCCGCATCGCGCCGACCTGCCGGGGGTCTACAACCGCTACACGCCCGTGCGCAGCACGCCCGAGCAAGACCACATGCGCGCCCTGTTGCAGCCGCTTCTGGCCACGTCCTATCTGCTGTTCGACTGGTTGATGGACAATGACCTGTTCGGCGCGCAACAGGTGATCGTGGGCAGCGCGTCGTCGAAAACCGGGCTGGGCCTGTGCAAGTTCCTGGCCGAACCGGCGGCGCGCGGCTATGGCATCGTCGGGCTGACGTCAGACCGCAACCGCGCCTTCGTCGAGGGGTCGGGCGCCTGTGACCGGGTGCTGAGCTACGATGAGATCGACCGGATCGACGACGTCCCGTCGGTCTATGTCGATATGGCGGGCAACGGCGCGGTCAAGGCGGCGCTGCACGGGCACTTGCGCGACCGCGTCAAACATTCCGCCGCCGTCGGTCTGAGCCATTGGGACAAGTTCGAGGCCAAGCAGGATCTGCCGGGCGCCAAGCCGCAGTTCTTTTTCGCACCCGCCCAGATCGCCAAGCGGCGCGCGGAGTGGGGGCCGGGCGTGATGGAGGACAAGATCGCGAAAGCGTGGAAACGCATCGCGGGCGGCGCGCCCGACTGGGTCACGGTGCGGGTGCACCACGGCATCGCCGCTGCGCCGGCGGTCTATGACGCGCTGGCCACCGGCACCGCGCAACCGCGCGACGGGCATGTGATCAGGCTCTAGCGCTCAGGCCGAACAACTGGCCCCGCCCAGCACGCAGAACTTGGCGCAATGCGGATGGTTCAGCGCCACGTCGCGCTCCGCCTCGGCCAGCGTCGTGCCCAGCTCGAACTCCGGATCATAGGGCAGCAGCGTACAGGCCAGCACAGACGGCTTGGCCGCGCCCTTGCGCTTGACCACCATGCGAGAGCTGGAGCACATCACCGCGTCGGGCGATTTGTCCAGGATGCCCCAGCAGGCGGTGGTGATTTCGGGAACCTCCACCGCTTCGTCCATCTCGGGAAAAAGCACCGTCATGCCGGGGTCATGGGCGTCGATGTCAAAGCCGTGCTGCGCGTAGAAGGCGGCATAGCCGGCACGGCTTTCGGCCTCGCTGTCGGCCATCACGGACCGTCCCGCCACGGCCATGCGAAAGCCGTTGTCGCGCAGCCAGGCCATACCCCTGAGCGTCTTGTCGAAAGCGCCCGCGCCGCGTTCGGCATCATGCAGGTCGGCGTCGTGATGATCGACCGAAATGCGCAGCGTCAGCTTGCCGGGGTAGGCGGCGTTCAGATCAAGCAGACCCGCCTGAACCGGCTTGCGCATCATCGGCCGCATCGCGTTGGTCAGGATCAGCACGTCGTATCCGCGCGCCAGCGCCGCGCGCGTCATCGCGATCATCTGCGGGTTCATAAAGGGCTCGCCGCCGGTAAAGGCGATCTCGGTGACTGGCCACTGGCGGTCGTCCAGCTGGTCCAGATAGGCTTCGACCTCGGCCGCGGTGATATACACAAGGCGGTCATTGCCGGGGCTGCTTTCGATATAGCAGTTCACGCATTCGATGTTGCACAGCGTCCCGGTGTTGAACCACAACGTTTCGGGATGGCTCAACGCCACGGTCGCGCGCGGCTCTCCCTTGGCGGTGGTCCGGGGGTCGGTGAACTTGCCTGCGTTGGCCTCTGCCAAGTCTTTCATGGAATTCCCTGTCTGCTCGCTTTGATCGTGCTGTAAGTGTGCTACGGTGCGGCGGAAAGCAAATAAAGGCTCAAAACTTTTGCGCACAGCCTTGTGATGATTGAAAAAACACGGCATATCTGCTTTATGTTTGCGCTAACATGGCTAGGTAAGCCGGTTTTTTCGATCCATCCGCAGATTTGAGGACAAAAATGGTTTCCCGCGTTATTCCCGTCGAACCTTTCGATCTGGTGATCTTCGGCGGCACCGGCGATCTGGCCCGCCGCAAGATTCTGCCCGGTCTGTTCCGGCGCTATTGCTCGGGGCAGATGCCCCGTGACGCGCGCGTCATCGGCGCGGCCCGGACCGACATGGACGAAACCGGTTATCGCGAGATGGTGGCCGAAGCGATCCGCGAATTCGGCGGCGGCCGCGCCTGCGACGACGGTACGCTGGACGAATTCCTGGGCCAGATTCATTACGTGTCGATCGACGCGCGCGGCGACAGCGGCTGGGCCGAATTGCAGGACCTGATGAAAGGCACCGACAGGGTCGAGGCGTATTATTTCTCGGTCGCGCCCGGCCTGTTCGGCGATCTGGCCGAACGGCTGCAAAGCTGGGGCATGGCCGATGCCAGCGCCCGAATCGTGGTGGAAAAACCCTTTGGCCGCGATCTCAGGACCGCGCGCGACCTGAACGCGACGCTGGCCAGATATTTCCACGAGACGCAGATCTACCGCATCGACCACTACCTTGGTAAGGAAACCGTGCAGAACCTGATGGCGGTGCGGTTCGGCAACATGCTGTTCGAGCCACTGTGGAACAGCCAGTATGTCGATCACATCCAGATCACGGTGGCCGAAACCGTGGGGGTCGGCGGGCGGGGCGACTACTACGACAAATCGGGCGCCATGCGCGATATGGTGCAAAACCACCTGATGCAGCTGTTGTGCCTGATCGCGATGGAACCGCCCGCGCGGTTCGATCCCGATGCCGTGCGCGACGAAAAGCTGAAAGTCATCCGCGCGCTCGACCCGGTCGAGCCGCACCACATCGTGCGCGGTCAATACCTGGCCGAACCGGGCAACGAGGCCGCGCAACCCGATTACCGCACGGCGGTGGACAATCCGCGCTCGCGCACCGAAAGTTTTGTCGCGCTGAAGACCGCGATCAGCAACTGGCGGTGGGCCGGAACGCCGTTCTACATGCGCACCGGCAAGCGGATGGTGGCCCGGTCGAGCGAGATCACGGTGGTGTTCAAGGACACCCCGCATTCGATCTTTGGCGAGGAAGCGGGACGGCACCGCAACGTGCTGTCGATCCGCCTGCAACCCAACGAGGGCATCACGCTGGGCGTGACGATCAAGGAACCGGGGCCGGGGGGGATGCGGCTGATCGACGTGCCGCTCGACATGACCTTTGCCGACGCGCTGGGGCCCGAGGGCGCCGATCAGGTGGATGCCTACGAGCGCTTGATCATGGATGTGATCCGGGGCAATCAGACGTTGTTCATGCGCGGCGACGAGGTCGAGGCCGCCTGGTCCTGGACCGATCCCATCATCGAAGGCTGGGAGGCGCGCAACGACGTGCCCAAGCCCTATGACAGCGGCAGCACGGGACCGGATGCCGCCGATCAGTTGATGCGCCGCGACGGGCGCGAATGGCGAAAGGTAAGCCCATGAAGATAGAGACATATCCGGACCGCGAGATGCTGGCCATTGATGTCGCCAACCTGCTCGCCGGAGAGTTGGAGAACTGCCTGTTCCAGCACGATACCGCCAGTTTCGCCGTGCCCGGCGGCACCACGCCCGGCCCGATCTTCGACGCACTCTGCGCCGCCGACCTGGATTGGAGCCGCGTGCACGTGATGCTGACCGACGAGCGTTGGGTCGCGCCCGATCACCCCCGCTCGAACGCCGCGCTGGTGCGCGAACGGCTGCTGGTGGATCGCGCGGCGCAGGCGCATTTCGTGCCGTTCTACCGCGCCGGTCAGACCCCGCAGGAGGCCGCCGCCGACCTGGCCCAGGCGCTTGATCCGGAATTGCCGATCTCGGTGCTGCTGCTGGGGATGGGCGCCGACATGCATACCGCATCGCTGTTTCCGGGGGCCGAGGGGCTGGAGCGCGCGTTGGCGTCAGATGCGCCGGCCCTGTGCCCGATCGTGGCGCCCGGCCAGCCAGAGCCGCGCATGACGCTGAGCGCGCGGGTTCTGAACGACGCGATGTCGAAACACCTGGTGATCTTTGGCGAGGACAAGCGCGACGCAATTGACCGCGCGGCCAGGTTGCCACCCGAAGAGGCGCCGATCAACGCGGTCATGGACGAGGGAGTGGTGCATTGGGCCGCCTGACCGCGCATTGGGAGACATTGCGCGCGCGGCACCGCGATCACGCGCACCGGTCCATCCTGTCGCTGTTCAACGCCGATACCGACCGCGCGGCGGGGTTCAGCGCGCAAATGGGCTCCCTGCGGCTCGATTACTCCAAGACCAACATCGACGCCCGGACGCGCGCGGCCCTGATCGCTTTGTGCGACGCGGCCGATGTGGCCGGGCGGCGCGAGGCGATGTTCACCGGCCGGCCGATCAACGAGACCGAAGGCCGCGCCGTGCTGCACACCGCGCTGCGCAACCTCGACGGCGGCCCGGTCATGGTTGACGGCACCGATGTGATGCCCGGCGTGATCGACACGCTGGCGCGGATGCGCGCCTATGCGCGCGAGGTTCGAGGCGGCGCCATCACCGACGTGGTCAACATCGGCATCGGCGGCTCCGATCTTGGGCCCGCGATGGCCACGCAGGCGCTGTCGCCCTACCATGACGGCCCGCGCTGCCATTTCGTGTCGAATGTGGACGGTGCGCATATCTCAGACACCCTGCGGGGGCTGGACGCGAAAACCACGCTGGTGATCGTCGCCTCCAAGACCTTTTCGACGATCGAGACGATGACCAATGCGCGCACCGCCCGCGCGTGGATGGCGCACCACGGCGGCGATGCGGGCGCGCAGTTCGCCGCCGTCAGCACCGCGCGGGACAAGACGGCGGCCTTCGGCATCCCGCCCGAACGCGTGTTCGGCTTCGACGACTGGGTCGGCGGGCGGTATTCGGTCTGGGGGCCCATCGGGCTGTCGCTGATGATCGCCATCGGGCCGCGTGCCTTTGACGCGTTCCTGCGCGGCGCGCAGGCGATGGACAGGCATTTCCGCGCCGCCGACTGGTCGGACAACCTGCCCGTGATGCTGGCGCTCGTGGGGATCTGGCACAATCAGGTCTGCGGTCACGCGACCCGCGCCGTGCTGCCCTATGACCAGCGGCTGGCGCAATTGCCCGCCTATCTGCAACAGCTTGAAATGGAATCGAACGGCAAGCGCGTGGCGATGGACGGGCAGGCGTTGACGCTGGCGTCGGGCCCGGTGGTCTGGGGCGCGCCGGGCACCAACGGGCAACACGCGTTCTACCAGCTCATCCATCAGGGCACCCGCGTCATTCCCTGCGAATTCATGGTGGCGGCGTCGGGTCACGAACCCGATCTGGCCCATCACCACCAGCTTTTGATCGCCAACTGCCTTGCCCAGTCCGAGGCGCTGATGCGGGGCCGTTCCATCGACGCGGCGCGTGTTCTGATGGCCGAGGCGGGGCTTTCGGGGCCCGAGCTGGAGCGCCAGGCGCAGCACCGGGTCTTTCCCGGCAACCGCCCGTCGATCACGCTGGCCTATCCGCTGCTCGATCCCTTCATGCTGGGGCAGATCGTGGCACTCTACGAACACCGCGTGTTCGTCGAAGGCGTCATCCTGGGGATCAACAGCTTTGATCAATGGGGGGTCGAGTTGGGCAAGGAACTGGCCACGTCGCTGCAACCCGTGGTCGAAGGCGCCGAGCCCGCCACGGGAAAGGACGGATCGACCGCCGCACTGATCGATTTCATCCACCGCCACCGCTGACCGGGCAGGTTGGGCAGGGCGGGCTGCCCCGCCGGGGCCCCTACATCAGATCCGGCGCGCGTCCGACGCGCTTGGCCAGCCGCGCCACCGTCAGCCCCTGCACGACGATCGAAAACACCACTACGATATAGGTGCAGGTCAGAATGAGCGGCTTCCAGTCGCTGTCCGGCATCGACAGGGCCAGCGCCACCGAGATCCCGCCCTTGAGCCCGCCCCAGGTCATGATCCGGGTGACACCGGCGTCGAACTGCCGGAATGGCCGCAGGATAGAGATCGGCACCGCCACAGCCACCAACCGCCCCAGCAACGCAAGGATGATCGTTGCCATCGCCGTCAGGAACAGATCGCCCGAGAAGGTGATGGCGAAGACTTCGAAGCCGATCAGCAGGAACAGGACCGCGTTCAGGATCTCGTCAACCAGCGTCCAGAAGGCATCGACATAGCGGCGGGTTTCCTCGGACATGCCGCGTGCCGTGCCCACATCGCCGATAAGCAACCCCGCGCAGACCGCCATGATCGGCGCCGACACATGCAGATAGACCGCCAGTTCGTAGCCGCCGAAGGCAAGACCCAGCGTCAGCAACACCTCGAGCGCGTAGTCGTCGATCCGCCGCATCACCCGGAAGGTGAGCCACCCCAGCACCAGCCCCAGGGCCGCGCCGCCAAGCGCCTCTTGCACAAACAACGTCAACGCGCCCATGAGCGGGTCGTCGGCCGCGTGCCCCCCGCCCGGAAACGCCAGCCCCACCAGCACCAGAAAGACCACGTATCCGACACCGTCGTTGAACAGCGATTCCCCCGCGATCTTGGTCTCCAGCGCGCGGGGCAGGTTGGCTGCGCGCAAGACCCCCAGCACCGCCACCGGATCGGTCGGAGAGATCAGCGCGCCGAACACCAGCGCCACCAGCAGCGGCATTCCCGTCAGCCACGAAAAACCGACCCCGATCACCACCGTGGACAGCGCCACGCCCAGCGTCGCCATCAACATCACCGCCCGCCATTCCGCACGCAGATCGCTGAGCTTCACATGCAGCGCACCGGCGAACAACAAAAGGCCCAGCATCCCCTCAAGCAGCGCGTCGGAGAAATCGATGCCCGTGACGATCCCGCGCACGGTGTCGGCAATGCCCAGCCCCGGCACCACCTGGTCGAGGCCCAGCAACCCGAAGGACGCCAGCAGCGACACCACCAGGATCCCGATGGAGGACGGCAACCGCAAAAAGAAGTAATTGATCGCACCGAACGCCCCCGCCAGAACGATGAGCAGCGATGTGATCTGAAGCAGCGTCATCCTGGGTCCGGCCTTTCTGGGGCTATGCGCTAGCCGTCTTGCCGCGCGCCGTCGCGGGTGATGAAGCGGTCGCGCACCGCCTGCGGGATCGCAAACCGTTCGGTGCTGTCCGGATGCAGCAGGACCACCACGCAGTCGAGCGTCGCACGCATCGTGCCGCCTGCCCAGATCTGCTGCCCCAGTGTATAGGAGGTGGTGCGAAACGCCAGGCACCGGCAAGTGACGACGTAATCCTCGTCCATCAGCATCTCTTGCCGGTAATGGATCGTGCCCGACCGGATCACGCTGCGTGCCGCCTGGCCCGCGCGCCCCGAATACAATCCGTAGTCTCCGGCGTAGCGCACGCGCAGCCGTTCGAACCAGTTCATGTAGACGGCGTTGTTGACGTGTCCCAGAACGTCGATCTCGCTCGACCTGACCTGGTCGGCCATCGCCAGCGGGGCCGGCGGATCGATGCCAAGCGCGCGCTGCTGCGCGGCATCGAGGGACGTGTGATACTGCAATGTCATGGCGCCAACGGATAGACCGCGCGCCGCCGCTTGCCAAGGCTTGCACCGGGCGGTCAATCGCGGCACGGTGCACGAAATGATCCGGCAACGTGGAGGCGCAGCCGGCTCGCCCATAGGTTTGGAGGACCCGCTATGCTTGGCCAGATGATGTCTGCCCCCCTTTTGATTTCCAGTCTTATCGACCATGCGGAGCGGTATCATGCCGCGACGGAGGTCTATTCCGTCAACACCGGCGGCGGGGCCGAGACGACAAGCTGGGGGCAGGTGGCGCAGAACGCGCGAAAGCTGGCCTCGGCGCTGACCGGTCTGGGGCTCGATCCGCAGGACCGTTGCGGCACCATCGCCTGGAACAACCGCCGCCATCTGGAAATCTACTTCGGGGCGGCGGGCGGCGGGTTCGTCTGTCACACGATCAACCCGCGCCTGTTCCCCGAGCAGCTTGTCTACATCATCAACCACGCCGACGACCAGGTGCTGTTCATCGACAAGACCTTCGTGCCGCTGGTGGCGTCGGTGCGCGACCAGTTGACCAACCTCAAGCATGTCGTGCTGATGGAGGGCCGCGACGACGAGGCCGCCGGGCAGATCGAAGGCCTTTTGTTCTACGATGACCTGATCGCCGATGGCGATGCCGACTACCAGTGGCCGAAACTGGATGAGGAAACCGCTTCAAGCCTCTGTTATACATCAGGAACAACAGGAAACCCCAAGGGCGTTCTCTACTCCCACCGTTCCACCGTGCTGCACAGTTTCGCGGTGAATCTCGCCGATAGCATCGGCTTTTCGGCGATGGATGTGGTGCTGCCCGTGGTGCCGATGTTCCACGTCAACGCCTGGGGCGCGCCCTATGCCTGTGCCATGGTCGGCGCGCGCATGGTGATGCCGGGGCCCGGGCTCGACGGGCCGTCTCTTGTGGGGCTGATCGATGGACAGAAGGTCACGATCGCACTGGGCGTGCCGACGATCTGGCTGGGCCTGCTGGGCGAGGCGAAAAAGGCCGGCAGCACGCTCGACAGCCTCAAGAAGACGGTGGTCGGCGGGTCGGCCTGTCCGCCCTCGATGATCACCGCCTTCCGCGAGAAATACGGCGTGGAGACGATTCATGCCTGGGGCATGACCGAAATGTCGCCGATCGGGTCGATCAACCAACCGCTGGCCAAGCACATGTCGCTGCCCG
Organism: Sulfitobacter sabulilitoris; assembly: GCF_005887615.1. Taxonomy (GTDB): domain Bacteria; phylum Pseudomonadota; class Alphaproteobacteria; order Rhodobacterales; family Rhodobacteraceae; genus Sulfitobacter_E; species Sulfitobacter_E sabulilitoris. The sequence continues at coordinate 649,671 of NZ_VANS01000001.1, forward strand.
AGGCCGACTTGCACAAACTGCGCGAAAACCAGGGCCGCCCGCCCTTTGGCGTCGAATTGCAGATCGTCGACGACGAAGGCAATCCGCTGCCCCATGACGGCAAGAGCCAGGGCGATCTGGTCGTGCGCGGCTACTGGATCCTCGACAGCTACTTCCGCTCCACCACCGAGGACACGCTCGAGCGCGGCTGGTTCAACACCGGCGACGTCGCGACCATGGACGCCGACGGCTATCTCACGATCCGCGACCGCTCAAAGGACATCATCAAGTCGGGCGGCGAATGGATCAGCTCGGTCGAGCTGGAAAACATCGCCATCGCCCATGACATGCTGTCGGACGCCGCCGTGATCGGCGCCAGGCACCCGAAGTGGGATGAACGCCCGGTCCTTGTCGCGGTCAAGGCCGAAGGCCACGATCCCTCCGAAGAAGACGTCCTGGCCATCTTCGAGGACAAGATCGCCAAGTGGCAGATCCCCGATCGCGTGGTCTTTACCGATGTTCTGCCGCGCAACGCCACCGGCAAGGTGCTCAAACGCAACCTGCGCGACGATTTCGGCGATATCCTGATGGGCTGACCAGACATTTCGCCCCGGGCGCGATCCGCCCGGGGCGGTCTGACACGGGTTCGTCTGGCCTGAAATACCTCCGGGGGTCCGGGGGCAGGCAGCCCCCACCGCCACGCCGGAACCGGTGCATCGCGTCTGATCGTACAAGATGGGGACAAGCTGGAGCGGGTAGAGGGAATCGAACCCTCAACTGAAGCTTGGGAAGCTTTCGTGATACCTTTTCACCATACCCGCGCGCTCTGATCGCCTGATAGGCTGCGGCGCCGTCAGCGTCAAGCCCGCGCGCGGGGCCGGGTGCCGGATTTCGCCGGTTCAGACCGGGCGCGTGGCGGTCACGAAATTCACCTGCGCGGGGACCCGGACGCCTGTCGCTGTCCGGAAACCGGCAAAGGCCTCGATGATACCGTCCCGAATGGCCAGGCGGGCGGTCTCGTCGCCACCGAAATGCCGCAGCGTGCCGGCGGCGGGGCCGATCCGCGTGCACAACTCGGCGGCGTCCCGCAGATCGCCCGGCACGGTCAGGTGCAGATCCGTGACCTCGGTCGCGATCTGTCCCAACCCAGCTTGACGCAACACCGACGCGATCTGCGCAGGATCGCGCAGGGAAAACGGGCCGGGCGCATCCGGGTCGGATTTCGGCGGGGCGCCCAGCACCGCCTTGGCCGCACGGGCGGGCAGGGTGAACCAAGGGTTCGCGGCGATTTCGCCCCATGTGGCCAGGGTCATCCGCCCGCCGGGGCGCAGGGCAGCGGCAAGATTGACGAAACCCGCCACCGGATCCGCAAAGAACATCGATCCGAAGCGCGAGACCACATGATCGAAATCATCGGTGAATGGATGAACCGCCGCATCGGCGCAAATCACCCGGGCCTGCGGCAATCCCGCGAGCCGTTCCGCCGCGCGCTGCACGAGGGGCGGCGAAATATCCGCGCCCAGAACAAAGCCCGCGGGGCCGACACGTTCGGCCACCGCACGGGTGCTGGCGCCCGCGCCGCAGCCAAGGTCGAGCACGCGATCGTGCCGCGCGATCGCCGCGCGCTGCAACAGGCCGTCCAGCACCGGGCGGAACGTCGCGTCCATCTCGGCGGCATGGGTGACCCAGCTCAGGCCCGAGGCCGAAGACCAGAACTCCGCCTGATCGGCATTCGACGGTGCGCCCGCCATGGCTCAGGCCCGCCGGCGCCGGCGTCGCCCGCCATCCGCCCCGGCGTCGCCGCCGCCGCCGCCGCCGGTGTTGAACGTGGCCGTCGGCAGATCGACGATGGAGCGCAGGATCGGAAACGGCTCCACCGCGTTGGGAATGGCGGAGGCATTGACGAAATGCTCCTGGAACCGCGGCTCGATCGCCGTCTCGACCTTGTGGATGGCGCGGACCGTCGCCTCGATCTCGGCCCGCGCGGCGGTATTCAGCAATGCGATGCGCGCACCGGTGCCCGCCGCGTTGCCGGCACTTGTCACCTTGTCGAGCGGCGCATCGGGGATCATGCCCAGCACCATCGCGTGCTTGGGGCTGATGTGCGCGCCAAACGCGCCTGCCAGCACGACCCGGTCCACCCGGTCCACGCCGAACTTGTCCATCAGCAGGCGCGCCCCGGAATAGAGCGCCGCCTTGGCCATCTGGATCTCGCGGATGTCGCGGTTGGTGATGGTGATGCGCGGCCCGCCCTGCGCCGTCCCGTCGAACACCAGGTAGGAATAGGTGCGCCCATCCAGAAAGCAGCGGTCCGAGCCGGTCTGTTCCGGCGAGCCGATGAGCCCCGGCGCGTCCACGATGCCGTGGATGCGCATTTCGGCGACCATCTCGATGATGCCCGAGCCGCAGATGCCGGTCACGCCCGAGGCGCCGATTTCGGCGTCGAATCCAGGCTCGTCGGACCAAAGATCCGACCCGATCACCTTGAAGCGCGGCGCTTTGCTCACCGGGTCGATCTCCACCCGTTCGATGGCGCCGGGTGCGGCCCGCTGGCCCGCGCTGATTTGCGCGCCCTCAAAGGCGGGTCCGGTGGGCGAGGAACAGGCGAGAACCTTTTCGCGGTTGCCCAGAAGGATCTCGGCATTGGTGCCCACATCGACGATCAGCACGAGGTCGTCGGACTTGTCGGGCGCCTCGGACAGGGCCACGGCGGCGGCGTCGGCGCCCACATGGCCCGCGATGCAAGGCAGGAAATACACCCGTGCGGAGGGGTGAATGTCGAGCCCCAGATCGCCCGAACGCAGGCGCAGCGCATTGGAGGTGGTCAGCGCGAAGGGCGCCTGGCCCAGTTCGAACGGGTCGATGCCGAGAAATAGGTGGTGCATCACCGGATTGCAGACAAAGACCGCATCGACGATCAGCGCCTTGTCGATCCCGGCCTCGGCGGCGATCTGGGTGAACAGCCCGTTCATGCCATCGCGCACCGCGCGGGTCATTTCCTCGGCCCCCTTGGGGTTCATCATCGAATAGCTCACCCGGCTCATCAGGTCTTCGCCAAAGCGGATCTGCGGGTTCATCACCCCAGAGGAGGCCAGCACCGCGCCGGTCTGGAGATCGCACAGATGCGCCGCGATGGTGGTGGAGCCCAGATCGACGGCAAGGCCATAGACCGAACCATCGTGATATCCCGGCCAGATCTGCATGATGCGCGGCGGGTTCTGGTCGTCGCCCAGGTGCACGGCGACGGTCACCTTCCAACCGCCCTTGCGCAGGATGGGCTGCATGGTCTGCAGGATATGCAGGTCGGCATGCACATTGTCGAGTTGCCACTGCTCGCGCAGCGCGTCGCACAACCGTTCCAGATCGCCCGAGGGGTCGTGCATGTCGGGCTCCGCCACCTCGACATAGAACAGCCGGGTCGAGGGGTGCAGCACGATGTCGCGCGCCTCGGCGCGCTTGCGCACCACCTGCTTGTGCACCTGGCTTTCGGGGGGGACGTCGATGACGACATTGCCCTGCACGGTGGCCTGGCAGCCCAGGCGGCGGTCGTCCTTCAGCCCGCGCTTGTCCTTGTAGCGCTGCTCGACGGCGTTCCAGTCGGACAGGGCGTCGTCGCGCACCGTCACGCCATGCTTGGAGAATTCGCCATACCCCGGCGTGATCTGGCATTTCGAACAGATACCCCGCCCGCCGCAGACGCTGTCGAGGTCCACGCCCAACTGCCGCGCCGCGGTGAGGATGGGTGTGCCGACGGGGAAATGGCCCCGCTTGCCCGACGGGGTGAAGATGACGAGGGGATCGCTGCTCATGTTTGGTGCCAGACTTTGGGTTATGGGTCTTTTGGCCAAGCATAACGCGCTGGCCGGTCAGGGAAAGCCGATGTGCGTCACATAATGCCGCAGCGGCGGCATGGGAAGCCGGTGCCGGATCATAATGCGCGGGCAAGCCCGCATTCCATGTCCACGAGGTCCGGCTTTGCCGGAGCATCGTGTGTTTGCCTCCGGCGGGAGTATTTGCACCCCGAAGAAGCCGGGATCAGCGCAGGGATCGTGCGTGGAAGATGAAGCCGAGCGTGTTCAGCAGCAATTGCGCCGCGAGGATCGTCGTGGAGCCGGTGGGGTCGTAGTCGGGCGCCACCTCGACGAGGTCGATGCCCACGACGTCGTGATTCCCGGCGACGAGCTGCATCAGTTCGAGCACCTCGTAATAGAGAAACCCGCCGTGGCTGGGTGTTCCGGTGCCCGGCGCGATCGAGGGGCAGAACGCGTCGATGTCGATGGTGATGTAGATCCGGGCGCCATCGGGGATGCGCGCCAGCACCCCGTCGTTGCCCATGCGGCGGGCCTGGCGGACGGATATGATTTCGGACCCCATGGCGCGGGCATCGTCGTAGCCTTCGGCGGCGGTGGAGGAGACGTTGCGGATGCCCACCTGCGTGAGCCCGGTGACGTGGGGCTGTTCGGCGGCGCGGCGCATCGGGTTGCCGTGACCGTGCCGCACGCCATGGCGTTCATCGACGAAATCGAGATGCGCGTCGATCTGCAGGATGTGGATGTCGCCCTGGCCGTCGAAGGCGCGGATGCAGGGGATGTTGATCGAATGATCGCCACCGATCACCACCGGCAGGGCGCCCGCATCGAGGATCGCCCGCACGCCGGTTTCGATATTGGCGTGGGATCGTTCGGTGTCGGTGTGCACGATGTCGGCGTCGCCGATGTCGACGATGTTGACGTGCCCCGGCAAGTAGGTCGCGTCGTCCTCGTGGTCATAGGCGCCGGCGTGGCCGAAGCTGAAGAGGGTCGAGGCCTCGCGCACGCCGCGAGGGCCAAAGCGGGCGCCCGCGCGCCATTGGGTGCCCGCGTCGAACGGCGCGCCGAGGATCGCGACATCTGCGTCCAGCGCGGCCCAGTCGGACAGGTACGGCCGTTTGCCGAACGTCGAAATCCCGACGAACGGCAGATCCAACCTGCCGTCGTCATAGCCGTGTCTCGCCATATGTCGCGCCCCCGGTGTGCCCCTGGTCCAGCTTTGCGCGCGGCGGCACACAATGCAATCCCGCGCGGCGTGCCTTGGGCCTTTTCATTTGCCGCCAGCCGTGAAATAGGAAACCGCCAAATGAACACTCCCAAATCGAGGTGCGGTATGGAGATTCGTGAGGCCCTGACATTCGACGATGTGTTGCTGGTTCCGGGGGCGTCATCGGTGCTTCCCTCCACCGCCGACACCCGGACGCGCGTGACCCGCGCGATATCCATGAACATTCCGCTTCTCAGCTCGGCGATGGACACCGTCACCGAGGCGCGCATGGCCATCGCCATGGCGCAGGCCGGGGGCATCGGGGTCGTGCACCGCAACCTGTCGGTGGACGAGCAGGCAGAGCAGATCCGCCAGGTCAAGCGGTTCGAGAGCGGGATCGTCTACAATCCCATCACCCTGCGCCCCGATCAGACGCTGGCCGACGCCAAGGCGCTGCAGCAGCGTTATAACGTCACGGGGTTTCCGGTGGTCGATGACGCGGGCCGCGTCGTGGGCATCGTCACCAACCGGGACATGCGCTTTGCCAGCGACGACAAGACGCCGGTCGCGGTGATGATGAGCAGCGACAACCTTGCCATCCTGCGCGAGCCGGCCGACCGCGAAGAAGCGATCAGCCTGATGAAGGCGCGGCGCATCGAGAAACTGCTGGTCACGGACGGGGTAGGCAAGCTGACCGGTTTGCTGACCCTCAAGGACACGGAACAGGCGGTCCTGAACCCCACGGCGTGCAAGGACGGGCTGGGCCGCCTGCGGGTTGCCGCGGCGACGACCGTGGGCGATGCGGGGTTCGAACGCTCGGAAGCATTGGTGGACGCAGGCGCCGACATGATCGTGATCGACACCGCGCATGGCCATTCGGCGGGCGTGGCCGCCGCTGTCCGCCGCGCCAAATCGCTGTCCAACGAGGTGCAGATCGTCGCGGGCAACGTGGCCACCGGCGAGGCGACGCGCGCGCTGATCGACGCGGGCGCGGATGCGATCAAGGTCGGCATCGGCCCGGGGTCGATCTGCACCACGCGGATGGTCGCGGGCGTGGGCATGCCGCAGTTGTCGGCGGTGATGGACTGTGCCGCCGCGGCCGGTGACGTGCCCGTGATCGCGGACGGCGGGATCAAGTTCTCGGGCGATTTCGCCAAGGCGATCGCCGCGGGGGCGTCCTGCGCGATGGTGGGCAGCATGATCGCCGGCACCGACGAAAGCCCCGGCGAGATCATCCTGTACCAGGGCCGCAGTTTCAAAAGCTACCGCGGGATGGGAAGCCTTGGCGCGATGGCGCGCGGTTCGGCGGACCGGTATTTCCAGAAGGACGCCGCCAGCGACAAGCTGGTGCCCGAGGGGATCGAGGGGCAGGTGCCCTACAAGGGCAGCGCCGGCGCGGTCATCCACCAGCTTGTCGGCGGTCTGCGCGCTGCGATGGGCTATACCGGCTGCGCCACGGTGGAGGAGATGCGCACCAAGTGCACCTTCGTCAAGATCACCGGCGCGGGCCTAAAGGAAAGCCACGTGCATGATGTGCAGATCACCCGCGAGAGCCCGAATTACCGGACATGAAGACTGAAATCCAAGCCTTGGACGCCGATCTTGATGCAAGGACCACGCCGTGACCCCGGGTGCGCGGGTGGCGGCGGCGATCGAGATTCTGGATATGATGGCGGCGGGCCAGGCTGCTGAGCAAGCCCTGACCCGTTGGGCGCGGTCCAGCCGGTTTGCCGGGTCCAAGGATCGCGCGGCGGTGCGCGACCATGTGTTCGATGTCGTGCGTACCCGGCGCAGCGCCGCAGCGCTTGGCGGCGGCACGTCGGGCCGTGCGCTGATGATCGGCGCGTTGCGCGAGGCGGGGGCCGATATCGAGACGGTGTTCGACGGGCAGGGCCACGCGCCCGCACCGCTGACCGCCGAAGAGACGACCGTGCCCGCAATGCCCGACGACCTGGGCACGGCGTGGAACCTGCCCGATTGGCTGCTGCCGGAATTCACCCGTTCGCTGGGCGAGACGGCCGAGGCGACGGCACGCGCGTTGCAGGAGCGCGCGCCGGTCAGCCTGCGGGTGAACCTGCGCAAGGCGGATGTGGCGGCAGCGCGGGCGGATCTGGCCGATGAGGGTGTGATGACGGCGCCCAACCCGCTGGCCGCGGCGGCGCTGACGATCACGCAAGGGGCGCGCAGGCTGCGCAATTCGCGCGCCTACCGCGACGGCTGGGTCGAACTGCAGGATGCGGCAAGCCAGGCGGTGGTCGAGGCATTGCCCCCCGGGCGTCGGGTGCTGGATTATTGCGCCGGCGGCGGTGGCAAGGCGCTGGCGATCGCGATGCAGGACGCGCGCGAAGTCTTTGCCCACGACATCGATCCGCGGCGGATGCAGGATCTGCCGGCCCGCGCCGCCCGCGCAGGCGCACGGATCACGCAGCTCGCGACCGACGCGGTGGCCTCCCATGCGCCCTTTGATCTGGTGCTGTGCGATGCGCCCTGTTCGGGCAGTGGATCGTGGCGGCGCGCGCCGGATGCGAAATGGGCGTTGACCGGCGAGCGCCTGAACGAATTGACAGCGCTTCAGGACAGTATCCTGACGACGGCGATGACCCTTGTCGCGCCCGGCGGCGCACTGGCCTATGCCACCTGTTCGGTGCTGACCTGCGAAAACGAGGACCGGATCGCCGCGTTCCTGCGACGGAATGCGAATTGGCGGCAGTCCCATGTGCGCCGTCTGGACGTGGACAGCCAGGGCGACGGGTTCTTCACCGCACACTTGACGCGCGTTTGAAACGCGGCATACTCAACCCAAAGATGCGAAATGCGGTCTGGTTAAGCCGCAATTAACTCCTGTCGCGCGTAATGCGAGCAGGATTCGCAACAGCATCGGGGGCCAGAGTGCGACGCAGCGCCTTATCACCAAACGCTTTGACCCGATTGACTGAACACGCCTCCGGGCGCTTGTTCACGCTGACGGTCGGCGCGATCTTTCTGGGCGTCGTGGCGCTTAGCGCGCAACCAGGCCTTGTGCAGATGGCACTGTGGACCGGCGCGGCGACGCTGATCGCGATATCCGGTCTTGTTGCCGGGCTGGCCGCGCGGCACGCGAGGCGCCGCCATGCGGCCATCGGGGTGATTGCCGATTTCCTGGAGAAAGACGCGACACCCAGCTTTGCCACCGATGCCGACGGCCTGATCCTCAGCACGAACGCCGCCGCGCGGGCGAAATTCGGCAATGACATCGACGACACCCTGACCGCGACGCTGACCAACAGCTTCGCCAACCCCGGCAGCATACTGTTCCGGTTGCAGACGCGGGCGCAGGCCGATGGTGCCGCGCGCGAGGATCTGGTGACGCGCAAGGGTCACGTGCGCCTGGGCGTACACCAGATGGGGCAGGACGGATACCTGTGGCGGGTGGAGGATATCATCGACCACGACGGAGTGCGCGGCGGCGCGGGGCCGGCGTTGCCGATGGTCATGCTGGGCCGGACCGATGCGGTGCTGTTCATGAACGATCCGGCGCGCAAACTTGTCGGCACGCGGGTCAAATCGCTGGATCGGCTGTTTCTGGACCTGCCGCTCGTTTCTGGCAGCATCTGCGATCTTTCGGGCAAGGATGGCCCGCTGCGCACGCGTGTCGTCGAGGTCGAAGCCGGCGCCGGGCGGCGCGCGATCTATTTGTTGCCGGCCGACACGGCGGAGGAGGCATCGGCGAACGATCCCGACTGGGGCGTGGTTCAGGATCTGCCGGTGCCCTTGCTCAAGATCAGCGCCAGCGGCACCGTGCAGGGCTTCAACCGCATGGCGGCATCGCTTGTGGGCGTGGCGCTGCGCGACGGCGTGACCATGTCCGAGTTGATGGAAGGGCCGGGCCGCGCCATAGGCGACTGGCTGTCGGATGTGATGGAGGGACGGACGGGGCAGCCGTCAGAGTTTTTGCGCCTCAAGCGCGCCGACAAGGAGGTGATCGTGCGGATCACCCTGAACCAGACGACAGACAGGGACGGGCCCGCCCTGATCGCGGTGCTGCATGACGCCACCAAGCTCAAGACACTGGAGGCGCAGTTCGTCCAAAGCCAGAAGATGCAGGCCATCGGTCAGCTTGCCGGCGGGGTGGCGCATGACTTCAATAATCTTTTGACCGCAATATCAGGGCATTGCGACCTGTTGTTGCTGCGCCACGACCAGGGCGACCCCGATTACGGCGACCTGGTGCAGATCAACCAGAACGCAAATCGCGCGGCCGCGCTCGTCGGTCAGTTGCTGGCCTTCTCGCGCAAGCAGACGCTGAGCCTCGAAACCGTGGACATGCGCGACACGCTGGCCGACCTGACGCATCTGCTGAACCGTCTGGTGGGCGAAAAGATCACCCTGACGCTAAGCCACGATCCGGTGCTGAAATCGATCCGCGCCGACAAGCGCCAGCTTGAACAGGTGATGATGAACCTGGTGGTGAATGCGCGCGACGCCATGCCCGCGGGCGGCGAAATCAGGATCGTCACGGAAAGCATCACGCTATCCGATCCGCTGGAGCGTGACCGCGTGACCGTGCCTGTGGGCGATTATGTCGCCGTGCGGGTCATCGACAACGGCAGCGGCATCGGACCTGACAAGCTGCCCAAGGTGTTCGAGCCCTTCTTCACGACCAAGCGCACGGGCGAGGGAACGGGGCTTGGCCTGTCCACCGCCTACGGCATCGTCAAGCAGACGGGCGGGTACATCTTCGTTGACAGCCAATTGGGCGAGGGCACGTGCTTTTCGCTGTATTTCCCGGTGCTGAGCGCGGCAGAGACGGCGCGGGCCGTGCCGCACCCCAAATCGACCGCACCCGCCGCGCCGCATGGCGACGGAGTGATCCTGCTGGTCGAAGACGAAGCGCCCGTTCGCGCCTTTGCCAGCCGGGCCCTGCGCCTGCGCGGCTATACTGTGCACGAGGCCGACTCCGCCGAGGCCGCGCTCAAGACGCTGGAAGACGAGACGCTGAACATCGACGTCTTTGTCACCGATGTCGTGATGCCGGGTATGGACGGCCCCAGCTGGGTGAAAGAGGCGCTCAAGGAACGGCCGGGCGTTCGGGTTGTGTTCGTGTCGGGCTATGCCGAGGAGAGCTTTGGCGAGGCGCAGACCAACATTCCCAATTCGGTGTTCCTGCCCAAGCCTTTCTCGCTCAGCGATCTGACGGAAACCGTGCACAACCAGTTGCATTGACCCAAATCGCGCCGGGGCTGCACGCGCCGGGCGCATGCGTGATGCCGGGCCTCAGCCCGGAATGCTGTCATAGAGCGCGAAATCATCGGCGAACTTGCGGCGAAACCGCGTCTCGACCTCTGGTGACAGATCGAGCGGCATCTTGGGCGATACGTTTTCGCGCGCCAGTTCCGGCGTCACACCCAGGCGTGCCTGTAAAAAGGCCTGCAATCGCGGCTGGTCTTCGTAGCGGAAAAGATGCGTCACCCCGACGCCGTTCGGCTGGGATTCGAGGAACTTGAGCTGGCTGCCCACATCGGCGAAGCCGGGCCGCTGGCCTTTCATGTAGCCGCGCACGAAATCGTCAAAGCTGATCCCGTCGGTGCTGTTGGGCTTGCCCGCCATGAAGGGGCGCTGCCGATAGCGGTACCAGCTTCCCAGCCAGCTGACCGGCTCGCGCATCACCGCCATCAGCTCAAGCTCCACCTCGCAGACCTTGAGGAACATCGGGCGGATGAAGCGGTTGTAGCGATACACCGGCGCGTGCTTGAGCATCGGCGGCTCGGAAATGACCATATCGGCGCGCGGAGCCAGCGCCGTCTCATAGGCCGTCGTGCCGGTCTTGGGCACCGACAGGAACGCCAGCCGTTCCTTGAAAAAGATCAACACCGCCCTGATCCATGTCGCATTCGCACCCACATCAACATCTCATTAACCTCTTTGCCCAAATACTGGACCAGCAAGAATTTGATTGAAATGTTCTGCATTTGATCTCATAAGGAACAGAGCAGGAACACCCAAACCTGCGCGCCTGGCACGCATTGCCGCCAGCGCGCAGATATGACACTAAGGGGAAACGCAATGGCAACGGCAGATCTTTTGAGTATGGACAACAAAAAACAGGCGGACAAGCAGAAGGCTCTCGACTCTGCGCTGGCGCAGATCGAACGGCAATTCGGCAAGGGGTCCATCATGAAACTGGGCGCCGAAGGCGCGATCCAGGACATCAAGTCAAGCTCGACAGGCTCGCTTGGCCTCGATATCGCGCTGGGTATCGGCGGCCTACCCATGGGGCGGATCATCGAGATTTACGGCCCCGAATCCTCGGGCAAGACGACGCTGACGCTGCACTGCGTGGCCGAGCAGCAAAAGACCGGCGGCGTCTGCGCCTTTGTCGACGCCGAACACGCGCTCGATCCCAACTATGCCAAGAAACTGGGCGTGGATATCAACGAGCTTCTGATCTCGCAGCCCGACACCGGCGAACAGGCGCTCGAAATCACCGATACGCTGGTCCGCTCGGGGGCGGTGAACATGGTGGTGGTCGATTCCGTCGCCGCGCTGACGCCCAAGTCGGAACTCGAAGGGGATATGGGCGACAGTTCGGTGGGGGTGCAGGCCCGCCTGATGAGCCAGGCGATGCGCAAGCTCACCGGGTCGATCAGCCGCTCCAACTGCATGGTGATCTTCATCAACCAGATCCGGATGAAGATCGGCGTGATGTTCGGCAGCCCCGAGACGACGACGGGCGGCAACGCGCTGAAATTCTACTCTTCCGTCCGGCTCGACATTCGCCGCATCGGCGCGCTCAAGGACCGCGACGAGGTCGTGGGCAACGCCACGCGCGTCAAGATCGTCAAGAACAAGGTCGCGGCCCCGTTCAAGCAGGTCGAATTCGACATCATGTACGGCGAAGGCATCTCCAAGATGGGCGAACTGCTGGATCTGGGCGTATTGGCCGGGGTGGTGGACAAATCCGGCTCCTGGTTCAGCTATGGCGACGAGCGGATCGGGCAGGGTCGCGAGAACGCCAAGACGTTCCTGCGTGAAAACAAGCAGATGGCCCATGAGATCGAAGACAAGATTCGCGCCGCGCACGGGCTTGATTTCACCGAACCGATGTCCAAGAAAGCGGACGACGACATTCTGGAGGCCTGATCGCGCGGCAACGCCGCCGCGACAGACCATCCCCCCAGGGCGCGCCAGACCGGCGCGCCCTGTTTCGTTCGGCGGGCCTGCCACCCTGCGCGGTTGCGGTGGACAGTGCCGGAACAGATGGGTATTTGAACGCAAACTGAATTTCACAGCCCAAAAAGGCCGCCTGCATGCAAACGCTCAACGATATCCGCTCAACCTTTCTGGGCTATTTTGAACAGCAGGGGCACCGGATCGTCCCATCGAGCCCGCTGGTGCCGCGCAACGACCCGACGCTGATGTTCACCAACTCGGGCATGGTGCAGTTCAAGAACCTGTTCACCGGGGTCGAGACGCGCGATTACACCCGCGCGACGACGGCGCAGAAATGCGTGCGCGCCGGCGGCAAACACAACGACCTGGACAACGTAGGCTATACCGCGCGCCACCATACCTTCTTTGAAATGCTGGGTAATTTCAGCTTTGGCGATTATTTCAAGGCCGAGGCCATCGAATACGCCTGGAACCTGATCACCCGCGAGCTTGGGATACCCAAGGACCGCTTGTACGTCACTGTCTATCACACCGACGACGAGGCGGCGGAGCTTTGGAAAAAGATCGCCGGCTTGGGCGACGACCGGATCATCCGGATCGCCACGGATGACAATTTCTGGATGATGGGCCCCACCGGACCTTGCGGGCCAAGTTCGGAAATCTTTTTCGATCACGGCGATCACATCTGGGGCGGCCCGCCGGGCAGCCCGGAAGAGGACGGCGATCGCTTTGTCGAGATCTGGAACCTCGTCTTCATGCAATACGAGCAGTTCGAGGATGGCAGCCGCACCGAATTGCCCAACCAGTCCATCGATACCGGCATGGGGATCGAACGGGTCGCGGCGCTGTTGCAGGGCACCAACGACAACTATGCCACCGACCTGATGCGCAACCTGATCGAGGCCAGTGCCCATGCCAGCAGCACCGATCCAGACGGGCCGGGCAAGACGCACCACCGGGTGATCGCGGATCACCTGCGCTCCACCTCGTTCCTGATTGCCGATGGCGTGATGCCCAGCAACGATGGCCGCGGCTACGTGCTGCGCCGGATCATGCGGCGCGCGATGCGGCATGCGCATCTTCTGGGTACCAAGGACCCGCTGATGTACCGGCTGGTGCCCGCGCTGGTGGGCCAGATGGGCGCGGCCTATCCCGAACTGGGGCAGGCGCAGGCGCTGATCACCGAGACCCTGAAGCAGGAGGAGACCCGTTTCAAACAGACGCTCGAACGGGGTTTGAGGCTTTTGGACGACGAATTGGCGGGCCTGCCCGAGGGGCAGGATCTGCCGGGGGCTGCGGCGTTCAAGCTGTATGACACTTTCGGCTTTCCGCTGGATCTGACGCAGGATGCGCTGCGTGAAAAGGGCCGCGCGGTCGAAACCGAAGGTTTTGACACCGCAATGGCAGCGCAAAAGGCCAAGGCGCGGGCGGCGTGGGCCGGATCTGGCGAGGCGGCGGATGCGACGATCTGGTTCGATGTGGCCGACAAGCATGGCACCACCGATTTCCTTGGCTACGACACCGAAACCGCCGAGGCGCAGATCGTGGCCTTGATCACGGACGGCGAGATGACCAAAAGCGCGGCCGCGGGCGAAACCGTGCAGATCGCGTTGAACCAGACGCCGTTCTATGCCGAAAGCGGCGGCCAGGTTGGCGACACCGGTGTTCTGCGCACCGCCAAGGGGGGCGCCAAGATCACCGACACGCGCAAGACCGCAGGCGTGTTCATCCACTTCGCCACCGTCACCGAAGGCACGATCGACGCAGGCGACGCGGCGGTGTTGGAGGTCGATCACGCCCGCCGCACAGCCATTCGCGCCAGCCATTCCGCAACGCATCTGCTGCACGAAGCGCTGCGCCAGGCGCTTGGCGATCACGTGGCACAACGCGGATCGTTGAATGCCCATGACCGGCTGCGGTTCGATTTCAGTCATTCCAGCGCGCTGCGGCAGGATGATCTGGCAAAGGTCGAAGCCGAGGTGAATCGCTTTATCCGGCAGAACGCGCCGGTCGAGACGCGGATCATGACCCCGGACGATGCCCGTGCCCTGGGCGCGCAGGCGCTGTTTGGAGAGAAATACGGCGACGAGGTGCGCGTGGTGTCGATGGGCCGTGAACAGGGGTCGGGCAAGGGCGCCGATGGGACGACGTATTCGATCGAACTTTGTGGCGGCACGCATGTGCGGGCGACGGGCGACATCGGTGCGTTTGTCCTGCTGGGCGACAGCGCCAGCAGCGCAGGCGTGCGCCGGATCGAAGCCCTGACAGGGCAGGCGGCGCTGGATCATCTGCGTGCGCAGGACCGCGCGCTGACCGATGTGGCGGACCTTCTGAAAACCTCCGCGGGCGATGTCCCCGACCGGGTGCGGGCCTTGATCGACGAACGGCGCAGCCTGTCGAACGAGGTGGCGCAACTGCGTCGCGAACTGGCGATGTCCGGTGGCGCGGCCGCCGCGCCGGAAGCGCAGGATGTGGGCGGGATCAAGCTGATCGCGCAGGTCCTGTCGGGTGTCACGGGCAAGGATCTTCCGGCGCTTGTCGATGCGCACAAGGCGCAGATCGGCAGCGGCGCCGTGCTGCTGATTGCCGATGCCGATGGCAAGGCCGCCGTGGCCGCCGGTGTGACCGCCGATCTGACCGACCGGGTGTCGGCCGTCGATCTGGTCAAGGCAGCCGTCGCCGAGCTGGGCGGCAAGGGCGGCGGTGGCCGGCCCGACATGGCACAGGGCGGCGCACGCGATGCCGCAAACGCCGACGCTGCCATCGCGGCCGCAAAAGACATCATGAAAGGATAAGGCAATGGGTGCACTCTGGATTGCGCATGTGACGGTCACGGACGAAGAGGCCTACAAGAAATATGCGGAGCTTGCGACGCAGGCGATCGCAGATCACGGCGGGCGGTTCATCGCCCGCGGCGGTCGTTTCGTTCAACTGGAAGGCCAGGCACGGCCGCGCAACGTCGTGGCCCGGTTTCCCGATGTTGAAACGGCGGAAAAGTGCTATAAATCAGATGTCTATCAAATGGCATTAAATCACGCACGCGACGCGTCCGAACGCGAACTGCTGATCGTCGAGACGGACGAGTAGGTCACTAACTGGACAGCTTTGGCAAGGCTCCTATGTTGCTGGCAATGTTGAGATCAATCGCCTTGCTGATCGCTTTGTCGGCGCCGGCTGCCGTGCCGGCGCAGGACGCCGCGAAGCTTGACCGCCCCGGCATGACGGCCCTGATGCGACATGCGCTGGCCCCCGGCACCGGCGATCCTGCCGGGTTTCGGCTGGAGGACTGCGGCACGCAGCGCGGGCTGGATGACCGGGGCCGCGATCAGGCCCGACGCACGGGCGCGGCCCTGCGCGCCGCAGGGGTGGTTTTCGATGCCATATGGACAAGCCAGTGGTGCCGCGCCCGCGACACCGCGACCTTGCTTGGCCTTGGCCCCGTGACCGAGGTGCGCGCGCTCAATTCCCATTTTGCCGGGCGCGGGGACAGGGCGGCGCAGACCGCCGAGGTGCGCAAGATGCTGGCGGCGCTGGCGCCGGATGCGCGGGTTCTTCTGGTCAGCCACCAGGTCAACATTCGCGCCTTGACGGGCCGTGGCACCCGCTCGGGCGAGGTCTTGGCCGCAACCCGCGATGCGAACGGCGTGCTGACCGTCACGGGCAGCTTTACGGTCGCGCCCTGAACCCACGAAAAAAGGGGGCGGTCAACCCACCCCCTCTACATGAACTAAGCCTTATAAACGTTTGGGATCAGGCGGATTTAGCCATGCGCTTGCGCTCGTGCGGATCAAGGAACCGCTTGCGCAGTCGGATCGCGTTGGGTGTGACCTCGACCAGTTCATCGTCGTCGATATAGGCGATGGCTTGCTCCAGCGACAGGGTGATCGGCGTCGTCAGGCGGACCGCTTCGTCGGTGCCCGAGGCCCGCACGTTGGTCAGCTGCTTGCCTTTCAACGGGTTCACCTCAAGGTCGTTCTCGCGGCTGTGTTCACCGATGATCATGCCGGTATAGACCGCTTCCTGCGCCCCGATGAAGAATTTGCCGCGATCTTCCAGTTTCCACAGCGCATAGGACACCGAAGTGCCGTTCTCCATCGAGATCAGAACACCCGCGCGACGGCCCGGAATGGGGCCCTTGTGCGGCGCCCAGCCTTGGAACACACGGTTCAGAACACCCGTGCCGCGCGTATCGGTCAGGAATTCGCCGTGATACCCGATCAGGCCGCGCGACGGCACATGCGCGATGATCCGTGTCTTGCCGGCGCCGGCGGGCTTCATTTCCACCAACTCACCCTTGCGCGCACCGGTGATCTTTTCGATCACGGCGCCGGAATAATCATCATCCACGTCGATGGTGACTTCCTCGATCGGCTCGTTGCGCACGCCGTCGATTTCACGAAACAGCACCTGCGGACGCGAGACGGACAGCTCGAACCCTTCGCGGCGCATGTTCTCGATCAAAACGCCCATCTGCAATTCGCCGCGCCCCGCGACCTCGAAGGCCTCGCCGCCGGGGGTGTCGCTGATCTTGATCGCGACGTTCGATTCCGCTTCCTTCATCAGACGGTCACGGATCACGCGCGACTGCACCTTCTTGCCGTCGCGACCGGCCAGCGGGCTGTCGTTGATGCCGAAGGTGACGGTGATGGTGGGCGGATCGATCGGCTGCGCGGGCAGGGCGGTGTCCACGCTCGGCGCCACGATGCTGTCGGCCACGGTCGCCTTGGTCATGCCCGCCAGCGTCACGATATCGCCCGCTTCGGCCAGATCGATGGGCTGCTGGCCCAAACCGCGGAAGGCCATGATCTTGGTCACGCGGAAGTTTTCGATCACATCGCCCTTGCGCGACAGGGCCTTGACCGTCTCGCCGGTCTTCAGCGTGCCGGTTTCAACGCGACCGGTCAGGATACGGCCGATAAAGGGGTCGGACCCGAGCGTGGTGGCCAGCATCGTGAAGGGCGCGTCGCGCTTCTCGATCTGCTTGGGCGCTGGCACATGCTTGACCACCAGATCGAACAGCGCCGACAGATCCTTGCGCGGGCCGTCCAGTTCCATGTCGGCCCAGCCCGAACGACCGGAGGCATACATCGCGGGGAAATCAAGCTGATCGTCGTCCGCGCCGAGGTTGGCAAACAGATCGAAACATTCATCCAGCGCGCGGTCAGGTTCGGCGTCGGTCTTGTCGACCTTGTTGAGCACCACGATGGGGCGCAGGCCCAGGGCCAGCGCCTTGGAGGTGACGAACTTGGTCTGCGGCATCGGGCCTTCTGCGGCATCGACCAGCAGGACAACGCCATCGACCATCGACAGGATCCGCTCCACCTCGCCGCCGAAATCGGCGTGGCCGGGGGTGTCCACGATATTGATGCGCGTGCCCTTCCATTCCACGCTCGTCGCCTTGGCCAGGATGGTGATCCCGCGCTCGCGCTCGAGGTCGTTGCTGTCCATCGCACGCTCGGTCGTGGCCTGGTTTTCGCGGTAGGTGCCGGATTGTTTCAGAAGCTCATCCACCAGCGTCGTCTTGCCGTGGTCAACGTGAGCGATGATTGCGATATTGCGCAGGTCCATTGTCTTGCCTTTGTCAGGGGGGTGTGGGCGCGCAGGACGCCGCACCGAAAGTTGCAGTGCGCGAGACGGCCCGCCACCGGAATTGTGCCGCCCATAACGCGCTGCGGCGCAGAAAGCTAGGGGAAATGCGTAGAGCGCCGCGTCACGACGCCACCGCAGGGGTATCGCCCGCTTCGTCGGCATCGGATGTGGCGGCGTCGGTCGTGATCCGCAAGGGTTCGGCGAAGGTCATCGTCCTGTAGGGGAAAGGGATTTCGATGCCTTCCGCGTCCAGTGCCGCCTTGACCGCCGCCACGACCTTGTCGCGCGAGGTCCGGATGTCGATGGGCCGCGATCCGGTCCACCACGTGACTTCGAAGTTGATCGCGCTGTCACCGAATTCCTGGGCAAATATCTCGACGTCGCGCACGTCGTCGCGCACCGCGTCGACACCGCGCACCGCCTTGGCGATGACCTCGCGGGCGCGGTCCACGTTCTCGCCATAGGCGACACCGCAGATCACGGTGGTGCGGCGCACGTCGCGCGCGGTGCGGATCGTCACGGGGTTCTTGAAGAACATCGCATTGGGCGCGACGACAAGCTGTCCGTCGGTCTGTCGCACGTGGGTGTCGCGGATGGTTATGGTCTCGACCTGGCCGTCGATCCCTTCGCAGTCGATGTAGTCATCGACGGAAAACGGCTCGCGGATCAGCAAGAGTACCCCCGCGAGGAAATTTTCGAACACATCCTTGAAGGCGAAACCGATGGCGACACCGCCGACACCCAGCGCCGTCAGCGCGCGACCGGGCGTGATCGTCGGAAAGGCGATGGTGATGGCGATCAGAGTCCCGAACAGCCAGAGCCCCACGGTCAGCAGCATGATGACCACATCGCGCAGCGCCCGGCGCAAGCCGGCCCGGCGCAGGGTCCGCGGCACCAGCCAGCGCACCACCCGGATGACCAGCCACAGAACACCGATGAACAGCAGCGCAAAGACCAGTTGCGGCAGCACCGCCCAAAATCCAGATGCGTATCCTTCGAGTTGGTCGCGCAACGGCGCGGGAAGGGTGGCCCAAAGGTCGGACAAGATCTGGTTCATGCGTCGGTCTGCCTGTGTTGTGTCATTGCGACCAAACGCGACGGCAGGTGATTATGTTCCGCGTCAGTGCGTGGCGCTGCCGGAAAACAGGTGGATCACCACGATCCCCGCGATGATAAGCGCCAGCCCCAAGACCGCAGGCACATCAAGCCGCTGACCGAACACCACGAATCCGATGCCGGCGATCAGCACGATGCCAAGCCCCGACCAGATCGCATAGACGATCCCCACCGGCATCACCCTGAGCGCGAGCGCCATGAAGTAGAACGACACACCGTAGGCCGCCACGACCAGAATCGACGGCCAAAGCCGGGTGAATTGCGCAGACGCCTGCAAGGCCGTCGTGCCGACCGTTTCGGCCGCGATCGCGATGACGAGATAGACATAATGCAGCGGCATGGGCGGTCTCCAGCAAGGGTGGTCACAGGGGCAGGGCGTGCGTGTCCTTGATCTGCTCCATCACGAAACTGGCCGAAACATCCGACAGCGGAACCCGCCGGATCAACGCCTGATACAGCCGGTCATAATCGGCCATATCCGCCACGCGGGCGCGGATCAAGTAATCCAGATCGCCGGTCATTCGGTAGACGCCCAGAATTTCGGGCATGCCGCGTGTTGCCGCGCTGAACCGCTCCAACCAGTCGGGTGCATGCGCGTTGGTGCGGATGAGCATGAAGACCATCAGCCCCAGCCCCAACTGGTCGGGGTCCAGCATCGCCACCCGCGCTGTGATCACGCCCGCGGCTTCAAGCGCCTTGATCCTGCGCCAGCAGGCATTGCGGCTCAGCCCGACGGCATCGCCCAAATGATCCAGCGACTGGCCCGCATCGCGTTGCAGTTCGCGCAGAATGCGCCGGTCCGTTTCATCTATTGTCACCATATTTTTCAGTATCGGTGGAAATTATCCCAAAAACAAGCAAATCCCCGCGCCATTTGGGAACTGTTCACAGGGCATCCGGCGTAGTCTTGTGAAAACCACCCCCTCAAGGAGCCGCCCCGATGTTTCAACGCATTTTCCTGACCCACCCCGCGACCGTGAACGAAACCTTCTTTCAGCACATGGCCTTTGCGCTGCGTTTTGCCGGCCTGTTGCTGGCCGCGGGCGGGGCGGCGTTGGTGCATGCATTTGTCCCGTGCCTGTTCGAAAAGACCGCCAGCCGGATCATCACGCGGCTGCACGACCGCATCCATTCTCGCGGGCACTGATCCCGCCCGCCGCGCCCGTGTGGCGGCGGCCAATCCGTCAGGTGGCGATGTAGCGGTCACGCCGGTGGTTGAACGTGATGATCAGGTTCAGCACCACCGCGCCCAGCAGCGAATAGCCCACCACGGACGCCGGAAACAGGAACAGCGCGGTGCCGAAAATCACCGCGTCGGTCAGCAGCTGCACGTAGCCTGCGCGAAATCCGGTGCCATCCTGCACCATCAGCGCGACAACGCCCAGGCCGCCCAGTGACCCGTTGTGCCGGAACATCGCCAACAGGCCAAGCCCCACCGTCGCACCGAAGATCACCGCCCCCAGCGCTGGGTGCAGAACATCGATCGTGAACCCCAGCGGCAACGCATCGGTGACCACCGACAAGAGCGAGACGGACATCAGCGACTTGACCGTGAATTCAAGCCCGAGCCGGCGATAGGCCAGCAGGTAGAAGGGCAGGTTGATGACGAAAAACACCGCACCGAAGCTGTAGCCGGTCAGGTAGGAGACAATCACCGCGAGGCCTGCGGTCTGCCCGGTGATCAGCCCCACATGCGTCAGCACGTGAATCCCCAATCCGCACAGGAATACTCCAAGGCTCAGGCCCTGGATGTCCTCCAGCACTGAATGTTCGGTGGGCGGGCTGTCATAGATCTGCATGAGCGGCCAATTAGGGCAGAAGCACTGACCCGTCCACCCGAAACCGGACAAATCGAATTTTTCGGATCGGATTTGTCGCAAAATCCGGCAAGGCTGTGGATCTTGCACAAAAAAAGGGCCGCAGTGCTGCGGCCCTTTGCTGTTTCGGTCTTGTTGGACGGTTCAGCCGGCCAGTGCCTTGTTGAGGTTCTCATCCACCTTTTCCAGAAAGCCCATCGTGGTCAGCCATTTCTGATCCGGGCCCACCAGCAAGGCGAGATCCTTGGTCATGTGGCCGGATTCGACGGTATCCACGACAACCTTTTCAAGCGTCTCGGCAAAGTTGGTCAGCGCGGCATTGCCATCCAGCTTGCCCCGGTGCTTGAGGCCGCCGGTCCAGGCAAAGATCGACGCGATGGAGTTGGTCGACGTCTGCTCGCCCTTCTGGTGCTGGCGATAGTGACGCGTCACGGTGCCATGCGCCGCCTCGGCTTCGACGACCTGCCCATCGGGTGTCATCAATTGCGAGGTCATCAGGCCGAGCGAGCCGAAGCCCTGCGCCACGGTGTCCGACTGCACGTCGCCATCGTAGTTCTTGCAGGCCCAGACATAGCCGCCCGACCACTTCATGGCGCTTGCCACCATGTCGTCGATCAAACGGTGCTCATAGGTCAGGCCCGCTTTTTCGAACTTGTCCTTGAACTCCTCGTCGAACACCTGCTGGAACAGGATCATGAACTGGCCGTCGTAGTTCTTGAGGATGGTGTTCTTGGTCGACAGGTAGACGGGGTAGTTGCGCTTGAGGCCATAGTTGAACGATGCGCGCGCGAAATCCCTGATCGAATCGTCGAGGTTGTACATGCCCATGTAGACGCCCGAGGACGGCGCATCGAACACTTCCTCTTCCATCACGGTGCCGTCTTCGCCGACGAATTTCATCGACAGCTTGCCCGGTCCGGGGAATTTCATGTCCGTCGCGCGGTACTGGTCGCCATAGGCGTGGCGGCCGATGATGATCGGCTGCGTCCAGCCCGGCACCAGGCGCGGCACGTTCGAGCAGATGATCGGCTCGCGGAACACGACGCCGCCCAGGATGTTGCGGATGGTGCCGTTGGGGCTGCGCCACATCTTCTTGAGGCCGAATTCCTCGACCCGCGCCTCATCGGGCGTGATCGTCGCGCATTTCACGCCGACGCCGTACTGCTTGATCGCATGGGCCGCGTCGATCGTGATCTGGTCGTCCGTCTCGTCGCGCGACTGGATGCTGAGGTCGTAATACTTCAGGTCCACGTCGAGGTAGGGCAGGATCAGCTTTTTCTTGATGAAATCCCAGATGATGCGGGTCATCTCGTCGCCGTCGAGTTCGACGACCGGGTTATCGACCTTGATCTTGGTCATGAGGAAGGCTCCTGTTGAAAATGTCCGAGTCAGATTGCGCGGGGTGTAGCGCAGATCATCCGGCGAGGAAAGTCTGTATACCAGTGCATACCAAATGGTCGCGATCCGGCTGTGATTTGTCGTGCGCGCAGGCCGCCCACGATGCTAGCCTTGACCCTGTCGGGAGTGAGGGGGGAGACGATGGCGACATATGTATTGATCCACGGTGCGTGGCACGACGGCGATCTGCTGGGTCCCGTGGCCGACCACATCCGCGCCGGCGGCCACGAGGTGCACACGCCGACACTGGCCGGCAACGGACCCAAGGACGACAAGAGCACCGGGCTGGAGGAGGCCATCGCATCAGTCACCGGCTACCTCGAGGCGCACGACCTGCGCGATATCGTTTTGGCCGGGCACAGCTACGGCGGCATGGTCATCACCGGCGTCGCCGACCGGATGACGGACCGGATCACGCGGCTGGTCTACTGGAACGCCTTCGTGCCGAATTCGGGCGACAGCCTGCTGGATCTGGTGCCGCCGCATTTCGCCGCGATGTTCCGCGATCTGGCCGAGGCATCTGGCGACAACTCCCTGACGCTGCCCTATCCGGTCTGGCGCGACGGGTTCTTCAACGATGGCGATGGCGACGCGGCGCAGGCGGCCTATGACAAGCTCAACCCGCAGCCCTTCGCGACCTTCACCGACCAGATCGCGTTGACGACCGACCCCGCCGCGATGCAGCTTGGCAAATCCTACATCAACGGGCTGCATGACGCGGCCCTGCCGCATTCGCATGGCTGGCATCCGCGCCTGTCCGAACGGCTCGGCCTGTTCCGGTTGGTCCAGATGATGGGAGGACACGAAAGCTGTTTGATCGACCCCGGCGCGACCGCCGATGCGCTGATCGTGGCGGGGCGCAAATAGCCGCGGTCAGAGCCTGCCGTTCGCCCCGAAAAACGCGGAGAGCCTGGGCTTGAGCCAGGTCCAGACCCCCGGCGCACCGCGCGAGATCGGCACGCCGACGCGGGTCTCCAGTTGTGCGAATGTCACGTCGTAGGCCTGCCACGATCCGCCGCCCGTATCGAGATTGCTGAGCGGGGTGGACACGCGGTCGACCGCCTTGGCAAAGACCGCCTCGGGGGTCGTCGCCGCCTCGAACTCCTCCCAGAGCGCGCGGTACTCCGCCGCCTGATCCTCCGGCAAGAGGCCGAACAGGCGCTGCGCCGCCGCGGCCTCCTCGCGCTCCATGGCGGCGTGGTCCACGACACCGTGGATCGGGTTGTCGCCGGCGTCGATTTCGACGAGGTCATGCAGCAGGAGCATCTTGAGCACGCGGTCGATCGCCACCTGCGCGTGCGCGTGCTCCGCCAGGACGAACGCATAGAGCATGATGTGCCACGAGTGCTCGGCGGAATTCTCGAACCGGCTGTCGTCATGCAGGCGCGACGCGCGCAGGACGGTCTTGAGCTTGTCGGCCTCGCGCAGAAAGGCGATCTGCCGCTCCAGCCGCGCGGTCATTCGCCGGCGGCGGGGGTGTCTGTGGCGGCGATGTCGCGCGCCAGTTGCCCCAGCAGAGCGCGCGCCCGCTGTTCCGCACGGCGCACGCGCACGGCCGTCAGATACGCCTCTTCCATGGTCTGGGACGAGCCGCCGATCGCATCGGCGACCCGTTTCACGAAAGCGTCGTCGCCCGTGGCATCGATGATCTTGAGGCTTTCGAGGGCCAATTCGTCGGCGATGTCTTCGGTCAGGCTCATTGCGCGTTACCGGGTCGTTTCGGTCAAGCGGCGCTTGACGTAATCGGTGGTCGTGGACATCAGCGTATCCATGTGCGGCTCTTCAAAGAAATGGCCGGCACCCTCGACTTCGGTGTGGGTGATGGTGATGCCTTTCTGCTCGTGCAGCTTGTTCACGAGGTTCACCGTGTCGGCGGGCGGCGCCACGCGGTCGGCGGTGCCGTTGATGATCAGGCCGGACGCGGGGCAGGGCGCAAGGAACGAAAAATCGTACATGTTCGCCGGCGGCGCGACCGAGATAAAGCCGGTGATTTCGGGCCGCCGCATCAAGAGCTGCATCCCGATCCACGCGCCGAACGAAAAGCCTGCGACCCAGCAGTGCTTGGAGTTGTTGTTCATAGACTGCAGGTAATCGAGCGCCGAGGCGGCGTCCGACAGCTCGCCGATGCCCTGATCGTATTCGCCCTGGCTTCGGCCGACGCCACGGAAATTGAACCGCAGAACGGTGAAACCCATGTTGTAGAAGGCATAGTGCAGGTTGTAGACGACCTTGTGGTTCATTGTCCCGCCGAACTGCGGATGCGGATGAAGCACGATGGCAATAGGCGCATCGCGTTCTTTTTGCGGGTGATAGCGGCCTTCGAGGCGGCCTTCGGGTCCGGGAAAGATGACCTCGGGCATGGGCGTCCCTGTAACAGTGGTCCAAGGCCTTGGTTGAATTCTTGACGAATTCGGTAAGGCACCTTAGAACGGTTCTAATCAGTATGCGCGGCGATGGGTGCTGTGCAGGGGATGGACTTAGGCACTTCAAGGGCCTTCGTCAATGAGTTGAGACAAATGCCAGCGGCAATGAGGATCACGCGATGAAGCTGTCGACCAAGGGACGCTATGCGATGGTGGCGCTGGCGGATATCGCGTTGCAGCCCGAGGGGCAGCTTGTGACCCTCGGCGATATCTCCGAGCGGCAATCGGTGTCGCTGCCCTATCTCGAGCAACTGTTCGTCAAACTGCGCCGCGCCGGGCTGGTGGCGTCGGTGCGCGGGCCCGGTGGCGGCTACCGCCTGGCGCGGCCGACCTCCGAAATCCGGGTGGTCGATATCCTGTCGGCGGTGGATGAGACGGTCAATGCGATGCACAAGGGCGCGGGCGCGTCGGGCGGCGCATCGGGCAGCCGCGCGCAGTCGCTGACCAACCGCCTATGGGAGGGGTTGAGCGCGCATGTCTACGTGTTCCTGCACCAAACCCGCCTGTCGGATGTGGTGGCCAACGAACTGGCGCCATGCCCTGCGGTGCCGCACCTGTTCGACGTGGTGGACGAGACGTGATGCCGCGCGACGAGAGATTTTTTGCCTCCGGCGGAGGTATTTGGAGCCAAAAGAAGCCATGACGCGCGTCTATCTGGATCATAACGCGACGACCCCACTGCGGGCCGAGGCACGCGCCGCGATGATCGCGGCGATGGATGTCCTGGGCAACCCGTCGAGCGTGCACGCAGAGGGACGAGCCGCCAAATCGCTGATGGAGCGCGCGCGGGCCGATCTGGCGCAGGCGATGGGGGCCGGGGAGGCCGATATCGTCTTTACCGCCAGTGCGACCGAGGCGGCCGCGCTGGCCTGTGCGGAGCGCGGGTTGCACGGGGCGGCGGTGGAGCATGACGCGGTCGGCGCATGGGTCGACGACAGCCTGGCGGTGGACGCCGCGGGCAGGGTGCGCGTTGCCGATCCGGGGCAATCGGTGCTGCAATGGGCAAATTCGGAGACCGGGGTGCTGCAGGAGGTGCCGCCGGGCATCGCGGTCAGCGACATGACGCAGGCCCTGGGAAAGCTGCCGGTGGATTTCGATGCGTCTGGCGCGCGGATGGCCCTGGTGTCGGCGCACAAGCTGGGCGGGCCCAAGGGCATCGGCGCGCTGGTGCTGCGGCGGGGGCAGGAGGTGCCCGCGATGATCCGCGGCGGCGGGCAGGAAATGGGCCGCCGCTCGGGCACCGAGAACATCATCGGCATGGCCGGATTTGCCGCCGCCGCACGGGCCGCGGCCGAGGATGTGGCCGATGGCGCGTGGGATCGGGTTGCGCACCTTAGAAATATTCTAGAGAAGACACTTGAGGCTGGCGCCAAGACGACTATTTTTGTCGGGAAAGACGTCGATCGCCTGCCCAACACGTCCTGCTTTGCCACACCCGGGTGGAAGGGCGAGACGCAGGTGATGCAGATGGACCTTGCGGGCTTTGCCATATCGGCGGGCTCCGCCTGTTCCAGCGGCAAGGTCCGCGCCAGCCGGGTGCTGACCGCGATGGGGCACGACCCGCAGACCGCGGCCAGTGCGATCCGCGTGTCGCTAGGGCTGGAGACGACTGAGGACGAGATCATGCGCTTTGCCGAGCAATGGCTGGCAAAGCGCGAGAAACACGAGATGCGCGCGGCCTGATGACAGGGCTGCCAAAAGCGAAGGGATACGAGCTTTGGACAACACAGTTGTGAAGGACCCCACCGTCAAGGAAGGCGTGGATCAGGACACCGTGGATGCCGTGCGTGAAGTGGGCGGCAAGTACAAGTACGGCTGGTCCACCGACATCGAGATGGAATACGCCCCCAAGGGCCTGACGCCCGACATCGTGCGGTTGATCTCTGAAAAGAACGGCGAGCCGCAGTGGATGACGGACTGGCGGATCGAAGCCTATGAGCGGTGGCTGAAAAAGGACGAACCCGACTGGGCGATGATCGATTATCCCAAAATCGATTTTCAGGACCAGTATTATTATGCCCGTCCCAAATCGATGGAAGTGAAGCCCAAGTCGCTGGACGAGGTCGACCCCAAATTGCTGGCGACCTACGAGAAACTGGGTATCCCGTTGAAGGAGCAGATGATCCTGGCCGGGGTCGAGGGCGCGGAAAATATGCCTGCAGAGGGGCGCAAGGTCGCGGTGGACGCGGTCTTTGATTCCGTGTCCGTGGGCACCACGTTCCAGAAGGAGCTGAAGGAAGCGGGCGTGATCTTCTGCTCGATCTCGGAAGCGATCCGCGACTATCCGGACCTCGTGAAGAAATACCTCGGTTCGGTCGTTCCGGTCAGCGACAATTACTATGCGACGTTGAATTCAGCCGTGTTTTCGGACGGCTCGTTCGTCTATGTGCCGCCGGGCGTGCGCTGCCCGATGGAGCTGAGCACCTATTTCCGCATCAATGCCGAGAACACCGGCCAGTTCGAGCGGACGCTGATCATCGCGGACAAGGGGTCTTATGTCTCCTACCTCGAGGGGTGCACCGCGCCGCAGCGCGATGTCGCGCAATTGCATGCCGCGGTGGTCGAGATCGTGGTCGAGGAAGACGCGGAAGTGAAATATTCCACTGTGCAGAACTGGTATCCCGGCGACGAGAACGGTAAGGGCGGCATCTATAACTTCGTGACCAAGCGCGCCGATTGCCGCGGCGACCGGGCCAAGGTGATGTGGACACAGGTGGAAACCGGATCGGCGGTGACCTGGAAATACCCGTCGTGCATCCTGCGCGGCGACGACAGCCAGGGCGAGTTCTATTCGATCGCCATCACCAACAACATGCAGCAGGCCGACACCGGCACCAAGATGATCCATCTGGGCAAGCGCACCAAGTCGCGCATCGTGTCCAAGGGGATCAGCGCGGGCCGCGCGCAGAACACCTATCGCGGTCTCGTGTCCATGCATCCCAAGGCCAAGGAATCGCGCAATTACACGCAGTGTGACAGCCTTCTGATCGGCGGCGACTGCGGCGCGCACACGGTGCCCTACATCGAGGTCAGGAACAATTCCAGCAGGGTGGAACACGAGGCGACCACATCGAAGGTGGACGACGACCAGCTGTTCTACTGCCGCTCACGCGGGATGGACGAGGAAGAAGCCGTGGCGCTGGTCGTCAACGGTTTCTGCAAGGATGTCCTGCAGGCCCTGCCGATGGAATTCGCGATGGAGGCGCAACAACTGGTCGCGATTTCGCTGGAAGGGTCGGTGGGATAAGGCGCCCTTCGGGGATTGCCCGCCTCTCGCCTGGCACGACACCGCATCGAGCACCGTAAGGAGACCGCATGATGATCGTCACGACAACACCAACGATCGAAGGCCGCCCGATCACCGACTACC
Source organism: Sulfitobacter sabulilitoris (assembly GCF_005887615.1). Taxonomy (GTDB): domain Bacteria; phylum Pseudomonadota; class Alphaproteobacteria; order Rhodobacterales; family Rhodobacteraceae; genus Sulfitobacter_E; species Sulfitobacter_E sabulilitoris. The sequence goes on from NZ_VANS01000001.1 coordinate 677,528, forward strand.
GCGGCATCGTGGTGGGCGAGGCGATCATGGGCGCCAATTTCGTGCGCGATTTCTTTGCGCAGATCACCGATGTGGTCGGTGGCCGGTCGGGTGCCTATGAAACCAAGCTGCAGGATGCCCGCGAGGTCGCGATGCGCGAGCTTGAGGAGCAAGCCGCGGCGCGCGGCGCCAACGCCGTCGTGGGTGTCGACCTTGACTACGAGGTCGTGGGGGAGTCGATGTTGATGGTGTCGGTGTCCGGAACCGCCGTCGTGGTGGGCTGAATGACAGGGCTTCTTGCAATGGACAACGTATTGCCAAATTCGCGCCATCCCCGACCTGCAGTTAACCCTGAGTTGTATTCAGGGGCAGGGCACGATGGGCGATCCGGATCACCGGCAAAAGCAGAGCTTTCAACGCAGGCTCGACAAGATCACGCAGCAATCGGGCAGCGACGTGCCGCAACCGGCAGCGCATGCGCAGCAGACCACGCCGCCCGCCGGCACGCGGCCCAAGCGCAGGGTGCCGGTCGGGGCGCTCGTGGCGGGCGCGCTGGCGATCGCGGCCTTGCTGATGGCCAATATCATCCTGTTCCACGTGCGGCTGACCCCACCGGGGCCGGGCGACTATTTCGGCAAGCTGGCGCTGACCATCGGCCCCTGGGGCATCACCGGACTGTTGATGTTCGTCGTGATGGTGGGGCTGGGGATGCGCGACAAGCCGCACGTCATTGGCATTGCGCTGGCGCTTCCGGCGTTCCATTTCGGCGAATCCTACCTGGCACTGCTGCTGCCAGAGCTTTGGGGCATCCTCTATTCACCGCAGCATGTGGACATCATGCTGATACAGGCCGGGCTGCGCATGCCGCCGCTGGCCAGCTGACCGCGCGCGACCGCGCCGGATCATCCCATTCTGAATTCGCCTGCGTGTCGCTCGACGCGCGGGCCGCAACGCACTGAAAGAGACAAAACATGCTTGAGATCAAGAACCTGCACGTCAAACTTGAAGACGAGGACAAGCAGATCCTCAAGGGCGTCGACCTGACGGTCGAGGCCGGCAAGGTGCACGCCATCATGGGCCCCAACGGATCGGGAAAATCGACGCTGTCCTATGTCCTCTCGGGCAAGGACGGCTATGAGGTGACGGAGGGAAGCGCCACGCTAGAAGGCATCGACCTGCTGGATCTGGAAGCCGAGGAGCGCGCCGCAGCGGGCCTGTTCCTGGCGTTTCAGTATCCCGTCGAAATCCCCGGTGTCGGCAACATGACCTTCCTGCGGACCGCCGTGAACGCACAGCGCAAGGCGCGCGGCGAAGAGGAAATGTCGGCGGCCGAATTCCTCAAGGTGGTGCGCGCACGGGCCAAGGACCTCAAGATCGACGCCGAAATGCTCAAGCGGCCCGTCAACGTCGGATTTTCGGGCGGCGAGAAGAAGCGCAACGAAATTCTTCAGATGGCCATGCTCGAGCCCAAGATGTGCATCCTTGACGAGACCGATTCCGGGCTGGACGTGGATGCGATGAAACTGGTGGCCGACGGCGTGAACGCCCTGCGCAGCGAAGGGCGGGGGTTCCTGGTGATCACGCACTATCAACGGCTTCTGGACCACATCAAGCCGGACGTCGTGCATATCATGGCGGGCGGACGCATCATCAAGACGGGCGGCCCCGAACTGGCGCTCGAAGTCGAACAGAACGGCTATACCGATCTGATGTCCGAGGTGGCGTAATGGCGCAACCTGCCCTGAAACAGACCGCAACCGACGCGCGGCTTGACGCGCTTGACCTGCCCACCGGCGGCTGGACCGAAACGGCCCGGCGCGACGCGGTGGCGCGCGTGCGCGACATGGGGCTGCCCGCCCGGCGCGACGAATACTGGAAATACACCAGGCCCGACACGCTGGTGCAGGCGGATCCGCTGCCGGCACGGGTTTTCGACACCGACGAGGCGCCGCTGTTCGCCGCGCAGAACGGCCTGAAAATCGTGTTCGTCGATGGCGTGTTCGATGCGCAGGCCTCCGACGCGCTGAGCCTTGAGGGCGTCAGGATCGAACGGCTGGCAGAGGCCACGACCGACATCCACTGGGCGCGCGACCTGTTCGGCACGCTGGAGGCGCGCGGCCAGAAGCCGGTGCACCGCCCGCTTGCCGCGCTCAACACCGCCTATGCGCAGGACGGTCTGCTGATCCATGTGACCCAAACCCCCGACCGCCCCATCGACCTGCGTTACCTGCGCTCGTCCGATAACGCGGACGCCATGCTGCACCACGTGATCAAGCTGGATCCGGGAACTGAACTCACCGTGTTGGAAGACGGCCCTGCGGCAGCGCGGCTGAACCAGGTGATGGAAGTGGACGTGGCGGACAGCGCCCGCTTTCACCACATCCGCGCGCAGGGGCGCGACCACGAACGGCGCGCGGCCACGCACATCTTTGGCCGTCTGGGCACGGAATCGACCTTCAAGTCCTTCACGCTCACGGCCAACGGCGTGCTGACGCGCAATGAATGCGTGATCGAGCTTTTGGGCGATGACGCCACCGTGCATGTCGCGGGCGCCTGTGTGGGTGACGGAGATTTCCACCATGACGACACGGTGTTCATCACCCATGACGCGGTGAACTGCGAAAGCCGCCAGGTGTTCAAGAAAGTGCTGCGCAACGGCGCCACCGGCGTGTTCCAAGGCAAGATTCTTGTCAAGAAAGACGCACAGAAAACAGACGGCTACCAGATCAGCCAGTCGCTCTTGCTGGATGGGGACAGTCAGTTTCTGGCCAAGCCCGAACTGGAGATCTATGCCGACGACGTGGCCTGTTCGCACGGCTCCACCTCGGGTGCGATCGACGAGGAGGCGCTGTTCTACCTGCGCTCGCGCGGGGTGCCCGAAGGTACGGCGACGAACCTGCTGACCCTCGCGTTCCTGGCCGAAGCCGTGCTCGAGATCGAAAACGAGGATCTGCGCGAAGAGATCAATAACCGCCTGTCCGCCTGGCTGGAACGGCATCGCGGCTGATGCCTGTCACCCAGAATATCACCGCGACGTATCGCGGCCCGGGCCGTGTTCTGCGCCGGTTGCTGGACGCGGGCCAGCGCGAGGACCGGGCGCTGGCGTATCTGATGGCGGGCTGCGTCGTCGTGTTCATTGCGCAGCTTCCCCGCCTTGCCCGCGAGGCGCATCTGACCGGCCAGGAGCTGAACATGCTCTTGGGCGCGACCTTGATGGCCTGGCTGTTCATCGCGCCGCTGCTTCTTTACTTGCTGGCCGCGATCACCCATGTGGTCGCACGCGCCCTGCGCGGCCAAGGCAGCTTTTACGGCGCGCGGCTCGCGCTGTTCTGGGCCTTGCTGGCCTCTTCGCCGCTGTTGCTGCTGCATGGTCTGGTCGCGGGCTTTGTCGGTCCGGGGCTTGAGCTGCAGATCGCGGGGCTGGCGTGGCTCCTGGTCTTTGGCTGGTTTTGGATATCGGGGCTGCTGGCCGCCGAAAGGGGTGCGCCATGACGACGCTTGCCAAGCACGGCTGGGGACAGCTTGCGCTGCTGACGCTGCGCGACCCGAAAGCGGCCGCCGCCGACATCATGGCATGGGATCTGCCGCGCGACGCCCTGTGGACCGCGCTGGCGCTTGTGGCCGCGATCAACACGCTGATCTTCGGGTTGTCCGATCTGCTGGTGCCCGTGCCGACGCCATCCGCCGTGCCGGCGATCTTTTCCAGCCCGCTGGTGTTTTACGTGATCGTTGCAGGCGGGCTGGTGGTGACGGCGCACGCGCTGTTCTGGACCGGCCGCGCCCTCGGCGGGCAGGGAGAGTTCGGCGATTTGCTGGCCTTGCTCATCTGGCTGCAGGCCCTGCGCGCGGCGGCACAGGCGGCCGTGCTGCTGGCCATGCTGGTGATGCCCGGTCTGGCGGTGATCCTTGTCTTTGCCGCCAGCATCGCCGCCATGTGGATCCTGGTGAATTTCATCAGTGCAGGTCTGCACCTGAATTCCATACCGCGTGCGATCACCGTGCTGGTCGCCGCCATTCTGGCCTTGGTACTGGGCCTGTCGCTGATCCTGTCGATGATCGGTGCCACAACCTTAGGATTGCCCGCAAATGTATGATGTCGAACGGATTCGCGCCGATTTCCCGATCCTGAGCCGAGAGGTCAACGGCAAGCCGCTGGTCTATCTCGACAATGGCGCGTCGGCGCAGAAACCGCAGGTGGTGATCGATGCGATCACCACGGCCTACAGCCACGAATATGCCAACGTGCACCGCGGCCTGCACTACCTGTCGAACGTCGCCACCGAGAAATACGAGGCGGTGCGCGGCACCATCGCGACGTTCCTCGGCGCGCCGTCGGAGGACAGCATCGTGATGAACTCGGGCACCACCGAGGGCATCAACATGGTGGCCTATGGCTGGGCCATGCCGCGCCTCGAGGCCGGCGACGAGATCGTGCTGAGCGTGATGGAGCATCACGCCAACATCGTGCCCTGGCATTTCCTGCGCGAACGGCAAGGCGTGGTGCTGAAGTGGGTTGATACCGACGCCACCGGCGCGTTGGACCCACAAGCCGTGATCGATGCGATCGGCCCCAAGACCAAGCTGATTGCAATCACCCATCTTTCCAACGTGTTGGGCACCAAAGTTGATGTGAAGACGATCACCCGTGCCGCGCATGAAAAAGGTGTGGCCGTGCTGGTCGACGGCAGCCAGGCGGCGGTGCACATGCCCGTCGACGTGGCCGACATCGGCTGCGATTTCTACGCCGTGACCGGTCACAAGCTCTATGGTCCGTCCGGTTCCGGTGCGATCTATGTCCGCCCCGAACGGATGGCCGAGATGCGTCCCTTCATCGGCGGCGGCGACATGATCCGCGAGGTAACGAAAGACACCGTGACCTACAACGATCCGCCAATGAAGTTCGAAGCGGGCACGCCCGGCATCGTGCAGATGATCGGCCTTGGCACCGCGCTCGATTACATGATGACCCTTGGCATGGACCGGATCGCCGCGCATGAAAACACGTTGCGCGATTATACCCTGTCGAAACTGGGGGGCCTGAACTGGTTGCAGGTGCAGGGCACCACCCCCGACAAGGCCGCGATCTTCAGCTTCACGCTCGACGGCGCGGCGCACGCACACGACATTTCGACGATCCTCGACAAGAAGGGGGTCGCGGTGCGCGCAGGCCAGCATTGCACCGGCCCCTTGATGGAGCATATGGGGCTGACCGCCACCTGCCGCGCGTCCTTCGGGCTGTATAATACCACCGACGAAGTCGATGTTCTGGTCGATGCGCTGGAACTGGCGCACGATCTGTTCGCCTGACGTCGCGCTTTATGATCCCGCCACGGCCCCGAAAGACGATTTTGCAATTGCAGGGTCGGGGCAGGGTGGATATACCGCCCCCAATGCGGACCCTTAGCTCAGCTGGATAGAGCGCTGCCCTCCGAAGGCAGAGGCCAGAGGTTCGAATCCTCTAGGGTCCGCCATATCTTTCTCCTCTACACCACACGCCCGGTTTCTGCGCCGACACCAGCATGTCGTGACCGGACGCCGGCACACCACCGCGAACCGATTGGCGGGCCCGCGCGACCGCAGATCGTGGTCGCACCGGAGTATCCGTTCCTGGCCGCAGGATACGGGCGAAAAAAAAGCGCCCGAAGGCGCTGCTGTTTCAGGTCGGTCAGATGCGGGCGATCAACCGCCCCAGCTACGCACCACGCCGCAATCCATATGCACGAAGTTCGAGCCGGAATAGCGCCCGACACCACCCGCGCGGCAGGCTTGCGCCGCCTTGGCCATCTGGTGGACCGACCGGGATGCAAGCCGCAGGTCGGCGGCCTGGCCCTTCATATGCAGTGAATTCTTGGCCACGCCGCGGCTGCGCGAGCGCAGCATCGCGTTTGTCTGCGGGCTGCGATAGCCCGACAAAAGCATGTAGGGTTCGTTCACATCCATCAGGTTATGCGCCGCCGTCATGATGTCGATCGTCCGCAGGTCGATGGACTTGACCCCATCCGTCCGCCAGTCGCGCATGAAATAATTCAGCTCCTTCACCGCGTCCGGGATGTATTTGCCTTCGATCCAGTAGATCATGTCGATCTTTTCACCGGTGCGGCCGGAATACATCTTGATGCGGCGAATGTCGCCGCCACCCCGAAGAAACCCTGCCGCGTTTGCGAAAGTCGGTGCCGCCGTAATCGCGGTTGCCGCGAATGCACCAAGAAGCGCACGGCGGGTCATGCCCGTAGAGCTGTTCACTGTCATAGGTCTGCCGTCCCGTAGCCTGCCTGCCCGTGATGTTACACGAGCGGTTTCATCTCATCCCCAGATGCAACATTTGTATGGCATAGCGATTTTAGTGAACCAAGTGCTGAATCCGGTCGCATCAAAATGGTTCCAACTTTAGGCGAATTTTTGCGCATTGATGCGGATTAACCCATTTCATGGGCAGTCTGTGGCATTCGGGTTGCAGTGGCGCATCACGTGAAGGGTTTCTTAGGACCATGGCATAATTGTGAATAGACACCGCTTGGTCCAGTGCACACACCGGTCCCATATGAGTTGTGTGTGATGAACAAGGGCCGTCGATGACATTTGCACTGATCAAACGCCGTTTTCTGATGAACTGCCTTGGTGCGCTGGGGCTGGCTGTGGCTGGCCTGTCCGCGCCCGGTCCGGCGACGGCACAGGTGACTGCCTTCAAACAAGCGGTTGCAGAGGCCGCGGCCCGCGACACGGACATCGCCGCCTTCTACCAGTCCAACGGCTATGCACCGCTTTGGACGGGGCAGGGCGACGACAGCCGCCGCCGCGCGGCGCTTTTGCGGGCGCTCGCGCAGGCGGGGGACCATGGACTGCCCGCGGCGCGCTACGACCTTGCCGGTCTGCGCGCGCGGATGGAAGCCGCCAGGTCGCCCCGCGACCTGGGGCGTCTCGACGTCGAGATGAGCCGCGTGTTCCTGCAGTTCGCGCGTGATCTGCAGACCGGCGTGCTGGTGCCCAGCCGCGTCGACAGCGCCATCGTGCGCGAAGTGCCCTACCGCGACCGCGCCTCCTATCTCACCAATTTCGCCAAATCCTCGCCCAACGGGTTTTTCCGGGCGCTGCCGCCCGCCACCAACGAATACAACACCCTGATGAAGCAAAAGCTGGATATGGAGCGGCTTTTGGCGCGCGGCGGCTGGGGCCCCACCATTGCCAGCAAGATGCTGGAGCCGGGACAGTCGGGGCCCGCGGTCATTGCCCTGCGCAACCGCCTGGTCGCGATGGGATACCTGGAGCGCACAGCGGTCCAGACCTATGACACCGCCATGCAGGACGCCGTGCGCCAGTTCCAGACCGCGCATGGTCTGGCAGCCGACGGTGTCGCCGGTCCCGCCACGATGGCCGAGGTCAACGTCGGCGTCCAGGCGCGGCTGCAGTCGGTCATCGTCGCGATGGAGCGGGAACGCTGGCTCAACACCGAACGCGGCCGCCGGCACATCCTTGTGAACCTCACCGATTTCACCGCCAAGATCATCGACAACGACAAGGTCACCTTCGAGACCCGCTCCGTGGTCGGCGCCACCCAGTCCGACCGCGTCACGCCGGAGTTTTCGGACGTGATGGAATTCATGGTCGTCAACCCAAGCTGGTATGTTCCGCGGTCCATCGCGACCAAGGAATATCTGCCCGCGCTCAAGCGCAACCCGAACGCGGTCAGCCATATCGAGATCACCGACAGCCGGGGCCGCAAGGTCAATCGCGGCGCGGTCGATTTCACCCAGTTCACCGAGCGCAGCTTTCCGTTTTCGATGCGCCAGCCGCCCAGCCGGGGCAACGCGCTGGGTCTGGTCAAGTTCATGTTCCCCAACAAGTACAACATCTACCTGCACGATACGCCCGCCAAGAACCTGTTCTCGCGCGAGGTGCGCGCCTTCAGCCACGGCTGCGTCCGGTTGGCCGACCCCTTCGATTTCGCCTATGCGTTGCTGGCCAAGCAGACCGCCAACCCGCAGGGGCTGTTCAAGGCCAAGCTGGCCACCGGAGTCGAGCAGCGGATCAACCTGAAAGAGCCGGTGCCGGTGCACATCATCTACCGCACCGCCTTTACCGATGCGCGCGGGGCCGCGCAGTACCGCCGCGACATCTATGGCCGCGACGCGCGGATCTGGAATGCGCTGGCCAAGGCAGGGGTGGCATTGCGCGCCGTTCAGGGGTAAATCCTGTTCCCAGATACCGGGGGAACGCGCAGCATGGCACCGACAATTGCAGAAATCGCATCGGCCCTTGGGGCCGAGGCCGTGGGCGACACCACGATCACGGTCTCGCGGGTCTCGGAACCCGGTGACGCGGCACCCGACGATCTGGCCCTTGCGATGAAGCCGGAGTATGCCGAACACCTGTCGAAAGGCGCCGCGCGGGCGGCGATGCTCTGGCCCGACGCTGATTGGCAGGCGCTGGGGCTGCGCGCTGCGATCCTGCCCCGGCGGCCGCGCTTTGCGCTGTCGGGCCTGAGTGCCATCATGGACCAGGGGCAGGGGTTCGACCGGTCGATCCACCCCAGTGCCGTCATCGACCCGACCGCGACGCTTGCCGATGACGTGTCCGTGGGGCCCTTCACCGTCATCTCGGCGGGCGCGCGCATCGGCGCGGGCAGCGTGATCGGGCCGCAGTGTTTCATCGGGCGCGACGCGGTGCTGGGCGATGGGTCGTTCCTGCGCGAGCAGGTCAGCATCGGCGCGCGGGTCCGGATCGGCGCACGCTTCATCGGCCAGCCGGGGGCGCGTATCGGCGGCGACGGCTTTTCCTTTGTCACCGCCGAACAATCCGGCGTGGAGGCCGCGCGCGAAAGCCTGGGGCGCCAGGCCGACAGCACCGAGCAGCCCTGGGCGCGCATCCATTCGCTGGGATCGGTCCAGATCGGCGATGACGTCGAAATCGGATCGAACACCACGATCGACTGCGGCACCATCCGCAACACCATCATCGGGGACGGGTGCAAGTTCGACAACCTCGTGCAGGTGGGCCACAACGTCGTGATGGGCCGCGACTGCCTGATCTGCGGGCATGTCGGGATCGCGGGATCGACGCGGATCGGAAACAACGTGGTGCTGGGCGGAATGACCGGGGTCAGCGACAATATCTTTATCGGCGACCGGGTCATCACCGGCGGCGGCACCAAGGTTCTGTCGAACGTCCCGGCGGGGCGCGTCGTGCTGGGCTATCCCGCCGCCAAGATGGACACGCAGATCGACATCTTCAAAGCCGTCCGCCGGCTGCCGCGCATGGTGCGCGATATCGCGGCGCTTCAAAAGGCGGTTTTCAAATCAGGGTCCACCGACTAGATCCTCAGAGCCGACAGACTTGCAAGGACCGCGCAGATGACCATCAAAGACAGGGCGATTGCCATAATCGCCGAACAGGCCGTGCTGGAGCCGTCGGACGTGACGATGGACAGCACGCTTGAGGATCTGGGCATCGACAGCCTTGGCTTGGTGGAAAGCATCTTTGCCATCGAGGAGGAGTTCGACATCACGATCCCCTTCAACGCCAATGCCCCCGCGGAAAGCGATTTCGATATCTCGACCGTTGCTTCGATCGTGGCGGGGATCGAACGGCTGAAGGCCGAACAGGCGTGAGCGCGGCATGAAACGCGTGGTCATCACCGGCGCCGGCACGATCAACGCGCTCGGGTATTCCGTGCCCGAAACACTGAACGCCATGCGCGAGGGTCGCTGCGGCATCGGACCGCTGGAATTGCGCGATATCGAGCGTTTGCAGATCCAGATCGGCGGACAGGTGCGCGGGTTCGAAGCCGAAGGCCGCTACAACCGGCAGCAGATGTCGCTGTATGACCGGTTCACGCAGTTCACGCTCGCCGCCGCGAAAGAGGCGATCGACCAATCGGGCCTTGGCTTTTCGGGCGAACTGGCCGCGAAATCGGGCGTGGTTCTTGGCACGGCGGGCGGCGGGGTCAGCACCTGGGACGACAATTACCGTGCGGTCTATGAAGAGGGCAAGAACCGGGTGCATCCCTTCGTGGTGCCCAAGCTGATGAACAACGCCGCCGCCAGCCACGTCAGCATCGCGCATAACCTCAAGGGACCGTCGTTCACCGTCTCGACCGCCTGCGCGTCGTCCAATCACGCGATGGCGCAGGCGTTTTCCATGGTCCGCTCGGGGATGGCGCCGGTCATGGTGACGGGCGGCTCAGAATCCATGCTGTGCTTTGGCGGGGTCAAGGCCTGGGAGGGGCTGCGCGTCATGTCGCGCGACGCCTGCCGTCCGTTTTCGGCCAATCGCAACGGCATGGTTCAGGGCGAAGGCGCGGGGGTCTTCGTGTTCGAGGAATACGACCACGCCCGCGCACGCGGGGCCGACATTCTGTGCGAAGTCGCCGGCTTTGCCATGTCGTCGGACGCCGCCGATATCGTGATGCCGTCGAAAAACGGCGCCGCGCGGGCAATGGCCGGCGCCCTCGCCGATGCGCGGATCAATCCCGAAGAGGTGGGTTACATCAACGCGCATGGCACCGGCACCGCGGCCAATGACAAGACCGAATGCGCCGCCGTGGCGGATGTCTTCGGGCCGCACGCCGACCGGCTCATGATCTCCTCGACAAAATCCATGCACGGGCACCTGATCGGCGGCACCGGCGCGGTAGAACTTCTGGCCTGCATCATGGCCCTGCGCGATGGCGTCATCGCGCCCACCATCGGCTACCAGGAGCCGGACCCCGAATGCGCGCTCGACGTGGTGCCCAATACCGCGCGCGACGCCAAGGTTTCCGTCGCCATGTCCAATGCCTTCGCCTTTGGCGGGATGAACGCGGTCGTCGCCCTGCGCGCGATCTGATCCGCGCCTACGACGAAAAAGGCCGCCGCGAAGGATCCACGACGGCCTTGATGTATTGTCGTCTGACCGGGGCTTACTGTTCGATCACCGACACCTTGTCATAGCTCGCGGTGAACCCGCTCAGCGACAGGGTCAGTTCTACGGTCTGATCGGGCGCGAGCGCCGGCACGATGCTGATCTTGGCTTCCGCGCCACGTTTGAACGCGCTGACGTCGGCCTCTGTCAGGCCAAGACGCACGTAGCAGCCGACCGGATTGCAAAACGCGAAGGGATAGCGCCGCGCCGATCCGCCATCGACGCGGATCGTCAACTGGTTGGGCAGCGCCGTTTCAAGCGGCACCACGATCGTCGCGCCGGCCTTGGCCTTGCCATCACCGGGCAGACGGAACAGCGAAAACTCGGCCACGGGCGTGCCCTGACCATCGTCCAGCAGCTGGTACATCTGGCAGGGGTCCGTCTCCTGCTCGGTCCGGATGCAGCGCATGTCCCAGGCGCCGATGACTTCCTTGGTATAGGGCTGTCCCAAGTCGGAGGCCTTGTCGGCATCCTCGCCCAGGCTCAGCTGGCTTTCGACCTCGGCCGCGGCACCGGTTTCCGGCGTCTGCGCAGGGGCGGGCGCCTCTGTCGTCGTATCGGTTTGCGTCGCATCGGTCTGCGTCGTCGCGGTCTGCGCCAGACCGGATGCGGCGCTTGCCAGCAGCGCAGCGGCGCAGAGCGGCAGAACAGTCAGAAATTTTTGCATGATCTTCCCAGTTTCTTTGCGTTTGACGCGCTCTACCATGTCACGTGCGCCATGTCAGGGCCGAAGCGTGCGTGGCGGTGATCATGCAGCAATTATTTGCTGGTCAAAAGAGACAATTCATGGCGAGCGAGGGCCGTCACGGGCACGAGATGCGACAGCGATTGCCACTGCGGATACCGGGGGCGTGAAAAACAAAAGAGGGCGCAAAACGCACCCTCTTTCACAGAATTTTATACTCCCCGTCGGACTGGCCGACTTATTGACGCAACGCTACGAAACCGCCCGGCACACGTCAACAGCTATTCCATCATTTTTGTGACCGCAGGCCGCTTTACCGGCCACGCGCCCAGATCATCCGCAAAAAAAGGGCCGCACCTTTTGGGGGCGCGGCCAGTCTGACAGGGAGGACATGCCCCGCGCCAAGGATCGCCACAGACGCAGGACATGGATTTACTATGGCCCTCAAAGGTTAAATTCGTATGCTCAACCGGCGCGGATCGAACAAAGGACACCCCAAGGCGTGACAACAGATATTTTCATCGGCGGCGGCGGGCCGGATTACGGCACAAAACAGTTCCTGAACATCGGATACGCCAACCGTCACGGGCTGATCGCGGGGGCCACGGGCACCGGCAAGACGGTGACCCTGCAAATCCTGGCCGAAGGTTTTGCCGCGCAGGGCGTGCCGGTCGTGCTGTCGGATGTCAAAGGGGATCTGTCGGGGCTCGCCAAGAGCGGAAGCGCCGATCACAAGCTGCACACCCCCTTCACGGAACGCGCCGCCACCATCGGCTTCGACGATTTCGCCTATGACGCGTTCCCGGTGACGTTCTGGGATCTTTTCGGTGAACAGGGCCATCCCGTCCGCACCACGGTGGCCGAAATGGGGCCGCTTTTGTTGGCGCGCCTGCTGGAGCTGACCGAAGCGCAGGAAGGCGTGCTGAATATCGCCTTCCGCGTCGCCGACGAGGACGGCCTGCCGCTTCTCGATCTCAAGGACCTGCAGGCCTTGCTGGTCTGGATCGGCGAGAACGCCCGCGATCTGTCGCTGCGCTACGGCAATGTCTCCGGCGCGTCCATCGGGGCGATCCAGCGGCGGCTGCTCGTGTTGGAAAACCAGGGCGGCAGCCAACTGTTCGGCGAACCCGCGCTGGAGCTGTCGGACCTCATGCGCCTCGATCCGCAGGGCCGGGGGCAGATCAATATCCTCGCGGCCGACCAGTTGATGCAGGCGCCGGGCCTCTACGCCACCTTTTTGCTGTGGCTGCTGTCGGAACTGTTCGAGGAACTGCCCGAGGTGGGCGACCCCGACAAGCCCAGGCTGGTCTTCTTCTTCGACGAGGCGCATCTGCTGTTCGACGACGCGCCCAAGGCGCTGGTCGACAAGGTCGAGCAGGTCGCGCGGCTGATCCGCTCCAAGGGCGTAGGGGTCTATTTCATCACCCAGAACCCCGCCGATGTGCCCGATGACATCCTCGGCCAGCTTGGCAACCGCATCCAGCACGCCTTGCGCGCCTTTACCGCCAAGGACCAGAAGGAACTGCGCCTGGCCGCACGAACCTACCGCGACAACCCGCGGTTCGACACCGAAGAGGCCATCCGCGAGGTCGGCGTCGGCGAAGCCGTCACCTCGATGCTGCAAAGAAAGGGGGTGCCGGGCGTGGTCGAAAGGACGCTGATCCGCCCGCCATCCTCGCAACTGGGCCCGATCACCCCGGCCGAGCGCGCCGCCGTGATGGCCGCATCCCCGATGGCCGGAAAATACGACAGGCCGCTGGATCGCCAAAGCGCGTTCGAGATGCTCAGACACCGCGCCGAGGAGGCCGCCCTTCAGGCCGCGAAAGCCGAGGACGCCGCCGAAGAGGCCAAGGAAGCGGCCGCGCGAGAATTCAATTCCGCCCGACGCTATTCCGGGACGGGCGTGCCACGGTCATCGTCGCGCCGGTCCTCCCGCGACGCGGGCGGCTTCGGCGCGGCGATGGCCCAGGTGGTGATGAAAGAACTCAAGGGCACCACCGGCCGCCGCATCGTCCGCGGCATCCTCGGAGGTCTGTTCAAAGGGCGCTGATGGCCCTTCCAAAGGGCGGAAATACCGCCGCCGGAGGCAAGATACTCCTTGGCGCTCCGGGCTGTCCGGCAGCGATCCGCCGCAGCGACGCAAGACCGCTGCGGCCCCGTGCCTCATCTCTCCGGGATCAACCCGCGCGGGCTGAACCGCAGCACCAATAGCAGCACCAGGCCCATCGTCAGCAGGCGCATATGCGCCGCGCTTTCGATAAGATGCGCCTTGATCGGGCTGCCATCGGCCATGCCGGAAGTTACGAGTTCCATCACGAACAGGCCCATCGGTTCCACCTGCACCCACAGAAACCAGATCAGGAACCCGCCCAGCACCGAGCCAAGGTTATTGCCCGATCCGCCGACGATCACCATCACCCAGACCAGGAAGGTGAAGCGCAGCGGCTGATAGGTGCCCGGCGTCAACTGGCCATCCAGCGTGGTCATCATCGCCCCCGCGATTCCGCAGACGGCAGAGCCCAGGATAAAGACCTGCAAATGCCGCTTGGTCACGTCCTTGCCCATTGCCTCGGCGGCGACCTCGTTGTCGCGGATGGCGCGCATCATGCGTCCCCAGGGGCTGTGCAACGCGCGCTGGCTCAGCCACAACAACAGCACCAGCACCACGGCGAACAGCCCGGCATAGGCGATTTTCACGAACAGCGTCGAGGCGGTGACCGCATCCATGCCGTAGCCCGCCGCGCGTTCGACAAACGCGGGGTCGTTCTGCAGGTCGATCTCGTAGGGTGTCGGGCGGGGCAGGCCGACGACATTCTTGACGCCGCGCGACAGCCAGTCCTCGTTTTTCAGAATGGCGATGATGATCTCGGCGATGCCCAGCGTCGCGATGGCCAGGTAATCGGACCGCAGCCCCAGCGCCGTCTTGCCGATGATCCACGCGGCCCCCGCCGCCAGCAGCCCGCCCACCGGCCAGGCCAGGATCACGGGCAGGCCAAGCCCGCCAAGATATCCGGTGCCCGCCGGGTTGACCGCCTCGACCGCATCCACCGCCGGATCGAATATCGCGCGATAGACAAAGAACCCGCCCACGATCAGCACCAGCACCGCCACCGTGCGCAGATGGCCGGGTTTCATGCGCGTCATCACCTGCACCGCGGCCCAGATCGTCGCCGCCCCCATCAAGAGCGCCGCGATCACACCGCCGCCGCCCGCGGCCCAGGCTTCGGTGGTGGGCGGCATCGACACCAGAACCGCCGCCAGCCCGCCAAGCGCCACGAACCCCATGATCCCGACGTTGAACAGCCCGGCAAAGCCCCATTGCAGGTTCACGCCCAGGGCCATGATCGCCGAAATCAACCCCATGTTGAGGATCAACAGCGCCGTATTCCAGCTTTGAGTAAAGCCGGTATAGGCGATCATCACGCCGACGATACCAAACAGCAGGGTGTTCTTGAGCGCGGAGTTCATACCGATTTCCCCTTGAAAAGACCCGTAGGCTTGATCAGCAGCACGATCAGCAGAATGACAAAACTCACCGCCAGCTTGTAATCCGTGGACAGCAATTGCAGCAATCCATCGGGGGCAAGGCTGTCCGGCAGCACGTACCCGGCCACCTTCTTCCACGCATAGGTCACCGTGACCTCCGAAAAGGCGATGACGAACCCGCCCGCGATCGCCCCCAGCGGGTTGCCGAGGCCGCCGACGATGGCGCTGGCAAAGATCGGCAGCAGCAGTTGGAAGTAGGTGAACGGCTTGAAGGATTTGTCCAGCCCGTAAAGCACGCCCGCAATCGTCGCCAGCCCCGCGACGATCAGCCAGGTGATCATCACCACGCGTTCGGGATTGATGCCCGACAGCAGCGCCAGATCCTCGTTGTCGGAATAGGCGCGCATGGATTTGCCCGTGCGCGTACGGTTGAGAAACCAAAACAGCAGCGCCACGACGATCACGGCGGTCACCACCGTGATGCCCTGCGTTGTCTTGATCGCCAGACCCTCCTCAAGCCCGGTCATCGCCTTGAAGGTCCGCGCCGACACGATAAACCGCTCGCCGTCCAGAAAATTCTGATCGTCCGGCCCGATGATGAAGCGCACCAGACCGTTGAGAATGAAGGTCACCCCGAGCGACACGATCACGAGGATCACCGGCTTGGCCTTTTGCGCGCGATAGAACCGATACACCATGCGATCCGTCGCCAGCACCAGCCCCATCGTCCCGAGAATGCCGAACGGCAGCGCAAGCAGCGCGGTCGGCAGCACCCCAAGGCTGATACCCCAGGATTGGAACAGCCATGTCACCAGCACCGTGACCATCGCACCAAAGGACATCGTGTCGCCGTGGGCGAAATTCGAGAACCGCAGGATGCCATAGATCAGCGTCACGCCAAGCGCGCCAAGCGCCAGTTGGCTGCCATAGGCCATTGCCGGCACGATCACGTAATTGGAAAGTGCGATGAATGCGTTGAGAAGGTCCATGCTTCAGCCCCCGAGGAAAGATTTGCGCACTTCGGGGTCTTCCAGCAGGTCCTTGCCGCTGCCCGAATAAGCGTTGCGCCCCTGCACCAGGACATAGCCCTTGTCGGCGATCTCAAGCGCCTGGCGCGCGTTCTGCTCGACCATCAGAATGGGGATGCCGGTGCGCGCCACCTCGATGATGCGGTCGAACAGCTCGTCCATCACGATGGGGCTCACGCCCGCGGTGGGCTCGTCCAGCATCAGCACCTTGGGCTGCGTCATCAACGCGCGCCCGACGGCCACCTGCTGCCGCTGCCCGCCGGACAATTCGCCCGCCGGCTGCAACCGCTTGTCCTTGAGGATCGGAAACAGGTCATAGACCTGCGCCATCGTATCGCGGAAATCGTCGCGCCGGATGAACGCCCCCATCTCGAGGTTTTCCTCGACCGTGAGCGACGTGAAGATATTCGAGGTCTGCGGCACAAAGCCCATCCCCTTGGCCACCCGGTCCTGCGGGCTCAGCGCGGTTATGTCCTCGCCGTCCAGCCGCACCTGGCCTTGGCGCACGTCAAGCATGCCAAAGACCGCCTTCATCGCCGTCGACTTGCCCGCGCCATTGGGGCCCACGATGACCGCGATCTCGCCGCGGTCCACGGCGATCGTGCAGTCATGCAAGATATCCGGACCGGCGCCGTAGCCGCCCGTCATCGCCTCGCCGATCAGAAAGGGCCCACCGGGCACGGGGCGCGCCGGACCGCGCGACTTGACCGGCCGGGCCGTGCCCTGGCCATGCGGATTGGTGATCGACGCGTCCTTGTTGCCGCGGTCGCCGTAAGGATCGCTGCTCATGCCTGTCCCATTTCTTTAGGTTCCAAATACTCCGGGGTTTGGGGCAGCGCCCCAATCGGGTCCGGCCTCGCGCCGCGCGCACGGGTGACGTGACACCCGCTCATGCGCCCACCTTGTCCTTGTTCTTCAGCCCGGTGCCCAGATACGCCTCGATCACCTGCTCGTTGGCCTTGATCTCGTCCAGCGTCCCTTCGGCCAGCACCTTGCCCTCCGCCATGCAGATCACCGGGTCGCACAGGCGTCCGATGAAATCCATGTCGTGCTCGATCACCACAAAGGTATACCCGCGCTCCTCGTTCAGCCGGATGATCGCATCGCCGATCGTGTTGAGCAGCGTCCGGTTCACCCCCGCGCCGACCTCGTCGAGGAACACGATCCGCGCGTCCACCATCATGGTGCGTCCCAGTTCCAGCAGCTTCTTTTGCCCGCCGGATATCTGACCGGCCTTGTGATCGGCCAGATGCTCGACCGTCAGGAACTCCAGCACTTCGTCGGCCTTGGCGCGCAGCGCGCGCTCCTGGTCGGCGATGCGCCTGCGACCGAACCACGTGTTCCACAGCGTCTCGCCCGCCTGGTCGCCCGGCACCATCATCAGGTTCTCACGGCAGGTCATCGACGAGAATTCATGCGCGATCTGAAAGGTGCGCAGCAGCCCCTTGTGGAACAGGTCATGCGGCGGCAGCCCGGTGATATCCTCGCCTGCCATCGTCACCCGCCCGGACGTGGGTTTAAGAACGCCCGCGATCACGTTGAAAAGGGTTGTCTTTCCCGCGCCATTCGGCCCGATCAGCCCGGTGATCGACCCCTGTTCGATGCGCAGTGTCGCACCGTCCACGGCGTGAAAGCCGCCGAAGTGTTTGTGAATGTCGTCCACGACAATCATATGATGTATCCCCGTCGGGCGCGCTGGTTCCGCGCCATGTCGCACGCGATTTTCGCGCTTGGTTTTATTGAAACAGCCCGAAGCATAAGCACGCCCCGGGCTGTTCTGTGTCACGCGGCCAGGGGCTTACTTGAAGCCGATGGTCTCGTTCTTGCCGTCCTTGACCTCGATCAGGCGGTAGGTGCCCGCGCTCTCGCCCGGTCCGATCAGCTCGACCGCCGATGCGCCGACATAGTCGATGTCGGTGCCGGCCTTGATCAGCTCAAGCGCCTTGGCCAGCTCGCCGGGATAGATCTTTTCGCCGGGCGCGTTGGCCACGTCGAGGATCTTGCCCGCATACTCCGCCGGGTCCATCGACCCTGCCGCCTGCATCGCCAGCATGAACAGCGCCGCCGCGTCATAGCTTTCGGGCGTGTAGGGCGATGTCGCGTCGAACGCGTCGCCGGCCATGGCCGTCAGCTTTTCGATGCCTTCGCCGCCCGAGCCCGCGATCTGGCCATAGGAGCCATCCAGCGGTGCGCCCACATTGGCGGGCAGGCTGTCGCCGATCATCCCGCCGGGCAGGCCGAACGTATCGAATGCGCCGGTGTCGAGCGCCGCGTTGATGATGCCCAGGCCACCCTGGTCCAGGTATCCCGCCACCACGAGGATATCGCCACCGGCCGAGGCCAGCGCGCCCATCTCGGCGGAATAGTCGGCCTTGCCGTCCTCATGCGCGGCCACGATCGTCACTTCGCCGCCCGCGGCCTTGAAGTTGCTCTCGATCGCATCGGCCAGACCCTTGCCGTAGTCGTTGTTGGTATAGGTCAGCGCGATGGATTTCACGCCGCGGTCCATCAGGACTTCGGCCATCACTTCGCCTTCGCGCGCATCCGACGGTGCCGTACGGAAGAACAGCCCGTTGTCTTCGACCGTGGTCAGGCCGGGCGATGTGGCGGAGGGCGAAATCATCACCATGCCGTTGGGGATCGCCACGTTCTGCAGGATCGCCCCTGTCACGCCGGAACAGTCGCCACCGATCAGGCCGTTGACGCCCTCGGCAATCAGACGCTCGCCGTTCGACGTGCTCAGGCCGTTGTCGATGCAACCGGTGTCGGCGCGGATCGGTGTGACAGTGGCGCCATCCAACAGCATTCCACTGTCGGTGACTTCCTTCATGGCCAGCTCTGCACCGGCGGCCATCGGGCCGGTCAGCGATTCAATCGGGCCGGTGAAGCCGATCAGAATTCCCAGTTTCACTTCTTTTGCATGGCCCGCCGCAAAGGCGTTCGTGGCCAGCAGTGCCGCGGCCGTTGTGGCCATAAGCATCTTCTTCATGTGGTCTCTCCCGTGTTGGAACTTAACGTTCGGAGCGGAGCCTATGCGTGATGATCTTAAAAGAAAAGCGTAATCCTGCGCCGCGCGGACACACCGGCTCGTGACTGGACGCAGGCGGGCGCGCTCCTATCTTTTTAAAGACGGATGACGACAGCAGGAGCCCGCGATGACCCAAGCCACAGCCACCCTGATCCCCAGAACCCTGGCGGCCCTCGCCCTGGCGTGTCTTGGCCTGGCCCCTCCGGCCGCCGCACTCGAAACAAGCGCGGGCGAGGTCACGCTCTCGCCCGTGATCACCGGCCTCGACGCGCCCTGGGCGCTTGCGCACCTGCCGGACGGCGGCGCGCTCGTCACCGAACGCGGCGGCCGCCTGCTGCTGTGGCGCGACGGTCGCACGCAGGTGGTCGCCGGCGCACCGGACGTCGCCGCGATCGGGCAGGGCGGATTGCTCGATGTGACCCTCGCGCGCGACTTCGCCACCACCCGCACCGTGTTTCTCACCTATGCCAAACCCCAGGGGCGCGGCAGCGGCACCGCCATGGCAAAGGCCCGCCTGTCGCCCGATGGCGATCGCCTGACCGCCCTGACCGAGCTGTTCGCGATGTCTCCCGGCTCCAGCGGCGGACGCCATTTCGGCAGCCGCGTGGTCGAGGCGCGCGACGGCACCCTGTTCGTCACCATCGGGGATCGTGGCGACCGACCCGCCGCCCAGGACCTGTCGCGTCACAACGGATCGATCGTGCGCGTCACCCGCGACGGCGCGGTGCCCGCCGACAACCCCTTCGTCGGGCAACCCGGCGTCCGGCCCGAGATCTGGTCCTATGGCCACCGCAATCCACAGGGCGCCGGCCTCGCACCCGATGGCACGCTCTGGACGGCGGAACACGGCGCGCGGGGCGGCGACGAGGTCAACCGCATCACACCCGGCACCAACTACGGCTGGCCGGTGATCTCTTTCGGGCGGCATTATTCCGGCGCCCGGATCGGCGAGGGCACATCGAAACCCGGCATGGCGCAACCCGCGATGTACTGGGATCCCTCGATCGCGCCCTCGGGGCTTTTGGTCTATGACGGCGCGATGTTCCCCGACTGGCGCGGCGACCTCTTCGTGGGATCGCTCAAGTTCAACTACATCTCGCGGATCGAGGTCAGCGGCGACAGCGCCCGCGAGGTCGAGCAGATCGCCTCGCCCGAAACCGCCCGCGTGCGCGACATCCAGCAGGCGCCCGACGGCAGCATCTGGTTCATTTCAGTGGGCAACGGCACGATATACCGTCTCGCCACCCCCTGATCTTCTTGGGGTCGGAAATACTCCCGCCGGAGGCATAGGCGACGCCGAAGGCGGCGCACACAAAGACCGGGCGCTTAGAACGACAGCCGCGCGGCATGGCTGCCGCGCTCGCGGTAGGGCGTGGTGTCGTAATGCGCCCGGTAGCACTTCGAGAAATGCGAGGGCGAGGCAAAACCGCAGGCAAGCGCCACGTTTATCACGCTCATGTCGGTCTGCATCAGCAGGTTGCGCGCCTTTTGCAGCCGCAGTTCCATGTAATAGCGCTTCGGGCTGCGGTTGAGATACCGCCGGAACAGCCGCTCGAGCTGCCGGGTGCTCATGCCGACGTCCTTGGCCAGGATCGACGGGCTGATCGGCTCCTCGATGTGGCTTTCCATCATCTGGATGACCTGGCTCAGCTTGGGATGCCGGACACCGATCCGCGTCGGCACGCTCAGCCGCTGGGTGTCCTGATCGGTGCGGATCGACGAATAGATCAGCTGGTCGGCCACCGCATTGGCCAGATCCTCGCCCTGCTGATCGGCAATCAGCTTGAGCATCAGGTCGATCGACGATGTCCCCCCCGCCGTGGTGATGCGGTTGCCGTCGACCACGAAGACCGACTTCGTGAGGTTCACATCCTCGAATTCCTCGGCAAAGCTGTCCTGGTTCTCCCAGTGGATCGTCGCCTTCTTGCCGTCCAGCAGCCCGGCCTTGGCCAGCGAATAGGCCGCGGTGCACAATCCGCCCACCACAAGCCCCTTGCGGGCCTCGCGGCGCAACCAGCCCAACAGCCGCTTGGTGGTCGCCGCCTGCACGTCGATGCCGCCGCAAAGCATCACGACATCATCGCGCGACAATTCATCCAGATCGCCATCCAGCTTGAATACCGTGCCCGCCGAACAGCGCACGAAATCGCCGCCTTCGCCGACCAGCCGCCATTGATAAAGCTCGCGGCCCGCCATGCGGTTGGCGATGCGCAGGCTCTCCAGCGCCGCCGCGAAGCACAGCATGGTGAAATCTTCGAGCAGTACAAATACGAACCGCTTCGGCTTGTCCGCAGCGGTCGGCGTTCGGGAGGCTGGACGCGGGTCTGCCATCGCGGGTCCCTTCGTAAGGTATTACCAACCCTCGCGCAGCGTCGCACAAGGGCTTGCCGGACCTTGGTCACGCTCGTCAAGCGACGTCAAGTGGTCGCAAATCGGATATGGTCACGCCTGTGCAGCTTTTGTATAGAAGGAACCGCAGCTTCGCCTATTCCGGGTGGACTGGCCCAACGACCGGAGACACACCATGAGCGATTGGACAAAATCAAGCTGGCGCAGCAAGCCCCGGATCCAGATGCCCGAGTATCCCGATCAGGACGCGTTGCACGCGGTCGAGGCACAGTTGTCGAAATTTCCGCTCCTGGTCTTCGCCGGTGAAGCGCGCCGTCTGAAACGGCACCTGGCCGCCGCCGGCCGCGGCGAGGCGTTCTTGCTGCAGGGCGGCGATTGCGCCGAAAGCTTCGAGCAGTTCAGCTCGGACGCCATTCGCGACACCTTCAAGATCATGCTGCAGATGGCGATCGTGCTGACGCATGGCGCCAAGGTGCCGGTGATCAAGGTGGGCCGCATGGCCGGACAATTCGCCAAACCGCGCTCGGCCCCGACCGAGGTCGTCGGGGGTGTCGAGCTGCCCAGCTACCGCGGCGACATCATCAACGAGCTTGAATTCACGCCCCAGGCGCGGATCCCCGATCCCGCCAAGATGCTGCGCGCCTATACCCAGGCCGCCGCCACGCTGAACCTCATCCGGGCCTTCTCCACGGGCGGCTACGCCGATGTCCACCAGGTCCACGCCTGGACGCTCGGCTTTACCGAGGGCGAAAAGGCCGAACGCTACCGCGAGATCGCCAACCGCATCACCGACACGCTGGATTTCATGTCCGCCGCCGGGGTCACGTCGGAAACCGCGCACACGCTGCAATCGGTCGAATTCTATACCAGCCACGAATCCCTGCTGCTCGAATACGAAGAGGCGCTGACCCGTGTGGACAGCACCACCGGCAAATGGCTGGCAGGCTCCGGTCACATGATCTGGATCGGCGATCGCACCCGTCAGCCCGATGGCGCGCATGTCGAATTCGCGCGCGGCGTGCAGAACCCCATCGGCCTGAAATGCGGCCCCTCGATGACCGGCGACGACCTCAAGTCGCTGATGGCGACGCTCAACCCCGAAAACGAGCCGGGGCGCCTGACGCTGATCAACCGCTTCGGCGCGGGATCGGTGGGCGATCACCTGCCGCGCCTGATCAAGACCGTGCGGGAGGAGGGCGCAAACGTGACATGGGTCTGCGACGCGATGCACGGCAACACGATCAAGTCGTCCACCGGCTACAAGACCCGGCCGTTCGATTCGGTCCTGCGCGAAGTGCACGAGTTCTTTGGCGTCCATGCCGCCGAAGGCACCGTGCCGGGCGGAGTGCATTTCGAAATGACCGGGCAGGATGTGACCGAATGCACCGGCGGCGTGCGTGCGGTCAGCGACGAGGATCTCAGCGACCGGTATCACACCGCCTGCGATCCGCGCCTGAATGCCAGCCAGTCGCTGGAGCTGGCCTTTCTGGTGGCCGAGGAACTGTCCTCGCGTCGCGCGGCGACCCGCTCACAGGCCGCGAGCTGAGCCAGACGGCCCGGGACGTCATGAAAACGCCGCGTGGTTTCGACCGCGCGGCGTTTTTCGTACTCTCGGCAGGTCCGGATGCGCCGGGCCGCGGGGTCAGTCGTCGGATTTGACCAGCCGCAGGTACGGCGGCAGCGTTCGGCGCCCACCGGGCTCGAAGATCGCGCGCGGTTCGGAAAATCCGGTGGAGGGGGGCGGTGTTTCTTCTGCCGGGTCATCCGCCTCGGCAAAAGACACCGGGCCGGCACCAGCGTCCGGCGACGTCAGTGCCCGGACCGATGCCTGCACCATGTCGAAGCGGCAGGGCACCGCGCCCGGCTCGCCCAGCGCGACCACGCAGCCCAGGATGCGGCTGACATCGCCCAGATCGCTTTTCATCGGCAAGAGCACCATCTGCGCCGCGCGCGCGGGTTTGCCGACCGCGCCCGGACCGCTCAACCGCAGCGTGGCACTGGCGGGCCGCTCGAAGACCTCGGTCAACAGATCCGCGATCTGGCGGCGGCAGGCGGGCACGAACATCGACGACAACGGCATGCCGCGCACTTCCATGCCCATCAGATCGCTCAGATGGCTGCCGGCGATGCGCAGGCGCGCGATACCCGGCGCGATCCGCTCGACGATGAAGGCATACTCCAGCGCCCGTTCGATCCCCCGCGGATCGACGTCGGAGCGCTTGGGCATCACATCGCCGCCACGCAGGGCATCCCAATAGGCCTCGACCTGGGAGAGGGCTGAAAACCCGTTATCCGACTGAAAATCCATCATGCTCACGACATTCTGCGTCGTCGTTTCGTTAAAGTCCATTGTCTCCACCTCGGGCATCCCAACAATCGAGGGCACGGGGGGTGTGATCCGCGCGGCGGCATACCGCGTGGCGCAACCGGTGCCGCCCCCCGACTGACCGCAATCCTTCATTCCTGGTTGCCAGGATATTAACAGATCGCACCGCGCCGTCGTCCAACATCTTTAATTCTGGTTAATTCCCGGCGGACGCGGGGCCTGCGCCTCACGGTCGTCGCCTCGCGGGATTTGGTTGCAGATTGGCCGGTGTCGGGCTTGCCCCGGACGGTCAATCGGGCATAAGGCAGGGACAACATGCGTCCAGCCGTATTTCGACCCCGCGCACCGACCTGAAAGGATGTCCCACATGATCCGATCCATGACCGGCTTTGCCTCGGCCACGGGCGCGCTGCCCCCCCATAGCTGGAGCTGGGAATTGCGCGCGGTGAACGGCAAGGGCCTGGATCTGCGCCTGCGGGTGCCCGACTGGATCGACGGGCTG
This sequence comes from Sulfitobacter sabulilitoris, assembly GCF_005887615.1. Lineage (GTDB taxonomy): Bacteria > Pseudomonadota > Alphaproteobacteria > Rhodobacterales > Rhodobacteraceae > Sulfitobacter_E > Sulfitobacter_E sabulilitoris. Next base: position 701,807 of record NZ_VANS01000001.1, read on the forward strand.
GAAACCGGTCTGCGCGCGCAATTGGTCAAGGTCGTGGCGCGCGGCAATGTCACCCTGTCGTTGCGGATCACGCGCGAAGACACCGGAGGCGCGCAGCGCGTGAACGCGGGGCAGCTCAATGCGGTGTTGAATGCCCTGGCCGAGATCGAGGCCCAGGCGATGGACAAGGGCGTGTCGCTCGCCCCCTCGACCGCGTCCCACATCATCGCCCTGCGCGGCGTGCTGGAGCAGACCACGACCCAGGACGACACCACCGCGCTGGCCAAGGTCCTGCATGCCGAATTCGCATCGCTGGTCGAGGCGTTCAACGACATGCGCCAAGCCGAGGGCGCGGCCCTGCAGGATGTGCTGGCCGCGCAGTTGACCGATATCGAGACCCTGACCACCACCGCCGCCGCCCAGGCAGAGGACCGCCGCGCCGACATGGCGCAGGCGCTGCGCCGCAACCTGGCACGGGTGATGGAGAACGCCGAGGGAGCCGACGAGGGCCGCGTGGCGCAGGAACTCGCGCTGATCGCGGTCAAGGCCGACGTCACCGAGGAGATCGACCGCCTGCGGTCGCATGTCGGGGCCGCGCGCGACCTGCTGGGGCAGGGCGGCCCGGTGGGGCGCAAGCTCGACTTCCTGATGCAGGAATTCAACCGCGAGGCAAACACCCTGTGCTCCAAGGCGCAAAGCAGCGCGCTGACCGGCACCGGGCTCGCGCTCAAGGCCGTCATCGACCAGATGCGCGAGCAAGTTCAGAATGTGGAGTGATCCCCGGTGACAACAGCAAGACGGCGCGGCCTTCTGATCATCCTCAGCTCGCCTTCGGGGGCGGGCAAATCGACGCTGGCGCGGCGCCTGCGCGACTGGGATCCCGAGATCGCCTTTTCCGTGTCCGCCACCACCCGCGCACCGCGCCCGGGCGAGGTGGATGGCCGCGAATACCACTTCACCTCCGAGGCGGAGTTCAAGAGCATGGTGGCCGATGGCGAGATGCTCGAACATGCGCATGTCTTCGGCAATTTCTACGGCAGCCCGCGCGGCCCGGTCCAGGCCGCCATCGACGCGGGCCGTGACGTCCTGTTCGATATCGACTGGCAGGGCGCGCAGCAGATCACCAATTCGTCGCTGGGTGCGCACACGCTGTCGATCTTTCTGCTGCCGCCCTCGATCGCGGAACTGCGCGCGCGGCTGGAAAGGCGCGGCCAGGACGATCCCGAGACGATCCGGCGCCGGATGGAGAAATCCTGGGACGAGATCAGCCACTGGGGCGGCTATGATTTCGTGCTGATCAACGACGATCTGGACCAGACCGAGGCACGGCTGAAAACCATCGTCACCGCCACCCGGCTGCGCCGCAGCCAGCAACCGGGGCTGACCGACCACGTGCGCGCCCTGCAAACCGAATTCGAGGACCTGACATGACCCTGTATACCCTTGGCACCAAAACCCCCGCCCTGCATGCCGACACCTGGGTCGCGCCCGATGCCAACCTGATCGGCGCAGTGGTTCTGGATGCGGGGGCGTCGGTCTGGTTCGGCGCCACCCTGCGCGGCGATAACGAACTGATCCGCGTCGGCGCCGGCAGCAACGTTCAGGAAAACTGCGTGCTGCACACCGACATGGGTCATCCCCTGACGATCGGCGAGCATTGCACCATCGGACACAAGGTCATGCTGCACGGCTGCGCGATCGGCAACAACACCCTGATCGGCATGGGCGCCACCATCCTCAACGGCGCGAAGATCGGCAAGAACTGCCTGATCGGCGCGGGCGCCCTCATCACCGAAGGCAAGGTGATCCCGGATGGCAGCCTCGTGATGGGGGCCCCCGGCAAGGTGGTGCGCGAGCTGGACGCCAAGGCGATCCAGATGCTGACCGCCAGCGCCAAGAGCTACCAAGACAACATGCGTCGGTTCCGCGACGAAATGACAGAAATGAAAGCCCGATAATGAAGAACGAAAAAGCCTCGCTTGTCCGTCCCGATGCGCTGCCCGCCAGCGCCAGCCGTCCGGTCGTCACCCCGCTCAGCCCGTCGGTGGTCTATGCCTCCGACACGCCCGACATGCTGGACGCGCAATACGAAGGCAAGCTGCACGGCTATACCTATTCGCGCGAAGGCCACCCCAATGCCGACGTCGTCGGCCGCCGGCTTGACCGGATGGAGCACGCCCCGCACCCCGGCGTCGTGACCGCCAGCGGAATGGCGGCGGTGTCGGCGGTGCTGCTGGGGTTGATGCGGTCGGGCGACCACGTGATCGGCGGCAACCAGCTTTATGGCCGCTCGCTGCGCATGATGAACGAGGACCTGCCGCGCCTGGGCATCGCCACCACGCTGGTGAACCCCGGCGATGTGACGGCCGTGCGCGCCGCCATCCGCCCCGAAACCAGGATGATCCTTGTCGAGGTGGTATCGAACCCGACGCTGGCGGTGGCCGACATCGCCGGGCTGGCGGCCTTGGCGCGCGAGGCGGGCGTGCTGCTGGTGGTGGACAACACCTTTACCACCCCGCGTGCCTTCAAACCTTTCGAACAGGGCGCCGACATCGTCATCCACTCGCTGACCAAGCTGTTGGCGGGCCATTCCGACGTGATGCTGGGCTGGGTCGCCGCGGCGGATGCGGCGTTGAATGACCGGCTGCGTGTCTTCGCCGTGACCTCCGGCATGACGCCCAGCCCCTTTGACTGCTGGCTGGCCGAACGTGGCATGCTCAGCTTCGATCTGCGGTTCGACCGCGCACAGGCGACAGCCGCCCGGCTGGCCGATCACCTTGCGGGTCTCAAGGGCGTCAGGCGCGTGCTCTATCCCGCGCGCGCCGATCATCCCGATCACGCCCGCGCGGCAGAGTTGCTCGACGGGCAGTTCTGCAACATGGTCAGCTTCGAACTGGACGGCGGGCGTACGGCGGCCAATGCCTTCACCCGCGGGGCCGAGGGCCTCAGCTTTGCCCCCACACTGGGCGACGTGGGCACGACGATCTCGCATCCCGCGTCCTCCTCCCACCGGGGCATGACGGCGGACGCCCGCGAAGCCCTGGGCATGAGCGAAGGCTTCTTCCGCATCTCGGTCGGTCTGGAAGACCCGGTGACGCTGTGCGATGTGTTCACCACGGCCGTCGCGGCGGCGATGGACGCCTGACCCGATGACGCCGGCGGCTCTCAGCGATCTGATCGCCGCGATGCCGCTGGCCGCGCTTGCCATCGACGGGGCAGAACGGATCGTCGCGCCCAACCGGCAGGCCCGCAGGCTGCTGGGGCAGGCGATCGAGGGGCGGCACTTTGTGACCATGCTGCGCCAGCCCGCGCTGATCGACGCGATCGAGGGTGTGCTGCGTGACGGAACCCGGCGCGAGGCGCCCTATCTTGGCAACGACGGCGCGCAGGACACGGCCTTTCGCGTGACCTGCCGCGCCGTGCCGCAGATGCGCCTGGTGCTGGTGTGCTTTTCCGATATCACCCGCGAGGAACAGGCAGGCCAGATGCGCCGCGATTTCGTCGCCAATGTCAGCCACGAACTGCGCACCCCGCTGACCGCGCTGATGGGATTCATCGAAACCCTGCGCGGACCCGCCCGCAACGACGCCGCCGCCCGCGACCGGTTTCTCGACATCATGGAGGGCGAGGCCGGGCGCATGAACCGGCTGGTGGGCGATCTTCTGTCGCTCAGCCGGGTGGAGGACGACGAGCGCGTTCGCCCGCGCACCCGCATCGACCTGATCGAGACGCTGACGGCGGTGCTGCGCACGCTGGCTCCCCTGGCGCAAGAGGCGAAGGTGACGCTGGACGCCGATCTGGGCACCCCCCCCGTCTGGATGACCGGAGACGCGGACCAGGTGATGCAGGTCTTCACCAACCTGATCGAAAACGCGATCAAATACGGTGGCTCAGGCGGGCGCGTCACCCTGGATCTGGTCCGCACCGACCGCGATCCGGCCCTGCGCGCGCCCGGCGTGCGGGTGCATGTGATCGACTACGGCCCCGGCATCGACGCCGTGCACCTGCCGCGCCTGACCGAACGGTTCTACCGCGCCGACAGCCACCGCAGCCGCGCGCTTGGCGGCACCGGTCTGGGGCTGGCCATCGTCAAGCATATCGTTAACCGCCACCGCGGGCGCCTGCATGTCCAGAGCGAACCGGGGCAGGGCGCGCGGTTCACCGTCGTGCTGCCGACGGACCCCGGCCCGGACCAGACGGCATCGTGATCCGCCGGCGACGGGCCACCGCCCCGCCGCGCGGCCCCGTGACGTATCTTTTTGCGTCAAAGACCTCCGGGGTCGGGGCAGACCACCTCCGGGGTCGGGGCAGACCACCTCCGGGGTCGGGGCAGACCACCTCCGGGGTCGGGGCAGACCCCCGATCCGGCCTCGAAATCGGCGCCAGCCCGCCCCCCCGGGACAGGGTGTCATAAAACCGTTACACAACTGTCACAAAAGCATTGCCGGACGTCCCTAGGACGGGTCCAAGATCATCATGGGGTGATCACGAATGATTCTGATCCAAGCAGGAGACACCATGTCTTTCACAAAATTCGCAGCCTCCGCGCTGGCCATGGCCGCCGTATCCGCAACCGCCGCGGCCGCCCGCGACCAGGTCCAGATCGCCGGGTCCTCCACCGTGCTGCCCTACGCGTCCATCGTCGCCGAAGCCTTCGGCGAAAACTTCGACTTCCCGACACCGGTCGTGGAATCGGGTGGCTCCTCGGCCGGTCTCAAGCGCTTTTGCGAAGGTGTGGGCGAGAACACGATCGACATCGCCAACGCCTCGCGCGCGATTCGCGAAAATGAAATCAAGGCCTGCGCCGAAAACGGCGTGACCGACATCATCGAAGTGCGCATCGGCTATGACGGCATCGTGTTCGCCAGCCAGCAGGGCGGCCCGGCCTTCACCGCCTTCGAACCCGCGCAGTGGTACATGGCGATGGCCGCCGAGATGCCAGTGGACGGCACAATGATCGCCAACCCCAACACCAACTGGAGCCAAATCGACAGCGCGCTGCCCGATGCGCCGATCATGGCCTTCATCCCCGGCACCAAGCACGGCACCCGTGAAGTGTTCGAGGAAAAGGTGATCCTGCAAGGCTGCGAGGACAGCGGCGCGATGCAGGCGATGCTGGACATGGGCATGGATGAAGACGCGGCCGAAGGCGCCTGCATGGCGGTGCGCACCGACGGTCTGGCGGTGGACATCGACGGCGATTACACCGAAACGCTGGCGCGCATCGAAAGCAACACCAACGGCGTCGGCGTCTTTGGCCTCGCCTTCTACGAAAACAACACCGACAAGCTCAAGGTGTCTACGATGGGTGGCGTCGTCCCCTCGACCGAGACGATTTCGACCGGCGAATACCCGGTGTCGCGTCCGCTGTACTTCTACATCAAGAAGGCCCACATCGGCGTCATCCCCGGGCTCAAGGACTTTGCGGAATTCTTTGTCGCCGACGAGATCGCTGGCCCCGACGGCCCGCTGTCGGACTACGGCCTGGTCGCGGACCCGGCGCTGGCCGACACCCAGGACATCGTCGCCGACGAAACGGTGATCGGCGGCGGCGCCTGATCCCGCCGACCGCGACAGAAAACGGAAAACGGGGAGGCATGTCACGGCTCCCCGTTTTCATTCCCGGACGACAGGCTGTATACGACCTGCGACACAGACCATTCGGAGCATGAGATGAACGCAGCGCAATCCAGTGGGGTCTTCGGCCTCGGCCCGACCGGCTTGGTCGTGCTGGCGGTGATCGTCCTCGCGGCGGCAGGCTTCGTGCTCGCGCGGGCCCGTGCGATGGCCTCGGCGGGCGGCGATGCGCGGCGGCTGCATTCCCTGCCGAACTACTATGGCTACAACGCCGCGATGATGATCGCCGTGCCGGCGCTCGGCGTTCTGGTCATCTGGCTGCTGGCGCAACCGGCGCTGGTGCAGAACGCCGTGCTTGACCTGATCCCGCAACGCGCCATCGCCGAAGGATCGTCGATCAACCTGGTGATGAGCGATGTGCGCCGCCTGGCCGAAGGGCTGGACGTGGCCGTCGCCGCCGGCGCGCTGAGCGCGGACGAGGCCGCCGATATCGTCGCGACAGGCACCGACATCCGCGCGGTGCTGGGCAATGTCGGGGTGGCGCTCGGCTCTGACGTGGACCCTGAAATCCTTGCTGCCGCGCAGGAATACCGCAGTCTCAGCCGGCTGTGGTCCTGGGTCATGGTGGCGGTGGTCTTGTCGCTGGCGCTGGCGGGGATGGCGATCGCCCTGCGCAGCGCGCGCGCCGGTTTTCGCGCCCGCAACGCGGTGGAACGCGGCGTGCTGTGGCTTTTGATCCTTGCCGCGTCGCTGGCGATCCTGACCACCGTTGGCATCGTGCTGTCGATGCTGTTCGAGACGGTCAACTTCTTTTCCCTGCACCCCTGGCAGGACTTCTTCCTGGGCACCACATGGGCGCCGAACTTTCGCGGCAATAGCGAATTGTCGATCCTGCCGCTTCTGTGGGGCACGCTCTACATCGCGTTCATCGCCCTTGTGGTGGCGGTGCCGATCGGCCTCTTTGCCGCGATCTACCTGTCGGAATATGCCGGTCCGCGCCTGCGGTCGGTGGCCAAGCCGCTGCTGGAAATTCTCGCCGGGATCCCGACCATCGTCTATGGCCTGTTCGCGCTGCTGACCGTGGGTCCGGCGCTGGTGACGCTTTTCGGCCGCGGCGAAGAGGGGCTCTTGGGACTGACCTGGATGACCGGCGCCACATCGGTGCTGACCGCGGGTCTGGTGATGGGGATCATGCTGATCCCCTTCGTGTCGTCGCTGTCGGACGACATCATCAACGCGGTGCCGCAAAGCCTGCGCGACGGGTCGTTCGGCCTGGGCGCCACCCATTCCGAGACGATCCGCCAGGTGGTGCTGCCCGCCGCGCTGCCCGGTATCGTGGGCGCCGTGCTGCTGGCCGCCAGCCGCGCCATCGGCGAGACCATGATCGTGGTGCTGGGCGCGGGCGCCATCGCCAAGATATCGGCCAATCCGCTCGAGGCGATGACCACCATCACCACCCGCATCGTCAGCCAGCTGACCGGTGACACGGATTTTGCCAGCCCCGAAACGCTGGTGGCCTTCGCGCTTGGCCTCACGCTCTTTGTTCTGACGCTGGGGCTGAATGTGCTGGCGCTTTATATCGTGCGAACCTACCGGGAGCAGTACGAATGACCGATATGACCAACGCCGCCGCCCCGGCGGCCGCGCCGAAATCGTCGCTGTTGCAGCAAGACGCCCGCACCCGCAGACGCAATGCCGCCGAAACCCGGTTCAAGGCCTATGGCATCGCCGCCATTGCCGTGGGCCTCGTGATGCTGGCGATCCTGCTGGTCACCATCGTGGGGCGCGGGACCGGCGCCTTCACCCAGACTTTCATCACGCTCGAGGTCGCATTGCCCGCCGACACGCTCGACAAGAAGGGCAACCGCGACCCCGAAGAGATGAAGAAGGTCTCGACCTTCGGATACAAGCCGCTGCTGGCGCAGGCCTTCGAGGCCAAGATCGCCGCGACCGGCGGGCTCGACAGCGATCTCGACCCTAAGAAGATGGCCGGCATCCTGTCCGACAGCGCCCCGGCGCAATTGCGCGACTTCGTGCTGGCCGACCCTTCCGTGCTGGACCGGACGGTCGCGTTCGAATTTCTCGCCTCCAGCCGCGTCGATGGCTACATGAAAGGCCGCGTAAGCCGCGACAGCATCGCGCAAGACAAGAACATCAGCGTGGAACAGCTTGATTTCGTGGACAAACTGATCGCCGAGGGCAGTCTGGAAAAACGCTTCAACCTCGACTTCATCACCGGTTCCGATGCCTCAGACGCGCGGCCAGAGGCGGCCGGCATGGGCGTCAGCATGGTGGGGTCGTTCTTCATGATGCTGGTGGTGCTGACACTGGCCCTGCCGATCGGGGTTGCGGCCTCCATCTACCTTGAGGAATTCGCACCGAAAAACTGGATCACCGACGTCATCGAAGTCAATATCTCGAACCTCGCCGCCGTGCCGTCGATCGTGTTCGGCATCCTCGGCCTTGCGGTGTTCATCAACTACATGCACCTGCCCAATTCGGCCCCGCTGGTCGGCGGTCTGGTCCTGACGCTGATGACGCTGCCGACGATCATCATCTCGACCCGGGCCTCGCTGAAATCGGTGCCGCCGTCGATTCGCGACGCGGCGCTCGGGGTCGGCGCATCCAAGATGCAGTCGGTGTTCCATCATGTGCTGCCGCTGGCCGCGCCGGGCATCCTGACCGGCACGATCATCGGGCTGGCGCAGGCGCTTGGCGAAACCGCGCCGCTGCTGCTCATCGGGATGGTGGGCTTCATCGCCTCGAACCCGCCCGACAGCATCGCCTCGGGCCTGCTGGATCCGAACTCGGCCATGCCCGCGCAGATCTATGAATGGGCGAAACGCGCCGATCCCGCGTTCTATGAACGCGCCTGGGGCGGCATCATCATCCTGCTGGTGTTTCTGGTCACGATGAACACCATCGCGGTACTTCTGCGCCGCCGCTTTGAACGCCGCTGGTAAAAGGGGTAGACCGCAATGAATGACATGAGACTATCGGAGAGAGCCGTGGACGCCCAGAACATCAAGATCGCGGCCCGCAACGTGCAGGTCTATTACGGCGACAACCACGCCATCAAGGACGTCAGCGTCGACATAGAGGACAAGACCGTGACCGCCTTCATCGGGCCGTCGGGCTGTGGCAAGTCGACCTTTCTGCGCTGCATCAACCGGATGAACGACACCATCGACATCTGCCGCGTCGAGGGCGACATCCTGATCGATGGCGAGGACATCTATGACCGCGAGGTCGATCCGGTGCAGTTGCGCGCCAAGGTGGGGATGGTGTTCCAGAAACCCAACCCCTTCCCGAAGTCGATCTATGACAACGTGGCCTACGGCCCGCGCATCCACGGGCTGTCGCGCGGCAAATCCGACCTGGATGACATCGTGGAGCGCGCCCTGCGCCGCGCCGCCATCTGGGACGAGGTCAAAGACCGCCTGAGCGCGCCCGGCACCGGCCTGTCGGGGGGGCAACAGCAGCGCCTGTGCATCGCGCGCGCCGTGGCCACCGAACCCGAGGTCCTGCTGATGGACGAACCATGCTCGGCGCTCGACCCGATCGCCACTGCGCAGGTCGAGGAACTGATCGACGAGTTGCGGCAGAACTATTCGGTCGTGATCGTCACCCATTCGATGCAGCAGGCCGCGCGCGTCAGCCAGAAGACCGCGTTTTTCCACCTTGGGCACCTCGTCGAATACGGCGAGACGGGCCATATATTCACCAACCCCGAAGACCCCCGCACCGAAAGCTACATCACCGGCCGGATAGGATAAGACCCATGCAGGACCAACATATTGCTTCCGCCTTTGACCGTGACCTCGAGGCGATCCAGGCGCAGATCATGAAAATGGGCGGCCTTGTCGAAGACGCGATCCGAAATGGCGCCAAGTCGCTGGATACGCGCGACGAGGAACTGGCCGATCAGGTGCGCCGCGGCGACCGGGTGATCGACGACCTCGAAGAGTTGATCAACGAGGAAGCCGCCCGCGTCATCGCCCTGCGCGCGCCCACCGCCCGCGACCTGCGCCTGATCCTGAGCGTCATCAAGATCAGCGCCAACCTCGAGCGGATCGGCGACTATGCGAAGAACATGGCCAAGCGCACCGGCGTTCTGGCCCAGATGGCGCCGGTCAGCGACAGCGCGGGCGCCCTGCGCCGCATGGCGCGCGAGGTCGAGAAGATGCTGAAGGATGCGCTTGACGCCTATATCCAGCGCGACGCGGAACTGGCGCTTGACGTAATCAACCGCGACACGGATGTGGACCAGATGTACAATGCGCTGTTCCGTGAATTTCTGACCTTCATGATGGAGGATCCGCGCAACATCACCGCCTGCATGCACCTGCATTTCATCGCAAAGAACGTTGAGCGGATGGGCGATCACGTCACCTCGATCGCCGAACAGGTGGTGTACCTGGTGACCGGGATGCACCCCGAGGATGCCAGGCCCAAGGCCGACAAGACCTCTGTCAAAGCCTGAAGGAGCGCGCATCATGCCAGCCGATCAACCGCGCGTTCTGGTGGTCGAGGACGAGCCCGCGCAGCGCGAGGTGCTGGCCTACAACCTGGAAGCGGAAGGCTTCGCGGTGAGCCGCGCGGTGGACGGCGAGGAAGCGCTGCTGCTGGTCGAGGAGGTCGCCCCCGACATCATCGTGCTGGACTGGATGATGCCCAAGCTCAGCGGGATAGAGGTCTGCCGCCGGCTGAAGATCCGGAGCGAGACGCGCGACATCCCCGTCATCATGCTGTCGGCGCGATCCGAGGACGTGGACCGCGTGCGCGGTCTCGAGACCGGGGCGGACGACTATGTGGTCAAACCCTATTCGGTGATCGAACTGATGGCGCGGGTGCGCGGCCAGTTGCGCCGCGTGCGTCCGGCGGCGGCGGGCGAGCGTCTGGAATACCAGGATATCGTGCTCGACGCGACCAGCCACCGGGTCAACCGCGGCGAGCACGAGCTGAAGCTGGGACCGACGGAGTTCCGGCTGCTGTCGACCTTCATGGAAAAGCCGGGCCGCGTGTTTTCGCGCGATCAACTGCTGGACCTGGTCTGGGGCCGCGACATCTATGTCGATACCCGTACCGTGGATGTGCATATCGGACGGCTGCGCAAGGCCTTGACCCAATACGGCGGATCGGACCCGCTGCGCACCGTGCGCGGTGCCGGATACGCGCTGGGATAGCCGGCCCGCGCTGCGGAATTTTTGAGACGTCCGGTCCGTTTCCTTTGCAGGAGAACGATCAGGCGGCGCCGGGAAGCGCTAGAAGATCGCCATGTAGCGGATGATGATCGGCGTCAGCGTGATCAGGAACAGCGCGGGCAGCATCATCATCGACATCACCGCCGACATATGCACCGGCAACTTGTTGGCCTTTTCCTGCGCCGCCAGCTCGCGGTTTTCGCGCATTTCCTTGGCATAGACCCGCAATGCCGTCGTCAGGCTGGTGCCGAATTGCAGCGATTGCGCGACCACGGTGACGAAAGACACCGCCTCGGGGATACCCATGCGGCGCGCCATGTCCTCCATCGCCTGATTGCGGTCGCGCCCGGCCTGAATCTCGTGCTGGACCAGCAGCATTTCATACGCGATCTCGGGCGAGACGCGGCCGATCTCGGTGCCGACACGCGCCAGCGCGGCGTCAAAGCCAAGCCCGGATTCGACCGATATCTGCAACAGGTCCAGCGCGTTGGGAAACCCCTGACGGATTTTGTCGCGCCGGTTCGACACGCGCGATTTCAGCCAATACGCAGGGCCATAGAACCCGACCGCCGCCCCAACGGCGCAGATTTGAAACCGGCCCAAAAGCGAGATCGTATCAAGCCGGTCCGAAAGCACCTGCGGAAGCGCGTCCAGCCCCGCCAGAACCACCCACAGTCCCATCAGCATCGGCACCGCGCCCATCAGCGCCAATCGCACCAGGAAGAAGTCGCGCACCGCGTTCACGCCCTCGAACCCGATCGAGCCAAGCTGGTATTGCGTCTCGAGGAGCTGCTCTTGGTTGCTTGGAACGAGAGATTTCATCCACCCCGTGGGCCGCACCCCCTGCGCCTTGGTGATCTGCAGATTGCTGCCACCACCGGACCGGGCAGTGGCGGAGACCGACCCGGTTCCCGCGGACAACGCCCGGATACGGGCCGCAGCGCGGTCCTTCATCGTGACCAGCCCAAAGACCCCCAACGTGATCATCAGCAGCGAAAAGGCGATGGCGTAGTAGAGCATGTCGGCCTGGGCCGCCTCTATCACAAAGCCGAATTTGTCGAACATATCACTCATCCGGTCCTCAGATCTTGAAATTGACAAGCTTGCGCAGCGCCAGCGCGTTTCCCACCACCAGCAGAACGATGATCACGGCGATCGGTCGAAACAACGGATCATCGCTGACCCCGCCGTAGTAATCCGGCGCCGTGAACGACGTGGTCACGTAGATCCCCACCGGCAGCGCCGACAGAAGCAACGCCGAAATCCGCCCTTCGGATGAAATCGCCTTCACCCGCCGGCGCATCATGATGCGGTCGCGGATCACCTTGGACAGCACCCCCAGCATGTCGGCCAGATTGCCGCCCGTGCCATGCTGGATCGAAATCGACACCGACAGGTAATCCATGTCTTCCTGTTTCATCCGGTTGGCCAGATCGTTGAAGGCGTCGGTCAGATAGTCGCCCGCTGTGATCTGATCGGACAGCATGCGGAATTCCTGGCCGATCGGGTCCGGCATCGTCTTGCCCACCGACCCGATGGTGACGCTGACAGGGTGCCCCACGCGCAGTCCGCGCTGCATCAGGTCCAGCGCATCGGGCAATTGATTGGCAAAGGTCTCCACCCGTTTCTTGCGCCGCGCATCGATGATCATCAGCGGCAGGCCGAACCCCATCGCCACGGCCCCCGCCAGACCCGGCAGCCCGGCCAGCACCAGCGCCGGGGCCGCAAGCACCAGCGTCAGCACCGCGCAGCCCAGCAACACCATCGTGGGCGACAGGTAGAGCCCGGCCTGCATCAGCCGCGTGTTCAGCCCGCCGACATAAGGGATGCGGTCGCTCCAGTGATGCGATTGCCTGCGGTGCACCAGTTCCTGCAGTTTGGCCTTGTCCGCCGACGGCTCGGCGCTGCCCAGCGCTTGCATCCGCGCGATCCGTTGGCGGTCTTCCCGGTTGCGCGGCGACAGGACCAGCGTCAGCGCCAAGAGCGCCAGCACGCAGCAGCCCGCGACCGCCAGCCAGAACATCCCGTCAAGATCTTGCGACAGCGTCGTGTCCATGGCGATCACCCGCCCGTCGCCTGAAAGCAGTCCGCAGCAAGATCGAACCCCGATGCGCGGATCTGCTCATAGCATTTCGGGCGGATGCCCGTCGGCGCCATGACGCCGATCACGTTGCCGTTTTCATCCACACCCGTCTTCTTGAAGGTGAAGATATCCTGCATCATCACCGTCTCGCCTTCGAGACCGACGATTTCGGAAATGCTCATCACCTTGCGGCTGCCATCGGCCAACCGGTTCAACTGTACCACGATCTGAATGCCCGCCGACACCTGCGCGCGGATCGCGGACATCGGGAAATCCGAACCGATCATCGACACCATCTGTTCCAACCGGCCAATGGCGTCGCGCGCGGTGTTGGCGTGGATCGTGGTCATCGACCCGTCGTGGCCGGTGTTCATCGCCTGCAGCATGTCAAAGGCTTCCGATCCGCGCACCTCTCCCACCACGATGCGGTCGGGACGCATCCGCAGCGCGTTGACCACCAGGTCGTGCTGGGTGATCCGACCGGTGCCTTCGGCATTGGCCGGGCGCGTCTCAAGGCGCACGACGTGATCTTGTTGCAACTGCAACTCCGCCGCGTCCTCGATCGTGACCATCCGGTGACGCGGATCGATGAAGCCCGACATCGCGTTCAGCATTGTGGTCTTGCCCGACCCCGTGCCGCCGGAAATCAGCGCATTCAGGCGCGCGTGGACCACCGCGTTCAGAAACTTGCCCGCCTGCGGCGACAGGGCGCCGAATTCGACCAGCTTTTCCATTTTCAGCGGCTTTTTGGAGAACTTCCGGATCGACAGGCTGGGCCCGTCGATGGCGCAGGGCCGGATGATCGCGTTGACGCGGCTGCCATCCTCCAGCCTGGCATCGACCCAGGGTTGGGATTCGTCGATGCGGCGGCCTACGCGGCTGACGATCTTGTCGATGATCCGCAACAGGTGGCGTTCGTCGCGAAACCGCACGGTCGTCCGCTCCAGCAATCCGCCCCGCTCGACGTAGACCTTTTCGAAGGAGTTCACCAGAATGTCCGAGATCGAGGCGTCGGCCAGCAGCGGCTCCAACGGCCCGAGACCCAGAACCTCGTCCATGAGCTCATCCACGATGCGGTTGAAATCGTGCCGCGGTATGACGTGGCCAACATCCTGCATGTGGGTCGCGGCGAGCGACGCGATTTCGCGGCGCAATTCCGATTTCTGCACCTTGTCCACGACGGCAAGGTTCAATTGGTCCAGCAGTTTTTCGTGCAGCTCGGCCTTGAGCGCCAGATTCTGATCGCCGTCTTGGCGCGCTGCGTCAGGCGTCGGGCCGGCCATCGGGCGGGCGGCCACCGGGGCCGGAGCGCTGGTCACGTCGAAATGGCCCTGCGCGGCGTCGTGGGGCTGCTGGTCGGCTGGCATCAACGATACCACGTTCGATCCAGCGGCAGGGGCGGAGACGGGCTTGGAACTGTGAAAACTCTTGAACATGATCTGGGGTGGTCCTTTATCTGTCTGTCTTGGTGCGGGCCGTGGCGCGGGGCAGGGTGCCCGCCAGGTTCTTGATCGCTTTGCACATGCCGGATCGGCGCGCGCTGACCAGCAGCGGCTGGCCCAGGTCGATGGATTTGCGCGCCGCGCGCGGATCCGACGGGATCCAGTGCGACAGCTGGCGGCCCAACACCCGCACCGCCTCCTTATGCGCCGCCGAGGGTGAAAACGGCCGCTTTTCGCGGTTCACGATGATGTCGATCGGAAGGGTCATGTGGTCTTCGGTGATCAGATCGATCAGGCGTTTCGTGGCGCGCACCGAAGGCACGGAAGTATCGGTCACCACCAGCGCGCGCGACGCGCGCGCCATCACCGGTTCCATCCAGTCCATGATCGCCTGGGGCAGGTCGATGATGATCTGGTCATACCGGGTCCGCAATTCATCCAGCAGCGCCGAGACCGTGTCGGGCGAAAGCGCGGTCAGCGGGGCGAATACATCCGGCGCGGGCAAAATGGCGAAGCCGCCGGAATGATCGACCATCGCGCGGTCCAGGAATTCCCCGTCGGGGTGCGATTGCGTCCGGATCAGATCGGCGAATGCGGTACAGTCGGGCACATCGCAAAAGGACCCGACATTGCCGTTCTGGATATCCAGATCGATCAGCGCCACGCGCGGGGCCACGGTGGCGCCCTTGGCCGGCACGGCCAGTTGTGCGGCCAGGTTGACCGCCAGTGTGGAGGCGCCGGCGCCGCCGCGCGCGCGCATCACGGCCACGATCCGCCCGGTCGCGCCGTCGCTGCCCGCATCCGTCAAAAAAGGCGCGGCCATTTCGGGCTTGGGCTGTTGTGGCGCTGCCGGTGCGGCAGGGGTCGCGCCCGCGGCAGGCGCGTATTGCGGCGTGTCGTCCCCGACCGGTGCGGCGGCCCGGTCCGGCGCGGGGCCGTTCGCGATCGGCGTGCGCGCGCGCAGCAGCGGCTCCGGCGTCGGCTCCCCGGCCTGCGGTGCGGGCATCGCGGGCGGCACGGCGCGCGGCTCCGCCGTTCGGGCGGTCGTCGGCTGGGGCGCCGCGTCGCGATGCTGCCCGGTCGCGGTGTCGGCGGCCGCGCGGCGCACGATCCGAAGGGCGGGCACGTCTTCGTCCTGCCAGATGTCATCTGCCTCGCCCGCGGCCGGGTCCGCCATCGGGGATGGCTGCGCGGTGCGGGCGGCGGGCGCGGCGCGGTTTGCCAGCGTGGCGTGGCGTATGAATTGCGCTGCCGGCGCCTGCTGATCCTCTCCCAGCGCATCAAGGCCGCCGGCCGCTGCCTTGGGGGGCGCGGGCGTCACGGACACCGCGGGGCGGGCCGGGGCCGCCATCGGCGCGCGGGTGCCCTGGCCCTCGCCATCCGTCTCACCGCCTGAGATCAGCGCGGAGATCGGCAGGACCTCGTCGACGCCCACCTGCCGCCAGACGCGGATGTCGTCGGGCGACGGCAGGTCCGGCACGAGCGCGAGGAACCGCGTCGTGTCGCGTTCCGCGATATCGAGCCCGCTGAGGGCGGCGAGGTCGCGCGGCGATTGGGGATCGGTCTCGAACACGCAGAAATCGAAATCGGCCAGATCGTGGATCCGGGCGGCGAGCGTGCTGGAGCGGCTTGTTACCGAAACGTCCGGTTCGGCCTCGAGCACATGAACGATCCGGTGGCTCAGGCCGCGCGACTGACACAGAACAAGGATCCGCGTGCGCGCGGTGTTTCGGTGGCCGGACCCGCCGGTGTTGTCAAATCGGGAATTGATAAACGACATCTTGATACTCCTCAGCGCAGGTCTTCCGACGGAAGGGACGCGCTCATGGACGGAAACGTGACCGTCGCGCCCAGATCGGACGCCTGTGTGGCACCGGCCATGGCGGCGAATGCGCCCAACGGTGAAATGAATTGAAATTGCAGGTCGACGATGTCGACCGAAACGATGGGCGCATAGGGCGCCCCCAGCCGGTTGAGCGCCGGATCGAAGCTATAGGCGAACTCGAGGTTTTCCGGCGTCGCGTTCACCGGCAAAAGCGGTTGCACCTGGCTCCAGATCCTGGCGGCAGTGGCGTTGCCGGATGTGCCGCGACAGGTGACAGTGGCGATCGTACTGCAGATCGCACTGCCCGCGCCACAGGACGTGCCATTGGGGATCAAGGAGGACATGCCGCCCACGCCCCGAGTCGTGACGTCGGCCAGACCGGTACAGACCGGTGCATTGACCACGGCGATGCGGGCCGCGCGCTCGGTCGCCTTTTCCGCCATCACGTAGCTGAAGCCGAGACGACCGAAGTCGATCAGGCCAAAGACCAGCAACAGGAAGATCGCCAGAACCACGGCGAATTCGACCATCGTGGCGCCGTCTTCGTCCGTGGCGAAGCGGGCCGGGGACATGATGCGACGCGACATCATGTGCCAAGCACCCGCGCCTGGTCGCGCACGACAGTCGTCACATCGTCCAGCGTCACGCCCACAAGGCGAAATATCCCCTTGAACGGATAGTCGATGGCCAGCGTCGCGGTCACGGCGGCGACCGGCACGGTGGCCTTCCGGTAATCGCCCGCCACGCACTCGAGCGTCGCGCTGACACCAACGATCCGGATCGACGCGGGGAAGAGCGTGTCACCCGACCGGGTGTCGCGCACGATCTCGGTCAGCTTGGTGTTCCAGCCGCTGACGGCGCCACCGCTGTCGCAGACATCCCCCGGCACCACGCGCGACAGATAGCGGGTCGCGTCGCGGACGCCCGTGATCGTGGTCTGATATCCCCAGAAGGTGCGGCTCGCCTCAAAGGTGAAGGCCACAAAGACCAGCGCCACGGGAACCAGCATGGCAAATTCGACCAGTGCGGCGCCGTCCTCGGCGCGCCAGAAACGGGGCAGGCGGCGCATCATTCCACCAGCCGCACGACATCGCGCACGTCCGTATCGAGGGTTCCGCCACCGCATTCGCCGCCAAGGCAGGCCGTGATCTCGACGTTGAAGCCGCCGGTTTCGGCCGGACCCAGCAAGAACACTTCGAAATATTCGCGCACCGGCGCGGAGCCGCCTGCGGATCCAAGCCCGCCATTCGAACAATCGATCCCTGCGACCACCATCAGGCGGCGCTCCGGATCCTGCGAGGAGAAGGGGTTGCACATCTGCGGCACAAAGCCCGATCCGCCCAGCAGCCCGCCGGCAAGCCCACCGACGATGCCGCCCAACAGGGAGCCGTCGGCGTCCGCCTCGACCTCGGCGCGGAAGAAATCGAAGCGCGTCGTCGCGTCCGGAAAGGGATCCGTGCCGCCGTAATGTGCATCGACGTAGGCCTGCCGCCCGAGCGAGAAATTTCCGTTGCCCTGCACACCACACGAACCGCTGGCCACGCAATCATCGGCCGGCAGGCTCAGATCGTCGTTCGAGGGCAGGATATCGAGCGGCAGGCACAGGCCCGCGATGTCGGTCTGGCCCGCCAGCACGTTGGGACCGGCGGAAAACGCGTCGATGCCCGACAGGCCGGAGACAAGGCCGTTGAATTCGCCGAACCGCGTGTTGATCGCATCCGTAAGGCCGGTGGCATCCACATCCGCCGAAATCCCGAGCCCCCTGGACCCGGAACAGGCGGAGGCAGGCTTTTGCGCCGCCAGCAGACAGGCCTCGAGCCCGGCGCCCGAGAGGCCCGCGCAGATGCTCAGCCCGTCAAGCTGGCTGGCGATCGTGTCGACGGCGCGGATGCCGCCGGGCAGCGTGGTGCCCACCCCGACATTGGGGTTGAGCACCAATGATGTGCCAATGCTGCTGGCGGCGGAGAAGTTCGCCGACGGCAGGCACATGGCCACGGGCGCGACGTCGCAGGCCTCGAGCGAGAACTCCGCGACGGCGGTGGCCATCACGCCGAACCGGTCGGCGCTGCGCCCCGACAGGCTGGCGGCGGCACCGCTCAGCGGTGTGATCACGTCGGTGTCGCCCATCAGCACCTGCACGAAGCGGGCCTGCGCGGGCGAGGTGGTCACGTTTTCGGGCGCGCGCACGAACCCGCCAGACGTGGCATCGTGTTTGAAAAAGGTCAGCGTGTAGCTGTTGGAGCCGCCCAGCACCTTGGCGCCATCGCCGTAGGTCTGGCTGTCCTCGATCAGATCGGCCGCGGCACGGGTCGCACGGGCGATGCTGTCGGGTGCCCCGTCCAATTCGGCAGCGGCGGCAAGGCTGACGCTGTCGGCGTAGGATTGCAGTTCGGACTGGGTCGTCGCGACCCGCCCGAAATCGAAGCTCAAGCCCAGGAGCCCCAGGAACACCACCAGCGCGACGGCCCAGAACACGAGGATGGCGCCATCCTCGTTCTCGACAAAGCGGTTTGATGTGGGGCGGGCGAACATACTGTCTGCGCTCCGAAAGTCAGGGACAAGGTTAAGAGAGGGCGCATCAAGCCCGACCGGACGTACCGGTCGGGACTTGGTGCGGGTGCGTGACTTACTCGGTCGGGGTGCGCGGCATCGCGGCACTTGCATCGCCCATGGTCAGGCCGATGTCGGTGCCCAGCGTGACCAGCGCACCGGCGCCGAGCGTCACGGCAAGGCCAAGCGCGATGCCGTATTCGACAAGCGTTGCACCGTCTTCGCAGTGGCGAAAGCGAATGAAGAGGTTCATCAGGCGGGTGGAGATCTGGTTGGTCATAGTCATAATCCTTGTGTACGATTTAAGCGACATGGGCCGCGGTCTGAGATCACCGACCACCATGTCTGTGTTCGGCAACTGTACGATCAATCTAGTGAACGGCAGGTAAGCCGGCATCGTTCAAATGGATGATAAATCAAGGCATTTTTACGGTTTTGTAAACACTGTGGAAAAAGCATCCATAGCATTGTTTTAAAACATTATTTATCGCCATATCGCGTCGCAAAATCTGTTGGAATCCGACGTTTTCATGGCCTGCCGGGCGGCAAATGCCGTATCCTCGCCACAAACTGGTCCTAGAAGCGTCAGGTCGCTTTGGCAGTCTGCAGGGCATCCTATTACAGAGTATGAGTTGATATGCCCCGTTCAGCAGACACCGCATCGTCAGATCCCGTTCGCTTTCCCACCGCTGCCCCCCTCGAAGTCCGGATAGAGCGTTCGTTCGCGCTGATTACCAAATGGGCGGCCGCGATGTCGGGGCATGGGGATTTCAACAAGATCGTCTCTGGTCTGATTGCACAGGTACAGGGCGCGAACCTTGTGGTCTACAGGCTTGCACTGGCGGATTTCACCCCGCGGATCATCGCCGCGGCCTGTGACCGCAGAGGTCAGACCCGGCCCGATCGGCCCGGTGTGGCGCTCGCGCGCTTCTTGCTGGACCGACACCGCGAAAGCGCCCTGCCGGGCACCATCTGGCGTCTCAGCGAACTGCGCGAGGATCCCCGCTTTGCGGCAAGCGCAGCCAACCGCGAATGGGCGCACCGCACCGAGATCTGCGAGGTCAGCCTGATCGTGATGGAACAGCAGGATGGCCATATCGACCTGATCGAGATCGCGTTCGAAACGCCGCCGAACCGGCACAAGCAACTCTCCACCTCTGTCATCACCAGGTCGCTGGCCGACGGGTGGGCGGCCCGCGCGCCAGGCATCGTGAGCCGCATGATCGCGGCGCAGGGCCGGATGCGAGGGTCCACCGCGGGCCATGACACGGATCACGCCAGCCCCTCCATTCTGGGCGGCTTCAACCCCTATAACCTCAGCCGGTCCGAGCAGCGGGTCTGCCATCTTCTTGCCGGCGGGCTCAAACCGCGCGAGATGGCGCAGGAACTGAATGTCTCGATCGCGACGATCCGCACACATCTGCGCAATGTCTATGCCAAGACGGGCGCCTCCGGTCAGGTCGAGGTGATGGCACGCCTGCACGCCGATACGCAGACCGAGCAGGACCAGCCAACGCTCAGCCGGGCCGGATAGCGCATGCCGGACGCGATCGCCAACCTGCAGGTTCCCGTGCTGCTGGGGCTTGTGCCGCTTCTTCTGGCGACCGCGCTGTTCGATCTGCGCCAGATGCGCATCCCGAATGTATTGGTGGGGGCCTACCTGTGTCTCTTCGCGGCGTCGCTGCTGACGCCCGGCAATCTTGACGGTGTGGCCCTGCGCCTGCTCGCGGCCGGGGTCGTTCTGGCGGTCGGGGTTGCGGGCTTTTCGTTCCACCTGCTGGGCGGCGGTGACGTCAAAGTGCTGTCCGCGCTGGTGTTGTTCATCCCTCACCAATGGCTTGCGGTCTTCGCGCTGTCATTGTCGGTGTCGCTGCTGGTCGGCATCGCGCTTGTCCAAGTCGTGCGGCTTGGCGCGGCCTCTCCGACCTCCCGCTGGGCCTTTTTGCGTGACACGCGGCGGTTTCCGATGGGCCTGTCCATCGCGATGGCAGGGCTGTCGCTGCCGATACTCAAGCTGACCCTTGGATGACGCAGGCGGGATGCCCGGTCACCTGACACATAATTTTCGACCGGTTTTTCTTGATTTAGTTGCATTGTCCGATCAGCACTCTATCGTGGGGAAATTCCGTTCGGATACCAAACCCTTCCCGCGCCCCGGCAGAATGTCCGGACCCCGGCACGTGATCGGATAACAGGCAAAGGGGATGTAATGAGTCGTTTATTCTGGGTTCCAACCGGCGTTGTGGGCCTATGTCTGGCAGCAACCCTGACCACGGCTCTTTGGACAGAACGGACCAGCAAGAGCCGCGTCGAAGACGCGTTTCACAGCGTGACCGAAGACAACAAGAGCGCGCTGCAAAAGCGCCTGACGGATTATGCACAGTCGTTGAACGCCGCAAGCGGGCTGATCACCGCGTCGGACGCCGTGGTCCAGCAGGACTGGGCCAATTTCGTCACGGCGCTGAATATCGATGAAAATCTGCCCGGCATCAACGGCATCGGCTGGATCGTTCCGGTCGAACCCGGACAACGGCAGGAGTTCCTTCGCCAGGCCGAGGCGGATGGCATCGAGGGGATGAAAATCCACCCCGAGACCGCGACCGAGTCCACTTTCGTCATCAAGTACATCGAGCCCCTGGCGCCAAATATCCAGGCGCGCGGCCTCAACATCGCGTTCGAAGAGGGCCGCAGGACAACGGCGATCCGCGCCCGCGAGACCGGATTGCCGCATCTGACGCCACGCATCCTGCTGGTGCAGGACGCCGCGAAAACACCGGGCTTTCTGCTGCTGCACCCGCATTACGACCGCACCGTGGCAACCGCGGACGGGCGCGGGGCGTTCCAGGGTTGGGTCTATGCCCCGTTCATCGGGTCGCGCACCCTGCGAAACCTGTCGCCCGCGCAGTCGAAATTCTTTTCGTTGTCGGTTTATGACGGCGCGCAGGCCGACCAGGACCTTCTGATCTATTCCACGCTGGCCAATCCGGCTGAAGCGATCGACAGCGACTGGACCCGCAGCGCGTCGATTTCGCTACTGGGGCGCGAATGGCTGCTGGTCTGGAACAGCACGCCTGCCTTCGACGCCGCGCAGCAATACCACTACGCCACGTTCTTCGTCGCCGGGAGCGGTCTGCTCCTGACGGCTTTGCTGGGGGCGCTGGTGACCGTGCTGATGCACCGCGAACATGCGGTCAGGCGGCTGGTCGGGGTGCGCACGCGACAGCTCGATGCCAATGAGCAGCAGAACAGATCGATCATCGATCATGCGATGATGGCCATCCTGGTGATCGACGCCAATGACGTGATCCTGTCGGCAAACCCGATGACCGGGCAGATGTTCGGACAGGACGAAACCCATCTGATCGGTCAGCCGCTGCAACGGCTGTTGGGCAGGCAGACGGGGGGGCAGGGCCAGTTGCCGCGCCAGATCGTATCGCGCACCGCCCAGGGCCAGCGGCTCTTTCTCGACGTGCGCATGTCGACTTGGCAATCGAGCGCGAATGAAAAACTGGCAACCGTGATGCTGCTCGACGTGACCGAGGAACAGATCGGCGCAGAACGTCTCGCCATCGCGGAAGAGCGGTGGAACGCGGTCCTCGTGGGCGCGGATATCGGGGTCTTCGACATCGATTTGCGCACCGGGAAATCGATCGTGTCGGACACATGGAAGCGGTTGATGGGTGTCCCGCCCACAGACCCCGTGACCGATCCGCAGGCGGTGTTTCTGAAGCGCATCCATCCCGACGACCTGCCTGCGTTGCAGGCGGCGGACCGTGATTGCATCAGCGGCCAGTCCGACCGGTCCATTGCGCAGTACCGGATCAGTTTCGGTGACGGACACTGGCGCTGGATGCGGTCCGATGCGACCGTGGCCGAACGCGACAGCGACGGGCGCGCGGTGCGGTTCCTTGGGGTTCAGACGGATATCACCGAACTGCACGATGCCCGCGAGAAACTGGAGGCCAGCGAGCTGCAATTCCGCACCGTGCTCAACAACGCGCCAGTGGGCATGGCGATGTGCGCGGCCAATGGCGGGTTTATCGGCGTCAACGCCGCGATGGTCAAGCTGACCGGTCACAGCGAAGACACGCTGAGCACCTCCAAGCTGCACCACATCATGGTCCGCGAAGACTTCAAGCACCTGTTGTCGGAGGTGCGCGACCTTCAGGCGCGCAAAATCAACGCCATCGAAGGCGAATACCGCCTGATCGACTCCAACGGCGACGAGCTTTGGACCCTGGCCAGCATCGCCTGGACACTCGATCCCGCCAGCGACGATCATATTTTCATCCTGCAATTCCAGGACATCCGCGAAATCAAGAAAGTCGAACGGATGAAGACGGAATTCGTCTCGACCGTCAGTCACGAGTTGCGCACGCCGCTGACCTCGATCAAAGGGGCATTGGCGCTGCTGATGGGTCAGTTCAGGTCGGACCTGCCCATGGCGGCCTCGCGACTGATGAACATCGCCCAGAACAACACCGACCGCCTGATCGAGTTGGTCAACGACATTCTGGACATGGAAAAAATCGCATCGGGACAGCTTGAATTCCAGTTCACCACCGAAAACATCGCCGATCTGGTCAGGGATACGGCCACGCAGATGTCGCCCTTTGCCGCCCAGCACAAGGTCACGCTGAAGGTCGAAACAAGCACGCCGCCGCCCTTGGGCGATGTCGACAAGGGCCGGTTTCAGCAGGTCGTGGCCAACCTTGTGTCCAACGCCGCGAAATACTCGTATGACGACACGGTCGTCGATATCCGCATCCAGCGCAGAAACGGCGAATTCCGGGTACGCGTCACCAACCAGGGACCGGGCGTGCCCGAAGCCTTCCGCCACAAGCTGTTCCAGCCGTTTCAGCAGGCCGACAGTTCGGATACCCGCAGCAATGGCGGCACCGGCCTTGGGCTCAATATCACCAAGCTGATCGTGGAGCGGATGGGCGGCCGGATCGGATACCGCAGCGAACCCGAAGGCGAAACAAGTTTTTGGGTGGTCCTGCCAGAGACCAGCAGCAGCAGAAAGGCCGACATCGTATCGCTGCATGGCAGCTATGACGCATCGCAGGCGCCGGTGCGAATCCTGCACCTCGAAGACGACGTGGATTTCGCCGAGGTCCTTGCCGACAGCTTTGGCAAGCTGGCGGACATCACGCCGGCGGCAACCCTGGCAGAGGCCCGCAAGGCGATCCGCTTGCGCAAGTTCGAACTGATCATCATCGACTGGGATCTGCCTGACGGCAACGGGATGGAGCTTCTGGAGACGCTCGAGGCACGGGGCATCGACGTGCCGGTGATCGGGCTGTCGGCCTTTGAATCCGGCGCGCGCAACGACCGGATAACCACCGAACTTGTCAAAAGCCGGTCCGAATTGTCCAAAGTGGTCGCCAAGGTGCTGCAGGTCGCGAACCGGCAACGCGGCATCGACCGGGCTGGCCGAAATGCATCATGACGACACAAAATCACGTCTGGACCTCAATTCCGCCGCAATAAAACGGCGATATGGGACAGATTGAAAACACGAAGATCCGCCGCTCCGTTTAAAGGGGTATGAGCATATCTCGAAGGCGGGAAAGGATTGATTATGGCGGTTGCCACAAATGCGAAACGACGTTTGAAGCGCGCGGGACTGGCCTTCTCGGCAGGCCTTGTCGCGCCCACGGCCGTTGCCGCGGGCGATCTGTCCGTCGCGCTCATTCCGCCGATCGCCGCGGCGCCCTTGCTGGTCGGGTCGATCGGCGCACTGACCGTCGCGGCCTTTTTCCTGGTGAAGGCACGGCAGATCCGCAAACTGACCGAAGACATGCAGCACCAGATCATGGCGCTCAACGAACATTCAATCGTGTCGGTCACCGATGACCGCGCGCGGATCACCTTCGTGAACCAGAAATTCTGTGACAGCTTCGGATACAGCGAGGACGAGGTTCTGGGCCAGGAGGCCAGCCTGATCTATCCCGAGGAAAAGTTCGAGAAGTTCGTCAACGTCCGCGACATGCTGGCCGAAGGCAAAAGCTGGTCGGGGGAAATGCGCCTCAAGCACAAGAACGGCGCGCCGATCTGGACGCGCACCACGATCTATCCGCTGTTTTCCAAAAAAGGCAAACACGTCAGCAGCATTTCGGTGCGTACCGACATTACCGACAGCAAGACCTCGCAAGCCGCCCAGAACATCCGCGAAAGCCTGCACATGCTGCGCGATCAGGTGTTCGTCTTCGATGCCGCGACATTGCAGTATGTTTATCTCAACCGCGCCGCCCTGCGCAATTTCGGCTGGACCGAAAGCGATTACATCGGCAAGCGGGTCGGCTCGCAGCGGGCGAATTACGATCACAGCGATTTCATGCGACGCGCGCAACCGCTGTTGCAGGGCAAGACCGAACAACTGATCTATGAGTTGGACATCAAGGACGTGCCCCACGAGATCACGCTGCAACTGATCCCCTCGCACACCGGGCGCGCCCAGTTCGTGGCGATTGCCCGTGACATCTCCGAGCGTCAGGCGCTGGAAAAGACCAAGGATGAATTCATCGCCACTGTCAGCCACGAATTGCGCTCTCCCCTGACCTCGATCAAGGGCGGGCTGGGGCTGGTTCTGTCGGGGGCCACCGGCGACATCCCAGACAAGGCGCGCAACCTGCTTGATATCGCGCACCGCAACGCCGACCGCCTCGTGCTGATCATCAATGACATGCTGGATCTGGAAAAGATCGCGGCGGGGCAGATGCCCTTTACCATGCAGCGGGTGGACGGCGCCGAACTGCTGCGCGATGCGGTGGCGGCAAACACAGCCTATGCAGAGAAATACAAGGTCCGGATCACGGCCAAGGGGCTGGAGGACGGCACGCAGATCGAATGCGATCCCGACCGCATGTTCCAGGTTCTGACCAACCTTTTGTCCAACGCGGCCAAGTTTTCGACACCCGGCGACGAGGTCGTGGTGGAACTGCAAGAGACCGATGATGCAACGATCCTGCGGGTCACGGACACCGGCGCGGGCATCCCCGAAGAGGCACAGGCCTCGATCTTCGAGCGGTTCACCCAGGCTGACAGTTCCGACCGCCGCGCCAAGGGCGGCACCGGACTTGGTCTGAGCATCGTGAAAGCCATTGTGGAACGCCATAGCGGTACGATAGACATGCGTAGCCGAGAAGGCGAAGGCACCAGCTTTATCATCAACCTGCCGCGCAAGCAGGTTGAAACCTACCCAGCCCCGGCGTTGCACATCGCCGGCTGACACTGAAAGGGCAGACGACCGCCATGACCACACCTTTGACCGTTCTGCACGTCGATGACGACGACGACATCCGTGAAATTGCCTTGTTGGCGCTGGAAACCGTCGGCGGACTGAATGTGACCCAATGCGCATCGGGCGCAGAGGCGCTGAAGGCGGTCAAAGGAATGTCGCCGGACGTGTTTCTGCTGGATGTGATGATGCCCGAAATGAGCGGCGAGCAATTGTTCGCGGCCCTGCGCGCGATGCCGGAATATGCGCATGTGCCGACAATCTTCATGACCGCGCGCGTGCAGCCTGACGAAATCGTCGGTTTTAAGGAGCTTGGCGCGGTGGATGTGATCGAAAAACCCTTCGATCCGATGGCGCTGTCGGATCGGGTGATCCAACTGGTCGAGAAGGCCAAGGCGTGATCGCCGGCTGCGTCGCGCTGCGGTCGCGCCGATAAGCACCAAGAATAGCGATGGACGAGGGGCAGGGGGCCGGCGCAGGCCGATCAGATCACTCTGCCGCCATTTCCATCCTGTGTGAATTCACGATCTGCGCGCCCAGTTCGATAAGCGCATCGGTCAACTGCTCGATCTGTGTCAGATCGGCACCGCCGCCCTTGCCCGCGCCGATCGTCTGATCGAGCGTGAGCGCGATCTCTCCCAGTTCTGCATAGCCGACGGTGCGTGCTGTCCCGGCGATCTTGTGCGCCTCGGCCTGGATACCGGCCAACGCGGCATCGCGGGTCGCGGCCTGACCCAATGCGTCGAAATTCAACTCCATGCTGTCGAGCCTTTCATCCAGCACGGACAAAAAACGCAAACGAATGCGGTTAAGACTTGCCTGTAGCTTTGGATCGACTGCTGCCATGGAAATATCGTCCTCGTTCGTTCTGATCAGCCTGCAAGATGCGACATCGCGCCGCGGCCCGAGTCGTAGCCACCGGCCGCTTTGCTGTCGGCAGCAGGCGAGATTTCCACATTCGTGATCGCCTGCATGATGGCGCGTTTGGTCCCGTCACCCGCCCGGAAGGTCAGCCGGGTCGGCGCGCTGATCCGCAAGGTCACCGTCATAGGGCGCCCGTCGTTATAGCTTAGCTCCATCATGTTCAGCGCATGATCGACTTGCGACAAGACGACCTCGGGCGATACGGAATGCGCCCCGGAGGCGATGCAGATGAAGACGCCGTTGCCCGCATAGGACAACAAGGATTGCATGAACGGCAGGGAGGTGATGATCGCCTCGGCCACATCGGTGATCATGCAGGTGTATTCGAACCCGGACATGGAGCCGTGCAGCCGTTCTATGTCGTTGATCTTGAACGCGATGACCGACGATCCGAACAGCGAACTGCGCCCGAGCTGCGCAAGGTAGTTGTACATCGACGGCATCGGGATGACCCCATCCACATCCTTGACAGGATAGGCTTCCTCGACGCGGATCTTGTCTTCGGCCAATGCTTTCTGGCGGACGGCCTTGGCCGAAAACACCTTGTCGGACAGACGTTTCTGGCCGTCCGACAGGCTTTGCGCGACGCGCAGCCGCGCACCCAGTTCAACGATATCGAAGGGTTTGGTCACATAATCCGTCGCACCGGCGCGGAACGCGCGATCGATGTAATGCTTCTCGGACATCGCGGTCAGCATCAGCACCGGCGTTTCGCGATAGCGCGGCATGGCGCGCAGCCGTCCGCACAGTTCGATCCCGTCCATGCCCGGCATCTGGATATCGAGCAGGATGCAGTCGAAAGGCTGCCGATGATCCTCGACCGCCGCAAGCGCATCCGCACCGGTTTCCACCGTTGTCACATCCGGATACCCGGTCGACCCAAGAACCTCGTTCAGCAACTCAAGGATGATGGGGTCGTCATCAACAGCCAGGATTTTCATAATATCTGTCCTTGAGAACTGGGGTGGTGCCCGCGGGGTGCAAATCTATCCATCATTTCGCTTTAAGAGGGATTTTGGCGGTCAACTTGGGCAGAATTATGTCATTCTGCCTGGATTGTCCGATTTCAGGAAACCAAATTCCATTTTTTTCAGTCACATAGTAAGAAAACGCGCAGACACGCCATGTGCCTGAGAATGCCGGCGGCGCTGCTTGCAGGGTTTTGGGAACGAACGGTCCAGATCCTGACGATCAGCAGAAGGAAGGCCGGATTGGCCCGCGCAAACTATCTTGGGCTCCCGTGGTTCATCATTCGACCTTCAGAACGAACCGTTCGCCAAGCCACCATTGGCGCACCCGCCACTTTCATGGCAGTTCAAATAGTTACATAATACTGATTATAAGAATTAGTCGTACAGTGCGTGCCACGCCCTGCGCCCAAGGATGGATGCAGATGCAGCATGACTGGACAGATCGTGGCGCCGACGTCTAAGGATAGGAATCTTACAACTGAATGGGCCCTGCGCATGACATCCGTCCTTATCCTCAATGGTCCGAACCTCAATCTTCTGGGCCAGCGCCAGCCAGAGGTCTACGGCAACACGACGCTGGACCAGATCGAAACCCAATGTCGTGCCGATGCCAAGGCGCTCGGGCTTGATGTGGACTTCGTGCAATCCAACCATGAAGGTGCCCTGATCGACCATATTCACGGCGCGCGCAGCGCTCATGGCGGTATCATTCTGAATGCCGGCGCCTATACGCACACGTCCATCGCACTGCGCGATGCCATCGCATCCGTTGCCATGCCGGTGATCGAATTGCACCTGAGCAATATCCACGCCCGCGAACCGTTCCGGCACCTGTCGCATATCGCCCCCGTGGCGCTGGGTCAGATCTGCGGCTTTGGCGCATATGGATACACCTTGGCCCTCTTTGCTATCGCGCATCATCTAAAGGACTAAGATCAATGCGTAAGTACCTGCATTTTATTGCTAACTGCCAAAGCATCGAAGAGTTGTGGGACGCGCATACCGCGAAAATGGCCGGCTACGGGTTTGATCGTTTGCTCTATGGTTTCACACATTACCGCACCTCGGCCTCCTTGGGCGACTCAGAGGATTTCATCGTCCTCACGAACCATTCCAAGGAATATCGCGACGTGTTCATAGGTCAGGGCCTGTACGAACATGCCCCGATGGTGCGTTGGGCCCTCGACCACGATGGCGTCGGAAGCTGGGGCATGCTGCGCCAGATGCTCGACACCAAGACCATGACTGCCGATGAAAAGAAAGTCTTTGAATTCAATCACAAGATGGGTGTTGTTGCCGGCTATACCATCAGCTTCAAGGCCGTGTCCGCGCGGTCCAAGGGGGCCATTGCGCTGACGGCCAAACCCGGTCTGACCCAGGCCGACGCCGATGCAATCTGGGCCCGACATGGCGATGACATTCACCTCATCAACATCATGGCGCATCTGAAAATCCTCACCCTGCCCCATTCCGGACCGAACCGCAGCCTGACGAAACGCCAACGCGAGGCGCTGGAATGGGTCGGCGACGGCAAGACCATGCAGGACATCGCGGTGCTGATGGGGCTGACCTCGGCCACCGTGGAAAAGCATCTGCGCCTGGCCCGCGAAGCACTGTCGGTCGAGACAACGGCGCAGGCTGTTCTCAAGGCGGCCTTCGCAAACCAGATGTTCATACTAGATCGTTGATTTAAAACATTTTTAATTCCGGGTAAGGAATCCCTGACTTCCCTGACCCTAGGGAAAGTGGCATCATGGTGGCGTTCCCGTGAGTGGTGGCTTTGGCCATTGGGACACCGGACCGAACCCCGCGCGATTTCGTGGCTCTGCGGCCCGACCGGTTTGACCGGACCCCGACCCGAGGGTTCATACTCGACTCTTGGGTCGGACCCTTGGCGCCTGCTGTCTCCATCCCCGGATGACATTCATCGCGCTGCAAGGCGGGGCCGTCCGGGGGGGCGGCCCCAATCTGTGCGTACCGCCATGCCAGATCGCCGGACATGAAAAAGGGCGCGGCCCGATCGGCGCCACGCCCTTTCCGTCTTGTCCTGACCAGTGC
This sequence comes from Sulfitobacter sabulilitoris, assembly GCF_005887615.1. Taxonomy (GTDB): domain Bacteria; phylum Pseudomonadota; class Alphaproteobacteria; order Rhodobacterales; family Rhodobacteraceae; genus Sulfitobacter_E; species Sulfitobacter_E sabulilitoris. Next base: position 731,663 of record NZ_VANS01000001.1, read on the forward strand.
GATCAGCCCTTTGCGGCTTTTGCCACTTCGGCGGCAAAATCTTCCTTGATCACTTCGATGCCTTCGCCGACTTCCAGACGCACGAACCCGGTGATCGTGGCGCCGGCCTCCTTGGCCGCCTCGCCGACGGTCAGGTCGGGGTTCACGACGAACTGCTGGTTCAGCAGGGTCACTTCGGACATGTACTTTTTCATCCGGCCCACGATCATCTTCTCGATCACGGCCTCGGGCTTGCCGCTTTCGCGCGCAATGTCCATCTGAACCTGCTTTTCCTTCTCCACCACGGCCGGGTCGAGGTCGTCCTCGGACAGGGACGCGGGGTTCACCGCGGCGATATGCATCGCGACCTGCTTGCCGAACGCCTCGTCGCCGCCGGTCATCGCGACCAGAACGCCGATCTTGCCCATGCCGGGTGCCGCCGCGTTGTGGACGTAGGACACGACCGTGTCACCATCCAGCACCGCCATGCGGCGCACCGACATGTTCTCGCCGATGGTGGCGATCTTGTCGGTTATGATTTCGGACACCGGCTTGCCACCCATGTCGGCGTTGTTCAGCGCGTCGATGTCGCTGACCTTCAGCGCGACCTTGGCGATGCCCGCGACCATCTCTTGGAACTCGGCGTTCTTGCCGACGAAATCGGTTTCCGAATTCACCTCGACCGCGACGCCATGACCGCCGTCGACGTTGACCGCAACCAGACCTTCGGCAGCGGTGCGGCCGGATTTCTTGGCCGCTTTCGCCAGACCCTTGGTGCGCAGCCAGTCAACCGCCGCCTCCATGTCGCCATCGGTTTCGGTCAGCGCCTTCTTGGCGTCCATCATGCCTGCGCCGGTGCTGTCGCGCAGTTCCTTGACCATAGATGCTGTGATTGCCATCTGTTGGTTCTCCTTGAAATGCAGATCAATCGGGGCAGGCCTGCCCTGCCCCGCGTATCAAATCCGTGGCGCCGATCAGCTGTCGGCCTTTTCCACGGTTTCCTTGGTCGATTCGATGTCGAGCGGCGCATCTTTCGACATCGCGTCGTTCGACACGGTCTCGCTCGATGCGTTGCCGACCTCGACGCCGGTGCTTTCGGCAAGCACCTCTTCCTCGGGGGCTTCTTCCATCGCACCCAGGTCGACGCCAGCGGCGCCCAGTTGTGCGCTCATCCCGTCAAGCGCGGCGCGCGATGCCAGGTCGCAATACAGCGCGATCGCGCGGGCCGCGTCGTCGTTGCCAGGAATGATGTAGTCGATGCCATCGGGCGAGCAGTTGGTGTCGACCACGGCCACGACCGGGATGCCCAGCTTGTTGGCTTCGGCGACGGCCAGCGCCTCTTTCTTGACGTCGATGACAAAGATCAGGTCCGGACGGCCGCCCATTTCACGAATACCGCCAAGCGACGCCTCAAGCTTGCCCTGGTCACGCTCCATGCCCAGACGCTCTTTCTTGGTCAGACCCTCAAAGCCGCGCTCGGATTGCTCGTCGATGTTCTTCAGACGCTGGATCGACTTGGACACGGTCTGCCAGTTGGTTAGCGTGCCGCCCAGCCAGCGGTGGTTCATGTAATATTGCGCGCATTTCTCGGCGGCATCCGCGATCGGCTGAGCGGCCTGACGCTTTGTGCCGACGAACAGGATGCTGCCGCCCTTGGCCACGGTGTCGCGGATGACCTGCAACGCCTGGTCCAGCATCGGGACGGTCTGCGTCAGGTCCATGATGTGAATGCCGTTGCGCGCGCCGTAGATGTAGGGACCCATGCGGGGGTTCCAGCGCTGCGTCTGGTGGCCAAAGTGAACGCCTGCTTCAAGCAATTGGCGCATGGAGAACTCAGGAAGAGCCATGTCGGTATACCTTTCCGGTTTTATCCTGGGGCGGGGGTTCAAGGCATGTGCCTCAACCGGCGGACGCTGCGGGATGTCTCCCCGAAGTCGCCCAAACCCCGCCTTGGGGTTTCAGTAGCGCGCGTATAGGACGAAGGGCGCTGGCGTGCAAGCGGTGATTTGACCGCCCGCGCCGCGCGCGCGAGGCCACGCAGATGCGCGATGGCTCTGGACAGACTCGTGTCTTTGGGGGCACTCTTGTGTCATCCCCTGTCCATGCTCCCTGCACAAAGGTGTCATCGTGCCACACGCTCTCTCCTCCGTTCTGTCCGCTCTCGCCATCGCGCTGCCGGGCGCCGTTCTTGCCGCGCCCCTGATGCTCAGCCCGGCCGATCCGCAGCCGCAGGCCGGTGACCTGTCGCCGGGGCTGGCGGTCAGCTACGCATATCCCAGCGACCTCAGGACGCTGGCCGACGCATCCGCCGCGATCGAGAAATCCGGCCGTGCCGGTCCACCGCTCGCGGCGCTGGATTACGAGGATAACTCCGAAGGCGATCTGACGCTGACTGCGCGCACATCGCAGAAGGTCGCGGCGTCGATCAGCGGTTTTATCCGCTTCGATGCGCCCGGCATCTATTCGATCAACCTCATCAGCAATGACGGAATCCAGGCGCAGATCGGCGGGCAGCAAGTGGCGCTGTATGACGACATCCACGCCTGCGAACCAGCCGGCGCGCAGGAGGTCAGCGTGCCGCAGCCCGGCTGGTACACGCTGGAGGCCACGTATTTTCAGCGCAAGGGCACCGCGTGCCTGATCATGGAATGGCAGCCCGAAGGCGGAACGGTAAGCGTCGTGCCGGCCACGGCCTTCGCGCATCAGCCCTGACCCGGGGCATCGCCCGGCGCCGGCCTGTCGTATCCTGACCGGATGGCCGCTTCGCAAGCCCGGGCGAGTGTCTTGCGGCTGTCGAAATCGGCCGCGGCCAGAGGCCTGTGATAGATCACCTCGACGCGGCCATGGCGCGGCGCGCTCAGCATCCGCAAAAGATGTCCGCCAAAGGTCATCTCACCCCACCAGCCATAAAACCGCGGATCCGCGCCGACGGGGGCGTGATAGCGCACCGTCACCGGCTGCACCACGGCTCTGCGCCTAAGGTTCTGACTAAAGAAAGATGCGAAAAGCGTTGTTTTAAATGGCAAAATTCGCAATCCATCCGTGCTTGTCCCTTCGGGAAAGAAGAGCAGGCGATGCCCGGCGAGCAGCCGCTCCTCTATCAGGGAGGTCTGTTCGCGCGCGCGGGTCCGGGTCCGTTCGATGAACACCGTGCCCGTGGCGCGCGCCAGCCAGCCGATGCCGGGCCATCCGGCGACCTCGGATTTCGACACGAAATAGATCCGCTTGCCCGCGTTCAGCACGAAGATGTCCAGCCAGCTTGCGTGGTTCGCGACCACCGCGCCACCGGCACGCAACGGGTCGCCCGACCGGACGTAATGCAACCCCAGGATGCGCAGCGCGCTGCGACATACGAAAACCGTGATCGACGGTGTGACGGGGCGCCGCACGCCACACAGCGGGCGTTCGATCGTCCGCACCACCAAGAGCACCCCAAGCCCGCCGAACACAAGCAGGCCCATCGCGCCGCCGCGCCACAAAAGTCTGATCCAGCCAAGCGGCCCCGGCGCGTCGTGGGCGATCCGGCTGCCGTCATCCCATATCATGCAGCGCCGCCTTTGCCTTCCATAGCCGGGCCGCCCTGATAGAGGCGCACCTGACGCGGGTTCATCCGGGCCGTATCGAGAACAAGGCAGACATCGGTCGTGTTGAACGCATGATCGACGAACGCACCCTGCCCCACGAAACCGCCAAGCCGCAGATAGGCCTTGATCAGCGGCGGCACCGCGACCATCGCGGCCCGCCGGTCGATCGACGCCTCCGGCAACAGGTCCATCGGCTGGTGCGCATCGCCGATTGCCTGCACCCGAAGGCCCTCGGGGGCGAGGTGCCGATGATGCAACAGCGACAAGGGCTGCGCCAGCGCGCCGATATCCGTACCGTGAAAGCTGGCTGCCCCGAACAGGACGTCGATCCGGTGCTGCGCGATGTATCGCGACAGCCCTTGCCAGAGGTACATCATGGCCGCCCCGCCGCGCACCTTAGGGTGCAGGCACGAGCGCCCCAGTTCCAGCAACCGCCGACCGGAGCCCGTGAGCGGCGCCAGATCGTATTCGTCCGCACAATAGAACTGCCCCGCGGACTGCGCCTGGTCCATCCGCAAAAGACGATATACTCCAACGACTTGCGCATCGAAATTATCGCAAAGGATCATGTGATCGCCATAGGCGTCGAACCGATCGCACTCCAGTCGGGCCGCATGGTCCACCTGTGCGCCGCCCCCGCCCAACTCGGTCACGAAAACATCATAGCGCAGACGCTGCGCGGCGCGCAGCTCCGCCTCGGTGCGGGCCAGTCTGACGGAAAACCGGGCATCCGAAGACTGCTTCCGCTCGTCCGCTTGTGAAATTCCGGTCTCCACCCGTCGCGCCCTCGCCTGCCGCTTTTCTCGCCCCAGAGCGGACAAGAAAGTGTATCACTCAACTCAAGGATGTGTTAATGATTTGGAAACCATGTTCAGGCATCAAAAACCGGTATCAAGGCAATTCGGGAACTCTCAATGACGACCTTACCTTTATCACGGAAATTGACGGTGACACGACCGCTGATGTTGCTTTGGACCTGGCCAACCCCCCAATCGGGCTGTCCGGGATGCCGGACCAGCATCCCCGGCGACAAGATGGCATTCAGATCTTCCATGACACACCCTTTCACGGCGGGGCTCTGATGGGCCAGAGCACAATCGACATCGGCACCCTGATCGGCAGCCGCATCTGTCATGACCTGATATCGCCCATCGGCGCGATCAACAATGGGCTCGAGCTTTTGGACATGTCGGGCGGCGCACCGGGCCCCGAGATGGATCTCATCGCCTCCAGCGTCAGCAGCGCCAGCGCGCGCATCCGGTTTTTCCGCATCGCCTTTGGCGCGGCAAGCGACAATTCGATGGGCCACGACGAAATCTGCTCGATCCTGAACGATATGACACAGGGCGGACGCCAGAGCGTGGAGTGGGGCGTATCCGATGCCCAACCGCGCAGCGAGGTCAGAATGGTTTTTCTGGCGCTTCAATGTCTCGAAAACGCTATGCCCTATGGCGGCAGGATCGAAATCGACAAGACCGGGGACACCTGGACGCTTCATGGCATGGCCGACAAGCTGACCGTGAACGAGGAGATCTGGACGATCCTTGCCACCCGCGACGCGCCCAGCACGCTTCAGCCCGCGCAGGTGCAGTTCGCCTTGTTGCCCCTGATCGCAAGGGACGAGGGCCGCCGCGTCATCGTGGACAGCGGCCCCACCCACATCAAGCTCAGCTTTTAGCCGCGAACGGTGCCATCGCCGGTGACCAGGTACTTGAAGCTGGTCAGTTGCGCCGCCCCCACCGGGCCGCGCGCGTGCATCTTGCCGGTGGCGATGCCGATCTCGGCGCCCATGCCGAATTCGCCCCCGTCCGCGAACTGGGTCGAGGCGTTGTGCATCAGGATCGCGCTATCCAGCCGCGACGTGAAATGGCCCACCGCGCCGTCATCTTCGGTCAGGATGCATTCGGTATGATTTGAGCCGTACTGACGGATATGCGCGATTGCCGCGTCGATGTCCGGCACGACCTTGGCTGCGATGTGCATGTCAAGGTACTCGCGTCCCCAATCCTCCGCCGTGGCCGGGGTTGTGCCGTCGATCGTGGCCAAGGCACCGTCGGCGTGCACCTCGACCCCGGCATCAAGCAGCGCCTTGATCACGCCTTGGCCGATGGTTTCGGCCACGTCCTGGTGGATCAGCAGACATTCCGCCGCGCCGCAGATGCCGGTGCGCCGCGTTTTGGCGTTCAGCACGACTTTCAATGCTTTCTCGGGGTCGGCGTCCTTGTCGATGTAGATGTGCACGATGCCTTCGAGGTGGGCAAAGACCGGCACGCGCGCCTCGCGCTGGACAAGACCGACAAGGCCCTTGCCGCCGCGCGGCACGATCACGTCGATGGTGTCGGTCATGGTCAGCATCTCGCTGACCGCGGCGCGGTCGCGTGTCGGAACAAGTTGGATCGCGTCCTCGGGCAGGCCCGCGTCCTTGAGCCCTTTCACCAGGCAGGCGTGCAATGCGCGCGAGGAATGAAAGCTTTCGGAACCGCCGCGCAGGATCACCGCGTTGCCCGCCTTGACGCACAGCGCGCCGGCATCCGCCGTCACGTTGGGGCGCGATTCATAGATCACGCCGATCACGCCCAGCGGTGTGCGCACACGCTTGATATGCAATCCCGAGGCCATGTCCCATTCGGTCAGGACCTCGCCCACCGGATCCGCCTGCTCGGCGATGGCGCGCAGGCTGTCCACGATGGCACGCACGCGGTCCTCGTCCAGCGTCAGCCGGTCCAGCATCGCGCCCGACAGGCCCTTCTCGTCGGCGGCCGCCAGATCCTTGGCGTTGGCCTCGAGAATGGTCTCGCGCGCGGACCAAACGGCATCTGCGGCGGAAATCAGCGCCGCGTGCTTGCGCTCTGCGGTGGCATGCGCCAGCTCGGCGGCGGCGGCCTTGGCCCGCGTGCCGATGTCGGCCATCAGCGCGGGAATGTCAGTGTCGGTAGCGGAATGATCGTTCATGATGTGTCACCTTTCGGTCCGGTTCGGTCAGGATGCGACGGGCAGAAACGCGGGTGCGTCTCAAAATGCCATGTCGTCGCGGTGAATAAGCGATGCGCGGCTGGGCCGGCCCAGCAGGCTTTCGATGTCGCGGGTGCGCGCGCCAATGATCTTGGTCGCTTCGTTAGAGGTATAGCGCGTGAGGCCCTGCCCCAGCACGTGACCCTGAGCGTCGACGATCGACACCGGGTCGCCCCGGCCAAAAACGCCTGACACGGCGGTCACGCCAGCCGGCAGCAGGCTGCGGCCGTCGTCCAGCGCCTTGATCGCGCCCGCATCGATGGTGATCTGCCCGGTGGGCTTCATCGACGCGATCCATTGCTTGCGCGCGGTCTTGGGGTCGCCATGCGCGGTGAACCAGGTGGCGTTCGCCCCGGCTTCGAGCTTTTGCAGCGGGTTCATCGCCGATCCTTCGGTGATGGCCATCGCGCATCCGCTATAGACGGCGGTCTTGGCGGCCATCAGCTTGGTCTTCATCCCGCCCTTGGACAGGCCGGAGACGGGATCGCCGGCCATGTCCTCGATTTCGGGGGTGATGTCGTCGATCTCGTCAAAGCGGGTGGCGGTGGGATCGACCGAGGGGTTCGCCGTATAGAGCCCGTCCACATCCGACAGAAGGATCAGCTGGTCGGCGCCCACGGTCACGGCGACCTGCGCGGCCAGCCTGTCATTGTCGCCATAACGGATCTTGTCGGTGGCGACCGTGTCGTTTTCATTGACGACCGGCACGACGTTCATGTCGACAAGCGTCTCGAGCGTGGCGCGGGTATTGAGATACCGCCGCCGGTCCGAGCTGTCATCCAGCGTCACCAGAACCTGCGCCGTGGTGATCCCATGCGGCGCCAGTACTTCCTCGTAAGCGCGCGCCAGGCGGCTTTGCCCGACGGCGGCGGCGGCCTGGGATTGCTCGAGCGGCAGCGCCGTCGCCGGCAGGTTCAGCACCCGCCGCCCCAGGGCGATGGAGCCGGAGGACACCAGCACGACGCGGATACCTTTCTTGCGCAGCCACGCCACGTCTTCGGCCACGGATTGCAGCCAGTCGATCCGCAGATCGCCGCTTTCCTTGTCCACCAACAGGGCGGAACCAATCTTTACTACCAGAATATCGGCGGACATCAGGGATGCCATTCTTCTACCTCCTCGGCCGGGCGGTGCCGCAGCCTGTCTTCGTTGATTTGGCCGCGCAGCGCGCGCAGCACATCGGTCACGCCGTCGCCTGCCACCCCGGACATTCTCATCACGGGGCCGCCGCTGGCTGTCTCAAGCTCGGCCTCGGCTTCGGCACGGTCTTCGTCTGTCAGCGCATCGATCTTGTTGAGCACGGTCACGCGGGGTTTGTCGGCAAGATCGCCGCCATAGGCTTCCAGCTCGGTGATGATCGTCCGGTAGTCCTCTGCCACGGTCGCGGATGTGCCATCCACCAGATGCAGCAGAACCGCGCACCGCTCCACATGCCCCAGGAACAGGTCGCCAAGGCCGCGACCTTCGGACGCCCCTTCGATCAGGCCGGGTATGTCGGCCACGACGAATTCGGTGTTGTCGACGCCTACCACGCCCAGATTGGGGTGCAAGGTGGTAAAGGGGTAATCCGCGATCTTGGGCCGCGCGTTGCTGGTGGCCGCCAGAAAGGTAGATTTGCCGGCGTTGGGCAGACCCAGCAGGCCCACATCCGCGATCAGCTTGAGCCGCAGCCAAAGCGTGCGCTCCACCCCGTCCTGGCCGGGGTTGGCCCGGCGCGGCGCCTGGTTGGTCGAGGATTTGAAGTGCAGGTTGCCAAAGCCGCCATTGCCGCCGCGCGCGAGCTGAACGCGCTGGCCCAGTTCGGTCATGTCCACCAGAACGGTTTCCTGATCCTCGTCCAGGATCTCGGTGCCGACGGGCACGCGCAGCACGATGTCGTCGCCATCCTTGCCGGTCCGCTGGCGGCCCATGCCGGGCTGGCCGTTCTTGGCGAAGAAATGCTGCTGATAGCGGAAATCGATCAGCGTGTTCAGCCCATCCACCGCTTCGGCCCAGACCGATCCGCCTGTGCCGCCGTCCCCGCCATCGGGTCCGCCGAATTCGATGTACTTTTCGCGCCGGAAGCTGACACAGCCGCCGCCGCCCGCACCGGAGCGAATATAGACTTTGCACAGATCGAGAAATTTCATGTCGGGTTCCTAACGCGACCGCGCCGCGGCCTCAAGCGTCCTAGCAAAGGTTTCGGCTGTAAGTCCATGTCAGGACCGTGGCATCGCGGGCGACGCAAAAGCTTTCGGCATCGCCCAGATAGTGAAATCCGCAATGGGTCAGCACACGCGCCGACGCCTCGTTGTCCTGAAAGACCGAGGCAAACATCGCCTTGTTCTTCAACGGGTTGGCCTCGACCAACGCCTGCACGGCCTCGGACGCAAGCCCGGTGTTCCAGAACGCCGGAGCGACCCAGTAACCGACCTCGGATTGGCTCCGATCCATGCGTTCCAGAGAAATGAGCCCCATAAGCTCGGATCCGCCGGTCTTGGTGCCGTCGATCGCCCAGACGTCGTCGTTGCGCGGCTCTCGGGTCGCGCGCTCGACGAATGCGTCGGCGGTTCCGGGCGGCAGCGGGTGCGGAATCGAGGTGGTCATCAGCGCCACGCGCCGGTCCGACCAATACAGGGTGATCAGCCCCGCGTCGGATTTGCGCAGGGGGCGCAGATCAAAGCGCTCTGTCTCGATGATCGGTTGGGTAATCGTTGCTGTCATCGTCATGTTCCTCCTCCGAACAGTACGAATAGAACCGAAGCCACGGTCAGCGCGGCCAGGGTCCACATCAAATAGGGTTCCGCCCGGGTTCCGGCGACCGTGCTGGCGATCCTGTCGCCTGCAAAGGTCCAGAGCGGATGCAAAAATAATTGGCAGGTCAATAACACGGCCGCGATCGTGGCCGTTGCGGCAAGTGCCGTCGTGCCCGGCCCCACAAACCCGGTAAAGCCCGCGACGATCATCGCCCAAGCCTTGGGGTTGAGCGGATGCACGACGAGGCCCGCGGCAAACCCCGGCGGGGTTCCCGCCTCCCCGGACGTGGACAGGCGCAGGTTCGCCACCTTCCACGCCAGCCAGACGATATAGGCCGCCGACAGCCATTTCAGCGCCTCGAAAAGCATCGGCATCCGCCCGGCCAATTCCATCAGGCCAAAGCCCACCGGCCAGATCACAAGCTGCTTGCCAAGCGCGACCCCGGCGACGAAAGGAAGCGCCGCGCGAAATCCGAACCGCGCACCCGTCGCCATCAGCGCCATGTTCGCAGGACCCGGCGTACCGATCTGACTGGCCGCGAAGACGGCGAAACTGGCGAGAGCGACTGACATGACGTGCCTTTTCGGCAATTGGGGTGTGGAAACAACAAAGGGGACCGGCGGTATCGCCGATCCCCAGAATTTTGTGTCACCGACGGGTTCGGGCTTACTCTGCGGCTTCCGCCGCTGGCAGGACCGAAATGAAGGTGCGGTTTTTCAGGCCCTTGTGAAACGTCACGGCGCCGTCGACGGTTGCAAAGATCGTGTGATCCTTGCCCATGCCTACGCCCTCGCCCGGCCAAAACTTGGTGCCGCGCTGACGCACGATGATGTTGCCGGGAATTGCCGACTGACCACCGAAAAGTTTCACGCCCAGACGACGACCGGCAGAGTCGCGACCGTTTCTGGATGAACCGCCTGCTTTCTTGTGTGCCATCTCGTCTCTCCTTAGCTTTTGCTCAGTTCTTTGGCCTGTGCGATCCAGCCTTCACGCTCGATCCGACCCTTGAACGACAGTTTTTCGTCCATATCAGCCACGTCCGCATCCGTCCATGCCGCGATCTGGGCAAAGGTCGTGATGCCTTCGGCAAGCAGCTTCTTCTCGAGCGCGGGGCCGACGCCCGACAACTGCTTGAGATCATCTGCGCCTGCGGCGGCTTTCGGCGCGGCCTTGGCTTTTGCCGGCTTGGCCGACTTTTCCTTGGCTTCGCCCTCGGAAACGCGCTTGGCCATCTCGGCCTGCTCGCCCTTGTTCTTGGCATAGCGGCCATCGGAGGCTGCAACCGCAAACCCGGCGCCGCCGACCGCGGCTTTCACGCCCGACTTGTCCGCTCCGGTGGCGAGGATGTCCGTCACCTTGATCAGCGTCAGCTTCTGGCGGTGGCCCTTGGTGCGCTTGGACGAATGCTTCCGGCGACGCTTGACGAAGTTGATGACCTTCTCGCCCTTGATCTGGTCGATCACCTCGGCCTGAACCCCGGCGTCTTTCACGAACGGAACGCCAACCTTGGGGCTGTCGCCACCAAGCATCAGGATTTCGTTGAACTGTACTTTTTCGCCAGCTTCCGCAGCCAATTTTTCAACCCGGAGGATATCGCCCGATTGAACCTTGTACTGCTTGCCGCCGGTCTTGAGGACCGCAAACATGCGTCTTTCCTTTGCACTATCGCGTTCTGTGGTCCCCGCATGGCGGGTGTTTTCGGCCCTCGGGCCACCTCGAACAGCGCACCCATCTTTCAGGATGATATCATAAATTGGGCTGCTTCACAGCGAAGCACCCGGTTCGAAGCCGCCTCTTGCACCAGCCCCGGCGCGTTGTCAAGCCGGCTGGCGGGTTAAAGATCGCTGCTGTGCGCGCTCAGCGCAACCGCGCGCCCAAGCGCATAGGAAATGTCGCGGTACATCGCCTCGAACCCCGCGAACAGCGCCGCGTTCAGGGCACGCCCCGTCGCCGTTTGCGAGAACGCCACATACTCCTCGATATCGCCGGTTTCAAGCGGCTCGTAGGCCAGCAGAAGATAACCGTAGAGCCAACCTTCGGTGTCATCGCGAATGGCCTGTTCCTGCTCCCAGACGTCCGCCAGCATCTCTTGTTCGGTCATGTCGATCGCGCCGCCCTCGGCAATGCCGCGGTAGAACTGCATGTTCGATGTCATCGCCCCGGTGACATTGCGATCCAGAAGGTCATTCGCCGCCACGAAACGGTCGATGGGGTCAAGCCGGGGGTCGTGCTCGTTGCGCAGCCGCAGGTAGGTGCCGCGCGCGGCCTCCTCGACGGCCTCGTCCACCATCGCGGCGCGCGCCGCCACCTCGAGCGTCACGATCCGGCGGCCCAGGTCGCTGTCGAAAAACAGCAGTGCCCGGTCCACCTGTTGCGGGGACAGCCCGTTGCGCAGCCCCTCGCGCACCATCTCCATCATGCGCGCGCGGTCATAGATGCGCGTCACCTGCGCGTTCCAGAACGCGCCGCCCTGCCCGGCCAGCATGTCCTCGTCCAGCGACTGCGCGTAATCCAGCCCCTCGTCACGCATGATGTCGACGATCTCGGCCAGGTGAAGCCGCTCCATCAACAGCGTCACACGCGCATCCGCCCAGGCCGGAGCCGCCAGAAGCATGAGCATCGCAAGAGCCCAAAACGCTGCGGCCCGCGCGCGCATCACAGGTCCTGACTGGGCTGCATGGACTGCAGGCGCCGCGCCACCGCCTCGTACCGATTGGCCATGATCTCGAACTGCACCGCGTTCATCAGTTCATAAACGCTTTGCATTCCGGGCTGCTCCAGCGCTTCGGCATAGGTCGTCATCTCGGCGTCGGAAAACGCCTGGTAGGTATAGGCCGATGCCGCCAGGCCCGACCGTTGCAGCGACAGGCGCAGCGCATCGGCATCGGCCGCCAGCGCCGCGCGCAGGTCCGCCTCGTCCATGCGCAGTTCGACCAGGCCGGCCGCGGCGGCGGCCATCAGGAACCGCACCTGGACCTCGTGAATGGCGCGCACCGAGGTGTCGACCGAACCGCTGGCGCGGTTCAACCGCTTGAGTATCTCGAGCCGCGGCAGCCCCAGCCGCACCAACCCGTCGACGATCGCCTCGCCGCTCTCGCGCTTTGCGGTGTCGTCCTCGATCATGTGCGACAGGTTTTCCGCCGCCACCAGCCGCTGGCCCAGGTCCGATCCGTAGAAATCCACCGCATCGGTCAGCAACCGCTCGTCCAGCGTTTCGGACAGGATATCCATCGCCATGGCGCGCAGGGTCTGCGGGTCAAAAAGCTCGTCCACAAGCCGCGTCCACTCCGATCCGAAGTCCTCGGCCTGCATCCCCACCATCTGCGGCGCCGATTCCGCCGAAAGCCGGAGACTGTCCAGCGCCACGTCAAATCCGGTCACCGCCAGAAACCGCTCAATCTGGGCGCGCTCGGCGGCACGCACGGGCAGCGACAGCAAAACGAAGAGAGCAATCAGGCAGGTCAGGGAAAAAACTTGGCGCAGAGCGGCTGTCATCGCGGTCTCCTCGTTCGCTGCATCAAGCTTAGGCCATTTGCGGATGCGGGCAATGAAAAAGCCCACACGATGACCGAAGCGTGAATTGGCCCCTTGTCACAGCCCAGAAACCCGACTAAACGCCCCGGACCAGACCCCCGCGGAGAGGTGCCGGAGTGGTCGAACGGGGCGGTCTCGAAAACCGTTGAGCCTTCACGGGTTCCCAGGGTTCGAATCCCTGTCTCTCCGCCATTTTCCCCAAGCTGCGGTTCATGCACGGGAAATCATGCCGATGCCCGGTCAGCCGGTGGACCCGACGACACACGCGGCGCAGGCTGCGGACATGCGATATCTGATCCAACGTCGCACGCCCGGCACAGGTGGGCTTCCTGCGATGACGGGGTCAATGCGGAGGCATGGGCGTCACGGACCACATCACGGGTGGACGGATTGGGCGCGAGAGGCCCGGCCGCGGTCCGTCGAATGATTTGGGGCAACAGTGCGACAGGTTCCCGAGCGCTGGACTGACGTCGCTCCGCTCCTCCCGAACCGAAGCTTTCACTTGCCAGACTCCTAGGCGCGCGTCATCGTTGGGCATCACGCCTGAAACCGTCTTCCGCAGCTCTTGTCGAGGAAATCATGGCTCTTAAAGTAATTGGCGCCGGTCTGGGGCGCACCGGCACCTATTCCCTTCGGATCGCACTCAATCAGCTTGGATTCGGCCCCTGTTTCCATATGGAAGACGTTGCAAGAAACCTTCCGGTTCAACTTCCGCTTTGGCAGGCGGCGCTCGCGGGACACGCTGACTGGGACGCGATCTATGATGGTTTCAACAGCGCGGTCGATTGGCCCACCGCCCGGTTCTATCGCGAGTTGAACACCGCTTACCCGGATGCGAAATTCGTGCTGGGCGACCGCGATCCTGTGTCATGGGCGGATAGTTTCGGCGAAACGATCTACAAGCTCATATCGGATCGGGAAACCGCACCTGAGCAATTCCATGCATGGCTCGACATGTCCGCCGAAACCATTCGCCAATCCGGCATCCCCATGGGAACGGATCGCGACGGGCTGGCGGCCGCGTTTTCCGCCCATGTCGAGAAGGTGCAAGAAACGATCCCCCAAGAACGTCTGTTGCTGTTCCGGGCCAAGGACGGCTGGGCGCCGCTCTGTGCGTTTCTTGGCGTACCGGTGCCTGATGACCCCTTTCCGCGTACCAACAATCGCAGCGAATTCTGGGATCTGATCGACAGCATCGGTTGAACGCCGCGTTCGCAACGCATGCCGTGCCGCCGCGAGCGGTCGCCACATCGCTTCGCCCGAGACGTTCGCAGCGCACGCCGCCGTCGCGCCCCGGATCGCTGCCACGCGATCACCCGAAGCTTGCCGCCTGAGCGCCCAAGGACTGCCCAAATCCGGAAATAAACTGCGGGCACATCCGATGAAACAGGCACGCCCATGACCCAGCCCCGCGAACCTCGACTGCATGACCCCGGCTATCCGCGCCATTCGCGGCTGTTCGAATTGATCCGCCAGAAGAACCAGGCCGATACGACCGTCGCCCGGGTTCAGGGCTTTACCATCCGCCGCATCACTGCGGAGGAAGCGCTGCAATTGCAGCGCGCGGCAGAGCGGTCCTTGCAGGGATCGAACTGATCCGCCCCTCCAAGCCCGCCGATTGCCGAATGGCGCCTCAGTAGAACGACTCGGCGTTCAGGCCGATGGTCATCGCACCGATCACCGCCCCGGTCGCGGGATCGCTGAGCGCCACGGAGACTTGCCCCTGATAGGTCTGCGTGCTTTCGTCGAATTCGACCTCGTCGACGAAAATCGTACCTGCACCCTGCCCGAAGCTTTGCGAAAACTTCGACTCGTCACCCTGCCAATAATCCGACGTCACGGCGCTCGACGCGACATTGAGCCCTTGGGCATCCATCACGAAAATCTCGTTGATGCGTCCCCCCGATGCCGCGACCTGCTCTGAAAGAAACGCGGAAAGCGGTGTCTGAAGCACCTGGTCGATCAGCGGCGACGCGGCGGTTCCGACCTGGCTGCGCCACTCGGTATCCCATTTGGCGATGTCCTCGGCGCTGGCCGACGCGGTACGCTGGTTCTGCGACTGGATGGCGGACACGACCCGTGTCTCCTGCGCCCAGCCAAGCACGTTGGATTCGACAAAACTGCGCATTGCGCCGGCCCCCGGCGCATCCGCGGCGGACGCGGCGCCGGTCAGGGCGACAAGGGGAGCGCATAACAACATGGCACGAAACATCATTGATCCTTTCGAATGACGCCCCGCGCCCCAATGGCACGAGGTCGCGCCACGCTACGCGCGCCGGTTTAAAGGATCGTAAAGAGCCGAAGGTTCATGCGTCGGCGCGGCGGCATCACCGGTTGGCCGTGCTGTCCCCTGTCGCGCGAAACCCTGTGGCGACGACAAATTTTTCCGAACTGTCCGACCGCGACGCGGGCGGCTTGATGTTGGCCACCTTGGTAAAGCGCTGCTTGAGCAGTTTCTGCAATTCCCCCTCGGCGCCACCGGCCAGCACCTTGGCCACGAATGTGCCGCCGTCATCCAGCACGTCGAAGGCGAAATAGGCCGCGGCCTCGCACAGGGCGATGATGCGCAAATGATCCGTCTGCTTGTGGCCGGAACTGCTGGCCGCCATGTCCGACATCACGACGTCCGCCGCGCCGCCGAGCCAGGATTTGACCTTGAGATCGGCGTCGTCCTCCATGAAGTCGAGCTGGTGCAGCTCGCAGCCCGCGATCGGCTCCATCTCCTGCAGGTCGATGCCCAGGATCGTGCCCTGCGCCTTGCCCGGTTTCTCGCCCAGAACGTTGCAGCGCTTGACCGCGACCTGGCACCATCCGCCGGGCGCGGCGCCCAGATCGACGACCCGCGCACCGGGCACCAGAAAGCGGTACTTGTCGTCGAGTTCCATGATTTTGTAGGCCGCGCGCCCACGATACCCTTCGGCCTGCGCGCGTTTGACGTAAGGGTCATTCAGTTGCCGTTGCAGCCATCGTGTCGAGCTGAGCGTGCGCCCGCGGGCGGTCTTGACCTTGACCTTGAGGTCGCGCTGCCCCCGTCCGGAGGTATTCTTGCCCGTCGGGGTCTTGCCGCCGGTCGGCTGTCCGCCGCCCGATTTGCCGCTTGGGGTCTTGGCCATCACAATGCTCCGTCTTCCAACACGCCATCGGCGCTCATCTGGGCATATAGCAGCCCTTCGCGCAGACCGCGATCCGCAACCGACAGCCGATCGGTCGGCCAGCAGCGCATCAATGCCTGCAGGATCGCCGCGCCCGACATGATCAGCGCCTGGCGGTCCTGCCCGATGCGCGGATCCGCGCGCCGACCCGCCGGGCCCATCGCCAGGTAGGACCGGATCACCGTATCGATCTGATCCGAGGTCATGCGCAGCCCGTCCACCTTGGTGCGGTCATACCGCTTGAGGTTGAGATGGCTCGCTGCCACCGTCGTCACCGTGCCCGAGGTTCCGACGATCTGGAATTTCTCTTGCGGCTGGGTGTCGTGATAGGGCGTGAAATCGGCCAGGTTCTCTTCGAAGAACCAGCTCATGAGGGCGAAGCGCGCGGCGTCGTCCTCGACATCGTTGAATTGGTCGCGCAGCGTGGCCACGCCAAGGGGCACTGAAATCCAGTCGACCACGCGGGCCTGCGGCACGTCGCTGACGGCGGGCGCAAAGCCCTGGTGCAGACGCATGATCGCGCGGGCGCGGTCACGCTTGGGCACCTCGGAAATGTCGATCCAGACCAGTTCGGTCGATCCGCCGCCAATATCCACGACCAGCAGGTTTTCCGTCTTGGGGCTGACCAGCGGCGCGCAGGAGATCACGGCAAGCTGCGCCTCCTGTTCGGGGGCGATGATATCAAGCTGCAGCCCCGTCTCGCGCTTGACCCGGGCGATGAAATCCTCGGCGTTGCGCGCGCGTCTGCAGGCTTCGGTCGCGACCAGACGCATCCGTCGCACCTTGTTGCGGCGCAGTTTCTGCTGGCAGATTCGCAATGCCTGGATGGTGCGCGCCATCGATCCGCGCGACAATCGCCCGGTCTTTTCCAGCCCCGCGCCCAGTTGGACGGACTTGGAAAAACTGTCCACCACATGAAATCCGCTGCCCTTGGGCTGTGCGATCAACATGCGGCAGCTATTTGTACCCAGATCCAGCGCGGCATAAAGCTCGGTTGGGTCGGGCGGAACTGGCGCGGGGCTCAGAGCCGTGCGTGTATCGAGCGCGCCCGCACCGGTGGGACGCTGTGGCGCCATGATCTGCGCCTTTCATTACGAGTTATGCCGAAGCTAACCATTCGACCGCGTTAGCGCAAGCGGAGTGACGGGTATCACCGGGCCGGAACCGGCCTGCGGCTCATATTGAACATGACTATTTTTCAGGTGGCATGCCGTGGCGGTCGCACCGCGGGGGCGTTAGGGTGCGGGCTAAGTCGCTCACGACATGCTTTCCGTCGAAATCCGGCACCGGGCGCCGGGCCTGAGCGGCTACATAGGGCCGAGTTAAAGCTAAGGAATCATCGCATATGCCTGACGTTACAATCGTGTACTGGCGCGACATCCCCGCACAGGTGATCGTCGGCAAGGGCCGCGCGGGTGCGAAACGGCAGCTGTCGGAGCGCTTCGAGCAGGCGATCGACCGCGCCGCGATGAAAACCGGCGCTGCCGGGACCGACGATTATCTTGCGCAATGGCGCAAGGCGCCCTCGGATCCGGTGGACGGCCCCCCCCAAGAGGTCGCCGACGCCGAAGCGGCCCGCCTCGAGGCGGAATACGACCGCGACCGCATCAAGACGCTCATCGCCAACGACGGCTGGGCCTGACCCTGCCCCGCCGACCCTTCATCACGTCCCTTGCCGCCCGAAAGGACAGCCTCATGGCCCTTCTGAACTTCAAAAAGAAAGCCGCCCCCGCCCCCGATCTGCCCAACCCCGCGGTCGAGGCGTTCTTGCAGGATTATTCCATCGAGGTGATGCCGCGCACCGCCGAGAAGGTCGAGAATTTCCGCGATCTGCTGCCGCAGGGCACCCGCGTCTACATCGCCCATATCGAGGGCACGCCGATCGAGGACATGGTCGCCACCGCCCGGCGCCTGAATGCCGACGGCTACAAGGTGATGCCGCATTTCCCTGCGCGGATCATCAAGGACCACGCCACGCTGGAGAACTGGATCGCCATGTACCAGGGCGAGGCCGACGTGCGCCAGGGCCTGCTGCTGGCGGGCGGCGTGACCACGCCGGCGGGCGATTTCGAAGACAGCATGCAACTGATGGAAACGGGGCTGTTCGACAAGCACGGGTTCGAGCGGCTGCACGTCGCGGGCCACCCTGAAGGCAACCGTGACATCGATCTGGACGGCACCCGGCTCAAGGTGGATTCGGCGCTGAAGTGGAAGCAGGGCTTTTCGGAGCGTACAGATGCCAAGATGGCAATCGCCACGCAGTTCGCCTTCGAGGCGCAGCCGATCATCGAATGGGCCGACAGTTTGCGCCACGCCGGTATCGACCTGCCCATCCACATCGGCATCGCGGGTCCGGCCAAGCTTCAGACGCTGATCAAATTCGCCATCGCCTGCGGCGTCGGCCCGTCGCTCAAGGTGCTGCAAAAGCGCGCGATGGACGTGACCAAGTTGCTGCTGCCCTACGAGCCGACGGATGTCGTGACCGAACTGGCGGCGCACAAGGCCGCCAACCCCGACTTCAACATCACCCATGTGCATTTCTTCCCGCTGGGCGGGATCAAGACCAACGCCACATGGGCCATCGAACACGGCGGCCGCGCGGCCCAGCCCGCCAACGCCCAATAAGGACAGACCCATGACCAGAACGATCGTCGAATCCAAGACCAAGACCGCCATCATCGGCTTTGACCAGCCGTTCTGCGTCATTGGCGAGCGGATCAACCCCACCGGCCGCAAGATCCTGTCCGAAGAGCTGGAGCGCGGCGATTTCTCGCGCGTCGAATCCGATGCCATCGCACAGGTCGCCGCGGGCGCGAATGTGCTCGACGTGAATTCGGGCGCGGTGTTTTCCAACAAGATGGGCGAAGACCCCCGCTATGCCGACAACAACTTTGTCGAGCCGATGCTGATGCCCGAGCTGATCGCGCGGGTGCAGGCCGTTGTCGATGTGCCGCTGTGCATCGACAGCTCGGTGCCAGGCGCGCTCGAAGCCGGGCTGGCCGCCGCAGAAGGCCGCCCGCTTCTGAACTCCGTGACCGGTGAGGAAGAGCGGCTGGAGCTGGTGCTGCCGCTGGTCAAGAAATACAACGTGCCGGTCGTTGCGATCTCCAACGACGACACGGGCATTTCCGAAGACCCCGACGTGCGCTTTGCCGTGGCCAAGAAGATCGTCGAGCGGGCCGCCGATTTCGGCATTCCCGCGCATGACATCGTGGTCGATCCGCTGGTCATGCCGATCGGTGCGATGGCCACGGCGGGCCACCAGGTCTTCACCCTCGTGCGGCGTCTGCGCGAGGAATTGGGCGTGAACACAACCTGCGGCGCCTCCAACATCAGCTTTGGCCTGCCCAACCGTCACGGCATCAACAACGCGTTCCTGCCGATGGCGATGGGGGCGGGCATGACAAGCGCGATCATGAACCCCGTCGCCCTGCCGGTGAACCAGACCAGAATCACCGAAAAGAAAGCGGAAATCGAAGCCGCGGGCATCGTGCTGCCCGAGGATATCGACGACGAGACCTTCGTCACGCTCTTTGGCCTCGGCTCCACCCTGCCGCGCGCCGGCAAGGAAATGGAAGCGATCCGCGCCGCCAATTTCCTGTTCGACCGCGATCCGCATGGCACCGCGTGGATCGAATTCAACAAGGTCGCGCCCAAGGCCGGGCACGAAGGCCGGGGCCGCGCCGGCCGCACCGGGGGCCGTCGCCGCCGCGCCTGACCCTCGACCCGCATCGCCGCCCCAATGAGCCCCCGAAGCCCCGCGCTTCGGGGGTTTTTCATGTCCGCGTGCGGTGGGGCCAAAAACTTGAGGGTGGTAACGGGGTTTTAACATACCGCGCTTTACAACCGGTCTGTCCAATCGACCCATTCCCCGACCGGAGAACGCGATGAACCTGCCTGTTTTCCTTCAGATCTTGTCTTTGCCGTGCCCGGCATGATCGTGCTGGATCCCAAGCTGGATCTGCCCGCCGCCACGCCGCTGCGCCGCGCGCTTTGCGATGCCGCCGCAGGCGACCTGACCCTCGACGCCGGCCGGGTCACGCATTTCGGGGCGCTGTGCCTGCAGGTGCTCTGCGCCGCGGCGGCGGACCGGCGATCACAGGGGGCCCGTTTGAGTGTCGTGAACACCTCTGATCGGGTGCTCGATCAGTTGCGTGTCATGGGCATGACACCCGAATCCATTTCAGAGGGGTGCAAATGACACTTCACATTCTCGCCATAGACGACAGCCGCACGATGCGCGACATGATCCGTCACACACTTGTGCCCGCCGGGTTCAACGTGGACCTTGCCGAAGACGGGCAGCATGGCATCGAGGTGCTGAGCGGTATCGAACCCGACGCCATCATCACCGATATCAACATGCCGCGCCTTGACGGCTTCGGCTTTATCGACGCTGTGCGCAAGATCGACAAGTACCGCGTGACGCCGATATTGGTTCTGACCACCGAGGCGGCGCCGGAACTCAAGGCGCGCGCACGCGTGGCCGGTGCGACCGGTTGGATCGTCAAGCCGTTCGACCCCGAAAAGCTGGTCAAAGCGCTTTTGATGGTCACCGGTTAGGGGCGCGACATGAGCAACACGCCCGACCCCATGGCCGAAATTCGCGCCTCGTTCTTCATCGAATGCGAAGAACTGCTGGAAGCCTTGCAAGACGGGCTGATGCAACTCGATGGCGGCGATGGCGACGCCGAGACGATCAACGTGGTCTTTCGCGCGGTCCACTCGATCAAGGGCGGCGCCGGCGCATTCGGGCTTGAACGGCTGGTGCGCTTTGCCCACGGCTTAGAGACGGTCCTCGACGAAGTGCGCGCCGGTCGGATGCACCCGGATTCCGAAGCGCTCAAGACATTCTTCGTCGCTGCCGACCACCTGTCGGACCTGGTGCGCGTCAGCCGCGATGACACACCGCTGCCCGAAAACCAGACCGCAGACCTTCTGACGCAACTCAACCGGCTCTTGGGAGAGGACGCCGCCTCAATCGACCCTTTGGACGAGGTCGAAGAGGACATCGACTTTCAACCGATGGGCCTGTCGCTCGATCTGGACCTCGGATTGCCCGACATCGGGATCGACATCGCCCCCCCCCAGCCCGCGCGATACACCGTCCAGTTCAGACCCGCGCCCGAGCTGTTCGAGACCGGCAACGAGCCCTTCCTTCTGCTGAGGACGCTGGACCAGATGGGGGACTGCCATGTTGCGTGTCACCTCGATGGCCTTCCCGATCTGGGCGATCTGAATCCCGAAACGCCCTACCTCGGCTGGACCATCGACATGACGACGGAGGCGGACGACAACGAGATCGCCTCGGTGTTCGAATTCGTCGATGGCCTGTGCTCGCTGACCATCACGCGCGTCGATGGTGACGCGGTGGTCTTATCCGCCCCCGATACCGCCGAGTCAGGTGACGCGGGAAACCCGGCATTGCCAATCTTGGATCCGGCGCCTTTTCCCCCGCTCGTTCAAGACCCCGCCGCCGCGCCGACACCGACGGACCCGCCGCAGCGGCCCGACGACGGGCCGGCCGTCGATCGGTCGCCCCCGACAGGCGCATCCGCCGTCAATGCGCCGGCGAAACCGGCATCCGCCGCCGCCAATTCCGTTGTGCGCGTCGATCTGGACCGCATCGAACGGCTGGTCAACCTGGTGGGTGAGCTGGTGATCAATCAGGCCATGCTCAGCCAAAGCCTGGAAACATCGGGACTGTCGCCGCATTCCGACGCGATGAACGGACTGGAGGAATTCCAGCGCCTCACACGCGACATCCAGGACAGCGTCATGATGATCCGCGCGCAACCGGTGAAATCGCTGTTCCAACGAATGTCGCGGATCGTGCGCGAAAGTTCCGCCGCCGTGGGCAAGGACGTCCGCCTGCACACCGAGGGCGACGCGACCGAAGTGGACAAGACCGTGATCGAGCGGCTCGCCGATCCGCTGACCCACATGATCCGCAACGCCGTCGATCACGGGCTTGAGCCCACGGAGATGCGCGTGGCCGCGGGCAAGCCCGAACAGGGCCGGGTGCGCCTGACGGCGGCACATAAATCGGGCCGTGTCGTGATCGAGGTCAGCGACGATGGCGGCGGAATCAACCGGTCACGCGTCCTGCAGATCGCCACGGAAAAAGGGCTTGTCGCACCGGACGCGTCGCTTTCCGATGCGGATATCGACAACCTTCTGTTTCTACCGGGGTTTTCCACTGCCAGCGTGGTCTCGGACCTGTCGGGCCGCGGGGTCGGAATGGATGTCGTGCGCACCGCCATCCAGGCTTTGGGCGGGCGCATTTCGATTACCTCAGTTCCGGGCGAGGGCACCACATTCTCGATTTCGCTACCGCTCACGCTTGCCGTGCTCGATGGCATGGTGGTGCAGGTGGCCGATGAAACCCTGGTCCTGCCGCTCAATGTCGTGGTGGAGACGCTGACGCTGCGGCACGGCGATGTGGAACAGGTCCACCCCAGGCTCAACGTGGTCCGGGTGCGCGAAGATTTCGTGCCGCTTTTCGATCTGGGCGAGGAGTTGGGATACCGCGCCGGCGTCAAGGATTACGAAGGCGCGGTCGTGCTTTTGATCACCCAGGACAACGGCGCCAACGCGGCCCTTGTCATCGACAAGATCCAGGATCAGCGCCAGGTGGTCATCAAGGGGCTGGACGACAGCTTTTACCGCGCACCGGGAATCGCGGCGGCAACCATCCTGGGCGACGGGCAAATCGCGCTCATTCTCGACCCGTCGGACATCATCGCCAATGCGACAGGTCCCGGCGGGCTGTCCGTTCCCGCATCGATCAACCAAGAAACGCCGCCTCAGATCACAGGACTCTCGCTATGAAAGACCGCCAGCAAAGCAGCAACAACAGCATCGAGCTTTTGACCTTTCAACTGGGGGACCAGGAATATTCGCTGGATATCATGTCGGTCCGCGAGATCAGGGGCTGGGCCCGCACCACGCCCCTGCCCCATGCGCCCAACTTCATGAAGGGGGTGATCAACCTGCGCGGAACGGTGTTGCCTGTCATGGACCTGTCACAACGGCTCGGGCTTGAGGCGCGCGCGCATACCAATCGCAACGTGATCATCGTGGTGAAATACGAGGACGTCATGACCGGCCTGCTGGTCGATGCCGTCTCTGACATCATCGCCCTGTCCGACGACGACCTGCAACCGCCACCCGACCTGTCGGGCAGTCCGTCGCCGAACGTGGTGCGCGCGCTGACGCTGGTGGGCGACCGGATGATCCGAGTTCTCGATCTGGCTGCGATCGTCACCCCAAGCCAAATCATCGCCGCCTGATGCGACAGTTACAGATGGACTGTACTCTCGACCCCGACAGCTTTCGGGCCATCGCGCGCCTGGCGTATTCCGAAAGCGGGCTGACGTTGGTGGAAGAGAAACTGTCGATGATCCAATCTCGGTTGCGGCATCGGTTGCGGGCGTTGGATCTGGCCGATTTCGCGGTCTATTCGTCCTTCGTCTGCTCCGATGCCGGACAGGCGGAACGCCGTCACATGATTTCCGCGCTCACCACGAACGTGTCGCACTTCTTTCGCGAAAGGCACCACTTCGACATTCTGGCCGGCACGATCCTGCGCGATGCCCTGCCCCGGTTGCGCACTGGCGGTCGCCTGCGTCTTTGGTCCGCCGGATGCTCCAACGGTCAGGAAGCCTGCTCGATGGCGATGACCCTGCTCGAGACCGCGCCGGAGGTGGCCGATCTC
This sequence comes from Sulfitobacter sabulilitoris, assembly GCF_005887615.1. Lineage (GTDB taxonomy): Bacteria > Pseudomonadota > Alphaproteobacteria > Rhodobacterales > Rhodobacteraceae > Sulfitobacter_E > Sulfitobacter_E sabulilitoris. The sequence continues at coordinate 755,377 of NZ_VANS01000001.1, forward strand.
GACCTGCGCATATTGGCAACCGACATCGCCCCGAACGTTGTCGCCTTCGCCAAGGAGGGCCGCTATGCCGAACGGCTTGTCGCCGGCATCGACAAGGCGCTTCTGACCCGCTATTTCCAACAAGCAACAGACGCCGCCGGAACGGTCTATGTCGCAACCCCCGCACTGCGGTCGATGATCCGCTACCGCGAGTTGAACCTCCTGTCCGACTGGCCGATGCGCAATGCGATCGACGTGATTTTCTGCCGAAATGTCGTGATCTATTTCGACCAGGTCACCCAGAACCGTCTCTGGCCGCGGTTCCGCACGATCCTGTCACCGGATGGCTGGCTGTTCGTGGGTCATTCCGAACGGATCACGGACCCGGAAGCCTTTGGATTTCAAATCCAGGGCCCGACCGCATACCGGCCGAGCGATGCTCGCTGCGCCACCCCCCAGACCGCAAAAGGAAAAACCTGATGTCTTTGCGCGACCAAATTCGGATCATGGTTGTGGACGATATGTCCACCAGTCGCGGCTTGATCACCCAGGCATTGGACAGCTTCGGGATTCGCAACATCACGACCGCCGACAACGGCGTCGATGCGCTGAAGGCACTGGCGACGCACCCCGTCCACCTGGTGATTTCGGACTACAACATGCCGCAAATGGATGGGTTGCACCTGCTGCAACACCTGCGCACCGCGCCCAAGACCAAAGGTATCGGATTCATTCTGATCACCGGCCGCGCAGAACAACAGATTGTCGACCACGGCAAGAAACTGGGCATGAACAACTACCTCAAGAAACCCTTCGAACCCTCTGGTTTGCGCAGTTGCATCGAAGCTGTCGTTGGCCGCCTGTGACAGGCAGCCTGCACCACGCACCGATCAAGATAAGCCCGGTCCTGGCCCGTGTGTCGGCCCATCTCGACGATCTGGCCGGACAGGTCCAGAGCGTTGAAACCACGGTCGGCAGCCTGATGATTACCCCGGATGCACAGGCGATTTCACAGCTTCAGACGCTGGATTATCTTCGCCAGTCGCTTGAGGATCTGGCGCGCCTGGTCGGTTTTTTGGGGCAACCCGACGCCGATGCTGCGCCGCAGCGCGCGATATGCGCGCATTTGCGACTGACCAGCACCAAGCTGCTGCTGCAATTGGGCACCGAGGATACCGACACGACGACCTCTGGCGATTTCGATCTGTTCTGAGCGCTGCACGACATCCGTGCGGACGATGCCCGCCGCAGGGGTCGGCGGTCTGCGATCGCCCTACCCCGACACGGTTTTCGAACCGCCCCATGCCCGCCGCGGGGCCATGGATTTGCAGCCGCCTGCAAACGTCCTTGCGCCGCGGCTACAGCAGCTCGATCCCGTTGCCGCCCTTGTCGGCCGCGATGGTGCGCGGTGCCTCGGGTTTCTCGGAGGGGTTCGTCTTTTGCAGCACCCGCCCGGTGGCGGGCCAGAACAGAATGCTGCGCGCCGTGGTCCCGCCCAGCGAATGCCCCATGCACGCAATTCCTTCCTTGTTGAGATATTCAAGCGTGAATGCGGCATTGATCGTGCCCACATCCGACAGACCCGCCACCATCTGCGCCCCGCCGAACGCCTTGGCGCGCAAGCGGTTGCGCTGCCCGCCCAATTTCAGGATGTCGTTGATCAAAAGCTCCATCGCGTTGACCCCGACCATGTTGCACATCCCGGTCTTTTGCGCGCTGACCGTCAGAAGCATGTGATTCATGCCCCCGACACCTGCCTCCTCGTCCCAGATGCAACAGGCCACGCAGGATCCCAGGAGCGTCGCGATGACGACCTCGGAACAATTGCCGACGGCGCGCTGGCCCTGGGTGATGAGTATGCGACCGCCCGGCATGGCTACACCTGCCCGCCGCGACGCGTCGCCGGCGCCCGCGGCCCGTCATGATGCTGGCGCAGCACGCTGCCGATGCGGTTCAACGGCACGACCCGGCTGACCGCACCTTCGGCAATGGCCGCGCGGGGCATGCCAAAGACCACGCAACTGTCCTCGTCCTGCGCGATGGTGAATGCGCCCGCGTCGTGCAACTGCTTCATGCTGTTCGCGCCGTCGCGGCCCAGGCCGGTCAACAGCGCGGCAGACACCGATTTCGCATGCTCAACCACGGAGGCGAACAGCACGTCCACCGACGGACAATGCAGCGCGCGCCCCTCGTCGGGGCGCAACCGGCAGACCCATCGCCCGTCTTCCCGCGCGAGCGTCGTGTGAAGCTGAAACCCGGGAGCCAGCGCAATGTCGCCACGCGCGAGGACGGCCCCGTCAAAGGCAAGGTGCACGCGTTGCGGCAAACTGCGGTTCAAACGCTCCACAAAGCTGACCATGAAGGGGCCCGGCATATGCTGGACGATCATCACCGGCGGCCCATTGGCAGCCAGATCGTGCAACACCGTTTCAAGCGCGGCCACACCGCCGGTGGATGCCCCGATCACGATCAGCGACCCGCGCCGGCATTGTCCGTGGGGGCCCGACGTCAGGCTGGACACCGGTGACAGGTCTGGGCGCGGCACCGGTTGGGCGCGCGCGATGACCCGGCTGCAGGCGGCGAGGTGAATACGGTCACAGATGCTGCGAACGGTATCGCGGTCACAGCCGGTTTCGGGTTTGTGGATGCAATCCACCGCCCCGATGGACAGCGCGTGAATGGCGTTGGCACCCCCCTGTTTCGTTCGGCCCGACATCATGACCACGGGCATCGGGTGAACCGCCATCAGCCGGGCGAGGAATTCCAGTCCGTTCATGCCGGGCATTTCGACGTCGAGGGTCAGCACATCCGGTCGGGCGGTCCTCACCACCTCGCGCGCCTCCAGGGCGTTGGCCGCCTCTGCGACCACGATGAACCGTGAATCGGCCGTCAGCATCCGCCGGACCCACATTCGGAACGCCGCGTCATCATCGACGATGGCGACCCGCTTGACCGCGCCGATGCGGTCCGACTGTGGCTGGGTGTTGACAGGGTTCACGCAGTGCTTTCGCTTGATCCGGGACAGATGAGCCATCGGGTATCGCCGGCTGACCTGCGGGATCATGCGCGCCGGCGTGTAAAGACGGCCTTAAACCCGGCGCCCACCCATCGGCGATCTGGCGGGATGAAGCCCGCAAAATCCCTAAAAGGAATGGAAAACTTGCCCTGTGTGGTGCCGACCTGCGCGGCGCCTCGGGCGCGCGCCTGCGTGGATCGGACCGTTGAGCGCAAGACCGTGCGCCGGTGCAAGAGGCCGCCGCGACGCGCGGACCTGCGGCCAATCGATGTGTTCGCGCCGCAGGCGATCTTTTCAAAGCGGGTCATCGGACACCAGGCGCATGCCAAGATGCGCGGGCGGAGTGCCGACGGCGCAGCCGCCGCGCGCCGGATCGCGGACGAGGTAGAACATCGCGGCGACATGCTCTCCGCCGACAAGAAAAGCCGGGCAGCGCGCGACCGCCAAATCGACGGATGCGCCGGCATAGCAATCCTGCGTCCATTCCCAGACGCTGCCGTCCAGATCGGCGATCCCTTCGGGTGACACCGAAAAGCTGCGCTGCCGTTCAAGGCCGCGCGGCGCGAGACCTTCGGTGAGATATCCCGAGGCCCATCTCAGCGCCGGGTCAGTAAAGATCGGATCGGGGGTATCGGGCAATACGGACCGTGCCATGTGGCTCCACTCCGACGCGGTCGGCAGGCGAAAGGCATGGCCGCCGGTGGAAGTGATCCAGTCGACATATTCGCTGACGTCAACGTAACTCAGTCCGGTGGCAGGTGTCACTGCCGGGTCAACGCCCGGCCGGCTCCTCACCTCAAGCGCACAGCGGCCCTCGGCGTGGCAGACATTCCACGCGGCCACGGTGACCTCGTACCTCTGGACGTAAAGGGCGCGGCCACCCGGCATGATCACCGGGCGGTCCGCCATTTCGGGCGGCTGGAGCCCCACGGGATCGGGGCCGCGCAAATAAAGCGCGGCCCCGAAAAGCGCCGCCGCCGCCGCCGCCATGGCCGCAAGACCAAGGCGGATGCGAACCGGTATCGATCGCGTGGCGGCGGTCATCCGTCGCTCCCCCCGGGCGTCAGACCGTGTAGGGCCTTGGCGCGACCACCTGTTCCATCAGGCCGTTGTCCCAGTCGCCGTCGACGATGAAATGCGCCGTCGCACCCAATAGCGCCGCTTCGATCAGGTTGTGATTCACATAGGCATAGACGCCGGGCTGCTCGAATGTGTACATCGCCGCGACAGCACAACCGCCACGGACGAACCACGTCTCGACCCCGGTCTGTGGCGTGTCGGTGAACGATGTCTCCCAGACGAAATTGCCATGGCCGCCGATCAGGTGCGGGCGCGTGTCCCGATTGGCCTGATTGTGGATCATCAGCACCGTGTCCCCGACTTCGAAGTGCAGCGCGCCCTCGCCGGTCAATGCGCCGACCGCGCCGTTGAACACCGAATGCGTCGGCGTCAGCGTCCGCATCGCATCCAGGCTGTCGGCGTAGTCGTCTCCGGCGCTGTCATAGGACTTGAAGCCGCCGGTGTCATCCTTGGGCAGATAGTAATCCTGCTCTCCGATATAGGCGATCTTGTCATAACGCAGCGGATTTCCGTCGCGGTCCCTGAGCCCGTCGCGCGGCAGCACCATCACGGCGCCGTTCATGCCATGGGTGACATGATAGGGGATCATCGCCCCGCCTGGCGCACAGTGGTAGGTAAAGCAGCCCGGCTTGGTCGCCTTCCAGCGCAACACGGTTTCCTCTCCGGGATAGACATGGGTCAGGCCGCCGCCACCCAGCGCCCCTGTCGAGGCATGGAAATCGATGTTGTGCGCCATCATGCTGTCTTCGGGGTTGCGCAGCGTGAGTTCGATAATGTCGTCCTGGTGGCAGACGATCAGCGGACCGGGCACCGAGCCGTTATAGGTCAGGGCCCAGATCGACGCGCCGGTATCTTCGTCCACCACCATCAGGCGTTCGGTCGTTTCCAAAGTGATCTCGATGATTTTCGGGCCACCCGTGGCGATCTGGTCGTGCATTGGCGCATAAGGCGGCGCGACCAGCTCTTGCTTGACGCGGGTATATCCCGACAGATCCGATGGCACCGCGGTGCTCGCGGTCGTCACCTCGCCCGCCGCCTTGTACAGCCCGGCCGACACCGCATCCGCCTTGTGCGGCATGGCGGCGCGTTGGGCCGCCATTGCGGTGGCCCCGGTCATTGCGGCGGCGCCCGCAAGGATCGACCCTCGCAACACGTTGCGGCGGTTTGTCCTCGTCAGGACCGGATTGATGAATTTGGTCATATGTCCCTCCATTCGAATTGATTTTCGCGGCAAAGCCGTCATGGCTCCGCTGTCGTCTGGTGTCGCTCAGAACCTGGCGAGTTGCGCCGCAAGGCGCTCTTTGGCCTTGGGCGGTATCCGACCGTCGAGAAAGTCACCGGGGGCCGTGACATCGCCCACGGCAATGGTCATCACCATGCCCATGGCGTAATGCGGCTTGCACATCACGCCATAGACGCCCTCGGTCCCGAACGTGACCTCGATCTCTTCGTTGATCTTTCCCGCAAAGGCGGTCGCGTCGTCGGGGATCATGCCCTTGACGGTTTCGGCGTTGTGGCCCTTGTCACTGGCAAGAAATTTGACAGTGTCGCCCGCGGCGGCGCGCAGGAAGGGCGGCTCGAACACCATCCGGTCGCCATTCTGGCCCTTGTTGAGCATTCGGACCTCGAAGGTTTCGGCGAAGGCCGCGCTGCTCATCGCTGCCGCGAGCGCAAGGCATGTTAGGGTTGTGCGGATCATTTTCCATTCCTTTTCCAAGTGATCGCCAGATTTGAATGTAGCCAGTCGCAGGGTGCGCGGCTTTGTTCTGGGACAAACTTCCCAACCGTCGCCCGCAGCCGCAGCCGGACCATTCCCGACTATCGCGATGCCGGCGGATGTGGCACTGATCGTGGATGCAAGACCAAGCGCCCCGCAAAACCCTGCCAAAACTGGACGAAAGCCTGCTGGCGCATCTGCCGCCGTTTTCCCGGCTCGACCGCCGCGAAATCCGGGAGATCCTCGACCAGGCGACATCGCGTCGCCACGATGCCGGGGCGCGTCTCTTCAACGAAGGCGATCCCGCCGAACGGTTCTACATGCTGCTCGACGGCCATGTGCGGGTGGTCCGGGTAACGCCGACGGGCGACCAGGTCACCGCACTGCATATCCCGGCGGGCCAGCTCTTGGGCATCGCCAGGGCGATCGGGCGCGACACCTATCCCGCCACGGCGGTGACGGCGAGCGAAGCCATCTCGCTCGGCTGGCCGATGCACCTGTGGGACATATTCGTGGCCCGGTATGACGGCTTCGCGACCGAAACCTACAAGACCATCGGCGAGCGGATCGGCGAGATGAATACCCGTATCGTCGAGATGGCGACCCAGCAGGTCGAGCAGCGGGTGGCGAACGCGGTCTTGCGGCTGGTGAGCCAGAGCGGGCGCAAGGTTCCGAACGGGATCGAGATCGATTTCCCCATCACCCGTCAGGATCTGTCGGAACTGACCGCGACAACCCTGCACACCGTCAGCCGCCTTCTGAGCGCATGGGAAAAGCAGGGCCTGGTGGAGAGCAAGCGAAAACGCATCACCGTGTGCGACCCGCATGCGCTGGTCTTGCTGAGCCAGTCATAGCCCCCCCTGCCGTGGATCGGCAGTGCGTGGCCCTCACGATCAGAAGGTTTCGATCGACCGGCGCAACTCGGCAACAAAGGCCTCGGTGTCGAGGTGATATTCGGCGCAGGCGTCGGCGATCGTGTGAAACGGGTTGATCAGACATCCCACGCACAGCATCCCGTGACGCGAGAACACGGTGATCGTCTGCGGCCAGCGCGCCAAGAGATCGGACAGCGGAATATCGGCATCCTCTGGACCTGGGCGGGGCATTCCGTTTCCTTTCCGGCCCATGGTCCGCCCATCCTCCGCCGAAGACGTTGTCTTGGCGCAAACTTCGGCGTTCCCGGTTGCGCGGTCCCGGCCCGGCCCGAACGGCAGGCAGGTCTGGACCGGGTCGGCCCTGCGTCACAACGCCTGTCGGGATCGCGGGGTGCGATGCGGATATGACCCGGGCCGCCGCGCGACGCATCCCAGCCGCAACAAACCGTAAGAGGTGCAGGCGGGCCAGCAAGCTGTTCCGGCAACGCGTTCCTGCAACCTGATGTATTGAAAACCCATTTTGATCAAAGGGTCGTGGCGGAGCGACAGGGATTCGAACCCTGGAGACGGTCTCCCGCCTACACACTTTCCAGGCGTGCGCCTTCGACCACTCGGCCACCGCTCCGTCCGCGCGGTGTAGCGTGGGCATGCGGGGCATTGCAAGAGGATATTGCGGCTTCGTTCAGGTGCAGGTGAAACCGGGCTCTCAACTGTCGAGATGCAGGTACACGCGACGATTGACGCGGCCCTTTTTCTCGATTTTGCCAAGGCGCAGCGCACCGATTTCACCCAGCCGCGCGACATGCGTTCCGCCGCAGGGCTGCAGGTCGATCGGCTCGTGCAGCGTGCCGATGCGGATCAGGCGAATGGCGCCTGCGCCGCGCGGCGGCTGCACGGCCATCGTCTTGACCAAATCCGGGTTCTCGTCCAGCTGCGCTTGCGTGATCCAGTCTTCGGTAACGACGGCATCAAGCCCGACATAGGCGTTCAGGCTGTCTTGCAACTCGTCGCGGTCGGCGGGTGCGTCGGGCATGTCGAAATCCAGCCGCCCGTGTGACGCGCTGATCGATCCGCCGGTGACGCCGAAGGGCACGACGACCGACAGAAGGTGCAGCGCCGAATGCACACGCATGTGCCGGTGGCGGCGGTCCCAGTCCAGCGATTGCTCGACCGTCTGGCCGACGGGCGGCAAGGGCTGCGGTTCGGCCGGGACCAGCGCGATCCGGTCGCCGGCGGCCTTGACCGTGGTGGCGATGGGCAGGGATCGCCCCTGCCAGATCAGCGTGCCGCTGTCGCCGGGCTGACCGCCGCCGGTGGGATAGAAATTCGTCTGGTCCAGAACGATGCCGCCCTCGGGAGTATGGGCGATCACCGTGCCTTGCGCCTCGCGCAGATAGGCGTCTTCGCGAAACAGCATGCGGGTCATTCTAGGCAGCGTCCTTGGGTGGTGTCAGGGTCATTTGTCCGCCTCGCCTGCGGCATCGGCATCCGGATCTTGCATGTCATCGACGGTGGTATGGGTCTGCGCATCGCTCCGCGACCCGGTCCGCGTCGCGGCGACCTGCGCCGGCGCGGTGGCCTCCGCCGCGGCCTTGCCGCCGCCGCCGCCCGACCAGGCTTCGGGGTTGCGCAGCCAGATGTCGCGCTGGGCAAAGGGCACCTCGATGCCTTCCTCCGCGAAGCGCTCCGCAATGGCGTGGTTCACGTCGTTCTGCACCGGAATGAGCCAGTTCACGTCGCGCAGGATCATCCGCACCTCGAACTCCAGCGCGTCGGCCCCGAAGCTGGCAAACAGGATCATCGGAGGCGGATTGGCCAACACCATCGGCTGCGCCTCGGCGATCTCGCGCAGGATCGTGTCGACGCGCCGGGTGTCGGTGCCATAGGCGACGCCCACCTTGACGATCAGGCGGCCAACGGTATTGCCGCGGGTAAAGTTGGTCACCGTGCCGCTGACCAGATCCGCGTTGGGCACGATGACATCGGTGCGGTCGAAGGTCTCGATCCGGGTGGAGCGCACGGAGATATCGCGCACGTATCCCATCCGGCCGCCGACCTCGATCCAGTCGCCCTCGGAAATCGGTCGCTCGATCAGCAGGATGATGCCCGACACGAAGTTCGACACGATGTTCTGCAAGCCAAAGCCGATCCCCACCGACAGCGCACCCGCCACGATGGCGAGCGAACTGAGGTCGATCCCCGCGCCGGTGATCGCCGCCAGTGCGGCCAGGAAAATGCCGACATAGCCCAGCCCGGACACGATCGCGTTCTGCCCGCCGATATCGATCCTTGTCTTGGGCAGCACGTTGCTGCGCAGCGCGCCCTGCACCAGTCGGGTGATCACGTAGCCGCCCGAGAAGATCAGCGCGAACATCAGGAAGTCAGAGGGCGATATGCGCGTCTCCCCGATCACGAAGCCGCGGCTGAAGGCGGACCAGATCTCGGTCAGGTCGGCGACCCGCGCGCCCCAGGCCAGGGCCAGCAGCGGCGTCGCCGCCAGGACCAGCACAAAGCCGACCAGCACGGGCACCAGCGCATCGCGCCCCTGTGCGCCCTGACCGGTCAGCCAGCCGTAGAGATCGCCAAAGAACCGCTGCAGCGCCATCACCAGCCCGAGGATCAAGAGCGAAATCACGGTGGGATACAAAAGCGCGTTGCCCGCCGAGGCATAGCCCACCGCCGCCATCAGCGGGGCGGCGATCGACACCGCCATGATCGCTATACCGGTCAGCCGCAGGGCCCGGCCCAGACTGGTTGGCGCGACCTCTTCTTCGCCTTCGTCGGCGTAGGTTTCGCTGTAGCCGCGCAGGATCTGACCCACGCGAAACAGGATCAGACCGATCAGCACGACGACCGGAAACGCCACGACCGCCCGCGTCTCCGCGGAGACGTCCGAAAAGCTGAACAACAGCGCCAGCACCCCCCGCAGGACAAACAGCAGCGACAGCATCAGCAGGTAGAACCGCGCCTCTGCGCGGCGCTCGGGCGCCAGCACGATCAGCGCCTCGTCTTCGTCGCGCGAGAAAAGCCGTTCGGACAACCAGCGGAAGCCAAGCAGGATGCCGCCCCAAATGGGCAGCGCATTGAGGAGCTGTTCGCCCCGCACGCCGGCCATGCCGGTGGCGCGCAACGCCTGGCTAAGCGCCACGACACCGATCAGCGGCAGCACGATGCGGCCCAGCGACACGACGAAGCGGACCACGCTGACGCTGTGCCCGCCCAGACGGCGTGCGCGATGCGCGATCATGCCGGCCCATCTCCGCCCGCGCGCCATCAGGACCAGTGCAACCGCCCCCAGCAGCAACACCAGCGGCAGGTTTTCCCGCAACTGCTGGCGGCGCACCGAATCCCCGAAGGCGACGCTTTCCGACCCGACGTCCGCCAGCGTCGCGCCGAACTCCTGCACCGCAGGCCCCCAATGCACCGGGTTCAGCGGCGATGGCCCCAGAGCCAGCAGCCGCCGCGTCTGGCGGTCGCGGATGATCTGGTCGATTTCGCTGATCAGCCCGTCAGCCCGGCGAAAGGCTTCGTCAGCGACCTGAACAGGGGCCTGCAGGGTGGCCAGTTGACGCTCAAGCTCGGACCGTCGCGCCGCCACCTGCTCGGCTTCGGAGCCGGTTTCGGGCACGGGACCCAGCGCATCGAGTTGCTCGCGCAGGGTTGCGATCCGTTCGGCGTTGATCTGACGCGCGTCCTGGAACTCGGCCCGGAACGTGGCAAGACGGGTGCGCAGCGTTTCGAACACCTCGGTCTCGTCGATCTGTTCATCGACGGCCGTCTCGGCCCGGCTGGCCACACTTTGCCACAGGTCGTAATTGGGCCGGTCGGGTGTGCTCATCTCCTGCGCCGCGGCGGTGAACACCACCGACAGGCTCAGGACAAGCGCCAACGTCAGAAGGCGGAGCATGGCGTTCACACGTCCTCGAAAACGCCCGGAATGCTTGACGGGCCTTCCATCAGCCAACCGGGTTGCGGCAGCCCCTTTTCGCGCAGGAAGTCAGGGTTGTAGAGCTTGGACTGGTAGCGCGTGCCATAGTCGCACAGGATGGTCACGATGGTGTGCCCCGGCCCCAGGTCACGCGCCAGATGCATCGCGCCCGCGACATTGATGCCCGACGATCCGCCCAGGCACAGCCCTTCGTGCTGCAACAGGTCGAACACGATCGGCAGCGCCTCGGCGTCATGAATGTTATAGCTGAAATCGGGCGTGAACCCTTCGAGGTTGGCGGTGATGCGCCCCTGTCCGATGCCTTCGGTGATCGACGACCCCTCGGAGGCCAGCGTGCCGGTGGTGTAATAGCTGTGCAGCGCGGCACCGTCCGGATCGGCCAGGCCGATCTTGACACCACGCGGTTGCAGCGCCTCGGCCACGCCCGCCAGCGTCCCGCCCGACCCCACCGCACAGATGAAGCCGTCGACCTTGCCGTCCGTCTGGTCCCAGATCTCGGGGCCGGTGGTTTCCACATGCGCCTGCCGGTTGGCCACATTGTCGAACTGATTGGCCCAGATCACGCCCTCGTTGGTCTCGCGCGCGAGCTTTTCGGCCAGACGGCCGGAATACTTGACATAGTTGTTGGGGCTTTTGTACGGCGCTGCCGGAACCTGCACCAATTCGGCCCCCGCGAGGCGCAGCATGTCCTTCTTTTCCTGGCTCTGGGTCTCGGGGATGACGATGACCGTCTTGAACCCCATCGACGCCCCCACCAGCGCCAGGCCGATGCCGGTATTGCCGGCGGTGCCTTCGACGATGGTGCCGCCGGGCTTGAGCGCGCCGCGCGAAATCGCGTCGCGGATGATGAACAGCGCCGCGCGGTCCTTGACCGACTGGCCGGGGTTCATGAATTCCGCCTTGCCGAGGATCTCGCAGCCGGTCTCTTCGCTGGCCTTGTTCAGCCGGATCAGCGGTGTGTTCCCGATGGCCTGCGCCAAGTCTTTAGCAATATACATGATGTGTCCCTCACTGCGCCTGCCTAGTGGTGTAGCGGGGCGCGGCTATGGCCTCAAGGGGGGGCGACTGCGGAGCTATGCCTTTGCCCGCAATTCGTCGCGGTGCCGCGCCAGCCAATAGGCCGCCACCATCAGCGGCGCGTTCGCCACATTGCCCCCGTCGCACAGCGCCATCAGATCGTCGAAGGACATCAGGTGCGACCGGATATCCTCGGTCTCGCTCGCCAGCCCGCCGATGCCGGTCACATCCGCCGCCAGATCGGCAATCGCCACGTAGATGTAGTAGAATTCCGTCGTGTTGCCGGGCGAGGCATAGAGCTCTCCCACCGGATGCAACCTGGCCACCTCCAGCCCCGCCTCCTCGCGCGTCTCGCGGCGGGCGGTCTGCTCGGGCGTCTCTCCCGCGTCGATGCGCCCCGCGACCGGCTCGAGCTGCCAGACATTCGCGTCGCCCCGCGCCAGCGGCCCCATGCGCATCTGCTCGATCAGCAGGACGCGATCGCGCACCGGATCATAGGGCAGCACGATCGCCGCATCGGTCGAGACGAACACCGCCCGTTCGACCTGCGGTGTCATCGTGCCGTCGAACCGCTCATGGCTGAGCCTGAATTCGTCCAGCGCGAAAAACTTGGCATAGACCCGGCGCCGGTCGGTGACATCGACCCGGCCCCGAAACGTGCCTTGCTCGTGGTCGGTCCGGCGCGCGTTGACACGGGCCATCGCACGCGTGCGGATCATCGGGAACATCCCGGCGATCTCGTCGCGCGATTTCTGGCCGAAATACCCCATCACCTCCGCCGCCGCTTCGCAGCTCATCTCGCCCCAGTCGCGCACCCAATCGTCCAGCGACCACGGCCCCTGCAAGGTCCAGGCGCCCGCGGCGGGCAAATAGACCTGGGCACGTGCCCCGTCACCCAGCGTGACGGTCACGAGATCATAGTCGAAGCCGCCCTCGTAATAATCGAGCCGCGCGATATCCTCGGGCGTGAGCGCGCCGACGACGACGCCCTCGGCCCGTGCATCGGGGCGCGCCTCGATTCCCGGAAACGGCCCCTCGGCGACGCTGCGCACCGCATAGCCGGGCAAGGTCGCGGGGCGCAGGTCGATGTCCGTTGCCGGGCGGCCCAGCACGATTTCAAGCAGGGGCAAATGCCGCAGCGTGCCGTAGAAGAACAAAGGCATTCCGCCGGGTGTCAGCGCCACGTGCGCCACGCGTATTCAGTCGCCAGCCCGGACAGGACGGCACCCACGATCAGCGTGGCGATGACGGTGAAATCGATCAGGATCAGACCGTACTCGGCGCCGATCTCGAAGATGGCGATCAGCGCTTCGAAGGCATTATCATACCGGTTGCGCATCGCCAGCCGGACCATCTCGTTCGCGGCTTGCACGAAGACGCCCCAGAACACCATCGACGCCACGCCGGTCAGGCCGTTGTTGACCGCGGACGTGATCCCGCGCCCAGCGCGGCGGCCCATCACGAACCAGCCGACAAGCGCGCCGATCGCCATGTTGACCCACGTGAAATAGCCGAAATCGGTGCTTTCGGGCATCAGCGGCATGATCTGCCCCGACACGATGAAGGCGAGGATCGCCAGGCACACGGCGGCCATGAGTTTGCTGGCGTCGGGCATAATGCCTCCTCTGCGGCGCGGTCGGCCTCAGACGGGCCGCTTCACGGTAATTTGCGTCACGTCGCAGTTGGCACTTTCAAAGGTCGCCGCACAAGAGGTGAGATAGAAATTCCACATCCGGCGGAACCGGTCGTCAAAGCCCATCGCGCTGACCTCGTCCCATTTGGCGTTGAAGGTCTCATGCCAGCGGCGCAACGTCACCGAGTAGCTATGACCGAATTCCACCGACCGTTCGACCGCCAGGCCGGCGCGCGCGATCTGGTCGCGCAATGCGCCGGGACTGGGCAGCATGCCACCGGGAAAGATGTACTTCTGGATGAAATCCACGCCCCGTCGGTACACGTCCCACCGGCGGTCGGTCACGGTAATGATCTGGAACGTGGCGGTCTTGCCGGGTTTCAGACGCTCGCGCACGGTGGCGAAATAGGCGGGCCAGTATTTCTCACCCACCGCCTCGAACATCTCGATCGACGCGATGCCGTCATAGATGCCCCGCTCGTCGCGGTAGTCCTGCAACTTGAAATCCACCATGTCGGTAAGTCCCGCCTTTTCAATGCGGTCGCGGGCGTACTTGATCTGTTCTTCGCTGATGGTCAGGCCGGTAACCCTGAGCCCGCGTTCCTTGGCCGCATATTCCGCGAACCCGCCCCAACCACAGCCGATTTCGAGGATGTGATCGCCCGGCTGCACGCCCATTTCATCGACCATCGAGGCATATTTCGCGATTTGCGCGGCCTCCATGCTTTCCTGTCCGGTTTTGAACAGCGCGCTGGAATAGGTCATCGTCTCGTCCAGCCACAACCCGTAGAAATCATTGCCCAGATCATAGTGATAGCTGATGTTGCGGCGGGCCTGGGTCTTGGAATTTCGCTGCCACCAGAAGCGCAGTTTTTCGAAGTTGCGCAATAGCCCCATGCCGGGAAAACCGTCGTAGATATCCTCGTTGTCGGCGTGCACCAGGTCCATGAAGGCTTGCAGGTCGGGTGTTGACCATTCCTCGTCCAGGTAGGCGTCGCAAAACCCCAGGTCACCCTCGCGGATCAGCCGCGCGAACAAATCGTCGCTGTGGATGCGCAATTCGGCCACAGGGCCGGGGTTCTTGCCTTCGGCGCGGAACACACGGCCATCGGGCAGCACGAAATCCACGCGCCCGTTGTTCATCTGCTGTGTCATGGCGAACACGCGGGTGAAATATCGTGGCAGATCGCCTTGGCCATCGGTCGTCGTCAGGATCATCTCAAAGTTCCGCTCATCGTTATATGGCCCCGTCATTTTGCGGGGCATTTTTCATTTTCGCAAGGCGGCACACCGTTTCGCTACAGCCTGTAGCAAGACACGAAGCACGCCAAGTAACAGTTTCAAAAGTCCCGATTTTCATAGGCGTTCAAGGCACGTTTGCGGCCTTCGTCGGCAGGCATGATCGGATCGGGATACTCATCCTCTGGCGACATCCCCCAATGGCGCGGGACAGCGTCAAAAAAGCTGAGCGCGGTCGCACTGGGGTCCGCGCGCCCCTCGGCGATCCAGGCGCGGGTGTAATCGCGCGATTTGTCGAATTTATCGAGCTGCGTGACCGGGTTGAACACCCGGAAATAGGGGGTCGCGTCGGGGCCGGACCCGGCCGCCCATTGCCAGCCCATCGCGTTGCTTGCGGGGTCCCAATCGATCAGGCAGTCCTCGAACCACTCCTTGCCGATGCGCCAATGCGTCATCAGGTGCTTGGTCAGGTAACTTGCCACGATCATGCGGCCGCGGTTGTGCATCCGCCCCGTCACGTACATCTCGCGCATGGCGGCATCGACAAAGGGGATGCCCGTGCGCCCCTTTTTCCAGGCCAGAACCTGCGCGCCGCGCGCGTCGTCCTGCCAGGGGAAACTGTCCCATTTCTCGCGCCAGTTCTCGGTCAGGATGCGCGGCGTGTGGTGCATGAGGTGATAGGCGAACTCGCGCCAGACCAGTTCCTTGAGGAACGTCTCCGCGCCCTGCTTGCCTTCCTGTCGCGCGCGCTGGCCCGCGTGCCAGCACTGGTGCGGGCTGATCTCGCCCAGGCTCAGGTTCTCCGACAGGCCCGATGTGCCGTCCTGCCCCGGTATGTCGCGGCTTTCGCCGTAGCCCTGCACGATATTGGCCATGAAGGCGCCCAGCCGCGATTGCGCCGCGCTCTCGCCCAGCCGCACGTGGGGTCGAACCACATCCGCGCCGCGGTTCATCGCGGCCCCCATCGCCCAATCGTCGAGATCGTCGCTTTCGGGCCAGGCTTCGGGTGCCGGAATTTTGGGTGGCGCGCTGAGCGGTGCATCGACGTCGCGCGATTTCACCGAATTCCAGAAGGGCGTGTAGACCTTGTAGTATTCGCCCTGCCCGGTCTCGACCGACCACGGCTCGAACATCAGGTGCCCGCCAAAGGATCGGGCCTCGATGCCGGCGTCCTTGAGGGTCGTTTTCACACGCGTGTCGCGGTCCACCGATTGCGGATCGTACAGCCGCGACCAAAAGACCGCACCGGCGCCTGTCTCGTCGATCAAGGCCTGCAACTGCGCCAGCGCGTCACCCCGGCGCAGGATCAGGCGGCTGCCCTTGTCGGCCAGCGTCGCGGCAAAATCCTCCACCCCGAGGCCCAGCCGCCATTTCGGCGCCGCGCCCAGGCTGTCTGACACGTCATCGTGCACGAACACCGGAATCACCGGCCGGCCCGTGGCGCAGGCGGCGTCGAGCGCCGGATGATCGCTAAGCCGCAGATCGCGGCGGAACCAGACAAGGACGGGAGAAGATGCTGTCACGGGGCGAACTACCTTTCGGGCAAGTGTTATCACCTACTTAGGACACCTGCGCCCAGTTCAAGAGCCGATTACAGAACCGCGTCCAGCGCACCCAGCAACTGATCCATCTCGGCATCCGAAGTGTAATGCGTGAAACTGAGCCGCAGCACACCGTGATCGGGGGTCACGCCCATCGCCGCCAGCGCGCGACCGGCGTAAAAATCGCCGCCCCCCGCCATGATGCCGTGCGGGGCCAGGTCGGCGGCCACCGCCTCTCCGGGGCGGTTCAACGCCAGCGCCACGGTGGGCGCGCGGCCTGCCGCCACCGCCGGGCCGATCAGGCGCACCGAATTGCGGTCTTTCACCGCGTCCAGCAGCCGGGTCAGCAGCCGGGTTTCATGGGCGCGCATCAGGTCGTGCACCACCGCGCCGCGCGCCGCCGGATCGGTTCCGGTCCCGCCATGATGATCATGGAGCGCATCGATATAATCCGCGATCCCCGCACAGGCTGCCACCTGGGCGTGATCGGGTCCGGCGGGCGTGAACCGCTTGTGAAGCGTGTCACCGTTGAAATGGTGCCCCTGGTTGGGCAGCAGTTCGCCCAGCGCGCGGCGGATCACCATCAGCCCCTGGTGCGGGCCAAAGGTCTTGTAGGCGGAAAACAGGTAGATATCGGGACCAAGCGCGCCCACATCCACCAACCCGTGCGGCGCGTAAGACACGCCATCGACACAGACAAACGCGCCCGCGGCATGGGCCAGCGCGGTAATCTCGGTGACCGGATTCACTTCGCCCACCACGTTCGAGCAATGCGGAAAACACACCAGCCGCACCCGCTCGTCCAGCAGGTCTTCCAGCGCTTCGGGGTCCAGATGGCCGGTGTCTGGATCGACGCGCCATTCGCGCACCTCGATCCCTCGCTCCGCCAGTCTGCGCCAGGGTCCGGTGTTGGCCTCGTGGTCCTGGTTGGTGACGACGATCGCCTCGCCGGGGTCGAGCATCTGGCCAAAGGCCTGCGCCAGCACATAGGTGTTCTGCGTGGTGGACGGACCGAAAGACAACTCGTCCGCGTCCACACCGAGGATCGCGGACAGGCGGCTGCGGGCCTCGTCCATCTCCGCTCCGCCAAGACGGCTGGCGGCATAAGGCGCATAGGGTTGCACCTTGCGTTCGGTGTAAAACCGGGTCAGCCGGTCGATCACGGGCCTGCAGGTATAAGACCCGCCGGCATTTTCGAAGAACGCCTGCCCCGCGAGCTCGGGCACGTCGAAGGCGGGGAACTGCGCCCGCACGAAATCCAGATCCAGGTCCATTGCCACTGCTCCCCCATGGTCATTTCGCGCCACTCAAGGCGAAAAGCCGGGCAAGTGCAAGGGCATCCCCCGCCTGGCGGGCGGGCGCGGTCGCGGGACCGGCCCCTGCGCCCACAGGAGCGTCATGGGATCGGGCGAACAGAAAGGCCCCGGCGCGAATCCGCGCCGGGGCCTTGTCGATGTCGCGCAGGACCCGGATCAGCGCAGTTGCGCACGCTCCGATTGCAAGCCGCGGAAGATCGCCCAGCACATGACCAGCAGCACCACGGTAAAGGGCAGGCCCGTAGAGATGACCATCGATTGCAACGACGACAGCCCGCCCACCGACAGCAGCAGAACGATCGCAACCGCGCCTTCGAAGATGCACCAGAACACCCGCTGCGGCACCGGCGCGTCGATCTTGCCGCCCGCCGTGATCGTGTCGATCACAAGGCTGCCGCTGTCCGAGGACGTGACGAAGAAGACGACCACGAGGATGATGCCGATCAGCGAGGTGATCCCCGCCAGCGGCAGCGCGTCGAGCATCTTGAACAGCTTCAGTTCAAGCGGCGCGTCCTGTGCTGCGGTATAGCCGTCCATCACGACCTGCTGGATCGCCACGCCGCCAAAGACGCTCATCCACAGCACGCAAACCAGGCTGGGGATCAGCAGCACGCAGACCACGAATTCACGGACCGTGCGGCCCCGGCTGACGCGGGCGATGAACATGCCCACGAAGGGCGACCAGCTGATCCACCACGCCCAGTAGAACGAGGTCCACCCCTGCATGAAGTTTGTATCCGTGCGCCCCACCGGGTTCGACAATGCGGGCAGGTATTGCACATAGGCCGCCAGATAATCGGCAAAGCCGGTGAGGATAACCATCGTCGGCCCTACGAGCAGAACGAACATCAGCAGCAGGAACGCCAGCCCCATGTTGATTTCCGACAGGACCTTGACCCCGCCATCAAGCCCGCGCAGCACCGAGATCAGCGCAATCGCGGTGATTGCGGTGATCAGCACCACTTCGGTGGTCGATCCCAGCGGAATGCCGAACAGCTCGTTCAAGCCGGCACTGGCCTGTGTGGCGCCAAAGCCGAGCGACGTGGCAAGACCGAAGAGCGTGGCAAAGACCGCGAGCGTGTCGATGACATGCCCGGTCCAGCCCCACACACGATCGCCGAAGATCGGGTAGAACGCCGAGCGGATCGTCAGCGGCAGGCCCTTGTTATAGGAAAACAGCGCCAGAGCCAGTGCGACGACCGCATAGATCGCCCAAGGGTGCAGGCCCCAGTGAAAGATCGTCGCGGCCATGCCCAGCCGGATCGCCGCGTCGGTATCTCCGGCGGCCGCCCCCAGCGGCGCCCAGTCGGTCCGCGCGCCTTCCTCCATCGCCACGCCGCCCATCGACGACGAAAAGTGGCTCATCGGTTCGGAGACGCCATAGAACATCAGGCCGATGCCCATGCCGGCGGCGAACAGCATCGCGAACCATCCGACATAAGTGTAGTCCGCCGTCGCATCCGCACCGCCCAGCCGGACGCTGCCGTAGGGTGTGACGATCAGGAACAGGCAGAACAACACGAAGATGTTCGCCGCCCCCAGAAAGAACCAGTCGAAGCCCTTTGTCACCGCGCTGAACAGCCAGCTGAACACCGCGCCGGATTGTTCGGGCAGGGCAAGCGTGTAGAACACGAAGGCCACGATCGAGAGACCCGAGATCAGGAAAACCGGGTTGTGGATGTCAAAGCCGAAGGGCCCCACCGATCCGTCGACGTTATCCTGGCCGATTTCGTATTCGGTCTCGATAATATGGGCTGTCCCTTCGGGTTCCGGAATGCCCTGGTTTGCGGTTTCATCCGTCATCGACGCCTCCTTTTCTTAAGGTTTCTACAGGTTTGAGTGTGCATATCGACCCTTTCAATCACGTACAACCAGAACGGACGCCTTGGCGTGTCCCGCGATCTTGCCGCCGTTGGACGGCCAGACATATTCGGCCACGCCCGGCACATGGCTGGCCATCACCACGAGGTCCGCGTCGATATCCTTGACGGCACGCAGCAGCGTGTCATCCAGATCCGTGGTCGGATCATGCGCCATGACCATGTGGTCATGTGCCTCGATGCCGCGCTGCGCGGCCTGCGCGCCGGCGAATTCCCGGAGCTTTGCGGCGAATTCCGCGGGCGTGTGGGCAACGGCGCTGGGGGCGGCAGCGGTCGCGCCGACATACGTCACCTCGGCGCCGTAAAGCCCCGCCAGGTCCGCCGCACAGCCCAGGGCGTGCTCCATCTTGTCGATATGCGCCAGATCGACGGGAACCATGATACGTTTAAACATAAAACCTCCCTCCAGAATGTCTTGCCAAGGCAATTGAGGGGCCGCGACGGGTCAAGAAGGGGGGGATGCCTAAAGCAGCATCTCGGTGTCGTGGCCCCGCCCCAGCACGCTGGGACGAGGGCATACTAGCATAGTTTTCCGTTTATTCAGCAGGTTTTACCGCCGTCACGTTGGCGGTGGTGTCGATGCCCGCCGCATTGCGCTTGCCGTCCTTGTAGATCGCCTTGATCAGCGACACCGCCATCAGCACCATCACAAGGCTGAACGGCAGCGCGCCGATCACCATCGCGGTCTGGATCGCGCTGATCCCGCCAATCAGCAGCAAGGCCGCCACCACCGCCCCCAGCGCGATGCCCCAGAAGATGATGTGCGGCCGCGCCTTGGGCCCTTCGTCGCCCGCCGCGTTGATGGTGTTCACGATCAGCACCGCACTGTCCGCGCTGGTGACAAGGTAGGTCATCAGCAACACCACGATGAGGACCGCCATGCTCCAGCCCAGCGCGCCTTCGCCCAGCATGATGTCGGTCATGGCAAAGATCTTGCCGCCGTCGGTCGCGTCAAAGATGGCGCCGCCCGCTTGTCCGGTCAGTTCGAGGTCGATGGCCGTGCCGCCCGCCCAGGTGAACCACACGAAACACATGAACGCGGGCACGATCACCGCCCCCAGCACGAATTCGCGGATCGTGCGGCCCCGGCTGATGCGCGCCAGGAACAGGCCGACAAAGGGGGCAAACGCCACCCACCACGCCCAGTAGAACACCGTCCACGCGCCCTGCCATCCGGCCAGCGCCTGGTTGATCTCGCTTTCGCCGCGATAGACCGTGACCATCATCGACGGCAGGTTGACGATGTACTCCCACGTGCCGGCGAACAGCGCCCACAGCCCGAACCACGTCGATCCGAAGATGAGGAAAAACAGCAACAGAAAGATCGACAGCCCCATGTTGAGGTTGGACAGCCACTTGATGCCCTTGCCCACGCCCGAAAGCGCCGACAGGGTCGAGGCGCCCATGATGATCAAAATGGCAAACAGGATACCCGCGGGCGACGGCGTGCCGTCGGCCTTGGTCAGCCACTCGCCGATACCGATCCGGCTCAGGCCGTCAACGAACTGGTTCACCCCGAAACCCAGCGTCTGCGCCACGCCAAGGATCGTCGCCACGACGGCCACGATGTCGATGACATGCCCCAGCGGGCCGGACAGCGACTTGCCGAACAGCGGCGCCAGCGCCGACCGGATGGTCAGCGGCAGCCCCCGGCGATAGGCGAAATACCCAAGGCTCAGCCCACAGATCGCATAGGACGACCACGCGGTGAACCCCCAGTGCAGAAAGGACCACTTGTAGGCGTTGATGATGTTGTCCTCGCCCTGACCGGTCGCAAAGCCCTGGATCACGTCGGGATTGGTGTTGAAATGATACACCGGCTCCGCGACCGCCCAGGTCAGCATGCCGACACCGATCCCGGCCCCGAACATCATCGAAAACCACGAAAACCGGGTGAATTCCGGCGTGTCCTCGGGCCGCCCCATCTTAAGTGCGCCACCCGTCGGCCAGATCGCCAGACCGACGCACACAAGCACGAAAAACGCCATCACGATCACGTACCAGGTGGCAAAGTTGCTCAGGATGAAGCTGTTGAAGCCGTTCAGGACCGCCCCCGCCTGATCGGGAAAGGCGACGGCCCAGATCACCAGCAGGCCGATGATGACCTTGGCGGTGACGGTGACGTCAACGCTGAACCCGCGATAGAAACCGCTGTCGGCGGTCTTGATTGGCAGGTCCATCAATGGGGGTTTGAGTGCCATGAAAAACTGTCCCTTTGTCTATGCATTTTGTACGGCACAGCCTAAGCAAAGCTGCCCCGGAGTCAAAGGAAACCACAATATGTTGTATTGCGGGCCAGATACACCAACAAGCATTAGCGTAGTGCGACTGTTGCGTGCCCCCACCGGGACGGACAAACGCCGCGCAGGCAGTGCCCCGCGCGGCGTTCCGTATCGGCAGGTCCGGTCTGGCCCGCGGTCAGGCGTTCACATCCACCACGACGCGGCCCTTGACCTGCCCCTTGAGGATATCTGCGCCAAGCCGCGGCAGATCGGTCAGCGTCGCGGGCTGGATCATCGCCTCCAGCTTGTCCATCGGCAGATCCTTGGCGATCCGCGTCCAGGCGCGCAGGCGGTTGTCATAGGGCTGCATCACGCTGTCGATGCCCAGCAGGTTGACGCCGCGCAACAGGAAGGGAATGACCGTCGTCGGCAAATTCGCGCCGCCCGCCAATCCCACGGCCGCGACGCTGGCGCCGTATTTCATCTGCCCCAGGACACGGGCCAGCATCTCGCCCCCCACCGCATCGATGCAGCCCTCCCATGTCTCGCCCTCGAGCGGGCGCTTCACTGTCTCATTGATTTCCTCGCGTGCCACGATCCGGCTCGCGCCCAGCGACCTGAGGTACTCCGCCGTCTCCGGCCGCCCTGTCACGCCCGCGACCTCGTGGCCCAAGTTGGCCAGAATAGCGGTGGCCACCGATCCCACGCCGCCCGCGGCCCCGGTGACCAGCACCGGACCGTGGCCCGTCGTCAGCCCGTGATCCTCCAGCGCCATCACCGCAAGCATCGCGGTGAACCCGGCGGTGCCGACCGCCATCGCAAGCCGCGTGTCCAACCCATCGGGCAGCGGCACCAACCAGTCGGCCTTGACCCTCGCCTTCTGCGAATAGCCGCCCCAATGCGCCTCGCCCACGCGCCAGCCGGTCAGCACGACCTTGTCGCCGGGGCTGTAGCGATCATCGTCCGACGCCTCGACCGTTCCGGCGAAATCGATTCCCGGCACATGCGGGTACTTGCGCACAAGCCCGCCACCCGGACCGATGCACAACCCGTCCTTGTAATTCACCGTGGAATACTCGACCGCCACCGTCACCTCGCCATGCGGCAGATCGTCCAAACCGATCTCGCGCACGCCGGCCGATGTCTTGCCGCTCTCTTCGTCCTTGTCGACGACCAATGCCTTGAACATGTCTCTCTCCTTCATTGCGCAGCCGATGGCCCGATCGCCACCCCCTGCTTCTTTGGGTCAAAAATACTCCCGCCGGAGGCTCCTCCAGGGGCAACCGGCGCTAGCGCCAGAAGTTTTCCTGCACGGTGGCCTCCCGGCGCCCCTGCGGCGTCTCGACCTGCACCTGCGTGCCCGGGTCCCAATGCGTCATCCGCACCATGCCGATCGCCACGTTGGTGTCAAACTCGGGCGACCATGCCGCCGAGGTGATCTGCCCCACCGGTTTGCCATCCGCGGTCACGCGCCAGGGCCGGTCGCATCCCGGCACCCTGTCGCCCCCGATCGCGATCGCGCGGATCTGCTGCACCGGCCCTTCCTTGGCCACGCGCAGCAGCGCATCCCGCCCGATGCAGCCGATCGCCGTCTGCGTATCGCAAAACCGCCCCAGGCCACATTCATGCGGGGTGTTGTCGTCGGTCATGTCGTTGCCATAGCTCAGCAACCCGCCCTCGATCCGCTCGATCAGGTTGGGGCAGCCCGCGCGCACGTCCAGATCGGCGCCCGCCTCGAACAGAGCATTCCACAGCGGCATACCGATGTCGCTGTCCTCGACATAGATCTCGAAACCGCCCTGCTTGGAATAGCCCGACCGCGCGACCACGAGGTCACGGCCCTGGAAATCGAACAGGCCGAAGCGAAAGAACCGCACGTCGCGCACCGCATCGCCGAACACCCGCGCCATCAGGTCGTCGGCCTTCGGTCCCTGCACGGCCAGCGGGCTCACGTCGGGCTCGTCGACCAGCACATCCAGCCGGTAGCCATTGGCGATCCCCTTGACCCAGAGCAGCAGATCGCTGTCCGCGATCGAGATCCACCAGCGGTCCTCGGCCAGTTTCACCGCGACCGGATCGTTCAGCATCCCGCCCGTCTCGTCGACGATGGGTACGTAGAAACAGCGCCCCGGCAACATGCCGCGCAGATCGCGCGGGGTCAGCATCTGCATCAGGCGCGCCGCATCCGGCCCGCGCAACTCCACCTGCCGCTCGCAGGCCACGTCCCAGACCTGCACGGCGGACTTGAGGTGGTGGTAATCCGCCTCGACGCTGTCAAAGACGGTGGGCAGCAACATTCGGTTGTAGACCGTGTAGGCCTTGACGCCGGCGGCTTCGACCCCGTCGGAAAACGGCGTGCGGCGCAGACGGCGGGACGGGGAAATCAATGCCATTGTCAGGCCTCCTCGGGCATGGCGAACAGATCGCTGACCGGCGCCCGATACCCGGCGGCCGTCAGCATCGCGTGTATCTGACCCCGGTGATGGGTCTGATGGTTGAACATATGGACAACGGCCTGCGTCAACGGTACTTTCATGTCGCGCTGTAAGGCACCGGAGTACCACGATATTTCACCCTTGAGGTCGATCGCACGCAGCCCCTGTGCCCACAGCAGGATCCGCCCGTCCAGGCGAAACCGCTCCGCGCCCCAAGCCGCGGCGGTGGGGTGCAGCGCCACGCTTTCGGGGATCCCGGTTTCGGGTGCTGCGAGCCGCGGATCGAACCGCGACATCCACAGCATGTCCCCCCAGAGCAGATGGTTGGCCGTCGCCAGAAGACTGCCGAAGAACGCGCCCCTGTCCCGGCAAAGGTCGGCCTGCGGCATGGCGTCCAGAACGGGCATCACCTGCCTGTTCTGCCACGCGTTGTAGCGGGCCATGGTCACGACATAGCCCGTGTCGATCACGGATTGGGGCCCTTCCAGTCGATCGGGCAGATCTCCGCCGACATTCCGTTGAAATCCCAGACCCGGCCGTAATCGCGCACCCGGCTTTTCAGCCCCCGCGCCGCGATGATGTCCGGCCCCATCCAGTATTTGGAATTGCTGACCATGACCGGGTGGTCGGGCGATTTGCCCGCCAGCATCTCGATCTCGCCCTGGATCTTTCGTCCGATCATGATCGACCGCTTGTTGCCCTCGCGCAGGATCTCGACCGGCGCGCGCTCGGCCCCGATGATTTCGCTTACCAGCATGGTGAAAAGCCCCGTGGTGCCCCCCGCGGCCCCGGAAAAGATCTGCAAGATGCCATTGTAGGCCTTGCCCGAGGCGCGCTCGTCCACATAGGCCGCGACCTTCCAGTTGCCCTCGCCCATGCGGCCGGGAATATCGACCAGCAGCCCGACATTCAGACCGCCCAGATCCTCGCCCTCGTAATGACCTTCGTCGATCGCGATGGCCATCCAGGCATGGCAGTGCCCCTCGGTCGGCGGATGCGCGCCAAGGCTGACCACGCAGGGGCAGAACACGGTGCACGAGCAGTTCAGGAAAAGCTCGCCCTTGATCGACCAGTCCGTCGGCGTCGCCTGCCGCCGCTTGGGGTTGGGCATGCGCTGGTCGATGCGCTGGCTGATCGGCAGCTTGTCGGCATCCTTGCGTTTGTTCGTGGCCATTCTATCCTCCTGTCAGGACGGGCGCGCCCACCACCGCGAGACCCGCGATGACAAGGGCAACCCCCATCGGTTTGGTTACATGATGCCCGATCTGGGGCAGTTTTTCGATCACCATGAACAGCGTCGCCAGACCCATCCACGTGAGGTTCATCACTCCGCCGACGAACCCCAGCACCATGAAGCCCCAGCAGCAGCCGACGCAATAGGCGCCCAGCGACAGGCCCATGCGCACCCCGCCCGCGGCGCCGGTGCGCCAGTGGCCCAGGAAATACATCATCGGCGCGTGGCACACGCCATGGCACAGCTTTTTCACGCGGCTGAATTGAAACGCGCCCACGGCAATCAAAAGCCCGCCGGCAAACAGCGGCGACGTGGCGATGCCCAGCATGTCGATCAGCCCGGCGTGCAGCAGCGCCACCTGCGCCCCCGCGATGGTGGCGGCAAATCCCGCCCAGATCACGCCATAGCCAAGAACAACGCCCAGCCATCCCGCCCGCGACCCCGTGGCGCTGACCATCAGATCCTCGTAGCTGCGCAGCGTGGGCACCAGCGTCGGCAGCATCATCGCCGCCATCATGATGGCCCACATCGCGAAAAGCGTTCCGAACGCCGCCATCGGCATGGCCATGTCCATGCCCGGATCCATCCCGCGCATTGCCTGCGCCATCGCCCCAGGCCGGCCCAGCAGATCCAGATCCATCGAGGTGCTCATGGCGAACATGACACCCCAAGCGGCAAGAATCGCGGCGAAAAACCCCAGCCAGAGAGTGGACCGCATCAGCCCCTGCATGTCTCGCTCCATCAAATCACTTGTCGAAGCAGTGGCAGAACTTTAATTGTAAGACAAATGAAAATTGAACCCGCCTCCTCCGGCCCTGCCCGCCCCGCCGACCTGTCGGCCCAGATCGCCGCCGCGATCCGCGACGCCATCATGGAAGGCCGGCTGATCGTCGACGAACGCCTGCCGTCGGAGGCCGAACTGGCCGAACACTTCGCCGTCTCGCGGCCCACCGTGCGCGAGGCGCTGAAACGGCTGGCGGCGCAATCGCTGATCCGCACGCAGCGCGGCGCCACGGGCGGCGCTTTCGTGAACCGGCTGAGCTTTGAAGAGGCCTATGCCCAACAGATCACGACCTCGACACTGCTGCTGTCGATGAACGCGGTCAGCTTTGCCACCGCCTGCGAGGCGCGCTATGCGCTGGAGCGGGCCTGCGCGCCATTGTCCGCGGCCCGGCGAGGTGCCGATCACCTGGCCGCGATGCGCCGCGAGATCAACCGCCAGGGCGAGCCGGCGCTGACCGACGAAGCCTTTTGCGCCTCGGACGTGGCCTTTCACCGGGCGCTGGTTGACGGTGCGGGCAATCCGGTGCTGAGCTATCAACTGGCCGGCGCGGTCGAGGCGATGCAGCCCTTGATGAACATGATCACCTTTTCCGCCCGGTCTCGGACACGGATCATCGCGCTGCACACCGATATCGCGAACGCCATCGCGGCGCAGGATCAGCGCGCGGCCTGTGACGGGCTGACGGCGCTGGAGGACGAGACGCAGGCGCTGGCGCGCAGCGTGTTCGCGACCCGCAGCCCGCGGGCGTGACCCCGGGCCACCGGTGCGGCGATACCGGCCGGTCGCCCCCGGATGCCTGGTGGTGCTTTATCGGCGAAATTCCGGATGCGCGGCGCTTGCCCCCACCGCGCGCAAGGCTATCTGTTCGCGAATGATGGACACGCTCAACATCCTTGCCGCGCTGCTGACGGTCGGCTTCGGGCTCTTCGGCCTTGTCGCGCCGCGCTATACCGCCGCGGCGCTGGATCTGTCGCCGAGCGGCAGCACGATGGGCCTGTCGGAACTGCGCGCGTCGGTGGGCGGGCTGTTCGTCGTGGCCGGTGCCGCGGCGATCTGGCTGGCGCATCCCGTGGGCTATGCGATGATCGGTTTCGCCTTTGCCGGAGCGGCGCTTGGCCGGGTGGTATCGCTGATCCTCGACGCGCCGCCGCGCGGAAAAGTTATTGTTTTCGGCGGTATAGAAGCCGCTCTTGCGGCATGGTTCCTGGGTGCCAACCTTGGCGGATAAGCCGAACACCCGGTGATCCCATCACCGCCAACCACATGAAAGACGCTGTTTATGGATTCGATTTTCTTTATCAATATCGCCCTGGCCATTGTCAGCATCGTGTTCGGTGCGATGGGGTGGCTGGCGCCGCGCGCCACGATGGATACACTCGACATGCAGGACGGCGCCACGACAATGGCCCGGTCCGAGGTGCGCGCGGCGTCCGGTGCGCTCTTCGTCATGGCGGGTGTCGGAGCGCTCTGGCTGAGCTCACCCGACGTGTTTGCGATGATCGGCTTCATCTGGGCGGGCGGCGCGCTGGGGCGGGCGACCTCGCTGCTTCTGGATGGAACCCTGCGCAAGAAATGGGTGTTCTTCGCGGTCGAGCTTGGCGTGGCCGCGCTGGCATTGACGATCAACCTCTAGTTTGCGCGACCGCTGCCGGGGCGTCTTGTAATTCGCGCCACGCTGTCCTACATTTGCAATGTCCTTCGGGACTATGGACATAAACGCGCTCGTAATAAGCGGATCGGACCCGGGGGCGGTACCCGGCGACTCCACCAACACCCGTTCATTTGGCGGTCATGGGGTCGAAACAGGATCGACGAACGTCTAAAGGGGTTATGCTTTGTCTCGGCTGTCTGCCACCGTTATCGGCGAAAACTGTACAATTGCAAATGACAATCGTGCTCCGATGGCGATGGCCGCGTAAGCGACCGGACCTATCGAAAATTAAGTCCTTGAGCTTTGCAGCTTAAGGCGGGGTTCGCAGGCACCTGGCAACAGAAGCCTGCACTTTCCCTTCCTTTTTCGACGACGCGCCGTTTGGGCGTTTTTGTTTTGTTCACCTCTCTGCGCTATCAGCGGCACAGGAGGACCATGCTGATGTCGTCGAAACTTGATCTACTCAACCGATGGTACAAGGATGTCTGGCTGGACGGAGACCTGGACGCCATCGATGTCTATTTCGTGCCCGACACCGACGCCCAGGGCATCGTGCCCGACCTGTCGATGGGCCCCACCGAATTTCGCGACCTGGTCAGCGTGATGCGCCAGATGGTCGTGGCGCTGGATATCCGCATCAAGCACAGCGTGGAGAACGGCAACTGGCTGTGCGCGCTTGTCGAGGTCACGGCGCGCACACGAGCCCGCGGCGCGCCGATTCATGTATTCAGCCAGGTGATGGTGCGGTTCGACGGTGACAAGATGGTGGAAGCCTACAACAGCTTCGACTTCATGACGCTGTTCGAACAAATGGGCCAGGTGCCGCCGAATTCCCTGCCTCTGATGATGACCGGCGTGCACCTTGCCGAAGCCTGACCGCGCACCGGATTGACCTTTCACGGGCCTCGTGGCATCCATAGGTATGGGGACACCGCGATCGCCCCGTGAGGCCCCGGCCCAAGCATCGCATCCTGATACGGTTTTCAAGGATGCTGAAATATGGCCCAATTCAACACGATTTCCCCCAATGCGCTGATGCGACTGATCGGAACGCCCGCCGCGCCGGTCATCGTCGATGTCTGCATCGACGAGGATTTCCATGCCGACCCCAGGCTGATCCCGACCGCGCGGCGCTGGCCACACCGCGAGATTGCCGCGCTTGCGGCCGATCTGCGTGGCGCGCGGGTCGTCGTCGTCTGTCAAAAGGGGTTGAAGCTCAGCCAGGGGGCCGCGGCCCTGCTGCGCACGCGCGGTATTGTCGCCGAAGCGCTGGAGGGCGGCAATTTCGGTTGGCGTGACGCGGATCTTCCGCTGGTGCCCGCCGCGCGCATCCCCGCGCCGGGGCGCGGCACGCTCTGGGTGACGCGCCACCGGCCCAAGATCGACCGCATCGCCTGCCCCTGGCTGATCCGCCGCTTTGTCGATCCGCAGGCACAATTCCTGTTCGTCCCGACCGCCGATGTGCTGGCCATCGCCGACAGGTTCGACGCAACCGCCTTTGACGTGGAGGGCGCACCCTGGACCCACGACGGGGATCTGTGCACCTTCGACACGCTTTGCGACGGCCTTGCGCTGAGAACGGAGGCGCTGGACCGTATGGCGCGCGTCATTCGCGCGGCGGACACCAACCGCCACGATCTGGCCCCCGAAGCGGCCGGGTTGCTGGCCTTGTCCGTCGGGCTGTCGCGCGCACATTCGGATGACCTCGCGCAGCTCGAAGCGGGGATGGTGCTTTACGATGCGCTGTTCCGCTGGGCCCGCGACGGTCAGGGCGAAGGTCACGACTGGCCGGGGGGCCGGGCGCAGTGAGCGCACCGCAAACGCCCGATATGGCCAGCCTGATCCGCGTCTTCGGTCGCATCGGGCTGTTGTCCTTTGGCGGGCCTGCGGCGCAGATCGCCTTGATGCACCGCGAACTGGTCGAGGCGCGGCCCTGGCTTTCGGAGCAGACGTATCTTCGGGCGCTCAGCCTGTGCATGCTGCTGCCGGGGCCGGAGGCGATGCAACTGGCAATCTACGCGGGTTGGCGGTTGCGTGGCACGCCGGGTGGCCTGGTGGCGGGGCTGTTGTTCGTGGTGCCGGGCGCGGTGGTCATATTGGCGCTGGCGTTGGGCTATGCGGTCTGGGGCGATCTGCCGTTGGTGCAGGCCGCTTTCGTCGGCATCAAGGCCGCCGTCATCGTGATCGTCGTTCAGGCGCTGCTCAAGGTGGCGCGCCGCGCGCTGACCGGGTTGGCCGCCTGGGGTCTGGCCTGTGCGGCCTTTGTCGCGCTGTTCGTGCTTGGCCTGCCGTTTCCGCTGATCGTGCTGGTGGCCGGGCTATATGGCTTTGCCGCCGCGCGCGGCCAATCCGCCCCGCAGGTGGTTGCGGCCCCTGCGCGGACCGCGCCGCGCAGCGCGTTGACGCTGGCAACATGGGGCGGTCTTTGGGCCCTGCCGCTGCTGGCGCTTTGGCTGGGCAATCACGCGTTCCTGCTCGATGTGGGTCTGTTCTTTTCCAAGCTGGCGATCGTGACCTTCGGCGGCGCCTATGCCGTGCTGGCATATATGACCCAGACGGTCGTGGCCGACTATGGCTGGATCACCACCGAGGCGATGATCGACGCGCTAGGCCTGGCGGAGACGACGCCGGGGCCGCTGATTCTCGTCACGGAATTCGTGGCCTTGCTGGCCGGGTTCGCCCAGGGCGGTGTCATGGGGGCGCTGGCGGCGGGGGCCGTTGCGCTTTGGGTGACATTCACGCCGTGTTTTCTCTGGATTTTTCTGGCCGGTCCCTATCTTGATCACCTGGCCACGCGGCCGCGCCTCTCGGCGGCGCTGCATGCCATCACCGCCGCGGTGGTCGGCGTGATCGCGAACCTGTCGCTCTGGTTCGCCGTGCATGTTCTGTTCCGCGAGGTCGACACCGGGGTCTGGCTGGCCTTGCCGGATCCGCGCTGGTCCAGCCTCGATGTACAGGCGCTGGTGCTGATGCTGGCGGCGGCCGGGCTCATGCTGGGCGCACGTCGCGGCATGGTTGAAACGCTCGGTCTTTTGGCACTCGCGGGAATTGGCCTAGACCTTCTGTGACTAAGACCGGATTTCGGGCCGCGGCCCCTTTCCTATCCGAGTGAATAAGGTATGCTTTCTCTGACGCAACCGGGATACCCTTGAGGATAACCATGAGCCGAAGCATAGAGTATGGCAATCTGATGCACGACGCGATGCGAGGTTTGATTCGCAAGGTCCTGCAGGATGTTGCTGACCACGGGCTGCCCGGTGCGCATCATTTCTTCATCACCTTCGACACCGGCCACCCCGATGCCGAACTGGCAGACTGGCTGTCGGACCGCTATCCCGACGAGATGACCGTTGTCGTGCAGCACTGGTACGACAACCTCGAGGTGACGGATGACGGGTTTTCCATCACCCTGAACTTTGGCGACGCGCCAGAGCCGCTTTATATCCCCTATGACGCGATCAAGACCTTCGTGGACCCGTCAGTCGAATTCGGCCTGCGATTCGAGACGCAGGACAGCGACGCGGAAGATGACGAGGCCGAAGACCCGGCGGCGCCGGCCCACCTGCCCGCGGTCAAACCCAAAGGCAAGAAACTCAAGCCCGACGAGACCAAGAGCACATCCGACAAGGAGGATGAGGCCGGCGTCAAGGATGCGGAGATCGTGTCGCTCGACAGTTTCAGAAAGTAACGCCGCCTTTGGGATCGCCCTTTCGCCGGGCTACTGCTTCTTGAGAAAGCTCGATACGCGGCGATGCACCTTGCCGTTGCGAACGCTTTGAAATTCAAGCTGCAATCCGCCGTCGGCCAGCGTGCGGTCGAATTGCTGGATCTCGTAGCCGCCTTGCGGATCGACAAATAACGAATACAGGCTAAGCGTGTCGCCGATGATCCGCGCCCAGACGTAGGGCTCCCCTTCCATCGGGTTCAGCTGCACCTCGTGCCCGAAGACGTTTCGGCGCATCGCCGCGGCATAGACGTCCTCGCGGTCGGTGGGCACGAAACTGATGGAATAGGATTTTTCCTTGGCCCGGCCATCAGGCCGATAGGTGATCGAGGTCCAGCTGATGTTGAACCCTTCCTTGGTTTCCGAAATCGTCACGCTCATGTCGCGCGGCACCAGCGACCCATCCGCGCTCTGGACTTCGGCGGACCCGGTGTAGCTACCGACGAACCGCTCCGCCTGCGCCTGCGCGCCGCTTGCCGACAGTAACAGGCAGATCAGCATGACCAGCCCATGCACGGCATGGGTCACGAAACCTGTGGGTCGGGGTGCAATCATTGTGTCCTCACGCGGTGGCAGCGACATGGGTCCATCATAGACTACCACGCCGTAACCCCCTATCGCATTTTTGCGCGGCGGCTGCCTTGCTGCAAATCAACTGTACCGTTGCGCCGCTGACGGCACGGCGATACACCCTGACGCAACATGTCAAAACAGACCGGAGCCCGCGCCACATGTCCGATACCCGCACAGAAACCGACAGCTTTGGCCCGCTCGAGGTCCCGTCCGAGAAATACTGGGGCGCGCAAACACAACGCTCGATCATGAACTTTCCCATCGGCTGGGAGAAGCAGCCGGTGGCCATCGTGCGCGCGCTTGGCGTTATCAAGAAGGCCTGCGCGCAGGCGAACATGGATCAGGGTACGCTGAAGCCCGAACTGGGCGAGGCGATCGTGCAGGCGGCGGGCGAAGTGATCGACGGCAAGTTTGACGACAACTTTCCGCTGGTGGTCTGGCAGACCGGGTCGGGCACGCAATCCAACATGAACGCCAACGAGGTCATCGCGAACCGCGCGATCGAGATCCTTGGCGGCGTCATCGGGTCCAAGGATCCGGTGCACCCAAATGACCATTGCAACATGGGCCAGTCGAGCAACGACACCTTTCCCACCGCGATGCACATCGCAACCGCGATGACCGCGCGCGATGTTCTGCTGCCGGGGCTGGAAAAGCTGCACGGCGCGCTGCAGGCCAAGGTCGAGGCGTTCGACGGCATCATCAAGATCGGCCGCACCCACACCCAGGACGCCACGCCGCTGACGCTGAGCCAGGAATTCTCCGGCTACACGCACCAGGTCGCGATGGGCATCCGCCGGGTCAACACCGCGCTGGAGGCGATTTACGAACTGGCGCAGGGCGGCACCGCCGTGGGCACGGGGCTCAACACCCGCAAGGGATGGGACGTAACGGTGGCGCGCAACATGGCCAATATCACCGGCCTGCCCTTCGTCACCGCACCCAACAAGTTCGAGGCGCTGGCCGCGCATGACGCAATGGTCGAAATTTCGGGCGCCCTGAAAACGGTCGCCGCGTCGCTGTTCAAGATCGCCAATGACATTCGCCTGCTGGGCTCGGGTCCGCGCTGCGGATTGGGCGAGCTGATCCTGCCGGAGAACGAGCCGGGATCGTCGATCATGCCGGGCAAGGTGAATCCCACGCAATGCGAGGCGCTGACCCAGGTCTGCGCGCATGTCTTCGGCAACGATGCCGCCGTCGGCTTTGCCGGATCGCAGGGACACTTCGAACTGAACGTCTACAAGCCGATGATGGCCTATAACGTCTTGCAATCCATGCAACTTTTGGGCGACGCTGCCTCTGCCTTCACCGACAACCTCGTGGTGGGTCTGAAGGCGGATGCCGACCGGATTGAAAAGTTGATGCGCGAATCGCTGATGCTGGTCACCGCGCTGGCGCCTGAAATCGGCTACGACAATGCCACCAAGGTGGCCAAGACCGCACATAAGAACGGCACGACCCTCAAGGAAGAAGCGATCGCCCTTGGGTTCGTCGATGCAGAGACATTCGAGCGCGTGGTGCGCCCCGAAAACATGATTGGACCCAAATGAGCAGCCCCATAAACCTCAACAAGGTCAAGAAAGAGCGTGACCGTTCCTCCCGCAAGGCGCGCGCGGATGAAAACGCGGTCAAGTTCGGCCAGTCCAAGAGCCAGAAAGACATGCTCAAGGCCCGCGCCGAGCAGATCAAGCGCAATCTTGACGGTCACAAGACGGACCCATGAGCGGTCGGCCGGTCAAACGGTCGGTCACGCTCAAGGGGCATCGCACGTCGATTTCGCTGGAGGATGAATTCTGGACGGAGTTGCGTGCCATCGCCGCCAAGGAAAATAAGGCAATCAATGCCTTGGTCGCTGAAATTGATGTGTCGCGCGACCTTAAGACAGGGTTGGCTTCGGCCATCCGGGTGCATGTTCTGCGGAATTTAAGGGACCGATTGCCACCCGCACAGTAGCCTTGGATCATGCAACGGATCCCTGCATCTCTGTCGGCTGACGCCTGTTTGATCCCTCGTTTCAGATCGAAAGCGGCCGGATCCAGCGGCGTCATCCGTCGCAAGCTGCGCGGCGTCGAACGCTATGTCGGTCGCAACAGCATCGAAGCCGATTTGCGCCGTCGCGGGTTTCACGCCGTCGAATACGCCGGCCAGATCGTGATCTTCTGCAATCAAGGCGCGATTCGGCTGGCGCGATGGCGGCTTTTTCGCAGAAAACGGTCCGGAATTTTCGAAAACTCCGGCTCGTGGTTCAGATCGACGCGCGATAGATCTTGTCGATGTTCGACCCCAGGGCCGTGTTGAAATCCGCGTCCGTCATCTTGACGTTCAGCCCTTCGGTCAGCGCACGGCTGAAGCTGGCGATCATCCGCGGGTTCCGGGCCAGCCGCGCGCAGGCGTCATCCGTCGAATACCCGCCAGACAGCGCCACCACCCGCAGCACCCGGTCATGCATCGCCAGATCGTCGTAAAGCCCCGGCTCCTCGGGCAGCGTCAGCTTCAGCATCACATCAACACCGCCCGCCAATTCATTCAGGTGTCTGGTCAATTCCACCTTCAGCATGGTTTCCGCCTCGGCCTTGGTGTCGGAGTGAATATTCACCTCCGGCTCGATGATCGGCACAAGCCCCGCGGCGGTGACAGCCGCTGCCACCTCGAACTGCTGGGCCACGACGGCTGCGATCCCCACCGGATCGGCGTGATGAATGACGGACCGTTCCTTGGTCCCGAAAATACGCTTGCTCTTGGCCTCTGCCAACAGCGCGTCAAGGCCGGGCATCGGCTTCATCATCTGAACGCCCTGCGCCTCGTCCTCCAGCCCCTTGTCGATCTTCAGGAACGGCACCACTCCCCGGTCATTCCACAAAAGATCGGCAACCGGCGTGCCATTGATCGTATCGTTCATCGTCCGCTCGAACAGGATCGCACCGATCACCTTGTCGCGGGTGAAATCACGCGCCAGGATGATCCGCGCCCGCATGTCGTGCATCGCCTGAAACATCTCCGCCTCGCCGGAATAATCCGACGGCTCGACGCCATAAAGGCTGAGCGCCTTGGGAGTGGATCCGCCCGACTGATCCAGCGCGGCGATAAACCCTTCACCCGTTTCCATCTGAGTGCGCTGCGCGTCCGAATTGGCCATTGGTGGCTCTCCCTGCTGGTGATTCCGCTGTCGTTGCCGTGTCTAGATCATAAGGCACGTCATTGGTACATGTTAGCGGCGAACAATGCGCAGCCAGATGCCCCTGTCGGAGCGCACGGTCAGATGTGCCACCGGAACCGGATCCCGGCCCGCGACCCGCTCCACCCGGAAATCGCGCAGCAACCGCGATAGCAGCAGCGGCCCTTCGATCATCGCGAACCCCGCACCGGGACAGACCCGTGCCCCCGCGCTGAAGGGAACAAAGGCGTTGCGCGCGCAGGCCTGGCCGTTTTCGGTCTGCCAGCGCCCCGGATCGAAGGCGTCAGGATCGTCCCAAAGGCGCTCGTGCCTGTGAAGATGCCACGGGCTCAGCACGACCTGCGCGCCGGGCCGCACATCGCGGT
Organism: Sulfitobacter sabulilitoris; assembly: GCF_005887615.1. Taxonomy (GTDB): domain Bacteria; phylum Pseudomonadota; class Alphaproteobacteria; order Rhodobacterales; family Rhodobacteraceae; genus Sulfitobacter_E; species Sulfitobacter_E sabulilitoris. Next base: position 790,782 of record NZ_VANS01000001.1, read on the forward strand.
CGCGAAACCGCTCGGGGCAGGTCGTCTCGCGCACCATCATCGGCACCGGCGGATAGAGCCGGAGCGTTTCGCGAAACACGTCCCGCGACAGCCGCAGTTTCGACATCACCGCAAAGTCGCAGGACTCCAGCACCTGCGCCTCCGCCGCCAGTCGGTCTTGCCACGCGGGATAGAGCGCCATGAGGTACAACGCCCAAGCCAGCGCAGAGGCGCTGGTCTCATGCCCCGCAAGAAAGAAGATTGCGACCTGATCGATCATCTCCCGGGTCGAAAAACGGTCGCCGGTGATCGGATCGGCGGTGGTCATGATCTTGGTGGCCAGGTCGTCGGGCGCGGTTCCCGCCTCGATCCGGGCCATGCGCATTTCGGTCAGTTGCCCGATCAGCGCCCTGATCCGCGCCGCGCTGGCGCGCGTGTCGCGGCGATGCAGTCGTGGCATCCAGCGCGGCAGCGGCAACAGTGCCGCGAGATTCAGAATGGGCTGGCTGCGCTGATAGGTCTTGAATTCATCAAACACGGCGCGGGCCACGTCATCCTCGATCGGGATGGAAAAAAGCGTCCGGAAAATCACGTCTGCGGCGGCATGGCTGGTCTCCGCCTCGATCTCCACCTCCTGCCCCGTCAACGCCTCAAGCCGGTCCGACGCCGCCTCCGCCGCCTCCCACATGGCGGGAAAGGTCTCGCGCAGGCGCCCGCCTTCGAAGGCGGGGTCGATGATGCGGCGCTGGCGCTTCCAGGTGTCGCCATTGGTCAGAAAGACGGAATTGCCCAGAAGCGGGCGCAGCCCTTCGCCCACGCGGGCTGATTTGGGAAAATCGTCGGGCCGGTCCCTGAGGACCGTCGCCACCAGGTCGGGTTGGTTCATCACGTAGCTGCGGAAGAACGGCGTGCGGAATTCGGCCATCCACGCCCGGTAAAGCCGCGCCGGCTGCGCCGACAAGATGTCCTGACGAAAAAGCCGCGCATAGCGCCAGAGCGATACGCGATCCGGGCGGCTGGGGGGTTTGGGCGGCCGCGTCATGCGGCGCGGCGGCGAGAGGTGTATTTCGACACTGCCGCCTCTATGCGCGATTGCGACGGCGCGCGCCCGGCATAGCGCGCGGCCAATGTCCTTGGCCCGGCGGTGATCTGGAAATAATCGTAGTCGCGCGGCGCGTCAAAGGCGCAGAGGTACTGGAAATGCAGCCGAAAGAACCGCCACCGCAACGCCTTCCAGCGCGCCGGGCTCAGGCTTTGGGTGAAGGCGGCGGAAAACACCAGCGGCCAGCGTTTGTTCGCCGGCGCCACGCCCGACACCGCCACCGGATCACACAGCGCAAAGGCGCAGCCATCGCCCGGAGCGGTGACATCGACCCAGGTCAGCGCGTCGCAGCCGGCCAGAAAATGCAGATCCTCGCGCAGCCTGTCGGCCGCGGGCAGAAACGACACCATCGGCACAACCTGCCCCAGCGACAAGAAGCCAAGCGCAGGCGAATCCGCAGGCATGCCACCGCCCCGGATCAGATCGGCCAGCACCGACACTCCCAGATGCGCGCCCGACGAATGACCGACGACCAGCACCTCGTCGACATCGCTGCCAAGCGCCGTTTCGATCGCATGCCGAAAGTCGATCATGCGCGCTTCGAGCGCGGGCGGGTTGGCCCCCTGCGTCGCGGCGGAGAACGCGTAATCATGCATCAGGTAATAGGCAAAGACCTTGTTGTCGCGCGCCTTGAACCAGCGCAGCAGCGCCACCGCACCGGCCCCGCCCGCCAGGAGACCGGCGCCAAGCCCCAGGCCCCAAAGCTGCGGCGCGCCCTGCGCCACCGCCCAAAGCGACAGCCGCACACAGGCCCACAGCACCAAGAGCGCAAGCCCCAGTTGCGCCAGCAGCATTCCCACGGGATAAAGCGCCGCGATCACCGGCCCCTTACGCAATCGCATCAGCCGCCAGAGCGCGCCCGACGCGATATAGACCCAAGCCGTACGCACCAGTTGCACATAGGTGGCGGGGATCGAGGTGCTCATGCTGTCGAGCACGATGTCGGACCAGACCAGCACGTCGACCTCGGCCCGGACATCATGGCCGTCCACCCGCGCTTCGACCTGCCAGCCATAGGTCTGACCGCCCGCGCGCGGCTTCAGCGCGATATCATAGCCCGAAATCCTTGCCTGCGCCGTACCCTCCTTGCGATACAGTTCGCGGTAGCGGCGCGGATGGATCGGGTCATAGCCGGGGATATAGAACACCCTGCGGCGCGTGACGGGGAATGAAGGATCGCTGTGCATGCTCTGCCCGGTAAGGTTCGGCCAAAGCTTAGCCGCGTTTTTCGGCAAGAGTAAGGCGTTTAACCCAAGGTGGCGAGCGCGGGGAACGTCTCGAGCAGCCACCACGACAGGGTGGTGAACGCGCCGGTCAACAACGCGAGGCCCACGATCACCAACAGCCCGCCCATGATCCGTTCGATCAGCGCCATATGCGGCTTGACGCGGTTCATCACCCCCATCGCGCGCGTGATGAACATCGCCGCCAGCAAAAAGGGAACGCCGAGCCCCGCCGCATAGATCCCCAATAGCAGCGTGCCGCGCGTCACGCTTGCCTCGGACGCGGCAAGTGACAGGATCGCACCCAGTTGCGGGCCGATGCACGGTGTCCAGCCAAAGGCGAAGGCCAGCCCGAGCACATAGGCGCCAAAGCTCGATCCGCCCTTGTCTCCCGCATCCATCCGCGCCTCCTGGTCAAGGAAAGGGATACGGAACACGCCAAGGAAATGCAGGCCGAAGACGATGACCACGAGGCCGGAAATGCGGCTCAGAAGAACCTGGTTCTGCAGGAAAAACGCCCCGAACGCCGACGCGGTGAAGCCAAGGAACAGGAACACCGTCGAAAGCCCCAGCACGAAGAACAGGGCGGCGATGGTGGCGCGGCGCCGGGCGGCGGCGACATCGGACATATCGCTGATCGACACGCCGCTCATGTAGGCCAGGTAGGGCGGCACGATGGGCAGCACGCAGGGCGACAGAAAGCTGATGAACCCCGCGACCAGCGCAACGATCATGGCCGGCAGCAGGCTGGCGTCGATGATGTCAATTCCGAACATGTCCCTGCACATAGGCCATCGCGCGGACCGCGTCACGCGCCCTATGGTCACAACCTTGTGGACAGGCTGAAATATCGCGCCTATCTGGTGGGACATGACCGATACACCCAATCATCTCGACGCCACCGGGCTGCTGTGCCCCCTGCCCGTGCTCAAGGCCCGCAAGCGGTTGCAGGCGCTGGCCACGGGCGATGCGCTGACCGTGCTGGCCGACGATCCGGCGGCCATCGTCGATGTGCCGCATTTCTGCGCCGAGGCGGGGCATGCGCTGATCTCCAGCGATCTTGACGGACCTTTGCAGACCTACGTGATCCGCAAGGGCGGCTGACCGGTTTGCGCCCGAGCATCCTGATCTGAAACGAAAAAGGCAGGCCCGAAAGCCTGCCTTTTGTCGTCAATAGGGCAATCTTGCCAGTCAGCCGCCCAACGACCACCAGCCCTTGCGCTTGGACTTCGACTTGACGGGTTTTTCCTCTGCGACCGGTTCCGGCTCGGGTGCCGTTTCGGGCTCCGGTGCGGTGTCGGCAACAGGCTGCGGTTCGGGGGCCGTTTCGGGCTCCGGCTCGGTGTCGGCAACAGGCTGCGGCTCGGTGTCGGCAACAGGCTGCGGCTCGGGGGCCACTTCGGGCGTAGGTGCGGCTTCCGGTTCCGCTGGCGCAGGTGTGTCCTCCTCCGCCTTCGGTTTCGCCCGGCTTGCACGGACCCGCTTGGGCTTGGGCGCTTCCGCCTCTGCCTCGGCTTGCTGAGCCTGAGCGGCGGGCGCGTCTTCCGCTGCCGTCTTGGCGTCCTCGGATTGCACCGCTTCGGCCTCTGACTCCGCCTTGGGCTTGCTGCGCGAGCGGCTGCGCGTCTTTCGCTTGGGCTTTTCCTCGGTCTCGGCCTCTGCCTCGCCCTGCGGTGCCTTGGCGGTCTCGGTGGTGCTCACGGCGTCGCTCTCGCCCGACGTGTCCTGATCGCCCGAGGTCTCTTCCCCGCCGTTCTGATCCTCGCCAGCGCCAGACTTGCCGCGGCCGCGCCGACGCCGACGCCGACGGCGCTTGGGCTTGCCCTCGCCATCGTCGTCATCCTGTCCGGCATCCTTGCCCCGGTCGCCGCCGCGGTCGCTGCGGGCCGAACGGTCGGTCTCCTCCGTCCCCTGCGGTTCCGGCGCCTCGTCGGCCTCGGTGTCCTCGTCGGCCTCGTCCTCATCGACCTGATCCATCAGCGACGTATCGACCGATACCACGTGGGCCGACGCGACCGGCACGGTGCGTGTTGCGGTCTTGAACTTTTCAAGGCTGAAATCCGGGCTGACCAGCGTCGGATCGCCTTCGATCCGCACCGACAGGCCGTACCGGCCTTCGATCTGCGCGATATGTTCGCGTTTCTGGTTCATCAGGAAGTTCGAAATGCCCACCGGCGCGCGCACCAGAACCTCGCGCGAGCGTTTGCGGGTGCCTTCTTCCTCGATCTGGCGCAAGATCGACAGCGCGAGGTTGTCGTCGCTGCGGATCAGGCCGGTGCCGTGGCATGCCTGACAGGGCTGGGTGGTGGCCTCGATCATGCCGGGGCGCAGACGCTGGCGCGACATCTCCATCAGGCCGAAACCCGAAATGCGGCCCACCTGGATGCGCGCGCGATCGGTCTTGAGCTTGTCCTTCATCATCTTTTCGACGGCGGCGTTGTTCTTGCGCTCATCCATGTCGATGAAGTCGATGACGATCAGGCCCGCGAGGTCGCGCAGACGCAGCTGACGCGCCACTTCGGCGGCTGCCTCGAGGTTGGTCTTGGTCGCGGTCTGCTCGATCGAGCCTTCCTTGGTCGCGCGGCCCGAGTTCACGTCGATCGCCACGAGCGCCTCGGTCACGCCGATCACGATATAGCCGCCCGAGGGCAGCTGGACGGTCGGGTTGAACATGCCAGCCAGATACGATTCCACCTGATAGCGCGCGAAGAGCGGCAGGCTTTCGTTGTAGAACTTCACGTTCTTGGCGTGGGACGGCATGATCATCTTCATGAAGTCCTTGGCGATGCGGTAGCCGCGCTCGCCCTCCACGAACACCTCGTCGATGTCGCGGTTGTAAAGATCGCGGATCGACCGTTTGATCAGGTCGCCTTCCTCGTAGATCTTCGCGGGGGCGATCGACTTCAGCGTCAGTTCGCGGATCTGTTCCCACAAACGTTGCAGGTATTCGTAATCGCGCTTGATCTCGGCCTTGGTGCGCTTGGCGCCGGCAGTCCGCACGATCAGGCCCGCGCCTTTCGGCACCTCGATCTCGTTTGCGATCTCTTTCAGCTTCTTGCGGTCCACGGCGTTGGTGATCTTGCGGCTGATGCCGCCACCGCGCGCGGTATTGGGCATCAGAACGCAGTAACGGCCTGCGAGGCTGAGATAGGTGGTCAGGGCCGCACCCTTGTTGCCGCGCTCTTCCTTGACGACCTGCACCAGCAGGATCTGGCGGACCTTGACGACTTCCTGGATCTTGTAGCGCTTGGGCCGTGGCTTGCGCGCGGGGCGGATGTCTTCGACGTCGTCGTCGTCGGCCACGGATTCGATGCTGTCGTCCTTGGACGCGGCGTCGGATTTGCGCGGGCGGTCATCGTCGATGTCATCGTCGGCGTGACCGGCGTCGATGTCGTCCTCCGGCTCTTCGACCGGCGTTTCGGCGACCCGCTCCATCGGCGAGGAGCCTTCCTCGTCATCGCTCAGATCGACGGTTTCCATTCCGGAAATCTGGTCTTCCTCGATCTCGGCAGAGGTTTGCGCGTCATCGCTGACGGTGTCCTCGGCCCGCGCCTTGGTCCGGCTGCGCGACCGCGAACGGCCGGAGCGTTTGGGTTTCTCGTCTTCCTCGTCCTTGGCGCGCTGCGCCTCGGCATAGGCGCGCTCTTCCTCCATCAGGGCCTGACGGTCGGCGACGGGGATCTGGTAGTAATCGGGGTGAATTTCCGAAAACGCAAGGAACCCATGGCGGTTTCCGCCATAGTCCACAAAGGCCGCCTGAAGCGACGGCTCCACCCGCGTGACCTTGGCCAGATAGATGTTGCCAGCTAGCTGGCGTTTGTTCTCGGATTCAAAATCGAACTCCTCGACCTTGTTTCCGTCCACGACCACGACACGCGTTTCTTCCGCGTGGGTGGCATCGATAAGCATTTTCTTAGGCATGAATCCATTTTGCACAGCCGCGAAAGCGCCCGCCCCGGTGGGGCCTCGCCTTGCGGGATATGTCTTGTCAGGGCGATAGGTGACACGGCGCGCGCAGGGCCCGGCGGGCCGTCTGCTGATCTGCTTGTCGCAACTGCGCGTGTCATCGCGGTTCTTCTCCGATACGGGGCGCGCACCAATGGGGCGGCAGCGTATCCATTTCAGTACTGTGTGAGGCCGGGCTGTCGGCCCTGCGCCACATCAGCGGTTCTTTGGCCGTTTCCGGCCCAATCGGTCTGTTCGCGTCCTGGGACAATGTCGCCCTGTGGGACACGAACAGCGAAACTCGTAAAGGGAGGCACCAGATGCGGTTTGGCGTCAGACCCCTATCCGCCCTAGATAATGCCATGAGCGTGTAAAACACAATGCCAATCTTGCCTTATCGCACGATCCATGGCGCGCAGGCGCGGGCGCACTCACGGAGTGCGGGCTGCTGCCTGCTTGACAATGCCGCGCCGCACGGGGTCATTTGGGCGCACCCTTTCAGGGAACCGCCCGCCTGCGCCGCGATGATCGCCGGCGCGCACTCCGACACCAGACCCGTCCCAAAGGATTATCCATGCATCCGACCCTGCGTTCCGTCCCTGCATTCGCCGCAGCCGTCCTTGTCCTGTCGGCCTGCGCCGAACTGGCGACAACAGATCCGGTCGAACGCGCCCGGATCCGATCAGAGCGCAGTTGCGTCGCCGCCGTCGAACAGCACACCGGGGTCAAGGGCGCAGCCATCAACACGACCCTGCCGGTGGTCGAACTGAACCGCTATATCGTCGATACGCCTGCCACCGAAAAGCCGTGGCTCTGCGCCACCAACGACGAAGGCAGCGCGATCGAGATCATCGAGATCCGCGGCTGACCCCGGCGGCAACTGGCCGGATCAAAGGTAATCCGACCGCTGCAAACCGTATTTCGCCATCTTTTCGTTCAACGTGCGGCGCGGCAGGCACAGCTCGTCCATCACGCTGGCGATGGACCCCTTGTGGCGGCGCATGGTGTTGTCGATCAGCATCCGCTCGAACGCCTCGACATATTCCTTGAGAGGCTTGCCTTCGGTCGTCATCACCGGCTGCATGTCCTCATGGTCGGACATCAGCAGCGACGCGATGGTCCCCGACCCGCGCCGCGACTGCAGCACCGCGCGTTCGGCCACGTTGATCAACTGGCGCACGTTGCCGGGCCAGGGCGCCTGCAGCAGTTGCGCCGCTTCCTGGGCACTGACCTGCGGCGCCTCGCAGCCATATTCATCGGCAAACTGCTCTGACAGCCGGGTGAACAGCGTCAGGATATCCTCGCCGCGCTGGCGCAGGGGCGGCACGGTGATGCGCAGGGCGGCCAGCCGATAGAACAGATCCGAGCGCAGCGCGTCCTCCGACGTGCGGCCCGCCTCCTGCAGATTGGAAATCGCCACGATGCGCGTCTCGGCGGGCGTGCCCTGTTCGTTGATCGCACTCAGCAACCGCGCCTGCAGCGTTTCGCTCAGCGCCTCGATGTCCTCCAGCACGAGCGTGCCGCCGCGGGCCTCCTCGATGGCGGGCAGTTGCGCATCCTCGGGCATCATCGGACCGAACAGCCGCTTGGTCAGCGCGTCTTCCTCGAAGGCGCCACAACTGACCAGCACGAATTTCTTGCCCGCACGGCTGCCCACCGCGTGCAGCGCATGCGCCACCAGCGTCTTGCCGGTGCCCGTCTCTCCGTCGATCAACACATGACCGTCGGCCTGACCCAGGTCGAGGATGTCCTCGCGCAGCCGTTCCATCACCGGGCTTTGCCCGATCAGCTTTTTCATCAGTTGGCCGCCATCGGACAATTCCCGGCGCAGCGCCCGGTTGTCCATCACCAGCCGCCGCGCGCCGGTGGCTTTCTTCGCAAGCTCGCTCATCCGGTCGGGGTTGAAGGGCTTTTCCAGGAAATCGAACGCGCCCACGCGCATCGCCTCCACCGCCATGGGCACATCGCCGTGACCGGTGATCATGATCACCGGCAGCGCGCTGTCGTTGCCCATCAGCTTTTTCAGGAACTGCATCCCGTCCATGCCGGGCATCTTGATGTCGGAAATGACGATACCCGGATAGTCGGGCCCCAGAACCTTGAGCGCGTCTTCCGCGCTCGAGAAGGTCTCGGTGTCATATCCCGACAGCGCCAGCCATTGGCTGATCGATTGCCGCATATCCTGTTCGTCGTCCACGATCGCGATTTTCATGGCCTGTGTCATGGCTTACTCCGCCGCCTGTGTGGTTTGGTCGCCCTCTAGAATGGGCAGTTGCATTTCAAAGACCGCGCCGCCGGTCTGGCCGTTGCGCGCCGTCAGGCGCCCCCCGAGGTCGTTCACGATCCCCGACGAGATGGCAAGCCCCAGCCCGACGCCGTCGCCCGGCTGCTTGGTGGTGTAGAAGGGTTCGAAAAGCGCATCCAGATCCTCGATCCCGGGGCCGTTGTCGCGCACCGTCAGGGTGGCCGTCTCGCCCGCCGACAGGATGATATCCACCTTCGGGCTTCTTTCTGATTTGGTGGCGTCGAGCGCATTGCGCAAGAGGTTCACCATCACCTGTTCGATCCGCATCCGGTCACCCATCACCCGCACCGGATCGTCGGGCAGAATCCGCGTGATCTGCACCTGCCGCTGGCGCAGCTGCGGCTCCATCATCGACAGGCTCGATGCCAGCGCTTCGCCCATATCCACAGGAGAAAGCACCTCCTGGCCCTTGCGGGCATAGGACTTCAGCTGCCGGGTGATCGCGCCCATCCGCTCGATCAGATCGTCGATGCGCCCGAACGACGACAGCGCCTCCTCCTGGCGGTTGCGCCGCAGCAACAGCCGCGCACCCGCAAGATAGGTTTTCATCGCCGCCAGCGGTTGATTGAGCTCGTGGCTGACCGCCGCCGACATCTCTCCCAAGGCGGCCAGTTTGCTTGACTGCTCCAGCGTCTGCTCGGCGACGGCAAGCGTCTCCTGCACGCGCTTGCGCTCGGCGATTTCCCGCTGCAGGGCCACGTTCAATGCGCGAAGCTCTGCCGACTCGCGCTGAAACAGCGCCATGCGCAACGCGGTACGACGGCTCAGCGCGTAAAAGCTCAGCGCCAGCAGGATCGCAAACCCCATGATCTCCAGCGCCAGGACGCCGTTCACACGCTCGCGTACGCTCTCGTAGGTCGTGAACGACGCCATCCGCCAGCCGCGAAACGGAATTCGCGTTTCCAGCCGCATCACCGCTTCGCCCTGCAGGTAGGCATCGGGCGGCAACGCGGTCCAGTCGGCGGTGGCCTGGATGGCCCGCTGGATGGCGCTTTGCGGGGTCTGCTGGTCCAGCGCCTGCGCCTCCGTGCGCCCGCGCCAGCGCGGCTCGGTCGTCAGGATGATGGCGCCGGTGCTGTCGGTCACGATCACCGCGTCCGAAATCCCCGCCCAGGCGCGCTCGAACTTCTGCAAATCGACCTCGACCGCGATCACGCCCAGCACATCCGAACCCGCCTGCACCCGCCGCGAGTAGAAAAAACCGAAACCGCCGCTTTCACGTTCCATCACGGTAAAGACGGTTGCGTTGGACCGAATCGCATCGACGAAATACGCATCCGACCGATGCGACGCGCCCAGCCGGTTGCGATCCGTGGCCGCCACCGTGCGCCCGTCGATATCCAACAGCATCAGCGACGCCGCCCCGATCTCCTCGACAAATGAAATCAGCCGCCGCGTCGAGGCGGTGTAATCCGCCGAATTCAACGCACCGATCAGCGACGCATCCCGCGCCAAAAGCTGCGGCACGATGGCGTTTTGACGCAATTCCGACAACAGGTTCCCGCTATAGAGCGCCAACCGCAGTTCGGCCCGGTTTCGCGTGCTTTCGGTAAAGCGGTCCGTCAGCAGTCGGTTCGTGGTCCAGATCGTCGCCACGGCCAGCACAAGCAAGGCAAGCAGGGCGATACGCACGCGCCAGCTTATCGTCAGGGGCTGACGCTGAGGTTGGGTCGATTGCTGGTCCATCGCTGCAATCTACGCAGGTCGCGGCCCGCGCTCAAGTCATGCCGACGCGAGCATGCCCGACAATGCGCGGAAGAGCGCCTGCCCGTCGGTGCCGCCATGGCCGGGGTCCGCCGCCCGCTCCGGATGCGGCATCATCCCCAGGACCCGGCGGTTCTCGGACAGGATCCCCGCGATGTCGGCGCGCGCGCCGTTGGGGTTCCGGGTATAGGTGAACGCGATGCGGTCCTCGCCCCGCAGACGCGCGATCGTGTCGTCGTCTGCAAAATAATTCCCATCGTGATGCGCGATCGGAATATGGATCACCTGGCCCTCGGCGTAGCCTTGGGTATAGGCCGAATCCGAGGTCTCGACCCTCAGGCCGACCGTCTTGCAGATGTACTTCAGCCCGGCATTGCGCAACAGCGCGCCCGGCAGCAGCCCGGTTTCGGTCAGAACCTGAAAGCCGTTGCAGATCCCCAGGGCATAGCCGCCGCGCCCCGCATGATCCGCCACCGACCGGCAGATCGGCGACTGCGCCGCGATCGCCCCGCACCGCAGGTAATCCCCATAGGAAAAGCCACCGGGAATGCCAACGATATCAACCCCCTCCGGCAGGGTGCTTTCCTTGTGCCAGACCATCGAGACCTTCATGCCGGCCGCTTGGAACGCGACCGCCAGATCGCGGTCGCAGTTCGATCCGGGGAACACCACCACGGCGGCATGCATCAGGCTGTCTCCCTTGACTGCATCTCGATGCTGTAGGATTCGATCACCGTGTTGGCGAGCAGTTTTTCACACATGGCCTTGACCTCCGCCTCGCCGGTGCCGTCCGCAAGGTCCAGTTCGATCACCTTGCCCTGGCGCACGCCGTTCACACCGTCGAACCCCATGGCGCCCAGAGCGTGCCGCACGGCCTCGCCCTGCGGGTCCAGAACGCCCGCCTTCAACATCACATGCACCCGTGCCTTCATCGCACATCCCCTGCTTCTTTAGGTCTCAAATACTCAAAATCCGACGCCAGGGATCAGTTGATCAGCGTGGGTTTGGTGATCGGCGTCGACGTTTTGGGCATGACGCCCAGCCGCCGGGCCACTTCGGTATAGGCGTCCGTGAGCGAGCCCAGATCGCGGCGGAACACGTCCTTGTCCAGCTTCTGACCCGTCTCGATATCCCACAGCCGGCAACTGTCGGGGCTGATCTCGTCCGCGATGATCAGCCGCTGGAAATCGCCGTCATAGACGCGACCGACCTCGATCTTGAAGTCCACAAGCCGGATGCCGACGGCCATCATCACCCCAGACAGGAAATCGTTCACCCGCAGCGCAAGGCTCAGGATGTCGTCCATGTCCTGCTGGCTGGCCCACCCGAAGGCGGCGATATGCTCCTCGGTGACAAGCGGATCGCCCAGCTTGTCGTCCTTGTAGCAGTATTCGACGATGGGGCGCGGCAATTGCATGCCTTCCTCGATCCCAAGCCGTTTGGCCATCGATCCGGCGGCATAGTTGCGCACGATCACTTCCAGCGGAATGATCTCGACCTGGCGCACCAGTTGCTCGCGCATGTTCAGACGCTTGATGAAATGCGTCGGCACGCCGATCTGATTCAGACCGGTCATAAAGAACTCCGACAACCGGTTGTTCAGAACGCCCTTGCCTTCGATCACGGCCTTCTTCTCGGCGTTGAAGGCGGTGGCATCGTCCTTGAAATACTGCACGATCGTGCCCGGTTCGGGGCCTTCATACAGAATTTTCGCCTTGCCTTCGTAGATTTTCTTGCGCCGGGCCATGGGCGTCCTTTCCGTATGGGGCCGCAGGATCGTCCCGCCCCTTTGGCGCGTACATAGTGCAAGCCATGAAATGCTGCAAGCAAGGCTGGCACTTGTGTTGTCCGCGTCGCGGTCTCATATTCCAGCTATCGCATTGTCCCAAGCCCGGAGACCGACCATGACCACATTCGACGACCGCGAAAACGCCTTTGAATCGAAATTCGCGCATGACAACGAAATGCAGTTCAAGGCCGAGGCGCGCCGCAACAAGCTGCTTGGGCTCTGGGCGGCAGAACTGATGGGCAAGACCGGCGAAGACGCCGATGCCTATGCCCGCGAGGTCATCAAGGCCGATTTCGAAGAGGCCGGCGACGAGGATGTGTACCGCAAGGTGGCGGCGGACCTTGGCGATAAGGTCGACGAGAAAACCCTGCGTACGACCATGATCAACCTGATGGCAGAGGCCAAGGCCCAGCTGATGACGGAAATCGACTGACCGACGACGCCGCATTCCGGACCCGTCGCCCCTTGCGGCGGGTCCGCTGTCGTTTCGCGCGCTTGGGCCAAGCGGCGCCTCAGGCCGGCGGGATCAGGACGATCTTGCCGACATGCCGTTTCGCCTGAAAATCACGCTGCGCCTCGACGATCCGGTCCAGCGGATAGGTCCGGTCCAGAAGCGGCCTGATCTCGTCCGTCTCGATATAGGACACGAGGCTTGGAAAGACCGGCGCGTCCCAGCCGGTGCAGCCGATCAGCGTCAGATCCTTGAGGTACATGGTCCGCAGGTCCAGCGTCACCAAGGGCCCCGCGATCGCGCCCGAGGACACGTATGTCCCCCTGCGCCGAAGCACGTCCAGCCGCGCGCCGAACCCCGCCCCGCCGACAGTGTCGATCACCACATCGATGCTCTCCTGCCCCAGCGCGGCGACCGGATCGGCGTCGCGGTCGATCAGGTGATCGGCGCCGATGGACCTTACGACATCGTGCTTTGCAGGGCTCGCGACCGCGATCACCTGCGCCCCGCGCCGCTTGACCAGTTGCACGGCCGCAGACCCCACGCCACCCGACGCGCCGGCGATCAGAACCCGGTTCCCTGCCGCGATCCCGGCGCGCTGGATCATGTTTTCCGCCGTACCATAGGCGCAGGGAATGGTCGCAAGCTCCGCATCGCTCCAGTCACAGGTGACGGCAAAGGCCTCGGTCGCGGGCACGGTGCAGAACTGCGCAAAGGCACCGTCGAAATCCGACCCAAGCCACAGCGTGTCGGGCGCGTCGAAACCGTGGGGGCGCATGCACGCCCGCACCAGCACCCGCGATCCGATCCGCGCGGCATCGACGCCCTGCCCCACCGCCACGATTTCACCGCAGCAATCCGTGCCCTGGATCAAGGGAAAGGGCGTGGCGGCGTTCCATCCGCCATCTTCGCGCAGGTCCGCCCCCGCGTCTGCGGCGCCTTGCGTGCCGGTCGTCACCGAGGCTGAATACCACCCCAGACGCGTGTTGATTTCGGTGTTGTTCACCCCCGCCGCCAGAACCCGCAGCAAGACCTCTCCCGCCGCGGGGCGCGGCACGGGCACCCGGTCGATGCGCAGCGTGTCATAGCCGCCGGTGCCGGTTGTCACCACCGCCATCATCGTGGCGGCCTCTGGATCGGGTGGCGGCATGGTCTGGCTCTCCTGTCGTGGTGCAGGCGCAGCTTGGCGGTTTTGCCCGCCGACACAAGCAGGGAGTCGCGCGCGCCGCCTCCTTGGCGCGCTGTCTTTCAGGGCCCGCCGCGTCGATTTCCTCCCGCCGCTCTTAACCTTTGGCTCATGCCGATGGCGTATGGCAGCAGTCCAAGGTCGGGAGCGCAGCCAATGGATCACCGCCAACCATCCGATTTGCGCGCGGTCCTTCCGGCGCGCCAGGGGCTGCGGCTGGCAATCGCCATCGGGATCCTCGCCCTGTGTCTCTGGGCGGTATCGCGGCGCATCGGGTCGCTCGATCCGGCGGCCCTCGGCGCGGGGCTGGCGAGCTTCGCACCGCGCGACTGGGCGCTGGCGGCCGGGCTGGCCACGATCAGCTTCTGGGCGGTCGGGCGCTACGATGCGGTGGCCCATCGGCACCTGCGCACGGGCGTCTGCGGCCCGCAGGCCCAGGTGTCGGGCACGGTGGCGATCGCGCTCTCGCAAACCCTGGGGCTGGGGATCGTGACCGGTGCGCTGGCCCGCTGGCGGATGCTGCCGGGGCTCGGCGCGCCACGGGCCGTGATGCTGTCCACCTTCGTGGCGGTGTCCTTTCTCGCGGGATGGCTGGTGGTCACGGCCGTGACTTGCCTTGTCCTGCCCGCGCCGCGCTGGACGCTGTTGCCCGCGCTTGCGGTGATCGCGACGCTGCCGGTCCTGCTCTGGGCGGTGCTGGCGATGCCAGGCACGCGACGGCCCATGCGCCTGCCGACCCTGCGGGCGAGCGGCGCCATCGTTTTCTGGACGGCGGTCGATACGCTGGCGGCTGCGGGCGTTCTATACGTGCTGTTGCCCGCCGGGGCGGCGCCGTCTTTCGCAGTGCTCTATCCGGTTTTTCTGCTGGCGCTCGGCGCGGCGTTGATCAGCGGTGCACCGGGCGGTGTCGGCCCGTTCGAATTGGTACTGCTGGCGCTCTTGCCATCGGGCGATGCGCTTGGCCTCCTGACCGGAGTGGTCGGGTTTCGCCTGGTCTATTTCGCTGCGCCCGCCTGTCTGGCGCTGCTGGCGCTGCTGCGGCCCTGCCGCATGCCCCCGCCCGTGCCATTTGCCCGGCCACCGCGCGACCTGACAGCGGCGGCGCGCGCCGAAGCGGGTGTGATCCGCCAGAACGGCGGCCGGGTGCTGGATTGCGGCGCCTCCGCCATCGCCGTCTGGCCCACGCGCCAGACCCTGACCGCGCTGTTCGACCCGCTGGAGGGGCCCCTCGCCACCGCCCTGCCGCATCTGGTGAAGGCGGCGGCGGATGACAACCGGATCGCCTGCCTCTACAAGACGTCGGGCCGCGGCGCGGTGGCGGCCCGCCGCGCGGGCTGGACGGTCGTGCATCTTGCCGATGAGGCCGTCGTGACCCCGGCGACATTCGACCCCGGCACGCCCGCCCGCCGCACCCTGCGCCGCAAGCTGCGCGCGGCAAAGGGCGCGGGCGTCGCCACGCGCACGGCCGCCGACCTGCCATTGGCCGCGATGGCCGATGTCGATGCGAGATGGCGCGCGACGCGGGGTCCGGCACGGGCGGGCACCATGGGCCGGTTCGATCCCGGGTATGTCGCGCGACAGCACGTCGTTCTGGCCTGGCATCACGGGCGGCTGTGCGGGTTCGCCAGCTTTCACACCAGCCGGCAGGAATGGTGTCTTGACCTGATGCGCACCCGCGCCGACGCGCCCGACGGCACGATGCACGCGATCATCCACCACGCCATCGGCGACGCGCGCGCGGCACGCATCCCGCGGCTTTCGCTGGCTGCTGTCCCCGCCTGCGCCGATCCGCACAGTGCCCTGCACCGCTGGGCCGCGCGCCAAGTGGTGGCCCGCGCGGGCGGGCCGGGTCTGCGCCAGTTCAAATCGGCCTTCGGTCCCGACTGGCGGCCGCGCTATGTCGCCGCCCCCGGCGGGCTGTCGCTGGCGATTGCGCTGGCGGATATTGCCCGCCATGTCACCTGCCCGGCCCCGATGGTCACATCGCGGCCTGTCGCGCCCCCTCATAATCAAGATGAAGATTATGAAATTGCCACGCGGCACGCGTCGTGACATCACCATGCGACCGAGACCCCGAGCGGAGCACATCCCATGTCCAACCCCCTGACCGATCTTCTGGCCGCGCGCGGCTATCTGCTGGCCGATGGCGCCACGGGCACCAACCTGTTCAACATGGGGTTGATGTCGGGCGATGCGCCCGAGATGTGGAACACCGAAGAGCCGAAAAACATCATCGCGCTGTACAAGGGCGCGGTCGATGCGGGCAGCGACCTGTTCCTGACCAACTCCTTCGGGGCCAACGCCTCGCGGCTGAAGCTGCACGGCGCGGAAAGGCGCGCGCATGAGCTGAGCCGCGTTTCAGCGGAACTGGCGCGCGAGGTTGCCGACACCGCCGGGCGCAAGGTCATCGTCGCAGGCTCGGTCGGACCAACCGGCGAGATCATGGAGCCGGTGGGCACGCTGTCGCATGCGCTGGCCGTCGAGATGTTTCACGAGACCGCGGATGGCCTCAAGGCGGGCGGCGTCGATGTCGGCTGGCTGGAGACGATCTCCGCCCCCGAGGAATACCGCGCCGCCGCCGAGGGTTTCGCGCTGGCGGGGCTGGAGTGGTGCGGCACCATGAGCTTTGACACCGCCGGGCGGACCATGATGGGCGTGACCAGCGCCGACATGGTCAAGATGGTCGAGGATCTGGACACCCCGCCGATGGCCTTTGGCGCCAACTGCGGCACAGGCGCGTCGGATGTGTTGCGCACCGTACTGGGCTTCGTGGCGCAAAGCGCCGAGACCGGCACCCACCGGCCCATCATCGCCAAGGGCAACGCAGGCATCCCGAAATATCACGACGGCCACATCCACTATGACGGCACGCCCGAACTGATGGCAGATTATGCCGTGATGGCACGGGCCTGCGGCGCCAGCATCATCGGTGGCTGCTGCGGCACGATGCCCGAGCATCTGCGCCATATGCGCGACGCGCTTGACACCAGAACGATGGAGAGCGCGCCCAGCCTGGAGGAGATCGTAGCGGCGCTCGGGGCCTTCACCTCGGAAGGTGACGGCACCGGCGACGACACCCCCGCCCCCCGCCGCACATCGCGCCGCCGCCGCGCCGGCGCCTAGAACAGCGAAAGCTGCGCCGCGTCCCGGCCCGGCGGCGCGAACAGGTCGCAGCGCATCGGCGGCGCGGCGGTCTTCAGGCCCAACCGTCTGACCGCCAGATCGAACCGCTGCGCGATGACGTCGGCATAGGGCCCCTCGCCGCGCATCCGTCTGTGCCAGGTCGCGTCATAGTCCTTGCCGCCGTGCATTTCGCGCAAGCGCGCCATGATCCGCCCGGCCCGGTCGGGGAAATGCCGCGCCAGCCAGTCCCGCACCAGCGGCGATACCTCGCGCGGCAGGCGCAGCATGATCCAGCCGGCATGCTCCGCCCCGGCCCCGGCCCCTGCCGCCAGAATCGCCTCGAGCTCCGGATCGGTCAGCGCGGGGATGAGCGGCGAGGCCATCACGCGCACCGGTATACCCGCCTGCGTCAACCGCGCGATCATCGCCAGCCGCCGCCGGGGTGACGGCGCGCGCGGCTCCATCAGCCGAGACAGCCGCATGTCGAGCGTCGTGACCGAAATTCCAACCCGCACAAGGCCCCGCCGCGCCATGTCCGACAGAATATCCAGATCCCGCTCGATCAACGCGCCCTTGGTGACGATGGCGACCGGATGACCTGCTTCCGACAGAACCCCGAGAAGGGCGCGCATGATCCGGTGCTCCTTCTCGATCGGCTGATAGGGGTCGGTGTTGGTGCCGATCGCGATCGGCGCCACACTGTACCGCCGCGCCGCCAGTTCCCGGCGCAACACCGCTGGGGCATCGGGCCGCGCGACAAGCCGCGTTTCGAAATCCAGCCCCGGCGACAGCCCCAGATAGGCATGACTGGGCCGCGCGAAACAATAGATGCAGCCATGCTCGCACCCCCGGTAGGGATTGATCGAGCGGTCAAACGGCAGGTCCGGCGACCGGTTGTAGGTGATCACGCGGCGCGGCACCTCGACGCTGGTCCGGGTGCGCAAAACCGGCAGCGGATCGTCTTGTGCCGCCCATCCATCGTCCACCGCTTCGCATTGATGCGCCTCGAAGCGGCCCGCGTGATTGCTGGCGGCGGCACGCCCTTTCAGGCTGTGATGACGGTCGGGGCGATCCATGCCGAAACTCTAGAACAAATAACGAACATCCGCAAGAAACCTTGCTGAAATGCCCGCAAAACCTTGTGGCCCGCATCATGAAAAGGGTAGTTTTCGCCAGACCACGTCGCGCATCACGCGGCCTGTGTCGTATTTCGGAAAGTCCGGGTGCGACAATCTGACAAAAGAGTGCAAACGCAAGTCCCCTTGCGGCCCGCGTCAACAAAGGAATTCCCATGTCTGAAGAAGACGACATCATTCTGGCGGAACTGGACGACGAAGAGCTTGTCCAACAGATGTTCGACGACCTCTACGACGGTCTCAAGGAAGAGATCGAAGAGGCCGTCACGATCCTGCTGGATCGCGGCTGGGCGCCCTACGACATCCTGACAAAGGCCCTTGTGGGCGGCATGACGATCGTCGGCGCCGATTTCCGCGATGGCATCCTGTTCGTGCCCGAAGTGCTGCTGGCCGCCAACGCGATGAAGGGCGGCATGGCCATCCTCAAGCCGCTGCTGGCAGAAACCGGCGCGCCGCGCGTCGGCAAGATGGTGATCGGCACCGTCAAGGGCGACATCCACGACATCGGCAAGAACCTCGTATCGATGATGATGGAAGGCGCGGGCTTCGAGGTCGTCGACCTGGGGATCAACAACCCGGTGGAAAACTACCTCAACGCGCTGGAAACCGAAGGGCCTGACATCCTTGGCATGTCCGCGCTGCTGACCACCACGATGCCCTACATGAAGGTCGTGATCGACACGATGGTCGAACAGGGGATCCGCGACGACTATATCGTGCTGGTGGGCGGTGCGCCCCTGAACGAAGAATTCAGCCGGGCCATCGGCGCGGACGCCTATTGCCGCGACGCCGCTGTTGCGGTCGAAACCGCCAAGGACTGGGTCGGACGCAAGCACAACAGCCAGAAATCCGCCTGACCCGGCTGCCCGGCACAGATTGCGCGGCCTGCCTCTCGACCCAGGCGGGCCGTTTTACGCGGGAGATCCAGGATGCCCCGACCGACCGACAGCCAACTGACCGAAGACGGGCTGCCTCTGGCGCGCACGGGTGGACAGGTGCTGCTCATCGCCTGCGGGGCGCTGGCACGGGAAATCCTCGATCTCAAACGGCTCAACGGCTGGACCCATCTTGACCTGACCTGCCTGCCGGCCAAGCTGCACCTTTACCCTGAAAAAATCACCCGGGCCGTGCGCGACACCGTCGCCCGGCACCGCGACGCCTACGACACGATCTTTGTCGTCTATGCGGATTGCGGCACCGGCGGCCTTTTGCAGGCCGCCTGCGCCGAGATGGGCGTCGACATGGTCGAAGGCCCACATTGCTACAGCTTTTTCGAAGGTAATCAAGAGTTTGAACGCCATAGTGAAAGTGAAATCACGACCTTCTACCTGACCGATTTTCTCGTGCGGCAGTTCGATGCCTTCATCGTCAAACCGATGGGCCTCGACCGTCATCCGGGCCTGCGCGACATGTATTTCGGCAATTACGAAAAGCTGGTCTACCAGGCACAGACCGACGATCCCGAGCTGACCAAAAAGGCCCGCGCCTGTGCCGAACGGCTCGGGCTGAGCTTCGAGCGGCGCTTCACCGGCTACGGCGACCTCGCGGGAACACTCGCCCGCCTCTAACGGCCTGCGAACTTCTCTTGTTCGGAAATATCCCCGCCGGAGGCCCCCAAAGGCCGGAGGCCTTTGGCAATATCGTGTGGCGCGGAACGCGCCGCGATCAGGTCACGCGCGCCAGGTCACGCCGGGGCCGAGGCCGCGACCGACCGGACCCGTTCGATCATTGCGCGCAGCCCGTTGGACCGTTGCGCCGACAAATGATCGTTCAGCCCAAGCCGCCCCATTTCCGTGCGCGCGTCGATCCGCGCGACGTCCCCCACCGACACGCCGTTGTAAAGCTTGCGCAGCACCGCGATCAGGCCGTTGACGATCATCGCATCGCTTTCGCCGTCGAAATGCAGCACGCCGCCGTCGGTCTTGACGTGCAGCCAGACCTGGCTCGCGCAGCCGTCCACCTTGGTCGCCGGCACCTTCAGCGCAGGCTCCAACGGCGCCATCGCCTTGCCTTCCTCGATGACAAAGCGATAACGGTCTTCCCACTCGTCCAGGAACTCGAAATCCTCGACCAGTTCTTCGAATGCGGGCGTTGCCATGGTCTCTCCTGTGTCGCGTCCTGACAGAGGTATGATCTGACCTGCCAAAGGTCCACCCCCGCCTTGGCGCTTTTCAAGCCTGCGCGAATGCGGTAGGTCAGTCTGACACAAAACAGCGACGGCAGGCCCCATGCGCAAGACCCTAACCGCTCTCATGCTCTCCACTCTGGTCGTGTCAGGCTGCGGCGCGATCCGTGACAGCCGCGCCAATCCTTTCAACTGGTTCGGGCGCGGCGAACCCACCGCGACGGCGCCGGTCAACGCCACTGCCGCCAACCCGCTGATCCCGCAACGCTCCGGGCTGTTTGCCTCGGCGCGGAACCGGGCGGCGATCTACACCGGGCAGCCCATTGACACCGTCACCGACCTGACCATCGAACGCATCCCCGGCGGAGCGATCATCCGCGCGACGGGTGTGCCCGCCAGGCAGGGCGTTTCCTCGGTCAGGCTGACGCCAGCCACGGCGGAGGATGTGCCCGTCAACGGCGTTCTCACCTATCGCTTGGACGCTGTCCCCGCGCCCGGCCCGCAACCGGTCGGCAGCGTCGCCTCGCGGCAGGTCGTGGTGGCGCGCAAGGTCACGGATCAGGATTTGCGCGGCGTGCGCAGCATCCGGGTCGAAGCCGCGCGCAACGCGCTCGAGTCGCGCCGCTGACGCAAAGATCGCATCAAGGTCGAACCACAAGGCCTTGATCTGGAAACGCTTTCGGAAAGCGGTCAATCCAGATCGACAATCCTCACGTCCGAGCCTTTGGCGGCCAAGGCAATCTTGCCCTCGCAAAGCCGTTCCGCATCGGCGCCGAACACCTCGCGCCGCCATCCGCTGAGTGCGGGCACATCGCGCAGACCTGCGGCAATCCCGTCAAGGTCGGCGGCCGGCGCGATCAGCTTGGCCGCGACGCCTGCGCTTTCGGTCTTGGCCTTCAGCAGAACCCGCAACAGGTCTGCCAGCGCCGGGTTCACCTGCAGCTTCTCGCGGGATCGGTCGGGCTGCGGCAGATCCTCGGGCGGGCACGCGCTTCCGGCTTTCACCGCCTTGAGGATCCCGTCGGCAATATCGCCGCGGCGCGCCTCGCGCAACAGCAACCGCGACCGGCCGAGTTCTTCGATCGTCTTGGGTTTGTTCGATGCCAGTTCGACCAGCGCGTCATCCTTGTAGACCCGGTTGCGCGGAATGTTCCGCGCCTGCGCATAGTCCTCACGAAAGGCGGCCAGTTCCCGCACGATGGCGAGGAACTTGGGCGAATTGGTCCGCGTCTTGACCCGCTTCCACGCCTCGCGCGGCGGTGTGACATAGGTCTCGGGGCTGGTCAGCACCTTCAGTTCTTCATGCACCCAGCGGCTGCGCCCGGTCTCCTCCAGCTTGGCTGCCAGGAATTCGTAGATCCGTCGCAGATGGGTCACATCGGCCAGCGCATAGGTTTTCTGCGCATCCGTCAACGGGCGGCGCGACCAATCGGTAAACCGCGACGTCTTGTCGAGCGCCTCCTTGGCGATCTTTCGCACCAGCGTCTCGTATCCCACCTGTTCGCCAAAGCCGCAGACCATCGCGGCGACCTGGGTGTCGAACAGGGGTTCGGGAAACACCTGCGCATCGACATAGAAGATCTCGAGATCCTGCCGCGCGGCGTGGAACACCTTGACCACCGATGTGTCGCGAAACAGATCGTAGAGCGGCTCCAACGACAGCCCCTCGGCCAGCGGGTCGACCAGGACGCCGGTGCTGTCATCCGGGCCGGGCATGGCCAACTGCACAAGGCAGAGTTGCGAATAATACGTCCGCTCGCGCAGAAATTCGGTGTCTACGGTGACATAATCATGTTCGGCCGCCGCGGTACAAAAGGCGGCCAGATCTTCGGTGGATGTGATGATTTTCATTCAGGAAACTTCACTGTGTCAGGGTCTTGCGTGCGACGCGTCCGGTCGTGGTACACGAGGCCGTGCAGTTTGACCAGATCGCACACTCATTCCGAGAGACAGACAGGCGTGTGATCCCCGGCCGCAAAGCGGCGCAGGACCGCGGGATACAGTTGATGCTCAAGCTTGAGCACCCGCGCGGCCAGCGTCTCGGGCGTGTCGCAAGGTGCAATCCGCAGGCTGGCCTGCCCCAGGATCGGCCCGTCGTCCAGCGCCGCGGTCACCTCGTGCACGGTGCAGCCATGCATCTCGTCGCCGGCCTCCAGCGCGCGGGCATGGGTGTGCAGCCCCCTGTACTTGGGCAGGAGCGAGGGGTGGATGTTCAGCATCCGGCCCTTCCACGGCGCCACGAATTCGCCGGTCAGCTTGCGCATGAATCCGGCCAGGCAGATGATGTCGGGCGCGTGTTCGGCCATCGCCCCCGTGATCGCCGCCTCGAAAGCGTGGCGGTCGCCGTGAAACGGCTGATGGCGGATCACCTCGGTCGGCACGCCGCGCGCCTCGGCCAGGTCAAGCCCGCCGGCGGTCGGATCATTGGACAGCACCAGACAGGGCCGCGCCGGGTGATCGCCCGTCATGCTGTCCAGAAGCCTGGCCATGTTTGACCCGCCGCCCGAGATGAAGATGGCGACGCGCTTGGTCACAGCAGGCGGCCCGTATAGGCCATGCCCGGCGTGTCGGTGACAGCACCCAGGCGCACCACGGTTTCGCCTTCGGCGCGCAACAGCTCCGTCAGGGCGTCGGCGCGCGCGGCGTCGACGCTCAGGATCATGCCGATGCCGCAGTTGAAGGTCTTGAGCATTTCCGCCTCGGCCATGTCGCCGGTCGCGGCCATCCACCTGAACACACCCGGCAGATCCCATGTTCCCAGATCGATCTCGGCGCCCGTGCCCTCGGGCAGCACACGCGGCAGGTTTTCCGTCAGCCCGCCGCCGGTGATATGCGCGAGCGCGTGAACGCCCCCCGCCCGCACCGCCGCCAGCGCCGGTTTGACATAAAGCCGCGTGGGCGTCAGCAGCACCTCGCCCAGGGCGCCTTCGGTCCAGGGGCAGTCGGCCTCCCAGCCCAGGCCCGACATCTCGACCAGCTTGCGCACCAGGCTGTAGCCGTTGGAGTGAACCCCGTCGCTGGCCAGACCCAGAAGCACATCGCCGGGGGCCACGCCGGCGGGCAGGTCCTGCCCCCGCTCCATCGCGCCCACGGCAAAACCGGCAAGGTCGAAATCGCCCGCCGGGTACATGCCGGGCATTTCAGCCGTCTCACCGCCGATCAGCGCGCAGCCCGACCCCTCGCAGCCCGACGCGATGCCTTCGATGATGCGCGCGGCGACATCGGTCTCGAGCTTGCCCGTGGCGAAATAATCAAGGAAAAACAGCGGCTCGGCCCCTTGGCAGACCAGGTCGTTGACGCACATCGCCACCAGGTCGATGCCCACCCGGTCGACGTGGCCCGTGTCGATGGCGATGCGCAGCTTGGTGCCGACGCCATCCGTCGCGGCCACGAGGATCGGGTCTTTGTATCCTGCCCCCTTGAGGTCAAAGAGGGCGCCAAAGCCGCCCAGACCCGACATCACGCCGGGGCGGTTGGTGCGCTTGGCCGCGGGTTTGATCCGGTCCACCAGCGCGTTGCCCGCGTCGATATCCACACCGGCATCGGCATATGTGATCCCGTTTTCGCCCTTGGTCATGATCCGGCCCCTTTGCGCCCCGTCTGTCGTTGCTCGCGCAGTTAGAGCATTGCAGGCATCCTTGCAACGGCAACCCTTGACGAAAGCCCCCGCCGCGCATACCCAAAGCGACATGGCGGGCCTGTAGCTCAATTGGTTAGAGCAGAGCGCTCATAACGCTTTGGTTGCAGGTTCGAGTCCTGCCGGGCCTACCATTCATTCCCCTGTCACCGCCAGCCGCCGATCGCGGCGATCAAGCGACCGCGCGCAGGGTGCTGCGGCGCAGGGTCAGAGTGAAGCTGCTGCCTTTGCCGACCTGGCTTTCGGCGGACAGGCTTCCCGACTGCGCCATCGCCAGTTCGCGCGAAATCGCAAGCCCGAGCCCGGTGCCACCGGACCGCCGCGTGGCGGTTGAATCGACTTGGTAGAACGGATCGAAGACGCCGCCGATCACATCCTCGGGGATGCCGACGCCGGTGTCGGTCACGGTAAACACCACCTGGTCCTGCGATGGCGCGACGCTCAAGGCTACGCTGCCGCTGTCGGTGAACTTGACCGCGTTGCTGACCAGATTGAGCAGGATCTGGCGGGCGCGGACCGGGTCGGCCAGCACCGCGAGGGTCGGGGAGACGTCGTCGATCTGCACCTCCAGCCCCTTCTGACCGGCCAGAACCCGCGCCTGCTCCGCCACCGGCTCCAGAATCGAGCTTACGTCGCACGCCGAACAGTCGACGGAAAGATGCCCCGCCTCGATCTTGGCGAAATCCAGCATATCGTTGATCAGGTGCAGCAGATGGCTGCCCGACCGTTCCATCCGGGCGATGATCTCGGTCAGTTGGCGATACATGTCATCGACCCGCGCGGCGATGTCGCCCTGTGTGGTTTCGGGATCCTCCAGCGCCGCTTTCAGCGCCTTGGAGGTTTCCAGCAGACGCGCGTTCGACACCAGCCGCGCCACCCCCAGGATGACGGTCAACGGCGTGCGCAATTCATGGCTCAGCACGCCCATGAAATCGGTCTTGGCCTTGCTGGCCGCTTCGGCCGCGGTGCGCGCGCGGGTCAGTTCGGAGATGTCGACCCGCAGGCCGACGTAACTGCCGTCGCGCATCCGGCGGTCCGACACCTTGATGACACGCCCGTTCAACAGGTGCTGTTCGATGTCGATCGCTTCGGAGTCGCGGCGGGCGGCCGCCCGCTCGGCCGGTGTGATGGCCTGCGCCCCGTTCGTGCCGTCTATGAATTCACGTTTCATGCCATGGCTGACAATATCCTCGAAGCGGGTTCCGGGCTTCACCAGATCGGCACTGAAATCATAGATTTCGCGGTACTTGGCGTTGCAGGCGACCAGCCTGTCGTCTGCGTCGAACATCACGAAACCGTCGTCCAGCGCATCGATCCCGTTCGACAGCCGCCGCTGCGCCAGCTTGCGCGCCTCCGACAGCCACAAGACATAGGACAAGAGCCCCATCAGCAACGCCGCAACCGCCGCCATGATCAGCCGTTCGCGCGTCTGCGTCGGCGACGCGGCGGGCCAACCGCCGTCCGTCGTGGTCAGCAATTGCCAATTGCCGAAGGGAAAGTTGAAGTCCAACCGCACGGGATCGTTCTGCGTCAGCGCGGGCGATCCGAAAAACACCCGGTGCTGCCCGGCCTGCGACGCTTCGCGGATCAGGATGTCATAGCCGTCTTCGATGTCGTTCAATCCGACCCTGTCGATGAATCCCTCGTAATCAATGACGATGGAGACCACCCCCCACGGCACCGGCGCACGCGAGACCGTGGAATTCGACGGCCGGTAAACCGCCTCGCGGACGATGATGCCGCGGCCGCCCTGCACCAGGTTGACGGGCGCGGCTATGGCGCTGACCCCGGTTCGCATGACCTGTTCCACCAGCGGCAGTTGTTCGGGGCTGTCGCGGTAATCAAACCCCAGGACATTCGCATTTCCCGCACGCGGATACACCAGCGAAACCTTCAGGTCCTCGGCCGCCGCGATATTGATCACCAGGTCGTCACGCCCCCGAATCTGCGAGGCGGCGATGGCGAATTGGGACTGGGTCATATCCGGATTTTGCCCGATGATGGCGGCCAGTTCGCGCACCATCAAAAGCTTGTCGAAGATCTCGGCCTCGAAATCCTCGCGCAGATCCATCATGGCCATCGTCGTGTCGGATTTCATCCGCTGAAGATAGGTGACATAGGACAACCGATCGAGACGGTAAGCCACAAGCGCCATCGAGGCGACCGCCAGAGCGAAGGTCAGCCACAACCACGTTGAGCCGGCCATCGACTTCAGTTGCGTCATCGGGGGCATTTTGCTGAACATCGGGTGCGCTTTCGTCTTGCGGCTCGGTCGGACCACTCGGGGTCCGGCATGTCATTGCTGTAAACGGCGGCAAGAGAACGTGCGTCGCCTGCACACCTGCACCCTGCCCGCTTCTCACACGTTCAGCTTGCAGGGTCGGCCTGCGCAGTCAACAAAACATTGTATCGCGCCGCCCAAGGTGCACCAATTCAGCAACGCTTCCCTAGCGGAAACACGATTTCCACGTGCTTTTGTCACGAAAAAGGCACAAAAAAAACGTGCAATCAGCGCGCGATCACGATGTCCGCGCGCAAACCGCCCAGGCGTTCGGAATCGCCCAGCCGCAGCACCCCGCCGTGCGCCCGCGCGATGTCCGTCGCAATGGCGAGGCCCAGCCCGACGCTGCCCCCCTTGTCTTGGTTGCGCGCCGCATCCAGCCGGGTAAAGGGACGCGTCGCCTCGGCGCGGCGATCCTGCGGAATGCCGGGGCCGTCGTCCTCGACCCGGATGCGCAGGGTCTTGTCGGTCAGCAACAAGGAGACTTCGGCACGCGCGCCATATCGCACCGCGTTGCTGATCAGGTTGTCGATCGCGCGGCGGATCGCCTGTTCGCGCAGCGTCACGGTGCCCGCGCCTTCACCCTCGATCGGCAGCAGCGTCACGTCGCGGCCCGCCCGCTGCGCCTCCTCGACGACGCGGCTGACCAAATCCCGCGGGTCGACTGGCTCCGGCTCCCCTTCCGAGGCCCCCTTGGCGAAATCCAGAAAGGCATCGAGCATGCCCTGCATGTCATCGACATCCCGTTCCAGCGGTGCGCGTTCGTCATCCTCCAGCATCGACAGGCTCAGACGCATCCGCGTCAGCGGCGTGCGCAGGTCATGGCTGACCCCCGAGAGCATCAGAGTGCGCTGTTCGATCTGCCGCTCGATCCGGTTGCGCATATCGACAAAGGCGCTGCCGGCGGCGCGCACTTCGGTCGCACCGGCGGGCGTATAGGGCACGTGACGCCCGCGGCCGAATGCCTCCGCCGCGCGGGCCAGACGTTTGATCGGGCGCAACTGGTTGCGCAGGTACAAGAATGCGATCACCGTCACCAGACCGCCGAAAAACACCATGTTCACGATCAGCTGGTGCGGATTGGACGCCGAAATGCGGCGCCGGTCAAAGCCGATGCGCGCCGGCCCGTGCTCTGTCTGGACGTACAGATCGACGCGCCCGCCGTCAGACAGGTCGATCCGCGCGATCTCCGGAATGAGCCGGGGCAGATCATCGAAGATCACTAGACCCGAAAAATCGTACCAGCGGCGCAGGTTCTCCGGCGGGATGTCCGCCGCCATGATCGGCTGAAACGCGACATCCAGCACATCGAGTTTCGCCGCAACCGCGTTGGACATCGCGGTGGCACCGGCGGCCGCGTTCGCCGTGTCCAGGACCAGCCGCACCTCGCGCGCGACGGTCTGCGTCATCTGCAGCGTGACATCGGTGAAATGCCGCTGCGTGAACAGAACGGTCACGACCAGTTGCACCACGACCACCGGCAGCAGCAGGATCAACGCGGCCCGCCCATAGAGACCGCGCGGCAGATAGTGTTTGAGCCACTCAAAGAACATGGCTAAACCCTAGCGACCGTGCGCCCCATGTAAAAGACGCGAAAGACACAGACCGCCATGCCGATGACACCGCCAGACGATTTTGCCCCCGACGTGGGCGTCGCCCAGACGCTCGAGCCGGGGTTGCGCAGGCTCGTGGCCCCCAACCCGTCGCCCATGACCTATCGTGGCACCAATACCTATCTGGTGGGCACGCGTGGTATCGCGGTGGTCGATCCCGGCCCCGACGATCCGGTCCATCTGAATGCGATCCTCGCGGCGCTGACCCCCGGCCAGGAGATCACGCACATCATCGTGACGCACACCCATGTCGATCATTCCCCGCTGGCGCATCCGCTGGCCCTGCGCTGCGGTGCCCCGGTCCTGGCCTTCGGCAACGCCACCGCGGGCCGGTCCGCCGTGATGCAGTCGCTCGCCGACGAAGGACTGGTGGGCGGCGGCGAAGGCATCGACCAAGGGTTCGAGCCGCACGAGACGCTGCCCGACGGCGCGGTGGTGAACGGCGACGATTGGCGACTGGAGGCGATCCACACCCCCGGTCACATCGGCAATCACCTGTGCCTGGCTTGGGGCGACGCCTGCCTGACCGCGGATCACGTCATGGGATGGGCCAGTTCGCTGGTATCGCCGCCCGACGGGGACCTGACGGATTTCATGACCTCCTGCGCCCGGCTGCAACGCCGCGACTGGCGGGTATTCTACCCCGGCCACGGCGCGGCCATCGAGGCCCCGGCCGCCCGTCTGGACTGGCTCGTGCAACATCGCTTGACCCGCGAGGCGGCCATTCTCGACGCGCTGACCCAAGGCCCCGCCGACGCCGCGACGCTGGCGCGCAAGATCTACACCGATACCCCGTCCGCCTTGCTGGGCGCGGCGACCCGCAACGTCCTTGCGCATCTGGTTGATCTGGCAGGAAAATCCCGAGTGGCGCCCAAGGGCCGCCTAAGCGCCGCGGCCGAATTTCACCGGGCATGAGAACAGCGGTCAGAAATTCGGGATTTTCCGTCAAAACCCTCTGGACCTCCCAAAACGCCACTGCTATATCGCCCGAACCGTTCCGGCGTAGCTCAGCGGTAGAGCAGTTGACTGTTAATCAATTGGTCGTAGGTTCGATCCCTACCGCCGGAGCCATAATATCCCAACAAGATCAGAGACATAAAGGCCGCTCTGACGAGCGGCCTTTGTCGTTTTTCGAAGCTCTGCAACAACTCTACAACAATCGCCGCTTTGCAATGAAAACGGGCAGCACCAAAGCACCGCCCGAATTGGATCACAGATCAGGTGAAGCCCACCACCGCCCTTCCATGAAGATGTAAGTCCGACCGTAGAGAGTAAGTCGAACATGACAGTTGCGGTCGAGACCACGGCTGATTGTGCGCAGCCGTTCGCGAACACTCTGGCTCATGCTGCCGCCTCCTCTGAGAACGCTGCAAGCGAATGGATCGGGAAACGCGCGATTGCAGAGCCGTCCATCTGCACAAGTAGGTTGCCCGCGTTAGCGCAGTTGTAGCCAAACAGGATGGCATCCACCATGGCATCCTGCTCGTCGATGGCCGCGATTCCCTGAATAAGATCAGGGTCGCCGACGACTTCTGCTGCTCTCCTTAACTGCGGCACGACAGATGGATCGTGATAGCCGCAGTCTCGCAGGCCGATGCAGGTGTCAATCAGATCATCCGCGGCCCGTACTTCGGCCAAACGTGCCAGATGGCACTCATGCTCAGCGAGTGACCCGAAGTAGTCGTAATCATCATCTGCGTTGAGCATCTCAGTCACGCCGGGACTTGCGGCATGAGCAATAAGGTAGTCGAGATCACACCGGGCGACGTTGAACCGGTTAGCGGCGGCTTCGATCAGGGTTCTAATGGGCATTTGGTAGTCCTTTCGGATGGATTGGGTTACGCCTTGTTGGCACGTCCTTTGTCACCGAAAGCGAGTTCCGTGGAAAAACAGCCAGTTCAAACTGAGTGTTTCGAGGAGGTCTTTCTCGACTACCTGCGCCTGCGCTTCGAGTGTGAGCCGCTGCCTCACTACGTCATGGCGGCGATGCACGTCTGCGACGAGAAAGGCCGGGACTATCCTGAGTTCGTGCGCGGATTCATGTATTGGTTCGCGGATAAGTTCTTGTTCGACACCGAAGGCACCTTTCCAGCTCAAAGCCACAACGCTGATCCTGCCGATGCCCGTTGGCGCCGATACAGTGATTGCCATACACTGTTGGAAGGTTTCTATGCGAACGATCTGGCGGGGCCGCTAGAGGCTCAGGAGGAACGCTGGGAGCTTATTGAGCGCGTGGCTAAACTACGATCTGAGCCGCGCGAAGACCCGACTGGCAAGGCTGGACGAAGACGGAATAAGACGACCAAGACTGATGAGGAAGTGTTCGCGGAGTTAGAAGAATGGTTCGCCGTTCGCGACTACACATTGAAACGGCAGCACAAGAAGCTGACAGTCCATCACCTATATATGTCGGGCACGTTTCCGGTCGCCCTTGTCCGTTCAGGCGACGGGTATAAGGTCAAGTGCATTCAGGTTGATCACCCAGACGCGATCCGACTGCCTGAGGGCAAGAGGCTGCGGTAGGTGCTAGGGTGCGACAAATTAGGCCTAAACAGCAGCCGCGCCCGCCTTCAACGAAAGCTCGATGAGGTAGACCTTTGTGTCGTGCGCGTCTCTTGCTGCCTTGAGCTTATCGTCAATCTTTGTAGCAACGATAATGCCATGAGTCGGTTTTCCAGATTTGGCTAAATTCTTGCGGACCCAGCCCATGTATCGAGAGCACTGTCCATAGACACGGTCAGCACTCCGTCCTTTTTTAAGTTCTATTACATAGTACTCGCCGGTAGCATTGCTCTTTGCCAGCAAGTCAATGGGCCCTACCGTTGTCGAGTACTGCCGCCCAACAAGTTTCAATTTCACTCCGATTTGCTTTTCTATTAGGCTGAGATCATGCTCAAGGTGATCTTCAATCGTCTTTTCTGCAACAACCATATCCTTAAAGCTCTTGAGTTCTTTCGGAGAAGTCTCCGTCTTCTTCTTCAAGCGAATTGCCGCTTCTATGTCACCTTTGTCTAGATAGTAGTCTAGAGCGACATCACTGGTCGCCATTGAGCCTGGAGCGCCATAAAAGGCGATCCAATCCTTTTGGTCGGCAAAGTGAATAAACTCGCCATCCTTATTGTAGCGATTCAACAGTTTCCGAGTGTCGATAAGCTTACCTCGAACAAGACTTAAATTTCCAGCCGCATCAATTTCAAAATTCTCAGAAAGGCTATAGAACTTAAGGGCGTACGAGGCATTCAGACGAATTGTATTCAGTATTGAGTCCCGCCGCATCCCCGCCAACTTATACTTGCTACATTGGCTAATGAGTTCTGCTTTGACTTCGCTGTCGAGGTCCCTGTAGCGGTGAATAGAGTCTATTACCCTATCAATTTCGTCGTATCGCTTTGCTCTAGATACGAACAGTACGTACTCGTCCCTCGAAATGTATTGGCCATCAACCGTTCGCAGAACCTCTAACAGGAAGGGGACAGGATGAAGGCTCATCCCATTATGGTCTTTCGCGCGCACAGTGGGATTCGTGAACTGGAATCTACTAACCTGATCCGATAGTACACCATCCGGATCAGTTCCATCCAAAAACTCGTTTCCTACGTCTGTAATTTCAACAAACTCATCGTTTTCCACCCAAGCAAGGCCGAGCATCACAAAAACCTGCTTAAGCATCCGCGCAAGCGGTGCTCCACCCTCGCTCCACTTCGCTTTAGCGCCAGATATCCCTCTGGTAACGAGCTCGTTAATGTAGTCCTCTTGGCAATCTCTCCATTCTCGAGTGTGTCCTTCGAAACCTCTGAGCACCAAAAGCCTGTCCCGCAGCGCTTCTGGTGTCACTGCTAGGCCTTTCGGAATATACCAATAAGACAGATCAGAGCCGTATGCGTTTACGAACTTCTTCCATTCTCTCGGAAGAGAGACTTTCTTTTTTGCCACGGAAACACCTGCAACATCATCGCGCTACAGGAAGGTTAACTGATCCTCATCGCCGCTGGCAACACTTCGTCCATAGGTCTGACGCTTGTGTTTCTTTTCAGCATCCTTGCCAGCCGAGCCAGCTTCAGCAGCCGCAAGTTCAATCAACTCATCTTTGCTAGGATACTTAGGTCTTCCAACCAACATCAATGGCTGATACGGCGCAGTCCGCTCAATTCGACGCTGTGCGAACTCGATGTACTCGCGGTTCAGGTCGATGCCAATGTACTGACGTCCCATTGCCTTTGCCGCTACGCAGGTCGTTCCAAGGCCCACAAACGGATCAAGTACAGTTTCGCCCTGAAATGCTTCGTACGCGCCGTAAGTGTAAAGCATTAGCAGACGTGCAGGGAGTTTGATTGGGAATGGGGCTGGGTGACCTGACTCCCGCTTGACATCTTCAGGATACATGAACCAAACCTGCTGCGTAAGGTCCAACCACTCTGTTCTCGACAGTCTGTTCGCCTCTTTAAGTTCTGGGTCGAACTTCGGTGGCTTCCCTCCCTTCACATAAACGTTAATAAACTCAATCGTGTTGTTCTCGAGAATGTTCCCCGGGTACGGATAGCTACCAAACATCATTTTCGATGTTTGTTTTTGCCAAACAAACAAACTGAAACGCTCGAAGCTGGTCTCCGACAATATCAAGTGTTCGAGGTCGAAAGCTATGTTCTTGATATGACGAGTGTGCTGACTGATGACATTCTTCGGGATGGGCATTATTGGTGTGTTAATGCACATTTTCCCATTGGGCCTCAAAACACGATAGCACTGCTTCCAAACGCGCATCATGTCGTTGAGGTAATCTTCGTATGTCCCCCACGGTGCGCGCCCATGCGCGTACTCCACAGCGTCCCAGTAAGGAGGCGAGGTGACGACAAGATCAACGCTATCATCAGGCAATCTTTCGATCACCTCGGCAGCATCGCCAACGATCAAGCGGTTCGCGGTGGTGCTGCTGTCGAGCATTTGCCTGCCTTCGTAGAATCTTACTGCTGAGTTCCCACCATAGTGGAGTCTACACAGGCTAAACGCAAGATGTAGCTGCCGAAAGGGTGCTCTACCAGTAGCCTTTGAGCGGGGCCTCCCCGATGTGAGCGCAGATACTGCGATGATCCGACAGCCACAGGGCGAGCGAAGCGGACACGGCGAGGTCTGCGTGGCCGAACTTCGTGCCGCCTTCGATCCGCACGCGCCCGGTCGATCCCACGTCAGCCTCGAAGCTCTCAAGCTCTTGGCGCATGAGGTCGCGGGCCTCGAAGTTGCCGATGGACAGGTCGCCCGTGTGGATGGCCGAGTTCAGTGCCGACAGGAGCCGGGTGCGGCCCACGTTGTTGAAGGTGCGCCCGCGCTCCTTCGTTTCCGTCTCGTTGTCACCGGCCACCATCTGAACGCGGGTGTGCTGGACCGACTTCGTATCGAGCAGATCGCAGAACGCACGGCCCACCCCGGAGGAATCCACGACAAGGTAGGCGCGGCTTGCGATTGCCGGGTCCATCATCAGGTTCCGGGTCACGATGGCGAGGTCTGCATAGGACATGGCGGGCAGATGATCCGCCCGCACGATCTCGCGGCGGCGCTTGGTCAGTTCCTGTCGCCCGTTGTCGTCATAGAACGGCACCCGCTCGTCGAGCAGTATCGAATAGGCGTTGCGGTCCTGAGCCTGTGCAATATCGAGGCCCACGAGGAAGCGGCGATAGCCCTTGACGATCTCGACCGCCGGGTCCGCGTTTGGCAGGATCAAGTCCTCGCCCTTTTCAACCAAGCCCTGCATAGAGGTCTCCTAATCTGAGTTGGGGTGTGTCGGTGAACGCGGCAGCAATTGCTGCCGAGTCGAAGAACTGTTGCCCCCGACCCATCCAGTTGAGGCCGTGCTCCACGCCGAACTCGAACTTCGACAGGACCTTTCGCTGACTCGCGACCAACTTCGCCATGCGCGGCAGATCGAGGGAGCAGGCGCGGATGCGTTCGACTTCGGGATACATCTCCCAGTCGCTCCACATCTCATAGGCCTTGCCCGATTTGCCGCCCGGTGTGGTGATCAAGATCGTCTTCGCGTTGTCCTCGGCAATCGAAAGCGTTGAGCCGAAAACATCATCCGGGATGAACGCAGCCTCGTCATAGATCAGCAGGCCATTTTTGACGCCGTAGCCACGGGCCTGTTCACCGTTTTGACCCGCCGGAACGCAGACCACTGACGAGCCGTTTTTCAGGTGCAATTCGGTCATGGTGCGCCGCTTGGCTTCGATAGGCAGCCCCATCTTTTCCCAAGTGAACGCGATCTTGGCGAACAGCAGTTGGGACTGCGGCAGCGTCTTTGAAAGGATGATCACCTGATGGTCAGGCTTGGACAGTTCCTGGCCTGCCATGACGCCCACGGTTGTCGATTTGCCGATCCGCCGCGACGCCAGCACAATGATGATGTCCGACGCGGAATTCATCAGCTTGCGCTGCCAATCGTCGGGCGGACCTGCGACGACCCGCTCAAGAAGCAGCTCCGGCTTTATCCGCTCGTTGAGCGTGCGGAGGAAAAGGCCAAGGTCATTCGACATTGAGCGGAATCCGCCGGTCTGTCACGGCCTGCCGAAAGGTCTCGAATGCCTCCGGGTGGGCGTGAAACACGACCCACAGAACGTCCATCAGCTTTTGAACGTCGGGATGCTCGTTCAGGCCTAGAACGATTGTCGTCTTGTCGCGCAGGTTGGAATAGACCTTGAGCAGGTTCTCATAGGATTTGTTCTGATCCCGGAGCAACTGCATCATCGGGGCCAGAACGTCGAAAAGGTTGTCGCCACCTTCTGCCACCATGCCGTTGAGGGTGCGATACAGGCGCTTCTGCTCCTTGAGAATGCCCTCAATCCCGCCTTCGATCTTGCCTTGGGCGCTGTTCACTTCCTGATCGAGCGAGGTGGCATCCAGCTTGTTCGCCTCGACGAGAACGATCTTTTCGACCTCTGCCGTGATGAACCGCTTGCGGAACCGCGTCAGGCTTTCAAGATCGACGCAGCACCTTTGCGCAATCTCCTTGAATTGGCGGCGGCGCAGCACACAGTCGAGAACAACCTCAACCACGTCCGACCGGGCGCGGATCGTGGAGCGGCGACCGTTGCCCGATTCCACGGGCAACGCGTCCTTGATGCGATCATAGTTGATGGTCATGCCGCGGCCGGCCAGCCCGACAGGGTGCGCCCCGCAAGATCGACCATATGCGGAGCCATCTGGCCAATGACGCGCCGCGCATCTGCTGCATATAGCGGATGGTCGCCAACGTCGCGGATGAAGTTGGGTTCTTCCGCGCAGAACAGGCAATCGAGAATGGCGTTCCGCGCGAGGGTCACATCGAACTCCTTCACGGTGCGATAGATGCCCGACAGGAACTCGCGGGCGGTCGCGTCTGCGGCCTTGTCGAGATCAGTCATCGGACACGATCTCCAAGGTGGTTCCCGTCTTCTCGGCCTGCGCCTTTGCGCGGCGATAGAGGGCTGCGTCACGGGCCTGCACGCGGGTCAGCCGGATCGGTTCCGGGTTGAGGGCATCCTTGATCGACGCCGGGTCGCCTTTGCGCTCGAGCAGAGTTTTGAATTGACCGGCTTCGGCCTGCTCCTTCGCTGCCACCTCGGCTGCTGCCCGCTTCTGATCCTTGATCTCGTCGAGCATCTTCTCGGCATTGGTTTTCAGACCGCCGATCTGGTCTTCGATCTGCTTCGAGACCTGTTCGGTCAGGGCTTCGAGCAGCTTGGGTGTCGCCTTCGCGATGAATTGCTCCATCAGCTTGTCATTGTTGTCCTCAGACATGTGTGCACTCCTTCACGTTCGCACAAAAAGAAAGGCAGACCCGGAAGCCCGCCTTTCTCCTGAACGTGAAGATCTGCGCGACGCCCGGTCTGCACGATCACAATAAGTGCCTGCTATTGCTCAATAAAGATCAGTATCAGGTGCTATGGGAGAAAGACCTAAAGTAGGTCAAGCAGCCGCCAGAACGTAGGTGTGGTTTTCGCCGTTTCTGACGATCTCGCCCTTGTTGATTGCGTTGGCGAGAACCTTGCGGATTGCACCATCGCCGAATTCACCATCGGTGGCGTGGATCAAATCTCGGAACTGGCGCGGCTCCGATAGCAGAGGCAAGACGGCTGAACGGATTGTGGAATAACTCGCTTTTACCCGGCGAGGGCGCGCTATCTGTTTGTCAGCCTGCCGCTTGATCCTTCGCTCCTGAGCCTTTGCGGGTGCCGACTGCTCCGCTGCCCACAACGCACGGGCCGCGTCGATGCCCCCGAAGGTACTGCGATGATCTGCACCGACGATCTCGCGCCCAGCCAGCACACGCAGAATATTCGACCGCAGGTCGTCTGCATTAAGGCCAGCGGCGTCGCAAAGATTGCGACGGGACTCCGCCCACGCCCCGCCTTCCCGTGTCAGGAAGTATAGCGCCTCGCGCCGTGCAAACTGGGCCTCGTCCTGTTCGGACGCCGGGATGACCTTACCAAACAGATCGAGGACCGTCCGGGCTATCACAGCCCGGTAGAGAGCCTGCGCGCCGTCAGGCCGCGAGGCGTGAAGGCCATAGTCCGTGTCTATCAGCATCAGACATCCCGCGTGCCGATGATGGAGGATATGTCGCCCCCGTCCTCGTCGATCATGTCCTTTTCATCTTCCCACGAGCGATCCGCGCGCACGATCTCGCCCTTTTGCAGGTTCTCGTGCAGCGAGGCACGGCTGATCACACCGGACAGATAGAGCTTCATCTGCTGTTCGATCATCTTCGGCTCCATCGCGCTTTCGATGAAGTCGCGGGACAATGACACCGACGCTCCGTCAGGATCATCGCCAACCCATTTAGCCGCGAGGCGCAGAAGGCGGTTCAGGCCAGCCTCGACGGACACGACGACACCGTGCAGTAGCGCAAGCTCTGACCGCGTGCGCTGCGTCGCTGTGCCAAGCGTTTCATTGCGGTTGACGGTCGAAGACAGCATCCGCGCGCCAAGCGAGATCATCGTTTCGGATTTCTCCTCCATGATCTCCTTCATCGCGGCCACGCCTGCGCCCGTGAACTCAAGCATCCCCACTTCCGTGCCTTCGGGCAGTGTCCAGACAGCCCCAGCACCGATCTGTGTCGGCACCTTGTCCGCCGGGATGGACCCGGCCACCCAAGGCGTCGGGCTGGCCGTCAGGAAGATGGCGTGTTCCCGGTCGGCGCTGTTCTTGAAGTGCGAGATCGCGACCTTGCAGAGCGACAAGAACGGCGGGCTGACATGCTCCGGGCGTAGGCCTTCATGGCTGACCATCAGGAACGGGATATAGTCCAGCGGCTTGCCGTTGATCGTCGGGATATGGTTCTCGCCCACATCAACGCGGGTCTTGTGCTGATCCCGAATGAAGCGGCGGAACTGATAGACGCCCGCCTCAAGGATCAATTCATAGGTAACATCTGAATCCTCCCACTGCTCGTCCGAGGCCAGATGCACGCGGGTCAGCACCTTCCGCCCGTCAACAAAGCCCGTGGAGAAGTCTTCGATGGTTTCGGCTTGGAAGGTCGAGATATGCGGCACGGCGTTCGCGCTTGCGCCGTCAGCCGGAAAGTCGAGCAGGATGCCGAAACGGCCCATCGTCGCGACCTCGCGCACCATATCCTCGACGAGCACCTGCATCGGCGCGTTCTCGTAGGTCGCGTTTAAACGCATCGGTTCGAGGCGCGGCGGCAGCTTCACCACGGGGTCTTTGCGCAGCGCCAGCCCGACTAAGGCGCGGAGTGTCATTTCCGGTGCGCCGTAGAAGCAGGCCCGGTCGAGATAGTGGGTGTAGTTCTGAGCCGACATGCCCTCAGGCTTCGGGACATACAGTTGCCCCTGATCCTTCACGGCGTCTTCGCCGTCGAGGCAGTCGCGGATAAGGTGATAATGCGCTTGCAGCCGGTCCCAGTGCTTGCTCATGCCGCGGCCTCAAGCACGAGGGCAAGCAGGTGCCGATAAGGCAGTTCGAAACGACCGGTGCCTGCATGGATGCGAAGACCGTCGCGGCTCCGGTCGATCATGACGGCATCGACCATCACGTCGCGCTGTTCCGGGTTGAGCAGCAGTTCGCGGAGGCCGGATTGCAGCGCTGGTTTTGAAATCGGGATCGAGAAGGCAGTCGAAGATGAGTTGGAGGTCTGGGCGAGCGTGCAGGCCTCGTCACCGTCTGCGGTGAAAGTGATTTGCATGGGTTGATGCTTTCATTGTGGGTGAACGGCCATCCGAAAGGAACGTCGCGCGAAAGATGGCCGTTCAGGAGAGCCAAGCCGCGCAGATCAAATGTGGACGGACGCCGCCGGGGCGCTCAACTCGTGTTTAAGGTGTTGCTGGGGTGCTTTGGTGGTTAAATCAGGTGTAGAGTAGCTGCCAACGCCCGTGCGTTGGCAGTCAAGTGATCCCAGAAAGAGCATCCATGAAAACTAAGGCATTCCAGAGATTTACGCAGAGGATTGGATACTATGATAGCGACATCGAATTGTGCGACTTACTGGTAAAGGCATACAGAACAAAACCAAACTCAGACGACAACATCGCTGTCGATTTGGGCGCTACAGATGTCTCTCACCCTGTACTAGCCGCTCGGCCAAATACGCGTGCATCTCGGAACACCACAGGCAATCATCTCCGAAGCACGGTCGCCGCTGCCTATATCAAAGACCTCTATGAAGATTTTTCTGAATACATCTCTGAGGTGATGGCAAAGGCAGCAGTGAAGGGCATCAATCCCAATCAGTTTGTTGGCGATGTGAAACTCGAGATTCAGGTCAGGGATATTCTGGCCGCTGGTAGTTGGGACAATGTCGTAAGCACAATTTCGGCCGGGATTTTCCGCAAGCTCGAAAACGAGAGGAACACTCGTGAGCTAATCAGGAAAGCCAGTGTTCGCCTTGGCTTGAACGTCGACAACGCGCTGCTGAATGCAGCGATGCCTTATCTTGATGCTCGGCACATCCTCGTCCATCGCGATGGCAAAACTGATCAGAAGTACCGAGACACATATGCTACGGTTCGCTTGCGATCAGAAAAAATCGTGACTGATTTGGCGTTTGCAAAAGATGCGAAAGTCGCGGTCAAAGGTCTCGCTGCGGATATTGACACAAAGATCATCGCGGCTGATCTAGTTCGGCAGCAAGACCTGAGCGGGAACGCCGCTGAATAATCGAACGATATTTTCATTCGGGCGGTCGCAGATTTTTGCTCAGATGTTTCCGAGTGTGGGGCCGGGTTTCCACGTCAGCAGCAGGGGGTTCCAATAGGTGCCGGTGTGTATCTGCGACTTGGTCGCAACTGGATGTTGCAGTGTTGTTGCAGAGCCTGCCCAACCGCTTGATGCGCCACGGCAATTCACTGGTGGATTTGATCGGTGATCAATTGGTCAGGCGCAAAGTATGTCAGCATTGTTGACGTTCCACGGATAGACCGCTCCGAGTGACAGTCGCGGGATCGCACCGGGCGCTGCGCCACGCGGCACCAGTAAGCGACAGCTTCTCTACTATAGTACTACATAAGAGAACATGTCGCTTACTCTGCTCAAACCGCTTCCCACCACACCGCGCCAAGCTCGGCCATGCACTGATCCACATCCGCGTCGGCCGCTATCGCGCACAGATACGGCTTCGGCTGTGCAGCCTTATCCTTCATGCGATACTTATGCGTTGCCGTAACGCGCTTCGCGACCTCCCGCGTGTTGCGCCCGCCGACACCGAATACGCGATCCACCTCGTTTGCGCTCAACAATGTCACATCGCCTGCGCGGCGCATGACCTCCTCAGCAGACACACATTCGTCCACCTCAATGTCGAGCCGCATGGAGTGCATAACGAATACCCGGCCCATCTTCTCACGGCGCACAGACCGCATCCGCCCGACAGCCTGCATCAGGCTATCAACGGCGACGTTCTTCAACACTGCATCGACACGCGGATCGTCATGGCGCAACCGATACCCAGCGACACCGCCCCCAAGCTCCCAGTTCTCGGTGCGATACCAACCCATCTTCTTCACGGCGTCCTCGTCCGCGTGGTGCCGTCGCGCAATCGCTTCAAGTTCATGTGGCCGAGGGGCATTCCGTCCGAGAACAACCAAGTTATCGACGTCCACACCATGCAGGCGCTTGCCATCCGGGAAGTCCCAGACATCCTTGCCCTCGACAGCACCGTGATGCGCGAAGGTAACGCGCTTGAACCGATGCTCGCGCTCGATGGCCTCACGGTGATCCTTCTTTGTGACGACGACCGTGTAACCTGGCTGGGCGCGAAGCCAATCTGCTAGCCTTTGCCGTGCCTTCTTGACGCGCGCCTCCTCGGCTTTGAACTTCGGGTCTGTCTTCGGCAGATCATTGATCAATTGGGACCGCTTGCCGATAGCATCCGTGACCTGCACCACCCGGGTATTCAATTTAGGTGCTTCGACCTCGAATACCTCGATCTCAGGCCAGTGCGCCCGCAAGGCTACCTCATTCGGCGTTGCGTCAAACAGCAGCACAGTGTCAGCCTTCTTGAGCAGGCGCGCTTCTTGCCGCCACGCCACATCAACCCACCAGCGTGTGAACTCCTCGCCGTTGTCATCTTTCTTGGTTTCAGAAAAGACATGCAGATGGTTCTCGCCGCCCTCTAGCCGGGCACTCATCGCTCGCCAGATCGACACACAGCCAGCCCGATACGACCCGAGATCACAATTCGCGATGATCTGCTCATCCGACATGTCAGGCTCTACATGTGGCGACGGCTTTGCCTCATACTCGAGTTCGAGGGCTTCTTGGACCTCCTCGAAGGTCAGCGTTTGGGTATCCTCCAAAAGATCGCTATGTGCCTTCCGGGACAGTTCGCCCAGACGACCGGGACGCGGAGCAAGTAGCTCCTCAAGGGGAACGATCTTGTTCCCGGCAAGGTGCTCGACACAGCCCTCGTCGATGATCACAACATCGGCGTCCGAAGCGATCCGCGACAGGTGCGAGATCATCGCGACCGGCGCAACCCAGTTGTGCCGCCAGAAGTTCATGACCTGATCCGCGTAGGCGCAGGAAGCAAAGCGTGGGCACCTTTTTACATCCTCGGCCTCGTCCAGTGTCGGGAAGCCGCAGATGTGCTTGTGAACGGAAACACCAGCCCGGAATGCCGCGTTCACGGCATCAAGCCGGGAGCACATGTTCTCGGCAGACCGCCCGCGCCACGATGCCCAAGGCCTCTCGAGCCAGCGATCTTCGATTTCTTCAAACTGTTCGACCTGATTGAAGGCATCATATAGCCGCTTTTCACGCGCATCCTCCAGCCGCGATACAATCTCGGCACACCGTTCGTGGTTGGGAGCGAGGATCAAGGCTTTCACATCCCGCGATGTGACAAGTTCGACGATCTCATGGGTCTTGCCGACGCCAAGTGTAACCTTGTTCAGGAATACACCTTCCCGGTCGATCTGATCCCGCACAGCACGGCTCAGCGCCTCAGAGGCCGCGGTCAGCGTTGTTTCAGGTTCACGGTAGGCAGGTTCACCGTAGACTAAGGTTTCGCCCGCACGCATGTCGCGGTACATCCGCCGTGCTTCGCCCAAGGCGGGATCAGTCATGCCATCCGGGCGCTTGATCACCTTTCGCATCCGACGCCATGTTGCGGATGGAGCTTCGAGGCGGGTCAGTTCTTCATGCAGTGCGGCAATGGCTTCATCTTCGGTCCTGCCAGATCTTTTGCACGACAGAATGAAGTTCCAACATTCCTCCGACACGCCGCCTTCTCCCGCGTGAATAGGAGCCGTGTTCATCTTGTAGATGCTGTGTTTGCCCCGGCTGAATTGCCGCTTGAGCTCGACAAGCCCCTCGGTTGAGCGAACGACCCCTGACAAGTCGATGACCATGCCTTCGCCCTTGAACTCGAAGACGCGGACAGGGAACGGATCACTTTCAATTTCAGGCGGTGCCGCGAAGAGCACCCGGCCAGCTTGGAATATTCCGGCGTCCAGCCACGACACATCCTGC
Organism: Sulfitobacter sabulilitoris; assembly: GCF_005887615.1. Taxonomy (GTDB): domain Bacteria; phylum Pseudomonadota; class Alphaproteobacteria; order Rhodobacterales; family Rhodobacteraceae; genus Sulfitobacter_E; species Sulfitobacter_E sabulilitoris. The sequence continues at coordinate 832,334 of NZ_VANS01000001.1, forward strand.
TTCTTGTGCAGCGCCGCAACTTCCTTGGCCTCACAGGAAGGCGTGATGCCAACCCAAACGTGGGCGCGGAAGTCGCCCGTGAACCCAGCACGCGATGAGAGCGCCACCACTATGTAAAGCTGATCGACTTCCTCGGACCCGAACATTTGGCAAAGCTGCGTTCGAATGGTGCCCTCTGGATCGGATCGCAAGGACTCGTCAGAATAGCCATCGACATATGGCATCCCGTCAATGTCGAGGACCATCAGATCGGTTGGTGGAAGACGAAAATCGGTGCGCCGAAGTCGAGTGACGTTCTGACTGTCTGATGCGCCGCCAAGAACAATGCACTCGTGAGGCTGAATTTCATCATATAGCGCAGCGACGCTATCAATCGTCACGTCGCGGGTCGTCCCATACCAATGCGTCGGCCATTCTATTGGCGAGACTTCGGAGCCATCAGGCAAACACTTCTTTACCTCCGTGCCATCTGGCCGAAGGACTTTCCGAATACTCGGCTTTGAAATTCCATAAACGCGCGAAATCCGCATCTGCTATATCCTCAATGCAGACGCTACTACCTTGTTTTTCAGTCGGATTCCACCAAAGCGTGTCTTATAAGCGAGTTGTTGATGCGATGGGTTCGCTTGCTTTGATGGCAATGACTGAGGGACGAGGTGTAGCGGCTTCGTCCCTCTTTTTCAGTTCACGCGGTGAGAACGCGCCCATGCGAGAACGTCCTCCCGATCATACAGGATTGTCCGGCTGGAAATATGCAGGAACGGCGGGCCGCTTTCGGCACCTGCGTTGCGCTCCTTCCGCCAGAGGTAAAGCACCTCCTCGGAGCGGTTCAGGTATTCCGCACACTGCGTAGGCGTCATGAGATCAGGCAGCTTCTGCTTGACCTGCAAGCCGCGCAGTTCGTCGCGCAGCGCACGGATTTCTCGTGTGAGTTCGTCCATCGACAGGTTCCTTCACGTTCAGATTAGACGCAGGCCTGTTGATGTGCTGGCGGATGCCTTCATACGATCCGCCACCAGCCCCTGATGGATCGAATATGGTCACGCCGGTTTGTTCAGCCGCACAGCGACACCGACGCGCCCTGACATTAGCGCCTGCCTCCGATCTGGACAACATTCGAAGAAGGTACTGACCCGCATTCCACCTCAATCTGTTTTGCGATGGCGTTCGCGTCAGCGTGGCTCATGGAGCCTTGATCATAGATGTCCTGCACGCCCTTCTCCACATCGCCGCGCAACTGGTCGATGATGTAGGATGGCAGGCGCAGGCGACGGGCGGCAGTCGTGAACAAACGGCGGGTATCGTGCGGCGTCATGCGGACGCCTCCACCTTTCAACTGCTGCGGGTGGTAAATGTGCTTCGCGGTGTCGTGCTGTGGGAAGACCCATTGGCTGTGCCGAGGCAACGCCCGCAGAGCTTCGACAACGCGGTCAGCGATGGGGAATGCCCCTTCTGTCCCGTTTTTCAATTCAGCGACGCGGAGACGGGCGCTGTCGAGGTCAATGTCCTCCCAGCGGAGTTCGGTTACGTTCTTCGCGCGGAGGCCTGTGAACAGCATTACCTCCCAAGCTATGCCAATGATCAGGTTGTGGGCCTTCTTGGCTTCGATCAGATCGAGCGCGGGCCAAGCCTCGTCCACGTCGAATTTCACCTTGTTGTTCCGCGCCCGGTATTTCACCTTCTTGAGTGCATCGGCCACGTTCGGGATACGGCGGACAACCGACGCCCGTTTAAACGCCGTGCCGATGATCTGGCGCAGGTGCTGCTGTGTCGAGGTCGGTTTGCCGTTTGCGTCCACAAAGGGCGCAAGGGCGCGTTCGAGATCGGGCAGCGTCAGTTCGTCGATGGGCCGGTCGAATAGCTTGGCAAGGTGACGGTCGATTTGCTCCCGGTAGTAGGTCTTCGTCTGCTCAGATGCGTCTGACTGTTCGATGTGGGATTCCATCGCGTCGCGCAGTGTGTGAATGCCTGTTGAGCGGTCATCTGTTCGGGCTGTGATCGCCTCCATCTTTTCCTTCGCCACATCGCGGGCGGCGAAGACGGTGGGCAGGTCGGGCCATGCGCCCAGCGTGACGGAGCGCACTTTGCCGTCGATGCGCTTCGATAGCACCCACGTCTTCTTGGTGGCTCCGACAGCGAGGCGGATGCCGCGCGCGTCGGGATCGGGTTTCACCGATGGGTCGGAATACATGATGGTGTTGCCCGGTGCGTGCTTGATCTTCGCAATGGCGGGCCGTGTGGTCAGGTTGTGGTTAGGCATCTCTGCAACATCCTCTGCAACATTCAATGAGGACATGTTCGGTTCTCTACCGGTGGTTGCACAACTTGTTTTTCGTTGCAGAACAGTGCTTTACCTTATTTTACTGATCAAATACGGCGAATCACACTTGGCGAGTCGTTCCCTGTTAATCAATTGGTCGTAGGTTCGATCCCTACCGCCGGAGCCAATTCCCCAATACCATTGTGAAATCACTGTATTTCCGCCGTCCGGCGTCGATGCTCGCCGACGAGCTGCACATCTGGGTGCAACTGGCAGTGCGCAGAAACCCTTTTCCACGGCCCGGAGCGCACCTCCCGCCCCCATCTCGAACACCGCGCCGGCTTCTACTGGCGGCGCAGACTGCCGTTTCGGACCCAGCCGTAACTTATTAACAACAATGTTTTCCGCTTCTGATCGCTCCGGACCATGTCATTGCGAGACGCGAAGACCATGCCGCAACCCGCCCGAATTCGACCCGCGGCATTGTCGCGGCGCGGGAAGGTGTTCGGGGCCTGTCTGCGACGGTGGAGCACATCACCGAAAGACCCGGAAACCGCCGGCCTTGGGCGACCAGCGTCCCAACGATCGCGCGCCATGCTGCAAATCAGGTCATAGGGCGCGCTCGTCCTTGGACGAGCCCATCACGATGTATGAGGTGATCGCGTTCACGTGGGATTGGGTGCCGAGGATCTCGGTGTGGAACCGCTTGTAACCGGCCAGATCGGCGCTCTCGACACGCAGCATGTATTCGAAGGCTCCGGCGATGTTGTGACATTCGACCACCTCAGGTGCGATCGCCATCGCGCGCTCGAATCCTTCCTGCGCGGCCTTGGTATGAGACGAAAGCCCCACCATGACATAAGCCGCAAGACCACGGCCCATGCGCTCGGGGTCGGTGACGACCCGGTAGCCGCGGATCACGCCGACCCGTTCCAACTCCTGAACCCGGCGCAGGCAGGCCGAGGGCGAGAGGTGGACCCGTTCGGCGAGGGCGACATTGCTGATCCGGCCCTCACGGCCCAGCACTCGCAATATATTCTGGTCAATCGGGTCTATCTTGGTCATTCGTTGCTAATTTTGAGATGTAACATCAATATCAGGCGGCAAATTGCGGTCCCGGCACCGTAACGTTGCGATGGGACATTCGAAAAGGCAAGCCTCATGAGTTTCGCTGTCCTGACTGCTCTTTTGGGCTTTGCGTTCGCCGCCACCGTCACGCCTGGCCCGAACAACATCATGCTGATGACATCCGGCGCGAATTTTGGCTTCCGCCGGACGATGCCGCACATGCTTGGCATCGTCGGGGGCATGTCGCTAATGACCCTTCTTGTCGGTGCGGGCCTCGTCGCGTTGTTCGACGCTGTTCCGGCCCTGAACATCGTCCTCAAGGTCGTGTCAGTGGGCTACCTGCTCTGGCTGGCGGGGAAGATCGCCATGGCAGGCCCGGTCGAGGGCAGCGACAAGGACAGCCGGCCAATGACCGCCTTGCAGGCTGCCGCATTCCAGTGGGTGAACCCCAAAGCCTGGGCCATGTGCCTGTCTGCGGTCACGCTTTACGCCCCCGACCGGTCGCTTTTCTCCGTGGCGATGGTCGCCGGCGCCTTCGCCCTCGTCAGCTTTCCGGCCATTTCGGTCTGGGCCTGGCTTGGGACAGTGGTCCGGCAATGGCTGTCGAACGCGACCCGGCTCAGGGCCTTCAACATCACGATGGCAGCCTTGCTTGTGGCCTCGCTCTATCCTGTTGTGGGGATCGACGGGTAAGCGCGGGCTCGTCCCTCGGCTGCCCAGATCGCGCCGCGACGTATCATTTCGGTGACCTGCGGCACCTTGAGATCTGACAGTTCATGCCCGATCGAGCAGTAGAAAACGCGCCCCTTGTCCCATCTCCGGGTCCACGTGACCGGAATAACCGTGCCTTCGATCCACCACAGGTGATCGCCGGAAAAGGTCGTGGTCGCCAGCACGTTGTTCGACGGGTCCGTCAGCATGTAATATTGCTCGGAGGTGATCCGAAAGCTGCCGATGCCTTCGACCAGGGGATGGTCGGGCCGGCAGATCGTCACGTCGTAATCGATGTAGTCCTCGCGCGGCTGAAGGTTGTCCGGCCAGCCCGGCGGGTGCGCGACGAACTGCCCGCCAATCAGGAAATGATAGGTCGGGCGATCGCGAAAGGCATCGCCCATATGGCCGTGCCACCCCGCCAGCCCGCAACCATCGCCCACCAGCCTAAGCAGCCCGTCTTCCTGCGGTTTGGTCATGTTGCCGAATTCCTCGCGGTGTCCTGACCGCGCCGAAGACCAGATGGGGGTGATCAGATCGACATCCGCCAATCGCTCGGGCCGCTCAAGCGGGGCGAGTGTTTCGTAGATGTCCACATGAAACCCGTTGGCGCGCAAAAGCGCCGCGTACCAATCGGCGAAGGCGGCGGGCGCGTGCCCGTCCCAGCCACCGACGAACAGGGCCGCTTTCATGGTGTTTCCCGTCGCATGAAATCCAGAATGGCGGCCATGTCGCGGGATCCGTACCCCGCCGCTTCGGCCTGCGTCAGCTTGCTGCGCGTGACCTGCGACTGTGGCATCGCAACGCCCAGACGACCGGCAAGCGCGGCGGTGACATCCATATCCTTGCGGGCCAGGGCCACGGTGAACGTCACGTCATGCGCCGCCTCGTCGAGGTAGAGTGGGCGGCGGTATTTCAACATGGGTGCTGCGGCTGCGCTGTTTTCGATGACATCGAAGGCAACGTCGGGCGCGATGCCAGCCGCTTCTGCCAGTGTCATCGCCTCGGCAAGTGTCTGGTTCAAACCATGGATCATCGCGTTCACCACGAGCTTCATCACAGCGCCGGCACCCGTCGTTCCCAGACAGACGGTCGTCCGGCCCATGGCGTCCAGCAGCGGTCGGACCGGAGCGGACGCGGGCTCGGTGCAGCCCGCCAGGATCAGCAGCTTCGCATCGGCGGCGGCCTGCGTCGCGCCCGAGACGGGTGCGTCGATGACCGCGACGCCCTCCGGTGCGGCCCGCGCCAAGTCGGCGATGTGATCCGGCGACATCGTGCCCATCTCAAGAAATATCCGCGCGGCAGGGGCCGCAAACAGGCCCTGCGGCCCCAGGTGCACGTCCTCGGAAGAGCGATCATCCGACAGCATCGTGATGACGACATCCACGCCCGCGGCCAAGTCCGCCGGCGTATCGGCCACGGCGCAGCCGGTCTGTTCGGCCAAGACCCGAGATATGCCGGGCGTGCGGTTCCAGACCGTCAGGTCGTGGCCCGCACCGGCCAGGTTGATCGCCATGCGTTGACCCATTCGGCCCAAACCGGCAAATCCGACCTTCATGTCAGGCCACCTTGTCGCCGTCGATTCCGGATATCGCCTGGATCAGGCTGTCTTCGGTCACTTCGTCCGAGGTGAATTCCCGCATGACGCGGCCCGAATACATGGCGACGATCCGGTCGGAGACGTGCAGCACTTCGGGCATTTCAGAGCTGATGACGATCACGGCATAGCCCTGCGCCGCCAGATCGCGGATCAGGTTGTGGATCTCGGATTTGGAGCCCACGTCGATGCCGCGGGTGGGTTCGTCCACGATCAGCACTTCGGGGCGCATAGACAGCCATTTGCCGATCACGATCTTTTGCTGGTTTCCCCCCGACAGGTTGCCGACGGTCTGCCGCCAGCCGGGTGTGCGAATGTCGAGCTTGTCGCGATACTGGTCGAATATCGCCACCTCGGCCCCCTCGCTGACCAGCGGGCCGGTCCTCAGGTCGTCGATCTGCGGCAGCGTCATGTTATCGCGGCAGTTCATGCCCAGCACCAGGCCCTGCCCCTTGCGGTCTTCGGGCACCAGCGAAATGCCAAGACGGATGGCCTCCATGGGCGAGGAAATCCGCACCTCCTCTCCGTTCAGTAGGATCTGACCGGCGGAGGGATCGCGCAGGCCAAAGAGCGTCTCGGCGATCTCGGTGCGGCCCGCGCCCACCAGGCCGTAGAACCCCAGGACTTCGCCCTGACGCACCGAAAAGCTGACATCGCGGAACAGGTCGCCGCACGACAGGCCCCTCGCCTCCAGCGCGACGGGTCCCATGTCGTGATGACTGACGTTGCGGCTGAGGTCGAGCGCGCGACCGATCATGAGTTGCGTGACCTCGTCCTCATCGGTCTGCGCCGTGATCAGCGTGCCGCGATATGACCCGTCGCGCAGCACGCTGATGCGGTCGGTCATCTTGAAGATCTCTTCCATGCGGTGCGAGATATAGATGATCCCGACGCCGCGCGCCTTGAGATCGGCGATCACGTCGAACAGAACCACCTTTTCCGCATCCGTGAGCGATGCCGTCGGCTCGTCAAAGATGACCGCCCGCGGATCCACCGTCAGGGCGCGCCCGATCTCGACCATCTGCTGGTTCGCGATCGACAGGTCCCCGACCCGCGTCTTGGCATCGAACCCGACATTGAGCGTCTTGAGAATGGCATTGGTATCGGCATAGAGCTTTGCCCAATCCACAAGGCCGAAGGATTTCAACGGCAACTCGCCCAGAAAGATGTTCTCGGCCACCGACAATTCGTCCGCCAGGCTAAGTTCCTGGTGGATGAACACCACTCCCTTGGCCTTGGCGTGCTGGGGCGAGGTCATTTGCGTCGGTTCCTCATCAATGAAGATCTGGCCCTCGTCGGGGGTGTGGATTCCACCCAGAACCTTCATCAGCGTCGATTTTCCAGCGCCGTTTTCCCCCATCAGGGCATGCACTTCGCCGGGCAGGACGGAAAAGGACACACCGTCGAGCGCCCGGACACCGGGGAATGTCTTGACGATGCCTTCCAGGCGCAGAACAGGTGTGGGATCGGTCATATCTTCAACTCCTCTTTGCCCTTGCGGTTCAACTGGCGGTCAAGGAACAGAACCGCGATCAGGATCAGGCCGATGACGAGGTTCACGGTTTCGGTATCCGCCCCGATGTGGCCCAGGCCCTTGCGCAACAACTGAATGGCGATCACGCCGCCCAGGGTCGAGATGATGGAGCCGTATCCCCCGCTCAGCTTGGTGCCGCCCAGAACCACGGCCGTGATCGCCCAAAGCTCGTAGAGCATGCCGTCGTTGGGGTTCACCGATCCGCTTTCGGAATAGAACACCACCGCCGACAAAGCGGCAAGGAACCCGATCAGGATGAAATTCCACAGGAAATGCGGGCCGACCCGGATGCCCGCGTTGACCGCCGCCTCGCGGTTGTTGCCGATGCCGTAGGCGTTGCGGCCATGGACCGTCTTGGTCATCAAAAGCCAGATCAGAAGCGTGACCACCAGCAAGAACCACGTGGCCGTGTGCAACGACAGGACCTGCGCCTCGGCGAAATCCACCAGCGTCCAGTTCAGATTGCTGGTGGGTTGTTCGCCATTGTACATGAACACCAGCCCGCGATAGCCCAACATCGACCCCAGCGTCACGATGAAGGCATCGACGCCCGTCTTCCAGACGATCAGCCCGTTGATCGCCCCCAGAACGCACCCCGTCAGCAGCGCCAGCAGCCAGCTGACCGGGATCACCCAATCCCCCAGCCCCGCGAATACCGGCCAGGTCATGCTGTCGAGCAGCACGATGGCCGACAAGGCAAAGGTCGCACCGACGCTCAGGTCGATATTGCCGTTGATCATGATCACGGTCATGCCCACGGCGATGATCCCGATGGGGGCCGATTGCTTGAGTAACAACAGCATGTTGTCAAAATCCATGAACGCCTTGTCCGATACGGACAGGAATTCGCCGGCGACCGAGAAGAAGACAAGCTCGGCTGCGATGAAGGCCCAGATCGCGCCTTGCTTGAACAGGTCCTTGCGGGTTTGGGATGTCATGTCTTGGCGCTCCTTAAGCGATCGGGGACCACAGGCGTCCACGCTTGGCCGCGATGTCGAGCCAGACGGCAAGGATGATGATCACCCATGTCACGACGTATTGGACGTAGAATTCGAGCCCGACCAGCAGCAGACCGTTCTGGATGAACCCCAGGATCAGCACGCCGATCACGGTCTTGAACACCGTGCCCGACCCGCCTAGCAGGGACGCACCGCCGAGGATCACCGCCGCCAGCACCTCAAGCTCGAGCCCCTGCCCGACGGTGTTCTGGCTGCCCATGCTGCGGCTGGCCTGCATCAGACCGGCGGTGGCCACGCAAAAGGCCGACAGCACATAGGTCATGAAAACGACCCGCGCCCGCGGGATGCCCGAAAACGTCGCCGCCGTGCCGTTGCCGCCCACCGCGTAGACCTTGCGACCAAATGGCGTCTTTGACAAAAGCACGCTCAGCACGACCGCCAGAAGCGCAAAGATCAGGATCGGCATGGGAATGCCCAGCGCCGAGCTTTGCCCGAAGATCGCGAACCAGGTGCCTTCCTTGTCGGCGATATCCATGTTCTTGCCGCCCGACCAGGTCAGCGTGAGGCCATGTATCGCCGACAGCATGCCAAGCGTCACGATCAGAGAATTGAGCTTGAGATACCCCACCAGGAACCCGATGAACGCGCCAAGCGCGAGCGTCATGGCGAACATCAGCGGGATCGCCAGCGCGGGCCCGACCTTGTCATGCAGATCGAGAACCACGATCGTGGAGAAGGACATCATCGACCCGACCGAGAGATCCAGGTTGCCGCCGATCACGACAAAGGTCACACCCAGCGCCATCACGCCCAGAATGGCCGAGGATCGGATTACGCCGAAGACATTGTCGACCGCGATGAACCGCTGGTTCGCCATCGCGAACCCGACCATGAATACCACGAAGGCGATCAGGATGCCCTGGCGTGCCAGGACCCCGCCGATCTTCTGCCTGCTCAATGCCGTCATAACTTCCTCCCCCGTGCGTCGGCGCGGCCCTTGGGCATCACACCAGCGTCATTCCCCCGTCGATCATCACGATCTGCCCGGTCATGTAATCACTGTCCTTCGACGCAAGGAACGTCGTCGTGCCGGTGATGTCCGCCGGCTTCGCCACGCGCCCGCGCAGGATCTCGGCTGAAAACTCCTCCATCGCCTGCCCCGGGCGCTCCGCCGCGCCGATGCTCATCAGGTCCTGGTCGACCTGCTCCCACATTTCGGTATCGACGACACCCGGCGCAAATCCGGTGACCGTGATGTTGTGCTGCGCCAGGTCACGCGCGCCCGACTGGGTCAGCGACACGACGGCCCATTTGCTTGCGCAATACGGGGCGACGTTGCCGAACCCCTGCCGGCTGGCGATGGATGCGGTGTTGACGATCTTGCCGCCATCGCCTTGGGCGATCATCTGGCGCGCGGCTTCCTGCATACCGATCATGCAACCCAAGCCATTGATACCCATTATGAAATTCCAGTTGTCCTCGGTCACGTCGAGAAAATTCATCGGTTTGTTGACACCGGCATTGTTGAACTTGACGTCCAACCGCCCGAAGGTGTCGACCGTGTGGGCGATCATGGCGCGGACCTGCGCGCGGTCCGTCACGTCGACCGCGGCATGCGTCACCTGTCCGCCACCGGACCTTGCGTGCTCTTGCGCGGCATCGGCCACCCCGGCCACCTTGTCGGCGTTGATATCCGCGAAACACACGTTCGCGCCCTCGTGCAAAAGCGCCTCGCCTATGGCGCGCCCGATCCCTTGCGCGCCACCGGTCACGATGCACGAACGTCCTGCGACTCGGCCCATCACGATCACCCTGAGTTTGTCATGTCTGTGTCAAATGCGCGGGGCAGCGCGGTTTGCGCCACGCGTGCCCCGCGCATCCCGGGAGGTGGATCAGAACACCGGCTTGGTGAACTCACCCATGTTGTCCTGGGTAATCTTCGGCGTGTCGAAGTAGTTGAGGAACGGCAGGTCAACGCCGTTCAGCGTGTCGATCGCGGTCTTCAGCGCGGCCTCGGCATCATCGACCGGGGACTGATAGATCGACCCCCAGTAATCGCCCGCCGCCATCGCCTCGTAGCCGACCGCAAAGTTCGTGGCGCCCACGAAGATGATACCGTCGCGGCCCGCCGCCTTGGCCGCGTTCAGCGCGCCGACGCCCATGTTGTCGTCGCCCGCATAGACACCGTCGATGTCGTCGTACTTGACGAGGAAGGCTTCCATCACCTGCTGCGATTTCTCGCGGTTCCAGTCGCCGGGCTGGGTTTCGACAAGCGTCACGTCGGGGCAGACTTCGGGCAGGCGATCCTCGAAGCCCTTGGCGCGCTCGATCGCGGTGGTGTAGCCGGGCTGACCGGAGATCTGGACCACGCGGGCCTCGCTCTCGATGCCCATGTCCTTGAACTTGTCGCACATGATCTCGGCAGAGCGCGACCCTTGGGTGATGTTGTCCGGCCCCGAGAAGGAGGCGACGAATTCAAACCCCTGCTCGGCGATGTTCGAATTGGTGACGATCACCGGAATGTCGGCCTGCGCGGCCTTGCGCACCGCGGGGATCACCGCCTCGCCGTTGGTCGGCCAGATGATAATCGCGTCGACTTCCTGCTGGATCAGGTCTTCCATCTGCGCAATCTGCCGGGCCACGTCACCGCCTGCGTCCAGCACGACCACCTCGACATTCGGGTTTGCCTCGGCGGCGGCGATAAAGGCCTGCTCATAGGTCGTCTGGTAGCTGTCAACGCCCACGTTGTTTTGCGTGATGCCGATGGTCATGGTTTCGGCGGCGGCGGCGGTGCCCAGCATGGCGGTCGTACAGGCAAGCGCGCATTTCATCGTAAATTTCATTGTTGGTTCCTCCCAAGGTTTTCTGTCGCGATTGCGGCACGTCTCCCAGCGCAGGGCTTACCGGACGCAATCCTCCCCCTATGCAGCGCGATTTCGGGCTTCGACAAACTCCCCAATTTAATCCATTTTGGATAATATTTTACCCATTTTGGATATTTTTGGCATACTGGCCGGATATCATAATGAACAAAATCAACGAGGACCCGTCATGAGCGATCCACGGCGACAGCACGACAATTCCAAACGAAGCGGTAACATGCAACTCCACGCTGCCAAAGATATTCAGAATGGACAGGGGTCCCGGCAAACCGCCGCGGATCCGGCAGCACATTCGTCCAGCCCCGAGCTTGAGGGCGTCGTGCGCTTTCTCCAGGAAATCATGGCCGAGATCGACACCGCATTGGATCCGTCCACGCCAAACCCGCATCTCAACATGGTGCTGCACCTGTTGCGCTGCCATCTGGAGGGGCGCTCCGTTTCGCCGTCGTCCATCGTGTCGGCCTCCGGTGTGCCCTATGCCACCGCGACCCGCAAGCTCGCGGACATCCAGGCCGCGGGGCTGGTCGAACAGCGGCCGCGCACCAAGACCGGCAAGACCTATTCCCTGCACCCCAGCCAGAAGCTCATGGACGGTTTCCACCAGATGGCGGACCGCATCGACCGGATCGCGCGCACGACCTTCGCGGGGGCCGACCTGGCGCGGGACGACGCCGATTATTACTTCGGGGGCACCTACCAGCCGGGTCAGGCGATGATCCCCCCGCCGACCGCCCTGCCCCAACCGCTCAAGCTGGCCGGCGGCCTGCGTATCCTCGTGCACGCCGATCCGACCTTCATGATCATGGATTCGCTGAAACGCCAGTTCGAACAGATGGTCGGGACCGACATCCACCAACGCGCCTTTTCCATCGACCGCCTGCACGAGGAGGCGCTTCGCAATGCCGCGCGCAGCAAGAGCCGGTACGACCTGATTGCGGTCGACCTGCCGTGGATCGGGGAATTCGTCGAACGGGGCGTGATCCAGCCGCTGCCCGATGTAATGGACCTGGACCGCCTCGACCCGGCCGACTTTCACACGGCGGGCTGGCGCGCGGCGCATTGGGGCGGCACCCCCTACGGCGTGCCCAGCCAGACGACGCCCGAGTTGATGTTCTACCGCAAGGACTGGTTCAAGGATGCCGGGCTCGAGCCGCCGACGACGACCGCGGCGGTGATCGACGCGGCACGCCATTTCCACGACCCGCAAAAGGGGCGCTACGGTGTGGCCTGGAACGCGGCGCGCGGCACGGCGCTGGGGCATACCTTCATCATGACCTGCGCGGCCTTCGGTCAACCGGTCATAGACATTCCCGAAATCGCCGGCGGTTTCGACGCCGATCACCTGCAGGGCACGTTCCGGGCCACCATCGACACGGACCGGGCGCTTGCCGCGGCGGACTATCTGATGCAGCTGCTGGAATTCTCGCCGCCCGACATCCTGTCGATGTCCTGGTACGAACGGGTAAGGCCCTATGCCGCCGGCCATGTGGCGATGGCCTATGGCTACACTCTTCTGGCCCCCTATTTCGAGCTTGATCCAAGCTGTTCCGCCCACGGCAACACCGGCTATCTGCCGCATCCACACGGGCCGCAGGGCGTGCCGATCGCACCAGTGGGCGGCTACGCCTTCTGCATTCCCAAGAACCTGAGCGAAAACCGGCTGCACGACGCGACCGAAGCGCTCATCGCCTTCACATCGCCCGCCGCGCAAAAGCTCTATGCGCAGAACGGCAGCCGGACCGCGCCGCGCTATTCCGTCGGATCCGATCCGGAGGTGCGGCGCCTGTCCAATATCTTCGAGACGGTCGACCAGATGTCATGGCGCGATGAGCTGCAATTCTGGCCCCGTCCGCCGATCCCGCAGATCTCGGACCTGATCGCGATCTGCGGTTTCGAACTTCACGACATGCTGCGCGGTCTCGTCACCCCGCGCGACGCCTTGGCCCGGGCGCAGGCCCGCGCCGACGAACTCTTACGACAACCGGTCACTTAAGGAGGAAACCATGGACCCCAATCGCCTCAAGGGTAAAAACATTCTGATCACCGGCGCCGCGCGCGGGATGGGCCAGGCCAACGCCGAGAGCTTTGCGGCCCAGGGGGCGAACGTGTGCCTTGGCGATCTGGATCTCGACGAGGCGCAGAAGGCCGCCGACGCGATCAACGCGAATGGCCAGGGCAAGGCGATCGCGGTCAAGATGGACGTGACCAGCCGCGCCGACAACGCCGCCGCCGTCGCCGCCACGGCAGATGCCTTCGGGTCGATCAATGTCGGCCTGTTCAACGCCGGCCTGAACAAGCCCCGGTTCTTCATGGATATCGACGAAGACAACTGGGACATGATCATGAACGTCAACACCAAGGCGATGTGGCTGGGGATGCAGGAGACGGCCCGCCAGATGATCGCCCAGGGCCCGATGGAGGATCACCCCTACAAGCTGATCAACGTCGGGAGCATCGCATCGCGCAAGCCGCTGGTGGACGTGACCGTCTATTGCACTTCGAAATACGGCTGCCTCGCGCTGACCCATTGCGGGGCCGTGGGACTGGCCGAGCACAACATCACCGTCAACGGATACGCGCCCGGCGTCGTCGTGACCCCCTTGTGGGAACAGCTCGACAAGGATCTCGTCGATATCGGCTTCAAGGACCGCGAAGGCCAGGCTTACGACGACATCGTGCGCGACGAGCTCAAGATCAAGCGCGTGTCCTACCCCAAGGACATCGTCGGCACGGCCTCGTTCCTGGCCAGCGACGACAGCGACTACATGACCGGCCAGATGATCCACATCGATGGCGGCTGGTGCATCCAGTAACGCCACCCCCACTCAACCCTTTGCAACAATCGTCGGCTGCGGCCGTCGGAGGAGACCCATATGTCACGCGCCCTAATGCCCAACCTGCTGACCCCGCAGGACCTTGAACCCGACTGGCGCTGGGAAGGCCGCCTGCCCGCCTGGGGCCATACCTCGGTGGATTTCGAACGCCGGATCGACCATGACCGGCTGCGCCGCTACCGGCTTGCCCGCACGCGTCAGGCGCTTCAGGCCTCCAACGCGGGCACGCTGCTGCTGTTTGACGTGAACAACATCCGCTACGTCAGCGCCACCAAGATCGGCGAATGGGAACGCGACAAGATGTGCCGCTTTTGCCTGCTGACCGGCGACGATGCGCCCTATGTCTGGGACTTCGGCTCCGCCGCCATGCACCACAAGAAATTCAGCGACTGGCTTGTGCCCGACCACTGCCGCGCCGGCGTGGTGGGGATGCGCGGCACGATCCCGCCCGAATTCGGCCTGATGCAGAAATACGCCAAGGAAATCGCGGGCCTCATCCGCGACGCGGGCATGGGCGACATGCCGGTGGGCCTCGACTACGCCGAAACCTCGATGTTCCACGCGCTCAAGGCCGAGGGGCTCAATGTGGTCGATGGCCAGCAGATCATGCTGGCGGCGCGCGAGATCAAGAACTGGGACGAGATCCAGCTTCTGACGCAAGCCGCCTCGATGGTCGATGGCGTCTATCACATGATCTACGAAGAGCTGAAGCCGGGCGTGCGCGAGAACGACATCGTGGCACTCAGCAACAAGATGCTCTACGAGATGGGCAGCGACGACGTCGAGGCGATCAACGCCATTTCCGGCGAGCGTTGCAATCCGCATCCGCACAACTTCACCGACCGGTATTTCCGGCCCGGCGACCAGGCGTTCTTCGATATTCTCCAGTCGTACCAGGGCTATCGCACCTGCTATTACCGGACCTTCAACATCGGTCGCGCCACGCCCGCGCAGAACGACGCCTACGTCAAGGCACGCGAATGGATCGACGCGTCGATTTCCATGATCAAACCCGGCGTCAGCACCGACAAGGTGGCCGCAGTCTGGCCCAAGGCGGAGGAGTTCGGTTTCCCGGACGAGGATTCGGCCTTTGGCCTGCAATTCGGGCATGGGTTGGGGCTTGCGCTGCATGAGCGGCCCATCATCAGCCGCGCGGTCAGCCTTGATCACCCGATGGAGATCCAGACGGGGATGGTCTTTGCGCTGGAAACCTACTGCCCCGCGGCCGACGGCTATTCCGCTGCGCGGATCGAGGAGGAGGTCGTCGTCACCGACACCGGCTGCGAGGTCATCTCGCTGTTCCCGGCCGAAGACCTGCCCATCGCCAACCGTTACTGACCTCTCGCACCCGGACCCGGCAAGGGTCCGGGCCGCATTTGCCAAGGACACGCGCCATGAGCCCCGCCAAGACGAAAACCAAG
Organism: Sulfitobacter sabulilitoris; assembly: GCF_005887615.1. Classification (GTDB taxonomy): domain Bacteria; phylum Pseudomonadota; class Alphaproteobacteria; order Rhodobacterales; family Rhodobacteraceae; genus Sulfitobacter_E; species Sulfitobacter_E sabulilitoris. Next base: position 847,600 of record NZ_VANS01000001.1, read on the forward strand.
ACCAACAACGAAGACTACCTGCGCATGTACCGCCAGATGGTCCGCATCCGCACCTTCGAGGACAACGCCAACCAGCTTTACCTCTCGGCCAAGATGCCCGGCCTCACCCACATGTATTCCGGCGAAGAGGCCGTCGCCGTGGGGATATGCGAAGCGCTGACCGACGATGACCGCATCACCTCGACCCATCGCGGCCACGGCCATTGCGTCGCCAAGGGCGCGGATTTCAAACAGATGTTCTGCGAGTTGCTGGGCAAGGAGGAAGGCTATTGCCGGGGCAAGGGCGGATCGATGCACATCGCCGACCAAAGCCACGGCAACCTTGGCGCGAATGCCATCGTCGGCGGCTCCATGGGAATCGCCACCGGCTCGGCCCTGCGCGCCAAGATGCTGGGCCACGACGACGTGACCGTATGTTTTTTCGGCGACGGGGCGACGGCGCAGGGGCTTTTGTACGAAGTGATGAACATGGCCGCCCTGTGGCACCTGCCCGTCATCTATGCCTGCGAAAACAACGGCTATTCCGAATACACCCGGACCGAGGAGATCGCCGCCGGGTCGATCACCGCCCGTGCCGAGGCCTTCGGGATCGAGGCGCACAAGGTCGATGGCCAGGACGTGCTGGCGGTCAACGACCTGACCCAGAAACTGGTCGCGCGCTGCCGCAAGGGCGAGGGTCCGTTCTTCATCGAACTCGAAACTTACCGCTATCACGGGCACCACGTGGGCGACATCAACCGCGAATACTACCGGTCCAAGGACGAAGAGAAGGATTGGAAGGAAAACCGCGATCCGATCGTGCGGTTCCGGTCCTGGCTGGTCGATCAGGGCATCACGACCGAGGACGAGATCGAGGCGATGAACGCCGAGGTCGCCCAGGATGCTGCCGATGCCGTCGCCTACGCCGAGGCCGCCGCCTACCCCGATGTGTCCGAAGTGGACATGCACGTCTACGCGGACTGAGGAGAGACCGCCATGAGAGAGATCACGCTATCCCAAGCCGTCAACGAAGCGCTTGCCGAGGAAATGCGGCGCGACCCGACCACCTTCGTCATCGGCGAGGACGTGGCCGAGGCGGGCACCCCCTTCAAGGTGCTGTCCGGTCTGGTCGAGGAATTCGGAACCGAGCGCGTCATCGACACCCCCATCGCCGAGCCGGGCTTCATGGGAATGGCGGTGGGTGCCGCAATGACCGGGGCGCGCCCCATCGTCGATCTGATGTTCGGTGATTTCATCTTTCTGATCATGGACCAGCTGTGCAACCAGGCGGCCAAGACCCACTATATGTCGGGCGGCAAGCTGAACGTGCCGCTGGTGTTGCGCACCAATCTCGGGGCCACCCGCCGCTCCGCCGCGCAGCACAGCCAGTCGTTGCAGGCGCTGGTGGCGCATATTCCGGGGCTCAAGGTCGCGATGCCGTCCTCGGCCTACGAGGCCAAGGGCCTGATGAAGACGGCAATCCGCGACAACAACCCCGTGGTCATCTTCGAAGACAAGCTGATGTATCAGGACAAGGCCCCGGTGCCAGAGGAGGAATATCTGATCCCCTTCGGCGTGGCGAACGTCAAACGCGAAGGCACCGACATCACGCTGATCGCCACCTCGTCCATGGTGCAGGTCGCGGAAAAGGCCGCCGAAATCCTGGCCGGTGAGGGCATCAGCGCCGAAGTGATCGACCCGCGCACGATCGTCCCGCTGGACGAGAAGACCTTGCTGGACAGTGTGCGCAAGACCAGCCGCGCCATCGTCATCGACGAAGGCCACCAAAGCTATGGCGTCACCGCCGAAATCGCCAGCCGCCTGAACGAAAAGGCATTCTACCACCTCGACGCGCCGGTGCTGCGCATGGGGGCGATGGACGTGCCGGTGCCGTTTTCGCCCGCGCTCGAAGATGTCACCGTTCCGACACCCGACACGGTTGCGGCCAATGCCCGCAAGCTCTGCGCCGGGGAGATGATCCATGCCGCATGACGTGACCATGCCCCAGCTTGGCATGGCCCAGGACGCCGGCAAGATCGTGTCGTGGTTCAAGTCGGCGGGCGATTCCGTTGCCAAGGGCGACGCCCTTTTCGAGGTCGAGACCGACAAAGCGACGATGGAGGTGGAAGCACAGGCCGACGGCTTCCTGACCAACATCGCGGCGGCCGAGGGCGAGGACGTCCCCGTGGGCGCGGTGATCGCCCGCATATCCGACAGTGCGCAGGACGACGCGCCAGCGCCCGAACGCGCCGCGCCCGCTCCGGCAGCCGCGGCCGATGACGCCTTGCCCGAGGGAACCGCCGTCACCATGCCGCAACTGGGCATGGCGCAGGACACCGGCCTGCTGGTCACGTGGCTGAAAACGCCCGGCGATGCCGTCGCGCGGGGCGATCTGCTGTTCGAGGTGGAAACCGACAAATCCACGATGGAAGTCGAGGCCGACGCCGATGGCTACCTCGCCGCCACCCTCGCCCATGCGGGCGAAGACGTGCCGGTGGGCCAGGCGGTCGCCATCATCAGCAAGGACAAACCCCAAGCGCCCGTTGCGCGCGGTATCGCGGATGGACAGGCGGGCACGGCATCCCCGCCGAGCGCACCGTCGCGCAGCGCACCCGCGCCAAAACCCGCCAAAGCGGTAAGCGACCGCGCCCCCAAGGCGACCACCGCGGCCACTCCCCCCCGCGCGCAGGGGCGCATCCTCGCCTCGCCCAAGGCGCGCCGCATCGCACTGGCCGAAGGGCTCGACCTTGCGCGGCTGGCCGCGGCGGGGCACGCGCAACCCTTTCATGTCGCGGATCTGGACGCGCTGCGCGCCCTGCCCGCCGACACGCCGCCCCAAGCGCAGACGGTCGCCGCCGCACAACGCTTCGTCGCCGAGGTCGCGGAGGATGGCCTGCCCGCCTTTGCGGCATGGGCGGCCAAGGCGCATGACCTGTCCGACGCGGATGCGATCCTCGCGGCACTCGCGGGCGGCAGCCTGCCGGGCGGGCAAAGCTCTGTCATCGCCATCACGCGCCACGGCGTCAGCCGCACCTACGACGTTCCCGCGGGCCGCGCGCTGTCGCAGGTGGTGCCCGGCGACGCGGACCCCGACCTGATCCTGCGCGATCTGCGTGGCACGGCGGTGCAAACCGTCCAGGCCGGGGCGGGCGCGGTGCCCACCCTGACCCTCGCGCCCCGTGGGGCCGGAGTGTCGATCACGCTCGAATGCAGCGCCGCCCAGATGGATGCCGATGCTGCGATCGCGCTTCTTTCCAACTTCGCAGGCCGGGTGGAGCACCCGCTCCGCCACCTGCTCTGACCAATCGAGGACCGACATGGAATTCACTGATCTCTACATCAACGGCGGCTGGCACAAGGGCACGGATCGCTTTGACGTGATCAACCCCGCCACCGAGGAGGTGCTCGCCTCCGTCGCCTCCGCAGGTATCGCCGATGCCGACGCGGCCCTCGACGCGGCGCAGACCGCGATGGCCGACTGGGCCGCGCGCACCCCCCGCGAACGCTCCGAGGTCTTGCGCAAGGCGTGGGAACTGATGACCGCGCGGCTCGATCACTTTGCGCGGCTGATCACGCTGGAGAACGGCAAGGCCCGCGCCGACGCCATGGGCGAAGCGGGATATGCGGCCGAATTCTTTCGCTGGTTCGCCGAAGAGGCGGTACGCGCCGACGGCATGATCACCCATGCTCCCGCCTCTGGCGCGCGCATCATGGTGCAGCACAAGCCCGCCGGGCTGGCGGTGCTGGTCACCCCCTGGAACTACCCCGCCGCCATGGGCACACGCAAGATCGCCCCGGCGCTGGCCGCCGGTTGCGGCGTTATCATCAAGCCCGCATCGGAAACGCCGCTGACCATGCTGGCCCTGATGCCCTTGCTGGAAGAGGCCGGCGTGCCGGCGGGGCTGGTCAACGTGCTGCCGTCCAGGCAGACGGGCGCGCTGGTCGATCACATGCTGCACGACCCGCGGGTCCGCGTCGTCAGCTTCACCGGCTCCACCGGGGTGGGGCGCAAGCTGCTCAAATCCGCCGCCGACCAAGTGCTGAAACCGGCGATGGAGCTGGGTGGCAACGCCCCGGTCGTGGTGCTGGACGACGCCGACATGGACACCGCCATCGAAGGCACCATGCTGGCCAAGATGCGCAACCTGGGCGAGGCATGTACCGCCGCCAACCGGATATATGTCCACGAGGACATCGCGCCCGAATTCACCCGGCGGCTGGCCGACCGGATGTCGGCGCTCAAGGTGGGCGACGGCACGGACGCCAGCGTCGATGTGGGGCCGCTGGTCAATGCCGATACCCGCGACAAGGTGGCGGCCTTCGTGGCCGACGCCGTGGCCAAGGGCGCCAAGGTGGAATGCGGCGGCACGACGCCCGGAGGCGTGGGGTATTACTATCCTCCGACGGTGCTGTCGAACGTGCCCGCCGATGCCGATTGCGTCCATGACGAGATTTTCGGCCCCGTCGCGGCGATCCAGACCTTTCGGGACCTCGACGACGCGATCGCGCGCGCCAATGACACCGAATACGGCCTTGTGGCCTATGTCTTTTCCGGCGATTTCAAACGCGCCTTGCAGGTCTGCGAACGGCTGGATTACGGGATGGTCGGGCTGAACCGCGGGCTGGTCAGCGACCCCGCCGCCCCCTTCGGCGGCACCAAGCAGTCGGGCCTTGGCCGCGAGGGCGGCCACGAGGGCATGCTGGAGTTCATGGAAACACAATACATCTCGGCAAGCTGGTAAGGGAGGCGCATATGTCGGACATCATCGCCAGCCCATCGACCCGCCGCATGGCACGCGAGCGCGGAGTGGACATAGCCGCCCTCGCGCAGCGGCTTGGCCGTCAAACCATCGCCGCCGAGGATATCGACGGCAGTGCGGCGCCCGCGGCGGGCGACACGTCGCTGTGGGATGTGGATCATGCGCAATATGGCCCCGTGACGACGGAACCGATGAGCCGTTTCGCGCAGGTCGCGGCGCGCAATCTGGCCGCGGCGCAGGCGTTGATCCCCGCCGTGACCCACCACGACAGCGCGGATGTGAGCGCGATGGAGGCGTTGCGCAAGGCGTGGCGCCCCGAGGCGGAGGCGCGCGGTATCAAGCTGACCGCGCTGGCGTTTCACGTGGCCGCGCTGGCGCGCGCGCTGCATGAATTTCCCCGCTTCAATGCCTCGCTGACACCGGATGGCGACATGCTCGTCCTCAAGGATTTTGTCCATATCGGCATCGCGGTCGACACGCCGCATGGCTTGATGGTGCCCGTCATCCGCGACGCCGACCGCAAGGGGCTGTGGCAGATCGCTTCGGAGATCATAGACCTGGCGGCCCGCGCGAATGCCCGCAAGATCGGCCCTGACGACATGGGCGGCGCCTCGATGACGATCACCAGCCTCGGCGGGATCGGCGGCCGCGCATTTACCCCGATCGTCAATCCGCCCGAGGTTGCTATTCTCGGCATCACCCGCACCCGCGTCGAAACCTTCTGGGACGGCGACACGCCGCGCCCGGTGCCGATGGTTCCGCTCGATCTGTCCTATGATCACCGCGTGATCAACGGCGCCGATGCCGCGCGTTTCATGGCGCATTACTGCGGCTTGATCGCGGATCCGCGCAACATGCTGATCTGACAGGGGCCGGGGCATGCGCGACAAAACGGATCTTTTGGTCATCGGCGCCGGGCCCGGCGGCTATGCCTGCGCCTTTCGGGCCGCCGACCTTGGCCGCGACGTGACGGTGGTCGATGCACGCGAGACCCTTGGCGGCGTCTGCCTGAACGAAGGCTGCATCCCCTCCAAAGCCCTGCTTCATGCCGCCGAGACCCTTCGTGACGCGGCCCATATGGGCGCGTGGGGGATCACCTTTGGCGCACCCAAGATCGACCTCGACGCGCTGCGCGCCAGAAAGAACGACATCGTCAGTCAACTCACCGGCGGGCTGGGCGGCATCGCCAAACGGCGCAAGGTTCGCCGGGTCCAGGGCACGGCGCGCTTCAGCGGTGCCAACACGGTCGAGATCGACGGAACCGAAATGCGGTTCGACCAGGCCGTGATCGCCGTCGGCTCCGCCCCGATCCGGCTGGCCGGCTGGCCGGAGGATGCGCGCATCTGGGACAGCACCGCAGCGCTGGAGCTGCGCGAGGTGCCGGACACGCTCGCCATCGTGGGGGGCGGCATCATCGGGCTGGAAATGGCGACGATCTATTCCGCGCTCGGGTCGCAGGTCACGGTCGTCGAGCTTGCCGGGCAGATCGCACCCGGCGCTGACGCGCAGGCGGTCGCCATCCTGCACGCCGCCCTGACCGCGCAGGGTGTCACCGTTCACACGGCGACCCGGGTCGACGCGGTCGCGGCCACGGCATCCGGGCTGACCCTGACCTGCTCGGGCCATTTCAAAGGGCGCATCACGGCCGATGCGGTCATTCAATCGGTCGGGCGGCGCGCCAATGGCGACCGCATCAATGCGCAGGCCGCGGGCCTGACCGTGACGGATCGCGGCACCATCGAGGCCGACGCGACGGGCCGTACCCGCCTGCCCCACATCTTTGCGATCGGCGACGTGACGGGCAACCCGATGCTGGCCCACCGCGCCACCCACCAGGGCCATATCGCCGCCGAGGTCGCCACGGGTCACACCGCGGCCCTCGGGACAACGCTTGTTCCTTCGGTCGCCTATACCAGCCCGGAACTGGCCTGGGTCGGACTGACCGAGGCGCAGGCCAAGGCCGATGGACATCCCGCTAAGGCGACCTCGTTTCCCTGGGCCGCCAGTGGCCGCAACCTTGCCTCGGGCGGCGGCGACGGGATGACCAAGTTGATCTATCACCCGCAGACGCACCGCCTGTTGGGCGGCACGATCGTCGGGCGCAACGCGGGCGAATTGCTGGCGGAAATCACGTTGGCCATCGAGATGGGGGCGACGCTCGACGATATCGGCCTGACGGTCCACGCGCATCCGACCCTCTCGGAAACGGTTGCCTTCGCCGCGGAGAAGGCGCTTGGCACCTTGACGGACCTGTGAGCGTGTTGTCGGGACAGACCGCGCTGGTCACAGGCGCCTCTCGCGGCATCGGGCGCGCCATCGCGGAGGCGCTTGATGCGGCGGGCGCGGATGTCATCGGGGTCGGTCGCAGCATCGAGCCCGCCGATCTGCCTGACGGTGCGACCGCCTGTCAGTGCGATCTGGCGGATCGCGATCAGCTCTTTGCGCTTGTCGATACCTTGCGGGACAGGCGCATCGACATTCTGATCAACAATGCCGGCATCATTCGCCGCACACCGATTGCCGCGCACGCAACTGCCGACTGGGACGCGGTGATGGCCGTGAACCTCGATGCCCCTTTCCTGCTGTCGCGGGCACTGGGAACGGCAATGCTAAAGCGCGGCGCGGGCAAGATCGTCAACCTTGCCTCCGTCCTCAGCTTTCAGGGTGGGCTGTTCGTTCCCGGCTACGCCGCCTCCAAGGCTGCAATCGCCAACATGACGCGGTCCTTCGCCAATGAATGGGCGGCTTCGGGCGTCAACGTGAACGCGGTCGCACCGGGCTATGTCGCGACCGAAAACACCGCGCAGATCCAGAACGACCCGGAACGGCAGGATGCGATCCTCTCGCGGGTGCCACTGGGCCGCTGGCTGCAACCCGAAGAGATCGCGGCGCCCGTCGTCTTTCTGGCAAGCCCGGCGGCCTCCGCCATCCACGGGGCCGTTCTTCGCGTCGATGGCGGTTGGACCGGGCGCTGAAGGGTCGGCAAGAGGTCTGCATCGTTTCTGATCTGGGCGGATCCACGCGGGCCGCGCGGGCGTTCGACAGACGACCGCCCAGCGCGTCGTTCGCCGCCGTCCGCGTTTGCCTGCCGCCGGTGGTGCCCGCACGGCCAATCGGGCACGCGGGCACCGTCGCCAGGCAGTTCGCGGCGATGCCCCTTACAGCTTCAGCCCCTTGTAGGGCGTCGAAAGCGCGTCGGAAAACCCCTTGAACACGGCGCGGACTGTATCCTTCCAAAAGGATATCGATGTGAAGATCTGTGACATTTCGGGGGCTCCGTTGTGGCTAGGTGAATACAAGCTCTCGCTTGAAGGGCGAGGAAAGGCACCACGCTGCGATGATGCGGCGCGGTGAGTGTCAGGTAACGATTTTTCTTGGATTTCACAGTTCGAGAACGACGCTTTCCGTCGTTTTGACGGCATACCGCCCTGCGGAGTTATCCCGTTGATTGAATGTGGCAATGTGCGGGTGTGCATCTCTGCCGGTCTGACCCGGACGACCGGTCAAGAATGCGGCCGCCGCACACAGCCACACGGGCCTTGACGTTGATTGGGACGGTTCGCGCGGCACGCCGGATATCGCAGCGCTTGCGGTCGTCGGGGCGTCGGCGCGTTCAGCCGAACGCGCTCATGTAGCGGATCACGATCGGGGCCAGCACCAGCGCGATCAGCGACGGCAACATCAGCGCCGCGAGCACGGCCGACATCTGCACCGGCAGCTTGTTGGCCTTCTCCTGCGCCTTCATTTCCCGCGCGACGCGCATTTCCTCGGCATAGACGGTCAGCGCGTCCGACATCGAGGTGCCAAAGCGCGAGGATTGCATGACCACGTTCACGAAGGAGGTCATCTCGTCTATGGCGGTGCGCCGCGCCATCCGCATCAGCGCGCGGTCGCGGTCGCGCCCGGCCTGGATCTCGCTCAGCAACACGATCATCTCCTCGGCGAGTTCGGGCGCCGCGCTCTGAATTTCAATCGCCACCTTCAGCAGCGCCTGGTCAAAGCCCATGCCGGCCTCGACACCGACCTGCAGAAGGTCGAGCATGTTTGGAAAGGCTTCCTCGATGGCGAGCTTGCGTTTCGCGATCCGCGACTTCAGCCAATAGGCGGGCGCGAAGAATCCGATCCCGGTCAGCACGGCGATATGCTGGGCGATCTGCGGCGCGGAAAGCCCGCCGAGGTAACTGGCGAGGACCTCGGGCGCGTGCGGCGTGCGCGCGAACAAGAGCCCGCCGCACAAGAGCAGCGGCAGGCCCAGCCCGAAGCCAAGGCGGATGATGTAGTATTTCGCAACCGCGTTGTGCCCCAGAAAACCCGCCCGGGCGAGCGCATTGGCCACCTGTCGGCGCTCATCCTCGTTCTGCGGGATCAACGCCGCGGCCAGCCCGCCGGGCGCCGGGCTGTCGCTCTCGACGCTGATCGACGTGACGGACACGCCCCGGCGGCGCGGCTCCATGCGCCGTGCGGCGATGGATTTCTCGGTAAAGGGCTTGAGGGCGCCAAACACCGCCAACAGCGTGCCGATGCCGATCGCGATGATCAGGGCGACCTCGCTCGACAGGGCCGACACGATCGTGTTCACCAGGGACAGGTTCATCGCAGGCTCCTCAGATCCGGAAGTTTACTAGGCGGAACAGGACGATGGCATTCAGGGCGACAGCGGCCCCGATGCAATACATCACCGGCCAGAAATGCGGGTAATCCATGACCTCGCCGTAATAGGTCGGCGTCATGATCGTCATCATCGCGGCGATCGCCAGCGGCAGGGCAGACAGGATATAGGCGGTCAGCCTGCCTTCGGAGGAGATCGCCTTGACCTTGCGGCGCAGCGCCATGCGGGCGCGGATAACCCGCGACAGCGTCGTCAGAACACGCGCCAGATCGCCGCCCGTCCCGGCCTGCATGTTGATCGCGATGGACAGATACTGCACGTCCTCCTCCTCGATCCGGCTGGCCATCTGTCGCATTGCCTCGGTCAGGTCCTCGCCATAGGCGACCTGATCGACCACAAGGCCGAATTCGGTACCCGCCGGGTCGGGCATTTCGTCCGCGACGCTTTGCAAGGTGGTGTTCAGCGGATGCCCGACCCGCAGGCCGCGCGCCATCAGATCCAGCGCATCCGGCAATTGCCGGACCAGACGCGCCATGCGTTTCCTGTAGAGCGTACCAAGACCCACCAGCGGCACGATCAGGAAGAAGACCGCCGCGACGGCAAAGGCTAGCAAGGGCCGCGTCACCTGCGCCCCGGCCGCCGCCGAAATCACGAAGCCCGCGCCGCAGGCGGCGAGGAACAGCTCGGGTGGAATGATGAAGCCCGCCTTGCGCAATGCAAGCGGAAGATCCCCGACAAAGGGCAGATTGCCCATCCACCCCTTCCTCCGCGCCGGTTTCAACAGCGCGAGGATCTCTTCTCCGGATTTGCCCTGCGCGCGCATGTTGATCCGGCGGTTGACCGCCTCGATCCTGTTTTCGTCGCGCGCAAAGAACTGGCGCAGACCTTCGAAAGCCATCAACGCGCCCAGAAACACCACCGCGTACAGCGCAAACCGCCACGATCCCAGTTCCAGTTCAAGGTAACGGCCAAGGTCGGAATCGAAGAGTTGCGCGTTGATCGCGTCGCCGATGGCGTCGAAGACGCGGAACATCACTTGCCCCCTTTGACGAATTGGATGGACGACATATCGACGCCCGCGGCGATCAACGCCTCGGCGGACCTGGGCCGGATGCCTGTGGGCATGAATTCCCCAAGGATGCGTCCGTTTTCGTCCTTGCCTTGGCGCTTGTAGATGAAGATTTCCTGCATCGTGATCACGCCCCCCTCGATCCCGGTGATTTCGGACACCGACATGATGCGGCGGCTGCCATCGGACAGGCGCGACAGTTGCACCACGAAATGCACCGCGGACGCGATGGTGGCGCGGATCGCGGCATGCGGCAGGTCGAGGCCGCCCATCTGAACCATCTGCTCCACCCGCGACAGCGCATCGCGTGGCGAATTCGCGTGCACCGTGGTCATCGATCCGTCGTGCCCGGTGTTCATCGCCTGCAACATGTCAAACGCTTCCGATCCGCGCACCTCGCCCACGATGATCCGGTCGGGGCGCATCCGCAGTGCGTTGCGCACCAGGTCGCGCTGGTGCACGGCGCCGGTTCCGTTTGGGCTCGCGGGGCGGGTTTCCATGCGCAGCACGTGGTCTTGCTGAAGCTGCAGCTCGGCGGCGTCCTCGATGGTGACGATGCGTTCGCGCGGGCTGATATAGGACGACAGCGCGTTCAGCATGGTGGTCTTGCCCGACCCGGTGCCACCGGAAATGAGGATATTCAGCCGGGCATCGACCAGCCCCTTGAGCAAGGTCGCGGCAGACTGGTTGAGCGCACCGCGATCGACAAGGGACGCCATCGTCAGCGGCACCTTTGAGAATTTGCGGATCGACAAGGACGGCCCATCCACCGCGCAGGGCCGCACCAGGGCGTTCACCCGGCTGCCGTCTTCGAGCCGCGCATCCACCCAAGGCTGGCTTTCGTCGATCCGGCGACCGATCCGGGTGACGATCTTGTCGATGATCCGCAACAGATGCCGCTCGTCGCGAAACCGGGTCTCGGCCTTCTCAAGAATGCCTTCGCGTTCGACATAGACCTTGTCATGGCCGTTCACGAGTATGTCGTTGATCGTCGGGTCGGCCAGCAGCGGCTCCAGCGGCCCCAGCCCGAGCACTTCGTGCATCAACTCGCCGACCAGCGTCTTGAGGTCCTCGCTGCGCAGCGCGCGGCCCTCTTCGCGCAGTCCCATCATCACCTGCTTGCCGATCTCGCCGCGCAGGGTCTCGTCCTCGATCTTGTCCAGAACCGCGAGGTTCAGCGAATCCAGCAGACGATTGTGCATCCGCGCCTTGAACTCGATGCGTTCGCTTTGCAGCGCCTGTTCTGCCGCGCGCTGGTCGGGCGTGTCTGCGCGGATGTCCGTGTTGTCCGCCACGAGCTTGATCACCTCGCTTGGCTCAGAGGGTTTGCCGGGGCGGCTTGCGAATTCCCGAAACATAGTTGGAACCTTTCCGTGTTCGTGCCGTTGCGCCGGCATTGCGGCCTGCGCATGAGGAGAGTGACGTTTGCTCAGTGATGCGCCTGGCGCGGTGCCAGGGTCGTCGCGGTGGCGCGGCCGATGCCGCGGATCGCCCGTGCGATCCGGGATCGCGGTGCCACCTCGCCCAGCGGCTTGCCCCGGTCGAGCGCCTCGCGCGCGGCTTTGGGGTCGTCGGGAATCCAGTGGCTGAAGGGCAGCTGCAGCAACTCCGTCGCCGCCCTGTGATGCGACGCCGCGACAAGCGGCTTCTTCTCGTGCGAGGCGACCATTTCGATGCTCAGGCCGGGATGCTCCAGCAGATAGAAATCGATCAGCTTGCGCGCCGCGCGCACCGAAGGCACGGTGACGTCGGTGGCCAGAAGCAGCTTGTCGGCGCGCGACAACACCGGCTCTATCCATTCCACCAGCGCGCGCGGCAGATCGACCACCACGTAGTCATGGGTCTTTCGAAGTTCGTCCAGAACCGCGCCGATCTGCTTGCTGGTCAGCGCATTCAGCGGGCCAAAGCGCGAGGGTGCGGTCAGCACCGACAGCCCGCCGGAGGTCTTCACGATCGCCTGTTCGATAAAGGCCGCGTCGGGGACAGTGCCCTCCATCGCCATCCGCCACATCGCGTCGGATTCCTCGACGTCCACCAGCGCCGCGATGGATCCGAACTGAAAATCAAGATCGACCAGCGCGACATCGTTGGTGACCTTCCGTTTCAGCAGGCCGCGGTCGCCCTGCAGCACATCCGCAAGGTTGACGGCGAGAGTGGAGGACCCGACCCCGCCGCGCGCCTGCGCCACGGCGATCACCTTGCCCAGCGTCGCCTGACCGGCCCAGACCGCCGGCAGCTTGGCCGACTGGCGCAGGCGCCAGCTTTCGATCTGGGGAATGATCTCGTCTGTCAGCGAGTCGCGCGGCAGCACGTCGTCGACCCCCGCCCGGCTGATCTGGCGCGCCTTGAACAGCGGCAGGTCCTGCCCCGCCAGCGCGATCAGCATGGATCCCGCGGCGCGCGCATCGCACATCTCGCGCGCAGCCGACAGCGACGCGGGATCGTCCTGATCCCAATCGAACAGGATGATGTCGTGATGAGACGCCAGCCGGGCCGCCGATCCGTTCAGGCCCACGACGCTGCTGCGTTCAGAGGTGACGCTGTAATCGGCCTGCGGCAGCGCGCTGCCCAGTGCCGTGTGAAAGCTTTCGTCTTTCGAGATCAAAAGCAGTGAGGTCAGCTTGGCACTCATGTGTTGGTACTCCTAGTTCGGAAGGCCCGCCGCCAGGTCTTCACCCGGCAGCGAAACGCTCATTGCAGGAAGGGCAATACTGTTGGGCGACGTCGTGGCGAGTGTGTCGTCATTCGCCGCCATCGCCGCCAGACCGCCCAGTGGTGTGGCGAACTGAAACGCCAGATCGACAAGTTCGGCCGTGACCATCGGGCTGTACGGGCCACCCAGAAACCCGATGCGTTCATCGAAGGAATAGCGCAGCCGCACATTGGCCGCGGTGGCCCCCGGCGGCATCAGCGGCGCGATCCGGTCCCAGATCTCCGCGCCGGCGGCGGTGGCGGTGTCGAGCAGGCAGCTCTGTTCGCCCGCGTCGGCACAGACGCCCCCGGTACGGCACAGCGTGCCGAATTTCGGCGCGACCTCGCCCGGGTTGGTGGACGACACTGAGATGACGGTCGGCACACCCGCACAGACAGGCGGACGCACCGCGGCGGTGCGCGCCGCGATCGCGGTGGCCTTCTGGGCCATCGCCTCGATCCAGAACAGGCGGCCGTAATCCAGCAGCCCGAAGATCAGCAAAAGCAACAGCGGCATCACCATCGCCATCTCGAGCAGGGTCGCCCCTTGCGTGTCATGCGCGAAACGCGCCAGCCTGTCCACGCGGCGGGTCATCGTCCGAACACCCTGCTTTGATCGAACACTTCGGTATCGAGCGGCCCCAGCGCGGTTCCGAACAGTCCTGTGACCCCGCCCCAGAGATAGTCGATCCTGATCTGCGCCCGCACTTCGACAACGGCCGCCGGATCCACCCGGTATCCAGTCAGGCAGCGGTAGGAGGGCACGACATCGACAATGGTCGCGCCGGTTGGAAAGATCGAATTCCCCGTGATGCTTTGCGTGACGATATCCGTCACCAGCGTATCGAAGCCCGCGACGCTGCCGCCCGGGCACAGATCGTCGGGCGCGATGCGCGCGACCATGCGGGCGGCATCGCGCACGCCGGCGGCGGCCGATTGATAGGTCCACGCGATGCGTCCACCGTCGATCACCACCGCAAAGATCAACAGCAGCACCGGCGCGACCATTCCGAATTCCGCCAACGCGGCGCCATCGCCCCCCCGGACGAAGCGCCGCGCCAGGTCAAGGCCGCGCCGGATCATCGCACCAGCTCCACGACATCGTGAAACAGGCCGCCCAGCGTCGAGCCTCCCGCTCCGGAACCGCCGGCGCTGCCGATCACCTCGACCCACAGGTCAAAGACCGGGGGCGAGCTGGTGGAGTTGCCGACCGGGCTCAGAAGAAAGATCTTGAAGAATTCCTTGACCGGAACGTTGGTGGCCGCGCCGTTGATCGGGTTCGCCGAGCAATCGATACCGGCCGCGATAAAGACGCGGCGGTCGGGGTCGGCCACGGTGGTCGAGGCGCATTGGCGGCGTCCGGTTTCGGATTTGCCGGCCAGGATCGGGGTGGCCGATCCTGCCCCGCCCGCAAGCGCGATTTCGCGCAGGTAGAGGGCGTAGCGGGTGCGCGCCGTGGTGTCGGGATCGGTCCCGTCGTGGTTCATCGCGACATAGGCGGCGCGCCCGGCGGTCCAGTTGCCGTCGCCCACGCGCCCGCCACCGAGGCTGCACCCGCTGGAAAAACAGTCGTCGGGGGGAAAGGGCATGGTATCTGGCGATGCCACCGCGTTCTGGCCAAGGCACAGATTGCCTCCGCCGCCGTTGCCGCCGTTGCCTCCGCCGCCGCCACCGCCCGGGTTCAGCCCGGCAACGACATGCGGCCCCGGGCCGTATTCGGGCTGGTTGCGCTTGCCGTTCATGATACCCGAGAAGATGTCGAACCGCGTGTTGAAGATCGCGTTCTCGATCCCGACCTTCTGCCCCGGTTCGATATCGACGCCGCGTTGCGCAAAGCATTGGCTGATGTTGCCCGCCGCCGCGATCAGGCAGGCATCGAGGTTCACGCCGTTCAGCCCGCCGCAGGGACCATTCGGATCGACCTTGAGCTTGGACGGATCGAGAAAGCCGAAGTCGCCGGGCCCCCAGGCCGCGCCCGCCCCGCCAGAGCGCAGCAGGATCGTGTCGCCCGCGTTGGCGTCGGCGGTGTAGTTGCTGCTGGGCAGGCAGAACATCAGCGGGGTGATGTCGCAGGCATATTGCGTGAAGCCGGCGATCGCGACCGCCCCCACCTGTTCGTTCGGCAATGCCGAGCCCAGCAGCCGCGACATCGCGCGCGCGAAGGGCAAAAAGACGGTGCGCGGTGTCGCCGTCACCTCGACGAGGCCCGCATCCGCGGGGATCGTGGTGACGAACCCGGACACGTCGGCGGTGTCGTCATTCGGCAGACCGTCGAGAAACCGCAGCGAATAATCGGTGGAGGCACCAAGATCCTGTCCGCCGTCGGCAAAGGTCTGGCGGTCGCGGATCATCGCCGCCGCCGCAGCCGTGGCCCGGGTGATCGCATCGTCCGCGCCGTCAAGCTCTCCGGCCGAGGCCAGCGCCACGTGATCGGCGTAAGATTGCAGATCGCCCTGGGTGGCGGCCAGCCGGCCCAGATCGAAGGTGATCGCGGCCATCGCGAAAATGATCGCAAGACAGATCGAGACAAAAACCAGGATCCCGCCCTGCTCTTGCGTCTTGAACCGTTTGATCATCCCGCACATTTCATTGCTCCTGTCCCTGCGGCGCGCTCAGCGAACCTGGACTTCCTCTACACTGGTTGCCGCGCGCCGGACCCGGATCACCGGGCGCGGCGTGTCATCGGGCACGGGCGAGCGTTCGACCATGATGTCGGTCAGGCGCACGGCGGCCAATGGCTTGTCCTCCAGGGTGTCGAGCGAGCGCAGCGACAGGCTGAGCTTGCCGGCCTGTTGCGCCAGCGCCAGTTTCTGTCCCTGCTCGGGCGTCACCTCGACCGTCACGGTGCGCGCAATGCCAGGTTGGTCGACCTGTTCGTCCGAGGTCTGATCGACACCGACGATACGAATATTTTGCAGCACGGTGACCGCGCTGAGGTTTTCGCCGCGACCCTGTGTCAGCAGCACATCCACGAAATCGCCCGGTGTCACGAAGCCGCCAACGCCGCTTCCCGCATCCACGTTGATCGCCATGGCGCGGTTGTTTTCGCCCAGCGTTTGAACGATGGTCACCTTCTCGCCATATCCCGACACTTTCGACACAAGCAAAAGCTCGCCCTGCGCCAGCGCCCGCTTGGCCCGGCGCGGCTCTCCTCCGGCGCGCGGCAGCAGGGTCTCGAATTCCGTGAAGACCCCCTTGGGGACCGACTCCGACGGCCATCTGATCGACGTCAGCATGTGACTTTCGATGGCCGATCCAAAGGGAATGTCCTCGGCCGCGGCGACGACTTCGACGATTCCCGACGTGGTCGCGTCTGAGGTGGTCTCAAGCTGTGTGCGCGCGATGAACACGGCGCCACCCGCCACACCAAGGCCGACCAACGTCATCAAAAGGGATCCTACTCGCATCGTCCATCCTTCCGTGAAATCCCCCAAAGGATCGCCCCGCACCATCGCGGCCGGTCCTTTGGAGGGGTATGACGCCGCGCCGGCGATGCGGCATGGCGTGGTGTCCTGGCTCTGTGCGCGTGAGGCATGGCACGGCCATGTCCCTGCGCGGCACGCCGGGCGCGTTTTAGCGCGTGGCCGCTGTGTTGGCGTCCGTGAAGTTGGTGTTCGTGGTGCCCGCGAGGCCGGTCAGAAGCGCACCGCCCACGGTGATCGCCACGAAAAGGGCGATGCCGTATTCGACCAGCGTCGCGCCGCTTTCGGATTTGCGGAAGTGAATGAAAAATTTCCGGATAACCTTGGTCATGTGTTTGTCTCCATACGTTTGGGATCAAGTGTGAGACCACTCGTCAAACCTGAGCGGTGTTGCCGCCGAAAGGACCCCCCTCCGACGTCATCCACGATAAGGAAGAGGTCAGCAGCGCGCGTCACCTCAAACGCCCGAGAACTCGCCCAGGGCTTGATCTGGCCGGCATTATTTATCGCATTAAGAGAATTTTAACGGATTTTCAGGAAGTGTAATTTGTCGGTTTCAACCGCGTTCAGACCCGATTCGGCGCCGCATCCTGTCCCGGCACTGGCCCCGTACTCCGCGATCCCGCGGGTCAGGGCATGATCTGCCCCGCCCGGCCGCGCGCTGTCGCGGGCGGGGCACACAACAAGCGCGCACTTGGCCCGACCGGCGCGCCAATCCTGTCTGTTCCGATCAAGGGGCCAGAGAATCTTGCCTGTGATTCTGTGGATAACTTTGCGTCGAATCGCCTGGTTCCAGCGAATCTTCGCCTACCCTGTGCGGGAATTTCGCGCCCAAAACGACGAGATTTACCCCCTGAGGTTGTCTTATTCGGCGGTCTGACACATTTTTGACGTTTTTCGCTTTGAGCATCATGTTTTTCCGATAGCATCCTAAGTCCAAATACTTTTTCGACTTTCAATTGTTTCCGAGGCGACCCCGAGCAGTAAACAATCCGCAACTTAAGCGAGAATTCGATTTGTCGGGGGGCAAAAAATGAAATTGAGTGAAAAAAGCGTTTCCGGACGCTGTGTTACCGATGTGGATATGATTGCCGCGATTGCGCGATGGTGTGAGTGTCTTCAGGGTCTGAACGATCTGTCATCTGCTTTGAAATTGATTTCCGAAGGCCTCGGAGCCGAAGCCGCGGCACTCTCCCGGGTCTTGCGCGAGGATACCGGATCCTCGAAATCCATCCTGTTCGACAGGCCCGGCCTGCGCAGCGCGCAAAGCCCGCTGGAGCGATCCTATGGCGGGGCGTTGCTGGGCGAGTTTCTGACATCGGCAAAGATCGGTTCGATCTGGTTCAAGACACAGGTCGATGCGGAGATCGACGTGGCGCTGGCCGAATTTCACCGTCGGCGCAACCTTCGCGAGATGGTCGTGATTCCGCTCGAGGCGCAGGACAGAACGGTGGATGTTCTGGAACTGCATTTCGAACATGACATGACGCCCAGCCAGGTCGATATCGTGACGATGCTGGCCGCGACGCTGACGGGCACCTGGAAGAACAGGTCGCTGGGGCTGATGGCCGGTGCTGTGGTGCTGCACCGGGCACGGGCGGCGCATGCCACGCTCGACGCCCCCATTCTCAGCCACCAGAATCCCGCGGGCCTCAGCCGGGCGGAGTATCGCGTCTGCGTGTTGATGAGCCGTGGACTGTCGGTCAAAAGCGTGCGCCGCGAGCTGTCGATCAGTCCTTCGACCCTGCGCACACACCTGCGGCACATCTACCTCAAGACCAGCCTGTCGGGCCAGACCGAACTTGCGCATCACCTTTTGACAAAGCGTCCTGTCGTGTCCATCGACGCGCAGTTGCGCAGCGCCTGAACCACGCATCCCCGGCGCGCCGCGTCCGGATTGCTGTACCATGGTCGCGCATGCGATTTCAGGCCCCTGATGATGCTTGGCGCGCCTCGCATCACCCTGTGGTGCACGGTGTGGTGCGATACCCGCCGACCGCGCCGCCTTCTCGCCGCTTCAGGGCAGCGGCCCTTGACTGCCCGTCGTGCGGGCGGCGACACTTTATTAAATCACTCTTGTTTACGAATTGACCCGGCATCCGGAATCAACCAGTTTGACCGGATGGGTGCCAATGGCTTTCAGGGAACGATGCAACAGGCGTTTGACGGGCAAAAGCCCGCAACGGTCCGCGATGCAACCGAGCGGTCGGCGCGCCGGGGGCTTGCCCCGTGGGTTGGTCCGGCCCACCCCGGTCCAGCGGAATGTATCCTGAAAGGCCCTGCCAGATGATCCTGTGCTGCGGAGAAGCGCTTATCGACATGATCCCGACGCCGACCGTATCGGGGCGCGACGGGTTTGTTCCCCACGCAGGCGGGGCGGTGTTCAACACCGCCGTGGCGCTTGGGCGGCTTGGGGTGCGAACCGGGATGCTGACCGGCCTGTCCAGCGATATGTTCGGGCGACAGTTGGCGGATGCCCTGAAGGCCAGCCATGTGGACACATCGCATGTCATCACCTCGGATCGCCCGACCACCCTGGCCTTCGTGCGCCTTCAGGACGGGCATGCGACGTATTCCTTCTATGATGAAAACACCGCCGGGCGGATGCTGACCCCCGATGATCTGCCCGAGCTCTCGGCGCAGGTCTCCTCCTTGTATTTCGGCGGGATCAGCCTGGCCTGTGAACCGGGTGCACGGACCTATGCGACCCTGCTCGCGCGTGAGGCCAAGGACCGCGCGGTCATGCTGGACCCGAACATTCGCCCCCGCTTCATTCAGGACGCCGCAGGCTACCGCGCCCGGCTGGACCGGATGATGGCGCTGGCCGACATCGTCAAGGTCTCGGACGAAGACCTGCATTGGATCGTGCCCGCGCCGCTGTCCTTGAACGAGAAGGTCGCAGTCGTGCTGGACAAGGGGCCGGGCGTGGTCATCGTGACCTGCGGCGGCGATGGGGCCACCGGGTTCATGGCGGATGGCACCGAAGTGACCGTTCCGGCGACACGGGTTGAAATCGTCGATACCGTCGGCGCGGGCGACACGTTCAATGCCGGTGTTCTGGCCAAGCTTCACGATCTGGGCGCGTTGCGGAAAACAAAGCTCGGGACGTTGCCGGCGGAGGCCCTGAATCAGGCGCTCGCGCATGGCGCGCGGGTCGCGGCGGTGACCGTTTCGCGGGCCGGCGCCAACCCGCCCTGGGCAGACGAGCTTTGACATGACGATCGGACCCTGCGACTGATGTCGCATGCGTCCTCACCGCCGCCGAGGCCGCCTGCGGCGGGCCCGATCCACGCTGCACGATGCGGGGAAACCACCGCAGCGCCCAAGGTTTCGGCACGTCACCGGATATGAAGGTCACGATGCGCCGCGATCGACATCTGCCCTTGACGTTCTGGTGACCGCGCTCTTATTTTACATAAAGCTTCCGCGCGTCGCGTTCAAAAGTATCAGGTGCAAATTATGGGTCAGCCAAAAATTCGCAACATGGAAGAATTCGCAGCGATCAGCGGCATTTCCCGACCGACGGTCTCCAAGTACTTCAACGATCCGGACAGCGTGCGTTCTTCGACGCGCAAAAAGATCGAAACGGCGCTGAAGAAGCACGATTACCAGCCGAACGTGTTCGCGATGAACCAGAACCGGCGCAAGACCAAGAACATCGGTATCGTCGTGCCGAACCTCGCCGACCCCTTCTTTGCAGAGATCGCCAGACGGGTGGAACTGGCCTGCATCGAAGCCGGATACAGCCCCATCCTGCTCAGCTCCCACGGCAGCCCGGCGATGGAACGCGACAACCTCAATTCGCTCAGGGCGCTGAAACCCGCCGGAGTTCTGCTGGCCCCCTTCGGGCGCATGTCGGACACCGACGCGATCAAGGCATTCGATGCCGATTTTCCACTCGTGCTCTTTGATGCCAACATGGCCGGCATCGGTCAGGCCTTCGTTGGAACGAACAACTTTCAAAGCATCGATCTGATGGTCGAATACCTGTGCCGCAGCGGAGAACCACCCTGTTTTTTTGAAATGAAATTCCCCTCCAACCCGAATGCCAACAAACGCAGGCAAGCCTATCTCGAAAGCATGGCACGGCACAGACAGACGCCCCGCATCTTTCAGGCCGATGGCGAAGGGTGGAACTTCGAGGAGATCGGCAGCACCGAAGGCGGGCGGCTTCTGGCTGAAAACGCCTTTGGCACCAATACCGTCCTGTGCAGCAACGACCGGCTGGCCATAGGCATGTTGTCGGCGGCCTATGGCCTTGACCTGCGCGTCGGCCACGGTGCGGAGTGTCACCTTCGCATCGCGGGGCATGACGACCACCCCTTTTCGCGGTTCACCTGCCCGCCCCTGACCACGATCGCGCAGGATTATGACGGCATCGCGAATCGCGCGGTCAGCGGGTTGTTCCGGATGCTCGAGGCCGAAGAACGTCTGCCCAGCCGCGAAGAGACCCTTTTCGAAGGGCGCCTGATCATGCGGGACTCGGCCTAAGCGATTGATCTGCATGACTCGGGCCCAATTAATTTACGCGCGTTAATTTTTATTTGACTTCGCGTCATCACGACACCTACAGTTCCTTATCATCCAGCGAGGAGGACCATTCAGGATGTCATTCAGAAAAGCATCATTCGCAGCAACCGCCATGACCCTTGTCACAGCAGGCGGCGCGCTTGCCGAGACGTTGACCATCGCCACCGTGAACAATGGCGACATGATCCGCATGCAGGGATTGACCCAGGACTTCACCGACCGGACGGGCCATACCGTCGAATGGGTCACTCTGGAGGAAAACGTCCTGCGCCAGCGCGTGACGACGGATATCGCCGCCAAGGGCGGCTCTTTCGACATCATGACCATCGGCATGTACGAAACACCGATCTGGGCCGCGAACGGGTGGCTCGTGCCGCTCGACGATCTGTCCGCGGAGTATGACGCGGACGACATCCTGCCCGCGATGGCCAACGGCCTGAGCCATGAAGGCACGCTTTATGCGGCGCCGTTCTATGGCGAAAGCTCCATGCTCATGTACCGCACCGACCTGATGGAGAAGGCCGGTCTGGAAATGCCCAAGGCACCGACGTGGCAATTCGTCAAGGAAGCGGCCGCGGCGATGACGGACCGCGATAACGACATCAACGGCATCTGCCTGCGCGGCAAGGCCGGTTGGGGCGAAGGCGGCGCCTTCATCACGGCGATGTCCAACTCCTTCGGCGCGCGCTGGTTCGACGAAGACTGGAACGCCCAGTTCGATACGCAGGCATGGGCCGACACCCTGAACTTCTATGTCGATATGATGACCGAATCCGGCCCCGCCGGGTATGCGACGAACGGGTTCAACGAAAACCTGTCGCTGTTCCAGCAGGGCAAGTGCGGCATGTGGATCGATGCGACCGTCGCGGCATCCTTCGTGACCAACCCCAACGAATCGACGGTCGCCGACAAGGTCGGTTTCGCGCTCGCGCCCGACAACGGGCTCGGCAAGCGGTCAAACTGGCTCTGGGCCTGGGCGCTGGCCATTCCGGCAGGCACGCAAAAGGAGGCCGCGGCGAAGGAGTTCATCGAATGGGCGACCTCGAAAAGCTACATCGAACTGGTCGCCGCGAAAGAAGGCTGGGCCAACGTGCCTCCGGGCACGCGCACGTCGCTTTATGAAAACCCCGAGTACCAGTCTGTGCCCTTCGCGCAGATGACGCTGGATTCGATCCTGTCGGCGGACCCGAAGAACCCGACCGTCGATCCGGTTCCCTACGTCGGTATCCAGTTCGCGGCGATCCCCGAGTTCGCAGGCATCGCGACCGAAGTGAGCCAGGAATTCTCGGCGGTCTATGCCGGTCAGCAGACCGTGGAAGAGGCGCTGGCCAAGGCGCAGGCCCTGACCAACGACGCGATGGAGGCCGCCGGCTACCGCTAGGCGCCGCTTTGGGCCCGGGGGCGCGTCATGCGTGTTATCTCCCGGGCTCCCTTGCCCACCCGCTGTCACGGCTTCGCGCGACACGGCCGCTTGGCGATCAAATGAGGAGGTATGCCCGATGGCAACCAGACAATCCCGCTCAGCGGCGCGCCTCATGATGGCGCCGGCGGTCATCTTGCTCCTCGGGTGGATGCTTGTGCCGCTGATCATGACCCTGCTGTTTTCGTTCAAGAAATACCTGCCGCTGCGCGGTGGCGACCTGGGGTGGGTCGGGTTCGACAACTACATTCGGTTCGTGAGTTCAAGCGCCTTCTGGCCGTCGATCTACGCCACGCTGGTGGTCGTGGGCGGTGTTCTGATCATCACCGTCGGCTTCGGCATCCTGCTGGCGATCCTCCTGAACCAACCGATGTGGGGTCAGGGGATCGTCAGGATCCTGGTGATCGCCCCCTTCTTCGTCATGCCGACCGTATCGGCGCTGGTATGGAAGAACATGTTCATGGATCCCGTGAACGGTTTGCTCGCCCATCTGTGGAAATTCTTCGGCGCCACCCCGATCGAATGGCTCAGCCAGGCGTCGCTTCAATCCATCGTGATGATCGTGTCATGGCAGTGGCTGCCCTTTGCAACGCTGATCCTGCTGACCGCGATCCAGTCCCTGGACAGCGAACAGCTGGAAGCTGCCGAAATGGATGGCGCCCCACCCCTCAAGCGCTTTGGCTATATCACCCTGCCGCATCTGGGCCGTGCGATCACCGTCGTGGTGCTGATCCAGACCATTTTCCTGCTGTCGGTCTTCGCCGAGATCTTCGTGACCACGGGCGGCGCATTCGGAACCAGGACGCTGACTTACCTGATCTATCAGCGGGTCCTCGAAAGCCAGAACGTCGGCCTTGGATCGGCCGGTGGCGTCTATGCAATCATTCTTGCCAATATCGTCGCCATCTTCCTGATGCGCGCGGTCGGCAAGAACCTGGACGCGTAAGGAGAACGCCATGGCCCGCGCCGTCACCCGGAACCGCAAGATCGTCAACACCGCCCTGGCCTGGGGCATCGGGCTACTGATCTTCTTTCCCATCCTCTGGACGATCCTGACCAGCTTCAAGACCGAGGCGCAGGCGATCTCGGATCCGCCGGTCTTTCTCGCCTTCGACTGGACGCTGGAGAACTACGGCATCGTGCTGGAGCGCTCGAACTACATGCGGTTCTTGTGGAACTCGGTGATCATCGCCGGCGGCTCCACGGTTCTGGGCATCATCGTCGCGGTGCCTGCCGCCTGGTCCATGGCCTTCGTGCCGTCCAGGCGCACCAAGGACATCCTGCTCTGGATGCTCTCGACCAAGATGCTTCCGGCGGTGGGCGTGCTCTACCCGATCTATCTGATCTTCATCAGGCTGGGCATCCTCGATTCGCGCACGGGGCTGGTCATCGTGTTGATGCTGATGAACCTTCCGATCATCGTCTGGATGCTTTACACTTATTTCCGCGAAATTCCCGGCGAGATCCTCGAGGCCGCGCGCATGGATGGCGCATCGTTGAAGAACGAGATCGTCCACGTCCTCATGCCGATGGCGGTGCCCGGCATCGCCTCTACGCTGCTGCTGAACTTCATCCTCGCCTGGAACGAAGCCTTCTGGACGCTCAATCTGACGGCGGCCAATGCCGCCCCGCTGACCGCCTTCATTGCCAGCTACTCAAGCCCGGAGGGGCTGTTCTTCGCCAAGCTCAGCGCCGCCTCGACGATGGCCATCGCGCCGATCCTCATTCTCGGCTGGTTCAGCCAGAAACAACTTGTCAGCGGCCTGACCTTCGGCGCCGTCAAATAGGAAAGATCAGACCCATGGGACACATCAGACTCAACCAGGTCTCCAAGAGCTTCGGCGATGTCCAGGTCATTCCCCCCCTCGACCTCACCATCGAAGACGGCGAATTCACGGTGTTCGTCGGGCCATCGGGCTGCGGGAAATCGACGCTGCTGCGCCTGATCGCCGGGCTGGAGGACATCACGTCGGGCCATATCGACATCGACGGTGCGGACGCGACCAACGTGCCCCCCGCGAAACGCGGCCTTGCCATGGTGTTCCAAAGCTATGCTCTTTATCCGCATATGTCGGTGCGCAAGAACATCGCGTTTCCGATGAAGATGGCCGGGCTGCCGGAGGCGGAGCAGACCCGCCGGATCGACAACGCGGCCAGCGCGCTCAACCTGACCGACTATCTGGATCGCCGTCCGGGCCAGTTGTCGGGCGGACAGCGTCAGCGGGTCGCGATCGGCCGCGCGATCGTGCGCGAACCGGCGGCCTTTCTGTTCGACGAACCGCTGTCCAACCTTGATGCGGCTCTGCGGGTCGGCATGCGCCTGGAAATCAGCGAACTGCACAAACGCCTCAAGACCACGATGGTCTACGTGACCCACGACCAGGTCGAAGCCATGACGATGGCCGACAGGATCGTCGTGCTCAGGGCGGGCATGATCGAGCAGGTAGGCTCGCCGCTGGAGTTGTATCACACCCCGCGCAACGCCTTCGTCGCCGGCTTCATCGGCTCGCCCAAGATGAACCTGATCGAGGGGCCCGAAGCGCAAAAACACGGCGCCGCCATCATTGGCATCCGCCCCGAACACACCGACGTCAGCAAGACCGAAGGACTGTGGAAAGGGGTCGTCGGCGTGGCCGAACATCTTGGATCGGACACGTTCATCCATGTCCATGACACCGGCCTTGCCGATACGTTCACCGTCCGGATCACCGGCGACATCCAGGTCAGACACGGCGACACGATCCACCTGTCGCCGCAGATGGACAAGCTGCACAGGTTCGATGCCCGGGGCCTGAGGATCGACTGATGCGGCTGGCGGGCAAATCGGCCATGATCACCGGGGCCGCGCGCGGCATCGGGCGCGCCTTCGCCGAGGCCTACATCAAGCAGGGCGCGAGGGTGGCGATTGCCGACATCGATATCGACGGCGCGCGCGACGCCGCCGCCGCCCTGGGCCCGAACGCCGTCGCGATTGCGCTCGATGTCACCGATCAGGCCAGCATCGACAGCGCGGTCGCCGAAACCCTGGCCCAGTTGGGCCAGATCGACATTCTGATCAACAACGCCGCGCTGTTCACCGCCGCACCGATCGTCGGGATCGAGCGTGCCGATTACCGGCGCGTCTTCGATGTCAACGTGGGCGGCACGCTGTTCACGATGCAGGCCGTTGCCCGTCACATGATCGAGCGCGGGCAAGGCGGAAAGATCATCAACATGGCAAGTCAGGCCGGGCGGCGCGGCGAGCCGCTGGTCGCGGTCTACTGCGCGACAAAGGCGGCGGTCATCAGCCTGACCCAGTCGGCCGGGCTGGACCTGATCAAGCACGGGATCAACGTCAATGCAATCTCTCCGGGGGTGGTGGACGGCGCGCATTGGGACGGGGTCGATGCGTTCTTTGTCAGATACGAGAACAAGGCCCCCGGACAAAAGAAACAAGAAGTCGGAAACGCGGTGCCCTACGGGCGCATGGGCACGGCGCAGGATCTGACCGGCATGGCCGTTTTCCTGGCCAGCCATGACGCCGATTATGTCGTCGCGCAGACCTACAACGTGGACGGTGGACAATGGATGAGCTGACGGCCCTATCGGATGCGACCCTCGACAGGCTCACGGTCGAACGACCGCGCTATGACCGGCAGGCGCTGACACCCGGTATCGTGCATATCGGCGTCGGCAATTTCCACCGCGCCCATCAGGCCTGGTATCTGCACCGGCTCATGCAATCGGGCGAAGCGCTCGACTGGGCGATCGTCGGTGCCGGTGTGCGCCCCTTTGATGCCGCGATGCGCGAAAAGCTGCTGGCGCAAGACTGCCTGACCACGCTGATCCAGCTCGATCCGGCGCAGGTGTCGGCCGAGGTGATCGGCCCCATGATCGACTACCTGCCGATCGAAGATGGGAATGCGCCCCTGATCGCGGCGATGGCCGATCCGGCCATAAGGATCGTGACCATGACCATCACCGAAAGCGGCTATTTCATCGACCCCGTCGACAAGGGCTTCGACGCGGGCCATCCCGACATTCTTCACGATGCCGAACATCCCCGGACGCCCCGCACGGTGTTTGGCGCGATGGTCGCGGCGCTGCGTCTGCGCCGTGACGCCGGACATGGCCCCTTTACCGGCATGAGCTGCGACAACCTGCAGGGAAACGGTGCGATCCTGCGGCAGGCGGTGGTTTCTCTGGCACGCATGACAGATCCCGATCTGGCCGGATGGATCGACGCCAACGCGACATTCCCCAATTCCATGGTGGATTGCATCGCACCCGCGACCGGCCCAAGGGAGCTGGCCCTCGCCGAGGCATTCGGCATCAAGGATGCAGCGGTCGTCACCCACGAAGCCTACCGCCAATGGGTCATCGAAGACGCGTTTTGCGCAGGCCGCCCGAAGTGGGACAAGGTCGGAGCGGTCTTTTCGGATGACGTGCACGCCTATGAAACGATGAAAATCCGCATCCTCAACGCCGGTCATCAGGTCCTGTCCAATGTCGGCGAGGTACTTGGCCGGCACACCATCGCCGACTGCATGGCCGATCCGCTGATTTCGGCCCTCTTTTCCAAGGTCCAGACCGAAGAAATCGCACCCGCCGTCGCCCCGGTGCCGGGCATGACACCCATGGAATATGTCTCACTGATCGAACGGCGGTTCTCGAACCCGCGGATCGTGGACACGACCCGCCGCGTGGCCTTCGATGGCTCGGCGCGCCACACCGGTTTCGTGCTGCCCATCGTCAGGGACCGGCTTGCGGCGGGCGGGCCGGTCGAGGGGCTTGCCCTGGTCGAGGCGCTCTGGGCGCGCATGTGCGAAGGCACGCGCGAAGACGGCACGGACATCGCGGCCAACGATCCCCTTTGGGAGGATCTGACGGCGGTCGCGCGGACCGCGAAGACGACCCCGGCCGCGTGGCTCGGGCAGCGCCGCATTTACGGCGATCTGGCCGAGGCGCAACCCTTTGCAGATGCGTTTTGTCGCTGGCTCGCCCTGATCTGGGAACAGGGCTGCGCGGCGGCCCTGACCACCTATGCGGGCCCGTCGCGCCAAACCGGTCGGACCTGACAGGGACCCGCCCGGGCCGCTCCCCCCATGCCGGTGCGCCCGCCCGCTGTCGCCATTCACTCCGGGTTCGGGGCCTGGCGGGGGCTGCCCGCCGCGATGTTGGCAAAACTGCAACTATCGCGCGATATGCTGCACCGCAGTGCTTCAATCCGTGCGATCTGTGGTACGCTTTTCTTAATATCTCCGCAAAACCCGTCACCTCGACGCTCGAAATGAGAGATTTTTTGATGAAGGCACTTCGACGCAGGCGCGCCCTTTGGGTGGGCGCTGGTATGGTATTTGTTTCCGGCTGCGCAGTCGGCCCCGAGTTTTCAGCCCCCGACATATCCTTGCCGCAGCAGTTTTCGACCAAGACCGCGCAGGCCCAACCGGCGATGGAAGGCTGGTGGCGCAGGTTCCAGGACCCGGCGCTGGACCAGCTCGTGGACCGGGCGCTGCGCGACAACCTGACCCTGGCGCAGGCGCAGGCCCGCGTCGCCGCGGCACAGGCGCAGGCGACTGCGGTGGATCCCTACCTTGATGTGACCGGTCGCGTTGCGGCCCAAACCTCCGACGGGGTCAACAGCGCCGGGTCGTCCTCGCAATCCGTTCTGGGCACGCTCAGCTTTACCGGCGCCCGCGCGCGCCGGATCGAGAGCGCCAATGCGGCGCTGTCGGCCGCGCGCAACGACGCGGACGCCGCGCGGCTGACGGTCCTGTCGAATGTCATCATCGCGGTGATCGACCTGCGCTTTATCAGCGCCAGCCTTGCGCTGCGCCAGCAGGATCAGGCCCGCCAGCAGCGCAGCCTGCGCGATATCCAGGTACTGCGCGACAATGGTGCGGCCACGGTGACCGAAGTCACCCAGGCCGAGGCGCTGATTGCCGAGACGCAGATCGACATCGCCAACCAGACGGGCGAACTGGCGCGGCAGGCGAACCGCGTGTCGACCTTGCTGGGTCTGCCTGCCGGATTGGGGGCTGTGCGCCCGTCCACCGGCGCGCGCCAACCGCTGCCGCAGGGCGGTGCGCCGCAGGGCATTCCCGCAGATCTGATCCGCAACCGTCCCGATATCCGGGCCGCCGAAGACCGTTACCGCGCCGCGGTCGCGGACATCGGTGTCGCCGAAGCCGCCCGCTATCCGTCGTTGTCGCTTACCGGGTCGATCACCGCGCGCAGCGGCGCAACGGATGCCCCCGCCGGAATTCTGGGCGCGGCGATCAACATTCCGGTGTTCGATCAGGGCGCGCGCCGTGCCGAAGTCAACCGCCGCGAGGCCGTGGCCTTCGGGGCGCTGCTGGACTGGCGGGCGCGGGTCCTGCTGGCGGTGGAGGACGTTGAAACCGCGCTGGCGACGCTCGATGCGTCGTCCCGTGCGCTGCGGGCCGCGAACCGTCTGACCAGTCTGCGGCAGACCGCGCTCGATCAATCCCGCGACCTGCTTGGCAACCAGGCCATCACCATCAGCGACTTTCTGGATCGCGAAGTCGCGCTGTCACAGGCGCGGGCGGCCCGGGCAAGGGCGCGGCGCGATCTGGCGGTCAACTACGTGCTGTTGCAGATCGCCCAGGGCGCCCAGCGCCCCGCGGCTGCCGGCACCGCACCAAGCTGATCGCGGTGCTCCGCCGCAAGGCGGATCACACCATCCGGATCACAAGACCCGACGACATCGCGAAAAAAGGCCCCGCATCCCATGGGATGTCGGGGCCCGCACGCGATACCAGAACTATCTCCGGTAACACTTTGATTTCGAACCAAAACCGCTGGGCGAGCACACATAGGTTCCGCGACCCGTCGACACCACTTGCAACCGCTCCGATACGGGGCGTTTCACGCGCGGATTGGGTTTCGGCACGACGGTTACCACCGATTTCGTCGTCGTGTTGGAGGCCGCGGCCCCCTGAACGCTGATCGCAACAAGGCCAACACTGGCCGCAATAGTCAACATGGTACCGAGACGGCCGAAAGGCCGTTTAATGAATGAGAGCACTGCTAAGCTCCTGCCTGTTGAAAGCGGGTCTTCGTTAGTGAAAACCCTTGTGCCGTATGGGCGGATAGTATGGCCAAAGCCTTAACAGTCAACCTGAGGGCAGGTGCAATACCGGTCGCTGTGGCGCGAATGCGTCTGTTGCCCGCAAGCCAAGCCCAGGCCCGCGGGTACACAGAGTTTTGATTTCCTGTCCGTTTTTCTGGATCGTCCACGGCCACAAGCGCGCAGGCGGTTTCCCGCCTGCACGCTTGTTCCTCGTCAATAAACCGGCGCGCCGCAATGGCGAATCCGCGGTCAGTTGCTCAGGACATCCTCCTGGCGGCTGCGCCAGTTGGGTTTGCCGTAGCCATCGGGCCAGGGATAGACCTCGGTCTGGCTGAAATAGACCACGGCTTCGAGTTCGGGAAATTTCTCGGCGGTCTCGGCGCTGCGCACCTCGCTTTCCCACATCCCGACATATCCCGGATCGCCGGCGAACCCCAGTTCGGCCACCATGATCGGCTTGTCGTATTCCAGCGCACGCTCGTAGCGCGGGCCAAGAATGTCGGCAAAGGTCTGCTGCTGTCCCAGGATGTCCTCCTCCCACGATTGCAGGCCAAAGACCGACAGCCCGACCACATCGACGTAGTCATCGCCGGGGTAATAGTCGTCCATGTTCTCATAGCCCAGCGGCGACCACATGAACTTGGCCTCTGGGGCTTCTTCGCGGCAGATGTCGGTCATGCGGTGATAGGCGTCGATATAGGTCTGCGGCTGCCATCCGGCCCAGATGAACTGCCCGCTGGAATCGTCCATCTCCTGCGCCCATCGGATCGTCATGTCGCTGTCAAGCTGGCCCAGCGCGTTGCACACCGTGCGCATCGTCTGATCGTATCCGCCCGACGCGATCCCCTCCTGCAACACCCTTGGAGAGTTGCGCTCGTCGCGGGTCCAGGTCCATGGCTCGATCGTCACCAGCAGCGTGCGGTCACGCTCCTTGGCATAGGTGTCGGCCTCTTGCAGGCTGGGCAGAAACACGTCCTCCCATGGCAGGAACAGATGCTCGATCTGGATCGCCGTCGTATCGGAATAGTCGCCATACGGGTCATAGACGCCATAGGGCACGGGCCCCGTCGGAACCGATTGCGCAACCGCCGCCGTGGCAACAAGGCACGCGGCCCCGGCCAGGGCGACGGGCCGGCGGAATTTGGGTCTGGTAAATATATCTGTCATTGTTCTAATCCCTCTGAGACTGACGGACGGCTGCGATGATCTTGCGCCAATCCGATGAGAATGTTGACTTGACCGTGCCGGGCGGTCCCTGCCCCGCCCCCGAGACCATGTACCGGGTCTCCACCATCTGCGTGGGTCCGGTGGTCGTGGCCAGCGCGATAAAGCCGTCCGCGCCACGTTCCATCATCGACGTCACGATCAGCCCCCCCAGCAGCATTACGCAGGCGATCTGGCCGCGCGCGCTGGCCTGCGCCCCCCGGAGTGGAATACCATTTTCGCGCAGGTGATTCATGACGATGATCAACAACAGGCTGGTGTAGATCGCCGCGTTGACGCAGGCAAAGATATAAAAACCCGCCGCCTCGCCCGGGTCATCGACCAACAGCACCGGCAGCACCGCCCCCAGCGCCAGACCCAGATACGGCAGCAGAACGCTCCAGGGCAGCGGATCGGCGGCCCGCCGTCCCTTGGGCGTCACGCGGAAATCCACGAACCGCCCGGTGATCCGGTCCCGCAGCGCCATCACGCAGCCCCAGAGCACCCAAGGCCATTGCGCCGCCGCGAAAAACGCCTTTTCCCATCCCAGCACCTTGGCGTCGCGCGGACGAAACAACCCGTCCGCGCGGATCATGTAGGCCAGCACGACCAGCGTGATCAGCGCGGGCAGCACATGACCCAGAAAGCCAAGGTAGCTGACATCGGCAAACCGCGTGTCAAAGGCAAGCGCCACGATGGGCAGCGCGTACATCAACGCCATGAACAGCGCGAACAGCGGATACCACAACTGCGAAAACACGAACTGGAACTTCTGCCGCGCGGGCAAGGCCGCGAAATAGCGCGGCGTATATTGCAGCAAGAGCGTCAGCAGGCTGCGCGACCACTGAAATTCCTGCGTCACCATGTCGGTGATGCTGGCCGGCCCGTCGCCGCGCGCGATCGCGTCGATGGCATGAACCCCGCGCCAGCCCCCCGCATTGAGGATCATCGACGTCGAATGATCCTCCGCCAGTTCCGGCCCCAGCCCGCCGACCGCCTTCAACGCCCGGGTGCGGACCGCGTAATGCGATCCGATGCACATCGGCGCCCAGCCATTGGAATACCCCGCCTGCAAGACGCCGTGGAACATTGCCTCGGCGTGCAGGCGGGTGCGTGCGGCCCAGCTTTGATGCGCGTTGCGCGAACAGATGCTGGGCGCGCTGACGTAGCCCACGGACGGATCGGCAAAGGGCCGCAGAATTTCACGCAGGTATCCCGGCTGCGGAACGTGATCGGCGTCAAGTTGCGAAACGATGTCATAGCGGTCATAGCCGTAGTGATCGTAGAAATAGGCCAGGTTGCCCTCCTTGCAGCGGGTGCGGCGGGGCCAGACAGGGCGGTGATAGGCCTCGATGCCCTGCCGGGTCGAAATCCGCACGCCGTGCCCGGCGCACCAGGCGCGGGTGAAATCGTCCGGCGCCTCGTCCGCCAGCCAGGTGTCATGCGGCACATCCTGCGCCAGCATCGCCTGCAGCGTTTCGCGCAGGATCGAAAACGGCTCTCCGGGAGTTTTCGTGACCACCATCGCAACCCGGCACGGCCCGAGGTCGTCAAGGCTGGCGGCGGGCTGGCGCGCGCGCAGGAACATCGCGATGAAATACGCCTGCAGGAAGAAGATCCAGACCAGGCAAGCGGTAACCAGCGCGAACCGCCCCCAGCCGATCACGTGGCCCGGCTGCAGCCACCACGCCCAGAACCATATCGCCAGCGCCCCCCACAGCCCCACAAGCAGGGCATAGCGCAATCGCATCGCCCCCTGGAGCATGGGCCGCAGGTAGCCCGCCGGCGCGGTGTCACGAACTGTGCGCATGGGCGCGCTCCAATCCGAAACTTCGGGCCGCGTCGCCCACGATCGTCGCCAGATCGGAGCGCCGCGGTGCAAACCCCAGGATCGCCCGCGCCAGCCCGGCATCGGCCACCAGAACGGGCGGATCGCCCCGGCGGCGCGGCATCATGCGCGTGGGCACCGGGCGACCGGTCGCGCGGGACACGGCCCTGAGGACTTCGAGGTTGGAATATCCCTGCCCGCTTCCAAGGTTGACCGCCAGCGGCGCGCCGCCCTGATCGAGATACGACAGCGCCTGCAGATGACCTTGGGCCAGATCGCTGACGTGGATGTAATCGCGGATGCAGGTGCCGTCGGGCGTGTCGTAGTCATTGCCGAATATCTGCATCTCGCCGCGCTGTCCGGCGGCGGTCATCAGCGCCAGCGGGATCAGGTGGGTCTCCGGGGTGTGGCGCTCGCGAAGCTGGCCGTCGGGGTCGGCGCCGGCCACGTTGAAATAGCGCAGCATCGCAAAGCCGAAGCCGTATTGACCGGCCATGTCGGTCAGGATGTCTTCGCACATCAGCTTGCTGCGGCCATAGGGGTTGATGGGCCGTTGCACGCTGTCTTCGGTCACGGGGCACTGGTCGGGGATGCCGTAGGTGGCGCAGCTGCTGGAAAAGATCACTTGCCGCACGCCCGTCATCCCGCAGGCCCGCAACAGCGCGATCATGCCGCCGACGTTGTTGTCATAGTACTTGCCCGGGTCGGTGACGCTTTCGCCGACATAGGCCGAGGCCGCGAAATGCAGCACCGTGGTGATCTGATGCGCGCGCAGGGTCCGCGCGACCGCGGTTCCATCGCGCAGATCGACCTGCGCCAGCGGTCCCCAAGAGACATTCTGCCGCGTGCCGGTGGACAGGTTGTCGAGCGTCAAGGGCACATGCCCGCGCGCCGACAGCGCCTTGCAGACGTGGCTGCCGATATATCCGGCCCCACCCGTGACGCAGATGCGCGGCACGCCCACGGTGATCGCGGTGCGGGTCATTGCGCCGCGGTCAGCGCCGCGCGCTGGCCAACAAGGTCGGCAAAATACGGAATCGTGCGCGACAGCCCCTGCTCGAGCGTGATGCGCGGCTGCCATCGCAGCAGGGTCATGGCACGGGTGATATCCGGCTTGCGCTGCCTGGGATCATCGACCGGCATGACGCAATGCACGATCCGCGACCGCGATCCGGTCTGCCGCAGCACCTGCCGGGCCAATTCGCTCACGGTGAATTCGCACGGATTTCCGATGTTCACCGGCGATGCCACGAGGTCAGGCGCGGCCATCAGCGCCATCAAGCCCGTAATCATGTCGCTGACATAGCAAAACGACCGCGTCTGCCGACCGTGCCCATAGATCGTGATGTCCTCGCCGCGCAGCGCCTGCACGATGAAATTCGATACCACGCGCCCGTCCGTGGGGCTCATCTGCGGGCCGTAGGTGTTGAAGATACGCGCGATCCGCGTGTCGACGCCGTGGCATTGCGAATAGTCGTGACACAGCGTTTCCGCCGCGCGCTTGCCCTCGTCGTAGCATGATCGTGGCCCGACGGTGTTGACGTTGCCATGATAGTTTTCGGCCTGCGGGCTGATGGCCGGATCGCCATAGACCTCGGAGGTCGAGGATTGCAGGAACCGCGCACGATGCGCCCGCGCCAGATCCAGCAGCGCCATCACCCCCAGCACCGACGTCTTGAAGGTGTGGATCGGGTCGCGCTGGTACTTGGGCGGCGATGCGGCGCAGGCCATGTTGTAGATCTGGTCGAGCCGCGGCATCTCGGGCAGCGGATCCAGGATGTCGCCCTGGATAAAGGCGAACTTTGGATGGCTTTGCAGTCCGGCGATGTTGTCGAGCGATCCGGTCAGCAGATTGTCGAGGCAAATCACTTCATCTCCCTGGCGCAGCAACGCGGCACACAGGGTCGATCCTAAAAATCCCGCCCCACCGGCAACCAGAATACGCTGCGGCATCGGCTTGTTGAAATTCTGCACAGGATATGGCGCGAGAAATTCTCGCCCAGATACATAAGTCCCCATTGCGCACCCCCCCAGGTGCGATCGGAACAATCAGGTTAGGTCTCGCTGCTGCTCGTTTCGACGCGCCAGCTTTGGCTGGTCGTATTACCCTCCAGCGGATGGCTCTTTATTGTTCTTACCCCCACACCAATCGTTACGATCGAAAGTTTCTAAAACAACACCACTCAGGATAAAAAGGCCGCACCACACTGTGAAGCTAGACATAGGATTAGGAAATGCCGGAAAACCCTTGTGGAATTCGGCGGTTTCTACACTGGATAATCGAACTTCCGGATCAGTCCCCAGATATCGAGGTTGATTTTCTGCAACTCGCTGATGGCGTCCTCCACGTCGCCGGCGGCGGCATCGTTCAATTCGTTGACCTGCCCCATGCGCAGGGTTTCCTTGCGGTCGGCGATGCGCATCAGCACGGTGCGCGGATTGCCGCCCTCGGCATCGAAGGCATAGATGCAGTGATTGTAGCGATTGCGCAGCGCCGACAGCTTCTGCATCCGGCCTGTGACACCCAGGATCGCATCGCGCTGCGCCGTCGGCGTCGTCTCCAGCTTGGACAACCGGTTTACCAGATCGATGCGCGCCCGCGTCGTGTTGAGCGTCAGGAAAATGACCACGGCGGGATCCTTGTCGATCCTGCACAGCCCCGCGATCAGATGAATGAGCAGGCTTTCGGTATTGGTCCATGAATAATTGAGCTTGCCGATCAGCAGCAGGAACGCTTCGAAATCGACCTGTCCATCGGGCCGGGTCATGGCCCCTTGTCGCCCGACTGCTGCATCATGGCGGAGTAGCGCAGCGCAGCCTCGGTGCGGTTGTGAACCCCCAGTTTGGTGATCAGGTGATGGATATGCAGCTTGACCGTGTGAACAGACAGGTTGAGATCCTCTGCGATGATCTTGTTCTGCTTGCCCTCGGCCACCAGCGTCAGAACCTCGCGTTCGCGCGCTGTCAGATCGACATCGCTCATGCCCGACGGATCGGCAGAGACCGCGGCCGGCATGTTATCCGCGTGCGCGATGAGCGACGCGCTCAGCAACTCGTAGGGCAAGAACCCATCCCCCGAGAGTACCAGCCGAAACACCGACAACCAGCGGTCGAACTGAATGTTCATCGGCAAAAAGCGCAGATCCGCAATGCTGTCCGCGTTGTCGGCCTGGCCCAGCAATTTGCGCGCAAGGCACAGGTTGCGATAGGCCAGCGCGACGGTGAAGGGCCCGTGCTTTTCACGGTAGCGGCCAATCGCGCCGTGCAACTCCTCGATCTTGGTCTCGTCGATGATGACCGCCAGCGGAGTTTCCGGCGCGAACAGGTTCGGCGCCTCGACCTCCTTGAAGGACGACATGCGCAGGAAACTGATTTCCGGAAACTCCGCGTGCAGAATACGCACCAGGGTCTCGGGAAAACTCAAGGTGCTGCCGACCAGAAATACAGTCGCACGACCACTGCCATCGGTTGTATTGTTGCCTCGCACAATGAAATCTTTCTTTAAACTGTTGTCCCATCCTTCCCCGGTAATTGGGGCGTATTCACAGGGCTTAGCCGGTGTGTAGGTTAGAAATTTATTGAAAGTCGTATTTGACAAAACGCAATGTGCACTTCGAACCATTAACATCTTACCATAAACCGATCGGTGAAAAAACTATCCGAACGATTGGTCACAACTTAATCCTTTGGCTAGCCATGCGACGAAGAATTCTTGAACAATATCAGAAAAGCGGCTCGAAACCAATCCTTTACGAAGATACGTTCGTGGTCCGGCCGCGATAGCCCCGGACGGTGCGCGTTGGGATCCGACCTGACCACAGGTCTAGATTCTGACGCGGTGCCACCCTGACCGCATTAACCCTTGCGACTAGTGGTTGTACTTTTTCGGCCACAATTCAGCGCCTTGAGCATAGCCCTCCACTACGCCCTTCTTCCATCTATTCCCGCAGGACGTGTTGGTGAGAAGATCATCAAGCCG
Organism: Sulfitobacter sabulilitoris; assembly: GCF_005887615.1. Lineage (GTDB taxonomy): Bacteria > Pseudomonadota > Alphaproteobacteria > Rhodobacterales > Rhodobacteraceae > Sulfitobacter_E > Sulfitobacter_E sabulilitoris. The sequence continues at coordinate 884,162 of NZ_VANS01000001.1, forward strand.
CGTCATTTTCGCGTGGCCTGCGACGGACCGCCCGCATTTGGGCACCGGGGGATTTGAAGGCGAACCAGACGTGCTTTGGCATGTGGTTTCGCGTCTCGCATTCCCAGGATGTCGCAGCGCAAAGCAACGATCCTGGGGGGGATTCATTACGAAAAGCGCAAGCATCCCGACGGATTCGCCCGATCAGAGATATTCGTGACGGCGCATCAAGACAATCACACGACAACCAACCAGCGCCCGGCGCATGATCGCTTTTGAAATGAGTGGCGATCCGGCAGGCGCATGACCGGAGGAAGACACATGGGACAAAATCGCAACTGGCAGATGTGGGACTGGAACAAGGACCACCAGGACCAGGAACAGGACCAGCACCAGCTTCAGGCCCAGGCCGAGCTGCAAGCCCAGCTACAGGCCCAAGGACAGGGCCAGCTTCAGGGTCAGCACCAGAAATCCGAAAATGAAAACGACAATCATAACGGAAACGGTAACGGCAACCTGAACGGCAACGGCAACCTGAACGGGAACGGAAACCTGAACGGGAATGGCAATGGCAACCTGAACGGCAACGCCAACGGCAACGGTAACCTGAACGGCAACGCCAATGGCAATGCCAACGGGAACGCCAACGGCAACGCCAACGGCAACCTGAACGCCAACTACAATGCCAACAAGTCCGACGTCGACGTGGATGTGAAGGTGAAGCTCGATCTTGATGGGTACGAACCCAGCGACGACGATTTCGCCGATGTGGACCTGAGCCACTCGATCACCGGTGACATCATCATGGCCAAGGGGAACATCGACTATGACCCCGGCAATGACTTGAACTTGGAAAACATCCTCAACAACAGCCTGAATGGTCCCGGCAACGATGTCGGCACCGTGAACGCGATGTCCAACAACCTGCAGGACAACGACGAACTGCATCACGCGACCGTCGGCGGCAACCTGCAGCAAAAGAACATCTCGCACGGTGGCACGGCCAAGGCCGAAGAAGGCATTGACGCCGACGCCGATGGCGGCCACGGCGGCGATAACGCGGATGCCAACGGCGGGTTCTCGCTGGGTGCCGTGTCGGTCGGCGGCTTTGCGGCCGCAGCCGGTGGCGAAAGCGGCGACATCAAGGACGTCGAGGCCAAAGGCGACGACGGCGGCGACGGTGGCCACAGCGCGGCGCTTGGCTTTGGCCTTGCGGGCAGCAAAACCGAAGCCGAGAACAAGGCAGAGGGCGGCAATTCCGGTCCTGCCGGATCGGCGGCGGGTGCCCTTGGCGTAGGCCTGGCCGGATCGAAAGCTGAATCCGAAGGCGGCGACGGCGGCGACAACAACACCGGCGGGAACGGCGGAAACGGCAACGCGGGGGCACTCGGCCTCGGACTTGCCGGATCGAATGCCGAATCCGAAGGTGGCGACGGCGGCGAAAACGCGGATGGCGGGGCCGGTGGCTCTGGTGACGCGGGCGCAATCGGCGTCGGTCTTGGTCTGCTGGGTCTTGGCCTTGCAGGCGCTGACGGCGACGGCGGCGACGGCGGCGACGCGGATGCCGACGGCGGCAACGGCGACGAAGCGGACGCCGGCGCACTTGGCGCGGGCTTTGCCGGTGCCCAAGGCGGCGGTGGCAACGGCGGCGGCGTCGATGGCCAAGGTGGCAACGGCGACGAAGCGGATTCCGCAGCGCTTGGCGCAGGCCTTGGCAGCGCACAGTCCGGTGACGCAGAAAGCGAAACCGAGCTTGATGCGATGCAGGGCGCCATGGCGGGCTCGCAGACCGGCGGCTACGGTCTGGGCAGCTCCGAAGGCGGTGCCGGCGGCGCGGGCGGCTCGGCCTATGCCTACGGCGGCGAGACCGGCAATGCCTTTGGCGGTCATGCCTGGGGTGGCAATGCCATGTCGAACGGTCGTTCAACCGCCGACGGCGGCAACGCGATCAACGGCGACGGCGGCCACGGCAATGCCGGCATGTGGGGCTCCAACAACGGTGACGACGGCTTTGTCACCGGCGAAAGCTTCGCATCGGCAGCCTCTGCCATCGACACCACGGCCTTCAACCAAAGCATCGTGATGGGTGCCAACGTGCTGGGCAACACCGTCGACATGAACGTCGTGGGCGGGTCGATGACCTCGACCTACATCGGCGACGACAGCGAAGGCGTCTAAGGCGCAGACCTTTCGGGCTCCGGCATCGCGCCGGGGCCCGATCATTTGTTACATGATTTTTCCAACACCGAATTTCCAAAAACAAAAAGACCGCCCTGAGGCCAGAGCGCAACCGTTCCATTGGGAAAGAGAGTTGCTATGATTATGGATAAAGTGACCGAGTTCGTCGCGCATTTCATCGGCGTCCTGCACATCGCATCCGAGGAAGAGCGCCTGCGCGACGCCTTTGAGAAATTCAAGGCCCTGCGCGCGATGGATCCCGAGGCGGGCGCGCTGCTCAATGTCACCGTTGTCGTCTCGAGCCCCTATGCGTTGGAGGGGTTCACACCCGGCATAGACTACGAGCCGCCGGCCCCCCTCCCCGCCGAGGGCGTCGCCGTCGCCTACTATCCCTTTCCGCTCATGGTCGATCTGCCATTCTTCTCGTTTTCGGACCCGCTGGACCAGCCGATGAACGTGCCGGTCAAGTTTCAGATCGGCCCCGGCGCTCCGGACCCGGTTCTGACGCTCGACGTGCCAAGCTCGGCCATCACGGTCACCTACCAGACCGCGTCGCTGTCGGATAACGACATCCTGCGCCTGGGCGACAGCGTCGAATTCATCTCCTCCGATGTCCTTCTTGCCACGCTGAACCAGTGGGCCTTGATCGCCGACGTGATCAACGGCCCGGGCATTGGCGTTTTCACGCTGCAGGACGGCGGGGCGCACGGCTATGCACTGGCCTTGATGCAAGAGGCCGCCGCCACCGACGGCAGCAGCCTGAGCGGGGTCAGCGTGTCGGTGGCGCATGGCACCGACGTGATCGGCCATCATGAAAACGGCGAAAGCGTCGATGCGCCTGTCGCGTTGGACGATGTGATGCCCATGCACCTACGTCCCGAAGACCCGGCCGAAGACGGCGACCAGACTGCCGAACAGGCGTTTCTGCCCAAGGATCCGAGCCTGGAGTTCTACAACGTCGATCCCGGCCATAACGTCGTCAGCGGTGGCAACACCGCCGTGAACGAGGCCTTCGTGACCACCGCCTGGCTGGACGCCCCGGTGATTGCCGTCATGGGCGACGCGATCAGCCTCGACATCATCGTGCAGACCAATGTTCTGATCGAACACGACAGCCTGTCGGGCACCGGATCGGCGGCGGTTGCATTGGGCAACGGCACGTCATCGGCCTATAACTCGGCAAGCTTCCTCTACGCCTCATCCAGGCCGGACGCCGCCCAGGACACCGCCGGCGCGGACGACGCGGAGACACAGGGCGCGATGGACACCCAAAGCGACGGCGCGACCGACCTTGACCCTGAAACCGGCCTGCCAAGCTCTTGGGTGGTGGCGCGGCTCGAGGCGGATCTGACGCTGGTGAACTGGGTTCACCAATACACCTTCGCAACAGATACCGATCAGGCCGAAGTCGTCTTTTCGGGGTGGGAGACCTTCATCGGCCTTGGCGAAAACCTGATCGTGAACGCGGCCAGCCTGCTGGAAATCGGCTATGGCTACGACCTGATCATCGTCGGGGGCCACATGATTTCGGTCAACATGATCACCCAGACGAACGTGCTGCTCGACAGCGACATGGTAACCTACGACGGAGCCTGGCCGGTCTACACCTCGGGCGCGGACAACCTGCTCTACAACAGCGCCACGATCAGTTCGGTCGGTTTGGACCAGCACGGCGCAATGACCGGCAATTTCGCCGCCGCCGGAGAGGAACTGGCCAACGGTGCGACCACGATCAGCCGGGATGCCGCGCAGGATCCGATTTTCGAGGGCACCAGCCTGCTCAAGGTGCTCTACATCGACGGCGATTTCACGACGCTCAACCTGGTCGAGCAAACCAATATTTTCGGTGACGACGATCAGGTGCACATGGCGCTGAAGGACTTCCAGAATGTGACCGGCGGTGATGTCACGCTGACCACGGGGTCAAACGCTTTGATCAACACCGCCTCGATCAGCGATTTTGGCGTCGATTCCAACATTCTCGTGGCGGGCGAGGTTTACGAGGACGCCCTGCTCTACCAGGCGGAGCTGATCGACACGGATGCCAATCCGTTGGGCGTCGGCGTGTCCGACCTTGTCAACGAAGCGGTCGTTTATCTGGCCGACAACATGCTGGTGGATGAAACCCCCGACAGCGAAATCGCGGCCCCCGTCATCGAGGACGGGTCAACATCGCCGGACGTCATGCAGACGATGCTGGCCTGATAGTTTTACGAAATTGACCGGAGAGCAGATGTGAAAGATTACCAGAACGAGTATGGTCCCGCGACGGCTGGTCAGGACGACGGGGCAGGCACTGCTTCCGATCCGATGCTGCTGACCCCGGACATGAAGCGCAAAGTGAAAAAGGCGACCGCTATAGCGCCGGACGGGGCCGGATCGGACGCGAGCCCCGCGACCGAACCGGACGGGTCCGACCCGGTTTTCGTCAGCCTGCGGGCCAACCCCGGCGCCCAGGCGGACACGGTCGACGCAGGCGCCAAGCCCGAAGCAGGCCCCAAGTCCGACGCAGGCGCCAAGCCCGACACCGCCCGCAAGGACGATTCCGTTCGCAAAGCGCGCCGCACGCCGCAAAGCCCGACCGGCAGCCCCCTTGGCGGGGAGCAGATCGAGGGCGAAACCGGCCCCATTCGCGCCAAGACGCCGCCCACCTCGACGGGCGGCGGCGGCGGTAAATCCACCGGCGGCGGCGGCGGAGGGGGCAGTGGTGGTGGCGGTGCCACGCCCAAGTTTCACGAAAGGCTGGGCCCCGATCAATTCGCCATCAATCTGCGTCATGGCAAGCAGGCGGTGCGCCGCAACCTCGGCTTTGTCATGGTGCTGACCTGCGCCACAAACCTACTGATACTTGCGATCCCGGTGTATCTCTTCCAGATTTCCGACCGGGTGCTGACCAGCCGGTCGATCGACACGCTGATCATGCTGACAGTGGTGATCGCCGGCGCGGTGATCCTGCAGGCGGTCTTTGACGCCGTGCGCCGCTTTGTGCTGATGCGCACCGCGGTCGAGGTGGCGGTGCGCCTTGGCGCTCCGGTGCTAAGTGCCGCCGCGCTGGCCTCCCTGCACGGCAACGGGCGCGAATACCAGACCCTGGGCGACTTGCAGCAGTTGCGCGGTTTCCTGACCTCGGGCACGCTGCTGTCGTTCCTCGACGTGCCCTTCGCGCCGCTGTTCATCCTCGCCATTTTCCTTGTGCACCCGCACCTGGGGCTGATCGTCGTGGTCACGGCGCTGACACTGCTGGTGATCGCGCTGGTCAACCAGAAGATCACCGCCCGCCCCTTTGCCGAGGCGAATTTCGCGCAGAGCAAGGCGAACATGCACCTCGATTCCATGTCCCGCAACAGCCAGATCATCAATGCGCTGGCGATGGTCCCCGAAGCGGTGGCCATCTGGGGCCGCGACACCGCCGACAGCCTCAAGGCGCAGGTGATCGCACAGGACAGAAATATCATCTCTGCCGCCATTTCACGTGGCGTACGTCTTTTGACCCAGATCGGCATGTTGGGCTGGGGGGCCTATCTTGCCATCGACGGTCAGATCACCGGCGGGATGGTGATCGCCTCCTCGATCATCGCGGGCCGCGCGCTTGCACCGATCGAAGGGGCGATCGAAGGTTGGAACGGGTTCCTGCTGTCGCGTTCGGCATACGGGCGGATCACTCAGCTGATGAACCACACCAAGCAGAAGTTCGAAAAACTGCGCCTGCCCCGCCCCGAAGGCCGGCTTGATGTCGAACGGCTTTTGTTTGTGCCGCAAGGTACCAAGCAGGTGATCCTCAACGGCCTCAGCTTCAGCCTCAACCCCGGTGAATCGCTGGCGGTGATCGGCAATTCGGGCGCGGGCAAGACCACGCTGGGCAAGATGCTGGTGGGGTCGGTCCTGCCCACGTCGGGCAACGTGCGGCTGGACCTGATGGATTTGCGCAACTGGGACGAACGCCAGCTTGGCGAAAACATCGGCTACCTGCCCCAGGACGTGCAGCTCTTTCCCGGATCCATCAAGAACAACATCGGCCGGATGCGCGCAGGCGCCACCGACGAGGATATCCACCGCGCCGCGGTCCTGGCCGACGTGCACCAGATGATCGCCTCCCTGCCCCAGGGTTATGAGACGATGGTCGCCTCGGACGGCTCGCCCTTGTCGGGCGGCCAGAAACAGCGCATCGCGCTGGCGCGCGCCTTTTTCGGCAACCCGCGCCTGCTGGTGCTGGACGAGCCGAACTCGAACCTCGACACCGCGGGCGACCGGGCGCTGGCCAATGCCATCAAACACGCCAAGGAAAGCGGCATCACGGTCGTGGTCATCACCCAAAAACCGTCTTTGCTGGGCGTTGTAGACAAGATCCTGCTGCTCGCGGACGGCAACGTCGCGCTCTTTGGCCACCGCCAGCAAGTGCTCCAGCAGCTGGCGCAGCGCAGCACGAACACAGCGAACGAGCAAAAGAACATCGGCCCGGGCGGCCCGGCCAAAGGAGGTTTGAGCAATGGCTAACCTGCCCGTTCCGACGACGGTTCCGGCCGAATGGTATGCCGATGTGCCACGTTCGGTGACACGCCACGTGACATTCGGGCTGGTGCTGATCCTGGTGGCGTTCGGCGGCTTCGGGCTCTGGGCGTTCAAGGCGCCGCTGGCGGCTGCCGTGATCACGCCGGGCAGCTTCGTGGCGACCGGCAAGAACAAGGTCGTCCAACACCTGGAGGGCGGGATCATCAAGGAGATCCTCGTCTCCGAAGGCGACAAGGTCAGCGCCGGTCAGCCGATCGTGCTGCTCGACGAGACCTCCGCCATGGCCAACGAGCGCGAGTTGTTCCTGCGGCAGGTCCGGCTCGAGGCGATAGAGGCGCGGCTGCTGGCGCAGTACGAACGCAAGCCCCGCCCCGACTTTCCGCGCCACCTTCTGGATCTGCGGTCGGACTTCGAGGTCGCGGCGATCCTGGATGGCCAGACGGTCGCCTTCAATTCCGACCGCCAGGGGCTGGAGAATGACACCGCCCTGATCTTGCAAAACATCGAGGCGCTCAAGGTGCGGTCCATCGGATACGACCGGCAGTTGAGCGCGGTCCAGATGCAAAACGAAATCCTCAAGGAGGACATGGCAAGCAAGCAGACCCTGCTGGACAAAGGGCTGGTGCGCCGCACCGAGGTCAACGCCCTGCGCCGCGCACTGGCCGAGACCGAAGGCCAGATGGGCCGGATCGACGCGGAAATGCGCGAAATCGAAGAGATCAGCAAGAAATACACCGCCCAGATCGAACAGACCAACAGCGAATACCGCAACGCCGCGCTGGACGAATTGCAGGTCGTTCAGGCGGAACTTGACGGGATTCGAGAACAGATGCGCAAGGCCCACAACATCCTGCAACGGGTCGAGGTTCTGGCGCCGGTGTCGGGAACGGTGGTGCGATTGTACTACCACACCTCGGGCGGCGTGATCGAAAGCGGCAAGGCCATCGCCGAGATCCTGCCCGCCGACGAGCCGCTTATCATCGAGGTGCAGGTGCCGCGCAACGAGATCGACAGCGTGCAGCAGGGCCTGCCCGCGACCGTGCGCCTGATCGCGCTGAACCAGCGCACCACGCCCGTTTTGCAGGGCCAGGTCTTTTATGTCTCCGCCGATGCCATCGTGGACAGTTCCCAGGACCGACCGCAGGAGATCTACATCGCCCGCATATCGGTCGCCCCGGACGAGATGGGCCGCGTGCGCGGTTTCTCACCGACCCCCGGCATGCCGGTCGAGATCATGATCCAGACCGAGGAGCGGACCTTTTTCCAGTATCTCACCAAGCCAATCACGGACAGCATGACAAGAGCCTTCCGAGAACAATGATCCACTCTTATTTTTCCGTTCATTATCAGCCTTCTGGTAGGCATTTTTCACTCACTGCATCAAGACCGGTCACACCGCCGCGGCAATGATCGAAACCACGATGATCGTTGCGCGGCGGCGTGGTGCGGCTATACCGTCCGGCTATGGCGCCGCGTCCCCACCCATCGTATATCGTCCTGACCTCGGATGCGCTCGAGGCGTGGATATATCCGCGCGGCGCGACCCTCGCGGCGCTGTACTGGCATGATCTGCCGCACAGCGTGGTCCTTGGCTTTGCCGATCCCGCGCGGCTTGCCCGCCATGCCATCTATGCCGGCGCCATCGTCGGGCCCGTCGCCAACCGGGTGGCGGGTGGAAAAGTGCGGATTGACGGTCGCACCTGGCAGATGGACCGCAATGAAGGGCGCAATACCCTGCATTCGGCCCGGACGGGCCTGCACGCCCGCGACTGGACCGTCACCCGGCAGTCGCGCGATGCCGTCACGCTCGAGATCGCGCTGGCCCACGGTGAAGGCGGCCTGCCGGGCGCGCGCAGGATCGAAGCCCGCTATGCGCTGGGGCCGCACGGCACGCTCGATCTGCGGATCGACGCGCAAACCGACCGCCCCACCGTGATGGCGCCCGCGCATCACCCCTATTGGGCGCTGGACGGCGCGCCGACCGTCGCGGATCACAGGCTCGAGGTTTTCGCCGACACCTGGCTGCCCACCGATGCCGCGATGCTGCCCACCGGCCGGATCGCCCCGGTGGCCGGCAGCAACTATGATTTCCGCGCGCCACGGCCAGTTCCCACCGATCGCGTTCTTGACGCGAACCTGTGCCTGTTCACCGCCCGGCGCACCCCCGCGCGCCCGGCAGCAACCCTGGTCGGCGGCACCGGTCTGAGGCTGCGGATCGACACCACCGAACCGGGCCTGCAGGTCTATAACGGTGCCGGGTTGCCGCCTGCGGCGGAGACCCTGCTCAGCGGTCAACGCCTTGGCCCGTTTGCCGCAATAGCGCTGGAGCCGCAGCATTGGCCCGACGCGTCACATCACGCGGGCTTTCCCTGCATCGCGCTGACCCCGGACGCGCCCTATCACCAACACACGCTCTACCGTCTGTCGCGTTAGACGGCGGCGGCCTGTCACGGATATGTCACGATCCCGCCCCGCTGTCGGCATCATGGCCTGCCACGCTCTGACCCGAGGCCCCCGAGCGGCCCCGATGTGAACAGGAGCGCTAAAATGCCCAACGACCCATCGCCCGAACCGTCGAAAGAGGCGCCCATGCCTCAATCGAACGCCCAACAGCCCGCCCGCTCCGCACCGGAGGCCGAGCGACCGACGCCCAGGATCACGGATTACGCCAGTCTCTGATCCCGAAAACGGAACCATCGGCCGTCCTTCGACGTTTGCATCATGATCGCAAACAACACCGAAGGGCCTGCCCCACATGGACTTGATCCGCATCATCGTCGCCATCATCCTGCCGCCCCTCGGCGTCTTCCTTCAGGTCGGGCTGGGCAAGCATTTCTGGCTCAATATCCTGCTGACCCTTCTGGGATACATCCCCGGCATCGTGCATGCCGTCTGGATCATCGCGAAAACAGGGCCGCAGAACGTTGCACGATAAGCTGGAGCATCTGACCACGCTCGCGCACCGGATGGACCGCGCCTTTCGCGTGCCCATCCTCGGGATGCGCGTCGGATGGGACAGCGTGCTGGGTGTCATTCCGGGCGTCGGCGATGTCGTCACCCTGATCCCGGCCGGCTACATCATCCTGCAAGCCCGCCAGATGGGCGCCCCGCCCAAGCTGTTGGCGCGAATGGTTGCAAACGTCGGCATAGATACCGCGATCGGCCTTGTTCCCTTCGTGGGCGACGTGTTCGACATCGCGTGGAAGGCCAACTCCCGCAATGTCCTCCTCCTGCACCGGCACCTGGCGCAGACGGTGCCCGAAGGCGCATAGGCGAACGCGACGCCTGGCGCGCAGGGCAACTACGCCGATGGAAAAAGGGCCGAACGCTTGCGCGCCGGCCCTTTCCTGCATGTCGACCGTCGGAACGGGGGTCTTAGCCGACCAGCTCCAGTCCGGAGAAGAAATACGCGATCTCGACCGCTGCGGTTTCCGGCGCGTCCGAGCCGTGGACCGAGTTTTCACCGACGGATTCGGCAAATTCGGCACGGATCGTGCCCGGCGCGGCATCGGCGGGGTTCGTCGCGCCCATCACTTCGCGATTCTTGGCAATGGCACCTTCGCCTTCCAGAACCTGCACGACGACCGGCTCGGACGCCATGAATTCGCACAGCTCGTCATAGAACGGGCGCTCTGCGTGCACGGCATAAAACACGCCGGCCTGCTGCTTGGTCATGTGAATGCGCTTTTGCGCCACGATGCGCAGGCCGGCGTCCTCGAACTTGGCATTGATCTTGCCAGTCAGGTTGCGGCGGGTCGCGTCGGGTTTGATGATCGAGAATGTACGCTCGAGGGCCATGGGGGTCGCTCCTGTTGAATGAACTCCGGGGGAATACCCGGGGCTTGAATTTCGCCGCCCCGATAACACGGGGTTTGCAGTATGAAAAGGCGCGATTGACACCGGCATTGGGCTGGTTCACACCGCGCCCATGTTGCGCATTTCAGATATCAGCTATTCCGTCGAGGGCCGCCCCCTGTTCGAAGGGGCCAGCGCCGTCATTCCCGATGGCCACAAGGTCGGGCTTGTGGGGCGCAACGGCGCCGGCAAGACGACGCTGTTCAAGATCATCCGCGGCGAGCTGGGCCTCGACGGCGGTCAGATCTCGCTGCCCAGCCGTGCCCGCATCGGCGGCGTGGCCCAGGAGGTTCCGTCGTCTTCCACCTCGCTGATCGATACAGTGCTTGAGGCCGACACCGAGCGCGCGGCGCTGCTGCGCGAGGCCGAAACCGCGTCCGACCCGAACCGCATCGCCGAAGTGCAGACCCGGCTTGCCGATATCGACGCCTGGTCGGCAGAGGCGCGCGCGGCCAGCATCCTCAAGGGCCTGGGCTTCGACGCCGAAGAGCAGCTCATGCCCTGCTCGGATTTCTCGGGCGGCTGGCGGATGCGCGTGGCCCTCGCCGCGGTCCTGTTCGCTCAGCCCGATCTGCTGCTTCTCGACGAGCCCACGAACTACCTCGACCTCGAAGGGGCGCTCTGGCTCGAAGCCTATCTGGCGAAATACCCTCACACGGTCATCATCATCAGCCACGACCGCGGACTGCTCAACCGGGCCGTGGGGGCGATCCTGCACCTCGAGGACCGCAAGCTGACCTTCTATCAGGGCCCCTATGACCAATTCGCCCGCCAACGCGCCGAACAGCGTGCCGTGCAGGCCGCCATGGCCAAGAAACAGCAGGCCCGCCGCGACCACATGCAAAGCTTCGTCGATCGCTTCAAGGCCAAGGCAAGCAAGGCCAAGCAGGCGCAGTCGCGCCTCAAGATGATCGAGAAGATGGACATGATCGCCAGCCCCGAACAGGTGGCCAAGCGCGTCTTCACCTTCCCCGAACCCGACGAGCTGTCGCCTCCCATCATCAGCATCGAGGGCGGCTCGGTTGGTTACACCGACGAGCCCGTGTTGTCGCGCCTGAACCTGCGCATCGATCAGGACGACCGCATCGCCCTGCTCGGCAAGAACGGCCAGGGCAAATCGACCCTGTCGAAACTGCTCAGCAACCGGCTGGTTCTGATGAACGGCAAATCGGTACAGTCCAACAAGCTGCGCGTCGGCTTCTTCGCGCAGCACCAGGTGGACGAGCTTCATATCGACGAAACGCCCCTGCAACACATGATCACCGCCCGTCCCGGCGTGATGCAGTCGAAACTGCGCGCACAACTCGCCGGCTTCGGCCTTGGTCCCGACCAGGCCGAAACCGAGGTGGGGCGCCTGTCGGGCGGTCAAAAGGCGCGGCTGTCGCTGCTGCTGGCCACGCTCGACGCGCCGCACCTGCTCATCCTCGACGAGCCGACAAACCACCTCGACATCGAATCCCGCGAGGCGCTTGTCGAGGCGCTGACGCAATATTCCGGCGCCGTGATCCTCGTCAGTCACGACATGCACCTGCTGTCGATGGTGGCCGACCGGCTGTGGCTGGTCTCGGATGGAACGGTCAAGCCCTTCGACGACGACCTCGAAGCCTATCGCAAGATGCTGCTCACCCCCGACAAGCCGCAAGGCAAGAACAGCCGCAAACAGCCCGCCGAAGCCCCCAGGCCCAAACGCGCCAGCCGCGACGAGGTGCTTGGCCTGCGCTCGGAGGCGCGCAAGGCCGAAGCCCGCGTCGAAAAGCTCAACGAGATGCGCGACAAGCTGGCGAAAAAGCTGGCCGATCCCGCCCTCTACGAGGATAGCAAGGTGGGCGAGCTCACGGTCTGGAACAAGAAATACGCCGAAGTGATGGAGGCGCTGGACCGCGCCGAGACCCTCTGGATGACCGCATTGCAGAAACTCGAAACCGCCGAAGCCTGACACCGCGCCCTGCTTCTTTTGTTCCATAAATATCCCGGGGTTTGGGGCAGCGCCCCAATCCGGCCTCTCCCCCCTGAACGGACAGTCGCCCCATGCCCATCGACACCGCCTTCCTGATCACCTCCTTCGTCACGATGTTCGTGATCATCGATCCCATCGGCCTCGCCCCCTTGTTCGTGGCCATGACCACCGGCATGTCGGACGCCGCGCGCCGCCGGATCGCACTGCGTGCCTGCCTCGTGGGCAGCTGTCTCCTGTTGGTCTTTGCACTCTTCGGCGAGGCGGTTCTCGGCTTCGTTGGCATTTCCATGCCCGCCTTCCGCGTCGCGGGCGGCATCTTGCTGTTCATCACGGCACTCGACATGCTGTTCGAACGCCGCACCAAGCGCCGCGAGGACCAGTCTGAAGAAGATCATTCCAACGACCCCTCGGTGTTCCCGCTGGCCATCCCCCTGATCGCCGGGCCCGGCGCCATCGCCTCCGTCATCCTGTTGACCGGCCAGCGCCCCGGCGCCGAAGGGCTGATCGCGGTGCTGGGCGTCACGGCGGCGGTGCTGGTCATCGTGCTGGGGTTTTTCCTGGTCAGCGGTCCGATCGAACGCGCACTTGGCAAGATCGGCGTCACCGTGGTCACCCGGCTCTTGGGGATGCTGCTGGCGGCCTTGTCCGTGCAATTCGTGCTCGACGGGCTCAGGGCCTTCGGGTTTGCACCGGCCGCGGGCTGACTTTACCGCCGGCCACCCCTATATCTGTCGGGCGCGGACAAGGGCACAGGCATGAACAGCTACGACACCGGCCATCTGATTTACCTGATCCTGCTGGGGCTCATGGTGCTGGGCGCCTATCTGGCGCACAACCGGCTGTCGGTGAACCGCATGCTGCAACAGGCCACCGTCTGGGCGCTGATCTTTTTCGGCGTGGTGGCCGCCATCGGGCTTTGGGATGACATCAGCCGCACCGCGATCCCGCGCCAGGTCAATGTCGCCGGAGAGAACCGCATCATCGTCCCTCGCAGCCCGGATGGGCACTATTACCTGATGGCACAGGTTAACGGCGCACCCCTGCGCTTCGTGGTCGATACCGGAGCCAGCGACATGGTGCTGACCCGGCGCGACGCGCAGGCCGCCGGTCTCGCGCCCGAGACGCTCAACTTCATGGGCCGCGCAATGACCGCGAATGGCGAGGTCCGCACCGCCCCGGTACGGCTGGACAACATCACGCTGGGGTCCGTCACGGACAGCAACGTGCCTGCCACGGTCAACGGCGGCGAAATGACCAATTCGCTGCTGGGGATGAGCTATCTGCAACGCTGGGGCCGGATCGAGATCACGCAGGGCGAACTGATCCTGACACGTTGAGGCATCGCATCAACTACAGACTGCAAAATACTGATTTATAACAGCAAACCAAGATACGGCGCCCGCAGGCTTCAGGTCTCCGACTTCTTCTCCCAGCGGCCGCTGTCCTCGGACCAGTATTGCGCCGGCATGCGCGCATCCTTCATTGCCTTCCACTGGCGGCGCGCAACGTCCAGCGCTTCTGCGTCGTTGCCATCGAACAGGACGCAGACCCGCTCCAGGTCCGCGACCTCGGATGGCTCTACCGGTGCGCCATCCACCGCCATCAGGCAGGAGGCCCCGTTCGGCGCCTCCCGGCCCGTGGTCAGCAGCACCGGCTGCAACGCGTCGTGCGGCCCACCGGCCAGCCCGTGCGGCACAAACGCGTCCTCCGCCCCCAGCCACAACCGCTCATCCAGCCAGGTCATACGGCCCGCGTCGGTGCCGCGCACCGCAACGCGCCATCCCGCCCCCCGCGCCTTGCCCAGGAGCATGGCCAGCGTCTCTTCCATCGGGCGCTGGGTCAGGTGGTAGAACATCGCGGTGCCCATGCGTCCGCTCAGCCTTCGTAGCGATCGGCGATCAGCCGGTTGAGCGCCATCACCCCCCAGCCCGTCGCGCCCTTGGGCGCCAGCGGGCTTTCGGATTTGAGCGACGCGACCCCCGCGATGTCGAGGTGTACCCAAGGCGTGCCGTCCTTGACGAAGCGGTGCAGGAACTGCGCCGCCGTGATCGACCCCGCGGGCCGCCCGCCGATGTTCTTCATGTCCGCGATGGGCGATTTCAACATATCGTCATAGGCCTTGCCCAGCGGCATCCGCCACGCGCCCTCGCCCTCGTCCCTGGCCGCCTTGAGGAAATTGTCGCACAACGTGTCGTTGTTCGAAAACACGCCGGCGTTCTCATGGCCCAGACCGATGATGATAGCGCCCGTCAGGGTCGCGAGGTCGATCATCGCCGCGGGTTCGAACCGGTCCTGCGCGTACCACATCACATCGCACAGCACGAGCCGGCCTTCGGCGTCGGTATTGAGGATCTCGACCGTGTCGCCCTTCATCGAGCGGACGACATCGCCGGGCCGGATCGCAGTGCCCGAGGGCATGTTCTCGACCAGCCCCACAAGGCCCACGACATTGGCGCGGGCCTTGCGCCGCGCCAGCGCGCTCATCACGCCCGCGACGGTGCCGGCGCCGCCCATGTCCATCGTCATGTCTTCCATGCCGGTCGATGGCTTGAGGCTGATGCCGCCGGTGTCGAACACCACGCCCTTGCCGACCAGCGCCACCGGCGCGTCGCCCTTGGCGCCGCCGTTCCACTGCATGACGACCACCTTGGACGGGCTGGCCGATCCTTGACCCACGGCCAGCAGCGTGCGCATGCCCAGGGCCTCCAGCTGGTCCTCGTCCAGCACCTCGACGCTCAGGCCCAGATCCTCCATCGCCTTGAGGCGGTTGGCAAATTCGGTGGTGGTCAGCACATTCGCGGGCTCGTTGACCAGATCGCGGGTCAGGAACACGCCGGCGGCCACGGCCAGCAGGTCGCGGGCTTCGGTCTCGACCGCGTCGGGCTTGGCGCACATCACCTGCACAGAGCCCTTTGGCGGCTTGGCGTCGGTCTTGTGATCGGTGAACCGATAGTCGCGCAGCACCGCGCCTTGCACGATGTCGGCGCCGCGTTTTGCATTGCCGATGGCAAGCAGCAGGTCGTCGCGCCCGCGCAGCTTGCCAAGGGCCGCGCCGCCGCGCCGCGCCTCTTGCACGCTTGCGCCCTTGGGCAGGCGCAGAATGTCGATCGCGCGCGCGGCCATGCCGCCCGGATAGGCCAGCGTCATCACCTGCCCCGGTTTCAGATCGCCAAAGGCGTCGCTGTCCACCGTGCGTTTCACCGCACCGCGCGTCAGCCGGTCCAGCCGGCGCACGACCTTGCCCAGCGCGGCGTCGGGATCGACCAGAACCGCGATGCGGCCCGCGTGATCGGCAAGCGTATCGATGTCGGTCTCACCAAAGGAGACATCTGTGGGATGGGTCATGCGGGAACCTTTCGGAGTAAGAACTGCGTTGCACACAGACCTAGCTTGGGATCACCGCAATGGCCAGATAGCAGTTTTCCTGCCCCGCGCTTTGGTCTAGGATCGCCGGCAAAACAAACCGTCAGGCACCAAGGGGAACGCAGTGACCAAATTCGACAGGTATCTGCTGTCGCAGCTTCTGGTTCTGTTCGGCTTTTTCGCGCTGGTGCTGGTGTCGCTGTTCTGGATCAACCGCGCCGTGCTGCTGTTCGACCGTCTGATCGGCGACGGGCAATCGGCACTGGTGTTCCTGGAATTCACCGCCCTCGGCCTGCCCAAGCTGATCACCACGGTCCTTCCCATCGCGACCTTCGCCGCCAGCGTCTATGTCATCAACCGGCTGGGCAACGAAAGCGAACTGACGGTGATGCAGGCAACCGGAACGGGGCCCTGGCGGCTGGCGCGGCCGGTTCTGGCGTTCGGGCTGATCGTCGCGGCGATGCTGTCGGTGCTGACGCATGTGCTGGATCCGCTGGCGCAACGGCAGCTGAGCGAGCGCGAAGCCGAGATTTCGCAAAACCTGTCCGCGCGACTGCTGAGCGAGGGCGCGTTCTTGCACCCTGCCGACGGCGTGACGTTCTACACCCGCGAGATCAGCAAGGACGGCGTCCTGCGCGATGTCTTCCTGTCGGACCGACGCGACCCGGCGCAGGGCGTGATCTATACCGCGGCCGAGGCCTATCTGGTGCGCACCGGCGCGGGCACGACACTGATCATGGTCGATGGTCTGGCGCAGCGCCTGACAACCGTCGACGCGCGGCTTGCCACCGCGAAATTTCGCGATTTCTCGTTCGACATATCGGCCTTGGTGCGCCGCGACGCGGGCCCCGCGATGTCGGTAGGTCATCTGACGACGCCCGAAATGATGATCCCGTGGGATACTCTGGCGCGCCGCACCCAACAAAGCCGGGGCGATATCGCCGAGGAATTTCACGCCCGCTTCGCGCAGCCGATCTTTACGGTCGTCGCGGCGATGATCGGTTTTTCGACCTTGATCATCGGCAGTTTCTCCCGCTTCGGGGTCTGGCGCGAGGTCGTGATCGCCTTCGGGCTGCTGATCGCCATCGACGGTCTGCGCAGCGGTCTTGTGGGGGTCGTGCGCGCCGACGCGGCGATGTGGCCGCTCTTGTATCTGCCCGGCGCGATCGGCGCGGTGCTGATCTGCGCCATGCTGGCGCATGCCGCCAACCCGGCCTGGTTCCGCCGCCGCCCGCAGGTGGCTGTCGCATGATCCTGCATCTTTACTTCGCGCGCCGATTTGCCATGAGCTTTCTGGCGCTGACAGGGGTGCTGTTCGCGCTGGTTGTGCTCGTCAACCTCGTCGAGGAAACCCGCCGCGCGGGCGGGCTGGACATCAGCCTGGGCCAGATCATGGGGCTGACGCTGCTCAATGCGCCGGCCACGATCAACCTCATCCTTCCGCTGATCATGATCCTCGCCACGGTCGCCCTCTTCGTCAGCCTCGCGCGCTCGTCCGAACTGGTGGTGACGCGCGCGGCCGGGCGCTCGGCGATCCGCGCGCTGATCGCTCCGGTGGTGGTCGCGCTGATCATCGGCGGGCTTGCGGTCACGATGCTCAACCCCATCGTGGCGGCCACGTCCAAGCGGTATCTGCAACTCTCCGAAGGTTACAGGACGGGCGGTGCGGCGGCGCTGTCGATCTCGCGCGAGGGGCTGTGGCTGCGGCAGGGGGGCGCGCAGGGGCAGACGGTGATCCGCGCGTTGCGCGCCAATGCCGATGCCTCCGTGCTGTTCGACGTGACCTTTCTGACCTATGCACCGGGCGGCGGGCCGGTGCGCCGGATCCAGGCCGACAGCGCCGCATTGCAGAACGGCGAATGGCAGTTGCGGCGGGCCAAGTCCTGGCCCCTGTCCCAGGGGCTGAATTCCGAAGCCAACGCCGTGCTGCACGACCGGCTGTCGATCCCGTCGACGCTGACGCTCGAACGGATCCGCGAAACCTTCGGCAGTCCCGACGCGGTGTCGATCTGGGACTTGCCGCAGTTCATCACCCAGCTTGAACAAGCCGGCTTTTCCGCGCGGCGGCACAAGGTCTGGCTGCAATCGGAACTGGCCCGCCCGCTGTTTCTGATGGCGATGGTTCTTGTTGCGAGCGCCTTTACCATGCGCCATACCCGGTTCGGCGGGACCGGCGTTGCGGTTCTGACGGCGGTTCTTTTGGGGTTCGGATTGTATTTCATTCGCAGCTTTGCACAGATCCTTGGCGAAAACGGCCAGATCCCCATCGCGCTCGCCGCCTGGGCACCGCCGGTGGCCTCGATCCTGTTGGCGATGGGCCTCCTGCTGCACGCAGAGGATGGGTAGCCCGTGATGCTGCGCACCGTGATCATCTGCCTGAGCCTGTGCCTCGGCACCCCCGGCGTCGGGCAGGCGCAGGTGCAGGCCCGCGACACCGCACCGCCCGCCGTTCTGGTGGCCGACGACCTGTATATCACATCCGACCGCGTTCTGGTGGCCAGCGGCAACGTCGAGGCGTTCCAGGGCACGACCCGGATCAGCGCCCGCGCCATCCGCTACGATCAGCGGACCGGCAAGCTGATCATCGACGGCCCGATCACGCTGCGCGATGGCGACGAGGTCGTGATCCTCGCCTCGGCCGCCGAACTCGATCCAGGCCTGCAATCGGGGCTGCTGCGCGGTGCGCGGCTGGTCCTGAACCGGCAGTTGCAACTGGCCGCGGTGCAGATCAACCGCGTCGAGGGGCGCTACAGCCAGCTCTACAAGACCGCAGTGACCTCCTGCCGGGTCTGCGACGATGGCCGACCGCCGCTGTGGCAGATCCGCGCCAAGCGCGTGGTTCACGACCAGGAGGCGCGCCAGCTTTACTTCGATCAGGCGCAGTTCCGCATCGGGCGGGTGCCGGTGTTCTATATTCCGCGCCTGCGCCTGCCCGATCCGACGCTCAAGCGCGCCACAGGGGTGCTGATCCCGTCGCTGCGCACCACCTCGCAACTGGGCACCGGTCTCAAGCTGCCGTATTTCATCAAGCTGGGCGATCACCGCGACCTGACGCTCACGCCCTATCTGTCGGGCAAGACCCGGACGCTGGAATTTCGCTATCGGCAGGCCTTTGTCCGTGGCGATATCCGGATCCTGGGCGCCGTCACCCGCGACGACCTGCGCCCCGACGGGGTGCGCGGCTATGTCTTTGCCGAAGGGCGGTTCGACCTGCCGCGCGATTTCAAGCTGACGTTCGATCTGGAAACCGTCAGCGACGATGCGTATCTGACCACCTACAGCTATTCCGAAAAGGACCGGCTCGACAGCGAACTGCGGCTCAGCCGGACGCGCCGCGACGAATACATGCGCGCCAGCCTGATCAACTACACCTCCCTGCGGCCCGACGAGGTCAACGCCGAACAGCCGACGATCATCGCCGATGGCGTGTACGAGGCGCGCTATTTCCCGGCGCGCATCGGAGGCGAACTGCGGCTGGCCGTGCTGGCACACAGCCACTACCGCTATTCCGATGCCGATATCGCGGGCCGCGATGTCAACCGCATGAACGTGGAACTGGATTGGCTGCGCGCGATGACCCTTCCGGGCGGTCTGCGGGCCGAGGCGACGCTGGGCGGTTCGTTCGATCTTTTCAACGTCTCGCAAGACAGCAGCTTTCCCGAAACCCACACGCAGGTGTCGCCGGACTCGGCCGTCGCGCTGCGTTATCCGCTGGTGCGACACGGGGCGGACGGCGTCAGCCAGATGATCGAACCGGTCGTGCAACTGGGCTGGACCGACAACGGCCGCGCCGACATTCCCAACGAGGAAAGCACCCGCGTCGAATTCGACGAGGGCAACCTGCTGAGCCTCTCGCGCTTTCCGCGGCCCGATCGCCGCGAGCGCGGCGCGGTCGTGGCCTACGGCGTGAACTGGTCGCGCTTTGACCCGACCGGATGGGACGCGCACCTGACCATCGGACAGGTGTTCCGCCGCAGCGCCGACACCAGCTTCACCACCACGTCGGGCCTGTCGGGCACCACGTCGGACGTGCTTGTCGCCGGCCAGGTCAAGACCGGCAACGGCTGGGCGCTGACCGCGCGCACCACCTTCAACGAGGGGTTCGACTTTTCCAAGGCCGAGGTGCGCGGCGGCTGGATCGGACCGCGCGCGCAGGTGTCGGGAAGCTACCTTTGGCTGACCGAGGATCTGGCCGAGGACCGCGCGAAGTCGATATCCGAAATCACCCTCGACGGCGCCTTCAAGGTCAACCGTTTCTGGACCGCGCGGGCGGACTGGCGGTTCGACCTTGCCGACAACCGGGCCGCGACGGCGGGGATCGGCCTTGAATATGTGAATGAATGCGTGACGGTCGATCTTTCGGTGGACCGGCGCTATACCTCCTCGACAAGTGTTGAGCCCTCGACCAATCTGGGCTTTACCATCGGGTTGCGTGGCTTCTCTGCGCGCAACGGAACAGAAAGTTACACAAGATCATGCGGGAAATGACCACGATGAACAGCATAGGATGGATCAGGGGGCTGGCCATGGCCGCCAGCGTGGCGATCGCGGCGGTGCAGGCACACCCCCTTGCCGCGCAGTCGCTGTTCGATCCGGTGGTCAAGGTCAATGACGACGTGATCACCGAATACGAACTGCAACAGCGCGAGCGGTTTCTGAAACTGCTCAACGCTCCGGGTGCCAACCGCGCCGCCGCCCGCGAAGCCCTGATCGAGGATCGCCTGCGGGCCCAGGCGACCGAGGCCGCAGGGCTGGAGCTGACGGCGGAAGGGATCGAGGCGGGCATGACGGAATTCGCCGCCCGCGCGAACCTATCCAAGGAGGAGTTCATCCGCGCATTGGCCCAGGGCGGCGTCTCCGAGGAAAGTTTTCGCGATTTCGTAAGCGTCGGCACGGCATGGCGTGAACTCATCCGCGCGCGCTATGGCAACCGCGTGCAGATCTCCGAAGCCGAGATCGACCGCGCGCTGGCCGCCACCTCGGGCGCTAGCGGCATCCGGGTTCTGGTGTCTGAAATCATCATCCCCGCCCCGCCGCCACGCGCCGCCGAAGCGCAGGCGATCGCGGAACGGATCGCTGCCACCACCAGCGAAGCCCAGTTTTCCGCCTTCGCCCGCGAATACTCCGCCACCGCCTCGCGCGACCGTGGCGGCCGGCTGGATTGGCAACAGCTGACCAACCTGCCCCCGGTTCTGCGCCCGCTCTTGCTTGAACTGGCGCCGGGCGAAGTCACGCAGCCGATTTCGATCCCCAACGCGGTTGCCCTGTTCCAGCTGCGCGGAATCGAGGAAACCAGCGCCCCGACGGCGGAGTATGCCGCGATCGAATATGCGACGCTGGCCATCGCCGGCGGCCGCAGCGCCGCCGCCCTGTCGCAGGCCGCATCGGTCGCGGCGCGCGTCGATGTCTGCGATGATCTCTACGGCGTGGCGAAAGGCCAGCCGCCCGAGGTGTTGACCCGCACCAGTCAGGCCCCGGGCGACATTCCGCAGGACATCGCGATGGAGCTGTCCAAACTGGACGCAGGCGAGATTTCAACCGTCCTGACGCGCGGCGCGGGCGAGACCCTACTGCTGGTGATGCTCTGCGGGCGCACCGCCGCCATCAACCAGGAGGCCAGCCGCGAGGACATCGCCGGCAACCTGCGCCAAAGCCGCCTTGCGGCCTTTGCCGACAGCCTGATCGCGCAGTTGCGCGCGGACGCCCGTATCGTCGATCAATGAGCCGACGGATCGCGCCCATCGCCATCAGTTGCGGCGAACCCGCGGGCATCGGACCAGAGGTTGCAGCCGGCGCATGGGCGGCGCTTGAGGGTGCCGTGCCGCTGTTCTGGATCGGCGATCCGCGCGTCCTGCCTTCGACCCTACCGGTCGAAGTGATCACCGACCCATCCGCCGCGGCGGATGTCGTGCACCGCGCCCTGCCGGTTCTGGCGCTGCCCTTTGCCGGTGCGCCGCGACCGGGCCTGCCCGATCCGCGCACCGCGAAAGGCGTCATCGACGCCATCGCGCGGGGGGTTGACCTGGTGCGCAGCGGCGCCGCGTCGGCGCTCTGTACCGCGCCGATCCACAAGAAGGCGCTGATCGACGGTGCGGGTTTTGCCTATCCCGGCCATACCGAATACCTCTCCGCCCTCGCGGGGGGCGCGCGGGCGGTGATGATGCTGGCCTCCGACCAGTTGCGCGTGGTGCCCGCGACGATCCACATCCCGCTTCAGGACGTGCCGCAGGCGCTAACGCCGACCGTCCTGCGCGAAACGATAGAGATCACCGCGCGCGGACTGCGCGACCAATTCGCGATCAAAGCCCCACGCATCGCGGTCGCCGGCCTGAACCCCCACGCTGGCGAAGGCGGCAAGATGGGCCGGCAGGAGGTGGAATGGATCGCGCCGCTGGTGGCGGAGCTGGCGGCCACGGGAATGGACATCGTCGGGCCGCTGCCGGCCGACACGATGTTTCACGCCGCCGCCCGCGCCCGCTATGACGCGGCGATCGCCATGTACCACGATCAGGCGCTGATCCCGATCAAGACGCTGGATTTCGACCGCGGCGTGAACGTGACGCTCGGCCTGCCCTTCATTCGCACCTCGCCCGATCATGGAACCGCTTTCGATATCGCGGGCAAGGGCATCGCCAACCCCAGCAGCATGATCGAAGCCATCCGCCTGGCCGCCCGCATGGCCGGGATGCGCTGAGCCTGTGCTTCTCTTGTTCGGAAATATCCCCGCCGGAGGCAAGACTCTCTTGCGGCGCACCCTTGATTGTCTTGCCTCCGGCGGAGGTATCTGGAGCCGAAAGAAACCATGAGCGTCATCGACGATCTGCCCCCCCTGCGCGCCGTGATCCAGTCGCACGACCTGAGCGCGCGCAAGTCGCTGGGGCAGAATTTCCTGCTGGATCTGAACCTGACCGCCAAGATCGCGCGGCAGGCGGGCGATCTATCGGACTGCGACGTGCTGGAAATCGGGCCCGGTCCCGGCGGGCTCACGCGCGGCTTGCTGGCCGAAGGCGCGCGGCACGTGCTGGCCATCGAAAAGGACCGCCGCTGCCTGCCTGCCCTTGCCGAGATCGCGGCGGCCTACCCGGGACGGTTGACTGTCATCGAAGGCGACGCGCTGGAGATCGATCCGCTCGCGCATCTGACCCCGCCGATCCGCGTGGCGGCCAACCTGCCCTACAACGTCGGCACCGAATTGCTGGTGCGCTGGCTGACACCGCCGGATTGGCCGCCCTTCTGGCAAAGCCTGACCCTGATGTTCCAGCGCGAGGTCGCGGAGCGGATCGTGGCCGGACCGGGCTCCAAGGCCTACGGCAGGCTTGCGATCCTTGCGCAGTGGCGCAGCGACGCGCGGATCGCGATGCAGTTGCCGCCCGAAGCCTTTACCCCGCCGCCCAAGGTGTCGAGCAGTGTCGTTCATCTGACCGCGCTGGCCAGGCCCCGGTTCGACGCGGATGCCGCCGTGCTCAGCCGCGTCGTGGCCGCCGCCTTCAACCAGCGCCGCAAGATGTTGCGCGCCGCCCTCAAGGGGGTGGCCCCCGATATCGAGGACCGCCTGCGTGCCGCGGGCATCGCCCCGACGGAACGGGCCGAGCAGGTATCACTTGAGGGATTTTGCGCTTTGGCACGGGCGGTGGCGGCGCCCTGACAGACCAAGGGCCCCGCGCTGGCGGGGCCCTTGATCACATCACACTGGTGACGCCGGTCGGCGCCGGTCTATTCCGCGGCCTTTGGTGTATCGCCACCGTCGCCACCACTTCCATCCGCCGAGGACGTCTCGGGGCTGGGGCGCGGTTTACGCCGTGGTGCGCGGGGCTTTTTCGGTTTGCTTTCAGGCGTTTCAACCAGGTTGCTGTCGCCGTCCATCGTGTCCTGCTGGTGCTTGACGTCGGGTTGGTCGCCGCTTCCGCGGGGCTGCTGATCGCCGCCATCGCCCCGGCGGCTCTTGCGCTCGCCCTTGGGTTTGTCGCCGGCGCTTTGATCGCCGCCGCCATTGCCGCCATGATGGACCTGGGCGGCCTCGCGTTCCTGGCGCTCGGCGCGCTCGCGGTCACGCTCGGCCTGACGCTCGCGGTTCTGGCGTTCCTGCTCTTCCCGGCGGCTGTCGATCTCGCGCTGCGCCTCGCTCAGCATACGGGTGTAATGCTCTGCGTGCTGCTGGAAATTCTCGGCCGCCACGCGGTCATTGCTCAACTGGGCATCGCGCGCCAGCTGATTGTATTTTTCGATGATCTGCTGCGGGGTGCCGCGCACCTTGCCCTCGGGGCCGGAGCTGTCGAAGACGCGGTTGACGACATTGCCACCGCTTTGCTGAGGTCTGTTGCGGCTGCCCTTTGAACGGGACCGGGATCTCGATGATTTCATGAAAACTGATCAGCCTTGTGCTGTTGGATCGTAACACCGGATGCGCTTTTCGAGCGCTGAACAGGACCGGATTTGCGACATGTTGGGCTTGACGCCGCGCGGGACCACCCCGAGGGATCCACCGCTGCAACATCTTTGAATAAACACGCTCGGACATGCAGGGCAAGGGGAAATCCGGTCATATCCCCAGATTCTTTGTGGTTTTCACACCAAATACATTGAATTAGGCGGGTTTACGCGCGGATACGACACGATCCTGACCGCCAAGGTCCGGCAGGATCGTGACCTCCGCCCACCCATGGGCGATGAAAATATCGCGCACCTCGACACCCTGCCGGTATCCGGTTTCGACCAGAACGCGGCCCCGCGGGGTCAGATACCCCTGCGCCAGCCCGGCAATGATCCGGTAGGCGCTTGTCCCGTCGCCCTCGTCCGTCAGCGCCATGCGCGGCTCGTGGTCGCGCAATTCGGGCTGCACGTCGTTCATCTCTTCGGCCGACAGGTACGGCGGGTTCGACACGATCAGGTCGAACCGCCCGTCCACGTGCGCAAACCAGTCGGACGCGCGGATATCGGCGCGCTGATCGACCCGGTGCAGCACCGCGTTGGCGCTGGCCTGCAGACAGGCGGCCTCGCTCAGGTCGATGCCAAGCCCGGTGGCGTCGCCCCGCTCGGCCAGCAGCGTCACCAGCAGGCACCCCGATCCGGTGCCCAGGTCCAGCACACGGTCGAACGGTTCGGCCAGCGCGGCTTCGATCAGCGCTTCGGTCTCGGGGCGCGGATCGAGCACGTCGGCGCTGACCTTGAACCGCCTGCCGTAGAACGCACGCTCGCCGATCAGATGCGACACCGGCACACGCACCGCACGCAGCGCGATCAACCGCTCGTAGCGTTCGGCGATGTCGGGGGCGATGTCCTCGGGCGCAATCAGGGTCACGCGCGCGGCATCGACCTGGGCCGCATGCGCCAGCAGCACACGGGCGTCGCGCGCCGGGTCCGGCACGCCCGCCGCGCGCAGCCGGGCGGTGGCCGCGACCATCGCCTGCGCCGCCGTCACTGCCCCATCTCCGCCATCTGGCGCGCCTGCGCGTCGGCGGTCAGCGCGTCGATGATCTCGTCCAGGTCGCCGGCCATCACCGCCTCCAGCCGGTACAGCGTCAGGTTGATGCGATGGTCGGTCAGCCGCCCCTGGGGAAAGTTGTAGGTGCGGATCCGCTCCGACCGGTCGCCGCTGCCCACCTGCGCCAGACGGTCGGCGGAGCGTTCGCTGTCCATCCGGCTGCGCTCCATGTCGTACAGCCGCGCCTTGAGCACCTGCATCGCCTTGTCGCGATTACGGTGCTGCGACTTCTCGGAGCTGGTGACGACGATACCGGTCGGGATATGGGTGATGCGCACCGCGGAATCGGTGGTGTTGACGTGCTGGCCACCTGCCCCGCTGGATCGCATCGTGTCGATCCGCAGATCATTCGCATCGATCTTGATATCCACGTCCTCGGCCTCGGGCAGCACCGCCACCGTCGCCGCCGAGGTGTGAATCCGACCGCCGCTTTCGGTGCTTGGCACGCGCTGCACCCGGTGCACGCCGCTCTCGTATTTCAGCCGGGCAAAGACGTTCTGCCCCTTGATATGCGCCACGACCTCCTTGATCCCGCCCAGTTCGGTTTCCTGCAACTCGATGATGTCGATGGTCCAGCCGCGCGCCTCGGCGTAGCGCTGGTACATCCGCAACAGATCGCCCGCGAAAAGCGCCGCCTCGTCGCCGCCGGTGCCGGGTCGAATCTCGAGCATCGCAGGCCGCGCATCGGCGGCGTCGCGCGGCAGCAGCGCGCGTTGCAGCGCCGCCTCGGCGCGGGGCAGTTCGGCGCGCAGGCGCGGCAATTCGTCCTCGGCCAGTTCCGCCATATCCGGATCGCCCAGCATTTCTTTCGCGTCTGCGATGTCGCGCTGCAGCTGGCGATAGGTCTGGATCTGCTCGACCACGGGGCGCAGGTCGGAATACTCCTTGCCCAACGCCGCGATGTCGGCCTTGGGGTCGCCCGCGGACATGGCCGCCTCCAGGTACTGGAAGCGTTGCAGGATCTGTTCAAGTCGGTCGGTCGGGATCATGGGCACCCTTTCGGGCATTGAAAGGTTTTGGTCAAGGTCGGGACACGTGGTATCATACAAGCATGTTACGCATCGTTCTTCTTGTGTTTTGCGCGGCCTGCCCCGCGATGGCGGATGTCACCACGCCCAGCGGCAAGACCATCGACTGTTATTGCACCGACCGCACGGGCGGACGTGTCGAATTGGGCGAAACGATCTGCCTGCAGGTCGACGGCCGGATGTTCATGGCGCAATGCCAGATGTCGCTCAATGTGCCGATGTGGCGCGAGGTGCAGCAAGGGTGCCTGTCGTCACGGCTGCGCGGCCTTGACCAGCCGCTCCAGTCGCGCGGCGTTGACGCCCATATCTGACCGCCCGAAGCGCAGGCGCGCGTATAATTTGACCGTATCGCCCTGCTGCTCCACGGTCGTATAATCGGGAAACCCCATCAGCCTTGAGCGGGTGACATAGGTCACGCGCCCTTCGGCGACGCTGCCGGCGAGCACCTGCGTGCGCGGCAGGTCGGTGGCGGCCTCGTTCACCCGTGTCAGCGTATCGGGCCTCGCATCGATGACGCGGATCGCGCCCCCCTCGAAAGTCTTGCTTTCGCGCGCCTCGATCGGCCGGTGCCAGCGGTCGACGTCGCTGGGCGCCAGACGGATATAGGTCAAAATCGCCACGACAGCGGCCAGAAGAATCCATGCTATCATAGCCTTACGCTCCATCGTTCAAGTGATCAAAGCCGCACCGCCCCATCAGCGGTACGCCACGCCGGGCAGGACGCACAGCAGTTCGTAAAGGATATTCGCTCCGGTCAGCGCGGTGTTGCCGCTGGTGTCGTAAGGGGGCGAGACCTCCACCAGGTCGCAGCCGACGATGTTTAGCCCCTTGAGGGCGCGGATCAGTTCGAGCGCCTGCGGCGTGGTCAGCCCGCCGATTTCGGGCGTGCCGGTGCCGGGTGCATAGGCCGGATCCAGGCTGTCGATGTCGTAGGTGACATAGACCGGCATCTCTGTCCCGATGTCACGGCGAATTTCCGCGCCAAGCGCCGCAAGGCTGCGGCCCCAAAGCTCATGCGCCGGAAACTGCTGAAAGCCCCAATCCTGCGCCTCGGTGAAGTCGGTCGCGGCATATCCGGTGCCCCGCAGGCCGACCTGGTATGTTTTCGAAGGGTTTATCAGCCCTTCCTCATGCGCGCGGCGGAATACGGTGCCGTGAGTTTCACGCATCCCGAACATCTCGTCGTTGACATCCGCATGGGCATCGACATGCACCAGCGCCACGGGGCCATGCCGCGCGTGGATCGCCCGCAGGATCGGCAGGGTGATGGAATGATCCCCCCCCATGGCGACCGGCACCACGTTATGCTTGAGGATGGTGCCGTAGCTTTCGGCGACGATGCGCAGACTGTCGGACAACGAGAATGTGTTGATCGCCAGATCGCCGATATCGGCCACTTGCAGGCTGTCGAACGGGGCGGCCCCCGTGGCAAGGTTGTAGGGCCGGATCATCGCGCTTTCGGCGCGGATCTGCTTGGGGCCGAAACGGGTGCCCGACCGCCACGACGTGCCGATGTCCATCGGCACGCCAAGCACCGCGACGTCTAGCCCGACCAGATCGCTCGCCGATGGCAGCCGCATGAAGGTATTGGGCCCGGAGAACCGCGCAAGGTCGTTGCCGCTGACGGGCTGGTTCTTGTCGGTCATGCCGTGCCCCCGCGCATGCGTGCGCCCAGCAGGCAAAGGATTTCGGTCGCCACATGCGCGCCCGCGATCGCCGTGACCCCGGTGGTGTCGAAGGGGGGCGACACTTCGACCACGTCGCCGCCCCGGATGTTGATCCCCGCCAAGCCGCGCAGCATCGCGGCACACTGCGCCGAGGTCAGCCCGCCCCAGACCGGAGTTCCGGTGCCGGGGGCATAGGCCGGGTCGAGCGCGTCGATATCGAAGGTCAGGTAGGTTGGCGCGTCGCCCAGAACCGATTTTATTTTCTCGACCGTGGCCTGCGCGCCGTCGGCATGCACCTCTGCCGCGTCGATCACGGTCACGCCCAGCGTGTCGGGGTTGGTGGTGCGGATCCCCACCTGCACCGACCGCGCGGGATCGACGATCCCCGATTTCACCGCCTTGTAGAACATCGTCCCATGGTCGATCCGCGACAGGTCGTCGTCCTGCCAGGTATCTGAATGAGCATCGAACTGTAACAGACTGATGGGCCCGTATTTTTCGGCATAAGCCTTGAGGATCGGAAAGCTGATGTAGTGATCGCCGCCCAGCGTGACGCTGGCCGCGCCCGCCTGCAGGATGCCACGGATATGCGCGGTCAGCGCATCGGGGAATTGCGCCACATGGCCATAGTCGAACGCCAGGTCGCCATAGTCGATGATGGCGCGTTCGCTCAGCACGTCAAAGGGCCAGCCATAGGGCGGATCGAACGCTTGCAGGGCGCTGGCCTCGCGGATGGCACGCGGGCCCAGGCGGGTGCCCGGCCGGTTCGTCACCGCCTGGTCGAACGGCACCCCAGTCACCGCGATATCGACGCCCGTCAGATCCTTGGTATAGCGCCGCCGCAGAAAGGACGTGGCACCGCCAAAGGCGTTCTCAAAGCTGGGGCCTTTCGGATCCTCGCGGGTAAAGGCCTGATCGACCTGGTGTTTGGCGTCTTCCAAGGCCATGGATCACGCTCCATCGACGGGCTGTGCCCGCTCCACCAGACGCGCGAAGAACGACGCGCCCATGGGCGCGATGTCGTCGTTGAAATTGTACAAGGGGTGATGCACGCCAGCCCCGTCACCCTGCCCCAGCATCAGATAGGCACCCGGTCGCGCCTCCAGCATATAGGAGAAATCCTCGGCCCCCATTACGGGTTCAAAGGCTGCATCGACCTGTGCCGCGCCGGCGATTTCGGATGCGACCTCGGCCGCGAAGCCGGCCTTGGCCGCGTCGTTGACCGTGGGCGGATAGCCGTATTCGAACTCGAGCTCGGCGCGCAGGCCAAAGCTTGCGGCATGACCCGACACGATCTCTTCCATGCGGCGCACGACCATCGCCTGCACCTCTTTGTCAAAGGTCCGCACGGTGCCGTTGATATAGGCGGTTTCCGGGATCACGTTGTCGGTGGTGCCGGTGTGGATCTGCGTCACCGACACCACCAGCGATCCGGCGGTGTCGTGGTTACGGCTCGAAATGCTTTGCAGCGCCTGCACGATGGCACAGGAGGCGACCACCGGATCGACGCAGTCATGCGGGCGCGCGGCATGACCTCCCTTGCCCGTGACGCGGATGTGAAAGGTGTCGGCGGCGGCCATGATCGGCCCCGGATTGGTAAAGAAGTGGCCCAGCGCCTTGCCCGGCGCATTGTGGATGGCATAGACCTCGGAAATGTCGAACCGGTCCATCACGCCTTCGCGGACCATGACCTCGCCGCCGCCGCCGTCTTCTTCGGCGGGTTGAAAGATCAGCGCGACGCGGCCCTTGAAATTGCGCGTCTCGGCCAGGTATTTCGCCGCCCCCAGCAACATCGCGGTGTGCCCGTCATGGCCGCAGGCGTGCATCTTGCCAGGATGCGTCGACGCATACTCCACCCCGGTTTCCTCGCTGATGGGCAACGCGTCCATATCCGCCCGCAGGCCCATCGTGGGCCCGTTTCCCTGCCCGTTGATGATGGCCACGACGCCGGTTCTGGCGATGCCCTCGTGCAGTTCGTCCACACCGAATTCGCGCAGGCGCTCGGCCACGAACGCGGCGGTCAGGTGACATTCCAGCCCCAGTTCGGGAATAGTATGCAGATGCCGCCGCCACGCCGTCATGTCGGCACTGTAATCTGCAATCCGGTTTACCACGGGCATGGGGTGGACTCCTTGAAGAATTGTTTGTTGGGTGCATGTGACACGACAGATAGGCGCGCTGCAATGGCTGACGATTCAATCCCGGAAAAGCCCGACAACCTGGTCCATGACCCGGACGGCGGCATCGACCGCCTGCTTGAGATCATGCGCCGCCTGCGCGATCCCGACAGCGGCTGCCCGTGGGATATCGAGCAGGATTTCGACAGCATAGCCCCCTACACGATCGAGGAAGCCTACGAGGTGGCCGACGCCATCGCGCGCCGTGACTGGGCCGAGCTTGAGGGCGAGTTGGGCGATCTGCTGTTGCAGACCGTCTATCACGCGGCGATGGGCCAGGAGGCGGGGCATTTCACCTTTCAGTCGGTGGTGCGCGCCATATCCGACAAGATGGTGGCGCGGCATCCGCATGTCTTCGGCGATGAGCCGCGCGACAAATCCGCCGACCAGCAGACCCGCGACTGGGAAAGGATGAAGGCGGCGGAACGGGCCGGCAAGGCCCAGCGCGGTACGCTCGATGGCGTGGCCATCGGCCTTCCGGCCCTGCTGCGCGCCGTCAAGCTGCAAAACCGTGCCGCGCGCGTCGGGTTCGACTGGCCCGAAACGGTGCAGGTGCTCGACAAGATCCGCGAAGAGGCGGCCGAACTGGTGGAGGCGCGCGCGCACCTGAGCGAGGCGGAGGTGGAGGAGGAATTCGGCGATCTGATGTTCGTCATGGCCAATCTGGGCCGGCATCTGGGCGTCGATCCCGAAGCCGCCCTGCGCGCCGCCAACGCCAAGTTCACTCGCCGCTTCGAAGGCATCGAGGCGCGGCTGGCCGACCGCGGCAAGACGCCCAAGGACAGCGATCTGGCGGAAATGGATGCCCTGTGGAACGCGGTGAAAATATCAGAACGATCAACCGGTTAGACCCGGTCCTTCATCCCCTCCGGCACCAGAACATAGCGCGGATCCTTGTTGATCGGAGCGGAATCCACCACCGTTTTGCGCCCCTGCGACACCACCGCCGCACGCAAGATGTCGGCACATTCGCCAAAGCCTTCCGCGACCTCCACCGGCCTTGCCCGCGACAGGATCTCGATTTCCTTGTTGCGGATCATGTCGGGCTTGGACCAGTTGATCCAGAACCGTCCCGGCACCTTTTGCGGGTCGTCCGCCGCGTCGTTGGCGGCCTTGGCGTCGCGCACGATATCCTGCCGCGCGGCCATCCGTTCGGTATAGTCGGGGGTCACGTAGTGCAGGTGGAACAACAGGATCTCGGGGTCGATCTCGAACCGGCCGCGGATCAACCCATGCCCACCGATGGTGTATTTCACCTCTGACCGGGCGATGCAGGGTTTGGTGTATTTCGGACTGACGAGCGCATGGCGATGGCGCGCCAGCACGGGCAAGGTCATGTCGGCGTCGTCATGTTCGGTCGGGATCAGGTTCAGCCCGACAGGCGACAGCGCGTCACCTTCGGACAGCTTTGCCTCGAGATGCGCCAACAGCCCAGATTTTTCGCCGCAATAGACCAGGAACTCATCGACGTCCGTACAGATCACCCGATCGTGGAACGCCAGCAGCCCATTGGTGATCTGGCCCAGCAGCGTCCAGCGGCGGCGCGTCAGATCAACGGTCACCTCGTCGCGCGGCACGTGGATCAGATTGCAGCCCTGCGCGATCCGGTCCACTTCGGGATCGCCGCCGTGGTTGATCACATATAGGCTGCGTTTGGGGACGATGCGGCTGTTGTGGGCGACCCATTTCTCGAGCAGCCAGTAATCCCGCCAGACCATCGTCAGAAATGCCAGCTTCATGATCCCTGCCCGCCCTGCGTGGCGCGGCGCGTCCGGTCGGGCATCTTACGACCGTTCAAAAAGGCTGTTGTTGTCGAAACTGCCCACCGCGGTATAGCCACGCTCTTCCAGCATCTCCAGCAGCGGCATGGACCATGTTCCGTCATGGGCCACCTCGAAATAGATCATCCGCGGCCACAGCGCCTCGTCACCCTCAAGCAGCGGGCAGATCACCCGATCCTCAAGCCCTTCGACATCGACCTTGAGGAAATCGACAGTCTTGATACGGGCCTGTTTCAGGCAATCGGCCAGCGGGCGCACCGCCACGTCGATTGCCGTATCTGCATTGCCATCGGTGTATTCCAGATCAACCCGGCCCTGCCCCAGATTGCCGTTGCGCGGGAAATGCAGCCGCGTGCTGGCCTCCTCCGCCCCCACGGCACAGTCAAATACGCGCACGCCGGTCAGCTTGTTGAGCTTGACGTTCACCGCCAGCCGGTCGCGCATCACCGGGTTCGGTTCGAACGCGATGGCGCGGGCCTTTTTGCCTGCCCGCTGCATGATCGGCAAAAAGAACGCTCCGGCGTTTGCCCCGACATCGACGATCACCGCATCCTGCCCCGCCAGCACCCCCGCGATGTGCAGCGTCGCGGCATGTTCGGGCGGCAACCCGGTTTCCCAGATCTTGAATTCGGTGAAATTGTCACGCGGGTGAACGATGAATTCGCATCCCATCGATGTGATCCGCGTCGGCGGCAGCGTATCGCGCAATATCTTGCGCACCCAGGGTTTCTGAAACCTGCTCCAGATTTCGCGGACCTTGGCATCCAGCGCAGAACCGGTATCTGCCTCGATGTCGGTCTGAAGTGTCATAATGTGCCACCCTGTCATGGTCGCCCGCCACCCTGCGCAAGGCGCGTGATCGGGGTCGGGGCAAATTATTCCGTGCGTGCCGGCGGTCGGTTCTGCGCCAATTCCTGCCGGTGCGCCACATGCTCTGCCGTTGATGCCATTGGCAAATCCGGCTAAGCGATTTATGCCCCAACCTTGCAATCCATGCAAGCGCGTTCGCCGAAAGGGCCGATTGACCATGACCCCTCGCAAGATCATCATCGACACGGACCCCGGCCAGGACGACGCCGTTGCCATCCTGCTGGCGCTGGCCAGCCCCGAGGACATCGACGTTCTGGGGCTGACGGCGGTGGCGGGCAATGTGCCGCTGGAGCTGACGGCAAGGAACGCGCGGATCGTGTGCGAACTGGCGCGCAAGACCGATGTCCCGGTGCACGCGGGCTGCGACCGGCCGCTCGGGCGTGATCTGGTCACGGCAGAGCATGTGCATGGCAAGTCGGGCCTCGATGGGCCCGACCTCCCCGATCCGCAGATGCCGCTGGCCGAAGGGCATAGCGTCGATTTCATCATCGACACCCTTCGCACCCACGAGGCCGGCACGGTGACACTGTGCCCGCTTGGGCCGCTGACCAATATCGCCACCGCCCTGCAAAAGGCGCCCGACATCGCCGGGCGCATTCAGGAGATCGTCTTGATGGGCGGTGCCTATTTCGAGGTGGGCAACATCACGCCAACCGCCGAATTCAACATTTACGTCGATCCGGAAGCCGCTGATATCGTGTTCAAATCCGGCGTTCACATCGTTGTCATGCCACTGGATGTGACGCATAAGGCGCTGGTCACCAAGGCCCGCAACGACGCGTTTCGCGCCATCGGAACGCCCGTGGGAGTAGCGGTCGCGCAGATGACGGACTTCTTCGAACGCTTCGACAAGGAAAAATACGGCTCGGCGGGCGCGCCCCTGCATGATCCCTGCGTGACGGCCTACCTGATCCGGCCAGACCTCTTTACCGGGCGCCATGTCAACGTCGAGATCGAGACGGCCTCGCCGCTGACGATGGGTATGACAGTTGCCGATTGGTGGGGCGTGACCGACCGGGCGCCCAACGCGCTGTTTGTCGGCGATCTCGATGCGGAAGGGTTCTTTGCCCTGCTGACGGATCGGCTGGCCCGGCTATGAGTGCCGCTCTGACCCTGGCCGCGCCCGATCACCTCGACCGGCTCGACGCTCTGGTCGCGGCCTTTCACGCCGAGGCCGGTATCGCCCTGCCGGCGGAGCAGCGCCGCGCCGGGCTTGCGCCGCTGCTCGACGGCATCCCGCATGGCGCCGCCTACCTGATCGGTCCGCCGCGCGCGCCCATCGGCTATGTCATCGTGACCTTCGGCTGGTCGGTGGAGTTTGGCGGCATGGACGGGTTCATCGACGAGATCTTCGTGCGGCCCGGCGTGCGCGGGCGCGGCATCGCGTCAGAGGCGCTGCTGTCCCTGCCGCGCGCCTTGGCCGCCGCGGGCATCAAGGCCCTGCATCTGGAGGTCGCGCGCGACAACGCGACAGCGCAACGGCTGTATGCCCGCGCGGGGTTCAGACCCCGCGAGAACGCGTTCCTGATGACCCGCAAGTTCTGATCACAGCGACCGGACAACGACGATCATCGCCAGCGAATAAAGCATGATGCCCCCGCCGATCAGCCAGATGGCATAGTTCTTGCCGACGCTGGCCTTGGCCATTTCCTTGGCCTGGTAAATCAGGTCGGGCCAAGTGTAGCTGACGAAATCACCCTGTGTGAACACCGCCTTTATCCGGCCTTCGTCATCGACCACCGGCAGGCGGCGGAACCGCTCGTTCGACATGATGCGCAGCCAATCGACCACGTCGTCGGTCTCTCGCGCCAGGCGCGGCTCGCGAGTCATCACATCGGCCAGCTTGGTGGTGCCGGGGTCCAGGTCGCCGTTGACGACCTTGCGCATCACGTCCCGTTCGGTCATCACGCCGATCACCTTGCGATCGTCGTCGATCACGATCACCGATCCGAAATTCTTCTCGCTCATCGCGGCGACCGCCTCTTTCACGGTGGCGGTTTCGGGAAAGGTCAGCGGCTTTGGCTTGCTGTTGAATTCAGGGCGATCGCGCAGTTGCATTCCGACATGGGTGCTTGCGGCCATGATGTGGCTCTCCTTCGTTTCAAATTCGTCTTCTCCACAGCTAGGGCGAATTCGCAAAGGACAAGTGGACTGGCATCGGCGCTGCCCCTTGCCTATATCTGCGTCATGGATATGACATCGCTCTTCGACAACAGCTACGCCCGCCTGCCCGGCGCCTTTTTCACCCGCCAGCAACCGACACCGGTCGCCGCGCCCCGACTGGTCGCCTACAACGAGGATCTGGGCCGGCTTCTGGGCCTGCCCAAGATGTCGGATACCGACCGCGCGGTGCTGTTTTCGGGCAATGAAACCCCGCTTGGCGCAGAACCGCTGGCACAGCTTTACGCCGGGCATCAGTTCGGCAACTGGAACCCGCAACTGGGCGATGGCCGCGCGATCCTGCTGGGCGAGGTGCTGGGCACCGACGGGCAACGCCGTGACATTCAGTTGAAGGGCTCCGGCCCCACGCCCTACAGCCGGATGGGCGACGGTCGCGCGTGGCTGGGGCCGGTCCTGCGCGAATACGTGGTCTCCGAGGCGATGCACGCCCTCGGCATTCCCACCACCCGCGCCCTGGCCGCGACCCTGACGGGCGAGGATATCTTTCGCGAGGGCCGCCTCCCCGGTGCGGTGCTGACACGCGTCGCCGCAAGCCACCTGCGCGTGGGCACCTTCCAGGTCTTTGCCCACCGCGGAGAGACAGATCACCTCAAGGCGCTGACCGACTATGCGATTGCGCGCCACTACCCCGATGCGGTCGGGCCGATGGGTCTCTTGCGGGCCGTCTGCGCGGCGCAGGCGCGCCTGATCGCGCGGTGGATGGCCGCGGGCTTTATCCACGGGGTGATGAATACCGACAACTGCGCCATATCGGGCGAGACGATCGACTATGGTCCCTGCGCCTTCATGGACAGCTACGACGCGAACCGCGTGTACAGCTCGATCGACGCGCAAGGGCGGTATGCCTATGGCAACCAGCCGCGCATCGCGGTCTGGAACATGGCGCAATTCGCCACCGCCCTCATTCAGCAGATGGACGAAACCGACGCCGCGATCGCCGAGGCGACCGAAATCGTCCACGCCATGCCCGCCCAGATCGAAACGGCATGGCGCGCCGCCTTCGGGGCCAAGATCGGCCTGGCCGACGCCCGCGCCGACGATGACGCATTGATCGAACGGCTGCTGGCGCTGATGCAGGCGGATGCTGCCGATTTCACCAATACCTTCGATGCGCTGGCGCGCGGCGATGCGCGCGATCAGATCATCGATCGCGCCGCCTTCGAAGCCTGGCACGCGGACTGGCAGTCGCGCACAGCGACCGAGAAAGACCCCCGTGCCGTCATGCAGGCCGCCAATCCGCGCATCATTCCGCGCAACCACCGGATGGAAGAGATGATCGCCGCCGCCGTCGCCGGTGATTTCGCCCCCTTCCACCGCCTGAACGCGGCGCTGGCGCAGCCCTTTGACACCGATGACACCGACCTGATGCGCCCGCCCACACGGGATCAGGAGGTGCCGGCGACCTTCTGCGGCACCTGAGGCTTCTTCGGGTCGAAAATACTCAAATCCGAACCGCCGCCACCCGCGGGCGGCGGTTGATCAGGTAGATGCCGGCCGCCACGAGCCCCAGCGCGCCCCAGACACGAAAGCCGACATCCTCGCCCAACACCGCCCAGCCCAGAATCACCGCAAAGACAGGCGACAGGAAGCTGAAGGAGGCGACCGACGACGCCGGATAGATCGACATCAGCCAGAACCACGCGAGAAACCCAAGACTTGCCACCAGCACGATCTGGAACAGCATCCCGGCGACATGGATCGGCTGAACATCGCGGATGAAGTCGCCGAAAAACAGCGAGGCCAGCAACAACAGCGGCGCCGAGATCAGCACCTGGAACATGAGCTGCTGCGCCGGGGGGACCTCGCTCAGCGGTGTGATCTTGACGCAGAGCGCGATCCCCGCCCAGCACAGCGCCGCCACCAGCGCCAGAAGATCGCCCAACAGCCCCGCACCGACATCAACGCGCCCCAAAAGCGCCAGCGCCACGCCGCCCATGGCCAAAAGCAGCCCCACGGCGCGCACCGGCGTCAGCGCTTCGCCCGGGATCAGGACGGCGCTGGCGATCGCCAGCCAGACCGGCATGGAATAGAGGATCACCGACGCGCGGCTGACGGTGGTCAAGTCAAGCGCCGAGAACAGGCACATGAATTCAAGCGCAAAGAGACCGCCCGAGATCAAGCCCGGCAGCATCGCCCGGCGCGGCACCTGAAAGCCGATCCCGCGCAGGCGCATCCAGAGCAACAGAACGGCAACCGCCCCCAGGGATCGAAGCCCCGCCGCGAAGACCGGCGCAAAGCCGCCATTGGTGACCTTGATGACGACCTGGTTGAACCCCAGGTGCAGGGCGAAAACGACCAGCGCCACGGCGCCGAAGGTGTCGATATGGGATTTGCGTTGCATGCCGCCCAAGAAGCGGGCTGGCACGGCGTTTGTCAATTGCGCATTGCCGAAGGCGCGCCCGCGCCGCGGTCGTTGCCCCGCAAGAGTTTCATGCCTCCGGCGGCGGTATTTTCATCCATTTGGAATGGTCAGGCGCGCGGCGTGAGGAGGAAGGCCAGCGCGAGAAGGATCGCCGCCCCCAGAAGCGGCAGCGCCCAGAGCGCCATGGCCTCGGGCGTGAACCAGTTCTGTGGCACGCCCGCGCGCAGGATGCCGATGGGCGGCAGGGCCACGAGGACCGCCACCGCCGCATAGAGCACATTTTGGAGACCGCGGATCACGCGGCGCGTTGCCCGCCGCCACCGCCGCCGCCGGGCTTGCGACGCCGGCGAGGTCGCTGGCCCGCGGGCTTGCCGCCGGCCGGTGCGCCGGCATTGACGCCGCCGCCCTGTCCGCCACCGCCCCGGTTGCCGCCGCGACCGCGGCCGCGGCCCTTGGGCTTGGCGGGTTCGTCCATCGCTTCCCACGGACGGCCGGAGCCCACGGGGATCGCCACACCCATGGTTTTCTGGATCGCCTTCAGTTCGCCCATCTCGTCGGGGGCGCAGAACGCGATCGCGGCGCCGTCCTTGCCGGCGCGTGCCGTGCGCCCGATGCGGTGGACGTAATTGTCGGGCACATTGGGCAGGTCATAGTTGTAGACATGCTTGACATCCGGAATGTCGAGCCCGCGCGCCGCCACATCGGTGGCCACCAGGACGCGGATCTCACCGGATTTGAAGGCGGCGATGGCGCGGTCGCGCTGGCCCTGGCTTTTGTTGCCGTGGATCGACCCCGCGGCATAGCCTGCCTTGACCAGCGTCTTCATCAGCTTTTCCGAACCGTGTTTCGTCCGGCCAAAGACCAGGGCCAGTTCATCGCGGTGCTTGTCCAGCATCTCGATCAACAGGTTCGGCTTTTCGGATTTGGCGATGAAATGCACCTCTTGCGTGACCTTGTCGGCGGCCTTGCCGGGGGGCGAGACCTCGACCCGGATCGGGCTGCGCAGGAAACTTTGGGCCAGTTCGTTCATCAGCTTGGGCATGGTGGCCGAAAACAGCATTGTCTGGCGATCCTCGGGGATCACCTTGGCGATCTTGCGCAGATCGTGGATGAAGCCCATGTCGAGCATCTGATCCGCCTCGTCGAGCACGAGAAAGGTCGCATCCTCGAGCCGCACGGCGCGGCGGTCCATCAGGTCGAGCAGGCGGCCCGGGGTCGCCACCAGAAGGTCCACGCCCCGCTCGAGCCGCTTGATCTGGGTGTTGATCGACTGGCCGCCCACGACCATCG
Organism: Sulfitobacter sabulilitoris; assembly: GCF_005887615.1. Lineage (GTDB taxonomy): Bacteria > Pseudomonadota > Alphaproteobacteria > Rhodobacterales > Rhodobacteraceae > Sulfitobacter_E > Sulfitobacter_E sabulilitoris. The sequence goes on from NZ_VANS01000001.1 coordinate 922,840, forward strand.
CCACCTTGAGCGGCGTGTTTTCGCAAAAGCTTCGCAGGTTCTGCGAGATCTGGTTGGCCAATTCGCGCGTCGGCGCCAGCACCAGACCGCGCACCGATTTGGGCGCCGGGCGCCCCGGCATGTCGAGCATCTGGGCCACGAGCGGCACGCCGAAGGCAGCCGTCTTGCCGGTGCCGGTCTGCGCCAGCCCCATCACGTCGCGCCCGTTCAGGGCATGGGGAATCGCCTGTCTCTGGATCGGGGTCGGGTCCTTGAGGCCCATGGATTGAAGCCGCTCCACCAGTTTAGGAGGAAGCTCCATCATATCGAAATCGCTCATAATTCTCTTTCCGGCCATCAGCGCATGCAGCGCCGGGCCATAGCATCGTGCCGCGCCCCTCTTTGCCGGGCGCCGCTTGGGACACGCGAGGTCAGATCGCAGCCTCGACCAAATGCCAAAGACTGTCTGTCGCGCTTGGCCCCACGCGTGATTTTGGGAACATCGGCGGGCCTAGGGGTCAGCACGGAGCGGGTCCACCGGACCCGGGTCGCTGAAACTGCTCACGCGGCAGAAGGCATCGCTTGACCCCCATGTGGGCCAAGCGGCGCCATAAGTCAACCGGTGACGCCACTGGCGGGGTTGCCCCACCCCGTCAAAGGTCGCTACACCATGAGACCACCCCAACGGCGAAATGCCCCCGATGCCGAAAAGCGCAGACATGACCAAACCCATCATTGCCCGCTGCGAGGCCAAGGGCCTGCGCATGACAGGTCAGCGTCGCACCATCGCGCAGGTCCTGCAGGACAGCGACGACCATCCGGACGTCGAAGAACTCTATGCCCGCGCCAGCGCCATCGACGCCGGCATTTCCATCGCGACCGTGTACCGCACCGTCAAACTGTTCGAAGAGGCGGGGATTCTGGACAAGCTGGAATTCGGCGACGGCCGCGCCCGCTACGAGGACGCCGAGCGCGACCACCACGACCATCTGATCGACATGCAGTCGGGCGAGGTGATCGAATTCGTCGATGCCGAGATCGAAGCGCTGCAGGACCGCATCGCGCGCAAACTGGGCTACGAACTGCGCGGCCACCGGCTTGAGCTCTATGGCGTTCCGCTGAAAAAAACCGACTGATTTCAAATTCCAAGGAGCCTGACTGTGGCTGAACGTGACCGCCCCCTGCTTGCCGTGCTGATCGACGCCGACAACGTCCCCGCGAAATTCGCCTCCGCGATCCTGCGCGAGGTCGCCACCATCGGCGAGCCGGCGCTGCGCCGGGTCTATGGCGACTGGTCGAGCGGGCGGCTCAAGAACTGGTCGGATCAGATCCTGGGGCTTGGGCTGGTCGCGCACCAGGAAACCGCCAATACCCAGGGCAAGAACGCCTCCGACATCGGGCTGGTGATCGACGCGATGGACATTTTGCATGGCGGACGGTTCGACGGCTTTGTCCTGGTGTCGTCGGACAGCGACTTTACCGCGCTGGCCAACCGCCTGCGCGAAGACGGCCTGCTGGTCGTGGGCATCGGCGAGAAGAAGGCGCCAGAGGCGTTGCGCAATGTCTGCAACCGCTTCATATTCATCGAAAACCTGTTGGAAGAGGTTCGCGGCACTGCGCAGAAAGCCGACACCGAGACGTTGAACGACGCCTTTCAACTGATTGCGAACGCAATGGAAAAGATCGATCAGGAAGGTGACTGGTTCGACCTTGGCCCCATCGGCAAGACGATTCTGTCGCTGCATCCCGATTTCGACACCCGCAGCTATGGCCACAGCAAGCTGAGCGCACTGGTCAAGGCGATTCCGCGGCTCGAGACCAAGCGCGAAGGGGCGCAGCTGATGGTCCGGCGGCGCGACTGACGCACCGGCGGCCGCCCCGGACCAGACAGGCCATCCCGGCCCTGTCCGGCGGGTCGCGGCGGCCCCTGACACGGACGCATGGCAGCCATGCAGGCGCGCGGCACGGAAAAGCCCCCGCGCCAGATTGACCTTGGTCCGCAATTCTGTGACCTCTGCCGCAGACGCAGGATTGGCCTGCCCCAAATTTCAAAAGGCATCGTCATGGATAACCTGCGCGGCGCGCTCATCATGGTGTTGGCGATGCTCGGCTTCGCCATCGAGGACATGTTCATAAAGCTACTGGCCGATGCGCTGCCGGTGGGGCAGATCATCGGGCTTCTGGGGCTGGGCGGTGCGATCATCTTTGCCGCGATCCTGGTGATGCAACGCCAGCCGCTTTTCACCCGCGCGATGCTGTCAGGGCCGGTCTTGCTGCGCAGCCTGGGCGAACTGGTGGGCACGCTGGGCTTTGTCACCGCGATCGCGCTCACCCCGATCTCCTCCGCCTCGGCGATCTTGCAGGCGACACCGCTGATGGTGACGCTCGGGGCGGCTGTGTTCCTGCGCGAGCCCGTGGGCTGGCGGCGGTGGTCGGCGATCCTGGTGGGGTTTTGCGGTGTGCTGCTGATCATCCGGCCCGGCATGGAAGGCTTCGACTGGTTGTCGCTGTTCGCCGTGCAGGGGGTTGTCGGGCTTGCGATCCGCGACCTGGCGACACGGCGCGTGCCCAGCGCCACCACGTCGATGCAACTGAGCTTTCTCGCGTTCCTGACGCTGGTGCCCGCCGCCGCGATCCTGCTGGCGATCACCGGCACGCCGCTGGTGTCCGCGACGCTGCCGCAGTGGGGGCTGATGACGGGGGCATTGGTGATCGGGGTCATCGCCTATTACGGCATCGTCGCCGCGATGCGCGTGGGCGAGGTCAGCTTTGTCACCCCGTTCCGCTACAGCCGCATGATCTTTGCGCTGGTGGTGGGCGTCGTCGTCTTTGGCGAACGGCCAGACGCCTGGGTGCTTATCGGGTCGGCGATCATCGTGGCGTCCGGCATCTATACCGTCTGGCGTGAGCGCAAACAGCGCCCCTCCGGCGCGCGCAAGCCTTCCCCTTCTGCCGCAGCCCGGCTATGACCGGGGCAAATCTGATTTCAGGAGCCTTTCATGAGCACCATCATCGACATCCACGCCCGCGAAATCCTTGACAGCCGGGGCAATCCCACGGTCGAGGTCGACGTCATCCTGGAAGACGGCACAATGGGCCGCGCGGCGGTGCCGTCCGGGGCCTCCACCGGGGCCTACGAGGCGGTCGAGCGCCGCGACGGCGACAAGAGCCGCTACATGGGCAAGGGCGTGCGCGACGCCTGCGCGGCCGTCAACGGCGAGATCGCCGAGACGTTGGTGGGGTTCGACGCCACCGAACAGGTCGAGATCGACGAGGCGATGATCGAGCTTGACGGCACCGACAACAAATCCCGCCTTGGCGCCAATGCCATTCTCGGCGTGTCGCTCGCCACGGCCAAGGCGGCGGCGGATTTCTGCACGCAGCCCCTGTTCCGCTATGTCGGCGGCACATCGGCACGGGTGCTGCCGGTGCCGATGATGAACATCATCAACGGCGGCGAACATGCCGACAACCCGATCGACATCCAGGAATTCATGATCATGCCGGTGGCCGCCGACAACATTGCCGAGGCGGTGCGCATGGGGGCCGAGGTGTTCCACACCCTCAAGACAGAGCTGTCGGCGGCGGGCCTTGCCACCGGCGTCGGTGACGAAGGCGGTTTTGCGCCCAACATCAGCTCCACCCGTGATGCGCTTGATTTCATTTTGAAATCCATTGAAAAGGCCGGTTACACTCCGGGCGAGGAAATTCATCTTGCCCTTGATTGCGCAGCCACGGAATACTTCAAGGATGGCCAGTATGTTCTGTCTGGCGAAGGGAAAACCCTGTCGCCCGACGAAAACGCCGACTACCTTGCCGCACTGGTAAGGGATTACCCCATCATCTCGATCGAGGATGGCATGTCGGAGGATGACTGGGAGGGCTGGCGCGCCCTGACCGAGGCGCTCGGCGACAAGGTGCAACTGGTGGGTGACGATCTGTTCGTGACCAATCCCGCGCGCCTGGCGGATGGCATCGCGCGCGGCTGCGCCAATTCGATGCTGGTCAAGGTGAACCAGATCGGAACGCTGACCGAAACCCTGCAGGCGGTCGATATGGCGCATCGCGCGGGTTACACCAACGTGATGTCGCACCGCTCGGGCGAGACGGAGGACGCCACGATTGCCGATCTCGCCGTCGCCACCAACTGCGGCCAGATCAAGACCGGCAGCCTTGCGCGCTCGGACCGGCTGGCCAAGTACAACCAGCTGATCCGCATCGAGGAAGCGCTTGGCGAAAGCGCGCGCTTCGCGGGCCGGTCGATCCTGAAATGATCCGCCGGGCGCAGGGGGCCGCGACGCCGACTTGCGCCCGTGCGGCACCGCGCCCGGCACCGGATCGTCGATGACACGGCCCGCCCCGCCCGCATTTCGCGTCCGTGCGCCCGCGACCCGCGCCGACATGGAGGCGGTCCGCAGCTTGTGCTGGGAATACCGCGACTTTCTGCTTGGTTTTGATGCGGATGTGGCGCGCATGACGCACAGATTCTATCCCGAACCGCTGTATCGCGACCTGATGGCGCGGCTGGAGCAGGAACATGCCCGCCCTTGGGGTGCGATCCTGTCGATCGAAGCGGCGGGCCGCATCGGCGGGTGCGGCATGATCAAACCGGTCTTTCCCGGCAAAGCCGAGATCAAGCGGGTGTTCCTCCGTCCCGCCTTGCGCGGCTCCGGCGCGGGGCGCGCTTTGTGCCGCGCGCTGATCGACCGGGCGCGCGCGGATGGCTACACGACGATCTACCTCGATACCGCGCGCGCATTCACACCCGCGCGGCGGCTGTATGAACGCCTCGGCTTCACCGAACGCGGCCCCTATGCGCAGGTCCCGCCCGAAACCCTGCCCCTGCTGAGCTTTTACGAACTGACGCTTTGAAACCGCGCCGGGCGGTAGGGCGCGATCAGCGCCGTCTGCGCGTTGCTCGGCGCCCGGTCCATCACTTCGGAGGCGGATATCTCGGCCACCAGCGGGGCCAGTGTCGCGCCGGAATGCATCGTGGAGACAAAAAGCCCCGCCGGACCGCAACCGCCCACCACCGGCAGACCGTCGCCCGGCACCGGGCGCAGGGCCAGCGTCACCTCGGCCCAACCCGGCTCCGGCAGGCCCAAAAGCGATCTGATCCGCGCCATCGCCCGGTCCGCCAGCACGTCGGGGCTGTCGGTCACCTGCTCGGCGGTATCGCCCTGATGCGCCGCCGCCGTGGGCGCGATGATCCGCCCGGCGTCGTCCTGCCGCAGCTCCTGCGCGGGGCTGACCAGAACATGCCGGATTTTGGTCGCCACCGGACGGCTCCTCAACAAGAGACCGGGGCGACGCAGCATCGGCAGGGCCACGCCGACGGTGTCCAGCAAGGCGGTCGTGCCGGTGCCGCCCGCGATCACCACCCGGTCCGCGGCGATCCGGCCCTGTGCCATCATGACACCGCGCACCGCGCCCTGCGCTTCGATCAGACCCGTCACCGCGACCCCTGTGATCAACCGCGCGCCCCGGTCCGCGGCGGCGGCCAGCGCATCGCGGGTCAGGTGCCCCAGATCGACGACGCCCTCGCCGCCAAAGACCAACGCCTGATCCGGCGGCTGCGCCACGGCCGGCTCCATCCGCGCGAATTCCGCCCGGCCGATCTGCCGCGCGTCATATCCAAGCTCCAGCAGGCTGCGCAGTTGCGCGTCCTGCGCCGCGCCCTGCACCTCCCAGCACAGGCACCCCGGCCAGCGGATCGCATCGGTGCCCAGATCGGCCTGCGCGCGCCTATGGGCGGCCATCGCGGCATGGCGCAGACGAAAATGGTCGGCGTCGGCGTGGAAACTGGCATTGATCCAGCCGAAGGATGCGCCCGAAGCGGCCCCGGCGGGCAGGCCCGCATCGATCAGCGTCACGCGCGCGCCCGCGCAGGCCAGCCGCCACGCGATCAACGCGCCGATCACCCCCGCGCCCACGATCACCGCTTTCATACCGCTCTCCTTGCGTGTCTGGTGGCGGGCAGATTACCCTGCCCGCATGACACCACAAGAGATCATTGCCCAACTGAACCTGGCCCCGCATCCCGAGGGCGGCCATTACCGCCAGACCTGGGCGGGCAACGGACCGGGACGGCCCTCTGGCACCTGCATCTATTTCTTGCTGCAGGCAGGCGAGGCGAGCCATTGGCACCGGGTCGATGCCACGGAAATATGGCTGTATCATGCGGGCGCGCCGCTGGTCCTGTCGCTGAGCGCGACGGAGGCCGGCCCCGCCACCGATCATCTGCTGAGCCCGGATCTGAGCGCCGGCGCACCGCAATTGATCGTGCCGCGGGACCACTGGCAGATGGCGCGCAGCACCGGTGATTTCACGTTGGTCAGCTGCACCGTCAGCCCCGGCTTTCAGTTCGAGGGCTTCACCCTCGCGCCGCCCGGTTTCGACATCCCGCGCTAACGTCTAGGCAAGGCTGTGCGCGGGGTCCGGTCGGCTGATCGTCCCGCCCGCGACGGCGGCGCGCACGCCCGTGGTGCCGGGGCAGGACGTCGGCAATCCGCGCGCCACCCGTACCGCCAGATAGGCAAAGGCCTGCGCCTCCAGCATATCGCCGTCGAGGCCGACGTCCTCCACCGGGGCAACGGGACAATCCAGAGACACTTCGAGCATGCGCATCAGCACCGGGTTGTGCCGCCCGCCGCCGGTGACCAGAACGCGGGCCGGCGGGCGCGGGCAATGCTGCAGCCCCTCGGCCACACCGGCGGCGCACATCGCCGTCAGGGTCGCAGCGGCATCGGCATCCGAAAGCTCGCCCACCAGCGCGACCATTTCCGAAAAATCATTACGGTCCAATGATTTGGGAGGTATTCTTGCAAAATACGGTTCCGCCAGGAACAGCTCGAGCGCGCCCTGCTCCACCCGCCCCTGCGCGGCGATCCTGCCACCCTCGTCCCACGGCTGCCCCAATCGCGCCTGCATCAGATCATTGAGCGGTGCATTGGCGGGGCCGGTGTCGAAGGCCAGCAGCGCGCCATCCTCCTGCGGTGCGGCGCGCGCGGGATCCACCCAGGTCAGGTTGCCCACCCCGCCGAGGTTCAGGAAGGCCACCGGCGTTTCGGCGCCGATGTAGCGCGCGCAGGCGAAATGGAAGAACGGCGCCAGCGGCGCCCCCTCGCCCCCCAGTTCGACATCCGCGCTGCGGAAATCCCACACGACCGGCACGCCCAGATGCCGCGCCAGCGCCGCGCCGTCGCCCACTTGCAGCGTTCCGCGCGTGCGCGGCGCATGGGCCAGCGTCTGACCGTGAAACCCCACCAGGTCGATCCCCGAAAACCGCGCCAAGAGGTCGCGGTGCGCGGCATCGACAACCTGCGTCGCGGCCTCCACCTCCGGCCCGGCCCATTTGCCCAGGGCGGCCGCCAGCGTCGCGCGCTCGGCCGCCGTGTAGCGCCGGTAATCGCTGGCGCCAAAGCTGTAAATCTCGTGTCCGTCGGTGGTGATCACCGCCCCGTCCACCCCATCGAGCGACGTGCCGCTCATCGCGCCCAGGGCGCTCACGGGACCGGTTTTCGCGCCTGCCTTGCCACTAGCCCTATTCATGGCCTTTTCCTTTGCCTGTTCGACGCCTATAGATTGCCCCGCATTCAAACCCGAGGGCAAGCACCATGACCTACCATCCCAAATCGGATTTCATCTCTGTGATGATGGAGCGCGGCTTTATCGCCGATTGCACCGATTATCAGGGGCTGGACGATGCGCTTCTGGCGGGTGCGCAGCCCGGCTACATCGGCTTTGACGCGACCGCGAAATCGCTGCATGTCGGATCGCTGATCCAGATCATGATGCTGCGCTGGCTGCAAAAGACCGGGCACAAGCCGATCACCCTGATGGGCGGCGGCACGACCAAGGTGGGCGACCCCAGCTTTCGGGCCGATGAACGCCCGCTGCTGACGCCTGCGGCGATCGACGACAACATCGCGGGCATCCGCCAGGTGTTCAGCGCCTACCTTGAGTATGGCGACGCGCCCACCGACGCGCTGATGATCAACAACGCCGAATGGCTCGACGACCTCAACTACCTCGATTTCCTGCGCGACATCGGGCGGCATTTCTCGATCAACCGGATGCTGAGCTTTGACTCGGTCAAGTCGCGGCTGGACCGTGAACAATCGCTGTCGTTCCTCGAATTCAACTACATGATCCTGCAAGCCTATGATTTTCTTGAGCTGAACCGCCGGTATGGCTGCATCCTGCAGATGGGCGGATCGGATCAATGGGGCAATATCGTCAACGGTGTGGACCTGACCCGCCGCGTGTTGGGCAGGGACGTCTACGGCCTCACTTCGCCGCTGCTCACGACCAGCGACGGCAAGAAGATGGGCAAATCGCAATCCGGCGCTGTCTGGCTGAACGCCGAGATGCTCAGCCCCTATGAATTCTGGCAATTCTGGCGCAACACCACGGATGCCGACGTTGGCCGGTTTCTCAAGCTCTATACCGAACTGCCGGTTGACGAATGCGACCGCCTGGGCGCGCTGGAGGGGTCGGAAATCAACGAGGGCAAGATCCGGCTGGCGGATGAGGTGACGACCCTGCTGCATGGCGCCGAGGCCGCGGCATCCGCGCAAGCCACCGCGCGCGAGGTGTTCGAGAAGGGTGGCGTCGGGGGCGACCTGCCCACGCTGACGTTGAGCGCCGAAGAGCTTGGCGATGGCATTTCCATCGTGCAGCTGATCGTGAAATCGGGCCTTGCGGGATCGGGCAAGGAGGCCAAGCGCCTGATTGCCGAGCATGGCGCGCGCATGGACGACGCGCCGCTGACCGACGCGGGCCTGATGATCGACGCGGCCGCGCTGTCCTCGCCCATCAAGCTGAGCGCGGGCAAGAAGCGGCACGCGCTGGTGCAACTGGGATAAGGCGCCGAAATCGCCCTGCTGGCGGCCACTGCGCAGCGGGACGGGGCCGACATCGGTATTCGGGGCCGAAGGAAACACGCGGGCACATCGTTTCCTTCGGCCCTGAACGCCTGGTTGCAATCGTTGCAGGTCAGCGGTTGGCCCGCAGGTCGCGCACCACCCCAAAGCTGCGTCTTGCCCGCCCGCCGCGGGCGTGATCAAATGAACACCTGTTCATAAACGGGAGGATCACCCATGCAGCTTAGCACAACAGCCACCATCGTCACCGGCGGCGCATCCGGCCTTGGCGAGGCGACGGCCCGCCATTTCGCCGCCCAGGGCGCGCAGGTCACTCTGCTGGACCGAGACGCGGATCGCGGCGAGGCCGTGGCACAGGACATCGGCGGGCATTTCGTGTCCACCGATGTGACGGACGAGGCGTCGGTGCAGGCCGCGATCGACACCGCGCTGGACAGGATGGGCAAGATCACCGCCGCGGTGAATTGCGCGGGGATCGCCTATGCGATCAAGACGATGGGGCGCGACGGGCCGCACCCGCTGGACGCATTTCAGCGCACCATCGACGTGAACCTCGTGGGCAGCTTCAATGTCGCCCGCCTGGCCGCTGTCGCCATTGCGAAAAACGAGCCCGAGGCCGACGGCGCGCGGGGCGTGATCGTCAACACCGCCTCCGTCGCAGCCTTCGACGGGCAAAAGGGTCAGGCCGCCTATGCCGCGTCCAAGGGCGGTGTGGTCGGCATGACACTGCCGATGGCGCGCGATCTGGCGTCCTCGGGCATCCGCGTGATGACCATTGCGCCCGGCATCTTCATGACGCCGATGCTGGCAGGACTTGGCGAAGAGGTGCAGGCGCAACTGGCCGCCGATGTCCCCTGTCCGCCACGTCTTGGCGACCCATCGGAATACGCGCGGCTGGCGGGCTTCATCGTCGAGGCGGGGTATCTGAACGGCGAGGTGATCCGCATCGACGGCGCCCTGCGCATGCGCTGATCCGGCCTGCCGGGCGGCGGCCCGCGCCGCCGTCCGGCGCGCCGCCTTGTCTCAGGCGCTCGCCTTTTCCTCCAGCAGCAGCCACTCTTCCTCGGCCTCCTGCAGCTTTTCGTTGCGCGCCACCAGCGCATCGGTCGCCTTCTGGAACTTGACCGGGTTGGCGGTGAAAAGCTCCGGATCGCTCATCAATTCCTCAAGCTTGGCAATCTCCGCCTCAAGCCGCGCGATCTCGTCCGGCAAGACCTCGAGCCGATGTTTCTCGGTAAAGCTCAACCCCGTCCTGGGGGCCGATTTCGGCTTGTCCTTCGGGTCGGACCCCTTTGATTTCACTACGCTTTGCGCAAAATCATCCTGTCCGCGCTGCCGAATGTAATCGCTCCATCCACCGGCATAGACGGTGGCATGGCCGTCGCCTTCCATCGCGATGGTCGTGGCCGCCACGCGGTCCAGGAAATCGCGGTCGTGGCTGACCAGCAGCACGGTGCCGTCGTAGTTGCCCAGCAGTTCCTGCATCAGGTCCAGCGTTTCAACATCCAGATCGTTGGTGGGTTCGTCCAGCACCAGCAGGTTGCTTTCACGCGCCATGATCTTGGCCAGCAACAGCCGCGCCTTCTCGCCTCCCGACAGCGCCCGGACCGGCGCGCGCGCCTGGGCCTCGTCGAACAGAAATTCCTTGAGATAGCCCACGACGTGCTTGGGCGCGCCGCGCACCATCACCTGATCGGCCTTGCCTGATACGCGCATGTCCGGATCGCCCGTCAGGCTGTCCCACAACGACATCTCCGGGTCCAGTTGCGCGCGCGCCTGATCGAACAGCGCCAGTTCCAGGTTCGTGCCCAGCTTGATCGTGCCGGTATCCGGCGTTTCCTTGCCGATCAGCATATTGAGCAGGGTCGTCTTGCCCACTCCGTTCGGCCCCACCAATGCGATCCGGTCCCCCCGCTGCACGGTCAACGAAAATGGGCGCAGGATGACCTTGTCGCCGTAAGCCTTTGTGACTCCGTCAACTTCCACAACCTTGCGGCCCGATTTGCGCCCGGCGTCCAGCGCCATCGCCGCGGTTCCCTGGCGGGAAATCTGCGAGGCGCGTTCGGCCCGCAGATCCTGCAGCGCGCGGACCCGCCCCTGGTTGCGTTTGCGCCGTGCGGAGATCCCCTCGACAGCCCAGCGCGCCTCGGCCTTGATCTTGCGATTGAGCTTGTGGCGCTGCATGTCCTCTTCGTCCCAGACCGCATCGCGCCACTCCTCGAAATCGGCAAAGCCTTTTTCCTGCCGCCGCACCTGCCCGCGATCCACCCAGAGCGTGGCACGCGTCAGCGCCCGCAGAAACGCGCGGTCGTGGCTGATGATGATGAACCCCTTGCGGCTCTGCTTGAGCTCCGCCTCGAGCCAGGCGATCGCCTCGATATCGAGGTGGTTGGTGGGCTCGTCCAGAAGCATGAGGTCAGGCTCGCCCGCCATCAGCCGCGCCAGCGCCGCACGCCGCCGTTCGCCGCCGCTGGCCGTGGCCACGGGGCGCGCGGGATCGAACTTCAGGCCCTCGCCCGCGCGCTCGACCTTGTACATCTCGGAGGCCTCGAGCCCGTGCGAGGCGAAATCGCCCAGCGTTTCGAACCCGGCCAGATCCGGGTCCTGCTCCATGTAGCCGACCGACACGCCCGGCCCCGGTATCACTTCGCCGCTGTCGGGCTCAACCAGCCCGGCCATCACCTTCATCAGGGTGGATTTGCCTGATCCGTTGCGCCCCACGAGCGCCACGCGGTCGCCGGGTTGCGCCACGAGGTCGAGCCCGGAAAACACCGGATCCCCCCCGAAGGTCAGAGAGATGTCATTGAGTTGCAAAAGAGGAATACGTGCCATTCCTGCCAGCTATGCCGGGCCATGGCCCGCGTCAACGCCCCAGGCTTGATATGTTCGAAAATATCGCCGCCGCAGTCTCCGACCCCGGTCAGGCCAGCGCCCTGAGCAGGCGTTTGCGCGCCGCCGGGATCGCCGCGATCTCCACCCCGGTGAAGACGTGCAGCGTTCGCATCGCGCGATCCACGACCGCGTGATCGCTGACCCAGCCGCCCATCGCCAGGTAGCTTCGCAACAGCGGCGGCATCTGCATCATCGCAAGTTTGGGCGCGTGCGGCGGATGCGTCTCTTCGCAATAGCGCACCACCTCGGCAGCGGCGATGCCCGGCGCCCAGCGGTCCGGGGCCCTGTGGCGCGCCGCCAGCGCCGCAAAGGCCGCACGATAGGGCGCAGGGTCGATGCCCGAAAAGCTGGAGCAGCCAAACAGCAGCGTCACACCCCCGGCATCGACGAGCCGCGTGATCGCCGCCCAGGCCGCGCGCAGGATATCGGGGCTGCGGCCTTCGGGCGCGACGCAAAAGCGCCCCAGCTCGATCATCGGACCGTCGAAGTGCCGCAAGGCGGAGAGGTCGTAGAATTGCGCGGCATAGCTCTGCGCCAGGTCGGCCCCGGTCAGCGACAACACCCTGCAACAGCCCGCCACGCCGCCGCTGCGCATGTCCTCGATCAGCAGATGGTCGCACCGTGCATCGAACCGGTCCACATCCGCCGACGGCGCCAGGCCGAAGCACCGCGCCCGCAACGCCTGGGCCGCGGCGATATCCGTCTCTGTCCGGGTAAGACGCGCGATGAAACGCGGCGAGCCGTCCAGATGCCCGACGCCATCCTGCCGCGTCCGCGGCGCCACATCGTCAGGCGGATCGAGTACGCTCATGCCCCGTTCCGGCGGCCCGCATCACCCGCCAAGCCCCGCAGGGCTGAACCGGCCAATGTTGCCCAGCAACTGGCGCACGAAGGTCTTGTCGGTCACGCCCGAACTGGTGACACGGCGCGCCAGCGGCACGACCCGCCCCTGTTCCAGACCAAAGCTTTCGACGTTCTGAACGACGCCCGCGGCGTCAAAACTGATCGCCACGACTTCGCGCTCGACCACCTTCGGTTCAAGAATGGCGAACTGCCGCACGCGGCTGCGCACATAGTAATAGCTGCTGTCGTCCAACAGCCCGCCGGACGCGGGCGGCCCCAGCGCATCCTCGACGCTGGCGCGCGTATCGACACCCAGCGCCAATTGATCAAGGTCGTCCCTGGGCGGGACATAGCCGTGAGTGCGGTAACTGGGTGAACAGGCCCCGAGGCCCAGCAGAACGGCGGCGACCAGCCCGAACCGGGCCGCAGATCTGACGTTGATCGTGATACGCATCTTTCGCGTCCCTCTTGCCCTTGGGGTTCATGGCTTTTATCTCGCTTACACCAAGGACAGGCCCCGGTTCAAGAAACGAAAGCAATAGATCATGTCTCGCAACGCCCCATCGCCCACAGCATATCGCGTGGCGGACCTTTCACAAAACACCAAAACCGAATTCGCGCTGCGCCCCGGCGCGGGTGACCTGGAGCGTATCGCCGCCGAATTGGACCTTCTGGGTCTGCGCAAGCTGTCGTTTTCCGGTCATCTGCGCGGCGAGGGGCGCACCGACTGGCGGCTGGATGCCACGCTGGGCGCGACCGTGATACAGCCCTGCGGTATCACGCTTCAGCCCGTCACGACCCGCATCGACGTGCCCGTGACACGGCTTTTCCAGGCCGACTATACCGAAATCGACGCGCCCGAGGCGGAAATGCCCGACGATGACACGACAGAGCCGCTGACCGCGTGGATCGACCCCGCCGAGATCATGGTGGAGGCGCTGGTGCTGGCGCTGCCGCTCTATCCGCGCAGTCCGGGCGCCGAACTGGGCGAGGCCGTCTATACCGCCCCGGGCGCCGCGCCCATGCGCGACGAGGACGCGCGACCCTTTGCGGGGCTGGCCGGCCTCAAGGACCAGTTGCGCGATCCCGACGGCAACGACGGCGACACCGGCGACGCCTGACGCGACCCGCGCGCGGGCGGTGTACGGGCGGGCGGGAACAGCGGCAGACGCGGCTTGGCCGCACGCTGGTTTTCGATGCAGCCGCCGGGTGGCAAAGGCGTCGCAAGACGGTTAAGACGGTGCCCGATGACGGCGCCCAAGAATCGACTTGCGCCGCGCGGCAATCGCAGTATTTTGCCGCCCTCGCTGCAATTAAGGTTGGACTTCGTTCAGGCCACGGCCTAAATGCACGTCACGCCACGCTACGACGATATGAAACACGGCCCCGCGCAGGACAGATGCAGCGCATGCATCGCGCCCGGCCCCGAATGACAAAAGGCCCAAGACATGGCTGTTCAGCAGAATAAAGTTTCCAAATCGCGCCGCAACAACCGCCGCGCGCACGATTCGCTGGTTGCTGCAAACCCCAACGAATGCTCCAACTGCGGTGAACTGAAGCGCCCGCACCACATCTGTGCCTCCTGCGGTCACTATGACGACAAGGAAGTCGTCGCCCTGACCGAAGAGATCGATCTGGAAGACGACGCGGCCTGAAGTCCTGTCTGACCGCTTGGGACAGACATATTTGAGGACAGTCGCACCATGACGGCACAGACCGATCACACGACAGGCACACCCGGACGCACCATTTTGTCGGTTGACGCGATGGGCGGCGATCAGGGTCCTGCCGTGGTTGTGGCCGGCTGCGACCTCTCGGCGCGCAAGAACCCCGACATCCGGTTCATCCTGCACGGCCCCAAGGCCGAGCTTGAGGCCCTTGTGGCGCGCCGCAAGACGTTGCAGGGCCGCTGCGAGATCCGCGATGCCACCGGCGTGGTGACGATGGATGACAAGCCAAGCCACGTGGTGCGCAACGGCAAGGACACCTCGATGTGGTCCGCCATCGAAAGCGTGCGCAACGGCGAAGCCACCGTGGCCGTGTCCTGCGGCAATACGGGCGCGTTGATGGCGCTGTCGATGATCCGCCTGCGCAAGCTGCCGGGCGTGAACAGGCCGGCGATTGCCGTGCTTTACCCCTCGATCAACCCGCAGGGCTTCAACGTGATGCTGGATGTCGGCGCGGACGTGCGTGCCGACGCCGACGATCTGGTCCGCTTTGCGCTGATGGGCATGTCCTACGCCCGCAACGCCATCGACCTGCCCCGCCCGCGTGTCGGCCTGCTGAATGTCGGGACCGAGGAGCACAAAGGCCGGACCGAGCTGAAAGAGGCCTACGACCTGATTCGCGATCAACAGGATGCGGCGGGCTTTGAATTCGTCGGTTTTGTCGAAGGCGGCGATATTTCGGGCGACCGTGCCGATGTGATCGTGACCGACGGGTTCACCGGCAACGTCGCGATCAAGACCGGCGAAGGCACGGCCAGCCTGGTGGGCACGCGGCTGCGCGAAGCGTTCAGGTTTTCGCCCCTGTCCCGGCTGGCGTCCGTGCTGGCCTACCCGTCGCTGCGCCGCCTGAGCAAGAGGGTGGACCCGCGCCGCGTGAATGGCGGCGTGTTCCTGGGCCTCAACGGCACCGTCGTCAAATCGCACGGCTCCGCCGACGCCACCGGCGTATCGGCCGCGATCAAACTGGCCGCGCGATTGAGCGAAATTCAATTCACCGACAAGCTGGCCGCCCGCGTGGCCGCCGTCGCCCCGACAGAAGGACCGACCGAATGACCCTGCGTGCTGTTGTCAAAGGGGTCGGTCACTACCTGCCGGAACGCGTCGTTCCGAATTCGGAGTTCGAAAAGACGCTCGACACCACCGACGAATGGATCCGCTCGCGATCCGGGATCGAGCGCCGTCACTTCGCAGGCGAACACGAAACCACGGCAAGCATGGCGACCGCCGCCGCCACCGCCGCCCTGGAACAGGCCGGTGTGGCGGTGGACGATGTCGATGCGATCATCCTGGCCACGTCGACCGCCGATTTCACCTTTCCCTCGGCCGCGACGATGGTTCAGGCGCAGCTTGGCATGACGCGTGGCTTTGCGTTTGACGTGCAGGCCGTCTGCGCGGGCTTCATCTATGCGCTGTCCAACGCCAACGCGCTGATTCTGTCCGGACAGGCGCGCCGCGTTCTGGTGATCGGCGCGGAAACCTTCAGCCGCATCATGGACTGGACCGACCGATCGACCTGCGTGCTGTTCGGGGATGGCGCCGGCGCCGTCCTGCTCGAGGCCGAGCAGGGCGAAGGCACGCCGCAGGACCGTGGGGTCCTGTCGGTCGATCTGCACTCGGACGGGCGGCACCGCGACTTGCTGTATGTCGATGGTGGCGCCAGCACGGGCACCACGGGATACCTGCGGATGCAAGGCAACCAGGTGTTCCGCCATGCCGTCGAAAAGCTTGCCAGCACCGCCACCACCGCGATGGAACAGGCCGGCGTGAGCGCCGGTGACGTCGATTGGATCGTGCCGCACCAGGCCAATATCCGCATCATCCAGGGCACCGCGAAAAAGATGAACATCCCGATGGATCGTGTCGTGGTGACGGTTCAGGATCACGGCAATACCTCGGCGGCGTCGATCCCTCTGGCCCTGTCGGTCGGGGTCGCGCGCGGCCAGATCAAGCCCGGCGACCTGATCGTGACCGAAGCGATCGGCGGCGGCCTGGCCTGGGGTGCGGTCGTGCTGCGCTGGTAGCTGGCGAAAACCCACGCAAACAGCGCCCCACAAGTCATTGAGATTGACTCGGAAATTGCTAAACCCCTATGGTTCTTGAAAACATAGGGGATGGTCATGGCGGATAAGACGTTGACACGCATGGATCTGAGCGAAGCCGTGTTTCGCGAGGTCGGTCTGTCGCGCAACGAGAGCGCGCAACTCGTGGAGTCGGTGCTCGAGCATATGTCGGATGCGCTGGTGAATGGCGAGCAGGTCAAGATTTCATCCTTCGGAACGTTTTCGGTGCGCGACAAATCGGCCCGCGTGGGCCGCAATCCCAAGACCGGCGAAGAGGTTCCGATCAATCCGCGCCGGGTTCTCACGTTCCGGCCCTCGCACCTGATGAAGGACCGCGTGGCAAGCGGGAACAAGTCCTGATCTGATGCCCAAAAGCCCCGACGCCTTTCGGACCATTTCAGAAGTCGCTGACTGGCTGGGCGTGCAGGCGCATGTGCTGCGCTTTTGGGAAAGCAAGTTCACCCAGATCAAACCGATCAAGCGCGCCGGCGGG
Source organism: Sulfitobacter sabulilitoris (assembly GCF_005887615.1). GTDB lineage: Bacteria > Pseudomonadota > Alphaproteobacteria > Rhodobacterales > Rhodobacteraceae > Sulfitobacter_E > Sulfitobacter_E sabulilitoris. Next base: position 939,719 of record NZ_VANS01000001.1, read on the forward strand.
CGACGCTACTATCGCCCGTCGGATATGCTGCTGCTGGGCGGGATCAAGAAGCTGCTGCACGACGACGGCCTGACCATCAAGGGCGTGCAGAAACTCTTGCGCGAACACGGCATGAGCCACGTGGCCGACCTGTCGCAACCGCTCGACGATCACACGCTTGCCGATCTTGACGGCACCCTCGCGCCCGTGGCGGCGGCGCCGTCGCCCGTCGCGCTGCCTGACGCCGCGCCGGAAAAAGGCGTTGTCCTGCCATTCGACGCGCCCCCAACGGCGGACGCGGATGCGCAGGAGGCACGGACCGCCGACACCGGGGCAGAGACGCCGGCGAGCGCCGAGGAGCCGCGCGAAGACGCGCCCGCGGCCCAAGGCACCCTGCCCGCTTTCTTGCGCGAGCCGCTGACCGAACCCCAGCCAGAGCCGAGTGACAACCTGCAGCCCGCAGAGCCGCAGGAGACCGCCGGCGCGCCCGAACCGGAGGACAAGGCGCAGCCGGACGCGGTGGCGCAACCGCCAGACAGCCCGGCGGCAGAGCAGCAGGCCGAGGCCGAACCCGAAGCCGCGTCGGAACCGCGGGGCACCGCGCAACCGGAGCCAGAGCCAGAGCCAGAGCCGGAGCCCCAAACCGCAGAGCCGCCCCAGGATGCTGCGCCCGCGCCGCGCGGGCCCGCGCGCATCACGGTGCCGCCCGTTCCGGACGAGGCCGACATCGTGGTCTCGCCGGGCGCGCTCAGCTCGGTTGTGCGGATCAAGGCGCTCAGCTCGGATCAGGCGCGCGACCTGCGTCCGCTGGCGATGCAACTGACAGCGCTGCGGGATCGCATGACCCGTCCGCGCAAAGATGCCCGCAAAGACTGAAAAGGTGGCAATTCCCCCTTGCCCCTGCCCGCAGATCGGGTATGACACCCCTCATGTCGGGCTATGGCGCAGCCTGGTAGCGCGTCCGTCTGGGGGACGGAAGGTCGCAGGTTCGAGTCCTGCTAGCCCGACCACTATCCGACATGCACAAATCGCCCGCACCGCAAGGTTGCGGGCGATTGTGCTTGAGAAAGGCATACCATGACCGGCGTCATTCCAAATCAGCAGATCGCCCGCATGGTCGAAACCGGCCAGATTGCCGCCACGCCGGCCGTCACCCCCGCGCAGGTGCAACCCGCGAGCCTCGATCTGCGGCTGGGCCATACGGCCTACCGGGTGCGCGCCTCGTTCCTGGCGGGTCACGGCGCAAAGGTCGCCGATCGCCTGACCGAATTCGAAATGCACCGCGTGGACCTGAGCCAGGGGGCCGTGTTGGAAAAGGGCTGCGTCTATGTCGTGCCCCTGATGGAGCATCTGGACCTGCCCGGCGACGTGCAGGCGGTCGCAAACGCCAAATCCTCGACCGGCCGGCTGGACCTGCTGACGCGCACGATCACCGATGGCGGAACCGAATTCGATCGTGTCGCCGCCGGATATTCCGGCCCGCTCTATGCCGAAATCTGCCCGCGGTCGTTTTCGGTTCTGGTGCGGCCCGGCATGCGGTTGAACCAGATCCGGTTCAGCCGGGGGCACGCGGTGCTGGACGACGCGGCCCTGACCGCGCTGCACGCGCAGACGCCGCTGGTCGACGGGCCGGCGGTGATCGACGACGGTCTTGGCTTTTCGGTCGATCTGCGCCTGCCCGATACGACGCTGGTGGGTTACCGCGCCAAACCGCATACCGGGGTGATCGACCTCGACAACCTCGATCACTACGACCCCGCCGAATACTGGGAGCAGGTGCACACCCGGACCGGCCAGATCATCCTCGATCCCGGTGCCTTCTACATTCTCGTCAGCCGCGAGGCGGTGACGATCCCCCCCCAATACGCCGCCGAAATGGCGCCCTATCTGGCGATGGTCGGTGAATTCCGGGTGCATTACGCCGGGTTCTTCGATCCCGGATTCGGCCATGACGCGGCCGGCGGTGCCGGATCGCGCGGCGTACTGGAAGTGCGCTGCCACGAGGCGCCCTTCGTGTTGGAGCATGGACAGGTCGTGGGCCGCCTGGTCTATGAACGCATGGCCGATGTGCCCACCCAACTGTATGGAGCGGGCATCGCATCGAACTATCAGGGACAGGGCCTGAAGCTGTCAAAGCACTTCAAGGTCCCTGTCTAAGATACTGATTTCAATATTTACCCGCGCATGCTGCGGCGCATGACCTTGGCCGCCTGCCTGGTCTGCCGGGCCATCTTGCGGGCCTGCTTTTGCTGGCGCATCTGTTCGGCTGTCGGTGCCGGGGCATCCGCCTCCACCGGGGTGCCATCGTCATCGGTCAGCTGCGGGGCCTGACGTTTGCGCCCCAGGCTGGACGCCTTGTTGATGCCCGCGTTGACGCCCTTGTTGACCAGCTTGCGGGTCAATTGACGGATAATCATGTTGATAATCTTGTTCATAGTTCGATGCCTTTTGCATGTGCTGTGGCTTTTCGCCTTATATCACGGGGATTGAGGCGATTTTGTGGACAATCGCGGCTCAATCCTCAAAAAGCTCGCTTTGCCCTTCGTCGGATTCGTCCTCGGGCGCATCCTCGACCAGCCGCGGCATGGATCCGGGCGGCGGACGGTTCTCCAAAAGCCCCGCCGATCGCAGTTCCTTCAGCCCCGGCAGATCGCGTGCGCTTTCCAACCCGAAATGGTCCAGAAACCCTTGCGTCACGACAAAGGTCACCGGCCGACCGGGTGTCATCTTGCGGCGGCCAAACCGGATCCACTCCATCTCGAGCAACTGGTCCACGGTCCCGCGCGACACGGCAACGCCGCGGATTTCCTCGATCTCGGCGCGGGTGACGGGCTGGTGATAGGCAATGATCGCCAGCGTTTCGATCGCGGCCCGGCTCAGCTTGCGTGTCTCGACGGTTTCGCGGTGCATCAGGAACCCCAGGTCAGGCGCGGTGCGCAGCGCCCATGCATCGCCCACCTTCATCACCTGTACGCCGCGCCCGTCGTAGCGGCGCCGCAGATGCGCCAGCGCCTCGCCGGGATCGCAGCCATGCGGCAGCCGCGCTTCCAGTTCGCGCAGGGTTATCGGCTCGGCGGTGGCGAAGAGGATCGCCTCGATCATGCGTTCCTGTTCCGCCATGGGGGGCGCATCGAACAGGCTTTCCGTCTGTGGATCGATGGGGTCAGTCACGCTTTTGATCCCTCTTGCGCAATTCGATGGGGGCGAAATTCTCGGCCTGCCGGATCTCCAGCCGGCCTTCCTTGACCAGTTCCAGAGAGGCCGCGAAGGTCGATGCCGTCGCCGAGCGCCGCCGCACCGGGTCGCCGCTCCAGCCCTCGGGAAGGTAGGTCGATATGTCGGTCCAGCCGCCCGAATAGCCGATCAGCCCGCGCATCCGCTCCAGCGCCTGTTCCATCGTGAACACCGCGTCGCGATCCATCACGAAAGGGCGGAAATCGTCGCGCGTGCGGATCCGGGCATAGCCTTGCATCAGATCCAGCAGCGTCGCGGAATAGCGCAGCCGGCGGACGCGCGTGACCTCGTGGGTCTGACCGCGGGCAAAGAAATCGCGCCCCAGCCGGTCGCGCCCCATCAGCCGGGCCGCGGCATCGCGCATCGCCTGCAACCGCTCGAGCTGAAATGCCAGATGCGCGGCCAGCTCCTCGCCCGAGGGGCCGTCCTCGGTCGGATCGGGCGGCAGCAACAGCCGCGACTTCAGGAACGCCAGCCAGGCCGCCATCACAAGGTAATCCGCCGCCAGTTCCAGCCTGAGCGCCTTGGCGCGTTCGACAAAGGCGAGGTATTGCCGCGCCAGCGCCAGCACCGAGATCTTGCGCAGGTCCACCTTTTGCGTCCGGCTGAGCGTCAGCAACAGGTCCAGCGGCCCCTCGAACCCATCCACATCGACGATCAGCGCCTCGGCGGCGAGGCGGTCCGCGACGGTCTGACTGTCTTCCTGAAACAAGTTGTCAGCCATGCCCCTGCCCGATATCGCCGCCCCCGCTCAGGAGCCCGCCAAGCTTGGCCTCCAGTGCGGAAATGTCAATATCGTCGGGCGCGCGGCGATGGTTGAGGGCCCGCAGCGCGCGGGTTTGCGCCGCATAGCTCATCTCGCCAGCCGCCTCCGCCACGCTGCGCCGCGCCTCCAGCGTGCCGTTGCAATGCAGGACCACGTCGCAGCCCGCCGCCAGCGCATCGCGGGTCAGCTCCGACACCGACCCGCTCAATGCCTTCATCGAGATGTCATCGGTCATGATCAGATTGTCAAAGCCGATATCCTCGCGGATCACCCGCATCATCGCGGGCGACAGGGTCGCGGGCCGGTCATCGATGGCGTCATAGACCAGATGCGCGGTCATTCCCATCGGCAGGTCGTTCAGCGCCTTGAAAGGGGCGAAATCACGGGTGTCCAGCTCTGTGCGGGGGGCGGACACATGCGGCAGGTCGAAATGGCTGTCCATCGTGGCGCGGCCATGCCCGGGAATATGCTTGAGCACCGGCAGCACGCCGCCCGCCAGCATCCCGTCGGCAACCGCGCGCCCCAGCGCCGCCACCGCCGCGGGATCGGTGCCGTAGCAGCGGTTCGTCAGAAAGGGGTGCGTGTCGGCACCGGCCACATCGACCATCGGCGCGCAATTGCTGTCGATGCCAAGGTCGTGCAATTCATGCGCGATCAGACGGTAGCGGATATACATCGCCTCGACCGCGTGATCGCCGCTGCGCGCGACCTGTTCCATCGGCGGCAGCCATTCGCGCCAGATCGGCCCGCGCAGGCGCTGCACGCGCCCGCCTTCCTGATCGATTGTGATCGGCGCGTCGCGGCCAACGCAGTCGCGGAATTCGGCACAAAGGCCGCGCACCTGATCGGGGGTGTCGATGTTGCGCGCAAACAGGATGAACCCAAAGGGATTGGCATCGCGGAAAAACGCCTTTTCCTCCGGCGAAAGCCGCAATCCGTCGGCATCCAGGATGGTTGCGCCGAACCTCACCGCGTGACCAGCGGGATGCAGTCGGCGTTTTCCGCGACCAGCGCCGAACAGAACCGCCGCGCATCGCTCAGGTCGTCGAACCCCATCGCGCGCAGGCGAAAGAAAACCCGCCCGCCCGAATTGGCCCGCTGCACGATGCGCGCCTTGCCTTCGAAATAGGGGCCGAACCGGGCATTGATCTTGTCCCATTGCTCGCGCGCCACCTCGGGGCTGTCATAGGCCCCCAACTGCACCAGACGGGTGCCCGCCGCGACGCTGGCGGGGTCGACCTCTGTCACGGGCGCCGCGGCGGAGGACAGGGGCAATGACGCCTTGACCACGACGGCGGGCGCATCGGCGGGCCGCAGGCGCGGGCGCTTGGACTGGCGCACACCCGGCGCATCCAGCGCGGCGATGACGCTGCCCTCTTCGGGCGCGGGGTCCAGTGGCTGCGCGGTGGGCCCGGATGGGCCGGCGGACGTGTCATCGCCCGTGTCGATCGGGGCCACACCTGCCGTCAATTCCGCCACCAGCGCCTCGATCGATGCCGCCTGCGGGGTGGCCGTTGCGGTTTCAGAGCCTGCCGGGTCTGGCGCCTCAACCGCCTGCGCGGCAGGGACAAGCGCGTCGGGCTGTTGCACGGGCGCCACCGAAACCGGCTGATCCTCCTCTGTCAGGTCAAGCGCACGGGGCGCCAGCACGAGACGATCGGCAGGTTTCTCGGCCATCCCGTCGGCGGCCACCGCGTTCACGGCCAGCCCCTGATGGCGCGCCAGTTGCCCGCCGGGATCATCGGGGCGGACCCGCATGTCGCCTGCCGCCGCACGCACCACGGGGATGCCGCTGACGTCGCGCACCAGCAGCTTGTATCCCCATATGCCGATCCCGGCGATCAATCCGATCGAGATCACGGCCCCGGCCACGTTGGTGAGCGTTGTCAGCCCGTTACGTGGCGCAGTTGAAGCGCCCTGTGGGTCTTGTTGAGTCTGGTACGACTCCCAATTCCGGGAGAATTGCACATCTGCCATCTCTGCCTCGCTGCCCGTTGGTGGTACATTGCCACCGGGGTCTGTCCGTCACTTTGCCTGTGCAGCGCGGTGCGATTTCTATCGCATTTCCTGCGCCGGTGTGACCCCGAGAATACCAAGACCCGCCGCGATTACAACGGCAACGGCCCGCGCAAGGGCGATTTTCGCCTGACTGGCCGCGACATCGTCTTCCTGCAGGAACCGCAAGCCCGGCACGTCGTTGCCCTTGTTCCAAAGCCCGTGGAAATCGCCGGCCAGTTCATACAGGTAAAACGCCACGCGATGTGGCTCGTTGCTGCGGGCCGCCGTCTCGACCAGGCGCGGCCATTCGGCCAGCTTGCGGGCCATCGCGATCTCGGCCTCGTGGTCCAGCAGCGCCAGATCCGCCCCGGTCAGCGTCGCATCGTCCACCGCGATGCCCGCCTCGGCGGCCTTGCGCATCACAGAGGCGACGCGCGCATGGGCGTATTGCACGTAGAACACCGGGTTTTCGCGGCTCTGCTCGAGCACCTTGTCGAAATCGAAATCCAGCATCGCGTCGTTCTTGCGCGTGAGCATCACGAAGCGGGTCACATCGGGACCCACCTGGTCCACGACATCGCGCAGGGTGACAAAGGTGCCCGCGCGTTTGGACATCTTGAACGGCTCGCCGTTCTTGAACAGCTTCACAAGCTGGGTGAGCTTGATGTCCAGCGGCACGCGGCCATCCGACAACGCGCTGACCGCCGCCTTCATGCGTTTGACGTATCCGCCGTGATCCGCGCCGAACACGTCGATCAGCATGTCGAATCCGCGCTGCACCTTGTCATAGTGATAGGCGATGTCGGGGGCGAAATAGGTCCATGAGCCATCCGATTTCATCACCGGGCGGTCCACGTCGTCGCCATGCGCGGTGGATTTGAACAGCGTCTGCTGGCGCGGCTCCCAGTCCTCGGGGGTCTTGCCCTTGGGCGGCTCCAGCACGCCTTCGTAGATCAGCCCCTTGGATTTCAGATCCTCCAGCGCCGCCTCGATCTTGCCGGTGCCGTAAAGCGATTTCTCGGAATAGAACACATCCATCTCGACGCCCAGCGCCTTGAGGTCGGCGCGGATCAGATCCATCATCGCCTCGGTGGCGAAATCGCGCACTTCCGCCAGCCAGACGCCCTCGTCCTCATCGACATAGCGCTCGCCCACGGCGCGCATCAGCGCCTCTCCGACCTCGATCAGGTAATCGCCGGGATAGGTGCCGTCGGGAAAGGCCACGACCTGTCCGTGCGCCTCGAGATAGCGCAGGTACACAGACCGGGCCAGCACATCGACCTGCGCGCCACCATCGTTGATGTAGTATTCGCGTGTCACCTCGTAGCCCGCGAAATCCAGCAGGCTGGCCAGGGCGTCGCCAAAGACCGCGCCGCGCGTGTGGCCCACATGCAGCGGCCCGGTCGGGTTGGCGGACACGTATTCGACGTTCACACGCCGCCCCTGCCCCAGCGTGCCGCGCCCGAAATCGGTGCCTTCGGACAGGACGGCCCCGACGACGCCCTGCCACAGGGCATCCGACAGGCGCAGGTTCAAGAAACCCGGTCCGGCCACGTCCACGGCGGTGATCCGGTCATCCTGCGCCAGCGCCCCCGCCAGCGCCTCGGCGATGTCGCGCGGCTTGCGGCCCGCGGGCTTGGCCAGCACCATCGCGGCATTGGTCGCCATGTCGCCATGCGCGGGATCGCGCGGCGGCTCCACCGTGACATTGTCAAAGTTCAGCCCGCCGGGCAGGTCGCCCGCCTGCGTCATCGCAGTCAGAGTGTCGATCACTAGCGCACGGATATCGGCAAAAAGGTTCATGTCTGGTCCTGTCTGGGTCTGGCGCGGTTTAGCATCTTGCCCGCCTACGTCAATTGCCCGCGACCGACAGCTTGCCGTCGCACAGCCGTGCATGTTCCTGCAAGGCAAACCTGTCGGTCATGCCCGCGATGTAATCCAGCACCATCCGCGCAAGCTCGGTCTCGCCCGCGATCTCCTCGACCTCCTTGCGCCACTGCTTGGGCAGTTGGTCGGGATGGGCCATGAAATAGGGAAACAGCTCCTCGATCGCCTGTGTCACCTCGGCGCGCATCCGCACCACGCTGGGCGCGCGGTACATGCGATCGAAGAGAAACTGCCGGATTACCGTCAGATCCTGGAACACCCGGTCGGAAAACCGGATCACGGTGCGCCCTGCCATGCGGATGTCGTTCACCGATTTCGGGTCCAGTTCGGCGAGCCGCTGCTGGGCAAAGACGATGACGTCCTCGACCAGCACCCCGAAAAAGCGGCGCAAGGCCTCGTGCCGGCGGCGGTAGTAGTTCAGGCCGGGGTATTTCCGGTCCACCGCGCCGAAGCAATCCTTGAGGATCGGCAGCTCCGCCAGTTCATCGGTCGAGAAAAGCTCGGCCCGCAGACCGTCATGCAGGTCGTGATGGTTATAGGCCACGTCATCGGCGATCGCCGCCACCTGCGCTTCGCCGCTGGCGTAGGTGTGCAATTCCAGATCGTGGCGCGCGTTGTAGTCCGCCAGCGCCCAGGGCAATTCGCCCGTGACCGGACCATTGTGCTTGGCCAGCCCCTCCAGCGTGTCCCAGGTTAGGTTCAGACCGTCGAATTCGGCGTAGTGCCGCTCCAGGTGGGTGACGATGCGAATGGCCTGCGCGTTGTGATCGAACCCGCCATAGGGCGCCATCAGCACATGCAGCGCGTCTTCTCCGGTGTGGCCAAAGGGCGGATGGCCCAGATCATGCGCCAGCGCCACCGCCTCGGTCAGTTCGGCATTCAGGCCCAGCGCGCCGGCGATGGTGCGCGCCACCTGCGCCACCTCGATCGAATGGGTCAGCCGTGTGCGGTAATAATCGCCTTCGTGTTCGATGAACACCTGCGTCTTGTGCTTCAGCCGCCGAAAGGCCGATGCATGGATGATCCGGTCGCGGTCGCGCTGATAGCATGACCGAAACGTACTTTCCTCCTCCGGCACGAGCCGTCCCCGGGCGCGCGCAGGATCGGAGGCATAGGGTGCCGTCATATCTGGCTGGTCCTTGTGGCCTGTCCTGGGACTTTCTATATTGAAGCGGAGAGCCAATTGAAACCGTCACCCGGAGCACAGCGATGCAATTGCCGCCCAAAGTCACCTTACGTGCCTTCAACCGTCTTGCCGAAATCGGCGCCGCGGGCGAGGGAAAAGCCCTGCGCGTCGCGGTGGAAGGCGGCGGATGTTCGGGGTTTCAGTATGAAATCGCGCTCGACGATCCCCGCGACGACGATCTGGTGCTGGAAGGCGAAGGCCAGAAGGTCGTCGTCGATGCCGTGTCGCTGCCTTTCCTGCAGAACGCCACGATCGACTTCACCGAGGAACTGATCGGCGCGCGTTTCGTGATCGAGAACCCCAACGCCACAAGCGCCTGTGGCTGCGGCACATCCTTTTCGATGTAACCCGCACCTTGCCCCCGCCTCTCAGGTGCGCGATAGCTGGCGCGCATCAAAGCGGAGGGCCCGGACATGAAAATCGCCACCTTCAACATCAACGGCATCAAGGCCCGCGCCGCCGCCCTGCCCAACTGGCTGGACGAGGCGCAGCCCGATGTCGTGCTCTTGCAGGAGATCAAGTCGGTCGATGACGCCTTTCCGCGCGATCTGTTCGAGGACCGCGGCTATAACGTGGAAACCCACGGGCAGAAATCCTTCAACGGCGTGGCGATCCTGTCGAAACTCCCGCTCGAGGACGTGACCCGCGGCCTGCCCGGCGACGACGATGACGACCAGGCCCGCTATATCGAGGCGACGGTGGTGGGCGATCACGCGGCGCTGCGCCTGTGCGGGCTGTACCTGCCCAACGGCAACCCGGCGCCGGGGCCGAAATACGATTACAAACTGGCCTGGATGGAGCGCCTGCGCGCGCGCGCCGCGGCGTTGCTGGCCGAAGAGACACCCTTTGTGATGGCGGGCGATTACAACATCATTCCGCAGGCCGAAGACGCCGCGACCCCCGATGCCTGGCGCGACGATGCGCTGTTCATGCTGCCCAGCCGCGAGGCGTTCCGCAAGATCGTGAACCTTGGCCTGACCGACGCCTTTCGCGCGCGTCAGCAAGGGCCGGGCCACTACAGTTTCTGGGACTACCAGGCAGGCGCCTGGAACCGCAACAACGGTATCCGCATCGACCACCTGCTGCTGAGCCCGGCAGCCGCCGACATGCTGACCGATTGCCAGATCGACCGCGAGATACGCGGCCGCGACAAGCCGTCCGACCACGTCCCAGTCTGGGTGGACCTGGCGGTCTGACCCCTAAAGGACGGTATAGACCGCCTCGTTGCGCACCTGCCATCCACCCGACGTGCCCATCATCGGGTTCGCCTTGATGTTCTTCGACACGCCAAGGCTGCTCTTGGACACAAAGTAATGATCCACCTCGCTTGAGGTCGCGACGCAAAACAGCAGGGTCGATCCGTCCACGCCGGGATAGCTCGTCAGCTTGCCGGTCGTATCGTAGTCCGCCACAAGCTCGTTCCCGCTCGCGCTCATCAAGGCCGCGTAGGCCTCTCGTTGCGAGGTGTCTGTATTGGTGTCCACGTGACCGGCCGTCAGGGCGCCATCCTTCTTGAACAGCGTCATGACGCAGCCGGTGAATTCGCCGCTGATGGCTTCCTGCCCGCCAAGCGTCACCTGATTGATCATGCCGGACCGATACGGCAGGATCCGCACCTTTTTCATCGTGCCCAAGTCCTGCCGCGTCGCGGCGTCGAAAAATTCGATCACCATCGACCCGCCGACCGGCAGCACGCGGTAGCACCCGTCAAACGCGGGCCGGCCGGAATTCACCAGTTCCGCTAGCCCCATCATCTTGGCGCCCTTGCTAAGATATTTTTTCAACATTTCAGACCCAATCCCTCTTGTTCAAATAATCCGGAGCCGCCCGGCAGCGCCGTTACTATGCGTGGCGCGGGCCAATGGGGCAAGGATCGCGTGACCTGGCAGGCAAGCGGGCCTTGCACCGACGGCCCGAACGGGCGGCCATGCGCGCCGCGCCGTCCCGAACAGGGGGCAAAAGAGGCGCCGCACTGCGTTCCCCGGCGGCGAGGCACCCCATGCGCGGTTCGCGCCGGGGGCTGCCTCCTGCCCCTCCTATCTTTTGTGGCTTGTTTACAACAGATTAGCGATACTTATTTGGCCACCGGAGCGTGAAACAATCGCCTCATTTCCGCCTAGATTGCTCACTATCTGAACGTTAACGGACAAGAGCAACACGTCCGGCAGGCAGAAAAGGAAGCCCCCCATGCGAACATACCCGGTCCCCTTCAACGAAGACGCGCGCGTGATGGCGGTTCAACAGGTCCCCGGGTTGACGCGCGACAACGACGTTCTGTTCGATACCATCTGCACCGCTGCCGCGACGCTGCTCGACTGCCCGATCGCACATATCAGCGTGGTCGAGGAAAACACCCAATGGTACAAATCGGTCGTCGGGATCGACTTGGGCGAAATGCCCAAGAACAACTCGTTCTGCACGCATACGATCATGGCGGGCACGCCCATGGTCGTCCCCGACCTGAGCAAGGATCCGAAATTCATGGAACACCCGATGGTTGCCGAAGGCGGACCGCAGGCGCGTTTCTATGCCGGCGTGCCGCTGATCCTGTCCTCCGGGTTCCGGTTCGGCAGCCTGTGCGTGCTGGATCTGGCCCCGCACGACATGCCATCTGCCAAGGACCTCGCCACGCTCGAGGAGCTGGGCCGCACCGTTGTCGCCGCCCTTGAAAAAGCGCCTGCCAAGCCCGCAAGCGCGGTGGATGCATCGTGTCAGGATACGTTCCTCACGCTGGTGGGCCATGAGTTGCGCACGCCGCTGACCATCGTGCACGGGGCGCTCAGGCTGCTGGATGCGCGGCTTCAGGATCCGCTCGACAAGAAGCTGGCCAGCAGTTCCGCCAAGGCAAGCGAACACCTGTCCAAGCTGATCGCCTCGATCCTGAAATTCAGCGATACGCGCACCGGCGAGTTGAAGCTCAACGAAGACGCCACCGACCTTGGCGCGCTGATCGCCGATCTGCATCTCGATCACACCGCCGCCCTCACAGAGGCCGGAAAAACCCTGACCGCACCGGTTTGCACCGTGCCCCAGCAGCTTGTCCTCGACCGCGAGCACATCAAGATCTGCATCACCTCGCTGCTGCTGAACGCGGTGCTTCACGGCGGGCAGACCATCGACATCGCCTTAACCTACGACAAGGACGGCAACGTCGAGATCGCGATCTCGGACGATGGCAACCTGGAAGACAGCGTTGAACTGGCAGAGCTTTACAAGCCCTTTACCGTCGGCGGCGACCTGTCGAAACGCGGCACGAGCGGCGGGCTTGGTCTGGGTCTGCCGTTGACGCGCAGGCTGATCGAGCTTCATGGCGGCGAATTCGAGGTCATAACCGGCCGCGCGCGCACGACCGCGCTGATGCGCTTGCCGAAATGGCGGCTCGTGAACTGACAGGCGCTCACGCCTCCAATTCGGCATCCCAGTACAAGAAATCCATCCAGCTTTCGTGCAGGTGCCCCGGCGGGAACTTGCGGCCCATGTTGCGCAACTCCTCCGCCCCCGGCTGGCGCGGCGGCTTGCGCAGGTTCATCCCCGTGCGGTGCAGCGGCTTGGCCCCCTTGCGCAGGTTGCACGGGCTGCAGGCCGCAACCACGTTCTGCCAGCTTGTCACCCCGCCACTGGCGCGCGGCACCACATGGTCGAACGTCAGATCGCCCCGGCTGCCGCAATACTGACAGCGGAATTCGTCCCTCAGAAATAAATTAAAGCGCGTGAAGGCCACGCGCTTTTGAGGTTTTACATAGTCTTTGAGGACAACGACCGACGGGATCCTGATCTCGGTACTGGGCGACCTGACGACCTCGTCGTATTCCGCGACGATGTCCACCCGGTCGAGCCACTTGGCCTTGACCGCCTCCTGCCAGGGCCACAGCGACAGCGGATAATAGGACAAGGGCCGGTAATCCGCGTTGAGCACCAGCGCGGGCCTGTGCCGCAAGCTGCCGGGGTTGCGTGTGAAATCCGTTCTGAAATCGCCGTCCATGTCTGCGGTCACCCTCTGCCCACCCGAGCCGAACATGCCCCCGAGGCCCACCATCTGGACCGGTCAGGGATGATTGGACTATATCTCGTGGTTTCGCTCTGGCAAGCCTTTGCGCACGACGACTTGTCGCAGGGTATATAAGCACATGATGCAGCGATCGAAAGACAGCCAACCTGTCCGCAACGCGCGGTCGCGCCCGGTCTTAGCTGCCGACCCGGGGCAGACCCATCTCGGCCTGCTTGCGGCGATAGAGGCGCATGACCCTGTTGCCCTCCACGATCTGGCTTTGGTCAAGCCGATACCAGCGTTCGTCCTTGGGATCGAATTGCCAGATCTGCCCGTTCTCCGCGCGGGCGTGTTGCCAGCACGTCTTGACGGGCGTCGTCACGGCGCCCTCCGCGCCGGGTGACATCCAATCCGCCCAAAAACACAGCGATGCATCGTCGGTGACGTACCACACGCCATCCGCGAGCCCCTCGTCCGTGGCGGCCACCACGTTTCCGTGCAATCCCCAATAGGCCCCACCCCGGCCCCAGGTCCAGGTGTTGCCACGATAGATGTCGCGGATCGTTTCGGGGTTCACGGACCGTTTCAGACGGATTTCCCTGTCGGCCCAGCCCGCTGCGGGACAGACCGACAGGGCCAGAACAAAGGCTGTCGTCAGGCGCAGGGCGGCCATGCTTTTTCCAAGGTACATCTATAAATCCTCCGGTATGACACTGCCGAAATTCTACACGAACCACGGGCTACGTCATGCTAATCAAAGGATAATCAACCCCAGGTGGCGGCCAGGCTACAGCCCCAACTTGTCGCGCATGAACGCCAGAGCGACCGACAGGCCATCGGGGGCGATCCCGTGACCGGTGCCTTTCATGATATGCGCGAACACATCCTGCCAGCCCGCCTCCTGCAGGGCCTGGGCGGCCTGCGGCAGGGACTGTGGCGGCACCACGTCGTCGGCATCGCCGTGCACCAGCAGCACCGGCGGGCGCACGACCGCGTCGTCGGCCAGCGTTTCGGGCGACAACAGGCGGCCCGAAAACGCCACCACGCCCGCCACGGCATCCTCGCGCCGGGGCGCGACGTGCAGCGCCATCATCGTTCCCTGTGAAAAGCCGAACAGCACAACCTGTTCGGGCAGCACGTCCTCGTCCACCATCAGTGCATCGAGAAACGCGTTCAGGTCGTCGGCGGCCTGCATCAACCCGCGCTCGGCCTCCTCCTCGGAGGAATTGTCGATCCACGGGATCGGGAACCACTGGAACCCGAAGGGCGCGCCGGCGCAGGCCTCGGGCGCGTCGGGGGCCACGAACAGGGTGTCGGGCAAATGTTCGCTCAAGGGATCGGCCAACCCCAGAAGGTCGGCCCCGTTGGCCCCGTAGCCATGCAGGAAGACGACGACCGACCGTGTCTCGCCCGATTCAGCCTCGCGCCGTTCGGCGTTCAAAACCCGTGTCATAAGATACCTTCCCTGTTCTTGGTCACGCGGTAGTACGAAAAGAGCGCCCGCGCCGCAACCGACCGCCACGGCGACCAGTCTTCGGCCATCGCGCGCAGCGCGCCTTCGCCGGGGCGCGCGGGCAGATCGAAGAGCACGCGCGCGGCCTCTCGCAGGGCCAGATCGCCGGGCGCAAAGACATCCGCGCGCCCAAGCGCGAACATGGCATAGACCTCGGCCGTCCAGACACCGATGCCGGGCACCTTGGTCAGCGTGGCGACAACCTCGCCGTCGGGGGCGTGACGCAGTGCCGGATAGTCGATCCCCGCCGCGGCCAGCGCATGCGCGTAGCGCGCCTTGGACCGGCTGAGGCCAAGAGCGCGCAGGTCGTCGGTGCCGGCGGCCGCGACGGCCTGCGGCGTGGTCATGCCCGCGCCCTCGATCCGGGTCCAGATCGCGGCGGCGGCGGCGGTGCTGACCTGCTGGCTGACGATCTTGGCCAGCAGCGCCGCAAAGCCGTCGGGCCCACGCCGCAGCGGCCAGGGCCCGGTGGCTTGCAGTGCATGGGCAAAGCGGGGCTCGTGCCGGACCAGCCAGGCGGTGCCTTCGCGCAGGTCGGCTTCGGTTTCGATAATCCGGCCCGGGGTCATTCGGTGGCCCAGGCGATGGCATCGCGGGCCGTCGCGAAACAGGGCGCCCCCCGCGGCGGGGCGGGCCGTTGGATCATCAGCACATCGATGCCCAGCGCGCGCGCCGCGTCCACCTTGGCCCGGCTGGCCGCGCCGCCGACGTTGCGACAGATCAGCGTGTCGATCCGCAGTTCGCGAAACAGCGCCTCTTCGTCGGCCTGCACGAAGGGCGGCGTGCCCGCGACATAGCGCATGAAGGCGTAGGGCGGCGCATCGCCCCCCGGATCGACGCGGCGCAGGAATACCACCGCACCGGCGAAATCGGCGTATTGTGCAACCGATCCGCGCCCGGTGTTGGAAAAGACGCGCGCGCCCGCGGGCACCCTGCGGGCGGCCTCGGCCACATCGTCCGCGGCTGTCCACTGGTCGTCCGCCCCGGGCTGCCAGGCCGGGCGCAGCACGCGGGCATAGGGAATGCCGTGATCCGCACAGACCTGCGCCGCACGACCGCTCAGCGCCGCGTCAAATGCGTGGCTTGCGTCGATGACGCGTGTGATCCCCTGCCCCTTGAGAAACGCGAGGACAGCAGCTTCATCGCCGAAATCGCCGGGATAATCGGGCACCCGCAACGGGCTCATGCCGCGCTCGGGTTCGGGCAGGGTCGCGACCACGTCGAGCCCCTTGGCCGACAGGCTTTCCGAGATTTCATGCGCTTCGCGCGCACCCGCCATGACAAGAAGTCTGTGTTTCACATTCATCATCGCGACCTTAATGCGCATCGTCCGGTGCGCAAGGGCGCGATCGCCGGGATCAAAAAATGTGTGGATACAATCATGGGTCTTGCCCCTGCGCGCGCCGCGCCTTACCCCCACGTCATGGACATGCATGACGATAGCCGCGCCAAGCGCAACGTAATGGTTCTGGTACTGGCGCAGGCCATTCTGGGATCGCAGATGCCGATGATTTTCGTCATCGGAGGGCTGGCGGGGCAATCGCTGGCCACCAACGTCTGCTTCGCCACGCTGCCGATTTCGCTGATCGTCCTGGGGTCGATGCTGTCGGCGACGCCGATCTCGGCGATCATGCAGCGCTATGGCCGTCGCACCGGGTTCCTGGTGGGCACGATGGGTGGCGCGCTTGGCGGCGCGATCGGGGCCTACGGGCTTTACCTCGCGTCCTTTCCGATGTTCCTCGCGGGGAGCTTCCTGACCGGCATCTACATGTCGGCGCAAGGCTTCTACCGCTTTGCCGCCGCCGATACCGCGTCGGAAGACTACCGCCCCAAGGCGATTTCCTATGTCATGGCCGGCGGGCTGGTGTCGGCCATCATCGGCCCGCAGGTCGTCAAGCTGACCAGCGACGCCTACGTGGTACCCTTCCTTGGCACCTATCTCGCGGTGATCGGCGTCAACCTGATCGGGTCGCTGCTGTTTTTCTTCATCGACATTCCGAAACCGCCGGTGCCCGCCCATGACGCGCCCCGCGGCCGCACCCGGTGGGAGCTTTTGACCACCCCGCGCATCGCCGTCGCGGTGATCTGCGGCATGGTCTCCTACGCGCTGATGAACCTCGTGATGACATCGACGCCGCTGGCCGTGGTCGGCTGCGGCTATGACAAGGCGAACGCGGCGGACGTGGTCACCGGGCACGTGCTGGCGATGTTCGCGCCGTCGTTCTTTACCGGGCACCTGATCGCGCGCTTTGGAGTGGAGCGGATCATGGGGCTGGGGCTGCTGATCCTCGCGGGCGCGGGCGCGGTGGCGCTCAGCGGTGTCGATCTGGGGCATTTCTTCGTGGCGCTGATCCTGCTGGGGCTGGGCTGGAATTTCGGCTTCATCGGCGCGACGACGATGCTGGCGGGTGCGCATGCTCCGCACGAGCGGGGCCGGATGCAGGGTTTGAACGATTTGCTGGTGTTCGGCGGGGTCACGCTGGCCTCGCTCGCCTCGGGCGGGTTGATGAACTGCTCTGGCGGCAGCGCGCAGGCGGGTTGGGCCGCGGTCAATATCGCGATGGTGCCCTTCCTCGTTCTGGCGGGGGGCGCGTTGATCTGGCTGGTCTTGCGCCCGCGCGGCATCCAGGAGGCCTGACCCGCCGCGATCCCTCGACCCGATTCAGGTCGCAAGTCCGCTTCGGGCCAAGCCTACCACCGACCCGTCAGCGCCGACCACGCAAGGCCGGGGCCACCCGCGGAGGGCTGCGGCAGGGCGCCCGACGCCACGCGGCGCGGATCGGCGATCGCGGCCCTGAGCACGGCATCCGCATGACCGACAGCCAGCAGCGCGGGCCGGGCGGACCTGGACACGGCAGCACGGTTGCCCCGCGCACGGGTCAGACGGTCCAGCGCGGCGCGCGCCAGCGATCTCACGCCCTCGGTTGTGCCATCGACCAGCGGAACGCGGCCGCGCGCCTCAAGCTCGGGAACGGCCAGAAGCCAGTTCGCCACGCCCGCACCATAGCCCGCGTCGCGCACCACGCGTTCTTCGGCGGGGCCCAACGCGCCGGCCGCGACCCACATCAGGCCGCCTGCGGTCTCGTCGATGTAGCGGTCGAAATGGGCCTGGTCCTCGAAGGCATCTTTGTAGATATCCCAACGCCTTGCCGCCACCAGCGTATCCAGCACCTGAGCTTGCGCGCCGGTGATCGCGCGGGCCAGCGGGGTCGCAACCTCGTGGCGGCGCACCGGGCCACCGGCCGTGATTTCCTCGCAGACATCGCGCCACCATTGCAGGCGCATCTCGGCGATCATCGGCTCCTGCGTGACCCAGGGCGCGCGCGCCGCCTCGATGTTGAAGGCATAGAGCGGAAACAGCACCGCACGCGCGGCGACGGGCGCGGCCATGACACTGCGGAACCGGGGCGGATCCGCCTTTTCGACCATGGCCGCACAAGCGATCAGATCGTCGTCGAACTGCATCAGGCGGACGCTCCGTCGCGCACCAGTTTCCAGCGGATCGCGTCGAGCAGCGCCTCGAACGACGCATCCACGATATTGGCGCTGACGCCGACGGTGGACCAGCGGCGCCCCTCGCCGTCTTCTGAATCGATGATGACGCGCGTCACGGCCTCGGTCCCGCCCTGCGTGATGCGGACCTTGAAATCGACCAGCCGCATGTCGTCGATCACCGCCTGATAGCGGCCCAGATCCTTGGCCAGAGCCTTGCTCAGCGCGTTGACGGGGCCACGATCACTGCCGGTCTCGTCCATGCTCTCGCTTACCGACAGCTTCTTCTCGCCATCGACCTTCACCACCACGACGGCCTCGGACAGGCTGACCATCCTGTTGTATTTGTTCTTGCGCCGCTCGACGGTCACGCGGTAGCGCTTCACCTCGAAAAACGTCGGCAACTGCCCCAGCGCCTCGCGCGCCAAAAGCTCGAAGCTGGCCTGCGCGGTGTCATAGGCGTAGCCTTCGGCCTCGCGCGCCTTGATCCGTTCAAGGATCACGCCCAGCGTCGGGTCCTTGGGATCGACGGTCAGGCCCGCGCGCTCCAACCGCTCGCGCAGGTTCGACTGCCCCGCCTGGTTGGACATCGGGATGATCCGCGCGTTGCCCACCGACGCAGGGTCGATATGCTCGTAGGTGGTGGGGTCCTTGGCGATGGCGCTGGCGTGCAGCCCGGCCTTGTGCGCAAAGGCCGACGCCCCGACAAAGGCTGCCTGTTTCATCGGCACCCGGTTCAGGATCTCGTCCAGCATCCTGCTGATCCGGGTCAGGCCGCGCAGGGCGTCGCGGCTGATCCCAGTGGTGAGCGTGCCGGCATAGGGCTCTTTCAGCAGCAGGATCGGGATCAGCGCGGTCAGGTTGGCGTTGCCGCACCGCTCGCCCAGACCGTTGAGCGTGCCCTGCACCTGACGCGCGCCGGCATCGACGGCGGCCAGCGTGCAGGCCACAGCGTTTTCGGTGTCGTTGTGGGTGTGGATGCCGATGCGGTCGCCGGGGATGCCCGCCGCGATGACCTCGGCCGTGATCCGCCCCACTTCGGCGGGCATGGTGCCGCCGTTGGTGTCGCACAGCACGATCCAGCGCGCGCCCGCCGCATAGGCGGCCTTGACCGCCTCAAGCGCGTAGTCCGGGTTGGCGCGGTAACCGTCAAAGAAGTGCTCGGCGTCGAACAGGGCCTCGCGCCCCTGGGCCACGACATGCGCGACGGAACGGGCGATGTTGTCGGTATTCTCTGCCAGCCCGATGCCAAGGGCGGTCGCGACGTGGAAATCATGCGTCTTGCCCACCAGGCAGACGGCCCGCGTGCCCGCGTTCAGCACCGCCGCCAGAACGTCGTCGTTCTCCGCCGACAGTCCGGCGCGTTTCGTCATGCCAAAGGCGGTGATCGTGGCGCGGGTGTCAGGCGCGGCATCGAAGAACGCGCTGTCGGTCGGGTTGGCGCCGGGCCAGCCGCCTTCGATATAGTCGACGCCCAGCGCGTCGAGCGCAGTGGCGATGGCCTGTTTCTCGGCGGTGGAGAACTGCACGCCCTGCGTCTGCTGCCCGTCGCGCAGCGTGGTGTCATAAAGGTACAGGCGGTCAGTCACGGGCGGCCCTCCGCAACGCGGGTTGATCCGACGATGACTGCGACACCGCGCGGCACGGACCCAAGGCCCGGACTTGCCCCGGACAGTCCCGACCGATCTCGTGGGTGCTGCCCTGTGTGCGATGAGGGGCGATCATTTCAGGGCGTCCAGTTTTTCAAGATCGACAGCATCTCCCAATTGCCAGGTTGAGCCGTCTTTCGTATCGACAATCAAAATTCCGGCCTTTGAAAAGACATCACGGATCCTGTCCGCCTCTGCGAAATCCTTTTTCCTCTTCGCTTCGGCCCTCCGCTCCGCCCATGCATCGATCTTACTGGCGACAATCGGATCAATACCAATTGCCAGCGAGCCACTGTTTACCGTTCTCGACAAGGCCCAGTCCGGAATACTTTCGCCCATCAGCCCAAGAAACTTGAGGCCGCTTCGAAGCGCATTGGTCTCTGCTTTCGATGCGAAGCCATGCAGCTCGGTTAAGACACCAGAAGTGTTAAGGTCTTCCGACAAAAGAGCAATAATGCTGTCAGGTAGCTGCGTATCTGAAGCATGTTCAGCAATTTCATACCACTTGCGCAGCGTGCGCTCCGCCTCCGCCCGCTTTCGTTCGGTCCAATCCATCGGTTTGCGGTAATGCGTCGACAGCATCACAAAGCGGATCACCTCGCCCGGCACGCCCTGGTCCAGAAGATCGCGCACGGTAAAGAAGTTGCCCAGCGACTTCGACATCTTCTTGCCCTCGACCTGCAACATCTCGTTGTGCATCCAGACGTTGGCAAACCCCGCGCCCGGATGCGCACAGCAGCTTTGCGCGATCTCGTTTTCGTGGTGTGGAAACATCAGGTCGTTGCCGCCGCCGTGAATGTCGAATTCCGCGCCCAAGAGCTCATGGGCCATGGCCGAACATTCGATATGCCAGCCGGGCCGCCCCCGTCCCCAAGGGCTGTCCCAACCGGGCGTATCCGCGTCCGATGGCTTCCACAGCACGAAATCCATCGGGTTGCGCTTGTAGGGCGCGACCTCGACCCGCGCGCCCGCGATCATGTCGTCGATGGACCGGCCCGACAGCCTGCCGTAATCGGCATAACTCTCGACCGCAAAGAGCACATGGCCCTCGGCCTCGTAGGCGTGGCCCTTTGCGATCAGATCCTCGATCATCGCCACCATCTGCGGGATATACTGCGTCGCGCGCGGCATGTGCGTGGGCTCAAGCGCGCCGACGGCGGCCATATCGTCCAGAAACCACTGCGTCGTCTCGGCGGTGATGTCGGCAATGTCACGCCCGCTGGCGGCGGCGCGCGCGTTGATCTTGTCGTCCACATCCGTGAAGTTGCGCACATAGGTCACGTGATCCGCCCCGTAGGTCTGCCGCAGCAGGCGGTAGAGCACATCGAACACGATCACGGGCCGGGCGTTGCCCAGATGCGCCCGGTCATAGACCGTGGGCCCGCAGACATACATGCGCACGTTTCCCGGATCGATCGGCGCGAACGCCTCCTTCCGGCGGGTGCGGGTGTTGTACAGCGTGATCTGGGGCGTCGTCATGGATAGGCGTCCTCGCGCGAAGGGTCTGGCGCGGGCATAGCAATCTCAGGTCAGAATGGAAACGACGCAAAGGACCGGCCCGCTGGGGTGGATCAGCAGGGAATGCAGCAGCAAATGAGGGGCGTGTACGTCATGGCCGCGACTTTGCCCTCAGCCGCGGGCCGAGGTCAAGCATGATTGACGAATCGCGGCCGCTCTGCGCCCCTGCGCGCCTGACCCGGAAAGGAGACCGCGCCATGCATCTGTCCAAACGTATCACGACCCTGACCGGTGGCGGATCGGACGGCTGGGATGTGTTCAACCGCGCCCGCGCGATGATCGCTGCGGGCACGGCCGTGACCGAGCTGACAATCGGCGAACACGACATCCGCACCGCCGCGCCGATTCTGCAGGACATGCACGCCAGCGCCATGGGCGGTCACACCGGCTATGCCTCGGTTCCGGGCACCGCCGCGTTGCGCGACACGGTGGCCCGGCGGATCGCGGCGCGGACCGGCGTGCCCACGACACGCGACAACGTGATGATCACACCGGGCGGACAGGCGGCGCTGTTCGCGGCCCACGCCGCCGTCTGCGATCCGGGCGATACCGCGCTCTACCTCGATCCGTATTATGCCACCTATCCCGGCACGATCCGGGGGGTCAGCGCGCTGCCCCGCGCGGTGCGGACCCGGGCCGAGGATGCCTTTCAGCCCCGCGCCGGCGATATCGCGGAACACGCACCCGGCGCGCGGTCGCTGCTGATCAATTCACCCAACAATCCCACCGGTGTCGTCTATTCGCGCGCCACGCTGGAGGGAATCGCGCGGGTCTGCGCCGATCACGACCTCTGGCTGATCTCGGACGAGGTCTATGACACCCAAGTCTGGGAGGGCGAACACATCAGCCCGCGCGCCCTGCCCGGCATGGCCGAGCGGACGCTGGTGGTCGGATCCATGTCGAAAAGCCACGCCATGACCGGGTCGCGCTGCGGCTGGATCGTCGGTCCGGCGGAGGTCGTCGCGCACCTGATCAATCTTGCGACCCATACCACCTACGGCGTGCCCGGTTTCATCCAGGATGCCAGCCGCGACGCGCTTGCGCGCGGTCCCGCCTTCGAAGAGGAGATCGCCGCGCCCTTCCGGCGCCGTCGCGCGCTGGCGCGCAGGCTGCTGGCGGGGCAGAACGCCGTGCGGCTCGTGCCCGCACAGGGGGCGATGTATTTGATGCTGGATATCCGCGCGACCGGGCTGAGCGGCGATGGGTTCGCCAATGCCTTGCTCGATGCGCACCACATTGCCGTTATGCCGGGAGAAAGCTTTGGCCAGGCGGCGGCGGGCCATATCCGTGTTGCCATGACCATCGAGGATACCGCGTTCCAGTCGGCCCTGCGGACGGTCATCGAATTCGCCCAGAGACACGCCAAAGCGGCCTGACCCGCTGACCGGCTGACCGGCTGACCGGCGCAGATGATGCATCGCATGAAAAAGGGCGCGGATTTCTCCGCGCCCTTTGAATTTTGCGTAACGTGACGTCTTAGAAGCGGAAAGACGCGCGCACGGTGAAGGTGTCTGCATCGGCGTCGAAGCCGGCGTTGTCACCCAGGTCGCTGAATTCGTGGTGCAGGTATTCGCCGGTCATCACGAACTGGTCGGTCAACTGGTAAGAATAGCCCAGACCGAGGAAGGCGCCCGTGTCGTCACCGACGGTGGTATTGACGCGTGCGGCACCTGCCGTCGCATAGACCATCGAGCGGCCAAGGTCGTAGCCGGCCTTCAGCTTGAGGCGGGTCACATCATCCACGGTCTGACCGATGGGCGCGCCGCCGGCTTCCAGATCGACGTCCAGCTTGTCGTAGTCGAGTTCGCCGCCAACAACCCACTGACCGAAGTCGTAGTTGTAACCAAGGTGCAGACCGTATGTGCCGTTGTCACCCTCGACGCCGTCCAGGGCGTCATCGCCGCTGACGTCCGCATAGCCAAGCTGCAGACCGCCGTAAAAGCCGCCCCACTCGCCGCCGACGTTCTGCACCACGACGGGTGCCGGGGGCGGTGCGTCCACGATTGGCTCGGCCAATGTGCCCGCGAATGCCGGGACCGACGTTGTTGCTGCGACTGCAGCGGCTGCTGCGTATGTCCATGTCTTTTTCATGTTTTAATCCTCAAAGTTAGCAGTTTGCGCGGGGAATGCCGCACGTGCATAATTGCCTAACTACTCTCGGTGGCATTTGGTTCAATTGATATTCGTCATCCGAGGCGTCAATAAGCCAAACTCTGCCGACCTGCGGCGGAATCGCGCTGACATAATTCCATAAACTCCCGCCACATGGCTACCATTTGCCGCGATCGGCCAGTCGATCGGCAAAATGCCGCTGACTGTTGCAATAGCGCAGCGTTCTTTCAAAAGCGACATCGGTCGCAAACAGGCAAGACAGGCCTCCGGCGACGGGACAGCGTGGAAAAAACGCATGGGACCGTTTATGCAGGCTGTTTCGTCCAAGATCGCATTGGTGACCCGCACCATCGGGGCGGACAGGGGGCGTGCGGCCCGTGGCAGGCCGCAATCGCGCAAGTCAGAATTTTGCCTTTTGCCCTAGCCATTCATCGACGGACCCACATCATGACAGACCAGACCAAGATCCGCAGCGGTGGCCGCGCCGCGCGCCGTGCCGCCCGGGCCGCCCCCCTGCCCGATCACATGCGCCCCGTGCGGGCCGGATTGACCGGGGGCGCCTACAGACCGCTGACCGCCGACGGAATGGACAGGATCCACGCCGCGGTGCTGGACGCGCTGGAACAGATCGGGCTTGCCGACGCGCCGCCCTCCGGCGTGGCCTACCTGACGGGGGCCGGCGCGAGCCTTGGCACCGACGGTCGCCTGCGCTTTCCCCGCACCCTGATCGAGGACACGATCGCGCGCGCCAACCGGTCCATCACCCTGATGGGCCGCGATCCGGCGCATGACATGGAATTGTCGGGCGCACGCGTGCATTACGGCACCGCCGGGGCCGCCGTGCATCTGGTCGAGGTCGATGGCCGCACCTACCGCGAATGCGGGGTGCAGGACCTGCACGATGCGGCCCGCATCGCCGATACGCTCGACAACATCCACTTTCTGCAGCGTCCGATGGTCTGCCGCGATATTTCCGACAACCTCGAGATGGACCTGAACACGATCTACGCCTGCTGTTCGGGCACCACCAAACACGTCGGTGTTTCCTTTACCGATCCGTCCTATGTGGCGCAGGCGGCCGAGATGCTGCACATGATCGCGGGCGGAGAGGACAAATGGCGCGCGCGGCCCTTCATCAGCAATTCCAACTGCTTTGTCGTGCCGCCGATGAAATTCGCCACCGAATCCTGCCTGGTGATGGAGGAATGCATCCGCCACGGCATCCCGGTGCTCTTGTTGTCGGCGGGCATGGCCGGGGCCACCGCGCCCTCCACCGTGGCGGGCGCGATCGTGCAGGCGCTGGCCGAATGCCTGGCGGGGCTGGTCTATGTCAACGCGGTGCAACCCGGCCATCCTGCGATCTTCGGAACATGGCCCTTCGGACTGGACCTGCGGTCGGGGGCGATGACCGGCGGATCCGGCGAACAGGCGTTGCTGACCGCGGGCTGCGCGCAGATGCACAAGTATTACGACCTGCCGGGCGGCGCCGCCGCCGGCATAGCCGATTCCAAGCTGCCCGACATGCAGGCCGGATGGGAGCAGATGTGCTCGAACGTGACGGCCGGGCTCTCGGGGCTCAATATGGTCTACGAAGCCGCGGGCATGCATGCATCCCTGCTGGGCTTTTGCCACGAATCCCTCATCCTCGGCGACGACCTGATCGGCCAGGCGCTGCGCTGCGTGCGCGGGATCGAGGTGACGGAGGAGACGCTGGCGCTCGATCAGATGCGCGCGGTCTGCATGGGCGGTCCGGGGCACTATCTGGGCACCGAACAGACGCTGGGCCGGATGGAGACGGATCACGTCTATCCCCGGCTGGGCGACCGCACGTCGCCCAAGGAATGGAGCGAACTGGGCAAACCCGACCTTCTGGCCAAGGCGACTGCCCGCAAGGCAGAGATCCTGAGCCGGCGCAGCGCGGCGGCCTTCGATCCTGCGTTGGACAAGGCGCTGCGCGAGCGCTTCGTCATCCATCTGCCGCGATAGGCGTGCTGCGCAAAATGGTGCCCGACGCTTGGGCGACGCCGGGCACCATCCTGCGCGCCCCGGCGCGCCAGCCTCGTTCGGAGCGGGCTGACGCGTGGCCGGGGCGGCTTGTGGGTCTGCCTTAGCCTTCGGTCGGCGTGGGCATCGTGCCTGCGTCCTGCGCGGCGGCGATCTCTTCCTCGTCCAGCGCGCCGTCGGCGTTCAGATCCATGCTCGAAAAGCTCTCGGGCGTGACCTCGGGATAGGTGGCCTGCACCTCGTCGATGGTCAGCACGCCGTCGCCATTGGTATCCATCTCGGCGGCCCCTTCGCCCATGGCAAAGGCGGTTGTGGCGGCGGCACTGAGAAGAAGGGCGAATGTTGTCAGCTTGGTCATGTGGTTTTCCTTGTTCAGGTTGGTGATACGGAGCCGGGATTTGCCCCGGCCCTCACACAGACAGATGCATCGGGAGCGGTTTGCGTCCCTGCGCGGGGCCCGGAAGGGTCGGACCCGCCAAACCCCGCCGATTGCCGCCAGTGGCATGGGCAACGGCCCGCCCAAAAAGCCCCGGATCAGCCAATAGGCGGAAAAGCCCCGTCTTTTTCAGCCCGCCGCTTTGGCGCAGGATCAGGGCCACCAGCCATGAGGAGCCTGCACCGATGCACCTGTGTCCCGACATTCCCGACCCGCTGCTGCGCCTGATCCCGCGGATCCGGGCCCGTGCCGCCCGCCTGACGTCTTCATCCGCCGACGCCGACGATCTGGCGCAGGATGCTTTGATCAAACTGTGGCAGATCACCCGCCGCGGCCAGCGGATCGAGGCGCTGGACCGCTATGCGATGACCGTTCTGCACAACCTTGCCCGGCAGCGCTGGCGGCAGGCCCGCCAGATGGAGGAACTGGGCGAGGATGACGCAACCTGCGCGCCCGATGCCCCCGTGCGCATGGCCTGCGCCGACCTGGCCGCCGCCATCGACCGGCTGCCGCGCGATCAAGCGCGCCTGATGCATTGCGTCGCCGCCGGAGAAACCAGCCCCGCCGCCCTGGCCCGCGCCACCGGGGTGCCGCCCGGAACGGTCATGTCGCGCTTGTCGCGCGCCCGCACCGCCCTGCGCGCCGATCTGGGGCTGGGCCGGGGCGCACCGGTGTCGGATCTGTTCTGAGGGGAGCGGGGCACGCGGCAGGCCGCGCCGTCGCGACCCGTCTGCGTTCGACCGAAAAGATGAAAATGGTCGGAGCGAGAGGATTCGAACCTCCGACCCCCTGTACCCAAAACAGGTGCGCTACCAGGCTGCGCCACGCTCCGACTTGCGCCTCTTTAGACGGCGCATTGCGGATTGAAAAGCCCTAACAGGGCCAGGCGGCCAGCCTATCCGAAAAAGCCGGGTGCCGAAGCTGCGTGCCTGCGGTGATGCCCATGCGCCTGGCCAGTCCGCCGTTGATCTCGAGCACCGCGATCAGATCGGGCCCGCCCACGATCGGGGTCTCGTCGAGCGGTGTAGCCATGTGATGTATCCGCTGTACCGTGCCCGTGGCATCGATGAACAGCATATCGAGAGGGATGAGCGTATTGCGCATCCAGAACGACAACAGTTGCGGACGCGGGTAGACAAACAGCATGCCTGCCGATGTCGGCAATACGCTGCGATGCATCAGACCGCGCGCCCGTTCGGCATCGTCATCGGCGATCTCCACCGAGAAGCGTGCCTGCCCCCAGTCGCCGCGCAGATATACCGTCTCCTCGCGGCACGCCTGCCCGGCGGCCAGCGCAGCACCGCCCATGGCCGCTAACACCAGGCCCAGCAGCATCCGAAGGATCATTCCGCGTCTTCCTTGTGCAAGGCCGCTTCCCAGGCAAACACCTCGGCAGCCATCTTGCCACGCTTGCCATCGACGACCCGCAGCGCCAGCGCCTCGCCCGGTTGCAGATCGGACAGCCCGGACCGGCGCAGCACCTCGACATGCAAGAACACGTCGGCCGACCGCCCGAACACGTTGGCAAACCCGAAACCCTTGCCCTTGTCGAACCATTTCACGCGCGCGGGCTCGAGCGGGGCACTGGCCACCACAGAAGCGTCCATCGTCGCGAAATCCTCAAGCGCGGCGCCCTGCGGCGTCTCGGGCGGGCGGATCGACAAGACCTCGGTCGCCTGCACACCGCGATCCGTCGTCTGCACGGCCAGATCAATATGCGCGCCATCCGCGACCGAACTCTGCCCGTAATTGCGCAACACATTGACATGCAGCAGAATGTCGGGGCCGCCGACGTCCGCGACGACGAAACCAAAACCCTTGACCGGATCGAACCATTTCACGATCCCGGACACACGAGATGTTATGTTATCGGCTTCGGTCACGCCTCGCCTTTCCGTTCTGATGGTGAATTTGCAGCAGTCAATTTGCTTATCATATCACATAATTGGATTGATGAGCAGTTTATCGTTGAAAAATGGGCGCTTGTGACAAGAAATTCAACTTGACGTTACCAAAAAACAGACGTTCGACCTCACGGATTCAGTCGTGTCACGCTCCAGTCCGACCCTGGTGCCTCGCGCCGCCAGACGAACCTGTCGTGCAACCGATAGGCTCCGTCCGCCCAGAATTCGATCTCGACCGGCACAATCCGGTAGCCGCCCCAGAACGGCGGGCGCTTGGGGTTTGCGCCGTGGGTCGCGGTGACCTTGGCCACCTCGGCCATCAGCGCGGCGCGACTGCGCAACGGGCGCGACTGCCGCGATGCCCAGGCGCCCAGCCTGCTTTTCAGCGACCGCGAGGCGAAATAGGCATCGGCTTCGGCCCCGTCCTCCCGGTCGACGAGACCGCGAACGCGCAGTTGGCGGCGCAGCGATTTCCAGTGCATCACGAAGGCCGCCTTGCCGGCGCTGTCCAATTCCGCCGCCTTGGCGCTTTCGTAATTGGTATAGAAGACAAAGGCATCGTCCTCGATCCCCTTGAGCAACACCATCCGCGCATTGGGCAGGCCGCTTGCATCCACCGTCGACAGCGCGATCGCGTTGGGATCGTTGATCTCGGTCCGTTCCGCTTCGCACAGCCAGCGGCGCGCGATCTCGAACGGGTCATCGCCTGCGAAATGGTCTGTCCTGTCGGTCATCGGTTCTGCCCCATGCTGCCGGTTTCGTCGCTACTCCAACCGCGCGCGCGCCACAAGCCAAACCTCGGGACGGCATTGCGGGGCATTTGGTCGCGCGGGGCGGCGGGCGAGTGGCGCGCGCGTCATGCGCGGCATGAGTGTTCACGGCGCTCGTCTCTTGATGGGCTGCGCGCAATCGCCTAAAGGTCACGCTTGACGACAAAAAACAATTAGACCGTCACAACGCGCGAGGGACACGGATGGGAAACGATCTACTGGCTGGAAAACGCGGCCTGATCATGGGCTTGGCCAATGACAAATCCATCGCCTGGGGAATTGCGCGCGCCTGCGCCGACGCCGGCGCGGAACTGGCGTTCTCCTATCAGGGCGACGCGCTGAAAAAGCGCGTGGACCCATTGGCCGCGCACCTGGGCAGCACGCTGGTCCTGCCCTGTGACGTGGGCGACGAGGCGTCGATGGACGCGCTCTTCGCCAGCCTCAAGGACGCCTGGGGCAGCCTGGATTTCATCGTCCACGCCATTGGCTTTTCGGACAAGAACGAACTGCGCGGCCGCTACGTCGATACCAGCCGCGCCAATTTCACCATGTCGATGGACATTTCGGTCTATTCCTTCACCGCCGTGGTCCAGCGTGCCGAGAAGATGATGAACCCCGGCGGATCGTGCCTGACGCTGACCTATTACGGCGCGGAAAAGGTGATGCCGCACTATAACGTGATGGGCGTCGCCAAGGCCGCGCTGGAGGCGAGCGTGAAATACCTGGCGGAAGACCTGGGCAAGGACGGTATCCGCGTCAACGCGATCAGCGCCGGCCCGATCAAGACGCTTGCGGCCTCCGGCATCGGCGATTTCCGCTACATCATGAAGTGGAACGAGTATAATTCGCCCCTGCGCCGCAATGTGACCACCGAAGACGTTGGCAAGGCCGCCCTGTTCCTGCTCAGCGATCTGGGCTCCGGCACGACCGGCGAGAACCTGCATGTCGATGCGGGCTATCACGTGGTCGGCATGAAGGCGGTCGATGCACCCGACATGAGCAAGGACTGAGCCCGGGCATGCCGCGCCGCGAAAGGTCAGAGCCCGCATGACGCAAGAGCATCTCATGGCCTTCAACCTCGTCCTGATGGCCGCCATCGCAAGTCCGGGGGCCGCCTTGCTGGTCGCGGTGCGCACGACGGTCGCCTCGGGGCGCGCGGCGGGCATGGCCACGGGGGCCGGTCTGGCGCTCATGGCCTCCGGCTGGACACTGGCGGCGCTTTTGGGGCTCGACGCCGTGTTCGCGCTTTTCCCATGGCTCTACGGTGCGCTCAAGACCGGCGGCGCGCTCTATCTCCTCTATCTCGCGCTGCGCCTGTGGCGCGGCGCGCGCAGCCCGCTGGGCGAGGCGCCGACGCCACGCGGGCGCGCCTTTCTGCGCGGGCTGCTGGTGAACCTCGGCAATCCCAAATCCATGCTCTTTGCCGCCGCGGTGATCGTGGTGGTCTTTCCCCGGGGCCTGGGCGCCGGCGAAATTGCGTTCATCACCGCCAACCACCTGGTACTTGAACTGGCCTTCTACACACTGTTCGCCACCGCGCTGTCCAGCGCCCCGGCGCGGGCGCGCTACCTTCGCGCGAAACCCTTCATCGACCGGATCGCCGCCCTGCTGCTGGCAGGTCTCGGTCTGAAACTGCTGCTGCAAAGGACACTGCCATGACTGCGACGCCCCCGGCCAAAGACCCTTCCCGCCTGCCCCATGAAAAAGGCTTTCACATCAGCTGGGATCAGATCCACCGCGACAGCCGCGCGCTGGCCTGGCGGCTGGACGGGCATGGGCCCGACGATGGCGCATGGCGCGCGGTGGTCGCCATCACGCGGGGCGGCATGGCGCCCGCGATGATCGTCGCGCGTGAACTCGACATCCGCACCGTCGACACGATCTCGATCAAATCCTACGACCACCAGGAACAATCCGAAGCGAAGGTCCTCAAGGCGCCGGATCCTGAATTGATGGGCGATGGCACCGGCATCCTGATCGTCGACGATCTGGTGGACAGCGGCAAGACCCTCGAAGTGGTGCGCATGCTGTATCCATCGGCGCATTTCGCCACGGTCTACGCCAAGCCCAAGGGCCGCCCGCAAGTCGATACCTTCATCACCGAAGTGAGCCAGGACACCTGGATCTTCTTTCCGTGGGACATGGCCCTGCAATACGTGGAACCGTATCGCGGCCGCGATTGACCTCGCGCCGCAAGAACTTTCCAGCCTCCGGCGGGGATATTTAGGAACAAGAGAAGGGATAAGCCCCCTGCTTCTTTTGTTCTTAAATATCCCCGCCGGAGGCTCCCGCCCTTTCCGCCGCGCCCACAGACGAGGTTTCGACATGCCCCCACCCCGCACCGCCGCCACCTTTGCCCCGCCCGTGATGGAGGCGCGCCGCTGGCTCGACGGGGTCAGCTTTGCGCCCGAGCGTCCGCTGATCAACGTGAGCCAGGCCGCGCCGGTCGACCCGCCGCCGCATGCGCTGCGGCAGGTGATGGCCGAGGTGGCGCTGACCCGCGATGACGCGCATCTCTACGGCCCCGTGCTGGGCCTGCCGGAGCTGCGCGCGGAACTGGCCGACCAGTGGAGCGACGGCTATGGCGGCGCCATCAGGCCGGATCAGGTGGGTATCACATCGGGCTGCAATCAGGCCTTTGCCGCCGCGATTGCCACGCTGTGCGCAGAGGGTGACGAGGTCATCGTTCCGACCCCGTGGTACTTCAACCACAAGATGTGGCTGGACATGTCGGGCGTGTCCGCCGTGCCGCTGACCACCGGCGCCGACATGCGCCCGGACGCCGATCAGGCCGCGGCGCTGATCACGCCGCGCACGCGGGCGATCGCGCTGGTCTCGCCCAACAACCCGGCGGGGGTGGAGTATCCGCCCGCGTTGCTGCGCGCCTTTATGGAACTGGCCCGCAGCCGCGGCATCGCGCTGATCCTGGATGAGACATACCGAGATTTCCACGCGCAATCGGGTGCGCCGCACGACCTGTTCACCGATCCGCAATGGCACGACACGCTGATCCACCTGTATTCGTTTTCCAAGGCCTATCGCCTGACCGGCCACCGCGTCGGCGCCATTGTCTGCGCTCAGGACCGCCTGGCCGAGGTGGAGAAATTCCTCGATACCGTTGCGATCTGCCCGGCCCAGCTGGGCCAACACGCGGCGCTTTGGGGGATGCGCAACCTCAAGCAGTGGCTGGCCGGCGAACGTGACGAGATCCTGTCGCGCCGCGCCGCGATCGAAGCGGGGTTTCCCGATCTGGCGGAGCGAGGCTGGCGCCTGCTGGGCGTCGGCGCCTATTTCGCCTATCTGGCGCATCCCTTCTCGCTCAGCTCGGCTGATCTGGCCCCGCGGCTGGTGCGCGAGGCGGGCGTTCTCTGCCTGCCGGGCACGATGTTCTGCCCCCCTGACGATCCCAGCGGGCGCGGTCAGCTGCGCATCGCCTTTGCCAACCTCGACCGGGATGGCATCGGCACGCTCTTTGAACGGCTGAAGGGCTTTGCCGGGTAATCCCGGCGCCCCCCTTGCCCCAGTGCCGTCCGCCGCGTAGAGAAGTGCGCAACTGAACCACAGACAGCGCGCGCGCAGAGGGTAGAATGGCCAAAGGCTCAAGCATTTCGAAAACCGCAGTCTGGATCCTGATGGGCCTGCTGATCCTGGGTCTGGGCGGCTTTGGCGCCACCAACCTGAGCGGGACGATCCGCACCATCGGCACGGTCGGTGAGATGCCCGTTTCGGTGGATCGCTACGCCACGCAATTGCAGCAGGAAATCCGCGCCTACGAGGCACAGACCGGCAGCCCGGTCACTTTTGCCGAAGCTCAAAGGCTGGGCATCGACCGCGCCGTTCTGCAGCGGCTGGTGCGCATCCGCGCGCTGGATCACGAGGCCGCCGAACTGGGCCTTTCGATCGGCGACGCATCGCTGCGCGACCGCATTCTCGACATTCCGGCCTTTCAGGGTGTCGATGGCAGTTTCGACCGCGAGGGCTACCGCTTTGCGCTGGAGCAGGCCGGTGTGTCGGAGGCCCAATTCGAGACGCAGCTGCGCGAAGAGGCGGCGCGCACCCTGTTGCAGGGCGCAATCGTCAGCGGCGTGAAGATGCCTGGGACCTACGCCGACACCATCGTCGATTTCGTCGGCGAGGCCCGCAGCATGACGCTGGCGACGCTGGGCGAAGAGGCCCTCGAGCAACCCGTGCCGACACCGACGGACGCTCAGGTCCAGGCGTATTACGACGCCAACATCGACGCCTTCACCCTGCCCGAGACCAAGGTGCTGACCTATGCCATGCTCAGCCCGGACATGCTGGTCGATGAGGTCGAGGTGGATGAAACCGCGCTGCGCGAGGCCTATGACGCCCGCGCCGATACCTTCAACCAGCCCGAGCGCCGCCTTGTCGAGCGTCTTGTCTATCTGGATCAAGCCGCCGCCGACCGCGCGGCCGCCGCGCTGGAGGTCGAAGGCACCACCTTCGAGCAGCTTGTCGAGGAGCGCGGGCTGGAGCTTGGCGATATCGATCTGGGCGACGTGAGCAGGCTTGAACTGGATGCCGCCGGCGAAGCGGTGTTCGCCGCCGAGGTGGGCGACGTGGTGGGCCCCCTGCCAAGCGCGCTCGGGCCGGCGCTGTTTCGTGTGAACGGCATCCTGCCGGCGCAGTCCGTCCCCTTCGAGGAGGCGCGCGAGGCGTTGCGGCCCGAGCTGGCCACCGACCGGGCGCAACGGCTGATCGAAGCGCAGGTGCAGACCCTTGACGATCTGCTGGCCGGCGGCGCCACGCTGGAAGAGCTTGCCGCCGAAAGCGACATGACCCTCGGCACCCTCGACTGGACGGTCGACACCACAGAGGGCATCGCCGCTTATGACGGGTTCCGCGATGCCGCAGATGCGGTCACCGTGACCGATTTCCCGCAGATCATGCAGTTGGACGACGGCAGCATCTTTGCCATCCGCCTGAACGAGGTGCTGCCACCGCGCCCCGAGCCGCTGGACCGGGCGCGCGCGGCGGTCGTGGCCGCATGGCAGGCCGAAGAGACGCGCAAACTCGCCCGCGCGCAGGCCGAGGCCCTTGTGCCGCAACTGCGCGAGGGGGCGGATTTCGCGGCACTCGGCCTTGAGCCGCGCACGGAGGCCGGCGTGACGCGCGGTGGTTTTGTCGAAGGCACGCCGCCCGATTTCCTGGACCAGGTGTTCGAGATGAGCCCCGGCGAGGTGCGCGCGATCGACAGCGACGGGGCCGTGATCCTCGTGCGGCTCGATGCCGTGGCCCCTGCATCGGACAACCCGCAGGCACAGGCCCTGGCGCGGCAACTGGGCACCCAGGTCGATCAGGCGCTGGCGCAAAGCCTGTTTGACATCTACGCCGCCGACGTGACCCGCCGCGCCGGGCCGCAGATCGACCAACGGTCGGTCAACGCCGTGCACGTCAACTTTCCCTGAGCGGCAAAGATGGCCCTGACCCCCGCCTTTGACGATTTCGCCGCCGCCTATGACGCGGGCGAGAACCAGATCGTCTATACCCGCCTGGCCGCCGATCTGGACACGCCGGTGTCGCTGATGCTCAAGCTCACGGGCGCGGCGGAGAACGCCTTTGTGCTGGAATCAGTCACCGGCGGCGAGGTGCGCGGGCGCTACTCCATCATCGGGATGAAGCCCGACCTGATCTGGCGCTGCCGGGGCGAGACCAGCGCGATCAACCGCGCCGCGCGCTATGACGCCGATGCCTTCGAGCCGCAGCAAGGCAACCCGCTCGACACCCTGCGCGCGCTGATCGCCGAAAGCCGCATCGCCCTGCCCGAGGACATGCCGCAAGCGGCGGCCGGGCTGTTCGGGTATCTGGGCTATGACATGATCCGGCTGGTCGAACACCTGCCCGATGTGAACCCCGACCCGCTGGGCCTGCCCGATGCGGTGATGTTGCGCCCTTCGGTGATCGCCGTTCTCGATGGCGTCAAGGGCGAGGTCACGGTCGTGTCGCCGGCATGGGTCAGCGATGGACAGACGGCGCGCGCCGCCTACGCACAGGCGGCCGAGCGGGTGATGGACGCGGTGCGCGACCTCGAACGCGCGATGCCCACGCAGGCCCGCGACCTGGGAGAGGCGGCCCCCGCCCCGGAGCCGGTCAGCAACTTTGCCAAGGCAGATTACCTTGCCGCCGT
Source organism: Sulfitobacter sabulilitoris (assembly GCF_005887615.1). GTDB lineage: Bacteria > Pseudomonadota > Alphaproteobacteria > Rhodobacterales > Rhodobacteraceae > Sulfitobacter_E > Sulfitobacter_E sabulilitoris. The sequence goes on from NZ_VANS01000001.1 coordinate 974,303, forward strand.
GGAAACCGCGCGCGATTACATCAAGGCGGGCGATATCTTTCAGGTGGTGCCGTCGCAGCGCTGGACGCAGGCGTTCACGCAGCCGCCCTTTGCGCTTTATCGCAGCCTGCGGCGCACCAACCCCTCGCCCTTCATGTTCTATTTCAACTTCGGCGGATTTCAGGTGGTGGGCGCCAGCCCCGAAATCCTGGTGCGCGTCTTTGGCGGCGAGGTCACGATCCGCCCGATCGCCGGCACCCGCCCGCGCGGCGCCACGCCCGAGGAAGACCGCGCGCTGGAGGCCGATCTGCTGGCCGACGAAAAGGAACTGGCCGAACACCTGATGCTGCTGGACCTGGGCCGCAACGACGTGGGCCGGGTGGCAAAGATCGGCACCGTGCGCCCGACCGAGGAATTCATCGTCGAGCGCTACTCCCACGTCATGCACATCGTCAGCAACGTGGTGGGCGAATTGCGCGAGGGCTGCGATGCGCTCGATGCGTTCTTTGCCGGGATGCCCGCGGGCACCGTGTCGGGCGCGCCCAAGGTCCGCGCGATGCAGATCATCGACGAACTGGAACCCGAAAAGCGCGGCGTCTATGGCGGCGGCGTGGGATATTTCAGCGCGGGCGGCGACATGGATATGTGCATCGCGCTGCGCACCGCCGTGGTGCAGGATCAAAAGCTGTATATCCAGGCCGGCGGCGGCGTGGTCTATGACAGCGACCCGGAGGCGGAATACATGGAAACCGTGCATAAATCCGGCGCGATCCGGCGCGCGGCCTCGGATGCGGCACGCTTTGGCAGCCAGGGCAACGGCTGAGCATGCCGCACCGCGCGCCATTCGACATCGCCCAACGCCAGTTCGCGCCCGGAACCAGCGGCACCGCGCACCTGCCGGTGTCGATCCTGCCCGATCACACGCCGGTCAACCTGTCGGTCGAAGTGCACCACGGGCGCCGCGACGGCCCCACGATGTTCGTCAGCGCCGCCGTCCACGGCGACGAGGTGATCGGGGTGGAAATCGTGCGCCGCCTGCTGCGCGCGCCGCAACTGGCGTCATTGCGCGGCACGCTGCTGGTGGTGCCGGTGGTCAACAGCTTCGGCTTTCTGTCGCGCTCGCGCTACCTGCCGGACCGGCGCGACCTGAACCGCTGCTTTCCGGGGCACCTGTCGGGCAGCCTTGGCGCGCGGCTGGCGCATATCTTTCTGCATGACGTCGTGCTGCGCTGCGATTTCGGCATCGACCTGCATTCGGCGGCGATCCACCGCACCAACCTGCCCCAGATCCGGGTGTCGCCGCGCGATACCACGACGCACCGGATGGCCACCGCCTTTGGTGCGCCCGTCATCCTGACGTCGCCGCTGCGCGACGGATCGTTGCGCGCCGAGGCGGCCGAACGCGGCACGCCCGTGGTGCTGTACGAGGCGGGCGAAGGGCTGCGCTTTGACGAAATGGCGGTGCGCGCGGGGCTGGCCGGCATCCTGCGGGTCATGCACGCCCAGGGGATGCTGCCCGCCAAGGGCATCGCGCCCGCGCGCATGCAGCCCTATATCTGCAAATCCTCCACCTGGTTGCGCGCACCGGCCGGCGGCTTGCTGCGCACCTTTCGCGGCGAAGGCGAGACGGTCGAGGCGGGCGATCTGCTGGCCACCGTGTCCGACCCCTTCGGCAAGGTCGAAACCGATCTGCTGGCCCCCGCCGCCGGGCTTTTGATCGGTCGCGCGATCCTGCCCGTGGTGAACGAGGGCGACGCGGTCTTTCACCTTGCACGGATCAGCCCCAAGGTGTCGGAGGACACCGTGGAAAATCTGGCCAACCAGCTAGAGACCGATCCGCTGTTCGACGAGGACGAGATCATTTAGGTCAGACATCCGCGCCTAGTTCCACACAGGATGTGCACTATATCGCCCAGTGATGCGGGAAATTGCGCGCCTCGCCGCGCATGATCGCGAAAACTCTTGCCCTGCCGCGTCTTGGGCGATGTATTCGAACTATCGCATACAACTATATGACGCCTCAGGCGCTGATCGCCCGACGCGAGGACTTGAGGGTGGAGGTGACACGCAGATGGACACCCAAACGCTGACCGAAACGCTTGAGATCACCGATATCGCGCAGTGGCGCGGCTGGCTGCTTGCACATCACGCCAGCCCTGACGGCATCTGGGTGATCACCTACAGGAAACGGGCTGGCGGGACGCATGTGTCGCGCGGTGCGGTGCTGGACGAGGCGCTGTGCTTTGGCTGGATTGATGGACCCCGGCGCGGCATGGATGACGGCCGACGCACCATGCAGTTGCTGTCGCCGCGCCGGATCGAACATTGGGCGCAATCCTACAAGGACAGGATATCGCGGCTGACCAGGGAGGGCCGGATGCATGCGGCCGGCCTCGCGCGCGTCGCCGCGGCCAAACGCGACGGATCCTGGAGCTTCATGGATGACGTCGAGGCGCTCATGGTGCCCGGTGACCTGGTCGCGGCACTGGCCCAACGCCCCGAGGCGACAGGCCGTTTCGGATCCTTTTCGCCCGGGTCGGTGCGCAAGGTGCTGCGCTGGATAAAGTTGGCGGACACGCCCGAGGCCCGCGCAAAGCGGATCGCGCAGACCGCCGAACTGGTCGCGCACACCCAGGGCCCGCCGCAGATGTAGCGCGGTGTTCGACGCCGTTCCGGGGCTTGCGCCCGCCCCCGATCGGCCAGTCGCGCCGCTGGCGTTATCGCCCTGTCAGAACCGCCGACACAGGCGCAAGCGCCACCTGCTCGGCCCGGTCCTGCAACCCCCACAACAGCAGCGCCGAAATCGTATCGGGCCGGACCCGCCCCAGCATGATCACGCCGCCATCCTGACTGGCGCGAAACGCCGCCTGATCGAGAAAACGGCGGATGACCGTGGGCGTCTGGCCCTTGGAATCGAAATCGCGGAACACGACGGCAGACGGCACGCCCGCCTTCGCGGCCAGCTTTTGCACCGTGTTCAGACCTTCGTTCTGCGTGACAAAGCCATGCCCCGTCTCGGACAGGATCGCAGTGACCTGATTGGCAGCCTCGCGGGTGGTCTGCAGCCCGGTGTCGACGCCTTCGATCACCGCCACCGCTTCGGGCACCGCGTTGAGGGCGACGGCAAGCGACACTTCGGCGTCCGTGGCGGTGGCGCCCTGCGGCAGATCGACGAGGGCCAGCACTTCGAAGCCTTCCGCGCGGTAGTCCGCCATGCGCCGTGCGGCATCCGGCAGGCTGGTATCGATGGCAAAGCTGATCGGGTAGGGAAAGCTGCGCAGCGCCGCAACGCCGACTGACCCGCCGGAAAGATCCTGCCCGCTGTCGATCAGCACGATCGCCATCAGCGGCTTGCCCTCCGGGTTCTCGAACGGAGCCGCAAAGCGCGAGATCGGCCGCATGTCGCCGGTGGCCTCGACCGGAGCCGCGTCATCGGTCGCGTCATTGGCGTCGGTGTCCGCCGGGCCTGAGGCTGTCCCGAGGTTGGGCAACCGGTTGACGGTCACGCCCTGGCCCAGATTGTCCAGCGCCCCGGCAGGGGAGCCGATGGCGGGGCCGGTCGTGGCGGGTGCCTCCGGGGCGGCCATCGCGGTCTCGTTCGGCTGCGCGTCCGGCTCTTGCGGCGTCGCTGGCTCTGGCTGAGCGGGGGCGGCCGTGTCCAGGTCGGGCCCCGGCTCCGGGGTGTCCGCGGCAGCGGGCGGTGCGGGCTGCCGCGCATCGGCGACGGGCGTGTCGGCATCGGGCGCAGGCAGGTCGCCCACGCGGCCCGACGCATCCTGATCGGGGTCCGGCGCGACAAAGGCTTCGGTCTCGACCGGGGCGGGCGCGGGCGGCTGCGCCGGATCGGTCGAGATCGACAGGTCCGTCTCGGCGCCCGGGACCTGCGGGGCCATCGCCTGTGGATTGGGCAGCACCGGCGACAGGTCTTCGACCGATACCCCGCTTTGCTCGGTCATCTCACCGGGCGCGGCCAACTGCTCTGCGCCGCCGGTTTCCGGCAGGGCCGCCGGATCGGTCGCCGCCGGGTCCATCGTGGTGATGGTGTCGGGGCTTGGTGCGGGGGCGGTGGACGCATCGGGCGATACGGGCCGTGCCGCATCGGGCACGCGCGGCGCCGTCTTGACCTGGGCGCCGACCTCTGGCACCGCGTCGGCGCGTGGCGCGGTATCCCCGACGCTGGGTGGAACCGGCGGCGGCGCGACGACAGAAGCGACCCCCACCGCAACGAGGCAGATCGCGCTGCCCCAGATAAATCCGCTTAATACGCCTTTTGCCACGGTTCGTGCCACCCTTTGCCTCTGCGCTTCGGGGATGGCGCGCTGCCCTCCGGCCGCGTCCCCCCTGCCTGCCCCAATTGCGCCGATTTCAACCTGTTTACGCAGTATATCGGCTTCAATTTTGCCATCTCCGGCCCCTTGACGATAGGCGCCAAGCCTGAACATGGTGCCGCCTGTATACCGTGCGATGGCCCCGCGTCTCCACCCCTATTGCAAAGTTTTGACCATGCTGCTGCTGATCGACAACTATGACAGTTTCACCTACAACCTCATGCACTATCTGGGGGAGTTGGGGGCCGATGTCGTGATCCGCCGCAATGACGCGCTGAGCGTGGCCGAGGCGATGGCGATGCGGCCCGAGGCGATCCTGCTGTCGCCGGGGCCCTGCGACCCGGATCAGGCGGGAATCTGCCTTGCGCTGACCGCCGCCGCGGCAGAGGCGCGGCTGCCGCTTTTGGGCGTGTGCCTTGGCCATCAGACCATCGGACAGGCCTTTGGCGGCAAGGTGGTGCGCGCGCCCGACATCGTGCACGGCAAGCTGGGCCAGATGCATCACGGCTGCACCGGCGTCTTTGCCGGGCTGCCCTCGCCCTTCGGCGCCACGCGCTATCACTCGCTGATCGTGGAGCGTGCCACCCTGCCCGATGCGCTGCGGATCACGGCGGAGCTTGAGGATGGCACGATCATGGGCCTGCAACACCGCGACCTGCCGATCCACGGGGTGCAGTTTCACCCCGAATCCATCCGCTCCGAGCATGGCCACCAGATGCTGAAAAGCTTTCTCGACACTGTGGAGGTGCCCGCATGACCGATCCGATGAAAGCCCTGATCGACGCCGCCGCCAACGGCCCCCTGAGCCGGGATCAGGCATCGCAGGCCTTTACCCTTCTGATGGAAGGCGAAGCGACCCCCAGCCAGATCGGCGGATTCCTGATGGCGCTGCGCACGCGGGGCGAGACGGTGGACGAATACGCCGCCGCCGCCGCGGTGATGCGCGCCAAGTGCAACGCCGTGCGCGCGCCCGAAGGGGCGATGGACATCGTCGGCACCGGCGGCGACGGCAAGGGGACGCTCAACATCTCGACCGCGACGGCCTTCGTGGTGGCGGGCGCGGGCGTGGTGGTGGCCAAGCACGGCAACCGCAACCTCAGTTCCAAATCCGGCGCGGCAGATGCGCTGACGCAGATGGGGCTGAACGTGATGGTCGGCGCAGCCGTGGTCGAACAGGCGCTGGCCGAGGCCGGCATCGGCTTCATGATGGCGCCGATGCACCACCCCGCGATCGCCCATGTCATGCCCACCCGCTCCGAGTTGGGCACCCGCACCATCTTCAACATTCTCGGGCCGCTGACCAACCCTGCGGGCGTCAAGCGCCAGTTGACCGGTGCGTTTTCGCGCGATCTGATCCGCCCGATGGCCGAAACGCTGGGCCGGCTGGGGTCGGACAAGGCCTGGCTGGTGCACGGGTCGGATGGCACAGACGAGCTGACGATCACCGGCGTCAGCTGGGTTTCGGCCCTCGACCCCGACGGCGCGGTGCGCGATTTCGAACTTCATCCCGAGGACGCGGGCCTGCCGTTGCATGCCTTCGACGACATCCTCGGCGGCACGCCCGAAGAGAACGCACAGGCGTTTCACGCGCTGCTCGACGGCGTGGCGTCGGCGTACCGCGATGCGGTGCTGCTCAACTCCGCGGCGGCACTGGTCGTGGCCGATGCCGCGACCGATTTGAAACAGGGCGTCGAGATGGCCGCGGCCAGCCTCGACAGCGGCGCGGCGCGCGCCAAGCTGACCGCCGTTGCCCGGATCACGAAGGACGCAAAATGACCGATACGATCCTCGACAAGATCAAGACCTACAAGCTGGAGGAAGTCGCCGCCGACAAGGCCGCCAAGCCGCTGGAAGCGGTTGAGGCCGAGGCCGGAGCCGCCCCGCCCGTGCGCGCCTTTGCCGAAAGCCTGCACAAGGCGTCGATCAGCGGCTATGGCCTGATCGCGGAGATCAAGAAAGCCAGCCCGTCCAAAGGGTTGATCCGGGCCGATTTCGACCCCGCCACGCTTGCCCAGGCCTATGCCGAGGGCGGCGCCACCTGCCTGTCGGTGCTGACCGACACGCCCAGCTTCCAGGGCGCCAAGGACTACCTTGTGGCGGCGCGCGCGGCCTGCGACCTGCCGGTGCTGCGCAAGGATTTCATGTACGACCCCTACCAGGTGATCGAGGCGCGCGGCCTTGGCGCCGATTGCATTCTGATCATCATGGCCTCGGTCAGCGATGCGCAGGCGGCAGAGCTGGAGGATGCGGCGACGCAGTGGGGCATGGACACGCTGATCGAAGTGCATGACGCGGCCGAGCTGGAGCGCGCGGCCATGCTGAAAAGCCGCCTTGTGGGCATCAACAACCGCAACCTAAAGACCTTCGAGACAACGCTCGATACCACCCGCACCCTGTCCAAGCGGGTGCCCGAGGACCGTCTGATCGTCAGCGAGAGCGGCCTGGCCACGCCGAAGAACCTGTCGGATATGGCGATGTACGGCGCGCGGATTTTCCTGATCGGCGAGGCGCTGATGCGGCACGAGGACGTGGCGCTGGCCACCCGGAACCTGCTGGCCGACCCGGTACAGCCAGGGGGGATGTAGCCGATGCCGCTGACGCATTTCGACGACAAGGGCGGCGCGCATATGGTGGACGTGGGCGACAAGGCCGTCACCGCGCGTGTCGCCGTCGCGGCCAGCTACATCAAGATGAAGCGTGAAACCTTTGATATCATTACCGAAGGCCGTGCCAAGAAAGGGGATGTCCTGGCCGTGGCGCAGCTTGCCGGGATCATGGCTGCCAAGCGCACGGCGGACCTTATTCCGTTGTGTCATCCCTTGCCCATCACCAAGGTCGCGGTCGAACTGACCCCCGACCCCGACCTGCCCGGCATCCGCATCGAGGCGACGGTCAAGACCACCGGCCAGACCGGTGTCGAGATGGAGGCGCTGACCGCCGCCAGCACCGCCGCGCTGACGGTCTATGACATGGCCAAGGCCGTCGACAAGGGAATGGAGATCGGCGGCGTGCACGTGGTGCTCAAGGATGGCGGCAAATCCGGCCGTTACGAGGCCTCATGAGCAAGGCGTCCGACGCTCCCGCCGGGTCCGGTTATTTCGAAAGGACCGGACCGGGAAATTCGAGTTTTCCGGGCATCCGACCGCGCGGTCCGCGCCCGTGATCACCGTGGACGACGCCCTTGCGGAGCTTTTCGCCCTGGTCGCCCCGCTCGCGTCCGAAGAGGTGCCCCTGCGCGCCGCAGTGGGCCGCGTTCTGGCGCGCCAGGTGACCGCGCGGCGCACCCAGCCGGCGTTCGATGCCTCCTCGATGGATGGCTACGCCGTGCGAGCGGCCGAGGTCGAGCCCGACGCCATGTTCAAGATCATCGGCGAAGCCGCTGCGGGCCATGCATTTTCCGGGCGCGTGGGGCCGGGCCAGGCAGTGCGCATCTTTACCGGCGCGCCGGTGCCCGAAGGCGCCGATTTCGTTGTCATTCAAGAAGATACGACACGGCGTGGATCCTTGATCACGCTGGGCCACGACATCGGCGCCAAGGACAACATCCGCCGCGCGGGCAGCGATTTTTCCCAAGGCGATCCTATGTCCGCGCCGCGCCGCCTGTCCCCCTCCGACATTGCCCTCCTGGCGGCAATGAACCACGCGACGGTACCGGTCGCGCGTCGGCCCACGGTCGCGATCCTTGCCACCGGCGACGAGCTTGTGATGCCCGGAGAGACACCGGGGCCCGATCAGATCGTTGCCTCGAACACCTTCGGGCTGGCGGCACAGCTCGAGCTGTTGGGCGCGCAGCCACGGCTCTTGCCGATCGCGCGCGACACCGAGAGCGCTCTCGCCGGCGCCCTGCGCATGGCCGCCTCTGCCGATCTGATCCTGACGATTGGCGGCGCATCGGTGGGCGATCACGATCTGGTGGGGCCCGTCGCCGCATCCCTGGGGATGGGCCAGGCGTTCTACAAGGTCGCGATGCGCCCCGGCAAACCGCTGATGGCCGGGCGATTGCTGAATGTCCCGATGATCGGCCTGCCGGGCAACCCGGTGTCCGCGATGGTTTGCGGCACGGTGTTCGTGGCACCGGTGGTGCGCGTGATGCTGGGCCTGCCCGCGGCCCCCGCCGCGCGCCTTTCGGCGCCGCTCGCCGTTGACCTTCCGGCGAACGGTCCGCGCGAACATTACATGCGCGCGGTGCTGGACACGGACGGCCTGCGCGTTGCCGCCAGCCAAGACAGCGCGCTGCTTGCCACGTTGGCGCAATCGAACGCGCTTTTGGTGCGCCCGCCGAACGACCCGGCCCGCGCGGCGGGCGAGATCGTCGACTATATCCCGATCTGATCGTCGCTCCGCATTCCCCTGCCCTGCTGTCGCGCGCGGCGGTTGACACAAAACGGGAACATGACTAGAACAAATGCAAACCTGAACAATGGCCGATGCGGCGGGGGATGCGGATGCTGACGAAAAAGCAATTGGATTTGTTGGAGTTCATCCACAAGCGGGTGCAGCGCGATGGCGTCCCGCCAAGCTTTGACGAAATGAAAGAAGCGCTCGACCTGCGGTCGAAATCCGGCATCCACCGGCTGATCACGGCGCTTGAGGAACGCGGCTTCATCCGCCGTCTCGCCCACCGGGCCCGCGCCATCGAAATTCTGAAACTGCCCGAAAGCCTTGGCGGCGCGGCGCAGCCGGGGTTCGCGCCCCGCGTCATCGAAGGTGACCGGCCCGACCGCCCGGCGCCCTCTGATGCGCGGCAGGTGTCGCTCGCCTATGCGACCGAACTGCCTGTCATGGGCAGGATCGCCGCCGGCGTCCCGATAGAGGCGATCAGCCAGCAGTCTCATACCGTCGCCGTGCCGGGCCAGATGCTGTCGGGGTCGGGTGAACACTATGCGCTGGAGGTCAAGGGCGATTCCATGATCGAGGCCGGGATCAACGATGGCGATGTCGTCGTGATTCGCGAAACCTCGGTGGCCAACAACGGCGACATCGTCGTGGCCCTGATCGACGATCAGGAAGCGACGCTGAAACGCTACATGAAACGCGGCAACAGCATTGCGCTGGAGGCCGCGAACCCGGCCTACGAACCGCGAATTTTTACCGAAGACAAGGTGCGCATCCAGGGTCGGCTGGTCGGCTTGATCCGCAGCTACTGATCCCGTCCGCCGGGCCTGAATTGCGGATCAGTTCGGCCAGGCGGTCCAGATCCTGTTTCCCGTCACCTCGCGCGCGGTGCGCAATGCCAGCTTTCCGTCATTCACGTAGATCGCGACGGACCCGGTGCGGCGCAGGGCGTCGGGGTCCAGCACGCGGCAAGCGCTGTCCGCGGGCGCAAAGGCGACACTGGCCACCACGATCTGACCCGCGGTGCATCCGGCATGCGCCGCGACCCCCCGCTTGCCCACCAGGTGCACCACCTGCCCCGGCCCGATCCGGCCGGTCCAGCGGGCGGCGGCCGCATCCTGCGGCGTTGGATCGCCATCGTTCTCGAGCCAGTTGCGCGCGACGAATCCCGCGCCTTTGGGCTTGCTGATCGCGCGGCCGGCGGGCGTCATCACCCCGACCAGCGATCCGTTGTCCGCAATCAGCCCGAGAGGCCGTTCGGACTTTGCCCACAGCGCGAATGCAAGTGCCATCGCGGCGATTCCGCCCCAGCGCGCGCGGCCCTGCCACAGCAGCAGCCACAAGAACCCCAGCGCCAGAAGCGGCAGCACCCCGGCGCCGGGTCCGGGCACATGGGTCCGCGCCCCCTCGAGCCCCGCGACCCAGTCCGATACGCCCAGGATCCAACGCAGCCCCAGCCCCATGATCCAAAGCCCCATCGCTTCGGCCCCGAAAGGCGCCAGGCAAAGGGCAAGCACCGCCGCCGGCACCACCAGCGCGCCCATCAGCGGGACGCTCGCCAGATTGGCCAGCAGACCGTATTGCGCCACGGCATTGAAATGCGCGGCCCCGATGGGCGCCGTCGCCAGCCCGGCCACCGCCGAGGAAATCACCACCGCGACCGCCGGCTGGATCCAGCGCGGGCCCAGCTTCAGGTCCCGGTCGCGCAGCCATCCGAACACCGCGACAAGTGCGGTGGTGGCGGCGAACGACATCTGGAACCCCGGCCCCATCAACGCCTCGGGGCGCAGCACCAGCACGATCGTGGCGGCGATGGCCACCGCCCGAAGGCTGATGGCGCGGCGGTTGACCATGATCGCCAGCAGCGCCACCGCGACCATGACATAGGCCCGTTCGGTTGCCACGTTCCCGCCCGACAGCGCAAGGTATCCCGTTGCCGCGAGCAGCGCCACGCCCGCCGCGATCTTGCGCGTGGGCCAGCGCAGCGCGACATAGGGCACCGCGGCCAGAACCAAACGCAACAGCGCAAAGACGAACCCGCTGAGCAAGCCCATGTGCAGGCCGGATATCGCCAGAAGATGCGCAAGGTTGCTGGCCCGCAGATCGTCCAGCGTCGCCTGGCTGATCGCGCTGCGATCCCCGGTCGTGACCGCTGCCGCGACGCCGCCTATGTCGCCCGGCAGTACCGCGCGGATCCGCGCAGAGGCCGCCATGCGGATCCGGAACAGGGCGAGACCGGCGTGTCCCTCGGCTGCGGGCGCGATGCCCAACAGCGGCACGCGGGTGTATCCCACCGCGCCCAGTCGTGCAAACCACGCATGGCGCTGGAAATCGAAGCCGCCCGGCTCGACCGGGCCGCTGGGCGGCGACAGATGCCCGGTTGTCATCACCCGCAGGCCCGGTTCGGACGGGATGCCGACGCCAGTCGCCGCCGCGTGCAGCGACACCCGCACCCGCACGGGCGTGCGCGACGGCGGCACCCGGTTCAGCACGACCTGATCCAGCGTCAGCCGCAACGCGTCCGAGGCGCTGCGGTCCATCGCCACGATCCGCCCTTCGATCGGGCCGTAATACCGCCAGCCCAGCACGGGACCGGCCACGTCATGCGCCCTGATCCCGGCCAGGCCGACCCCCAGCGCCACGAGCACCAGCGCAAGCCCGATGGGGCCAAACGCTTCTCCGCCCCGATGCCACAGCACGAGCGACACGACACCTATGGCGCCGAGGGCGATGTAATGCACGCCCGTCGGTTCGAACCGCACAGAGAAATATAATCCGATCCCGATCGCCAGGCAGACCGGCACCCAGCCGATCAGATGCCCGCGCTGGGCCAGCAATATCGCATGGGTCCGCGCCAGGCCGCGCATGCTTGCCCCCGTTCCCCGCACTGGATAGACAGACGCAAACCCTAGCCGCCATATGGTTACTGAAAGGTAAACGCCTCCTATGTCCTCCCCTGTCGTCACCCGTTTTGCCCCATCGCCCACGGGCTTTCTGCACATTGGCGGGGCGCGCACGGCGCTGTTCAACTGGCTGTATGCCCGTGGCCGCGGGGGCAGGTTCCTGCTGAGGATCGAGGACACCGATCGCGCCAGATCGACCCCGGAGGCGACGGCCGCGATCCTGCGAGGGATGGAATGGCTGGGCCTTGAACACGATGGCGAGATCGTCAGCCAGTATGAAAACGCCCCCCGTCACGCCGACGTGGCCCGCGATCTGCTGGCACGGGGCAAGGCGTATAAATGTTTTGCCAGCCAGGAGGAAATCGCCGCCTTTCGCGAAACGGCCAAGGCCGAGGGGCGCAGCACGTTGTACCGCAGCCCGTGGCGCGACGCCGACCCCGCCAGCCACCCCGACGCGCCCTTCGCGATCCGCATCAAGGCGCCGCTGGAGGGGACGACGGTAATTCGCGACCGCGTGCAGGGCGACGTGACGATCGGCAACGATCAACTCGACGACATGATCCTGCTGCGATCCGATGGCAGCCCCGTCTACATGCTGGCGGTTGTCGTGGATGATCATGACATGGGCATCACCCACGTGATCCGGGGCGATGACCACCTCAACAACACCGCACGCCAGATGATGGTCTATCAGGCGATGGGCTGGGACATTCCGGTCTGGGCACATATTCCGCTGATCCACGGTCCGGATGGCAAGAAACTGAGCAAGCGGCATGGCGCGCTGGGGGCGCAGGAATATCAGGCGATGGGCTATCCTGCGGCGGGGATGCGCAACTATCTTGCCCGGCTGGGGTGGAGCCACGGTGACGATGAGTTCTTTACCGATGCACAGGCGCTGGACTGGTTCGATCTGGACGGCATCGGCAAGAGCCCCGCACGCTTCGACCTCAAGAAGCTGGAAAACCTGAGCGGTCAGCATATCGCGGTGGCGCAGGATGCTGCGCTGCGGCGCGAGATCGAGGCTTATCTGGCCGCTGCGCAACTTCCCGCCCTGACGCCAAGTCAGGCCGACGGGCTTGAGCGGGCGATGTATTGCGTCAAGGATCGCGCTAAGACATTTCCGGAACTGCTTGAAAAAGCTGAATTTGTCTTGACGTCGCGACCGATCGTGCCGGATGACAAGGCCGCCAAGCACCTGGATACGGTATCCCGCGGTATGCTGAGAGAATTGACGCCGCAGTTGCAAACTGATAGCTGGGATCGAGACAGCCTTGAAGATATCTTGAACCGTTTTGCCGAAGCGCAAGGCACCAAGTTCGGCAAGCTGGCAGGCCCCTTGCGGGCCGCCCTGTCGGGTCGGGCGGTGACGCCTTCGGTTTTCGACATGATGCTGGTCCTTGGCCGCGAAGAAACGCTGGCGCGGCTGAACGATGCCGCAGCCGGCTGATCCGACGGTAACCGGGCGGTAAGCATGGCGCCTGTATCACGACGCGGTCGCGCAGGGTTTGCGCCACCGCATTGGCGAGCCTTCTCGCCCCATAATTCCGGCGGGTGCACCGCCCAAAACAAGCTGCGGGCAATCCCGCATCGGACGAACAGGAAGGGACACGAATGGCCAAGTCGACCAAATCCGCGACGCTCACGATTGACGGAAACAGCTACGAACTGCCGATTTACTCGCCCACGGCGGGACCGGATGTGCTGGATATCCGCAAACTCTATGCCCAGGCGGGGGTGTTCACCTATGACCCCGGCTTTACCTCGACCGCAAGTTGCGACAGCACGATCACCTTCATCGATGGCGACAAGGGCGAGCTTTTGCATCGCGGCTATCCCATCGACCAACTGGCGAGCAAATCGCATTATCTCGAGGTCTGCTACGTGTTGCTCTACGGTGAGCTTCCCTCGCCGGCGGAGCTTGAGGATTTCGAGAACCGTGTGACCAACCACACGATGATCCACGAGCAGATGATCAACTTCTTCCGCGGCTTCCGGCGCGACGCGCATCCGATGGCCGTCATGGTCGGCGTGGTGGGCGCGATGTCGGCGTTTTATCACGACAGCACCGACATCAACGATCCCTGGCAGCGCGAAGTGGCGTCGATCCGCCTGATCGCCAAGATGCCGACGATTGCGGCGATGGCCTACAAGTACACGGTCGGGCAACCCTTCGTGTATCCGCGCAACGATCTTGATTACGCGTCCAACTTCCTGCGCATGTGCTTTGCCGTCCCGGCAGAGGACTACGTGGTGAACCCGATCCTGAGCCGCGCGATGGACCGGATCTTTACCCTGCACGCCGACCACGAGCAGAACGCCTCCACCTCGACGGTGCGTCTGGCGTCCTCCTCCGGCGCGAACCCCTTTGCCTGCGTTGCCGCCGGTATCGCCTGCCTGTGGGGGCCCGCGCATGGTGGTGCGAACCAGGCCTGCCTCGAGATGCTCAAGGAAATCGGCACGCCCGACCGCATTCCCGAATTCATCGCCCGCGCCAAGGACAAGAACGACCCCTTCCGCCTGATGGGCTTTGGGCATCGCGTCTACAAGAATTTCGACCCGCGCGCGACCGTGATGAAGGAAAGCGCGGACGAGGTGCTGGACCTGTTGGGCGTGGACAACAATCCGATCCTTCAGGTCGCCAAGGAGCTGGAGAAGCAGGCACTCGAAGATCCGTATTTCGCGGAGAAGAAGCTGTTTCCCAACGTGGATTTCTATTCCGGCATCATTCTCGAGGCGATGGGCTTTCCGACGTCGATGTTCACGCCGATCTTTGCGGTGGCCCGCACTGTCGGCTGGATTTCCCAGTGGAAGGAGCAGATCAGCGATCCGCAGCTCAAGATCGGTCGCCCGCGCCAACTGTACCTGGGTGCGACGACTCGCGACTACGTCGATATCGAAAACCGCTGAACGCGTTTCCAATGACGCCCTACCGCCGTCCCTTGTCTTTGCAGGGGGCGGCGGTCTGCTTTTGGGGCGTGGGCTGCGACAGCGTCAACAGTCGCGCGGCGGGATGACGCAAGACCGCGAATCAACCACCCCTGCGTGCGTCGCCGACATGCGCCGCCAGCATGATCAATCGCCGCCAGGGTGGCATACTGTTGGCGGCACTGTTGCCGAAGCCCCTTGGGAATAATGTCACGATTGTGTCATTGTTTCAGGTGGGTGGACAATGACCCCTGACAGCTTGACCGATGTCGCAAACTGCCGCTAACCTCTACCTTAAGGGGTATTTTTGTATCCGGTGTAGTTTTCAGTGACGATGTTCGTACCCTCCTTTGATCAGTGCCGTGCCCGGCGCATGCATCAAAGCGCGTAAATCTGACTGTCCGCTTGCGCCGTGCAACCAATACCGTCTGACATGACAGAAGGCGCCGCTATGACCACCGCATCCAGTTGCCCCCATGAATGGGATCGTGCGACCCTGATGATGCCACTGGGCGCGCCGCGCGAACCGGGGCCACAGGGGGCGCTTATTCCCGATGTCGCGGACAAGTCGGATCAGATCGCCGTGGTGTACAACAAGGGCGAAACACCGCCCCGGATCACCATCACCAACGTGTCACGCACGGTGCAGGCCGTGATGGCCGATGGTGTCGCCGTGGCGGTGGTGGCGCGGGCCGATGGCCCGGCGCTGTCGGTAGAGGATATCCTGCTGGTGGAGCGGACGGACGGCAAGGCCAGCAAGCGGCGCTGACGCCCGCCGCTGTCGCTCAGCGCCCTTCGAACTTGGCCGGGCGCTTTTCCATGAAGGCGATGACGCCTTCCTTGAAATCCCGCGATTTGCCGCATTTGCCCTGCTCATGCGCCTCCAGCGCAAGCTGATCCTCGAACGTATTGGTCCAGGAACCGCGGATCGCCGACTTGACCGACCCATAAGCGGCAGTCGGCCCAGACGCCAGATGCGCCGCACGGGCTTTCCAATGCGCGTCGAACCCCTCGTCGGCGACGGCCTCCCAGATCATGCCCCAGTCGTCGGCCTGCTGCGCGCTGATCTTATCCGCAAAGAGCGCGGCCCCCATCGCCTTGGCCATGCCCATCTGGCGCGGCAGCACATAGGTGCCGCCCGCGTCCGGGATCAGGCCGATGCGTGTGAACGCCTGCAGGAAATACGCGCTTTGCGTCGCAATCACCACGTCCGCCGCGAGCGCCAGATTGGCACCGGCCCCGGCCGCGGCACCGTTGACCGCGGCGATGGTGGGCACCGGACAGTCGACGATGGCACGCAGCATGGGCGCATATTCGTCGCGCAGCGTCCGTTCCAGATCGAGGCTGGCCGCCCCGGCCCGGTCGCCCAGGTCCTGACCGGAGCAGAACGCACGCCCCGCACCGGTCAGCACGACGACGCGCGCCGTCTTGCCCGCCTCGGTGACCGCATAGGTGATCTCGGCGCGCATCTGCGATGTCAGCGCGTTCATGACATCAGGCCGGTTCAGCGTGATCAACGCGACCCCGTCTTCCAGGGTGTAGGTCAGCGTCTGATATTCCATGGCAGGCGTCCTTTGCGGCTATTGCTGCCCCAAGACATATCAAACCCTCCTGCCACGAAAAGCGAAACCGGGCGTCAGTCCTTGAGAATTTCGCTCAGACGGGCCTGTTCGTCTTCGGTCAGACCGGCCTCCTGCGATGCCGCTGCGCGGCTGCGGCCCCGGATGTAGACAAGTCCGACCCCGGCCGCGATCAGCAGCATGATCGGTCCCGCCGCCCACAGGATCCAGTTCGAACCCGTCGCTGTCGGGCGCAGCAGCACGTATTCGCCATAGCGCGCGACGATGAAATCAATCACCTCGGCATCGCTGTCGCCCGCAAGCAGACGGTCGCGCACCAGAATCCGCAGATCGCGCGCCAGCGCGGCGTTGCTCTCGTCGATGCTTTCGTTGCGGCACACAAGGCAGCGCAGGCCCTTGGACAGTTCGCGCGCGCGCTCCTCCAACACCGGGTTTTGCAGCACTTCGTCCGGCTGGACCGCCCAGACCGGCGCGGCCAGCAGCATCGCGATAAAGATCAGCCGTTTCATTCCGCGGCCACCGGCTGTGCCTTGGGTTTGCGGGCGCCTGCCGCGACGCGGAACCGCCGGTCCGACAGGCTCAGCAGGCCGCCCAGCGCCATCAGCGCGCAGCCGATCCAGATCCAGTTGGTCAGCGGCTTGATGTAGGTCCGGATCGCCCAGCCGCCATTGTCCTGCGGATCGCCGATCACGACATAGACATCGCGCGCCAGGTCATAGTCGATCGCCGCCTCGGTGGTGGGCATCTGCGCCACCGGGTAGATCCGCTTTTCGGGCCGCAGTTGCGCAATCTCGCGTCCTGCCCGCTCCAGCGTGACGAACCCTGTCGTCGACAAATAATTCGGCCCCTCGGCGCGGCGCACGTCATCCAGCGTGAGGGTATAGCCCCCGACCTCGAAGGGCGCGTCAAGCTGCGCCACGCGAATGTCCTCCACGCTCCACGCTGTCAGGCCCGCAATCCCCATCATGGTGATCCCAAGCCCCCCATGCGCCAGCAGCTTGCCCCAGTCGGCGCGCGGCAGGCGCATCAGGCGGCCCAGACGGTTGCCGCCCCGGCCGGTGCGCTGCGCGATATCGATCAGCGCCCCCATCACGATCCAGGCGGCCAGGAACATCCCCACCGGGCCGACCAACCCGCGCCCCGTCTGCATCGCGAAAACCAGCCCGCCGATCGCCAGCGCCAGCACGAAGACATAGCGCAGCGGCCAGATCGCCCGCGCCAGCGACGCGCGTTTCCACGGCATCGCCGACCCGACGGGCAGGATCAGGCCCAGCGCCACCATGAACGGCGTGAAGGCGAGGTCGAAGAACGGCGGTCCGACGCTGAGCTTGCGATCAAAGAACATCTCAGCCACCAGCGGCCACATCGTGCCAACGAAAACCACGAAACACGACACCGCCAACAGCAGGTTGTTCACGACCAGCGCGCTTTCACGGCTGACGAGGCCAAAGATGCCCTTGGCCTCCATCACATGGGCCCGCGCGGCAAAAAGCATCAGCGCTCCGCCGGTGAAGACGCCCAGGATCATCAGGATGAACACACCCCGTTCGGGATCGTTGGCAAAGGCGTGAACGCTGGTCAGCAACCCCGAGCGCACGATGAACGTGCCGATGAGCGAGAACCCGAACGCCAGGATCGCCAGCAGGATGGTCCAGCTTTTCAGCGCCTCGCGCTTTTCCACGACGATGGCGGAATGAAGCAGCGCCGCGGCGAGAAGCCAGGGCATGAAGCTCGCGTTTTCCACCGGGTCCCAGAACCAAAAGCCGCCCCAGCCAAGCTCGTAATAGGCCCACCACGACCCCAGCGCGATCCCGATGGTCAGAAAAACCCAGGCCGCCAAGGTCCAGGGGCGCACCCAGCGTGCCCAGGCCGCGTCGATCCGCCCTTCGATGAGCGCGGCGACGGCAAAGCTGAACGACATGCTCAGCCCGACGTAGCCGAGATACAAGAACGGCGGGTGAAACGCCAATCCCGGGTCCTGCAGCAGCGGATTCAGATCCTGCCCGTCGAAGGGCGGCACCGCCAGCCGTACGAACGGGTTGGAGGTGAAGAGGATGAAGGCCAGGAACGCCACCGCGATCGCCGACTGCACCGACAGCACCCGCGCCCGCAGCCCCGGCGGAAGGCTTCCTCCGAACCAGGCGGCGGTGGCCCCGAACAGCGTCACGATCAGCACCCAAAGCAGCATCGATCCTTCGTGATTGCCCCATGTGCCGCTGATCTTGTAGAGCATCGGCTTGGCGGAATGGCTGTTGTCCA
Organism: Sulfitobacter sabulilitoris; assembly: GCF_005887615.1. Classification (GTDB taxonomy): domain Bacteria; phylum Pseudomonadota; class Alphaproteobacteria; order Rhodobacterales; family Rhodobacteraceae; genus Sulfitobacter_E; species Sulfitobacter_E sabulilitoris. The sequence goes on from NZ_VANS01000001.1 coordinate 992,612, forward strand.
CCACGATCTTGAGGCTGAAATCGGAGGTGATGAAAGCATGCATCAAAGCGCCGAAGGAAAAGGCCACCAGCAGGAATTGCGCGGTCGCCGCGGGCTCGGCCAGGGCCATCCATCCGGGCCGCCGCAGATGCGCCCCGATCAAGGGAACGACGGCCTGCACGATGGCGACCATGAAGGCAAGAATGAGGGCGAAGTGACCGAGCTCTGTAATCATGGCGCAAATATACGCAGTCTGCCCCCAGAGACCAATCCCAATTGCGCGAGGCCTAGCCGTTCATAGTGTCGCGGTTCTCGACAAGGCGCCAATGGTCCAGCGCCGCATTTTCACCGGGCGTGGCGGCGGACAGCGAAAGCCGCGCATCGGGGCCGGTATCGGCGACGCCCGGCGTGCCCGCCCGCAGATGGCGCAGCATCGCGACCGTGTCCGCCACCTGCGGCACCCGCGACATCGTCTCGACCATACCGCGTTGAAAGGCTTGGGTTTTGACCTGATGCCGCGCGCCGAAATAGAACGAGACGATCACCCCCAATAGCCACCACAGCGGTTCCGGCACCAGCGCCACACCTTGCATCCGGGCGGCAAACCACAGCGGATCCACCATCGCCGCCACAAACAGGCCCAGCGTCCCCAGCGCCAGCGCCGGTCGCGGCACGCGATTGACGCCGTCCATGAAGCGATCGAACGCCCCTGCCCGCTGCTTGGTGAACTCCGCGCCGAACTGCGTCAGCGTCTGCAGGTGCACCTCGTGGCCGCGCGCGGCCCCGGCTTCACTGTTTTCGCGAAACACCTCCACGGTGTCGCGGACCATGTTGCGCCCGGGTCCGAAGAGCACATTCATCACTCCCTCGATCACACCCATTGTGCCACCCGCCGTTCAAATTCGGCCTGTGTCATGTGATAGCGCGGTGCGATGAAGGCTTCGGCGCGTTTGATCCAGCCGCCCTTGCCGCCTGCCCGGTTGCGCGCGTATTTGCGGCTGGCCGGCCTGCGGTCTGCGAGGCGGAAATAGTAATTCCGCCGGGCGATGCCATAAGCGTCCACCAGATGTCCGGGGGCGGCGTGAAATGCCGCATGCGCGGCGGCAATGCTTTGCGGTCCCAGCGCGCCATCCACGGCGACACTGTGGCCCATATCGCCCAGCAACCGTTGCAGAATACGCACCGCGTTGGCGCCTGCGTTCACGTACATATCGAACACGCTGGCCTGCAAAGGCTGCGGCAGCTCCGCGATCAGCGGCTTCTCGAAATAGTGCCGCTCAAAAATCTCGACGGCCTGTGCGCGGGTCAGGGCGCGCACATCGTCCGCATCCACCACCCCGTCATGGTCCAGGTCGAGCCCAAGCCGGCGCATCGTGTGGATTGTGACGCCAAAGTTGGTCGCCCCGCCGGGATCGTCCGGGTCATTCACGAAGCCGCCCTCGCGGGTCACGATTTCATTCGCGATTTGTCTGACTGTCTGCATCTGCCGCATCCTTTTGCACCCGGACCTCGGGGCAAAAACTGGTCACAGCAGGGTTAACGCCGTCTCACCTGATCGTACGCCGATCAACCTTCGGGGGCCTGGTACACGCCCTGTGCCTTGAGCGCGTCGACGACTTCCTTTGGCATGTAGGTTTCGTCATGTTTGGCAAGTATTTCAGTTGCTTCAAAGACACCGTTGATGTAGCGCCCCGTGCCGACCATGCCCTGGTTCTCTTCAAACAGATCGGGCAGCAGACCGCTGTAGACGACGGGCACGGTGGCCCCGCCATCGGTCACCGAAAAGCGGATCGTCTCTCCCTGGCCGCGCTGCAGGCTGCCTTCGGCCACCAGTCCGCCGATGCGGAACACCTCTGTCGGGCCCGGCGGTTCGGCCATCACCTGGCTTGGCGCGCGGAAAAAGTTGATGCCGTCGCGCATCGCGTAGCCAATCAGCGCCGTGGACAGGGCAAGCGCCACGACAGCCACTGCAATCACCTGGATACGACGCTGTTTTTTCAGGCTTTTCATATCGGCCTCACGGGAAAAGCGGGGCCATCATAAGGCCCTCGGTCTCTTCGATATCTAGCATCAGGTTGGCATTTTGCAACGCTTGGCCCGACGATCCCTTGGTCAGGTTGTCAAGCGCGGCAATCACGATCGCGCGGCCTTCGATCCGGTCGGCGACCACACCGATATGGCAGAAATTCGATCCCCGGATATGCCGCGTGCTGGGCGCCTCGCCCATCGGCAGCACTTCGATGAACGGCTCATCCGCATAGGCCGCCACAAGCGTATCGTGGATCGCACCGGCGGCCCCTTTGACATATGTCGTGGCCAGGATACCGCGGTTCGCCGGGATCAGATGCGGCGTGAACTGAACCCGCACGGGCTGCCCGGCAAGGGCCGAGAACTCCTGGTCGAATTCGCCCAGGTGCCGATGCGCGCCGCCGACCGAATAGGCGTGATACCCCTCCGACAGCTCCGCATGCAGCAGATTTTCCTTGAGCGACCGGCCCGCACCCGACACCGCGCATTTCAGGTCGAGGATGATCTCGTCCAGGTCGATCACGCCTGCGGAAATCAGCGGGCGCAGCACATATTGCCCGGTCGCCGCGTTGCAGCCCGTGCCCGCCACCAGCCGAGCGGCGCGGATCTCTTCGCGGTAGAATTCGGTCAGGCCGTAGACCGCCTCGGCCTGCTGCTCCAACGCGGCATGGGGGTTGCCGTACCATTTTTCGTATTCCGCCGGATCGCGCAGCCGGAAATCCGCCGACAGATCGACAATCTTCAGGTCGCGTGGCAGGGCCGCGATGACCTCCTGGCTGGTCTTGTGCGGCAACGCGCAGAAACACAGGTCGATCCGGGAAAAATCGATCTCGTCCACGGTGACAAGCGGCGGCAGGTCAAGATGGCGCAGATGCGGAAAGGCCTGTGCAATGGTTTGCCCGGCTTTCGAATTGGCGCCCAGGGCCTCGATCCGCATCGAGGAGTGACCGGAAATGAGGCGGATAAGCTCCGCCCCGGTGTAGCCGCTGGCGCCGAGGATTGCGATGGAATGGGTCATGTCGGACCTCTGTCATTGGGTGTGGGATGGGTAATGCGGTGCGGCTCAGGCCGCTGTAAAGGAGATCGGTCGTCGCAGAAATTGCGTCGCGCGGTCGCTGACCCGCCTCGGATCGCCCGTGGTCAGGAAGGCGCGCGCACCGGTGCCGATCATGTCGGGATGGCGGACCAGGTAATCGGCCAGGCTTTCGGCCACCAGATTGGCCTGACTGAACACCTGAACATGCGCGCCAAGCGCGTCCTGAAAGGTCTCTTGCATCAACGGATAGTGCGTACAGCCAAGGATCGCGGCCTGCGGCTGCGGCATCTTGCGCCTGAGAGCATCCACATGGCTGCGCACCAGCGCTTCGGCGAGGATCATGTCGCCGTCCTCGATCGCGTCGACCACACCGCCGCAGGCCTGCGCCTCCACGTCGACACCGATCGCGCGGAACGCCAGTTCGCGCTGAAACGCGCGGCTGGCGACGGTCGCGGGTGTCGCAAACAGCGCCACGTGCTTGAGCATCACTTCGCGCGGCGCCGAATTATCGCCCCAGTGCCGCTCTGTCAGGGCTTCGATCAGCGGCACGAACACGCCCAGCACCCGCTTGCCCGGCGGGATCCAGCTTTCCTGCATCCGGCGCAGGGCCGCGGCTGAGGCGGTGTTGCACGCAAGGATCACAAGATCGCAGCCCGCATCGAAGAGCCGTTGCACCGCCGAGCATGTCAGTTCGAAAATATCGTCCGCGGTCCGCACGCCATAGGGCGCATGGGCGCTGTCGGCGAGATAGACGAACTCCACCTCCGGCAGCCGCGTCTCCACCGCACTCAGAACGGTCAACCCGCCCAAACCACTGTCAAAAATGCCGACCGCCATCTTGCCCTCATGCAGCCCCGACAGGGGCAGACCCGGCGGCCTGCGCGTCACGCGCGACGCCGCTCCTCGAACTCATAGCCCAGATCAAATGTTTTCACGAGGCCTGGCGACAGCTCATACGTGGCTTTGCGCAGGAAATCCATCATCGCTTTGGACTGGCCCGCCAGCGGATCCAGAACATCACGGCCGATCGGGTCGCCCACGACCACGCGCACCGGCGTATCCACCCGCTGGCGGAATTCCTTGATCAAAAGCCCCATGCGCAGGGTCTGGTGCATGTGGCTGGCGATCTGGAACAGGCGGCTGGTGTGCCCGTCGAAGTACAGCGGCACCACGGGGGCATCGGACTTGGCGATCATGCGCGCAGTGAAGCCGCGCCACCCAGGATCCATCGGCTTGGCGAAGGGGCTGGCCCCCGTGCTGACCGTGCCGCCGGGAAAGATGCCGATCGCCCCGCCGTCGCCCAGATACCGCAGCGACAGCCGCCGCGTGTCGATATTCCGCGCCAAGGCCGCTTTGTCCGCGCCGAAATCAATCGGCAGAATCACGTCGTCCAGATCCTGCGCCTTGCGAAACACATGGTTGGCGAGAATTTTGAAATCGCCACGGGTCTGACGCAGGATATGGCCCATCATCAGACCGTCGAGAATGCCATAGGGGTGATTTGCGATCACGATCACCGGGCCGTCGCGCGGGATATTGGCAAGCGACCCGCCGATCACATCCAGCGTCAGACCGTAACGCTCGGTCATCACCTCGAAGAAATCGCGCCCCTGCGCCACGTCCGCCTCGTAGCCCTGCGCGCGCTTGATCAGCCGCAGCCGCCCCGTGGTGTTCTCCATCAGGCGGATCATCGCCCGCCCGCCCCGGGTCTGGGCGGAATAGGCATAGCTGATGTCGCGGGCGGCATTGCGGGTAAGCCGGTGCATGGGTCTGCTCCTTTCAGGCGATCGCGACCTGACTATCCTTGGCACAGACCCATGCACAGCGATGTTAACACAGGTATGACAGTTTATTCCGCAGCCCTTGCAACCGCGCCACCCCCCGCATTGATCACCGCAAGCAGCTCTTCGCGCCGCTTGGCGGCTTTTTGTTCGTTCGCCATCTTCACTGGACCGAAGCCCTTGATCTGCATCGGCAATTCGGCCAGCGCGGCGATCGCGTCGCGCGTCGCGTCGGTCAGCTTGGGCAGAACGGCGGCCATGTCGGCCTCGTATTGCCGGATCAGCGAACGCTCCATTTTCCGCTCGGCGGTATAGCCGAACACGTCCAGCGGCGTGCCGCGCAGCCGCTTCAGGCCCGCCAGAACGCGCATGGGCCGCTCCAGCCAGGGGCCGAATTCACGCTTCATCGGGCGCCCGTCGGGCCCCTCTTTCGACAGCATCGGCGGGGCGAGGTGAAAGCTCATCCTGAACTCGCCCTCGAACTCGGCGCGCGCCTTGTCACGGCTCGACAGCAACAAGCGGGCCACCTCGTATTCGTCCTTGTAGGACAGCAGCTTGTGATACCCGTTGGCCGCGGCCGCCTTGACGCGCGTGTCGTCGATCTTGGCAAGAAAGGCCTCGTACCGACGCGCCAACCGCTTGCCCTGGTATTCGGTCAGATGCGCCGCGCGGTAGGCGATCTTGTCGTCCAGCGATTTCGGCAGTTCGATCACCTTGGGGGACAGAACGGCCTGCGCATCCTTCGGATACAGCACCGCCCAGCGCCCGATCTCAAAGGCCCGCAGGTTGCGATCCACCGCCGCACCGTTCAGACGAATGGCCTCTTCGATCGCCGCAAGGCTCAGCGGGATAAGCCCGCGCTGCCATGCGCCGCCGAGGATCATCATGTTGGAGAAAATCGAATCCCCCAAAACCGCCTTGGCCAGGTCGGACGCATCGAACAAATCGACCCGGTCCTTCAGCCGCGCCTCGAGCGCCAGGGCCAGCCGGTCGTAGGGCAGTTGAAATTCGGTGTCGCGGGTGAAATCGCCGGTAATGATCTGATGGCTGTTGACCACCGCACCGGTTTTGCCCCGCCGCGTAAGGCCAAGGGTCTTGGCCCCGGCGCTGACCACCAGATCCCCGCCGATCAACGCGTCGGCCTCGCCGGTGGCGACACGGATTGCACTGATATCGGCGGGCTTTTCGGCCAGACGGCAGTGGATGTGCACCGCGCCGCCCTTTTGGGCCAGGCCCGCCATTTCCATCATGCCCGCGCCCTTGCCGTCAATCTGCGCGGCCTGTGCCATCACCGCGCCGATGGTCACGACGCCGGTGCCGCCCACGCCGGTGATCACGACGTTCCACGTGCCATCGATGGCCGGCAGATCGGGTTGCGGCAGGTCCGGAATCTCGACCTTGGTGGTCGGGTCCTTGCGGATCTTCGCGCCCTCCAACGTCACGAACGACGGGCAGAAACCCTTGACGCAGGAAAAATCCTTGTTGCACGACGACTGGTCGATGGCGCGCTTGCGGCCCAGTTCGGTTTCCACCGGGACGATGGACACGCAATTCGACTGTACGCCGCAATCGCCGCAACCCTCGCAGATGTCGGTGTTGATGAACACGCGCTTGTCCGGGTCGGGAAACAGCCCGCGCTTGCGGCGGCGGCGCTTTTCGGCGGCGCAGGTCTGGACATAGACGATGGCGCTGACGCCCGGTGTCTCCGCGAATTTCCGCTGCACCTCGTCCAGGTGGGCGCGTTCCTTGACCTCGACCCCGGAAAAGGCGTTCAGGTCCACGTCTTCTTTCTCGTCATAGACCACGGCGATATGCGGCACGCCCATCGCCTGCAACTCGCGCACGATCCGCGGCGCATCGAGATCGCCCTCGTTGTGCTGACCGCCGGTCATCGCAACCGCATCGTTGTAGAGGATCTTGTAGGTGATATTGGTCTTGGCGGCCAAGGCGGCGCGGATCGCCTGCACGCCCGAATGGTTATAGGTGCCGTCGCCGATATTCTGGAAAACATGGCTGCGCTTGGAAAACGGCGCCTCGCCGATCCAGTTGGCCCCCTCGCCGCCCATATGGGTAAAGCCGGTTGTCTCGCGGTCCATCCACTGCACCATGTAGTGGCATCCGATGCCCGCATAGGCGCGGGAGCCGTCGGGCACCTTGGTCGATGTGTTGTGCGGGCAACCCGAACAGAAATACGGCAGCCGTGCCGCGATGTCCTCGGCGTTGTCGTTGCGCCGCGCATCCTGCAGCATCGTCAGCCCCGCCTTGATTCCGTCGGTCTCGCGGCCCTCTTCGATCAGGATGCCTCCCAGTTTTTCTGCGATCATGATGGGGTCGAGCGCGCCGCGCGTCGGGAAAAGCTCCTCGCCGTGCTCCAGCCCCGCACCGCCGCCCTTGTACCAGCCATAGACCCGGCGGTGCTGGTCGGAAAACAGCGCCTCCTTGATCTGCACTTCGATCAGCTTGCGCTTTTCCTCGACAACCACGATCAGGTCCAGCCCTTCGGCCCAGTCGTGAAACCCGTGCATGTCCAGCGGAAAGGTCTGGCCGATCTTGTAGGTCGTGATTCCAAGCCGCTCGGCCTCGGCCTCATTGATGTTGAGAAGGCTCAGCGCATGCACCAGATCGAGCCAGTTCTTGCCCGCCGCGACAAACCCGATCTTGGCGCCACGCTTGCCCCAGACGCGCTTGTCCATCTTGTTGGCGTGGCTGAAGGCTTCGGCCGCAAAGCGTTTGTAGTCGATCATCCGCGCTTCCTGCGCGTGGGGCGTGTCGATCAGGCGGATGTTCAGCCCGCCCTCCGGGAAATCGAACTCCGGCGTCACGAACGACAGCCGATGCGGATCGCCCGACACCACGCTGGTCGCCTCGACCGTGTCCTTCATCGTCTTGAGGCCGACCCATAGCCCCGAGAACCGGCTGAGCGCATAGCCGTAAAGCCCGTAGTCCAGGATTTCCTGCACGCCTGCGGGGCTGACCACGGGCATGTAGGCATCGACCATCGCCCATTCCGACTGGTGCAGCACGGTCGAGGATTCGCCGGTGTGGTCGTCGCCCATCGCCATCAGCACGCCGCCGTTGGTCGACGATCCGGCCATGTTGGCATGGCGCATCACGTCGCCCGAGCGGTCGACGCCGGGGCCCTTGCCATACCACAGGCCGAACACGCCGTCGTATTTCCCCTCGCCGCGCAATTCCGCCTGCTGGCTGCCCCAAAGGGCCGTTGCGGCAAGATCCTCGTTCAATCCCGGTTGAAACGTCACATCCTGCGCCGCGAGGAATTTCGCCGCCCGCTCCATCTGCAGATCGACCGCCCCCAGGGGGCTGCCGCGATAGCCGGTCACCAGACCCGCGGTATTCAACCCGGCGGCGCGGTCGCGCTCCTTTTGCATCAGCATCAGACGCACCAGCGCCTGCGTGCCGTTCAGCAAGACGGTGTCTTTTTCCAGGTCGAACCGATCGTTCAGTGAAATCTTTTGCGTGCTCATCTCTCGCCTCCCCAGCGGTCGCGTACAGTATCGCATACTTCACGCATAGATATAGGTCACAAAAGCTGACCTGTATAGGGATAATTTCGCGCCACCCCTTCGGTGCGGTGCTCAAGACCCCTATATTTCGGGCGCAGATATCGGTAACACACACGTCACACAGGCCAAGAGACGCATAATGGATTGGGACAAGCTCAGGATTTTCCACGCAGTTGCCGACGCCGGCAGCCTGACCCATGCGGGCGACAAGCTGAACCTGTCGCAATCCGCGGTCAGCCGCCAGGTGCGCGGGCTTGAGGAAGCGCTGAACGCCACGCTGTTTCACCGTCACGCGCGCGGGCTGATCCTGACCGAACAGGGCGAGCTTCTGTTCGACGCCACCACGGCCATGTCCAAGCGGCTCGACACCGCCTCGGCACGGATCCGCGACAGCGAGGAGGAAGTGTTCGGCGAATTGCGCGTGACCACGACCACGGGCTTTGGAACGTTGTGGCTGGCGCCGCGCCTGCCCAAGCTCTACGAGCAATATCCGGACCTCAAGGTCGATCTGATGCTCGAGGAACGCGTGCTGGACCTGCCCATGCGCGAGGCGGATGTCGCCATCCGCATGAAGGAACCCAGCCAAGCCGATCTGATCCGCAAGAAACTGATGACGGTGCGCATGTGTCTCTACGCAACGCCCGACTACCTGGCCGGCAGCGGCACGCCGCAAGAGCTTGAGGACCTGCGCGACCACCGCCTGATTTGCCAGAACACAGGCAGCGATCAGGTCGGCGCCGGGATGAGCCTGGTGCAGCACCTGATGACCTACGAGGTGCGGTCGCTTTTGACGGTCAACAATTATTTCGGCGTCCTGCAGGGGGTTCTGCACGACCTGGGGATCGGCGTTCTGCCCGACTATGTGCAACAGGAATTTCCCGATCTGGTGCAGGTCCTGCCTGAAACCGAATCCGCCGATGTGCCGGTGTTCCTGGCCTATCCGGCAGAATTGCGCCATTCCAAACGCATCGCGGCCTTCCGCGATTTCGTGCAGGAAGAGATCGTTATGTACCGCAAGCAATTGCGCGCCAAGCAAAACCCCTGACCGGTCCGTCGCCGGACGCCCGCAAGCCATGCAGAAAATGCATAGCGGACATGCTGGCGAAGGTTCAGAAACTGCCTTGATCCACGGCACGACGCCACCTATTTCACCTATCGAAGGCGCAGGTCACCTCGGGTGGCGCGCCTTCAACCTCCCTGTTGGACTTGGCCGGGCCTTTGCGCCCGGTCTTTTTTTGCCCGCACCCCGTCACGCGAAGAGCGAGGCCAGGGCGCGCCCTTGCCTGGGTCGGGTCCAAATTGCCGAAAGTTCGGAACCAGCAGCGCAACCGGTCCGTTAAGTTCCCAGATCCCTGACGGGAGAAAGGTACAAGACATGACAGGTTTGAATTTCCTCAAGACCAGCGCCATCGTCGCGCTGATGGCCACCCCCGCCGCCGCAAGCGACAGCGCGACCGACGTGGTCGGCAACTCGCCCAGCGTGACGGAAGGCGGCAACATGAATGTTGCGGCGTCTGACCGTGGCTACACATACGACACCAATTCGCCGCAGATCACCGACGGCCGGGCCGAGGCGGACGACACCATGATCAACATGTCCCGCGACAAGTTCATGATGCTGACCAACGCCAAGGGCGATCCGGTCGTGCTGGCCGACGGCACGACTGTCGGCACCGTGCAATCGGTCGGCATCGACGCCGAGGGCAACAGTGAGATCGTCGTCGCCCTGTCCGACACCACAAAGATCGGCGCGGACGAACTGGTCGTGACCGCCACGCCGGACAACATCAACTTCCGCGATGGGTCGATGTATCTGATGGTCACCGAAGATTCGCTTTACAACCGCACGCGCTCCGACCTGGTGCGCAGCGGCAAGGGACGCACATCGGTATACCTCGACTGAAGATTGCGTTTTTGCCCGGCGCCGTCTGGCCCCGGGCAAAACCATGCGGCGGGTCGCGTTTCCTTACCTCGGGCGCGGCCCGTTTGCATGTCTGGCCCTGCGCATCGCACCGCTTTGCCCCTTTCAGTCGCATCCGGCATGTTCTACATAACCCCCATCATTCGCCAGGGGGGACAATCGGTCCATGCAAGAGCCAGCCATCACACCGGATCTGATCGCCAGCCACGGGCTCAGCGATGCCGAGTACCAGCGCATTCTCGAGATCGTCGGCCGCACGCCCACCTTCACCGAGCTGGGTATCTTTTCGGCCATGTGGAACGAGCATTGTTCCTACAAATCCTCGAAAAAGTGGCTGCGCACCCTGCCCACCGACGGGCCACAGGTGATCTGCGGCCCGGGCGAGAACGCGGGCGTCGTCGACATCGGCGACGGGCAGGCCGTCGTGTTCAAGATGGAAAGCCACAACCACCCGTCCTACATCGAGCCCTACCAAGGCGCGGCCACGGGCGTGGGCGGCATCCTGCGGGACGTCTTCACCATGGGCGCACGCCCCATCGCGGCGATGAATTCGCTTAGCTTCGGCGATCCGTCGCATCCCAAGACACGACGGCTGGTAAATGGCGTCGTCGAGGGGATCGGCGGTTACGGCAACTGCTTTGGCGTGCCCACGGTCGGCGGCGAAGTGCGGTTCGATCCCGCCTACAACGGCAACTGCCTCGTGAACGCCTTTGCCGCCGGTCTGGCGGACGCGGACAAGATCTTCTACTCTGCCGCCTCGGGCGTCGGAATGCCGGTCGTCTACCTCGGGGCCAAGACCGGCCGCGACGGCGTCGGCGGCGCCACGATGGCCAGCGCCGAATTCGACGACACGATCGAAGAAAAACGCCCCACAGTGCAGGTCGGCGACCCCTTCACCGAAAAGCGGCTGATGGAGGCCACGCTGGAGCTTATGCGCACCGGGGCCGTCATCTCCATCCAGGACATGGGAGCCGCCGGCCTGACCTGTTCGGCGGTGGAAATGGGGGACAAGGGCAATCTTGGCGTTCGGCTCGACCTCGAAAACGTTCCCGTACGCGAAGAGAACATGACCGCCTACGAGATGATGCTGTCGGAAAGCCAGGAACGCATGCTGATGGTGCTGCGCCCCGAACTGGAGGCCGAAGCCAAGGCGGTGTTCGACAAATGGGACCTTGATTTCGCCATCGTCGGCGAAACCATCGCCGAAGATCGGTTCCTGATCGTCCACAACGGCGAGATCAAGGCGGATCTGCCGCTCAAGACCCTGGCCGGGACGGCCCCCGAATACGACCGCCCCTGGACCGAAACGCCGCCCGCAAAGCCGTTGGTCGCCGTAGACGACGTGAACCCCGTCGACGGGTTGCGCGCGCTGATTTCCAGCCCGAACTACGCGGGCAAGCAATGGGTGTACGAACAATACGACACCATGGTGATGGGCGACACCGCGCGCACGCCCGGCCTTGGCGCGGGCATCGTGCGCGTGCATGGCACCGACAAGGCGCTGGCCTTCACGTCAGACGTGACACCGCGCTACGTCAAGGCGAACCCGATCGAGGGCGGCAAGCAGGCCGTGGCCGAAGCCTATCGCAACCTGTGTGCCGTGGGCGCGCGACCGCTGGCCACCACCGACAACCTCAACTTCGGCAACCCCGAAAAGCCCGAGATCATGGGCCAGTTCGTCGGCGCGATCCAGGGCATCGGTATGGCCGTGTCGGTGCTGGACATGCCGATCGTGTCCGGCAACGTATCGCTGTATAACGAAACCGACGGTACGGCGATCCTGCCGACGCCGACCATCGGCGCGGTCGGCCTGCTGGATGACGTCGCACAGATCATCGGCTGTGACGTGCGCGATGGCCATGTGGCGCTGGTGCTGGGCGACACCAAGGGGCACCTTGGCCAATCCGCCCTGCTGGCGCTGGTCCATGGCCGGGCAGAGGGTGACGCGCCTCCCGTCGATCTGGCCGCCGAACTGGCGCATGGCGAATTCGTCCGCGCCAACCGCGATCTGATCCGGGCATGTACGGACCTCAGCGATGGCGGCCTGGCGTTGGCGGCTTTCGAGATGGCAGAGCGCGCGGGCGTCGGCATTCAGATCGACACCGACCTCACGCCGGACCTGTTCGGCGAGGACCAGGCGCGCTACCTGATCGCCTGCAACTTCGACCAGGCCGAGGCGCTGATGAGTGCCGCCTCGAAGGCGGGCGTGCCGTTGACATATGTCGGCAAATTCGGCGGCGACGCAGTGCGCTTTGGCGCCTTCGACGCGCCGCTGGCGGATCTGGCGGCGGTCTATCGCGGCAGTTTCGCCGCCGCCGTCGCCTGAGAACAGGGTCCCCGCGGCACTGCGGGGATCAACCTGTCATGCTGCGCAGCAAGCGGTCTTTCTCGCCCTGGTCGTCGCGCTTTGAAATCACCCGCGCCAGATCTTCGAGCGAGGCGATGGAATGGCCGGCGCGGAAACTGTCCACATGCGGCAGCATCGCGGCGATGCCCCGCGCCTTGGGGGCGAAGCCATCCCAGCGCAACAGCGGGTTGAGCCAGATCAGCCGCCGCGACGACAGGTGCAGCCGCTCCATCTGATGCGCCAGTTCATCGGGTGCATCCCGGTCCAGACCGTCGGTGATCAGCAAGACGACCGCGCCCTGCCCCATGACGCGCCGCGACCAGTCGCGGTTGAAGGTGGCAAGGCACGATCCGATTCGCGTGCCGCCTTCCCAATCCTGCGCCTCCGCCCCGGCGGCGGCCAGCGCCGCATCCACGTCGCGCTGCGCCAGGTGGCGGGTGATGTTCGTCAGCCGGGTGCCGAAGGTAAAGGCGTGAACCTTGGCCCAGCCCGCGCCCTTGGCATTGCTGACCGCATGCAGGAAATGCAGCACCACGCGGGAATACTGGCTCATCGATCCGGAGATGTCGCACAGCACCACCAGGTTGGGCCAGCGCGGGCGCGCCTGCTTGAGCTTGATCTGGTGCATCTCGCCGCCCTGCCGCATCGCCGCGCGCAGGGTGCGCGCCGTATCGACCCGGTGGCCCGCGTGGCTGGCCACCGTGCGGCGCGAGGCGATCGGCTCCACCGGAAGGCGCATCCGCGCGAGCATCCGCTTGGCGGCCGCCATCTCCGCCGTGCTCATCTGTTCGAAATCGAGGCTGCGCAGACGCTCCTCGCCCGACATCGTCAGACTGGCATCCACGACGATCTCGGTCTCCTCCTCGCGGGGCTCCGGCTCTTCGACCTGCGGCGGCGCCTCCGCCCCGTCGAGCAGCGCCTCGGCCGCGCGTTTCTGGCCCGCCTCCGCCGCGCGTTCCTCCTGAACGCCGCGCACCGCCGGCAGCATCGCGGCCATCATATGTTCGAGATAGCGGGGATCGCGCCAATAGAGGCGAAAGATCTGCCCAAAGACCTGCCGGTGTTCGGGCCGGTTCACGAAACAGGCATGCAACGTCCAGTAGAAATCGCGCTTGTCGGTAAAACCGGCCGCCTGCACCGCGCGGATGGCGTCGATCACCCGCCCCGGCCCGATGGGCAGGCCCGCACGGCGCAGCGCCCGCGCGAAATGCGTGATGTTCCCCGCAAGCTTGGGGTTTTCGGGCAGATCCAGAGGAGCGTATTCTACCACCTGTCGCACCCTGGGGGTTTTGCACCCCCAGACCCCCGCAGGATATTTCCGAACACAAGAAGCATCAGGCCGCGTCCAGCGTCGCGCGCGCCTGATCGAGGATGCGCTTGGCCTCGGTGCCATGCAGGCGGGCGATGTCGTCCTGGTATTTCAGGATCGCGCCCAGCGTATCGGCGATGACCTCGGGCGAGAGGGTGATCACATCGAGCGCGAGCAGGCATTTGGCCCAGTCGATCGTCTCGGCCACACCGGGTTTCTTGAACAGATCCTCGGTGCGCAGATGCTGGACGAAGGCCACGACCTCGCGGCTCAGCGCTTCTGCCGCCTGTGGCGCGCGCGCGGTCAGGATCTCCATCTCGCGGTCGAAATCCGGGTAATCCACCCAGTGATAGAGGCAGCGGCGCTTGAGCGCGTCGTGCACCTCGCGGGTGCGGTTGGAGGTGACGATGACGATGGGCGGCTCGGGCGCCTTGATCGTGCCAAGCTCGGGGATGGTGACCTGGAAATCGCTGAGCGCCTCGAGCAGGAAGGCCTCGAACGGCTCGTCCGTGCGGTCCAGCTCGTCGATCAACAGCACGGGCGCGCCATGTTCGTCGGGGCGCATGGCCTGCAGCAAGGGCCGCTCTATCAGGTACTTGTCGCTGAAAAGCTCGTCCTGCAGGGCATCGCGGCTGGCGTCGCCCGCCGCTTCGGCGGTGCGGATGGCGACCATCTGCGCCGGAAAGTTCCATTCGTAGACGGCCGTGGAGGCATCCAGCCCCTCGTAGCATTGCAACCGGATCAGCCGCCGGCCCAGTCCCGCCGCCAGCGCCTTGGCGATCTCGGTCTTGCCGACGCCGGCCTCGCCTTCCAAAAACAGCGGACGGCCCAGCCTGAGCGCCAGAAACACCACCGTGCCCAGCGCCCGCCCACAGATATAGCCCTGATCGCCAAGCATCTTTTGCACGGCGTCGATGTTCGAGATATCGGTCATACGGCAGCTTTCCCCCTGCGGTCAAAGGTGCATCCCTGACGGGGCGCGTCAAGGGCGCACCGCCCGGGATACGACCTTTGGCCTATCCGCCGCGCGTCGCCACCCGGTCCGCGGCGAGATTGACGCGATTCGCCAAAACTGCCATGGTCCGGTGCAGATAAAAGAGGTCGTGGGGCATCGGTGGCACTCAAGGCTCGTAGGCGGGATTGAACAATGAAGCAGCATGCCAACTGCGCAGACGGGCGACGCGGGCAATGCGCATAACCGCCGTGACATGTGTCAAGAACGAAGGGCCTTTCCTGCTTGAATGGATCGCGTTTCATCGCCTGATCGGCGTCACGGATTTCCTTTTCTATTCAAACGATTGCACCGATGGCACGGACCGCCTGCTGGACAACCTGGCGGCGCTTGGCATCGTGCGGCACCTGCCCAACCCGGCCGAGGGGCGCAATTACCAGATGGAGGCGCTGAAAGACGCGCGCCGCCACAGCGTGGTGCTGGACGCGGACTGGGTCTGGATCGCGGATGTGGACGAATTCCTCAATATCCACGTGGGCGATCACACAATTCCCGCCCTGATCGACGCCTGTGGCGATCCGCAGGCGATCAGCGTGAATTTCCAGTTCTTTGCCAATGACGATGTCGAGCTGTTCGAGGACCGCCCCGTGATCGAGCAGTTCACCCGCAGTCACAATCCCGACCTGTGGTGCGGCGAGGCGGCGATCGAGGTCAAATCGCTAGTGCGGCAGGATTTTCCGCTGAAGTACTATGGCGCGCATCGCCCATTCTTTCGCGCGAAACTGCCGCCGCGCAAACGCCCAAGCTGGACCGACGCGTCAGGGCGCGCGGTGCCGCACCGGTTTCTGGTGGCGGCGAACCCGCGCCGCATCCGCCGCTTTCCCGCGGCAGGGGCACGCGATCATGCCACCCTCAATCACTATGCCCTGCGCAGTCTGGACAGCTACCTGGTCAAGAACGACCGGGGCGACGTGAACCGCGAAAACCGCGATTTCGACGACACCTACTGGCGCGAACGTAATGATCCCGCGTGGCAGGACACCAGCATTTCACGCTATCTGCCCGCCTTGAGACCACAGATCGAGGCATTGAAGGACCTTGACGGCATCGGCGGCCTGCACGCGGAATGCGTGCGCCTGCACCGTGCCAAATGCGCCGAGTTGTCAGCGCGGGCCGAGTATGTCGCGATGCGCGACCAGCTGCGCGCGGCCCCCAAGCTGCCGCCGCAGGAAGAGGCGATGCTGCGCGCGTTGGGAATAGCGCCGTGAGCCGGTTGCGCGTCGTGAACCTTGGCCTGCCGAAAACCGGCACGACGACACTGGCACGGGCGCTCAAGATGGCCGGACTGCGGGTGGCCGATCACCGCATCCGCCCCCGGCAGATCGACGATGCCGCGCTGCACAACCGGTTCGTGGCCGACCTGGTTTATCGCGGCTATTTCGAGACCGGCGATCCCGGCGCGCGCCTGCCCGGCTTTGACGCCATCACCGAACTCAGCCTGCTGCGCGAGGGCCGGTCGATGTGGCCGCAGATGGATTTCGCCCTGATCGACGCGATCCGCAGACATCATCCGGGGGTCAAGCTGCTGGGATCGCGCCGCGACAGCTGGGAGGTCTCGCAAAGCATGCTGGCCTGGTCCGATCTCGGGGTCGCCCGCCTGCCCGCCAGCGACATTCCCGGCCTGCCCGCCGGGTTCGGCGAAACCAGCAAGGAGCGGATGGCCTGGATCGACGGGCACTACGCGCATCTGGCGCGGATCTTTGCCGGGGATCCCGATTACCTTGAATACGACGTGTCGGATCCGGGCGCGCGCGACGCCATCGCGGCGCATACCGGGATCGACCTGCCGTGGTGGGGCCGTGCGAACACAAACCGCGAGGCGGTATAGATGCGCATCGATTTGCACATCGGGCTGGACCATGCGGGCGCGGACCGCCTGCAATCGGTGCTGGCCGAGAAGCGTGACCAGTTGATCGGCAAGGGCGTTCTGTATGCCCGCAGCCCCGGCAACAAGAACCACACCCGGCTGTTCATGTCGGTGACGGATGTCGATCACGTCGATCCGCTGCGGTTCAATCGCGGGTATATCACCGCCGACAAACAACAGGTCCTGCGCGACACGGTCCTGGCCGATCTGACGCGCGAAGTCGCGCAGCATCGCCCCGACGTTTTGATCCTGTCGTGTGCCCAACTGGCAACGTCGCTCTGGCGGGTCTCCGAACTGGAGCGGTTGCGCGATCTTCTGGCACCATTGAGCAGCGATATCCGCATCATCGCCCACCTGGACGAGCCCGCCGCCCTGCTGATCCGCCATTATGCCGAGCAGATCAACGAAGGCCGCGGCGAGCCCCTGGACCGCGAAGTGGCACTGTGCGCGCAAGACGACTGGTGGGCGGCGGCGGTGGCCGGCATGCCCCGGATCGACCCGCCCGCCGGGGTTTTCGAGGAAAACCAGGGCGCGCCCTTCTGGCTGGATTACCCAGGGCTCGCGGCGCATTGGGAAAGCGTCTTCGGGGAGGGGCGCGTTCACCTGCGCGGCTATGACGCCGACTTTTTCGGCAGCGCCGAGGTGACCGGTGAAATCCGCGCGGCCTTCGACATCGGGGACACGATCGGCAAGGCCAGTCCGGCCCCCGCTCCGCCACCTGCCTCCGCCGCCGCCCTCGCGCGCGGACGCCGGCTCAACGCGCTGATCCTCAAGGTGCTTGCCAATGGGCAACGCATTCTCCCCCGCCAGATCTGGCGTAGTTTCATCAATGAAATCAAGATCGAAGGTGACGCGATTGACGCCGCTTCCCTGTCGGTGATCTCCGAAAGGTTCGCGGCCCCGAACGCCGCTCTGGCCGCACGACATCCCGGCCTCGCAGCCGCCACGTTCACGGTTCCGCGTGCCGGGGGTGTCTGGGCCGAAGCGGATCCGAAATTCGGGTTCCGCGCCTCGCAGTATCTGTTGGGCTTCATGTGGCGCATCAACCAGGCCACGGCGGAAGAGATGAAAACCAAGTCGCAGGACCTTTCGCAACTGGAGGGCGCGATCCCCGGCGCGCGCCCCGACACACCGCCCAAAGCGGCGGTAACAAACGGCCTGAGCGAAGCCGCCCGCGCAATCATGCCGCCGCTGGCGGTCCAGAATTTCGAGAAACTGCGCAACTCCTCCTTTGCGCCGCACAACAAACTGGGCGCGGTGGACGAAGAACAGCTTGCCGCCGCCTACACACCCGCCGCCCCGCGCAGCCTCGCGGATGGCTCCACCGGCAACGTGATTGTCGGCTGCATGAAGAACGAAGCGCCCTATATCGTCGAATGGATCGCCTATCACCGGGCCATCGGGGTCGACAGCTTCCTGATCTACACCAACGGCTGCGAGGACGGCACGTCGGAACTGCTTGACCGGCTGCAGGAGATGGGGGTGCTGCAACATCGCAACAACGACGGCTGGAAAGGAAATTCCCCCCAGCAATACGCGCTGAACCAGTCGCTGAAGGAACCGGTGATCAAGAACGCCGACTGGATCATCCATATCGACGTGGATGAGTTCATGAACATTCGCACCGGCAACGGCACGCTGGACGATTTCTTTGCCGCCTGCCCCGATGCCACCAATGTCGCGATGACCTGGCGGTTGTTCGGGCACAACGGCGTGACCGACCTGAAGGACGATCTGGTGATCGACCAGTTTGACGCCTGCGCCCCGAAATACTGCCCCAAGCCGCACACGGTCTGGGGCTTCAAGACCATGTTCAAGAACATCGGCGCCTACGAAAAGATCAGCTGTCACCGACCCAACAAGCTGGACGAAGCCTTGCGGGACCGGGTCAAATGGGTCAACGGATCGGGCCAGGACATGACCCGCGAAGCCGCCGAGAAAGGCTGGCGAAGTTCGAAAAAATCCATCGGCTACGATCTGTTGCAGCTCAATCATTATGCCCTGCGTTCGGCCGAGAGTTTTCTGATCAAGCGGCAAC
Organism: Sulfitobacter sabulilitoris; assembly: GCF_005887615.1. Classification (GTDB taxonomy): domain Bacteria; phylum Pseudomonadota; class Alphaproteobacteria; order Rhodobacterales; family Rhodobacteraceae; genus Sulfitobacter_E; species Sulfitobacter_E sabulilitoris. The sequence goes on from NZ_VANS01000001.1 coordinate 1,011,454, forward strand.
GGGGCCGGGCGCTGCATGTCGACCGGTCCATCGGGATCAATTACTGGATCCGCATGGATTGGTCCGATTTCCGCGACATCACGATCAAGCGCAACATCCCGCGCGTGCGCGCCGAGTACGACCGGCTGATGCGCGACGAGACGCTACGCCAGTGGCACGACACCGGCTTGGCATGGCACAAGGCCAAAGCGCTGGAGTTGCACGCCAATCCCGAATTTAAGGACCTCTACGATCAGGCCCTCAAGGTCAAACTGACCGAGACCGAGCGCGTCGCCTATGCGCTGGCGCTCGACATGGAAAGCTGACCGATGCCCTGCACACTCCTCCCTTCGCTCAGGCCAAACCGTTGAAGTTCCTCGCCGTTCTTTGCGTCCGCAACGAGGCCGCCTTTCTGCTGGATTGGCTCGCGCACCACCGGGCGGTGGGGTTCGACCACGTGCTGGTCTATTCCAACGACTGCGACGACGGCACCGACGCCATGCTCGACCGGCTGGCCGAGATGGGGCACGTCACACACATCCGCAACGATGGCCCCTATGCCAAGGGCGGGATCCAGTTCACCGCGTTGAAACGCGCGGGCACATTGGACGTCGTCCGGCAGGCCGAGTGGCTCTTGCCCTTGGACGTGGATGAATTCGTCAATATCCACGTGGGCGACCACACCCTGGCCGCGCTGCTGAATGCGCTGCCGCAGGCGACGGCGATCACCCTGACATGGCGGCTGTTCGGCAATGCGGGCCAGGTCCGCTATCAGGACGCACCCGTCACGCGGACGTTCACCCGCTGTGCGCCCGCCGTAATGTACTGGCCCTGGCGCGCCTCGATGTTCAAGACGCTCTACCGCAATGATGGCACTTATGGGCAGATGGGCGTGCACCGTCCGCGCAAACCCGATGACGCCCGCCTGAAGGACGCGAAATGGTTCGACGGCGAGGGCCGCACGCTGGACCGCCAATTCAAACGCCGCCGCATTTTCTCCAACTTCGGGCAGTCGAATACCGCGCTTGTGCAACTCAACCACTACCCGCTGGGCGCGATGGAAAGCTATGTGCTCAAGGCCGACCGGGGCCGCGCGGTGCACTCCGACGATCTGCTGGGGCTGGATTATTGGGTCGAACGGAATTTCAATACCGACGAGGACACGTCGGTGCAATCACTCGCGCCCGCCGCGGACGCGATCGCGCAAGAGCTGAAATCCGACCCCGAACTGGCCCGCCTGCACGCCGCCGCCGTGGCCTGGCGGCACGCGCGCTTCGACGCGCTGATGCGGCACGAACCCTATCGCGCGCTGTTTGGCCGGCTGTTGATGGCCGCACCCTCCCGGCCGGTTCCGCGCAAGGCCGCGCATTTCATGGCCGCCCATGCAACGGCGGCCCGCGACGGCCCGCGCGATTCGTGATGGCCGTGCCCCGCGCCGGGCGACAAATATTCGCGCAGCTTTTTGCTTATTTCTGCCGCAATACCTAAGTACCTCATGGTGCAATACCGCCCGCTCGAGGTGGTGAGGGACGCGAGGACGCAGGCCATGCAGGACACGACAGAGGATCTCGACATATCCCTCGCGGATCTGTCCAAGGACGATTGGCAGCGCGCCATCGCCCGGGTCGCTGACGATCTTGGCGCCTTTCAGCCGCTCGGCGACGCCCATTTCGCCACCTTCATCGACGACGACACCACGCTTCTTGTCACCTTCGAGACAGTGCAGGGCATCCGCAGCCTTTCGAAAATGGCACAGCCCTTCGGCTGGGACCTGGTCAAGGCAAACGGCTGGTCGCATCTTTGCGTGATCAGCGATGGCGACACGTGGTTTCGCGATCCCGCCGTCGTGGGTTATTTCGACCGCCTGGTGGACGATGGGTTTTTCGACGAGTTCGAGCGCGTCGTATTCTACGGCGCGGGCCCGTGCGGCTATGCCGCCGCGGCCTTTTCGGTGGCGGCACCGGGGGCCACCGTCGTCGCCATCCAGCCGCAAGCCACGCTCGACCCCTGCATCGCCGAATGGGATGACCGGTTCATCGGCATGCGCCGCACCGATTTCACGTCGCGGTACGGCTACGCCCCCGACATGCTGGACGCCGCCGACGACGCCTTCGTGCTATACGATCCGTCGCAGACGCTCGACGCGATGCACGCAGCGCTCTTTACCCGGCCCAATGTGACCAAACTGCGGCTGCGCCACCTTGGCGGAACGATCCAGACCGACCTGATGGACATGGACATCCTGTTCGACCTGATCAGCGAGGCCGGCGACGGCACGCTGGACGCACAGGGCTTTGCCCGGCTCTATCGCGCGCGCCGCACCTATCCGCCCTACCTGCGCAGCGTCATGGCGGTATTGGACCGTCAGGGCCGCGCCGCCCTTCTTGAGGCGCTCTGCGTCAACGTCACCACCCGGATGAATGCGCCGCGCTTTGCCCGCAGGCTCAAGTCCCTTCTGGCGGCAAAAAGCTAGCGCCGGACGGCGCACCGTGCTAGCCCGGCGGCCATGACACAGACCCTCACGCTCCGCCGTCCCGACGACTGGCACCTGCACCTGCGCGACGGCGCGATGCTGCGCGCCGTGCTGCCCCAGTCCGCCGCCCATTTCGGCCGCGCGATCATCATGCCCAACCTCGTGCCGCCGGTCGTGACCGGCGCACAGGCCGCCGCCTACCGCGACCGGATCCTTGCCGCCCTGCCCGAAGGGTCCGAATTCACCCCCCTGATGACCCTCTACCTAACGGAGGACACCGACGCGGAGGACGTCGCCGCGGCGCATGCGTCTGGCCTCGTGCACGCGGTCAAGCTGTACCCCGCCGGCGCGACCACCAACTCCGCCAGCGGCGTGGCCGATTTCGACCGCGTCCGCCCGGTGCTGGACCGGATGGCCCGGATCGGCCTGCCGCTCTGTGTCCACGGCGAGGTCACCGATCCGGATATCGACATCTTCGACCGCGAGGCGGTGTTCATCGACCGCGTCCTCGACCCGATCCGCCGCGCGACACCGGGACTGCGCGTGGTGATGGAGCATATCACCACCCGCGACGCGGTGGACTATGCGCGCGCCCAAGGCCCCGACCTGGGCGCCACGATCACCACGCACCACCTTGTCATCAACCGCAATCATATCCTCGCCGGCGGAATCCGCCCGCATTACTACTGCCTGCCGGTTGCCAAACGCGAGGAACACCGCCTGGCGCTGCGCGCGGCGGCGACCGGCGGCGAGCCACGGTTTTTCCTCGGCACGGATTCCGCGCCGCACACGGATGCGGGCAAATTGCAGGCCTGCGGATGCGCGGGCTGCTTCACCGCGCCCAACACGCTGTCGATCCTCGCGCAGGTCTTCGAACAGGACGGCGCGCTGGACCGTCTCGAAGGCTTCGCCTCGCTCAACGGTCCCGCCTTTTATGGCCTGCCGCCCAATGACGCCACGATCACCCTGCACCGCGAGGCCCCGGACTACCCCGCCCGGATCACCACCCCCGATGGCCCCGTGACGGTCTTCGACCCGGGCTTCGATCTGGAATGGCGGGTCGCGTGATCTTCCAAATGGATGAAAATACCGCCGCCGGAGGCATGAAATCCCTTCCGGTGCTCCATAGACTTGATGCCTCCGGCGGAGGTATTTATCGCCAGACGAAACCAAGGATGCGCCCATGATCCCGACCAGCTACCCCGATGCGAATGAAATGGCCCGCCTGACCGCGCGCATGCTGCTCGAAATCAAGGCCGTTCATTTCAACGCGGCAGAGCCCTTTACGCTGGCCTCCGGCCTCCCCAGCCCGACGTATATCGATTGCCGCAAGCTGATCAGCTATCCGCGGATCCGCGCCACCTTGATGGATTTCCTGACCGTCACCGTCATGCGCAACGTCGGCTTCGAGGCCTTTGACAATATCGCCGGCGGCGAGACGGCGGGCATTCCCTTTGCGGCGCTGGTGGCCGAGCGCATGGCGCTGCCCATGACCTACGTGCGCAAAAAACCCAAGGGCTATGGCCGCAATGCCCGGATCGAAGGGGAAATGTCCGAGGGTCAGCGGGTGCTGCTGGTCGAGGATCTGACGACCGACGGCGGCTCCAAGCTGAGTTTCGTCGATGCGATCCGCGATACCGGTGCGACCTGCGCGCATACCGCCGTGATCTTTTACTACGGCATCTTTCCGGAAACGGAAAAGACCCTCGGAACCCATGGCGTCAACCTGCATGCGCTTTGCACCTGGTGGGATGTTCTGGCCGAAGCCAAGGTCGAGGGCGCGTTTGACGAGGCCACGTTGACCGAGGTCGAGACCTTTCTGAACAATCCGCGCAAGTGGCAGCAGGCGCGAAAAAAATAAACTGTGCAAAACCTGCGGATGATCTGTGGGTAAGATCGGCACAGAATCGCAAAGCGATACTACAGTTTGCGGTGCGCCGGATTTCTGCTACAAGATGGGCGATAAATCCGGCGCGGCGAACTTGTCCACATCCTTTTGCATGGGCTTGTCCACAGAGATTTCCAGATAGGGAAACCGGGCGATACTGGGTAGGACGTCGTTGACCGGCATCAGATCGGTCCGGATCGCCCCCACCCGGGGCCGCGCACCGCAAAGAGCAGTCAGTCACAGGCAGGAACAGTCATGAACGAGATCACGACATTCAATCCGACCGGCGTCGATGTGCAGTCGCCCGAGACGATGCCGCATTCGATCGAGGCCGAGCAGCAGCTTCTGGGCGCGATCCTGACCAACAACGATATCTACGACCGGGTGGCCAGCATCATCGGCCCCAAGCATTTCTACGACCCCGTGCACGCCCGCATCTACGAAATCGCCGCCGCGCGCATCGCCAAGAACAACCTCGCCAGCCCCGTGACGCTCAAGGCGTTCATGGAAGATGACGACGGTCTCAAGGAATTGGGCGGTCCTGCCTATCTGGCGCGTCTTGCCGGCGCCGCGATCAGCGCCTTTGCCGTGCGCGATTACGCGCAGATGATCTATGATCTGGCGGTGCGCCGGGATCTGATCCTGCTGGGGCGCGATATTTCGGCCAAGGCGGCGCAGGTCAACGTCGCCTCCGAACCGCGCGAGCAGATCGTCGAGGCCGAACAGCAGCTCTACAAGCTTGCCGAGCAGGGTCAGGTCGAAAGCGGGTTCCAAAGCTTTCTCAAGGCGGTCACCGACGCGGTCAACGTGGCCAACGCGGCCTACCAGCGCGATGGCGGGCTGGCGGGTGTCTCGACCGGGCTGATCGACCTGGACAAGAAACTGGGTGGCCTGCACCGCTCCGACCTTCTGATCCTGGCGGGCCGCCCGTCGATGGGCAAGACATCGCTTGCCACCAACATCGCCTTCAACGTCGCCAAGGCCTACAAGCGCGGGCAGTTGCACGACGGGACAGAGGGCGCGATCGACGGCGGTGTCGTGGGGTTCTATTCCCTTGAAATGAGCGCCGAGCAGCTGGCCGCCCGGATCTTGTCGGAAGCGGCCGAAGTGCCGAGCGAACAGATTCGGCGCGGCGACATGACCGAGGGGGAATTTCGCCGCTTCGTCGATGCCGCCAAGGCGCTTGAGGCCTGCCCGCTCTACATCGACGACACGCCTGCCCTGCCGATCAGCCAACTGGCCGCGCGCGCACGGCGGCTCAAGCGGACGCATGGCCTGGACGTGCTGATCGTGGACTACCTGCAGCTTGTGCGCGGCACGGGCAAATCGGAAAACCGCGTGAACGAGATTTCCGAGATCACGATGGGTCTCAAGGCGATCGCCAAGGAGCTGGACATTCCCGTGATCGCGTTGTCGCAGCTGAGCCGCCAGGTCGAGAACCGCGAAGACAAGCGCCCGCAGTTGAGCGATCTGCGCGAATCCGGTTCGATCGAGCAGGACGCCGACGTGGTGATGTTCGTGTTCCGCGAGGAATACTACAAGGAACGCGAAAAACCCGGCGATCACGAGCTGGAAAAGATGGCCGCCTGGCAAGAAGAGATGGAGCGCCTGCACGGTCGCGCCGAAGTGGTGATCGGCAAGCAGCGTCACGGCCCCATCGGATCGGTGGATCTGAGCTTCGAAGGCCGCTTTACCCGCTTTGGCAACCTTGCCAAGACCTGGCAGGGCAATGGCGATCAGGAATTTTGATCAGTAAATGTGATTGGACAGCCACGGCGTTTTCTGGCGCATTGAACACATGCGCCTGTTCTGTCTCATTTTTCTGTGGCTTGGGTGGCCCGCCGCATTGATCGCGCAACCGGTCGAAGTGGACGTAGAGCTTTTTCTGGCGGTCGATGTGTCACGGTCGATGTCACCGTCCGAGCTGGAAATCCAGCGGCGCGGCTATGCCGAGGCGCTGACGGATCCGGATGTGATTGCCGCCATTCGCGGCGGGCTTTTGGGCCGGGTGGCGCTGACCTATGTCGAATGGGCCGGCGATGTGTCGCAGCGGGTCGTGGTGCCCTGGACCCTGATCGAAACTGCCGCCGATGCCGCCACCGTGGCCGAAGCGATCACCGCGCATTTCGACGACGGGTTGCGGCGCACGTCGATTTCCGGAGCGTTGATGTATGCGCTGCACGATTTCGACGGCAACGGCTTCGAGGGATTGCGGCGGGTGGTCGATGTCTCGGGCGACGGTCCCAACAACCAGGGCCGCCCGGTGACGCGCGCGCGCGACGCGGTGCTGGCCGAGGGCATTGTGATCAATGGTCTGCCGCTGATGACCCAGGACGCGTTGAGCCAGCGCTGGGGTATTCCGGATCTGGATGTCTATTACCTGCGCTGCGTGATCGGAGGACCGGGGTCGTTCGTCATTCCGGTCTATGATTGGGATCAGTTCGCCGGCGCGATCACGCGCAAGCTGATCCTCGAGATCGCACAGCGCCCGACACGGCTATGGCAGGCACAGATGCAGGCGTTGCCGCCCTACGATTGCCTTGTCGGGGAAAAGATCTGGCAACAGAACCGCTACTATTTCGACACCCCGTGATCCGGCGCCGACCGGTCGCCGCGCACTTCCCGGGCGGGACAACGCCCCTGATACCCTCTTGACCTTGTGGCGCATCCTGTCACAACCGCGCGCATGGCCACCGCGACCCTCACAATCGACCTGTCCGCCATTGCCGCCAACTGGCGTGCGCTTGATGCCATGACGGAGGTGGAAACCGCCGCCGTGGTCAAGGCCGATGCCTACGGGCTGGGTGCGGCACGGGTGGCGCAGACGCTTGCGGACGCGGGCGCGCGGCAATTCTTCGTCGCCATCGCCGAGGAAGGCGCCGCCGTGCGCGCGGCGCTTGGGCCCGGTGTTCCGATCTACGTGTTCTCGGGTCATATGGCGGGCGATACCGCCTTGATCCGGCAGGCCGATCTGACACCGTTGATCAATTCCGTGGACCAGATGCTGCGCCATGTCGAAGCGCTGCCCGGCCATCCCTTTGGCCTGCAGCTTGACAGCGGAATGAACCGGCTTGGCATGGAACCGGCCGAGTGGTCCGCGCTGCGCGACATCGCACTGGCGCAGCGGCCCGTGCTGATCCTGTCGCATCTGGCCTGCTCGGACGAGCCTGGCGACCCGATGAACGCGCTGCAGCTTGCGACCTTTGCAGAGATGACGCAGGGCATCGATGTGCCGTTGTCGCTGGCGGCCACCGGGGGGATGTTGCTGGGGCCGGAATATCATTTCGATCTGACCCGCCCCGGTATCGGGCTCTATGGCGGCCTGCCCTTTGCCGATGCCACGCCCGTGGTCACGCTGGACGCGCCGGTGGTCCAGGTTCGCGATGTCGCGGTCGGCGAAAGCGTTGGCTATGCCGCCAGTTGGGTGGCCAGTCGCCCCTCTCGAATTGCAACGATTTCCGCGGGTTACGCTGACGGATTGATCCGTGCCATGGGTGCCGCGGCGCGATTTTACGACCATGGGCAGGCCGTGCCCGTCGTGGGCCGGGTGTCGATGGATTTGATCGGGGTGGATATCACCGATCTGCCTGCCGCGCCCAAATCGCTCCAGATTCTGGGGCGCGATCAGGGCATCGACAATCTGGCGCAGGCCGCAGGCACCATCGGCTACGAGATCCTGACGTCGATGGGGCACCGGTATCACCGGGTCTATACCGGATGACCGCGCTGGCGACACTCGGGCGTGCCGTTCTGGGAGTGCTGGCCGCGATCGGGCGCGTCGCCATCTTTGCGCTGCGGACCATCACGTTTTTCGTCCGTCCGCCGTTCTACATTCGCGAATTCTCTCACGCCTTGCTGCACATCGGCTGGCTGTCGCTGCCGGTTGTCGGGCTGACCGCCATCTTTACCGGTGCCGCGCTCGCCCTGCAGATCTATGCCGGTGGCGCGCGCTTCAACGCCGAAGCCGTGGTGCCGCAGATCGTCGCCATCGGAATGGTGCGCGAATTGGGGCCGGTGCTGGTCGGTCTGATGATCGCGGCGCGGGTCACCTCCTCGATCGCGGCGGAAATCGCCACGATGAAGGTCACCGAACAGATCGACGCCCTGATCACGCTGTCCACCCATCCGATGAAATACCTGACCGTGCCGCGGGTTCTGGCCGCGCTGATCGCCGTGCCGTTCCTTGTGGGCGTGGGCGATGTCATCGGAATCTTCGGCGGCTATGCCGTCGCCACCGGGACGCTGGGCTTCAACGCGGCCGCCTATATCAAGAACACGGTCGATTTTCTTGAGCCGCTCGACGTCGTCTCGTCGCTGACCAAGGGTGCGGTGTTCGGCTTTTTCGCCGCCCTGATGGGGTGCTATTACGGCATGACCTCCGGGCGCGGTGCGATGGGCGTCGGCGCCGCGACCAAGGGTTCGGTCGAAGCGGCGGCAGTTTTGATCCTCGCGGCGAACTTCGTTCTGACGGGGGTGTTTTTCTCGCTATGATCCGCATGGAAGGCGTCAGAAAATCCTTTGGGTCCAACCACGTGTTGCGCGGTCTTGACCTTGATGTGCCCAAGGGCACGTCGATGGTGATCATCGGTGGGTCGGGAACGGGCAAATCCGTCGCGCTGAAATGCATCCTCGGGCTGGTCACGCCGGATGCGGGCCGTATCCTGGTCGATGGCCAGGACGCCGCCGCCGGCGACCACGACGCGTTCCTGGCGCGCTTTGGCATGCTGTTTCAGGGCGGCGCCCTCTTTGACAGCCTGCCGGTCTGGCAGAATGTCGCCTTTCGCCTGCTGCGCGGATCGCTGAAACGCCCCCGCGAAGAGGCCCGCGCCATCGCCGTCGAAAAACTGCGGCGCGTCGGACTCAAGGCAGATGTGGCCGACCGTCTGCCCGCGGAACTGTCGGGCGGCATGCAAAAACGTGTAGGCCTTGCACGGGCCATCGCGGCAGAGCCCGAGATCATCTTTTTCGACGAACCGACCACCGGGCTCGACCCGATCATGTCCGGCGTGATCAATGACCTCATCCGCGAGATCGTGGTCGAAATGGGCGCGACCGCGATCACCATCACCCACGACATGACCAGCGTGCGCGCCATCGCCGATACCGTGGCGATGTTGCATGACGGGGTGATCCAGTGGACCGGTCCGGTCAGCCAGATGGACGGGTCCGGCGATCCTTATCTGGATCAGTTCATCCACGGCCGCGCAGAAGGCCCGATCGAGGCGGTCCGGTGACACCGGCGCAGCGGATTTTGCGAAAATTCCGGTCCGATTCTTCCGAACAAACCGGGTTGGCGCGGTCATGAAGTACCTCAATCTCGTCCTGTTGGCGCTCTATCCCGTCGCATGGGCCGCGCCGCTGTTGCGGGCGGGTCTGCTGCCGCTGTTTTCGCTGTCGGAAATCTCGATCCTCACAGGGCTGCAGGCGTTGTGGAAGACAGATATCGCCCTGGCGCTTGTCGTCACCGTCTTTGCGCTCTTTGCACCTTACGCGAAAACCATTGGGCTGGCGCTCGTTCACTTCGATCTGATGTCGCGCAGGACCCTTCCGGCGCTTCAGGCGCTGGGAAAGTTGGCGATGGCCGATGTCTTTCTGGTTGCGCTTTACGTGGTGGTCGCCAAGGGCATCGGCATTGGCCGGGTCGAGGTCGCCTGGGGGCTTTACCTTTTTACCGCGCTGGTTCTCACCTCGCTCTGGATCGGGTGGCGCAGCGGAATCGAGGACAGTCACCCGGTGTAAAGCGGGATTGACAGCAAAACCGAAACGACCGACCAAGATATTATGTTGTGTTTTAATGCTTTTTTGAGAAATTCGCGAATACGGCGGAACTTTGACGTGAAAATTTGAGTTAATCGGCGTAAACTTGCCGATGTGGTTAGTCCCGGGGGGAACTGTCAATGACCCAGATTTACGCCATAGGGCGACTTGTCCAATATCTGATGCAACGGCTGGCCTTGACGGTGTTCGCGCTGTCGGCTGCAACGTTTCTGGCGGCCTCGGTGATGGCGGGACTGGGCCAGTGGCCCTGGATCGATCTTGACCTCTACCTTGGCGGCGCGCGCATCGAAAACGCAGGCATGTTGGCCCAGACGGGGCTGACCGTGCTCGCTGTATCGCTTTGCTTTTTCCTGCCCTCCAACCGGCGTATTCTGCAGCTTGAGAATTCTCACCGATCCTTCAGCATCGGGATGCAGGACGTCGCGCGCGCCTATGCCGCCGTGCATGCGGCCGACCGGACCAGGCATTTTCAGCTCAGTTCCGAATTCGACGCGGTGCGCGAACGGCTCGCGTATCTGCGCGATCATCCCGACCTGTCCAATCTCGAGCCGCAATTGCTGGAGATCGCGGCCCAGATGAGCCACATATCGCGCGAGCTGGCCGAGGTCTATTCCGACGACAAGATCGCCCGCGCGCGGAGCTTTTTGCAGCAGCGCCAGCAGGAGGTCGAGCAATTCAACGGTCGGCTGGACCGTGCGAAGGGTATCACCACCGAACTCAAACACTGGCTCCACGAAGTCGAGCTCGAGGAAAGCGTGGCCGCCGCGCAACTGAATCGCCTGCGCGAGGAATTGCGCGAAATCCTGCCCGAGGCCGGCATCGAAACCATTGTCCGCAGCGACGATACGGTGGTCGAATTGCCCCCCAAGGCCGCCGAATAGCGGCGCAGGACGACCGGATCATTCCAGCGCCGGAGATAGGGGGGTCCGGGCAAGTTCAAGGCGCGTCGGCGTTTCCCTTTGACGGCGCGCGGCGCCTGGGTCAAAAGAGCCGCATGGCAAAATCTCCGTCTTTTTCCTGCGCCTCCTGCGGGGCCGTCTATACCAAGTGGTCCGGTCGCTGCGAGGCCTGCGGCGAATGGAACACCATCCAGCAGGATGCAGGCATCTCGCAGGGGCCCGCGAAATCGCTGGGCGGCAAACGCGGGGCGACCGTTCAACTGACGGACCTGGCGGCACAAGAAGCGCCGCCGCCGCGCACCACCTCCGGCATCACCGAACTCGACCGCGTCCTGGGCGGCGGGCTGGTGCCCTCCTCCGCGATTCTGGTGGGCGGCGATCCGGGCATCGGAAAATCGACCCTGCTGTTGCAGGCAGCAGCGCAATTCGCCCGCTCGGGTCTGAAAACCATCTACGTGACCGGCGAGGAAGCCAGCGCGCAGGTGCGGATGCGCGCACAGCGCCTGGATCTGGCCGATGCGCCCGTCAAACTGGCCGCCGAGACGAACCTGCGCGACATCCTGACCACGCTGGAGGCGGAGAGACCGCAACTTGCCATCATCGATTCAATCCAGACGATGTGGGCCGACAACGTCGAAAGCGCGCCGGGGTCGGTCAGCCAGGTGCGCGCCGCCGCCCACGAGCTGACCAGTTTCGCCAAGCGCAAAGGCGTGTCCGTCATCCTGGTGGGTCACGTAACGAAGGACGGCCAGATCGCCGGGCCGCGCGTGGTCGAGCACATGGTCGATACAGTGCTGTATTTCGAAGGCGAACGCGGCCACCAGTTCCGCATCCTGCGCAGCGTCAAGAACCGCTTTGGCGCCGCCGACGAGATCGGCGTCTTCGAGATGACGGGAGCCGGTCTGGCCGAGGTCACCAACCCATCCGCCCTGTTTCTGAGCGAGCGCGGGCAGCCCAGCCCCGGATCGGTCGTGTTCGCCGGGGTCGAAGGCACCCGCCCGGTGCTGGTTGAATTGCAGGCGCTGGTCGCCCCCTCGCCCCACAGCCAACCCCGGCGGACCGTGGTGGGATGGGATGGCGGACGGCTGGCGATGATCCTTGCGGTTCTCGAGGCGCGCTGCGGCATCCCCTTCACCGGGCTCGACGTTTATCTGAACGTCGCCGGCGGCATGAAAATCTCGGAGCCAGCCGCCGATCTGGCCGTCGCCGCCGCCTTGCTCAGCGCCCGCGAGGACGCGGCCCTGCCGGCCGATACGGTGGTTTTTGGCGAAATCAGCCTGTCCGGCGCGCTGAGACCCGCCAACCAGACCGAAAACAGGTTGAAAGAAGCGCAAAAACTTGGTTTCACAAACGCTATCGCTCCGGCGGGTGGCAAATCCGTGGGCGTATCGGGTATCAGCCTCAAGACCATGGCCGATCTGACCGGATTCGTGGGCGAGGTATTTGGCGCAGGCTAGCGCCACGAACAAAGGGCAGGATGACCATGGAAGGTTTTACCATTATTGACGGCGTCGTGGCCGTGGTCATCGTGCTGTCGGCGCTTCTGGCCTACGGTCGCGGACTGGTGCGCGAACTGATGGCGATCGTCGGCTGGATCGCCGCTGCCGTCTTGGCGTTCCTGTTCGCGCCGCAGGTCGAACCGCTGGTCCGCGAACTTCCCGTTGTGGGCGAATTCCTCGCCGATAGCTGCGAATTGTCGATCATCGGGGCCTTTGCGCTGGTCTTTGCGGGGGCGCTGATCGTCGTCTCGCTGTTCACGCCGCTGTTTTCCTCTTTGGTCCAACGGTCGGTTCTGGGCGGCGTGGATCAGGGAATTGGCTTTGTCTTCGGTGTGTTGCGCGGCATTCTTCTGGTTGCGATCGCCTTCTTCGTCTATGACACGGTGATCACCGGCCAATCCTTTACGATGGTTGACGAAAGCCGGTCGGCACAGGTGTTCGGACAGTTCACCGACAGGATCGAAAACAGCGAACCGGAGCAGGCACTGGGCTGGATCACGAACCGCTACGAAACGCTCGTCGGAAATTGTGGCGCATAAGCGCTGCCGCGCCTGACCCGAAGTTCGAAAATTAACCCGGTCTTAAGACTGCCCGCGCTACGCCTGACGGACCAGTCAGGGGTATTTCGATGCATGATCAGATGACAGAGCTACTCAACCATGTCGCCGCGCCGGTGTTCGTGCTGGACGTGACTGCGGATGGCACGCCGGTCTACAGCGTGTTCAACGACTACGCGATGAAAACCGCCGCGATGACGGCCGAGACCATCTTGGGGCGTACGGCCAAGGAAATCTACGGCGGGCGTTTCGGTGAAATGGCTTACCAACGCCATCTTGAGGTGATCGCGAGCGGCAAGACATCGACCTACGAGCTGGAACTTCCCCTGCGCGGTATCCCGTGCTGGGTGCGCACCACCCTCAAACCGGTGACCGACGCTCAAGGCCGGGTCGTTCAACTGATCGGCACCAGCATCGATATCACCGCGGAACAACAGGCCCGCGAGATGCAGGCCAGTTTCCGCACCATCACCGGTGAGATGGAGCAGTTCGTCTCATTGGCGGCCCACGACCTGCGAGCGCCGATGCGCAATGTAAAGTTCCTCGCCGAGATGCTGCGCGAGGATTTCCTTGACCAGGGCGACGGCAAAGTGGAACTGATCGACCTTCTCGAAGATGTCGCAACAAAGTCCGCCGTGTTGATTTCCGACGTTCTGTCGCATGCGCAGTCCGACACATCCTCCGCCGCCGAAGTCGTGCCGTTTGACTTCGGTGCATTGTGCCAAAGCATCTCGAACGTGCTGGACCCGCGCAATCACCACCGGATCACGTGGTTTTCGGCGCTGATGCAGGGCGAAAAAACCGCTTTCCAGATCGTTCTTCGCAACCTGGTCGAGAATGCGATCAAACATGCCCGTCACAACAACCTTCAGCTTGAGATCGCGTTGGTGCACCACACCGCCGACATGATCGAAATCGAGGTCCGCGACGACGGCAAGGGGTTTGACAATCCCGCGCTGGCCTTTCTCGGCTCGGGGCAATTGCGCAGCGAAAGCGGCTATGGCTTGTTTGGTGTCCGGCGCCTGATCGCGGCGCGTGGCGGAACGATCTCGGTCAAGAATGGCGTGAACCGGAGCGGATCGATCGTGCGGTTTTCGCTGCCCGGAACGCTGGTGCGTGTCATTCCCGCGCCCGTGACTGCGCAACCCCTGCCGGTTTCGCTGCGATAGATCGCGATCATCAAAGGCAATGTCCACAAGGAGAAATGCGACAATTTCGGATAGGTCCGTGACACTGGCCGCATCAGCGCCTACATATGGCCCAGTCCCAAAACTCGGATTCGGAGCCCCCCGTTGTCCACCTTGATGCCCCCCGCCCATCCCTTTGACGATGACAAACTGCGCGAGGAATGCGGTGTTTTCGGCGTGATCGGCGTCGCCGATGCCTCGAACTTCGTGGCACTCGGGCTCCATGCCCTGCAACATCGCGGACAGGAGGCGGGCGGAATCGTCAGCTATGACGCCGACGCCGGTTTCCAATCCGCCCGACGATTCGGCTATGTCCGCGACAACTTTACCTCGCAAAAGATCATGGAAACCCTGCCCGGTCCCTTGGCCATCGGGCATGTGCGCTATTCGACCTCGGGCACAAAGGGGCCGACCGCGATCCGCGATGTGCAGCCCTTCTTTGGTGAATTCGCGATGGGCGGCGCCGCGATCGCGCACAACGGCAACATCACCAATGCCAACGCCCTGCGCCGCGAACTGATCGAACGCGGGTCGATCTTTCAGTCGTCGTCGGACAGCGAATGCATCATCCACCTGATGGCCCGCAGCCTGCAACGCAACATCCCCGAACGCATGGAAGACGCGCTGCGCCGGGTCGAAGGCGCATTTTCGGTCGTTGCCATGACCCGCACCAAACTCATCGGTGTGCGCGACCCCCTGGGCGTGCGCCCGCTGGTTCTGGGCCGGGTCGGCGACGGATGGGCGCTCAGCTCGGAAACCTGCGCGTTGGATATCATCGGCGCGGAATTCGTGCGCGAAATCGCCCCCGGAGAAATGGTCGTGATCACCGACAAGGGGGTCGAATCACACTTCCCCTTCCGCCGCGTGGCGCCGCGCTTTTGCATCTTCGAGCATGTGTATTTCTCGCGCCCCGATAGCATTCTGGGCGGTCGGTCCGTCTATGAAACCCGCGAGGCGATCGGCCGCGAACTGGCCAAGGAAGCGCCGGTGGAGGCCGATCTGGTCTGTCCCGTGCCCGACAGCGGCACGCCCGCGGCGATCGGCTTCAGCCTGCAATCGGGCATTCCTTACGCGATGGGCATCATCCGCAACCAATACATGGGCCGCACCTTCATCGAGCCTACAGAGCAGATCCGCAACATGGGTGTGCGGCTCAAGCTCAACGTGAACCGTGCCCTGATCAAGGGAAAGCGCGTCATTCTTGTCGATGACAGCGTGGTGCGCGGCACCACCAGCCGCAAGATCAAGGAGATGATCCTTGATGCCGGCGCGGCGGAGGTGCATTTCCGCATTGCGTCGCCGCCCACCGCTTGGCCGTGTTTTTACGGCGTGGACACGCCCCAGCGCGAAAAGCTGCTGGCCGCCACCATGTCCGAAGACGAAATGCGCGATCATCTGGGCGTTGATTCGCTCAAGTTCATCTCGCTTGACGGGCTTTACCGCGCCGTCGGCGAGGCGAAAGGCCGCAACCCGGACCAGCCGCAATATTGCGATGCCTGTTTCTCCGGCGAATACCCCGTCAAACCCGCCGATCAGATCGACGCCGGGTTTGAAATGAAGCCGGCAGCGGAATAACGCCCGCCGCTTTGGGGCACATCGGCAGATCGCCGCTGCTGTCCGGGCGGGGATTTGCCGGGTGACGGGCTGCGCGCGCGACAGTCCGGTTTCAGCCGGCTGCGCGCTCTGTTAGCTACTGCGGCACTGAACCATAACAAAGATGCCGCGCCCTGATCTGGGCCCGCATCGGGATACAAGACATGACATCGCTTACCTTGGCGAAGCCGACCTCCGCCAACGTTGCCAATTTGGCCACGCAATCTGTCTCGCTGGACCGAACCGCCCTTTTGGGCATCTTCGGACAGAACGGAAATCTGCACGCTTTATTGCGCGTCAACGCCCGGCAGATCCTGCGTGTGTCGGTCGGCGACCGGTTCGGCAACACAACCGTGACGGCCATCGGCGAGGACGCGATCGCTTTGCGCAAGGGCAGCCGCGATACGGTCCTGCGCATGCCGCAAAGCTAGGCGCGGGCCCCGCGCACCACATTCGCTTGACGCCGCGGTCCGCCGGGTGCACACCCTGCGCCATGACAAAAACCGCCCTTATCACCGGTGCCTCGCGCGGCCTTGGCGCCGCCCTCGCCGAAGCGCTTGCACCCACGCATCACATCATCGCGGTGGCGCGCACCACAGGTGCCCTCGAAGAGCTCGACGACCGGATCAAGGCGCGGGGCGGCAGCGCGACGCTTGCGCCCATGGACATCACGACCGAAGCGGCGATGGCAACGCTGTGCCGTGGGATCTATGACCGCTGGGGGCAACTGGACCTTTGGGTGCATGCCGCCATACACGCCGCGCCGCTGGCCCCCGCCGATCATATCGATGGCCGCGATTTCGCGAAATCGCTGGCCTGCAACCTGGCCGCGACGGCAACGCTCATCCCGTTTGTCGCCCCCTTGCTGGGTGCGGCGGGCCAGGCGGTGTTTTTCGACGATCCGCGCGCGGGCGACAAATTCTTCGGCAGCTACGGTGCAACCAAATCGGCACAGATCGCACTGGCCCGGAGCTGGCAGGCCGAAACGCAAAAGACCGGTCCGCGCGTTCATATCGTCACGCCCGACCCGATGCCGACCGCCACGCGCGCCCGGTTTTTCCCCGGCGAAGACCGCGCCGCGCTGTCGTCGGTGACGGCACAGGCGGATGTCATCGTGGCACAGCTTGGTCTGACCCCCGACTGAGACCATCATGACGCAGCGCGACGCCCGCGCCGCAACCTGCGCCATTCCCGCCTTGCCGCGCGTCCGACCCTCGCCTATCAAGGCGAAAAGGGGCCAATCATGCGTATTCTCATCACAAATGACGACGGTATCAACGCACCCGGGCTGAAGGTTCTGCATGCGATCGCGACCGAACTGGCCGGACCCTCGGGCGAGGTGTGGACAGTGGCGCCCGCGTTCGAACAATCCGGCGTTGCCCACTGCATCAGCTATACGCATCCGATGATGATCTCGGAACTGGCGCCGCGCCAGTTCGCCGCCGAAGGGTCGCCCGCCGACTGCGTTCTGGCAGGCCTGCACGACGTGTTGAACGACGACGCGCCGGACCTGGTGCTATCGGGCGTCAACCGGGGCAACAACTCGGCTGAGAACTCGCTGTACTCCGGCACCCTCGGCGGCGCGATGGAAGCCGCCCTGCAAGGCATTCCCGCGATTGCCCTGTCACAATATTATGGCCCCGACAACGCGCTGTCGGACAATCCGTTCGAGGCGGCGGCCCGTCACGGCGTCGATGTGATCCGCCGCATACTCAAACATACGCCCGCTGAAAACGGTGGCTACCGCCTGTTTTTCAACGTGAATTTCCCGCCTGTCAGCGCAGCGAGGGTCAAGGGCATCCGCGTCGCACCGCAGGGGCTGCGCCCCGGTCTCGGCTTTTCGACAGAGCCGCACAATGCGCCTTCGGGGCGGCGGTTCCTGTGGATCAAGGGCGGCGACCAGCACCGCCAGACGGCCCCCGGATCAGACGCGGCGGTCAACCTCGATGGCTACGTGTCGGTGACGCCGATGCGCGCCGACCTGACGGCACATGACATCATCGGCGACCTTGGCGGCATCGATTCATGAACGCCGATGCGGAACGCAAGATGCAATTCCTGTTTGCTCTGCGCTCCAAGGGCGTGACGGATGCCCGCGTGCTCTCCGCGATGGAGGAGATCGACCGCGGGCCGTTCATTCGCGGCCTGTTTGCCGGGCGCGCCTACGAAGACATGCCCCTGCCCATCGCGTGCGGCCAGACGATCAGCCAGCCCTCGGTAGTGGGTCTGATGACGCAGGCGTTGCAGATCAGCGCGCGCGACAAGGTGCTGGAGGTCGGCACCGGGTCGGGATACCAGGCCGCGATCCTCAGCAAGCTGGCGCGCAGGGTTTACACCGTTGACCGCCACGCCCGGCTGGTGCGCGAAGCCCGTGATATCTTCGATGCGTTGAACCTGACGAATATCACCGCCATCACCGGCGACGGCAGCTTTGGCCTGCCCGATCAGGCGCCGTTCGACCGGATCCTGGTGACGGCCGCCGCCGAAGACCCGCCCGGCCCCCTCTTGGCCCAACTCAAGATCGGCGGTATCATGGTGGTGCCGGTCGGTCAGTCGGACGCCGTGCAAAGCCTTATTCGCGTGCGAAAGCATGAAACCGGGCTTGAATATGACGAAATGCGCCCGGTGCGCTTTGTCCCTCTTGTTGAAGGATTGGGCAAGGACGCGTAAAGACAGGTATCGCACAAAGCCCCGGATCACATGGGGCGCAGGATCGAGGACAAGCAGATGAACCATGAGACACATCCCCATGGATCCGCGCATGCGCAGACGCGGCGGCGCGGCACCCTGCCATGGGCCGGCGGCGCGCTGATGCTGCTGGGGGCCTGCGGTCAGCCGCTCGATGTCGATCTGCGCGGGCTGAACGGCGGGTTTTCGACCGCCCAGGCATCGCAGGTGCGCACCGCGGAGCGCCCCGCCCCCGACAGCCGCGGGGTCATCACCTATCCCAATTACCAGGTCGCCGTGGCGCGGCAGGATGACACGGTGAACACGATCGCCGCGCGCGTCGGCACGGATGCGGCGGCGCTTGCACGCTATAACGGGATCCAGTCGAATGCCCCCCTGCGCAAGGGCGAAGTGCTGGCCCTGCCCACCCGTGTCGCCAGCGCGACCGCGCCGGTGCCCGCATCTGCCGCCAATTCCGGCGGCGTCGATATATCGACACTGGCCGGCAATGCGATCAACCGGTCCCCGGCAAGCCCGACGGTCCAGACCGCCGCCCTGCCCCCGGCGTCGGCCGCACCCGCCGCCGCGCCCCAGGCCCCCGCGCCAAACGCCCCCGCCGCGGCGGAACCGATCCGCCACCGGGTCGAGCGGGGCGAAACCGCCTATACCATTTCGCGGCTCTATCAGGTTCCCGTCAAATCGCTTGCCGAATGGAATGGGCTGGGCCCGGAATTCTCGATCCGCGAGGGGCAGTATCTCTTGATCCCCGTGGCGCGCCAGGCGGCCCCGCGCAGCAGCGCCGCACCCTCCGCGGTGGTGACCGCGCCCGGCGTCGGATCGCCCACACCGACGCCCCCCAGCGCCACGAAACCCCTGCCCAAGAACGAACCGCCCGCGCCCGTTGCCGCGCCCAAACCCGCCGCGCCCGTCGCCGACGTGGGCGCCGCCACCACATCGAGCGCAAGCAGCGCGCGTATGGTCTATCCGGTGACGGGCAGCATCGTACGCGAATACGCCAAGGGCAAGAACGAGGGTATCAACATCCAATCCGCCCCGGGCACGCCGGTCAAGGCCGCCGATGCGGGCACCGTCGCGGCCATCACCCAAAGCGCGGACGGTGTGCCAATCGTCGTGGTGCGCCACGACGCCAGCCTGCTGACCGTCTATGCCAACGTCACGGACGTCTCGGTGAAAAAGGGCGATCGCGTGCAACGTGGTCAGGCGTTGGCAAAACTGCGCGGCGGGTCCGATTCCTATGTGCATTTCGAGGTGCGCAATGGCTTTGACAGCGTCGATCCCGTTCCCTACCTCAAGTAGGGTTTAGGGTTTCGGGGCAAACGCCGCGCTCGATTGCGGCCTCAGCGGGTCGAAATACCTACAATTCGCCGCGAATTTGCCTCAAACCCAAGCCTTTCGCCAAAACTCCGCCTAGTTGCCAAAATAGAAACAGTCCAAATGTATCTTGAACGATTGGACGGGCCATGGCGGTCTACTACGGCTACACCAACGCGATCTTCGGAACGCAGACGACGGATGCCAACGGCAACCCGATCGATTACAATTTCGCGCCCGGCAGCACCTGGCAGTACACCGGCACCGACACCTATTTCGTCGTCGAGGAAAACGACGGCGCGACGGTCTTCAACGGCGACGCCACCAACGAACAGGTCTCGCCAAACGAACGCTTCGGCGGGGCCTGGGAACAGACTGCGGATATCGACGGCACCCAGCGTCAGCTGATCTGGGACTACACCTTTACCGTCACCGATGGCACGACGACATGGCGCGTCGGCGTCATCGACGTCGACCTGAACAACGACAACGACCTTCAGGACGCGGGCGAAGATGGATATTTCCTGATCTTCCCGGATGGAATGCCCCCCGCAAACACGGTTCTGACCACCAGCGGCATCGTCGACAACGGCGATTTCACCCCGCATACGACGATGGGCGCCACCGTGGTGTGCTTTGCCGCGGGTACGATGATCGTCACACCCTACGGTCCGCGCGCCGTGGAGACGCTCGATGCCGGCGATCTGGTGCTGACGCGGGATGGCGGCGCGCAACCGCTGCGCTGGTCCGGGGCCACGCGTGTGCCCGCGATCGGCGATCTGGCCCCCATCGTCATCACCAAGGGCAGCTTTGGCAACGACGTCGATCTGGTGGTTTCGCCGCAGCATGCCGTCTTGCTGGACGACTGGCGCGCCGAGCTGTTGTTCGGACAAGCCGAAGTGCTGGTGCGGGCCGTCGATCTGCTGGGCCATGACGGCGTGTATCGCCGCCCCGGCGGCTTCGTCACCTACTGCCATATCCTGCTGGATGCGCATCACGTGGTCGAGGCCGCTGGCATTTGGTCCGAAAGCCTGTATCCGGGCGACATGACGCTGCAGACCGTGAACACCGACGCGCGGGATGCAATCCTGCGGATCGTGCCGGATCTTGGCGCATATGGACCCAAGGCGGCCCCCTGCCTGCGCGGCTTCGAAGCGTCGGCCCTGCGCGCGGCCTAAACGCCCAGTGCTACGCCCTTGCGCCCGGCCAGATCGGTGAAATACTGCCATGCGACACGACCGGACCGCGACCCGCGCGTCGCCTGCCATTCGATCGCCTCGGCCCGAAGGGATCGATCATCGATCGCGATCCCGTAAGCATCGCAATAGCCGCGAATCATGGCCAGGTACTGATCCTGATCGCAGGCGTGAAAACCAAGCCACAGCCCGAAGCGGTCCGACAGCGATACCTTTTCCTCGACCGCCTCGCTGGGGTTGATCGCCGAACCGCGCTCGTTCTCGATCATGTCGCGCGGCATCAAATGGCGACGGTTCGACGTGGCATAAAGCACCACGTTCTCCGGACGCCCCTCGATCCCGCCATCCAGGACCGCCTTCAGGCTTTTGTAATGCGCGTCGTCGTGGCCAAAGCTCAGATCGTCGCAAAACAGGATGAAGCGGTAAGGCGCACCCCGCAGCAGGTTCAGCAGACGCCCCACCGAGGGCAGATCATCGCGCTGCAACTCGACGATGCGCAGACTGTCATGCACTGCATGAACCGCGCCGTGCACCGCCTTGACAAGACTTGATTTTCCCATGCCCCGCGCGCCCCAGAGCAGCGCATTGTTGGCGGGCAGCCCGGCGGCGAACTGGCGCGTGTTGGCCAGCAGCGTCTCGCGCGACCGGTCCACTCCCACCAGCAGGTCCAGGGCGACCCGCGACACCGATGTGACCGGCTCCAGCCGGTCCGGGCCGACGTGCCACACGAATGCGGGCGCGGCGCTGAACTCCGGCGCACCCAGCGGCGCGGGGGCCATCCGCTCCAACGCGGCGGCGATACGGTCCATCGGATCGTCGATCACAGATCTTCGTCCTCGTCCCAAAGCCCCTCGGCACGCAGCTTGGCCTCACGCTGGCCCTCGACCCGGCGCACGAGGAAAATCGACACCTCGTACAGCCCGTAGACCACCACGAACAGAATCACCTGCGTGATGACGTCCGGCGGCGTGACCAGCGCAGCCAGCACCAGGATCGCCACGACCGCGTATTTGCGCACGTTGCCCAGGCCTTCGGAGCTGACCAGCCCGGCCTTGCCCATCAGGGTCAGAAGCACCGGCAACTGAAAACACATCCCGAAGGCCACGATGAACTTGATCGTCAGGTTCAGATACTCTTGCGCCGACCCCTGAAAGACCACGCTCAGCCCCGACGGCACGCCCGGATCGGCAGGCAACGCCTGCCCGTCGTTGCCGAATTGCTGAAACCCCAGAAAGAAGTCATAGGCCAGCGGCGTGACGACATAGAAGGCAAAGCTCGCGCCAAGCAGAAACATCAGCGGAGAGCTGATCAGGAACGGCAGGAACGCCCCCTTTTCGTTCTTGTAGAGCCCGGGCGCCACGAACCGCCACATCTGGTGGGCGATCACCGGAAACGACAGCATCAGACCACCCAGCAACGACACCTTGATCGCGACAAAGAAGCCTTCCTGCGGGCTGATGAAGATCAGATCGCAATCCTGCCCCCGCTCGCTGAGCACCTGACACAGCGGCGCGGTGAGAAAGTTGAAGATCGGCGTGGCGACGGTAAAGCAGATGATCATGCCGATCAGAAAGGCGATCACCGATCGGATCAGCCGGGTGCGCAACTCCGCAAGATGCTCGATCAGCGGCGCTGCACTGTCGTCAAGCTCGTCAGACTGGCTCATGTGTCACTCTTCTTGGCCGCTTTGGGCTTTGCTGCTTTGGCCGGGGCCGCCTTTTTCGGTGCCGCGGGCTTTTTTTTCGCGACAGTTTTGGGTGCGGGCTTGGGAGCTGCCGGTGCCTTGTCCGGCTCGGGCGCGGTGTCGCGCCGCAACGAGGCTTCGGCCTCGTCCGCCTTGGCCAACGCTTCCTGGGCCTCGCGGGCCTTGCGATCTGCCGCCGCCCGCGCGGTCGAGGCCTGGATCTTCTTGGCCTGCTCGGCGCGTTCCGCCTTGAGCTTGCCGGTGGCACTGTCGGGATCGATGTCCGTCAGGCTCGAGGCCGCGGATTTCACCCCGTCCATCGCGCTTCCGATCGGGTTGGTCGCGGTCTTCAAAGACTTGTTCAGCCCCGAGGCCACGTCACGCATCCCGCTTTCGTCCGCCGCGTCGTTCATCGCGCGGCTGAATTCGCGCGCCATGCCCTTGGCCTTGCCCACGAACTGCCCCAGCGTGCGGAACAGCACGGGCAGATCCTTGGGGCCCACCACGATCAGCGCCACGATCCCGATGAGCAATAGCTCGGTCCAGCCCAGATCGAACATGGTGGATTACACCCGGTCTTTGTCGGTCTTGAGGTCGGTCTTTGGGTTCGTGCCCATATCCGTCCCCTCCGGCGGGGTCACGTCGCGCGCATCGACGGATTTCGCGTCCTGCTCTTCCTGACCTTCGCTGATGCCCTTCTTGAACGACGTGATGCCCTTGCCGACCTCGCCCATCAGGCTCGAGATCTTGCCGCGCCCGAAAAGGACAAGCACGACAACCGCGATCAGCAGAAGGCCGGGAAGGCCGATATTGTTCAACATGATGAAACTCCTGGAATTGCGTCTGAGGGGCCGGCGCGCGGCGCGGCCAATGATCCAAGGGTGTGATATGCCGTGCCGCGCCGATGCTAAAGCCCCGACAGGCCCGGATTGCAGGGCGCAGCCCGTTTTTTGCCTCGGGCGAGCAGCAGCTCTCACACAACTGACATGTTTTTGTCAGTTTCTCTGGACCGGACCGGCCGACGCATGGCATAGATCGCCAATGTCTCGCTCCGACCGCCTTCTCATGCTGATCGATGCGCTGCGCGACGGCGCGCTGCACCGCGCGGGCGATCTTGCCGCCCGTCTCGGGGTGTCGCAGCGAACGCTGTATCGCGACATCGACCGGTTGGTGGCCGCTGGCGTGCCGGTCACGGGCACGCGCGGGCTGGGCTACCGCCTCTCCGACGCGATCAGCCTGCCACCGCTCACACTGACCCTCGCCGAGGTCGAAGCCCTGCAACTGGGAATCGCCATCGTGTCCGAAGCAACCGACGACGCCCTGAAATCAGCCGCCCTCGGGTTGGCCGACAAAATCGACGCGGCGCTGCCGGACCGCACCGTGCCACAGGGCGCGGCCTGGGCCCCGGCCCTGTCGCCTTTTGCCAACTCGGCCCGCGGGATTTCCCATATGCCAACGCTCCGCGCCGCCATCCGCGCCCGGCAAAAACTGCGCGTCGTTCACACCGACGCGCAGGGCCGCGTCACGACCCAGACCCTCCGCCCCCTGAGGCTCGAACACTGGGGCCGCATCTGGACGTTGACCGCATGGTCGGACACCCAGCAGGGCTTCGTCATCCTGCGCACCGATCTGATCGATACCGCCGACGCCCTGCCCGAGTTGTTCGTCGACGAACCGGGCAAGACACTGGCCGATGCGCCCGCCTAATCCTTCTCTTGTTCTGAAATATCCCCGCCGGAGGCATCGACCTCTTTCGGGTGCCAGCCCGTCAGCCGCCAGCCCGTCTGCGGCGGCAAGAACGCCTCGACGCTGGCCTGCGCGATCACGATGGTGTCGCCACCGGGGTTTTCCACGTTCAACCCGCCCTTGACGCCGCGCACCTGCGCACGTCCGCGCGGCAGCCCCGCGCGCAACGCCTCAAGATCCAGCGCATCCGGATCCTGCACGCCCACCGTCACGGCCACGCGCATCGCGTCATGCGGTAATTCCAGCGCGCCAAACAGCGGCAGCGACGAATGGCGCAGCGCATCCTCGATCGCGCGGGCGGCGGCCTTGGTGTAATCCATGCCGTGCAGGTCGTTGCCCATGCCCATCTCGATGATCACACGTTGCTCAGCCATCTGTCCGCTCCGCGTCGCGTTCCATGTCAAAGGCCACCGACAGCGCCGCGTTGCACATGATCGTGGGCGCGCCGTCGCCGTCGGGCCGCGCGACATCCAGCCCGCCATGATGCACCCGAATGTCCGGCGTGCCATAGGGAAAGACCGCGCGCACCGCGTCGACATCGACCTGGTCGGGCGCCTGCACGCCCAGATCGACGGTGATGCGCATCGCGGACTTGTCGAATCCGAACAGCTCCGCAAGGTTGATCGAATTATGCCACAGCGCATCGCGCACCGCGCGCACCGCCGCCTGCGTATAGTCGCCGCGCCGCAGCGATGTTCCCATTCCGAATTCCGTCAGCAATCGCATGGTGCTACACCTCGTTCTTCACGTTTCAGTGCGGGTCCTTGGCGGTAAACACAAAACACTTGTCGCGCCGGATGGTCAGCCACATCACCGTTCCCGATTTGGGCAGGAACACGTTGGGCACGGTCACCTTCAACGTCGATCCGTCATAGTCCATGACGAACTCCACAAGGCTTTCGTTGCCCATGAAGCGCGCCCGCTGCACCACGCCGCGCGCCGCCGTGCCATCGCTGGCGGTCGGTTTGGGCCCCGCGCCGGCCCGGTCGAAATCGATCCGGACATGCTGTGGGCGAAACACGATATCGACCTGCGTGCCATCGGGCACGCCGGGCGCCAGGAACCGGCCAAAAGGGGTCTGCGCCAGCGCGCCGGTCACGGTGGCGCGCAGCACGTTGGCGTCGGAAAAGAACGCCACCGCCGCGCGGTCCACGGGGCGGGTATAGACGTTGTAGGGCGCACCCTGTTGCACGATCTTGCCGTCGCGCATCAGCGCGATCTCATCGGCCATGCGCATCGCCTCGTCGGGCTCGTGGGTGACCAGCAGAACAGCGGTATCCTCGTCCTTGAGGATATTGAGCGTCTCGTCGCGGATGCCGTCGCGCAAGCGGTTGTCAAGGCCCGAGAACGGCTCGTCCATCAGCATGATCCGCGGCCGCGGGGCCAATGCGCGCGCCAGCGCCACGCGCTGCTGTTCGCCCCCCGACAACTGGTGCGGATAGCCATCGATGAACCGCAACAGGTCCACCCGCTCCAGCAGTTCGGTGACGCGCGCGCGTTTGTCCGCACGGCTCATGCCCTTGAGGCCGAAGGCAACGTTGTCGGCGACGCTCAGATGCGGAAACAACGCAAAGTCCTGGAACATGAGCCCGATTTCGCGCCGCTCCGGCGGGATGCGGAACACGGTGTCGCAAATCAGCCTGCCATCGACCCAGATCTCGCCGCTGTCCTGCATTTCGACGCCCGCGATCATGCGCAGGGTCGTGGACTTGCCGCAGCCCGACGGCCCCAGCAGGCAGGTCACCTGCCCCGGCATGATGCGCAGGCTGACGTCATCGACCACCGCACGCCCGTTGAAGCTGCGGCGCAGATGCTTGATCTCAAGGCGCGGCGTCTGGTCTTGCACGCGGGCGGCCCCCTCTTGCGGTATCCGATTAATTCACTCGGGAAACGGGCTATCAGCCCTTCCGCGCGCCCGCAAGCACCGCCGCGAAGCCAAGCCCCAGCACCACCAGGCAGATCGCCAGCAATTGCTCGTACTTGTGCCCCTCCGGCAGGATCGCGGCGACACTGGCCCAGCCGCGCGCGAAATAGGCGAAGGCCCCGACCATCGCCGCACCGAAGGCGCACAGATAGGCCCACAGCGCCACGCGCCGTCCCATCACCAGCCCCACGATCAGGACGGGAGTGAGAAACATCGACGCCGTCCCCGACACCGCCACCGCGTCAAAGAGCGTGGCATTGCCCCACAGGGTCAGCAACGTCCCCAGCCCCATGAACGCCACCATCACCATCCGCCCGCCCGCCAACGACCGCGTGGCAAGGCCCAGTTCCTCGACCACCAGCCGCGCCGAGGACGCCAGCGCCGAATCCAGCGTGCTGAGTGCCGACACCAGCAGCGACACCATCAGCGCCACGAAGACCCAGGTCGGGAACATCACGGCCCATGTGCCGATCAGTTCACCTTCGTAGGTGGCGCCCATCAGGCTGGCGTGAATGCCGAAAAAGCCGAAGGCGACGATACACAGCGTCGAGATCCAGAAGGCATGCAGGAACGACCGGCGCGTGGTGTCGGCATCGGCCAGAAACCCGCGGTCCATCATCACCGGGTCATGCGCGGGATAGGAAAACACCTGGAGAAACGCGACCACCAGGAGCACCCAGCCATTGTAGGCCCCCGACACCCCCGGCGCGGTGATCACAGCCCCCAGAGAAAACCCGGGGCTGGCCACCAGCGCGACAAAGGCGATTGCGAAAACCACCAGAAACACCAACATCTGCACCACGTCCGTGCGCAGCGCGGCACTCAGCCCGCCCCATGCGGAATAGCCCAGCCCCAGCAGGGCCACGACCACGATTGCCGTCGTGCCGCTGCCTGCCAGCACGGCGTTAAAGATCAGCCCCACCACCAGAAGGTTGGCGAAGACCTCCGACAAGAGCCGCAGCGCGATCACCAGGTTGTAGCATCCCGTCCCGACCCCGCCAAAGCGCGCACCGAGCCAATCCTGCACTGACATCGCTCCGCCTTGGCGCAGGCGACCGACGATGAAACCGCCGGTCAGGAACGACCCGTAATAGGCCGCGTAGGCCAATGTGCCCGCGATACCGTAGTAATAGCCCAGGATCGCCGCGTTCATCAGCGATCGGGCGAAAATCCACGTCGTCACCTGGCTCAGGACCAGCATCCACAGGCCCGGCGCGCGCCCGGCCAAGCCGCGCCCGCCAAAGAAACCATCGATCGTCGCGCGGCGCGGGGCGGCCAGCAGACTGGCCAGGATGATGGCGCCGAAAAGGCCGATCAGGATCGTTGGGGTCATGCGCAATGGGTCCTTTGGCTGTGGCCGATGTCGCGGGACGCTACCCGCCCCTCTTCGCCCCCGCCATATCCAATGCGCATGTCTTACGACAATGTGATGCGCGCTAGCGGTGCGGCGCGGTGTCCGCAGCCTGCACATCGAAGGTGGCTGTCGCCCGGTCCGCGCCGTTGACCTGCAGCGTCAGGCAATGCGGACCGGGGTGCAGGCGGACCGGGGTGCAGGCGGAACGTGGTCGCATCGCCGCGCATCCGGTGGCGTTTGGTCACGATCAGGGGGGCGCCGGGCCCCGCACTGCCTTGCCGCAGCTTGAACACCTTTTGCACCGGCCCCTTGCCGGGCCGGTGAAAGCCGATGCGGTAATCCACCAGAACCGGGGTCCGGTCGGGCGCGTCGATCCGGACCTCGAAGTCCAGCATCTCGCCGATCACGACCCGAGGCGTGCGCAGCGCAAGCGTCACCGCGAGCTTTGCGTCGCGGCGAAAGCCCAGATACGCCAGCGCCGCCCGGTCGCCTCGCCGGATCAGCGTGCGAAGCGCATGGCGTTCGATCCAGCCCAGCTCGTCCGCGTCCTGCACCGCCCGCTCGCGCCACTGCGCAAGCCGTGCCAGAACAAGATCAGGCCGGGTTTTCGAAATATCGTTCAGATGGTTGGCGACCGACCGTGTGACCGCGCGCGACCGATCGGCATGCAGCCTGTCCAGCAGCGGCAGCGTCTGCCCGGGCGCAAGATCAAGCGCCGCGGCCCATGGCAACCGCGGACGCGTGCCTTCGCTGACCAGGCGGCGGACGTGATAGTTGTCATCCTCGGCCCAGCAGGCCAGCCGGGCGAAACTCTGCCGGGGACAGTGTTGCAGGAACGGCCGGATATAAAATTCCATCGAAAAGCGCTTGGTCGCGGCATGGATCAGGTCGAGCGCGCGCGCGCAATGGCCGTCCAATCCGTAGCGCACCGCCAGAACGCCGGGAACCGCGTGAATGAACTGTCCGAAATCGTCATCCGTGCGCGCAGGGTCGAGCATGGGTGGCATCGCCGCCTCAAGCTGATCGGCCATCGTGGGGAAATCGCGCGCCAGATAAGGCTCAAGACAGTCGGCAAGCCAATCGATGCACGCCAGCAAGGACCGTTCGTCCAGCCCCGCCAATGCCCTGCGCTGAAACGCCGCCGCGTCGAACCTGGGCAGGACGGCGGCATATTCCCCTGCCAACTGCGCCACGCTTTGTGCGTTGAACAGCCGGGTCTTGAGCGAATACCCCCCTGCCACGGCCTAGATCGTCATATTCGTGGCCCCACCGTCGAGCAGAAGGTTCTGCCCGACGATGAACCCCGCATGGACAGAGCACAGGAACGCGCAGGCGGCGCCGAATTCTTCGCGCGTGCCATACCGCCCGGCAGGGATCGTGGCCGCACGGTCGGCGCGGGCCTGCTCCAGCGTGATGCCCTTGGCCTTGACCACCCCGCCATCCAACGCATCGGCGCGGTCGGTCGCGTGAATTCCGGGCAGCAGGTTGTTGATCGTGACCCCCTTGCCCGCCACCTGGCGGCTGGTGCCCGCGACATAGCCGGTCAGCCCGGCGCGCGCCGAATTGCTGAGCCCCAGAACCCCGATCGGGGCCTTGACCGATTGCGAGGTGATGTTGACCACACGGCCCCAGCCGCGGTCCATCATCCCCGGCACCAGCGCCTTGATCAGCGCGATCGGCGTCAGCATGTTTGCATCCAGCGCCTTGATGAAATCCTCGCGCTCCCAATCGTGCCACATTCCGGGCGGCGGGCCGCCGGCGTTGTTGACCAGAATATCGACCGCGCCCGCGGCCTCCAGCACCAATTGCCGCCCCTCGGGCGTTGTGATGTCGGCGGCGACGGTCGTGACCTCGACGCCATGCGCGTCGCGAATGGCCTGTGCCGAAGCGTCCAGCGCCTCTGCTCCGCGGGCATTCATCACCAGATCGACACCCGCCGCCGCCAATGCCTCCGCACAGCCAAGGCCCAGCCCCTTGGATGAGGCGCACAGCAGCGCCCGTTTTCCCTTGATCCCCAGATCCATCGCCACGTCTCCCTTTATGCGTCGTGCCAAGGCTTAGCATCCGGCGCGATGGATTTGCCAGCAAAACACCCGATGATTGACCGCAAATCGCCACAGTCTTACCGTAAATTACCAGTGTTCGTTCTCTCGTTTCCAAGGTCAGGCCACCAGCATGTCACATCCCCGTTCCCATCGACCGGCACCCGCGCAAAGCGTGCCGGTCTATTCCGCGGCAGACGTGACGGCGCTTTTCGGCGCGAACATGGGCGATCCGCTCGGCTTCGCATCGGAGTTGGTTCTTGACGACATCTACACGCTCGCGCCCGGCGCCTCCCCCAGGCGCCTGTCGATCCAGGCCCGCAGCGACGGCGCGTTCAACGTGGCTCCGGACACCGAAACCGGGCATCCGGGCGCCATCGTGCATCTGGATTGCGCGATTACGCTGATGCCCACCGATGGACAGGTGTCCGATGCGCTGGTGCTGGTCGAAGTCGATGCGCAGGGTGATGTGCTGCAGGTCTATCTGCTGCCGCTCGTGCCGCTCTACCCGCGCATCGAATACCGGCTTGTGGGCATCGATACCGAGGGCGCGCGGCGCACCTTCGGGCAGGTCGCCTGCGTCTCGTTTACCCGCGGCACGCACATCACGCTGGGCTCGGGCGAACAGCGCCGGATCGAGGATCTGACACCGGGGGACCGGATCCTGACCCGTGACGACGGCGTTCAGCACCTGCGCTGGATCGGTCAGTCGACCGTGCGCGCGGTGGGCGAATTTGCCCCGATCCGCATCCGCGCGGGCACGCTCAACAATGACCGCGACCTGATCGTCAGCCCCGACCACCGCCTGTTCATCTATCAACGGCAGGACCGCCTTGGCGCGGGCCGGTCCGAACTGCTGGTCAAGGCGCGGCATCTGGTGAACGGCTCTTCCGTCACCGTGCAGGACGGCGGCTTCGTCGACTATTTCCAGCTTTTGTTCGACGGGCACCAGATGATCTATGCCGAAGGCATCGCCGCGGAATCCATGCTGATCGACACGCGCACGAAATCCGTTCTGCCCGACACCATGTCGCGGGCGCTTGGCGATGTGATTCCCGGTCACTCGGATCTGCCGCATGCGGGGCTGGACGTGCAAAAACGTCTGCTGGACCGGCCCGACGCCGCCGAACTGCTGCGCCGGGCCTCGTCGCGCTAGCGCCGGATCAGTAAAAGAACTCCTCGCGCACGATCTTGCCGTCGCGGACGTGGTACACGCCGACTTCTTTCATGTCGAACGCCCTGCCGCTGGCTTTTTCGGTGCCCTGCGCCTCGAAGATGATGGCGAACCGGTCGTCGCCGTGCAGCATCGGGTCGCTGACGCTGCTGCCCGTGACCTCCATCGCGCTGTCCCACCAATCGTGTTTGCCCTTGATGGCTTCCAATCCCTTGGTCTCGCGGCCCTGACCCTGCATGTCCTGCGCCTCGACCGATACGGCGTCCGGCGCATAAAGATGGTCCAGGTTTTCCTTGGCGCGGCCTTCGCGGCACCCTTCGACCAACGCGTCTGCGATCTGTTTGATATCCATCAACATTCCCTCATAGGTTGTTCACCCTCTGTTCCATCCTACCCCAAACCCGCGAGTCGCAAAAGCCGCAGCCTGGCGCGGCTTGCGCCCGAAGGTCTGCGTGGATATATGCCAAACATGCTAGACACCGCCCCAAACCGCCCCGCATTGCCCCCCGAGATTGCCCGTCGCAGGACCTTTGCGATCATCAGTCACCCGGACGCGGGCAAGACCACGCTGACGGAAAAATTCCTCCTGTTCGGGGGCGCCATCCAGATGGCCGGACAGGTGCGCGCCAAGGGCGAGGCACGGCGCACGCGGTCGGATTTCATGGCGATGGAAAAGGATCGCGGCATTTCGGTCTCGGCCTCGGCAATGTCGTTCGATTACAAGACGTTCCGCTTCAACCTGGTGGACACGCCCGGCCACTCCGACTTTTCCGAAGACACCTACCGCACGCTGACGGCGGTGGATGCCGCGGTGATGGTGATCGACGGCGCCAAGGGCGTGGAAAGCCAGACCCAAAAACTGTTCGAGGTCTGCCGGATGCGCGACCTGCCGATCCTGACCTTTTGCAACAAGATGGACCGCGAAAGCCGCGACGTGTTCGAGATCATCGACGAAATCCAGCAGAACCTGGCCATCGACGTGACACCGGCCAGCTGGCCCATCGGCGTGGGCCGCGATTTCGTCGGCTGCTACGACATCCTGCGCGACCGGCTGGAGCTGATGGACCGCGCGGACCGCAACAAGGTGGCGGCCTCGATCGAGATCGACGGCCTCGACGATCCCAAGCTGGCCGAGCACGTGCCCGCAGCCCTGCTCGACAAGCTGCGCGAAGACCTCGAAATGGTGCGCGAACTCATGCCGCCCCTCGACGCCGCGCTGATGGCCGAAGGATCGTTGACGCCGATCTGGTTCGGCTCGGCCATCAACTCGTTCGGGGTCAAGGAGCTGATGGAAGGCATCGCCAAATTCGGGCCCGAGCCACAGATTCAATCGGCCGAGCCGCGCCAGATTCTGCCCGAGGAAACAAAGGTGTCCGGCTTTGTCTTCAAGGTGCAGGCCAACATGGACCCCAAGCACCGCGACCGGGTCGCCTTTGTCCGCCTCGCCTCGGGCCATTTTCAGCGCGGCATGAAGCTGACGCATGTGCGGTCGAAAAAACCCATGAGCATCACCAACCCGGTGATGTTCCTCGCCTCCGACCGCGAACTGGCCGAGGAAGCCTGGGCCGGCGACATCATCGGCATTCCCAACCACGGACAATTGCGCATCGGCGACACCCTGACCGAAGGCGAGGCGATTCGCGTGACCGGCATCCCGTCCTTTGCGCCGGAATTGCTGCAAGGGGTGCGGGCGGGCGATCCGATGAAATCCAAGCACCTTGAAAAGGCGCTGATGCAATTCGCCGAGGAAGGCGCGGCCAAGGTGTTCAAGCCCTCCATCGGGTCGGGCTTTGTCGTGGGCGTCGTGGGGCAGTTGCAGTTCGAGGTTCTGGCGTCGCGTATCGAATTGGAATACGGCCTGCCCGTGCGGTTCGAGGCGTCGCAGTTCACCTCTGCCCGCTGGGTGAACGGCGACCGGCAAGCCGTTGACAGATTTATGAATTCCAACAAGCAACACATCGCGCACGATCATGACGGCGACATCGTTTACCTGACGCGCCTGCAATGGGATATCGACCGGGTGGACCGCGATTATCCCGAGATCCGCCTGACCGCGACCAAGGAAATGATGGTGTGATCCGCTGGGGGCTGAGCGCCACCATCCTCGCGCCCGCCGAGGAGATCCTGCGTTTTGCCGCCTACCACATCGACGCCGGGGCACACCGGCTCTACATCTTTCTCGACGACGCCAATCCGCAGGCCTACGCCGCGCTGAAAGCACACCCCAAGGTCCGCGTCACCACCTGCGACGCGGCGTGGTGGGCCAAACGCGGCGGGCGCCCCGCCAAGCATCAGGTGCGCCAAAGCGTCAACGCCACCCATGCCTACAACCGCAAGGCCGAGGTCGACTGGCTCATTCACATGGATGCGGACGAATTCCTCGTCTCCGACACCCCGGTCGATGCCATCCTGGACGATCTGCCGGCGGAGGTGCGCACCGCCCGTACGCGCCCGATCGAAGCGCTGGCGGGCGACGGCACCGTGTTCAAGGGGTTCATCCCGAATACGCCCGCGCGCGACGACATCGTTCAGGCGCTCTATCCGGTCTACGGCGCCTATCTCAAGGGCGGGTTTCTGAGCCATGTCGCGGGAAAACTGTTCGTGCGCACCGGGATGGAGGATATCAGCATCCGGATCCACAATGCCTTTCAAGGCGAGGCGATGAACCCCGGCCAGGTCGAACTGCCGCGGATCGACCTGGCCCACATGCACGCCAGATCCTGGCCCGACTGGATCGCATCCTACCGCTACCGCTTGCGGCAGGGCTCCTACCGGGCCGAACTGGCCCCGGCGCGGGCGCGCGAAACGGGGGGGCGCACGCTTCATGAGCTGTTCCGGGGCATCGAGGCCGAAGCCGGCGAGACGGGGCTTCGCGCATTCTACGACGAGGTCTGCGCCGATACGCCGCAGTTGCGCGACCGGCTGTCCCACCGGGGATTGTTGCGACAGGTCGTGCTGGATTTGGATGCAAAACGGGCACGCCACTTTCCCGCCGCAACCGCCTGATACCACATCCGTTTGACGCTGCCTGTGCACTTTGCTATGGGGGCGCATCATGTCGCGGTCCCTGGGACCGCCGCTTGGGCCATGCGGGCCGACATGGACTGCTGCCGCGGGCCAACAAGCGTCCGCTATAATCGGACACACATGACCAAATTCTCTGAACTGAACCTGAATCCCAAGGTACTCAAGGCGATCGAAGAAGCCGGGTACGAAACGCCCACCCCCATTCAGGCCGGGGCCATTCCCCCCGCCCTC
Source organism: Sulfitobacter sabulilitoris (assembly GCF_005887615.1). Taxonomy (GTDB): domain Bacteria; phylum Pseudomonadota; class Alphaproteobacteria; order Rhodobacterales; family Rhodobacteraceae; genus Sulfitobacter_E; species Sulfitobacter_E sabulilitoris. Next base: position 1,045,684 of record NZ_VANS01000001.1, read on the forward strand.
GAGGGGCGCGACGTGCTGGGCATCGCCCAGACCGGCACGGGCAAGACCGCCAGCTTCGTGCTGCCGATGATCACCGCCCTGGCCAGGGGCCGCGCCCGCGCCCGGATGCCACGCAGCCTTGTGCTGTGCCCTACGCGGGAGCTGGCCGCACAGGTGGCCGAAAACTTCGACACCTACACCAAGCACCTCAAGCTGACCAAGGCGCTGCTCATCGGCGGTGTGTCGTTCAAGGAACAGGACAAGCTGATCGACAAGGGCGTCGATGTCCTGATCGCGACGCCCGGCCGTCTGATCGACCATTTCGAACGCGGCAAGCTGATCTTGTCGGACGTGAAGATCATGGTGGTCGACGAAGCGGACCGGATGCTCGACATGGGGTTCATCCCCGATATCGAGCGTATCTTCCAGATGACGCCCTTCACCCGCCAGACGCTGTTCTTTTCGGCCACCATGGCGCCGGAAATCGAACGGATCACCAACACGTTCCTAAGCGCGCCCGCGCGTATCGAGGTCGCCCGTCAGGCCACTACGGGCGAGAACATCAAGCAGGGCGTGGTGATGTTCAAAGCCTCGCGCAAGGACCGCGAAGCGACCGAAAAGCGAAAGCTGCTGCGTGCGCTGATCGACCGCGAAGGCGACAAATGCACCAACGCGATCATTTTCTGCAACCGCAAGATGGACGTGGATACCGTTGCCAAGTCGCTCAAGAAATACGGCTACGACGCGGCCCCCATCCACGGCGATCTTGACCAGAGTCAGCGGACAAGAACGCTGGACGGCTTCCGCGATGGCACCCTTCGGTTCTTGGTGGCCTCCGACGTGGCCGCGCGCGGGCTCGATGTGCCCAGCGTCAGCCACGTGTTCAACTTCGACGTGCCCAGCCACGCCGAGGATTACGTGCACCGCATCGGCCGCACCGGACGCGCCGGGCGCGATGGCACCGCGATCATGATCTGTGTGCCGCGCGACGAACGCAACCTTGCGGATGTCGAACACCTGGTGCAGCGCGAAATCCCACGGCTCGACAGCCCGCTGGGCGGTGATGCCACCCCGGCGGATGCGCAACAGGCCGACGCCCCCAAGGCAGCGCCCGCGCGCGACGAGGGCGAAAAGCCCAAGCGCAGCCGGTCGCGGAGCCGCAAGAAGGACGACGCGCCCAAGCCGCAGGAACAAGCGGCAGATGCCCCCAAGCCCAACGCGCCCGAAGTTGCTGAGGCCGCCAAGCCCGACGCACGCCCGGAGCCCGAGCATCAGGCGGGTCGCCCCCCCAAGCCCGATCAGCCCAAGCCCAACCAGCCCAAGCCCAACCAGCCCAAGAACGACCAGCCCAAGGACGACCGCCAGGAAGCCGACGCGCAGGACACGCAAAAGCAATCCTCGGGCCGCAATGACAGGGGCGGACGCGGCGGCAGGGACCGCAGCCGCAATGATCGCGGCAACGCCTCCGAACGGGGCGGCAACAAGGTCGTGGGCCTTGGCGATCACACGCCAACCTTCATCGAGTTGAGCTTCAAGGATCGCAGCGACAGCTGATCTCCGCTTCGACGTGAACACATCCAACGCCCCGGTGCATCCGCCGGGGCGTTTTTCGTATCGGCGGACGCCCACCGATGGCCAAAGACATACGCGCGCTCCCCTGTGAATCACGCTAGATCAGCAGCATGATTTCACCACAATCCGCGAGTCGCCCCATGATGTTTCAATCGTCCCTGCAAGCCGCAGCGCGCTGCGCCATCTGCAGTGTCGGCCTGACCATCGCCACCACCGCCGATGCCGCGCAGTGCCGCGCCGCGGTCAACGGCGGCGACGTGGTGATCGAGGCGGATAATTTCGCCACCTTCGCGGAAGATGTGAAGACCCGCGAAAAGCTGCTGAACTGGCCCACCCGTACCTGGAACCGTGCCTGGGGCGCGCCGGAGCCTTGCGACAGCGGCGTGCTGTTCGATTATCTGGCCACAACCGTCCCCGACGCGGACATCGACGGCTATTGCCTGACCCGGAGTGACGAAAACGGCTATTTCCTCATCCCCGGCGACCGGAATTTCCAGGGCCTGTGCAAAAAGACATTCTGCGAACGGGTCAACACCACCAAGCAGGAAGGACGTGACGTGGCCGCCTCCATCGCGGGGTCTGTCGCGGCAAACGCCCGCGAAGCCGGGATCAGCGCGATCAGGCACGGATCCGGTGCCATGATCCTGTCGGGCAGCGCGTCCTCGGTCACCGCCAGCCTTGGCACGGCCGGCAGCACAGCATTGGCCGCGTTGTCGACGCCCGCGGTTCTGGCCGCCGCGGGGGTCAGCGTGGTCGCCGTCGGCGGTGCGGTCTATGTGTGCCGCGGCGGCGCGGCAGATGGCACGGCGGTGCAGCCGGCGCCCGTGGCGCCCGATGCGACCCAGAGCCCGGCCCCCGACGACGAATAGCGGGGCGCGGCCCGACCCGACGGCCACCGCAACCGCGATTTCGCGCGGCGGATCAGCACCTGCCGATCCGCCGCGCAAGAAGCCTCGTCAGCTCAGCCGGCTGACGACGATCGTCGCTTCGGGCTTCTTGCCGATCTCGTCCTGCGCCGATTGGCGCACGGTCCGCTTCAAGCCGTCGTTGAGCTTGTCATCGTCCTGCAGCGTGGCGGGCTTGGCCCGGCCAAGCCACTGGCTCAGATCGGCCTCCAGCACATCGACCAGCGGCGCCTTGCTGCGGCCCTGCTCGGGCAGGCCCATCACCTCGCACCACGGATCGCCCAGCGGTTCGTCGTTCTCGTCGAGGATCACGGTGACGACGACATGCCCGTTCAGCGCCATGCGGATCCGGTCGCGCACCACGCCATCCAGCGCGCCGATCTGCACCGATCCGTCGATATAGGTGCGGCCCGTCTCGACGTATTCGGCAACCTTTGGGGTGTTGCCGCTGAGGTCGATCATCATGCCGTTGACCGCCAGAACGCCCTTGATGCCCTTGCCATCGGCGATCTTGACGTGTTCGCGCAGGTGGCGGTGCTCGCCGTGCATCGGGATCAGGATCTGCGGTTTGACGATGTCATGCAGCGTTTCCAGGTCGGGGCGGTTGGCGTGGCCCGAGACGTGGTAATCGCCATTGCTGTCATCGACCACGTCCACACCCATTTCGGAAAACGCGTTGATGATGCGGATCACTCCGCGCTCGTTGCCCGGGATGGTCTTGGACGAGAACAAGAACGTATCGCCCTCCTTCATCTCCATGCCCTGATACTTGCCACGCGCCAGTTGCGCGCTGGCCGCGCGCCGCTCGCCCTGGCTGCCGGTCACCAGCAGCATCAGGTTTTCGCGCGGGATCGCGCGCGCGTTCTCGGGGCTGACCGTTGTCGGAAAATCGCGCAGCACGCCCGTTTCCACCGACGCCTCGACCATGCGGCGCATCGCGCGGCCCAGCAGGACGATGGACCGCCCCGACCGCGCGCCCGCATCCGCCAGCGTCTTGACGCGCGCCACGTTGGACGCGAACGTGGTGGCCACGACCATTCCGGTGGCCTCGCTCACCAGCTTTTCGATAGCGGGGCCCACGGTCGCCTCTGACCGGCCGGCATGCGGCGAAAACACGTTCGTGCTGTCGCAGATCAGCGCCTTAACGCCGTCCTTGCACACCTCGGTCCACAGCGCTGGGTCGAATGCCTCGCCGACGACGGGCGTGACATCGAGCTTGAAGTCGCCCGAATGGATCACCCGGCCCTCCGGACTGTCGATGACCAAAGCGCTGCTTTCGGGAATGGAATGCGAGATCGGCAGGAAACCCACGGTGAACGGCCCCGCCGTCACCTGCTCGGGCCAGGCCGAAACGGTCGTGATCGCATCTTCGGGATGGCCGTATTCGTCCATCTTGCGCCGCGCGATATTGGACGTGAACGACCGCGCATAGATCGGCGCCTTGAGCTGGTCGTAGGTGTGCGCGACGGCGCCCACGTGGTCCTCGTGCGCGTGCGTGACGAACACCGCCTCGATCTGGTTGCGGCGTTCCTTCAGCCAGGTGATGTCGGGCAGGATCAGGTCCACGCCGGGGCTGCTGTCCATATCGGGAAAGGCCACGCCCAGATCGACGACGATCAGCCGTTCCTTGCCGGGTTTTCCGTAGCCGTAAACATAGGCGTTCATGCCAATTTCGCCCGCCCCACCGAGGGGCAGGTAGATCAATCTTTCGCTGCTCATATTATTAAGCGTTGTCCTTGTTGTATTTGTGAATCACGGTCAGGCCGTGCATTGTCAGATCATCCTGGTAGGCGTCGAATAACGCCTCGGTTTGCTGGAACAGGGGGGCCAGGCCACCCGTGGAAATCACCCGCATTTCGCGGTCCCGTTCCGCCTTGATCCGAGCACATATCTCACGAACGAGGCCGACATAACCCCAAAAGACGCCCGATTGCATGCATGCGACGGTATTGGTGCCGATCACATGCTGTGGCTTGGTGATGTCGATATGCGGCAAGGCGGCGGCGGCCTGGTGCAGCGCCTCGAGGCTCAGGTTGACGCCCGGCGCGATCACGCCGCCGACATAGGCCCCATCGGTATCCACCACGTCAAAGGTGGTGGCGGTGCCGAAATCGACCATGATCAGGTCACCGCCGAACAGGTCGAATCCCGCCACGGTGTTGACCAGCCGGTCCGGCCCCACCGCAGTGCCCTGATCGACCCGCACCTCCACGGGCAGCAGGCACTCGGGCTTGCCCACCACCAGGGGACGGGTGTTGAAATACCGGTCCGCCAGCACCCGCAGGTTCCACACCACGCGCGGCACGGTGGAACTGACGATGACGTCGGTGATGTCGGCCTCGATCTTCTTGAGCTTCATCAGGGTGCTCAGCCAGACGTAATACTGGTCCGCCGTGCGCTGCCATTCCGTCGAGGTGCGCCAGGTCGCGATGAAACGCGCCCCGTCCCAGATCGAAAAGACGGTGTTGGTATTGCCGCAGTCGATGGCCAAAAGCATGAATCACGCCCCCATGAGGATCAGAAAAACACATCCGCCGCCGCAATCGCGCGCCGGCCGTCAGAGGTATCAAGGATCAGATTGCCGGTCTCGTCCACATCGACAAACGTGCCGACGTCTTCGCGCGTGCCGGTGCGCGCCGTGATGACCTCGCCCAGCCGGGCGGCATGCGCCAGCCATTCTGCCCGGATCGCGGAAAAACCGTAGGTTGTGAACTGCTGCTCAAGCACGGCGTACTCGGACGCCAGCACATCCAGAAACGCCTCGGGCGTGATCACGACCCCGGTTTCCGACGACAGCGACACGGGCCGCAGCGCGCCGGGTTCGACCGCGTCCGCCCCTGGGGCGGCCACCAGGTTGACGCCGATGCCGATGGCCAGATGGCTGATCCCGCGCCCCTGCCCCACGCTTTCCAGCAGGATCCCGGCGATCTTGCCACCGCGCAGCAAGACATCGTTGGGCCATTTCAGGGCAAACGCATCCTCGCGCCCGGTCACCGCCACGAACGCCCGGTAGAGCGCGAGCGAGGCCACGAACGACCGCACGGCCGCCACGCCGGGCGGCTCGGACGGGTGCAACACCAGCGTCGCCGCGAAATTGCCCGGCGGCATTGCCCACGGTCGCCCGCGCCGCCCGCGGGCCGCTGTCTGTTCAAGCGCGAGGATCCACTCGGGACCGGTCAGTTCCGGCGCGATCCGGGCTGCCTCGCTCAGCGTCGACGAGACCGATGGCAGCACGCGTCGGCCGTATCCATCGGGCCACGCGCTCATGGCGTTTCTTGGTCAGACATGCTTTGGCCGACGGCCCCGGCGCCGATCCCGGACTGCCCCGCGTCAGTTGACAAGCGTCGCCGCCGCGGCCGCCGCGGCGCCCTCGACCCCGAACATGTTGACGATGCCCAGAACCATCACCACCGCACTGGCCATCAGAAAGCCCCACAGGATGCCGGGTTTGCCCCTGTCCAGTGCCTCGCCGCTGTCATCGCCGAAATACATGTAGAACACGATCCGCAGGTAGTAGAATGCGCCGATCACCGATGCCACCACGCCGGCCACCGCCAGCCAGGCCAGCCCGCCTTCGTAGGCGGCGCGCAGCACGTAGAATTTGCCGAAGAACCCCAGCATCGGCGGCACGCCCGCAAGGCTGAACAACAGAACCAGCATCGCCAGCGCCCGCCCCGGTTCGCGTTTGGCGAACATGTTGAGCGACGCGATATCCGTCACCGGCTGGCCGTCTTTCTGCATCGTCAGGATAAAGGCGAATGTGCCGACGTTCATGGTGACGTAGATCGCCATGTAGACCAGCATCGCCTGCACGCCCAACACGGTGCCGGCGGCCAGACCCATCAGCGCATAGCCCATGTGCGCGATTGACGAAAACGCCATCAGCCGCTTGATGTTTGTCTGCCCGATCGCCGCGACCGCACCGAGAAACATGGACAGCAGCGACAGCAGCGCGATGATCTGGCTCCAGTCGCTGACGGCATTGCCGAAGGCGTCATGCAGCACCCGCGCGAACAGCCCCATCGCCGCCACCTTGGGTGTCGTGGCGAAAAACGCGGTCACCGGCGTGGGCGAGCCCTCGTAGACATCGGGCGTCCACATGTGGAACGGCACCGCCGACACCTTGAACGCCATGCCCGAGATCAGGAACACAAGACCAAAGAGCAGCCCCAGCGACACCTCGCCGCCCTGCGCGGTCTGGATGATGCCCGAAAACAGCGTGGTGCCGGAATAGCCATAGACCAGCGACGCGCCATAAAGCAGCAGGCCCGAGCTGAGCGCGCCGAGCACGAAATACTTCAGGCCCGCCTCGGTTGATTTCACGCTGTCGCGGCGCAGCGACGCAACCACGTAAAGCGCCAGCGATTGCAGTTCCAGCCCCATGTAGAGCGACATCAGATCGCCCGCCGAGACCATCATCATCATGCCCACGGCGCTGAGCGCCACCAGCGGCGGGTATTCGAACCGCAGCAGGTCGCGGTGCTTCATGTAGCCCTCGCTCATCACCAGAACGGCAGCCGCCGACAGCAGGATCGTGACCTTGGCAAAGCGCGCAAAGCCGTCTTCGATGAACAGCCCGCCAAAGCCGGTCTGCGCCCCCGCGCCCCAAAGACCGATCCAGCCCGCCAGAACCGCCATCAGCCCTGCGGTCAGCCAAAGCAGAAGGCTCGCCGCCCCGTCCTTGATGGTATAGACCGCGCCCACCAGCATCAGCATGGCAAAGACGGCCAGCACGATCTCCGGCAGGATGAGTATCAGATCTGCGGAAAGCATCACGCGCCCCTTTAATTTGCGGCCATCTGCGACGCGGCATCCGCCGCGGCGAGCGCCGTATCGTAATTATCAACAAGTGCGGCCACCGACGGCCCGATCACGTCCAGCACCAGCGCCGGATAGACGCCCAACAGGATCGTCATCGCCACCAGCGGCGCAAAGATCCACCGCTCGCGCGCGGTCATGTCAGTGATGCTGCGCAGGCTTTCCTTGATCAGGTCGCCCATCACCACCCGGCGATAGAGCCACAGCGCATAGCCCGCCGAAAAGATCACCCCGGTCGTGGCCACCGCCGCCACCCAGGTATTGACCTGGAACACGCCCATCAGCGTCAGGAATTCGCCCACGAACCCGGATGTCCCCGGAAGGCCCACGTTCGCCATCGTGAACAGCATGAACACCAGCGCATAGGCGGGCATCCGGTTCACCAGCCCGCCGTAGGCGTCGATCTCGCGGGTGTGCATCCGATCATAGATCACACCGACGCACAGGAACAGGGCGCCGGAGATGAAGCCGTGGCTGATCATCTGGAATATCGCGCCGTCCACGCCCTGCTGGTTGGCGGCGAAGATCCCCATCGTGACAAAGCCCATATGCGCCACGGAACTGTAGGCGATCAGCTTTTTCATGTCCTCCTGCACCAGTGCGACAAGGCTGGTATAGACGATCGCGATCGCGCTCATCCACAAGACCAGCGGCGTCAGCACCTCTGCCCCGACCGGGAACATCGGCAACGAGAACCGCAAGAACCCGTAACCGCCCATTTTCAGCAGGATCGCGGCCAGAACGACCGACCCGGCGGTCGGCGCCTGCACGTGCGCGTCAGGCAGCCAGGTATGCACCGGCCACATCGGCATCTTGACCGCAAAGCTGGCAAAGAACGCCAGGAACAGCAGCGTCTGCAAACCGCCCACGATCTGCACGCCCAGGATGCTGAACGTCTCGAAGGCGAATTCGTGGGTCAGCAGGGTCTCGATGTCGGTGGTGCCCGCATCGGCGAACATGCCCACCATCGCCACCAGCATCAGAACCGACCCAAGGAAGGTATAGAGAAAGAACTTGAAGCTCGCGTAGATGCGGTTGGCCCCGCCCCAGATCCCGATGATCAGGAACATCGGGATCAGCCCTGCCTCGAAGAACAGGTAGAACAGCACCAGATCCAGCGCCATGAACACGCCCAGCATCAGCGTTTCAAGCATCAGAAAGGCGATCATGTATTCCTTGACGCGCGTCTCGACGTTCCACGAGGCGGCGATGACCAGCGGCATCATGAAGGTCGTGAGCATGACGAACAGCACCGAAATGCCATCGACGCCCATCTTGTACTTGAGCCCGATCAGCCATTCGGCCTCCTCGACCATCTGGAAACCGGTGTCATTCGCGTCGAACCCGGCGAGGATGAACAGCGACACCAGGAAGGTGGCCGCTGTCGCGATCAGCGCAAGCCAGCGCGCGTTGCGTCTGGCCGCCTCGTCGTCGCCGCGCAGGAACACCGCCAGGATGGCCGCCGCCAGCGCCGGGATGAAGGTGACGATTGAAAGCAGATTGTCCATCAGTTCGCCCCTCCGGTCATCGTCATCCATGTGACCAGAACCGCGATCCCGATCACCATCGCGAAGGCATAGGTGAAGATGTAGCCGGACTGCGCCCGCCCCGCGAGCCGGGTGAAGAACGGGATGATCCCCATTGCCACACCGTTGAGCGACCCATCGATGACGTTGCCGTCGCCGCGTTTCCACAACAGACGCCCCAGGCCCTTTGCCGACTGCACGAAGACGACGTCATAAAGCTCGTCGAAATACCATTTGTTCTTGAGAAAGAGATACAGCGGCCGCTGGCTCTCCGCCAGGCGCCCCGGCAGGCTGGGGTTCAGGATATAGAACCATACCGCCATTCCAAGACCGGCCAGCATCGCGATGAACGGGCTGAGTTTGACCCAGGTGGGCACGGCGTGGGCATCATCCAGCACGGTGTTGTCCGGCCCCATGTAGATCGCGCCCTCGCCCGGTGCGCCGGTGAACACGTAGTGATGCTCGCCCGCGCCACCGTGGTCGCCGGTGGCGGCACCGTGGTCTTCCTCCGCGCCTTCGGCATGGGTGTCGCCCGCTGCCGCGGCCTCGGCGTAGGGGATGCCGTAGAACTCCGCCACCTCGTCGGCGTGGCCGAAGAAACTGCCGTACCAGACCATGCCGGCCAGAACCGCGCCCGCGCTCAGCACACCGAGCGGCACCAGCATCGTCATCGGGCTTTCGTGCGCGTGGTCATGCGTGTGCTTGTCGCCGCGCGGCGCACCGAAGAACGTCAGGAACATCAGTCGCCAGCTGTAGAAGCTGGTCATCGCCGCCGCCACGACCAGCAGCCAGAAGGCATAGCCGGTTCCGCCCGCAAAGGCGCTTTCGATGATCGCGTCCTTGCTGAGAAAGCCGGCAAAACCGATATGGGTCAGCGGGATACCCACCCCGGTGATGGCCAGCGTGCCGATCAGCATGCCGTAGAAGGTATAGGGGATCTTTTTGCGCAACCCGCCATAGTTGGTCATGTCCTGCTCGTGGTGCATCGCATGGATCACCGACCCCGCCCCAAGGAACAACAGCGCCTTGAAGAAGGCGTGCGTCAGCAAATGGAACATCGCCGCCGAATACATCCCCACGCCCGCCGCCACGAACATGTAGCCAAGCTGGCTGCAGGTCGAATAGGCGATCACCCGCTTGATGTCGGTCTGCACCAGGCCCACGGTCGCGGCGAAAAACGCGGTGGTGGCGCCCAGGAAGGTCACGAACATCATCGCCTCGGGCGCGAATTCCATCAGCGGCGACATGCGGCACACCAGGAACACGCCCGCCGTCACCATCGTGGCCGCGTGGATCAGCGCGGACACCGGCGTCGGGCCTTCCATGGCGTCGGGCAGCCACGTGTGCAGGAACAGCTGCGCCGATTTGCCCATCGCCCCGATGAACAGCAGAACCGCGATCAGGTTGGCGGCGTTCCATTCGCCCCACAGAAACGTCAGCTGCGTCTCGGCGATGTCGGGTGCCGCCGCAAAGACATCGTCAAAACGAATGCTGTCGGTCAGGAAGAACAGCCCGAAGATCCCCAGCGCAAAACCGAAATCGCCGACGCGGTTGACGACGAAGGCCTTGATCGCGGCTGCATTGGCGCTCGGCTTGCGGTAGTAAAAGCCGATCAGCAGGTACGATGCCACGCCGACCCCTTCCCAGCCAAAGAACATCTGCACCAGGTTGTCGGCGGTCACCAGCATCAGCATCGCGAAGGTGAAGAACGACAGGTAGGCGAAAAAGCGCGGTTTGTAGGTTTCGCCCTCTTTCCACTGCGGATCGTGGTCCATGTAGCCAAAGGAATAGAGGTGAACGAGGCTCGACACCGTTGTGATCACGATCAGCATGATCGCCGTCAGGCGGTCCATGCGGATGGCCCAGTCGGTCGACAGTGTGCCGCTTTCGATCCAGCGCAGGATCTGGATCTGCTCAGTCACGCCATCGAAGCTGAGGAAGACGATCCAGGACAACAGCGCGGACAGGAACAATAGGCCGGTCGCGATCCACATGGCCGCAACCTCGCCCATGACCTTCCAGCCGAAACCGCACAGGATCGCGCCCACCAGCGGGGCAAAGAGGATGATGGTTTCCATGATCTCAGCCCTTCATCACGTTGACGTCTTCGACCGCGATGGTGCCGCGGTTGCGGAAGAAGCACACCAGGATCGCAAGGCCGATTGCCGCTTCGGCGGCGGCCACGGTCAGCACGAACAGCGTGAACACCTGCCCCACCAGATCGCCCAGGAAACTGGAGAACGCCACGAGGTTGATATTCACCGCAAGCAGCATCAATTCGATGCTCATCAGCAGGATGATCACGTTCTTCCGGTTCAGAAAGAGCCCGAAGATGCCGATGACAAAAAGCGTCGCCGCCACTGTCAGGTAATGTTCAAGTCCGATCATAATGTCCCATACTTTCCGTCCCGTAGCCGTTTTCTGTGACAGAAAACGGACCGGATTTTTTTGAAGATTCCGCGCCTACAACCCCTGCCCGGATTTCACGTCTTTCAACTGCATCGCCTTTTTGGGGTCGCGCATCATCTGCGCCACCACGTCCTGCCGCTTGACGTCGCCGCGGTGGCGCAGCGTCAGAACGATCGCACCGACCATCGCCACCAGCAGGATCAGCCCCGCCAGCTGGAACAGCAGGAAATACTGATCATAGAGGATCAGGCCAAGCGCTTCGGTGTTGTGCCGGTCCAGCGGCATCGGCTGCGCGCGCAGACCTTCGGCCGCGCCGTTCGCCTCCCAGGCGCCGAAGGCCATCACGAACTGCATCAGGATGACCAGACCGATCAGCAGCGCCAGCGGCATATACTTCGCCATCTCGGCCTTCAATTCGGCGAAATCGACATCCAGCATCATCACGACGAACAAGAACAACACCGCCACCGCGCCCACGTAGACGATGATCAGAAGCATCGCCACGAATTCGGCGCCCAGCAGCACGAACAAGCCGGCCGCACTCAGAAACGCGAGGATCAGCCAGAGCACGGAATGCACCGGGTTGCGGCTGACGACGGTGAACAGGCCGCCCGAGATCACGCTGACCGCAAAGAGGTAGAAGGCAAAAACACTCATGTCTCGGGGTCCTCATGTTCGTCCAGCACCTGCTGGGCCAGTTCCAGCGCGCGGGTCATCGCGGGGATGCCGGCGAACACCGACATCTGGCCGATCGTCTCGACGATGTGCTGCTTGGTGCCGCCCGCCTCCAGGACGTGGCGCACGGTCTGGCGCAGGGCCACGTCGTTTTGCGCGCCCTGCATCGTCAGCCCCGCCAGCGTCAGCAAAAGCCGCGTCCGCGCGTCCAGCCCGCCTTCGTTCAGCGTATTGCCGAACATCATTTCCATCATGTCCTTGGGCATCGTGCCCATCATCTTCTCAAAGCCCTTGGGCGTGAACGCCTCCATTGCTGGAAAGGCCTTCGCCATGTCCTGGGCCTGCTGCATCATCACTTCAAAGGGGGATTTTGCATCGCTCATCGGTAGGGCGCGTCCATTTCGAGATTGCGCGCAATCTCGGCTTCCCAGCGATCGCCGTTTTCAAGCAGCTTGTCCTTGTCGTAATACAGCTCTTCGCGCGTCTCGGTCGAGAACTCGAAATTCGGGCCTTCGACGATGGCATCCACCGGGCAGGCTTCCTGACAGAAACCGCAATAGATGCATTTGGTCATGTCGATGTCGTAGCGCGTCGTCCGGCGGCTGCCGTCATCCCGCGGTTCGGCATCGATGGTGATCGCCTGCGCGGGGCAGATGGCCTCGCACAGCTTGCACGCGATGCAGCGTTCCTCGCCGTTGGGATACCGGCGCAGGGCGTGTTCCCCCCGGAACCGGGGGGACAGCGGACCCTTTTCATGCGGATAGTTCAACGTCGCCTTGGGCGCGAAGAAATACTTCAGCCCCAGCTTCATGCCGACCCAGAAATCCTGCAACAACCAGTATTTCGCGGCGCGGGTATAGTCGATGTTTGCCATGTCAGCCTCCCATGCCCCAGCGGGCGTATGCCCCCCAGAACCAGTCGAATTTCGCCGCGAAGGCCACGAAGACCACCCAGACAAGGCTGAACGGCAGGAACACCTTCCAGCCCAGGCGCATCAGTTGATCGTAGCGGTAGCGCGGGGTGATGGCCTTGACCATCGCGAAAAGGAAGAAAAAGAACGCCATCTTGCCCACCATCCACAGCACGCCATCGGGCAGGCCGGGAATGGGCGACAGCCAGCCACCGAAGAACAGCAGCGAGGTCAGCGCGCACATCAGGAAGATGGCGATGTATTCGCCCGCCATGAACAGCAGGAAGGGCGTCGAGGAATATTCCACCTGGTATCCCGCGACCAATTCCGATTCCGCTTCCGGAAGGTCGAAGGGCGGGCGGTTGGTTTCGGCAAGGCACGAGATGAAGAACAGGAACACCATCGGGAAATGCGGCAGCCAGTACCACGAGAAGAACCCGTAGGAGCCGTTCTGCGCCGCGACGATGCCGGAAAAGTTCATCGACCCGGTCGAGATGATGACCCCGATGATGATCAGACCCAGCGACACTTCGTAGGAGATCATCTGCGCCGCCGACCGCAGCGACCCGAGGAACGGGTACTTGGAGTTCGACGCCCAGCCGCCCATGATCACGCCATACACCTCGAGCGAGGAGATCGCGAGGACGAACAGGATCGCCACGTTGATATCGGACAGCACCCAACCGTCGTTGAACGGGATCACCGCCCAGGCCAGCATCGCCAGAACGAAGGACGTCAGCGGCGCCAGCAGAAACACGGTGCGGTCGGCGCCCGCAGGGATCACGACCTCCTTGACGACGTATTTCAACGCATCCGCCACCGTCTGCAGCAGACCGAAGGCGCCCACGACGTTGGGCCCGCGCCGCATCTGCACCGCCGCCCAGACCTTGCGGTCGCCATAGACCAGAAACAGCAGCGAGATCATGACAAAGCCGACGACCGCAAGCACCTGCGCCAGGATCAGTACGGCGATGCCGCCAGGGGTGGTAAAGAAATCAGCCATAGGTCCTCACACCGTCGGTATTCCAGTTTCCGCGCAGTCCGCAGCCACGACTTCGGCGTCGAGCGTGCGCGATCCGCGCGGCAGGGTTGGCGAGATGGTGTAAACAGCATCTGCGGACCAGACGCCACCCTCTTCGCTTACATTTGTGCGCAGGTGACGCGCGAATCCGTAGCCCCGGATCAGCGTATATTGCGCCGCGGCACATTCCGCATACCGCTCCACGTCCACCGCCGATTGCGCCTTGGTCATCGACACGTTGAACTGCACCAGATCGCCGTCGAGAAGCTGCGTCTCGACGCCCCTGTAGTCGGGAATGAAATCCTCGGCCGTGGGCACGCCGGGCCCGCAGGCCGCCAGCACCAGGGGCGATATCAGCACCGCGCGTTTCATTCCGCGGCCAATGCCTCGCTGCGGCGGGCCTTGGCGTTGGCCGACAGTTCCGCCATCAACTGGCTGGCGCGCGCGATCGGATTGGTCAGGTAGAAATCCGTGATCGCCGGCCGGAACGACGCCGTGCCAAGCTGGCCTTGCTCCAGCGGTTGCAACGCGTTCTCGGGCACCTCGTCCACCTGCCCAAGATGCGGCACCTTCTTGATCAGCGCGCGGCGCAGTTGCGCAATGCTGTCATAGGGCAGTTGCGCATCCGCCTCGGCGCTCAGAGCGCGCAGGATGGCCCAGTTTTCCTTGGCCTCGCCGGGGGCAAAGCTGGCGCGCAGGGCCAACTGCGGACGGCCTTCGGTGTTGACGAAAAGCCCCGGCTCCTCGGTATAGGCCGCGCCGGGCAGGATGATGTCGGCACGGTGCGCGCCCCGGTCGCCGTGGCTGCCCTGGTAGATCACAAAAGGGCCGTCGGCGATGTCGATCTCGTCCGCGCCGAGGTTGTAGATCACGTCGGCCTTGGCCACCGCATCGACGCCGCCATCGTTGACCGCGCCGATATCCATGGCGCCCACGCGGCCCGCCGCGGTGTGCAGCACCAGCATCCGGCCCGTCAGCGCCTGCGCCGCGGCCAGCACGGCCGCGCCATCCGCCTCGCGCAGGGCGCCCTGCCCGACGACCACGATGGCATCGTCGGACGGCTTGAGCCCCGACAACGCCGCGCGGTCGGTGCCGGCGTGGGTGTAGTCATAGGTCAGATCGCAGGCCGCGCCCACCAGCGTCACATTGGCGCCCCGGGTCCATGCCTTGCGGATCCGCGCATTCAGGACCGGCGCCTCGATCGCCGGATTGGTCCCGATCAGGATCACCTCCCGCGCGGTGTCCAGGTCCTCGATGGCGACGGTGCCGACATAGCCGCTGCGGTTGCCCGCGGGCAGCTTGGCCCCGTCCGTGCGGCATTCGACGACCCCGCCGCGCCCCTCGATCAACTGCTTCAACGCATAGGCGGCCTCGACCGGGGCAAGGTCGCCGATCAGCCCGCTGACCGACTTGCCTTCCATCGCCTTGGCAGCAGCCTGCAGCGCCTCGGGCCAGCTTGCTTTGCGCAGCTTGCCGTTTTCACGAATATAGGGCGTATCGAGCCGCTGGCGGCGCAGACCGTCCCAGACAAAGCGTGTCTTGTCGGAAATCCACTCCTCGTTCACGCCGTCATGGTTGCGTGGCAGAAACCGCATGACTTCGCGGCCCTTCGTATCGACCCGGATGTTGGAACCAAGCGCATCCATCACGTCGATGCTCTCGGTCTTGGTCAACTCCCAGGGCCGCGCGGTAAAGGCGTAGGGTTTCGACACCAGCGCCCCCACCGGGCACAGGTCGATGATGTTGCCCTGCAGATTGCTGTCCAGCGTCTCGCCCAGGTAGCTGGTGATCTCGGCATCCTCGCCCCGGCCGGTCTGACCCATCTGGCTGATGCCCGCCACCTCGGTGGTAAAGCGCACGCAGCGGGTGCACGAAATGCAGCGCGTCATATGCGTCTCGACCAGGGGGCCGAGATCAAGGTCCTCGGTCGCGCGCTTTGGCTCGCGGTAGCGGCTGAAATCGACACCGTAGGCCATCGCCTGATCCTGCAGGTCGCATTCGCCGCCCTGGTCGCAGATCGGGCAATCCAGCGGGTGGTTGATCAACAGGAACTCCATCACCCCCTCGCGCGCCTTCTTGACCATCGGCGAGTTGGTTTTCACCACCGGCGGCTGGCCTTCGGGACCGGGACGCAGATCGCGGACCTGCATCGCACAGCTTGCGGCGGGCTTGGGCGGGCCGCCGACGACCTCGACCAGACACATCCGGCAGTTGCCCGCGATTGACAGCCGCTCGTGATAGCAAAAGCGTGGAATTTCCACGCCCGCCTCTTCACAGGCCTGAATGAGCGTCATCGCGCCCTCGACCTCAACTTCCTTGCCGTCGATAATGATCTTGCGAATATCGCTCATGTCTCTCACTTCGCCTTGAGTAACGCGCCGATCTGGCTCGATTTCTGAATTTCCGCGCGCCCGAGCGCGCACATGCCTTGCGGGTCGCCGCGACTGACCCCGTTGGCCTTGAAATAGGCCGCGCCACGCGCCTTCATGCGCGCCTTTTCCGCATCCGAATCCAGATGCGCCTCTATCTCCGCGTCCGTGTATCCCATCGCTTTGGCCTTGGCTTCAAGCGATTGGGCAAAACGCCACGCCGTGAACATCCGGGCCGAGATATCGGGGCAGGTCTTGCGGATCTCGTTGGCCACCGCCACCGCGAACAACCCGTTGTCCACCTGCGGCACATCGCGCAACGGCGGTTTGGCCGCCGCAAGCGCGGGCAGCGTCGCGCAGGCCAGGATGGCGGCGGCGTGTTGTAGCTTACGCATGATCAGTCTCCCATGATATGTCACACGCGCAGGGGACCCCCCGCGCCTGTCACACAGATGGGGACGGAGAGTGCAGTTATCCAATAACACAACCTGCCCGTCCGACGACCGCGCGCGATATGTCGCCGCGCCCCTCACTGCGGGCAGGCGCCCTGCAGCGTCAGCGTGTCGTCGCGCACGACCAGTCGGCTGGCCTCGGCATCGGGGCTGATGACCCATGCAATGTCGGAACTGCCGTATTCGGTGACGCAATAGCTGACCGCCTCATAGCGGGCGGCCTCGCGCGCGCCCTGTAAAGACGCCGACACGGGCCGCGCCGTCACCTGAAACACATGCCGCTGGCCATCCACCTTGGTCAGCTTGGTGCGGTAATATTGCCCGTCGAACGCGATGCGGTCATCGCGCGACGTGCATCCGGTCACGGTCAGCGCCGCGAGGGCCGCCATCAGGATCATCTTCATACTCTCAACTCCGCACCCTCAGACCCGCAGACACCGTCCCGCCAGCCTGTCACGATCTTCAAATGCGACCACCCAAAGGCGTGATCGCTGTCCCCGTTGGCCTTCAGATGCTCCAGCCGTGCCAGCCCCTCGTCCAGGGTCGGCTGATGACCGGCGGGCACCCACCACATCACGAAATGCATCCCGCCCAGAACCTCGAACCACTCCTGCCGGCGGGCATAGAACTGCTTGTGGACCGTGCCCCACACGAAGGTATCCAGGGCCGCGGCGCTGTCCCAGACGGTCAGATTGCTGACATACTGCGGATCGCCGTCGATCTTGGCCTCGGTGTTGCCGGTTCCGGGCTCACCCGAGCCTTCCATCATCCACACGAAACCGGGCATCCGCTTGCCCAGTCCGTTGATCCGGTCGAGGTTGGCCATGAAATCGGCCACGCGCGGATCGTCCGTCGGCGCGACAAGCCGCCCGACGTTCAGTTCCGCCAGATGATGCCCCCGCGGCTGCATCACAACACCGCCGCGATGGCCATCACCACCAGGCCGAGCACGCAGAGCATGCCCACCGACCAGATGGCCGAGCGCAGAGACTGAATCGTCGTTCCGATATGCACGAAGGCCACCGCGATCCGGGACACGATGAACACCGACGCCAACAAATTGACCCAGGTCGGCGAGGCCCCCGCCAGAATCGCAGCCAGCGTCGCGGCGACAAAGGGCCCCGACGTTTCCACCGCGTTCATGAACGCGCGCTCGCTGCGATACCACTGATCGGCATAGTCGCGCTTGGGCTTGCCGCAGTCGCAGCGTTTCTCGGCCGTGCGCCCGCGCGTCGACAGCCCGGACAGCACCGAAACGATCAGCGCCCAAAGGGCGAGCGAGGCGATCGCGTGGCCATACTCTGCGAAAGGTTCCATCCGATTACTCCGCCGCCATCGTCGTTTGACGCGGCCCGCGCTTGTGCTTGATGCGGTCCTCGATCTCGTCGCGGAAATGCCGGATCAGGCCCTGGATGGGCCAGGCCGCCGCATCGCCCAGCGCGCAGATCGTGTGGCCCTCGACCTGCTTGGTCACGTCCAGAAGCATGTCGATCTCTTCGGGCTCCGCCTCGCCGGTGACCAGGCGGTCCATCACCCGCATCATCCAGCCGGTGCCTTCGCGGCAGGGCGTGCATTGCCCGCAGCTCTCGTGCTTGTAGAATTTCGACAGCCGCCAGATCGCCTTGATGACGTCGGTTGAATTGTCCATCACGATCACCGCAGCCGTGCCCAGACCCGACCGCTGCTCGCGCAGGTAGTCGAAATCCATGATCGCGTCCTTCATCTGCTTGCCGGGGATC
This sequence comes from Sulfitobacter sabulilitoris, assembly GCF_005887615.1. Lineage (GTDB taxonomy): Bacteria > Pseudomonadota > Alphaproteobacteria > Rhodobacterales > Rhodobacteraceae > Sulfitobacter_E > Sulfitobacter_E sabulilitoris. Next base: position 1,064,059 of record NZ_VANS01000001.1, read on the forward strand.
ATCGGCACCGAACTGCCGCCCGGGATGACCGCCTTGAGGTTGTCCCAGCCGCCCCGGATACCGCCGCAATGCTTCTCGATCAGCTCCTCGAAGGGGATGCTCATCGCTTCCTCGACGACGCAGGGGTTGTTGACGTGCCCCGAGATCGCGAACAGCTTGGTGCCGGCGTTATTGGCGCGTCCGAAGCCCGCGAACCATTCCGGGCCGCGGCGCAGGATGGTGGGCACCACGGCGATGGATTCGACATTGTTGACGGTGGTCGGGCAACCATAAAGCCCCGCCCCCGCCGGGAAGGGCGGCTTCATGCGCGGCATCCCCTTCTTGCCCTCGAGGCTTTCCAGCAGCGCGGTTTCCTCGCCACAGATGTACGCGCCCGCGCCATGCACGAGATACAGATCGAAATCCCAGCCCGACTTGCAGGCGTTCTTGCCCAGAAGCCCGGCGTCATAGGCCTCGTCGATCGCGTTTTGCAGGGCTTCTTTTTCGCGGATGTATTCGCCGCGGATGTAGATGTAGCACGCATGCGCCTGCATCGCGAAGCTGGCGATCAGGCACCCTTCGATCAGCGTATGCGGATCGTGGCGCATGATCTCGCGGTCCTTGCAGGTGCCGGGCTCGCTCTCGTCGGCGTTGACCACCAGATAGCTCGGACGCCCGTCGCTTTCCTTGGGCATGAACGACCACTTGAGACCGGTGGGAAAGCCCGCACCGCCGCGCCCGCGCAGGCCCGAGGTCTTCATCTGGTCGATGATCCAGTCGCGCCCCTTCTTGATGATGCCCGCGGTGCCATCCCAATGGCCGCGCGCCTGCGCACCGCGCAGGCTGCGGTCGTGCATCCCGTAGATGTTGGTAAAGATCCGGTCTTTGTCAGCAAGCATCGCTACTACCTTTGTTCTGCTGCGCGCCCCTGTCTCCGGGGCTGCGCGTTATGTCTTTGACCGCAGCGCCTTGCGCGCCCGCCGTATCTGAAACGACACCACGAGCGCCCAGAAGAGCGCGGCGAGCGCCGCGAAGTCGAACAGCAGCGCATAGCGCCCCGGCAATCCCAGTTGGGGTGCTACGACCTGCAGGACCAACCACAGGATCATCGTGCCCGCGATCACCAGGCTGACCATGCGGCTGCGGGCCGCCAGTTGCCTGTCCTGTTCTTCATCGGTCATGGGCTGCCGCTCTCCTCAGCTTTTCTTCTTGCGCTTGGAAACCTCGGTCTCCCCGCCCTTGGCGAGCGTTTTCGCCTGCGCGATCCAGCCATCGCGTTCGATGCGCCCCTTGAACCGAAGCTGTTCATCGACCCAGGCGATTTCCTTTTTGCGCCAGCTTGCCACCTGGTCGTAATGATAGACACCAAGCGCGTTCAGGGTCTGCTCGATCTTGGGCCCGACACCGCTGATCCGCTTGAGGTCGTCGGCACCGCCGGCGCGCGGCGCCTCCAGCATTTCCGGCTTGCCATCCGCCGCGACGGGCGCGCGCGCGGGGGTGTCGGCCTGGGCCGCAGGCTTGGCCGGCTCTTGCGTCGCCGCCGCGGGTTTGGCCGCACCCTGTCCTTCGTATTTCCAGCTGCCCTTGCGCGCGGCAAGATCCTCTTGCCCCTTCAGCGGCGCAGAGGGCTTGATTGCCGAGGTCCGCGCCGAAACCGGGCTGGATGCCGGGGCGTCGACCGCAGCGGGCTTGGCGGCGGCGGGCTTGGCCGCGGCGGGCTTGGTGTCTTCGCCCAGTATGGGCGTCTCAAGCTTGACTTCGTTGGGTCCGGGCAAGGGCTTGCACAGGATCAGGCTGACCACCAGACCTGACGCCACGGCGACGACGATGCCCCCGAATGCCCCCTGCATGAAGCTCCAGTCGCCCAGAACCCACAGCAGGACCGCCGTCAGAACCCCGACGGCCGCAGCCACCATCCAGCAGCCCAAAGCGCAGCCGATCATTCCCTGATTGTTATTCATCGTTTTCCCTCTCCCGGTAATCTATGAACCTGTGTCGTATGAATACCGTCTTTTTTCGCCAATTGGGAAAATTATGTCGTCCGGTCATTTGCCAGTGACCCGGCCTGATCGACCCAGTTGTCACGGCTGACCCGGCCCTTGAATCCTTCGAGATTGTCATCGACCCATGCGACCTCGGCCTCGGTCCATTTCGCGATCTGGTCGAAGTGATAGAACCCCATGTTGTTGAGCATCATCTCCAGCTTGGGCCCCACGCCCTTGATCAGCTTGAGATCGTCGGCCCCCGCCTTGCGCGGCGTCTTCATCGTGCGGGGCTTCTTGCCTTGCGGCGCTGCGGCTTCGGCCGCTTTCGCAGGGGCGTTGTGCGGCGGTACCGCCTTGTTGGTCGCTTCCGCGTTGGATTTCGTCGCCTCGTTCTGCGCGCGCCGGCCCGTGCCCTCGCCCGGTGTCACGGCCTTGCCCGGTTTGATGTCGGCATTGGCGGGTTTGCCTTGCCACGGCGTGACCAGCGGCACCTCGGTCCCGTCGATCCGCTTGACCGTGTCACCGATGTCCACCGCCAGTTGAACGCTGGCGTTATACTGCGTGCGCCCGCTTTCATGCTCGGTCAGGCTGGTCAGCCCGGCCAGCGGCTCGGACGCATAGCGCCCGTTCTGCGGGCCCGGCACCGGCACGTTGCCTGCCGACAGTTCGTCGATGATCTCGGCCATGCGGCCGGTCGTGAGGTCCTCGTAGTAATCCTTGCCGATCTGGGCCATCGGCGCGTTGGAACACGACCCGAGACACTCGACCTCCTCCCACGAAAACTTGCCATCCGCGCTCAGCTCGTGCGGCTTGGGCGCAATCTTGTCGCGGCAGACCTGCACCAGGTCCTCTGCCCCGCAGATCATGCAGGACGTCGTGCCGCAGACCTGGATATGTGCAACGCTGCCAACCGGTTGCAGTTGGAACATGAAGTAGAACGTCGCCACCTCGAGCGCCCGGATATAGCTCAGCCCCAGCATTTCGGCGACATGCTCTATCGCGGGCCGCGTCAGCCAGCCTTCCTGCTCCTGCGCGCGCCACAGGATCGGAATGATGGCGCTTGCCTGGCGCCCCTCGGGATACTTGGTCATCTGCGCCTCGGCCCATTTCTGGTTGTCGGGCGTAAAGGCAAAGCTTTCGGGTTGGTCGTGGTGCAAACGGCGCAGCATCAGGTCAGACTTTCGCTCGAGTGGCCGGCGGCGGAACCTCCGGCGGGAGTTTTCTTGGCAAGGTGAAAGGCAGGGCGCGGCATCAGCGGTCGATCTCTCCGAACACGACGTCGAGCGTACCGATGATGGCCGCCACATCCGCAAGCTGGTGTCCCCGGCTCATGTGGTCGATCGCCTGCAGATGCAGAAAACCGGGTGCCCTCAGCTTGGCGCGGTAGGGTTTGTTGGTGCCGTCCGCCACGAGGTAGACGCCGAATTCGCCCTTGGGCGCCTCGACGGCGCAATACACTTCCCCCTCCGGGACGTGGAACCCTTCCGTATACAACTTGAAGTGGTGGATGAGCGCTTCCATCGAGGTCTTCATGTCCGACCGGCTGGGCGGAGTGATCTTGCCGCGGGCCAGCACGTCGCCCTTGCCCTCGGGCTCGCGCAGCTTGGCGACCGCCTGCAAAATGATCGAAACGGACTGGCGCATCTCCTCCATCCGGACAAGGTAGCGGTCAAAACAATCGCCGTTCTTGCCGACGGGGATCTGGAATTCGAATTCGTCGTAGCATTCATAGGGCTGCGCGCGCCGCAGATCCCAGGCAAAGCCCGATCCCCGCACCATCACACCCGAAAATCCGTAATTGAGGATATCTTCCTCGGTCACGACGCCAATGTCGGCATTGCGCTGCTTGAAGATGCGGTTTTCGGTCAGCAACCCGTCGATGTCGGCCATCACCTTGGGAAATTCCTGCGCCCAGGTCTCGATGTCGTCGATCAGATCGTCCGAAATGTCCTGGTGCACACCGCCGGGCCGGAAATACGCCGCGTGCAGACGCGCGCCGCAGGCACGCTCGTAGAACACCATCAGCTTTTCGCGTTCCTCGAAGCCCCAGAGCGGCGGGGTCAGCGCACCGACATCCATCGCTTGCGTGGTGACGTTCAGCAGATGCGACAGGATCCGCCCGATCTCGGAATACAGGACCCGGATCAGCGAGGCGCGGCGCGGCACTTCGACCCCGGTCAGCTTTTCGATCGCCAGACACCAGGCATGTTCCTGGTTCATCGGGGCGACGTAATCAAGCCGGTCGAAATACGGCAGGTTCTGCAGATACGTCCGGCTTTCCATCAGCTTTTCGGTGCCCCGGTGCAGCAGTCCGATATGCGGGTCGCACCGCTCCACGATTTCGCCGTCCAGTTCAAGCACAAGACGCAGAACACCATGCGCGGCAGGGTGCTGCGGGCCGAAGTTGATGTTGAAGTTGCGGATCTTCTGCTCGCCCGTCAGGGCATCTTCGAAGCCTTTTGTGCCGTCCATCATGTCAGCGTCGCTCCAACTCTTGCAATTTGAGGCTCATCCACCAGATCAGCGCCAGCGCGCCCAGGGGGATGGCAGCCGCGAGGGCCCAGTATTTGTTGATGCCGAAATGCGGCAACAGCTTCAGCATCGGGATGACGGTCAGAACCGAAATCAGCAGCCAAAACGCCGTACCCATCACTTCGCCTCCGGCTTTTTCTCGTCGCCGGGCAAGATGTAATCGGCCCCTTCCCAAGGCGACATGAAATCGAACTGGCGATACTCCTGCACCAGCGACACCGGCTCGTAGACCACGCGCTTTTGCGCCTCGTCATAGCGGACTTCGGTATAGCCGGTGGTCGGGAAATCCTTGCGCAGCGGATGGCCGCGAAAGCCATAGTCGGTCAGGATGCGCCGCAGGTCCGGGTGGCCGGTGAACAGGATGCCGAACATGTCGAAGACCTCGCGCTCGAACCAGTCGGCAGAGGGGTGCACATCGACGATCGAAGGCAGCATTTCGTCCTCGCGGACCGACACGCGCAGGCGGATCCGGTGGTTCTGAAACATCGACAGCAGATGATAGACCACGTCGAACCGCTTGGCCCGCCCCGGATAATCGACCGCGGTGATATCCACCAGCGTGGAAAACCGGCAGGTCGGATCGGTGCGCAGGAAATCGACGAAGCCCTTGATGTTGCTGGGCGCCACATCGACGTTCAATTCGCCATGCGCGATGTCCCACCCCAGCACGCAATCGGCGCGCTTGGCCTCGACATAGTCGCCAACTTCTTTCAGTGCATCAGACATGGGCGCTCCTTAGCGGACAATGGTGCCGGTGCGGCGGATTTTGCGTTGCAACTGCAGGATGCCATACAACAGGGCCTCTGCCGTGGGCGGGCAGCCGGGCACATAGACATCCACCGGAACGATCCGGTCGCAGCCGCGCACCACAGAATAGCTGTAGTGGTAATAGCCCCCGCCATTGGCGCAGGACCCCATGGAAATCACGTAACGCGGCTCGGGCATCTGGTCGTAGACCTTGCGCAGCGCCGGCGCCATCTTGTTGGTCAGCGTGCCGGCGACGATCATCAGGTCCGACTGGCGCGGGCTGGCGCGCGGCGCGGTGCCGAACCGTTCCATGTCATAGCGCGGCATGGCGGTATGCATCATCTCGACGGCGCAACAGGCCAGGCCGAAGGTCATCCAGTGCAGGGAGCCGGTGCGCGCCCAGTTGATGATATCCTCGGTCGAGGTCAGCAGGAATCCCTTGTCCTGCAACTCGCGGTTCAGATCCTGCGTTGCGACCTCGCGGTCGGCGCCCGCAACGGCGGCGCCAGCGGCGGCTACTGCCATTCCAGTGCTCCCTTCTTCCATTCATAGGCAAACCCGGCCGTCAGAACGGCCAGAAACACCATCATCGACCAAAAACCCGCCATGCTCACGTCCTTGAAGGCCACGGCCCAGGGAAAGAGAAAGGCGATTTCCAGGTCGAAGATGATGAACAGGATCGAGACGAGGTAGAACCGCACGTCGAATTTCATCCGCGCGTCATCGAAGGCGTTGAACCCGCATTCGTAGGCGGACACTTTTTCCGGGTCGGGGTTGCGCACCGCCAGGACCGCGGCGGCCAGCATCAGAACCAGGCCCAGACCGATGGCCACGGCCAGAAAAACTAGGATGGGAAGGTATTCCCGCAGCATCTCGTCCACAAGGAGGCTCCTTTGAGTCTGCGGGGCGGCAGCGCCCCGGCAGCCAACCTGCTCGGTTGACTAGAGTTGGGTTTACTCTTGCGACCGGGCAGGGTCAACCGACGCGGTCGCTGAAAGGCATGGCAGAATCGACGCATGCCGCATCGGAACGCACGCACCCGCCGCAAGGGCGCCGCGGGTCAGTCGCCGCTCCAATCCAGTCTTTTCAGGCGCTGGCTGAGCGCACTGCCGGCGGGTTCGATGGCCTCGATGATCTCGGTGCGAAACCTGTTGGTGTCGGGCGACCATTTCATCATGTACCGCCCGCTTTGCCGCAGCACCATGTCCGGTCCATCGCCGAAGAACGACCATGTCGCCTCGACCCGGTAGCGACCGTGGCCGCTGGCATCGACGCGGCTGACCTCGAAGGTCACGTCGCGTGAATGTGTTTCGATGCAGACCTCGTAGATCGCGTTGAAATAGTCGATCATCTGCCGATCGGTTTCAGGCAGCAGGATTGTCCCGTCGACATAAATGGCAAGCGGTCGCGCGTAGTGGGTCAGCAGCGTCGAAATATCCCGTGCCAGGATCGCATCGCGCTTGCTTTCGAAATGCGCTTGCAAAGATTGCGCCAGAAGCTGCGGCTTTTGGGCCGTTCCCGACGCAAAATTCAACCCTTGGCGTTTCAATGCAAGATCCTTCCCTCAATAATTGAATGCATATCAAAGAAAAGAAAATCGAGCCAGACCTATCAGATCGTCGTTCAGTGGCGCGTGTCTTGACACGGACCGGACCGATAAAGATGCCGGTCAGGCGGGTCTTACCGCGTGTTCCACCGCGGCTTGCGCTTGTCGAAAAACGCGCCGATGCCCTCTGCGGCTTCCTCTGTCTCCCACCGGGCGGACAGGGCGGCGATGGTGCGGGCGATCACCGCATCGTCGATCACCGGCCCCAGATCGCGCGCCAGCGCCTTGGCCGCCGCGACCGCCCCCGGCGCACAGGCCAGATAGGGGGTGACTTCGGCTTCGATGGCCGCATCCAGATCGCCGGGCGGCACATTGCGCGCCAACAGGCCCAGGTCCACCGCCTCGACCGCATCGAAAAGCCGCGCGGACATGAACACGCGCCGCGCGCGCCCCTCGCCCATGCGCGCAAGGACATATGGCCCGATGGTGGCCGGGATGATCCCCAGCCGCGTCTCGGTGAAGCCCATTTTGAGCGTTTCGACCCCGATCGCCACGTCGCAGACCGACGCCAGGCCGACGCCGCCACCAAAAGCGTTGCCCTGCAGCTTGCCGATCAGCGGCTTGGGCAAGGTGTTGAGCGCGCCCAGCATCGTCGCAAGCTTGCCCGCCTCGCGCCCGCGCGTCGCCGCGTCCATCTCGCGCTGCGCCTGCATCCATGCCAGATCGCCACCGGCGCAGAACGATGCGCCCGCCCCGGTCAGAACCACGACACGCACCGCGTCATCAGCGCCCAGATCGGTCGCCGCCTGCGTCAGGTCGGCCAGCATCTGTGCCGACATCGCGTTGTGCTTGTCGGGCCGGTTCAGCATCAGCGTCGCGACACCGCGCGCATCGGTTGTCACGTCAAGTGTGTCGTACATCCTTGTCCCCAATCGAATTTTTCGAAAAATTCGGTCCGGAAAGCTCGAATTTTCCGGTCACCATTGCATCAGGCGCGCATCGCACGGGCCATCTTCGCGGCCTCGCGAACGACCTCGAGGTCCAGCCCGGTCTCGTAGCCCAGCGCGGCCAGATGCTCGGCCACGGCCTCGGTCGCGACATTGCCCGCCGCTCCGGGGGCGAAAGGGCAGCCGCCCAGGCCCCCGACGGCGGCGTCGAACACCCGCACTCCCATGCTCAGCGACGCGTCGATGTTCGCCATCGCCCGCCCCTTGGTGTCGTGGTAGTGCCCGGCCAGACGGCCGACCGGCACGACGTCGCGCACCTTGAGCAGCATCCGCGCGATGGTGTCGGGCGTGCCCGCGCCGATGGTATCGCCCAGGCTCACCTCGTAGCAGCCCATCGAAAACAGCCTGTCCGCAACCTCTGCCACCGCCGCGGGCGGCACCGGCCCGTCATAGGGGCACTCCACCACGCACGACACGTAGCCGCGCACCGGCAGATCGATATGCCGCGCCTCTTCGATGATCGGCGCAAAGCGTTCGAAGCTCTCGGCGATGGTGGCGTTGATATTGGCCTTGGAAAACCCTTCGGAAGCCGAGGCGAACACCGCGATCTCGTCCGCGCCGGCGGCGCGCGCATCCTCGAAGCCCCGCATGTTCGGGGTCAGCGCCGCATACCGCACGCCGGGCGCACGCGCGATCCCCGCCAGCACCTCGGCCGATCCGGCCATCTGCGGCACCCACTTGGGGCTGACAAAGCTCGCCACCTCGATCCGCGAGAACCCCGCCCGGCTCAGACAATCGACCAGCGCGACCTTCTCGGCCACGGGAATCTCGCGCGCCTCGTTCTGCAACCCGTCGCGCGGGCCGACTTCGAAAATCTCCACTGGTCCCAAACTCATATCGGTCTCCTCCGGGGCTGCTCCCGTTCACACCCGAACCCCTCCACCAGAGCGGTCCCACGACGGCGCCGACCTTCGAGCCTTTCGGTCCGCGCCAAACTAATCCCCACACTCTCCCCGGCTTCAGGTCGTCAAATCAATCAAAATTCGATCGACACCGTCATTCCATCGGCCAGGGCGGATAGAATTCACGGTCGTAGATCCCCGTTCCAGGCTCCGGCAGCGATGGCGCAAAGCTGTCGCGCCCGGTGATCCGCGCGTACCAGTCCGCAACCGCCGGATGCCGGTCCAGCGTTACGAAATGCCGCGCCATATAGACCGCCTGCCCGACCGAGATGTCGGCGGCGGTGAACCCGCTGGTAAGCAGGTAATCGCGGTTCTCCACCGGTGTGCTCAGCCGCGCCTCGATCGCGTCATAGCATTTGCCAACCCGCGCGGCCTCAAGCTTCATCACGATGGGGCTGCGCATTGCGTCCTCGCGCAGGGCGACGTGCTGCTGGGTCAAGGCGGCGGTGTGCTGGCTCAGCGTTTCGGCAAAATGCACCCACACCAACCAGGCCATGCGATCGGGCGTGCCGGGCATCCGGCCCAGACGCTCGGGGCTGAACCGCTCGCAGAGATATTCGGTGATCGCCCCGGTCTCGAACATCCGCTCGCCCTCGATCTCCAGTGCGGGCACGCGTCCGGCCGGCGACAGCGACAGGTATTCGGGATCGCGCAGCGACCGGTCAAAGGCATGGACGCGCACCCGGAACTCGATCTCAAGCTCGTTGAGCAGCCACAGCGTGCGCATCGACCGGGTTTGCGGACAGTGGTGCAGGGTGATCATTGCGCCGCCTCCGCCGCGTCGGCCCCGGCGGGCTCCAGCCGGACCAGCGCGGCGCCTGCCTCCACCTGATCGCCCGGCGCGGCAAGAATCTCGGCCACCACGCCGTCCCGCGCGGCCAGCAGCGCATGTTCCATCTTCATCGCCTCCAGCACGGCCAGCCTGTCGCCCGCCTTGACCGCCTGCCCCGCTTGCGTGTGCACCGATTTGACCAGGCCCGGCATCGGCGCCTCGATCAGGTTGCCATCGCCCGACGCGCCGCCCGCACGGTCCAGCGGGTCGATCACGTCGAAGACAAGGCCATAGGCATCGAACACCGTGATCACCAACCCCGCTACGGCCACCGGCGGCGCCGCCTGCCCGTCCAGGTGCCACACTTCGCCGACACGGTGCGCGACAACGGTGTCTTCGCCGATCTGCCAATGCTGGCGATCTGGCCCCTCGACCATCACATGGGCGACCACCTCCTCGCCCTGCCACAGCATCGCGACCTGCCGCCTGAGCGGCTGCCACAGCGTGAAACCGGTCTCGGCCTGCGCATCACACAGACCCAGCGCCGCCATGCCGGCCGCCGCCACATGCCGCGGCCCGGCCACGGGCGCCACCGTCAGCGCATCGATATCGCGCGCGATCAGGCCGGTATCGACCTCGCCGCGCCCGAACCCGTCATGCCCCGCCAGCGCCCCCAGAAACCCAAGGTTGGTCACGGTTCCGGCCACCTGCGTTCCCGCCAGTGCCGAACGCAGCCGCGACAAGGCCACCGCGCGATTGGGGCCATGCACGATCAGTTTGGCGATCATCGGATCATAGAACGGGCTGATCGTATCTCCCGCCCGCACCCCGCTGTCGGCACGCGCGCCGCGCGCAAACGTCAGATGGGTCAGCGTACCGGTCGCCGGCAGGAAGCCCTTGGGCACATCCTCGGCATACAGCCGCGCCTCAAAGGCATGACCGGTGATCTTCAAGTCGTCCTGCCCGGCGGGCAACGGCTCCCCGGACGCGACCCGCAGTTGCCATTCCACGAGGTCGACGCCCGTGATCAACTCAGTCACCGGATGTTCGACCTGCAGCCGCGTGTTCATCTCCATGAAAAAGAACCCGTCCGGGCGCAGCCCGCCGGAGCCGTCCACGATGAATTCCACCGTGCCCGCACCGGCATAGCCGATCGCCTCCGCCGCGCGCACCGCCGCCTGACCCATCGCCTCGCGCATCCGTGGTGTCATCCCCGGCGCGGGCGCCTCCTCGATCACCTTTTGATGGCGGCGCTGCAACGAACAGTCACGCTCGAACAGATGGACCGCGCGGGTGCGGTCGCCGAACACCTGCACCTCGATGTGGCGCGGCTGGGTGACGAATTTCTCGACCAGCACATCGGCGTTGCCAAACGCCTTGCGCGCCTCGGACCGTGCGCTTTCCAGGGCGTCGGAAAAATCGCGCGAATGCTCGACCAGCCGCATCCCCTTGCCGCCGCCGCCCGCAACGGCCTTGATCATCACCGGGTAACCGATCTTGTCCGCCTCGTCCGCCAGACGGGCGTCGTCCTGGTCTGCGCCATGATAGCCCGGCACAACCGGCACACCCGCCTCGACCATCAGCGCCTTGGCCGCGTCCTTGAGGCCCATCGCCCGAATGGCCCTGGCCGAGGGCCCGATGAACGTCAGCCCCGCCGCCTCCACCGCCTCCACGAAGGCGGGGTTTTCGGACAGGAAGCCGTAGCCGGGATGAACCGCCTGCGCGCCGGTATCCAGCGCGGCCTGAATGATGGCGTCGCCCCTGAGGTAGCTGTCCGCCGGGAGCGAGCCGCCGACGTGCACCGCAAGATCGGCCATCGCCACGTGTTTCGCGCCCGCATCGGCGTCGGAATAGACCGCCACACAGCGCACCCCCAGTGCCTGCGCCGTTTCCATGACCCGGCAGGCGATCTCGCCCCGGTTGGCAATCAGGATCGTATCAAACATCGCTCACGCCCTTTTCTGTCGTCGTCATCATAACTTCTTTTGGCCCGAAATGCCTCGGGGGTGCGGGGGCCGGCCGCCGCCCCCGACACGCGTCATCGTCACATCCGGAACACGCCAAAGCGCGTCTCCTCGATCGGCGCACACAGGCTGGCCGACAGCGACAGGCTCAGCACGTCGCGGCTCTGGCGCGGGTCGATGACCCCGTCATCCCAAAGCCGCGCACTGGCATAAAGCGGATGCGACTGTTCCTCGAACATATCGATCGTGGGTTGCTTGAAGGCGGCTTCCTCCTGCGCCGACCACGTCTCGCCCGCGCGCTCGATCGCGTCGCGTTTCACCGTGGCTAGAACCCCCGCCGCCTGCGGGCCGCCCATCACGCTGATCCGGCTATTTGGCCAGGTCCACATGAAGCGCGGGCTATAAGCCCTTCCGGCCATGCCATAATTTCCGGCACCGAACGATCCGCCGACCAGCATGGTAATCTTGGGCACATTGGTGCTGGCCACTGCCGTCACCATCTTGGCGCCGTGGCGGGCAATCCCCTCGTTCTCGTATTTGCGCCCGACCATGAAGCCGGTGATGTTTTGCAGGAACACCAGCGGTATCGCGCGCTGGCTGCACAGTTCGACGAAATGCGCGCCCTTTTGCGCGGCTTCGGAAAACAACACGCCATTGTTGGCCACGATCCCCACGGGGCAGCCTTTGACATGGGCGAAACCGGTCACCAGCGTCTCGCCGAAGCGCGGCTTGAACTCGTCAAAGCGCGACCCGTCCACCAGTCGCATGATGACCTCGCGGATGTCATAGGGCGTGCGCAGATCGGCGGGAACGACACCCAGGATCTCGGCCGGGTCATAGGCTGGTTCCTCGGGGGTTTCCCACTGTACCGTCGCGGGCTTGGCACGGTTCAGCGATCCCACCGCGCGCCGCGCGAGCGCCAGCGCATGGGCGTCGTCCTCGGCCAGGTAATCCGCCACGCCCGACAACCGCGTGTGCACATCGCCGCCGCCCAGGTCCTCGGCGCTCACGACCTCGCCGGTCGCCGCCTTGACCAGCGGCGGCCCGGCCAAAAAGATCGTCCCCTGATCGCGCACGATGATGGTCACGTCCGACATCGCGGGCACATAGGCCCCGCCGGCGGTGCACGACCCCATGACGACCGCAATCTGCGGAATGCCGAGGCTGCTCATCCGGGCCTGGTTATAGAAGATGCGGCCAAAGTGGTCGCGATCGGGAAAGACCTCGTCCTGATTGGGCAGGTTCGCGCCGCCGCTGTCGACCAGGTAGATGCAGGGCAGACGGTTTTCCTGCGCGATCTCCTGCGCACGCAGATGCTTCTTGACCGTCATCGGGTAATAGGTGCCGCCCTTCACCGTGGCGTCGTTGCAGATCACCATGACTTCGAGGCCCTGCACCCGTCCGATGCCCGCGATCACGCCGGCACAGGGCGCGGCGCCGCCGTAAAGCCCATGCGCCGCCGTCGCGCCGATTTCAAGAAAGGGCGCACCAGGATCCAGCAGGTTGGCCACCCGGTCCCGCGGCAGCATCTTGCCCCGGCTCTCATGGCGGGCACGCGATTTCTCTCCGCCGCCTGCCGCGGCCTGCTCGGCCGCCGCGCGGACCGTGCCCAACGCATCGAGATGCGCCGCGTGGTTGGCCTTGAACGCGTCCGAAGACGGCAGCGCCTGCGATGTCAGTTTCATAGGCTGTCCTTCACTTTTCTGTCTTGCGCCCCGGTCGTTTCCGCTTCGGCCCGCGCGCGCAGATCCTTGCGGATCACTTTGCCTGTCACGGTCATGGGCAATTCGGTCACGAAATCGATTTCCCTTGGATAAGAATAGCTTGCAAGGCGATCTTTCACCCAGTCCCGAAGCGCGGCCGCAGGTACGTCCTGCCCCTGCTTCAGAACCACGTAGGCCTTGACGATCTGCCCGCGCAGCGCGTCGGGCTTGCCCACCACACCCACGGTAGCCACGCCTGGATGCGTCAGCAGGCAATCCTCGATCTCCGCCGGGCCGATGCGATACCCGGCCGAACTGATGACGTCGTCCTCGCGCCCCACGAAACGCAGGAAATCGCCTTGCCAAATGCCCCGGTCACCGGTCAGCATCCAGTCGTCGCGGAACTTCTCCGCCGTGGCGGCGGGGCGGTTCCAGTAGCCCAGCATCATCGCCGCCGACCCGCGCCGCACGGCGATGTCACCCTCCGCGCGCGTGATCTGACCGGCGCCGTCCAGCACCGCGACCTCGTGCCCCGGCACCGGCTTGCCGATGCAGCCGGGGGTCGCGGTAAACGCGGCGGCGCAACTGCTGACCGTCATGTTGCATTCGGTCTGGCCGTAGAATTCGTTGATCTGCAGCCCAAACGCCTGCCGCCCCCAGGTCAGCATCTCGGCCCCCAACGGTTCGCCCCCGCTGGCGACCGAGCGCAGGCCCGGAATTGCCTGATCCTCGGCTTTGAGCATCCGCAGCGCGGTGGGCGGGAAAAAGACGTTGCGCACGCCGGCCTGTTCGATGATCTGCGCCGCGCCCTGCGCGGTGAACTTGGGCATCCGCGCGGCGACCACCGGCACACCCATCGCCAGCCCCGGCATCGCAACGTCGAACAGCCCCCCGATCCAGGCCCAGTCGGCAGGCGTCCAGAGGCAATCGCCGGGCCGGCCCAGGTGATCGTGGCTCAGGCTCACGCCCGGCAAGTGACCGGTCAGGATACGGTGCCCATGCAGCGCCCCCTTGGGCGCGCCCGTCGTGCCGGAGGTATAGATCAGCACGGCGGGATCGTCCGGCGCCGTGTCGGCGAAACCGACGGGATCGCCCGGCACGCCCGCGGTCTCGGCCAGCCACGGCTCGGCCAGATCGCCCACCAACTCGGCGCCCTGGGCGTCCGTCAGGACAAGATCGCAGCCCGCGTCGCCCAGCCGAGACGCCAGCGCGTCGTGCTTGAAGAGTTTGAACAAAGGCACTGAAATCGCGCCGATTTTCCAGATTGCAAGATGGGCCGCGGCGCACCACGGCGACTGGCTGAGCAGAACCCCAACCCTGTCGCCCGCGCGCACGCGCCCAAGCAGCGCGCGTGCCAGAGCGTCGGCCATGTCCGCCAGCGCACCAAAGCTCACGTCACGCCGCGCCGCGCCCGTCAGGTCGATGATCGCCAGCGCCGCGCGCGGATGATCCAGCACCTGCGCCGCCATGTTGAGCCGCGCCGGCATGTCCCAGCGGCCCGCGCGATCCAGCCCCGGCAAGGTCATGACCCGACGCTGTTCTGTGTCAAAGCGGTGGAACGCGCGTCAATACTCATGTGCTGGGCTCCGTCCCCTGTGCAATCAATTGGCCGTCATGTCCGACCTTATAGCGCGAAATGCGTGCGGCAGTGCCACAATTCACGACCAGCCAGACGTCGGGCTCATCGCCCGGCACCGCCACGCAATCGGTACGCGCACCGCCGGTTTCCCGAACATAGCGGCCGACGACGGCCTCGATCACATCGCTTTCGTCCAGCCGCGCGTGTTGCAGCCCGAAATAAAGCCCGGCCCCGGCGGCCAGCACGACAAGGCACAGCACAAGGGTCAGAACGGACCGCGGCATAGCTCAGCTCATCGCTTCCATCATCTCGCGGCCCACCAGCATCCGCCGGATTTCCGACGTGCCTGCGCCGATCTCCATCAGCTTGGCATCCCTGAACAGCCGGCTGACGGGGCTGTCGGCCAAAAATCCCGCGCCACCCATCGCCTGCACGGCCTGATGCGCCTGTTTCATCGCCTCTTCGGAGGCGTAAAGACAGCATGCCGCAGCGTCCTGCCGGGTCACGGTGCCCCGGTCACAGGCCTTGGCGACCTCGTAGACATAGGCGCGGGCGGAATTCATCGCCGTGTACATATCCGCGATCTTGCCCTGCATCAGCTGGAAATTCCCGATCGGCTGGCCGAATTGGCGGCGCTCCGCCAGGTAGGGCATGATTTCATCGAGGCACGCCGCCATGATCCCGGTGCCGATCCCCGCCAGAACGACACGCTCGTAATCGAGCCCGGACATCAGAACGCGCACGCCCTTGCCCTCTTCGCCCAGAATGTTCTCGAACGGCACCTCGACGTCTTCAAAGATCAGCTCGGCCGTATTCGACCCGCGCATCCCGAGCTTGTCGAAATGCGGGCTGGTGGAAAAACCGGTCATCGATTTTTCGATGATGAAGGCGGTCAGACCGCGCGATCCGGCCTCGGGGTCGGTTTTGGCATAGACCACCAGCGTGGTGGCGTCGGGGCCATTGGTGATCCAGTACTTGTTCCCGTTGAGCCTGAAATGATCGTTGCGCTTCTCCGCGCGCAGCTTCATCGACACGACGTCCGATCCCGCCCCCGCCTCCGACATCGCCAGCGCGCCGACATGCTCGCCCGAAATCAGCCCGGGCAGATATTTCATCTTTTGGGCGTCGGTGCCGTTCAGCTTGATCTGGTTGACGCACAGGTTGGAATGGGCGCCGTAGGACAACGACACCGATGCACTGGCGCGGGCGATCTCCTCGACTGCGACGGTATGGGCAAGATACGACATGCCCGCGCCGCCGAATTCCTCCGGAACGGTGATGCCCAGCAGGCCAAGTTTGCCCATCTCAGGCCACAGCGCGGGCGGAAACTCGTTCGAGCGGTCGATCTCTGCGGCCATCGGCTTGACGCGCTCCTGCGCCCAGCGGTGCACCATCTCGCGCAGGGAATTCACGTCCTCGCCGAGATCGAAAGTCATGGTGGCGTTGAACATGCGCGGCCTCCCCTCCACAGATTATTGAACACTTGTTCATATCCTAGCGACCGGTCCGAAACCGGTCAAGCACGATAAACGGTCAGGCGTCGGTTTACGGCGCGGGAACGAAGCGGCGGTCCGCGCGTTTGTGTGCTGACACAAACACGAAACAGCGATCAGGAGCCTGCGCATGTCGGATACATTGAAAGACACATTCTGGAGCAGGATAGACGCGGTGCGCGCCGGCATGCTGGAAAGCAACGGCGCCCCCGCCCGGCCGATGGCGCATTATGCCGACAAGGACGCCAAGGCGCTGTGGTTCATCACCGCCAGGCAGACCGACATCGCCAATGCTGCGCGCGCGGGCGCGCCCGCGACCTATGTGATCGCCAGCACCGACGCGCAGCTGTACGGCACGCTGCGTGGCACACTGCATCACGTCCCCGACCAGACCAAGCTGGATGCGCTCTGGGGTCCGATGGCCGAGGCGTGGTTTGACGGCGGCAAGGATGATCCGGATGTCTTTCTGGCGCGCATGGATCTGGCCGAGGCAGAGCTCTGGGCGACCGATGGCGCGGCCAAATTCCTGTATGAGACGGCAAAGGCAAACCTGACCGAAACCACGCCGGATGTCGGCGACCACGGCAAGGTGACATTTTGACCGTTCGGTCGGCCTGCATCGTCCTCGCCGCCACCATCGCGACGGCAGCCCCGTCCCCGGCGGCGCGCGCTGAACAGGTGGGCGAAATCGGCGTGGACTGGGCCGGCAACGACATCGTGATCGAAGCGGTGCGCGACCCGGAGGTGCAGGGCGTGACCTGCCACATCGCCTATTTCGACCGCAGCCTGATCGACCGTCTGGCCAATGGCAATTGGTTCGAGGATCCGTCCAACTCTTCCATTGCCTGTCGCCAGACCGGGCCGATCACGATCGGTGATATCGACCGCAGCGAAGACGGCGAGGACGTGTTTCGCACTTCCCGGTCGATCATCCTCAAGACCCTTCGGATCAAGCGGATCTTCGACGAGCCGAACCAGACGTTGATTTATGTCGCGCATGCACGCGAACTGACACAGGGATCGGCGAAGGTTTCAATGTCAACCGTGCCGCTTTACGCGCCCGTGCCCGCCGCCGACTGAGCCTGCCACACCGCGCCGACCTCGGCGCGGATGATGCGGGCGATCAGCGCGCAGTCCTCGATCGAAAACGTCAGCGGCACGCGCATGTCCACGATCCCCGCCAGGATGCGGTCAGTGGCGGGCATCGCGGGCGTGTCCACATAGCGCCAACTGTCATAGCGGCTGGTGAAGCCCACCGGCTCCGACGCGCCGAACCACTTCAGCTCGACCCCCCGCGCGGCGCAGCGCGCCACGACCTGCCGCACGGCCGCATCCGCCCAGTCAAGAAGCAGGAACTGAAAGGACGATCCGACGATCCGCTCCTGCTCGGGCCGGTCGATCAGGGTCAGGCCGGGAACGCCCGTCAACCCGTCGCACAGGGCGCCGTGCCGGTCGTTCCAGCGGGTGCATTGCGTCTCCAGATCGCGCAACTGCGGGCGCAGGATGGCGGCGCGCAGGTTGTCCATTCGCCCCGAGATGTTGGGCGTCTCGTATTTGACCCGCTCGAACGCCGCAGGCGGCGGGCTGGCGAGGTGACGGTCATAAAGCATGTAGGACCCCGACAGCATGATCGCCCGCGCGGCGATATCCGGATCGCTTGCGATCAGCAACCCGCCCTCGCCTGAATTCACGTGCTTGTAGGTCTGGCAGGAAAAGCAGCCCACCGCACCATATGTGCCCGACGCGCGGCCCGCCCAGGCCGCGCCCATCGTGTGCGCGCAATCCTCGATCACGGTGACCCCGGCGGCGTCGCACATCGCCATCAGCCGCTCCATGTCGCAGATGTGCCCGCGCATGTGACTGAGCAGCAGGACCCGCGCCAGCGGCAACTTGGCCGCCAGATCGTCGAGATCGATGGTCAGGCCCTCGGTGACGCCGACGAACACCGGCACCGCCCCCACCGCCGCGATGGCGCCCGGCACCGGGGCCAGCGTAAAGGCGTTGGACAGAACCGGATCGCCATGCCCCACGCCCACCGCCCGAAGCGCGGTCGCCATCGCATATCCCCCCGAGGCCACGGCCAGGCAGTAGGGGACCCCCATCAGGGCCGCGAACTCCTGCTCCAGCAGGGCGGTTTCGCTGATCTCGCCCGGTGCGGTGTTGTAGCGGTGCAACCTGCCGTGCCGCAAAACCGCCAGCGCGGCGTCGATGCCCGCCTGCGGAATCTGTTCTTGCTGGGTGAAACTGCCGGTAAAGCGCTCTGTCATGCCTTATGTTGTGCGGCGCGCCGTGGCACGGGTCAAGATGGCGCGCGCGCCATGCGTCACCTTATCCCAAAAGCCGATCGATGATCGCCGGAAGATCGGCGTACCGCTCCAGCAGGGCCTCGGGTTCGAGCGCGGCCATATCGCCGCCGCCGGGGCCGAATGTCACCAGCACGCAAGGCACCCCGGCCGCACGCGCGGTCTTGCGGTCGGTATCGGTATCACCGATCAGCGCGCAGCGCGCCGGATCGCCACCCGCGCGGCGCGCCGCCTCATAAAGATGCTCGGGGTCGGGCTTGCGCACCGCGAGCGTATCGGCCCCCACCATCGACCCGAAGGCGTCGCGCACCCCCAGCGAGGTCAGCAGCCTCTGGGCCAGCCCCTCGGGCTTGTTGGTGGCGATGCCAACGCCGTAGCCACCCGATTTCAGTTGCTCCACCGCGTCCATCGCGCCGGGGTACATCACCGTGTGAGTGTGGATATCGGCGGCATATGCCTCGAGCAGAATGGGATAGTACCGGTCGATCGTCGCGGTGTCGCTGGCGCGGCCGAGCCGGTCCATGCCGAGGGTCAGCATCGCCCGCCCGCCGCGCAGCGCGGTGCCCGCATCCGTTTTCGCATCCAGCACGTCACCCGCGCCCATGTCGCGAAAGCATGTATTCGCCGCCGCGATCAGATCGCCGCTGGTGTCGGCCAGCGTGCCGTCCAGATCGAAAATCACCGTTTTGCCGCGCATCCCTCGCCCCCGCCCTCGGCGGACCTCCGCCGTCTGTTGTTGCAAGCCGCAACCTTGTTTGATCCCCGGCCGCCTTGCGCCCCGGTGCCAACCGGATAAACAGGGCGCGAACAGAACACAAAGAGTTATTCCATGGACATTGCATTGGTCGTTCTTGCCGCGGGCAAGGGCACCCGGATGAATTCGGACCGCCCCAAGGTGCTGCACGAGGTGGCGCAGGCCCCGATGCTGGTGCATGCGCTGCGCGCCGGTGCGGCGCTGGACCCGGTGCGCACGGTCGTCGTCGCCGGGCACGAGGCGGACCGGGTCCGGGCCGCCGCGCTGGCCTTTGACGACACCATCGCGGTGGTCGAACAGCCCGAGCAGCTGGGCACGGCACATGCCGTCAGCCAGGCCCGCCCCGCGCTCGAAGACTTTGCCGGGCGCGTGATCGTGCTCTATGGCGATACGCCCTTCATTGCGCCCGACACCCTGCGCGACCTGGCGCAGGCCGCGGCGGATGTCGTGGTCCTGGGGTTCAATGCCGCCGATCCCGGTCGCTATGGCCGCCTTGTCATGCAGGGTGACACGCTCGAGCGGATCGTGGAATTCAAGGACGCGACCGACGCCGAGCGCGAGATCGGCCTGTGCAATTCCGGCGTGATCGCCTGCGATGCGGCGCTTTTGTTCGATCTGATCGACGCGGTGGGCAACGACAACGCGGCGGGCGAATATTACCTGACCGACATCGTGGCGCTGGCCCGGGCCCGGGGTCTGACGGCCACGACCGTCACCTGCGACGAGGCGGAAACGCTGGGCATCAATTCGCGCGCCCAACTGGCCCAGGCCGACGCCGCGTTCCAGGATCGCGCCCGCGCGGCGGCGATGGAGGATGGCGTGACGCTGCATGCGCCCGGCACCGTCTATTTCGCCTTTGACACGGTGATCGGCCGCGACAGCGTGATCGAACCCAATGTCGTCTTCGGCCCCGGCGTGACGGTGGAATCAGGCGCACGCATCCGCTCGTTTTCGCACCTCGAGGGGTGCCACGTGGCCCGCGGCGGGGTGATCGGCCCCTATGCCCGCCTGCGCCCGGGCGCTGAGTTGTCCGAAAATGTGCGCATCGGCAACTTTGTCGAGATCAAGAACGCGCAGGTCGGCGAGGGCACCAAGATCAACCACCTCAGCTATATCGGCGATGCGACCATCGGCGCGGCCAGCAACATCGGCGCGGGCACGGTCACGTGCAACTACGATGGCGTGCTGAAACACCACACCCACATCGGCGCGCGTACCTTTATCGGGTCCAATACGATGCTGGTGGCGCCCGTGCATATCGGCGACGGGGCGATGACAGGATCGGGATCGGTCATCACCTCCGATGTCGAGCCGGACGCGCTGGCGCTGTCGCGCAGTCCGCAGGTTGAAAAACCCGGCATGGCGCGCAAACTGATGGCAATACTCAAGGCCAAGAAGGCCCAACAGACCAGAGGCAGTTGACATGTGTGGAATTGTGGGAGTTTTGGGCAATCACGAAGCGGCGCCCATCCTGGTGGAGGCGCTCAAGCGTCTGGAATATCGCGGCTATGACAGCGCGGGCATCGCGACTGTCAATCATGGCACGCTGGACCGGCGCCGGGCCGTCGGCAAGCTGGTCAACCTCAGCGATCTGCTGGTGCACGAGCCGCTGCGCGGCAAATCGGGTATCGGGCACACCCGCTGGGCCACGCACGGCGCGCCCACCGTGTCCAACGCGCATCCGCACCAGGCCGGACCCGTCGCCGTGGTGCACAACGGCATCATCGAAAACTTCCGCGACCTGCGCGCCGAACTGGCCCAGCATGGCGTGTCCTTCACCACCCAGACCGACACCGAAACCGTCGCCTTGCTGACCCAGTACCACATGGAGCAGGGCAACGACCCGGTCACGGCCGCGAACCTGACGCTGGACCGCCTGCAGGGCGCCTTTGCGCTGGCGTTTCTGTTTTCGGGGCATGACGATCTGATGATCGCCGCGCGCAAGGGGTCGCCGCTGGCCATCGGGCATGGCAACGGCGAGATGTTCGTCGGCTCCGATGCGATCGCGCTGGCGCCGCTGACGGACCGGATCACCTATCTTGAGGAAGGCGACCGCGCGGTCCTGACCCGCACCTCGCTCGAGATCCGCGACGCCAATGGAGCGCTGGCCAACCGCGCCATCCGAACCATCCAGATCGACAGCACCCGCATCGACAAGGCCGGGCACAAACATTTCATGGCCAAGGAAATCGCCGAGCAGCCCGGCGTGATCAGTCAGGCCCTCGATCATTACCTCAGCGCCGACGGGCAGGTCGAACTGCCTGAACCGGGCATCGATTTCACGCAGATCGACCGGCTGACGATGGTGGCCTGCGGAACGGCCTATTACGCCTGTCTCACCGCGAAATACTGGTTCGAGCAGATCGCGCGCCTGCCCGTGGATGTCGATGTCGCCTCGGAATTCCGCTACCGCGAGCCGCCCGTTTCCGACCGCACGGCGGCGCTGTTCGTCAGCCAGTCCGGCGAGACCGCCGATACGCTCGCCGCGCTGCGCTACTGCGAGGGGAAGGCCAGCCGCATCCTGTCGGTGATCAATGTCACCGAATCCTCCATCGCGCGCGAAAGCGACCTGGCCTTGCCGATCTACGCCGGCGTCGAGGTCGGCGTGGCTTCGACCAAGGCGTTCACCTGCCAGTTGAGCGTACTGTTCCTGCTGGTGCTGAAAGCGGCCAGCGACCGTGGCGTGATCGACGCCGACACGATGGCCGACCACGTGTCGGCGCTGCGCGGATTGCCCTCTGCGATGGGGGCCGCGATTGAAATGAACGACACCATGCGCCGCGCCGCCCTCAGACTGGCCGAGGCCCGCGACGTGCTGTTCCTGGGGCGTGGCGTGATGTACCCCATCGCGCTGGAAGGCGCGCTGAAGCTCAAGGAAATCAGCTATATCCACGCCGAGGGATATGCGTCGGGCGAGTTGAAGCACGGCCCCATCGCCCTGGTGGACAAGACCGTGCCGGTGGTGGTGATGGCCCCGCGCGACGCGCTGTTCGACAAGACGGTCAGCAACATGCAGGAGGTCATGGCCCGCAAGGGAAAGGTGATCCTGATCTCGGACCGTGACGGGCTCGACGAAGCGAGCGAGGGGGTCTTCGCCTCGATCGAAATGCCGCGCGTCAGCGATGCGGTCGCGCCGATCCTCTATGCGATCCCGGCGCAAATGCTGGCGTATCACACAGCCGTCGCCAAGGGCACGGACGTGGACCAGCCGCGCAACCTTGCCAAGTCGGTGACGGTCGAATGACAACGGATTCCGACACCACCCCCGCCGAAACCGATGCGTCCGTCGTCGATCCACTTGCCGGGCATGGCGCCGCGCAGCCCTACATCGACCAGCTGATCGCACTGTCCAACCCCGAAAAGGCCGCGCAGATGCGCGCCTATCACAAGGTGGACCGGCCCTATCTGGGGCTTTCCAACCCGGAGGTGAACGATCTGGTCAAGACATGGCGCACAGCACGCGACCTGCCGGATCGGGTGGCGCTGGCGCGCGCGCTTTGGACCAGCGATATTTTCGAGGCGCGGCTGGCCGCGGCCAAGCTGCTGACGCAGGCCCGGATCGCCGGCGACGCCGAGGTCTGGGACCTGATCGTGTCGTGGGTGCCCGATTTCGACAGCTGGGCCATCGCCGACCACGCCTGCATGGCCGGGCAAAAGCGGCTGGTCGCCGATCCGTCGCGGTTGGACCAGGTCGAAGGCTGGACCACGTCCGACCATATGTGGACCCGGCGCGCGGCGCTGGTCATCACCCTGCCCTGGACCAAGCAGAACCACCCCAAGGCGGACGAATCGGCGATCCGCGAGCGCGTTCTGGGCTGGGCCGCGCAATACGTGCCCGATCGCGCCTGGTTCATTCAGAAAGCCGTCGCATGGTGGCTGCGCGACCTGAGCAAGCATGACGCGGACCGGGTGCGCGCGTTTCTGGCCGAACATGGCGCGGCGATGAAACCCTTTGCCGCCAAGGAGGCGGCCAAGTACCTGAAATAAATCGCGTGCCTTAGCCGGTCACGCTGACTTCGACCGGGGTCAGCGCGCCCAGTTGCGCCCCGATCAACCGCAAGGCGGGCAAGGACATGCGGCTGCCCGCCGTGGGGGGCCCTGGAATCGGAATGAGCGTCACGGCGGCGGATTTGCCCGTCGCCGGGTTGGTCACACGGCCCGGCGTCTCGGTCGTGACAAGCGGCGTCTTGAGCCAAAACCCCGGTTCCGTTGGCGACCCGAGCGACGCGATGGTCGTGCCCAGCACACGCGCGCCGTCGGGCCTGACCGCTGCCGCCTCCGCGCGCTGTGCGGCGGTCGTGGTGTCGAACTGCTCTGGCGTGGTGGCGCCGGGGGGCGGCGGCGCGGGCCGCCGGGTCTGTGCGGGCGCCGCGTCGGTCGCGGGCCCGGGCGCGGGCCGCGTGGCAAGATCGCCGCAGCCGCCAAGGACCGCGACCACGATGAAGGCTGTGCACATTCTGGTCATGGTTGCAGTCTAAACCATACCTCATGCACTCGGGCAATCGCACTTCTCCCCTTGTCGCCGCGTCGGCGCACCTTTACCTATCAAGGTATGAAAACACCTTTGATCGACCCTTTCGCACGCGCCATCACCTACCTGCGCGTGTCCGTCACCGACCGGTGCGATTTCCGCTGCGTCTATTGCATGTCGGAAAACATGACCTTTCTGCCCAAAAAAGAGCTTCTGACGCTGGAGGAGCTGGACCGCCTGTGCTCCACCTTCGTGGGGCTGGGCGTGGAAAAGCTGCGCATCACCGGGGGCGAGCCGCTCGTGCGCAAGGGAATCATGCAGTTTTTCCAGAACATGTCGCGCCATCTGGACGCGGGCACGCTCAAGGAACTGACTCTGACCACCAACGGCAGCCAGCTCGAGCGCTATGCCGCCGATCTGTATTCCGCGGGCGTGCGCCGGGTCAACGTGTCGCTGGACACGTTGGACGAGGGCAAATTCGCCGACATCACGCGCTGGGGCCGCCTGCCCCAGGTGCTGCGCGGGATCGACGCAGCCCAGGCTGCGGGCCTGCGGGTCAAGATCAACGCCGTGGCGCTCAAGGGTTTCAACGAGGACGAATTGCCCGCGATCACCGCATGGTGCGCCAGCCGCGATATCGACCTGACGTGGATCGAGGTGATGCCGATGGGCGACATCGGCAACGAGGACCGGCTGGGCCAGTACTGGTCCCTGAAGGACGTGCGCGCCAAATATGCCGAGCATTACACCGTTACCGATCTGGCCGAGCGCACGGGCGGGCCCGCCCGCTATGTCCGGCTGGAGGAGACGGGCCAGAAGATCGGCTTCATCACGCCGCTGAGCCATAATTTCTGCGAAAGCTGCAACCGCGTCCGCGTGACGTGCACCGGCGAAATCTACCTCTGCCTGGGGCAGGAGGACAACGCAGACCTGCGCGCCCCGCTGCGCGCCCACCCGGATGACGATCGCCCGCTCGAAGACGCCATTCGCGCCGCGATCGACCTCAAGCCCAAGGGCCATGATTTCGACTATTCCCGCCAAACCCTGGATGGGCAGATGCCGCGCCACATGAGCCACACCGGCGGCTGAGCGGGTCGGGCATGGGCGCGCCATTCCTCTACCGGGCCTATGTCGCGGCCACCACCGCGCTGGTCCCTTTGGCGGCCTATCTGGAGACGACCAAGCTGCGCCGCGCCGGCCTGCCCGCGCACCGCGCGCATGAAAAGCTGGGCCATGCCACCGAGGACCGCCGCGGCACGGGGCCGCTCGTGTGGTTCCACGCCGCCTCCGTGGGGGAAAGCCTGTCGGTCCTGGCGCTGATTTCGCGGATGGGCGTGGCGCTGCCGCAGGCGCGGTTTCTGATCACCTCGGGCACCGCGACCTCGGCGCAGCTGATCGCGGCGCGGATGCCACCCAACTGCGTGCACCAGTTTGCGCCGCTCGATGCCGCGGGGCCGGTCACGCGATTTCTCGATCACTGGCGCCCCGATGCCGCGGTGTTCGTCGAAAGCGAGCTTTGGCCGCAGATGCTGGTGCGCACCCGCGCGCGCGGCGCGCATCTGGCACTGGTCAACGCGCGGCTCTCCGCGAAATCGCGGGCGGCCTGGGCCAAGCGCCCCAGGACGGCCGCCTATGTCCTCGGGGTCTTCGACCTGATCCTGACGCAAAACGATGCGATGGCGCAGGCGATGGTCGATCTGAATGCCCCTGCCGACCGGGTGGCGCGTGGCTTCAACCTCAAGTCATTGTCGGACCCCCTGCCCGTTGATCCCGACGCGGTGGCCAAGTCGCGCAAGACCCTGGGCCACCGCCCGGTCTGGGTCGCGTCGTCCACTCATCCGGGCGAGGAGAAGGACGTGCTGGAAGCGCACAGGAGCCTGCTTGGCACCCATCCCGATCTATGCCTGATCCTTGCCCCCAGGCACCCCGAGCGCGGCGACGAGGTCGAAGCGCTGATTGCGCAGAGCGGCCTGAGTCATACCCGCCGCAGCACGGGCGGCGCGCCCACGCAAGCGGTGTACCTTGCCGATACGCTGGGCGAACTGGGCCTTTGGTACGCGCTGGCGCCCTTCGTGTTCCTGGGCGGATCGCTGCGGCCCATCGGCGGGCACAACCCGTTCGAGGTCACGCAATCGGGCGCTGCGGTACTGTCGGGCACGCATGTGACGAATTTCGCGGAAACCTTTGCCGCGATGGAAGAGGCCGGGGCGGCGCGGATGGTCGCCGACGGGCCCGACCTGGCGCGATTGGCTACGGCCTGGCTGACCGACGATGCCGCGCTGGCCCGCGCCCGTCGCGCCGCGCGGGATTTCACCCGCGCCCGGACCGGCCAGTTGGATGGCATCGCCGCACGTCTGATCAAGGCGCTGGATCTGGAGCAGGCCGCATGACCGCCCGGACGCCTGGTGGAATCGAGGTCATCGCACCGAATTTCAAACGTCGCCTGTCGGGCGTCACCGCCACGGTGGTGCGCCTTGTGCCGTTGCAGGCGCGCGAGATCGGCATCGTGGCCACCGGCCCGGTGATCCCGCCGCATGTGCCGCAAATTCCGTTGTCGCACCTGCTGACCCTGCCGCGGCGGGGCCCCGCCCCCGGCGGCTGGCGGGTCTGGCACGCGCGCCGCAACGTCGAGATGATCGGCGGGCTGGCGCTGCGCTATCTGCTGGGCAAACGGCTGAAACTGCTCTTCACCTCCGCTTCGCAGCGCGCGCAGACCGGTCTGACGCGCTGGCTGATCCGGCGCATGGACGCGGTTGTGGCCACCTCGGACAAGACGGCGGCCTATCTTGAGGTGCCCGCCCGCGTGATCATGCACGGCATCGATACCGAAGGGTTCTCGCCCAGCCCCGATCGGGCGGGCCTGCGCGACGCGCTGGGGCTGCCCGCGCAGGGGGCGATCCTGGGCTGCTACGGGCGGCTGCGCCCGTCGAAGGGCACCGATCTCTATGTCGAGGCGATGATCGAGGTGCTGCGCGCCCATCCGCAGGCGACGGCCCTTGTCATGGGGCGCGCGGTCGAAAAATTCCAGGATTTCGAGGCGGAGCTGCGCAAGACCGTGGCGCAGGCCGGGATGCAGGACCGCATCCGCTTTTTGCCCGAGGTGCCGACGCAGGACATGGCGGATTGGTACAGGGTGCTGGACCTTTACGTGGCGCCGCAACGCTGGGAGGGCTTCGGCCTGACCCCGATCGAGGCGATGGCCTGCGGCGTGCCGGTGATCGCCACCCGCGTCGGCGCGTTCGATGCGCTGGTATCCGACGGCGAGACGGGGCGTCTGGTCGATCCGGGCGATGCGGCGGCCCTGGCCGGGGCAACGGCAGAGGCGCTGGCTGATCCCGCGAGGCTGTCGGCGTGGTCGGCCGCCGCACGTCGTCGCGCGACGGACAGCTTTTCGATCGAAGGGGAAGCGGCGGCGCTGGTGACGCTCTACCGCGAGCTTCTGGCGTGAAAGATCCGGGCGGGGACCTGTCCCGCCCGGATCCAAACATCACGCCGCCGGCATACGTTGTTCGACGATTTCGGCCCACCAGCTGCATCCCGCCGGGATCGCATCGTCGTTGAAGTTGTACATCGGGTGATGCACCATCGCCGTGTCGCCGTTGCCCACCAGGATATAGGCGCCGGGGCGTTCCTCGAGCATGAAGGCGAAGTCTTCTCCGCCCATCACCAGGGGCGCCTCGTCGCACTGACCGGTCACGCTGGTCGCCACCTTGGCGGCGAATTCCGTCTGCTCGTCATGGTTGACCATCACAGGATAGTTGCGGTGATACACCAGCTTGATCCTGGCGCCAAAGGTCGCCGCAATACCGTCACAGATCTCGTTCAGGCGCTTTTCCGCCAGATCGCGCATCTCGGCGGACATGGTGCGCACGGTGCCCATCAGCGACACGCGCTGCGGGATGACGTTGAAGGCCTTGGACGAGGTCTCGAACGAGGTGATCGACACCACGATCTGCTCCACCGGATCGGCGTTCCGACTGGCGATGGTCTGGGCCGCCAGAACAAGCTGGCTGGCGACCACGGTGCTGTCGATGGTCTCATGCGGCTTTGCGGCATGCCCGCCAAGGCCTTCGACCTCGATTTCCAGCAGGTCGGTGGCGGCAAAGAACGCGCCGGGACGGATGGCAAAGCTGCCCGTGGGGCGGCCCGGCCAGTTGTGCATGCCGTACACCTCCTGGATGCCCCAGCGCTCCATCATGCCGTCGTTGCACATCTCGCGGCCACCACCGCCGCCCTCTTCGGCGGGTTGAAAGATCACCACAACGGTGCCGTCGAAATTGCGCGTCTCGGCCAGGTATTTCGCCGCGCCCAGCAGCATTGCGGTATGCCCGTCATGGCCGCAGGCATGCATCGCGCCATCGGTTTTCGATGCGTATTCCACCCCGGTCTGCTCGTGAATCGGCAGCGCATCCATATCCGCGCGCAGGCCGATCACCTTGCCCGACGCGTCGGACTTGCCCTTGATCACCCCCACGACGCCGGTGCGTCCGATGCCCTCGACCACCTCTTCGCAGCCGAATTCCCGCAGCTTGTCGGCCACCATCGCCGATGTGCGGTGCGTCTCGAACAGGATTTCGGGGTTTTCATGGATGTCGCGGCGCCATGCGGTGATTTCGTCGTGCAGTTCGGCAAATCGATTTTTGACGGGCATTTCAGTCTCCTTCGTGGGTCATTCCGGGCCATTCAGGCCACGGGCATGCGGCTCTCTACCATCTCGGCGAACCAACTGCACCCCGCCGGGATGGATGCGTCGTCAAATACGTACTCCGGATGGTGCACGGTGGGCCCGTCGCCGTTGCCCAGCATGATATAGGCGCCGGGCCGCGCGTTGAGCATGAAGGCGAAATCCTCGGCCGCCATGATGGGGGGCGTATCGGTGATGACGCTGCCCGCCACGCGTGCGGCGGCCGCGGCGGCGTAGTCGGTATGCTCGGCGTGATTGACGGTCACCGGATAACCAAGCTGATAATCGATCCGCGCCGTGCAGCCATGCGCCTGCGCGGTGGCGGTGACGATCTCCTCCAGCCGCGTCCGGACAAAGCTGCGCACCTCGGGGTCGAGGGTGCGCACGGTGCCGCGCATCCGGCACGTCTGCGGAATGACGTTATGCGCCTCGGTGTCCGAATGCAGCGCACAGACCGACACCACAACGTTCTTGAGCGGATCGACCCAGCGGCTGGCGATGGATTGCAGCCCGATCAGCACATGCGCGGCGGCAAGGTTGGGATCCACGGCCTCGTGCGGGGCGGCGGCGTGACCGCCCTTGCCTGTCACCGTGATCTCGAACTCGTCCGCGCTGGCCAGCAGGGCGCCGGGGCGGATCGCGAATTCCCCCGGTGTCAGCCCGGGCATGTTGTGCATGCCGTAAACCTCCTGCACGCCCCAGCGGTCCATCACGCCTTCCTGGACCATCACGCGGCCGCCGCCGCCGCCCTCTTCGGCGGGTTGGAACAGCAGCACGACGGTGCCGTCGAAATTGCGCGTCTCCGCCAGGTACTGCGCCGCGCCCAGCAGGATGGCGGTGTGCCCGTCATGGCCGCAGGCGTGCATCTTGCCCGGATGGACGGAGGCATAGTCGAGCCCGGTCGCCTCGGCGATGGGCAGCGCGTCCATATCCGCGCGCAGGCCGATCACACGGCCCTTGGTGTCGGTCCGGCCCTTGATGACGGCGACGATCCCCGTTTCGGCCACGCCGGTGGTGATCTCGTCCACGCCGAACTCCGCCAGCCGCTCGGCGACAAAGGCGGCGGTCTGCGGCAGGTCGAACTGCAATTCGGGAATGGTGTGAAGGTGATGCCGCCATGCGGTGATCTGGGCGTGGGTTTCGGCAAAGCGGTTCTTGACGGGCATGAGAATCTCCTTGGGATACGGGATCAGACGGATGGACCGATCCGCATGGGGCTGCCATCGGCAAAACGCGACAGGCGGAACCGCGTCAGATCATGGCCCACATCGCCGCCCGTGGCCAGCGCCGCCAGCACCCGCCCCATGCCGGGGCCAATGCCGAACCCGTGGCCGCTCATTCCGGTGCCGACCGTCAGGCCCGGCAGATCGGCGACGCGGTCAACCACCGGCACCACGTCGGGCATGGTGTCGATCATCCCCGCCCATGCGGATTTCAGCCGCACCTCGCCCAACTGCGGGAACAGCGCCGCGAACTCCCGCACCAGCGCGCGCAGCTTGGCGGCGTTGGGTTTCGGGTCGAGCACGCGCATCGCCTCGAAGGGGCTTGGTGCGTCGGCGGACCACCGGCGCGGGGTGGACCACGCGTCGGGAAACCCCTTGGGGGCAAACGGCAGAAACCGGGTGCCAAGGGGGTCGGCCCGCATCTGGGCCAGGAATTTCGGCAAGGAACGAAACGCATCGGGGCCGACAAACAATTCGTGAAATCCCCCGGCCGCCAGCGAATAGCCGCCATCGGTGCGGGGGCGAAAGGCGATGCGGTGATCCGTGGCGCCACCGGGATAGACCACCGGCAAGGGATCGGTCGCCGCCACCGTGGCGCGCACCGACAGTTGCGGCAGCGCGACGCCGTGATTGCGCAGGAACAGCGCCGACCACGCGCCACCCGCCAGCACCACCTCGGGCGCCGCGATCCGGCCCGCTTCGGTGATCACGCCCGCAACGCGGCCCGCATGCAAGTCAAGACAGCGCACCGCGCAGTGCTCGACGATCTGCACGCCCTCGCGCGCGGCGATCCCCGCCAGCGCCGGCACCGCGACCCATGGCTCGGCCCGCATGTCCGAGGCGGTATAGAGCGCACCCTTGTAGCGGCGCGCCATTCCGGGGATCAGATCGGCGGTCTGCGCGGGGCTCAGGATCCGGCTGTCCACCTCGTTGGCGCGCGCATGAGGCAGCCATGCCTCGTAGCCCGCCAGATCCTTGTCGGTGTCCGCAAGATAGGTGACGCCCCCCTGCGTGAGACCGATATCGACGTTGGTCGCACCCGCCAGATCGCGCCACAGGCGGTTCGCCTCGGCCATGATGGGCAATTCGTCGGGGTCGCGACCCTGCTGGCGGATCCAGCCCCAGTTGCGGCTGGATTGTTCACCCGCGATGCGGCCCTTTTCCAGCAGCACGACCCGGTGCCCTGCCCGCGCCGCGTAGATGGCGGTGCAGACGCCGATCACCCCGCCGCCGATGACCACGAGATCGGCCGCGCGCCGTGGCGGCCCCGGATAGGTCACCGGGCCGGCGGCGGAAATCGGAAACTGCGTCATCGCCGGCGCAGGCGTCGTGCGGGGGCGCGGCGGGCCGGCATCAGCCCTGCAACCGCTCGATCAGCCGCCGCATGAAGGCGTGCCCCGCCTCGAATTCGGACTTGTCGATATACTCGTTCGGCTGATGCGCCTGCTCGATGCTGCCCGGGCCGCAGATCACGGCGGAATAGCCCGCCTCCTGGAACTGACCCGCCTCGGTGCCGTAGCTGACCACGTGGCCCGCGTTGTCGCCCGTCAGCATCCTGACCATTGTTTCCGCCTCGCCCTCCGCCTCGGGTTTGAGGCCCGGCACGTCGAAGCGGCGCGTGACCTCGATCGAGGTCTCGGGCACCACGGCTTGCATCAGCGCCTCGATCTCGGCCGCCTTTGCACGATAGGCGGCTTCCCACTGCGCCTTGTCCTCGCCGGGCACGACCCGGAAATCCATCGCAAAGCGGCAATCCTTGGCGGTGATGTTATGCGCTGTGCCGCCGTCGATCATGCCGACGTGGCAGGTGGTGAAGGGCGGGACGAACATCGCGGCCGTGTCGCTGGGCGTGGCGGCCATGTTGGCGGCGTTCATGTCGTTGGCCCAGTCGATCAGCTTGGCGCCATACATGATCGCGTTGACGCCGGTATGCAAAAGCGAGGAATGGACCTCGAAGCCCTTGATATGCGTGTTGAACCCGGTGCCGCCCTTGTGCCCCGTCACCGCCTTCATCAGCGACGGCTCGCCCACGATGACCATCGAGCCCTTGGGCAAGACGGGCTGCATCGCCTCGATCATCGGCGGCGCCCCGGTGCAGCCGACCTCCTCGTCGAAACTCAGCGCGATCTGCAAGGGGCGCCTGATCCCTGCGTGATGCGCCTCGACCAGTGCCCAGATCGCCAGCGCGTCGAACCCCTTCATGTCGCAGGTGCCGCGCCCGAAATACCTGCCGTCGCGCTCGACCACCTCGAAAGGGTCGGTATCCCATGGCTGGCCATCGACCGGCACCACATCCGTGTGCCCAGACAGCACCACGGCCCCTTTCTCCCACGGGCCGACGTGGGCAAACAGTGCATGTTTGGGCTGCTCGGGGTCGATGTAGCGGTGGCTTTCGATGCCGTGGCCCGCCAGATAATCCGCCACCCAGTCGATCAACGGGATGTTGGTATCGCGGCTAACAGTGGGAAAGCCGACCAGCTTGGTCATAAGCTCCAGCGGCGTCATGCGGTCGGTCATAATCTGTATCCTCCTGATACGGTCAGCACTTCGCCGGTCACACAGGCGGACTGTTCGCCCGCCAGATAGCGCACTGCGGCGGCAATGTCATCGGGGGTCGCAAGACGCCCCAGCGCGGTCAGATCGACAAAGGCCTGCGTCAGCGCCGCATCGCGGGGGTCTTCGGGTCTGTTGACCGCACCGGGGGCCACGGCATTCACGCGGATGCCGCGCGGGCCTAGCTCCTTGGCCATGGCGCGGGTCCACAGGTCGAGCGCGGCCTTGCTGGCCCCGTACATCGCCGCCCCCTTGGGCGGCAGAACGGCGTTGACCGACGAGATGCACACGATCGCGGCCCCTGCGCCCAGATACGGCAGGGCAGCGGACAAAAGGCCGTGCGGCGCGATCACGTTCACGTCGAAAATCGCACGATACGCATCCTGGTCGAAGGCATCGACCGGCGATGGCTCCAGCACGCCCGCGTTGTTCACGATCACATCCAGTCTTCCGAACCGGTCGATCACCGCGGCCATGACCGCTGCCGGGCTGGCCGGATCGCGCAGATCGGCGCGGATGGCCAGGGCACCGTCCGGCAGCCCCTCGGGCGCGCTGTCGAAACAGGTGATCGCGACGGCGTGGTCGCGCGCGAGGTCGGCCGCAATGGCCCGCCCGATCCCGCGCGCGCCGCCGGTGATCAGGGCAACCCTGCGCGATGCGGTCGGTGTCATCGGGCCCTTAATATCCGCTGTCGGTTTCGAGCACGAAATGACCCGGCTCGACCTCGGCATAGCGCGACGGTTCGGCCGCGTAGGTCGTCGGATGGATGGGCGACGGAATCGGTTTGAAGTTGAGGTCCTTCTCGTCCTTGCGCTTGCGCGGATCGGCGATCGGCACCGCCTTCATCAGGGCCTGCGTATAGGGATGCTGCGGGTTTTCGAACACCCGGCGGCGCGGGCCAAGCTCCACGATGCGCCCCAGGTACATCACCCCGACATGGTGGCTGACCCGTTCGACAACGGCCATGTCGTGACTGATGAACAGATAGGATATGCCCAGTTCGGCCTGCAGTTCCATCATCAGGTTCAGCACCTGCGCCTGCACCGACACATCAAGCGCGCTCACCGCCTCGTCGGCGATGATCAGCTTGGGGTTCAGCGCCAGCGCGCGGGCAATGGCGACGCGTTGCCGCTGCCCGCCGGACAGTTCGTGCGGATAGCGGCGCATGAAGCTGCGCGGCAACTCGACACGGTCGAACAGCATCTTGACCCGGTCGATCACGTCGCCGCCCTTGAGCGTGGCGAAATTGTGGATCGGCTCGGCCACCTGGTCGGACAGCTGCATCTGCGGGTTAAGCGACGCAAACGGATCCTGGAAGATCATCTGCATGTCGAGCCGCGCCGTCCGCAAAGCCTTGGTATCCAGCGCCATGATGTCGGTATCGCCCAGCATCACATGGCCCGAATTCGGCTCGACCAGCCGCAGGATCGACCGTCCGGCGGTGGATTTGCCGCAACCCGATTCCCCGACAAGGCTCAGCGTCTGACCCTTGTTGATGGTGAACGACACGTCCTCGACCGCGTGCACGTTGGCGACGGTGCGGCGGAAAAAGCCCCCCTTCACCGGGAACCGCGTGGTCAGGTTCTCCACCCTCAACAGCACCTCGTCGGTGCCCGCGATGGGCTTGATCTCGTCGCCCGCCGTTCCCAGCAGCTTCATCGGCTCGGGCAGGTCCTTGCCGGTCATCTCGCCCAGTTTCGGCACGGCCGCCAGCAGCGCCTTGGTATAGGGGTGCTGGGGGGCCTCGAAAATCTGCTCGACGGGGCCTTCCTCGACCTTGTTGCCGCGGAACATCACGACCACGCGGTCGGCCATCTGCGCCACCACCGCCATGTCATGCGTGATGAACATCACCGCCGTGCCCGTTTCACGCTTGAGCCGGTCGATCAGCGCGAGGATTTCCGCCTGGATCGTCACGTCGAGCGCGGTCGTGGGTTCGTCCGCGATCAAAAGACGCGGCGAGCAGGCCAGCGCAATGGCGATGACCACACGCTGCCGCATCCCGCCCGACAATTCGTGCGGGTATTGCCGCAGGCGGCGCTCAGGCTCCGGAATGCGCACCTCGCGCAACAGCTCCAGCGCGCGCGCCTCGGCCTGCGACTTGCTCATGTTCTTGTGCAGCCGCAGGCCTTCGGTCAACTGCCGGCCCACCGTGAACACCGGGTTCAGCGCGGTCATCGGCTCCTGAAAGATCATCCCGATCTCGTTGCCGCGAATGCCGCGCATCTTGTCCTGATCGGTTTCGGCCAGATCGATCCGATCGCCGTTGCGGCGGTCGAACAGCAGCTTGCCGCCCGCGATCTCTCCGCCGCCGAATTCCACCAGCCGCATAAGCGACAGCGACGACACCGATTTGCCCGACCCCGATTCTCCCACGACACAGACCGTCTCGCCCGCCGCGATCTCGAACGACACGTCCTCGACGCCGACCACGGGCCCATCCTTGGTCTGAAACTCGACCCTCAGCCCCTGGATCTGCGCAATGGGTTCGGCGGTGTGCTGATCGAGCATGAGATGTCCTATCCGGTGGGCTTGGGCGGTGCGATGCGCGACGCTAAGGCCAAGTCTTGGGCACTGTCAAACCCCGCGGACGGTTTCCCGAGGGCAAGCGATCACAAGGGTTGCAATTTTTGGAAAAACTGCTTCGATATGCGGCATGCGTCTTGGGGGCGGGCCAAATTACGTCGATTTTTCGATGTGTTATGTGGCAAAGTTCCAGTTCCCCCAATACGTTAACAAACAGTGCCCGACCGTAAATGCGGCACGTCACGTGACATTCAGATGTCCAACATGGAGTATGACATGAAACTCAAGACCCTACTGATGGGGGCGATCGCGACAACCGCACTCGTCCCCGCCGCCTTTGCCGCCGGGCACGAAGGCGAGCGTGGCCGCGACGGCCAGGTCAATATCATTTATTGGCAGGCGCCTTCGATCCTGAACCCGTACCTGTCGGGCGGTACAAAGGACATCGAATCCGCATCGCTGGTGATCGAACCGCTGGGCCGCTACGACGAAAACGGCGCGCTGGTGCCCTATCTGGCCGCTGAAATCCCCACCGTCGAAAACGGCGGCGTGAGCGAAGACCTGACATCGATCACCTGGAAGCTGAAAGAGGGCCTCGTGTGGTCCGACGGCACGCCGGTCACATCGGCGGACGTGAAATTCACCGCCGACTACTGCATGCACCCTGAAGGCGGCTGTGCGCAGGGCGCGAAATTCGATGGCGTTACCAACGTCGAGGCGATTGACGATCTGACCATCAAGGTCACGTTCAGCCAGCCTCAGCCGAACCCCTACGGCCCCTTCATGGGCGGCCAGTCGCCCATCATCCAGGCCGCGCAGTTCGCCGATTGCCTTGGTGCCAAGGCGCCCGAGTGCACCGAGGCCAACTTCAACCCCATCGGCACCGGTCCCTTCGTGGTCACGGATTTCCGTCCCAACGACGTGATCCAGATGGAAGCCAACCCCAACTTCCGCGAAGAGGGCAAGCCGGCCTTCGCCTCGCTCACCTTCAAAGGTGGCGGCGATGCGACGGCGGCGGGCCGCGCGGTGATGGAGACAGGCGAATTCGACTACGCCTGGAACATGCAGCTTGCGCCCGACGTTCTTGCCAAGATGGCCGAGGGCGGCAAAGGCACGCCGATCGCGGCCTTCGGTACGCTGGTCGAGCGGATTGAAATGAACCTGACGAACCCGTCGCCCGACCTGCCGCCGGAAACCCGCGCCACCGTGGCGGAGCCGCACCCGATCCTGTCGGACGAGCGTGTCCGCCGTGCGCTGTCGATGGCCATCGACCGTGAACTGCTGGTCGAAGTGGGCTATGGTCAGGCCGGTCGCCCGACCTGTAACCTCGTTCCCGCGCCCGCGCTCTACGCCTCCGACAACACGGAGTGCCTGACGCAGGATCTGGACGGCGCCCGCGCGCTGCTGGACGAGGCCGGCTGGACCGACAGCGATGGCGACGGTGTGCGCGACAAGGACGGCATGAAGCTGTCGCTGCTCTACCAGACATCGACCAACGCCGTACGCCAGGACTTCCAGGCCCTGATCAAGGATTGGTGGAGCCAGATCGGCGTCGA
The DNA here is from genome assembly GCF_005887615.1 of Sulfitobacter sabulilitoris. Classification (GTDB taxonomy): domain Bacteria; phylum Pseudomonadota; class Alphaproteobacteria; order Rhodobacterales; family Rhodobacteraceae; genus Sulfitobacter_E; species Sulfitobacter_E sabulilitoris. Next base: position 1,100,338 of record NZ_VANS01000001.1, read on the forward strand.
AACCGAGCTGCGCAACCTCGATGCGTCGGTGTTCTTCGGGGGTGACCCCGGATCGCCCGACACGTTCCAGAAGTTCTATGCGGACGTGGAAATGTACGCCAACAACTTCGACGGCACCGATCCGCAGGCCTATCTGTCGGCCTATCGCTGCGGCAACGAGCCCAAGCCCTCGAGCCAGTGGCAGGGTGAGAACATCAACCGCTTCTGCGACCCCGAGTACGACGCGCTGCTGGACGAACTGGCCCGCACCGGTGAACTCGACAAGCGCGGCGAGATCGCCAAGAAGCTCAACGACATGCTGACCAAGGACAGCATGACGATCGTTCCGCTGGTCGACCGTGGCCGCGTGTCGGCGGCCTCCAACACGCTGGGCGGCGTGATCCTGAACACCTGGGATTCCGAGCTTTGGAACGTGGCGGACTGGTATCGCATCAAGGAATAAGGGACCGACCCCGGGGGGCCGCGTGTTGCCACGCGGTCCCCTGCCTTCTTCCATGGGCAAGGCGCATCGGTTCTTCGCGGTGCCTTGCCTGACCTGTTTTCCCAAGACTGACGTACAAAGGCGTAGTAGATGCTGACCTTCACGATACGACGACTGGTCCTGTCGATCCCGACGCTTTTGTTCATCAGCCTGGTCATTTTCATGCTGCTGCAACTGGCCCCCGGCGACCCGATGGCGCAGGTGCCGCTGACCGTTCCGCCCGAAGTGAAACAGAAGATGCGCGAGGCGCTTGGCCTGGGGGCACCGGTGCATGTCCAGTACTGGAAATGGCTGGTGCAGTTCTTCTGGATCGAACCGCAGGTGCTGATCGACCACTGGTTCGGCACCGCCCTGTCCGAAGGCAAGCTGCGCGTCATCAGCTGGCAGACCCGCAGCCCGGTGATGGACATCGTGATGCAGCGGATGCCGCAGACGCTGTGGGTCGTGGGAATGTCCTATGTCGTCGGCATCCTGATCGCCCTGCCGATCGGCATCTATTCGGCCTACCGGCAATATTCAGTCTTTGACCAGGTCGGCACCTTCGTGTCGATGATCGGCTTTTCGGTGCCGCCGTTTTTTTCAGGCGTCGTGGTCATCGTCCTGTTTTCGGTGCAGCTTGGCTGGTTCCCGTCGATCTACGACACCACCCATGTCGTTACCGACTGGGACAGCTTCGTGATCCAGTTCAAGCAGATGATCATGCCCGTGATGGTGCTGGCGTTGCAGACCACGGCCCAGATCAGCCGCTTCATGCGCGCCTCGATGCTCGACAACCTCAACCAGGATTACGTGCGCACCGCCCGCGCCAAGGGCCTGCGCGAAAGCGCGGTGGTGCTGGTGCATGTTTTGCGCAATTCGATGATCCCGGTGATCACGGTCATCGCCTTGGGCATTCCGGGGATCTTCGGCGGCGCGATCATCACCGAGACACTCTTCAAGGTGAACGGCATCGGCCAGCTTTTGTTGACCGCGCTCTTTGCCAACGACCTGCCGATGGTCATGACCCTGACCTTCATCTTCGCCATCCTGATCGTGCTGTTCAACCTGATCGCGGATGTGCTTTACGGCGTGCTTGACCCAAGGATCCGCTATGACTGATCAATCCGTAAACGCCGCCGCCACCGAGATGGAGCTCTACGGCGCGCTCAAGGACAAGGAACCGCCCAAGGAGCCGCGCAGCCAGTGGCGCGACGTCTGGGACCAGTTCAAGAAGCACAAGGGCGCGCTGATCGGCGGGGGGTTCTTGCTGTTCATCACGCTGTTCGTGCTGGTCGGGCCCTACATCTGGCAGATCGACCCGAAAAAGCTCGATATCCGCAACAAGGATCTGCGCCCGATCTACACCTTGCTGTGGGATGGCGACGCGCGCACCCTGTGGTCGCGTCCCTTTGGCACCGACAACCTGGGCCGCGACATCATGGCGACGCTGATCGCCGGCGGCCGCGCGTCAATGGCCGTGGGCTGGATGGCGATGGTCCTGTCGCTGGTCATCGGAACGGCCGTCGGCGTGTTCGCGGGCTATTTCAAGCGGCTGGACGGCATCCTGATGCGTCTGACGGACCTGTTCCTGTCGCTGCCCATCCTGCCGCTGCTGCTGGTCGCGGTCACGCTCTTTCGCCAACCGCTGCGCGCGGCACTGGGCCCCGAGGGCGGCATGTTCATCCTGATCGTCGGTGTCATCGGCCTGACCTCGTGGATGCCCACCGCGCGGATCGTGCGGGGCGAGATCCTGGCGCTCAAGGAACGCGAATTCATCCTCGCCGCCCGCTCCATCGGCACCACGTCCTCGGCGATCATTCGACGGCACCTGTTGCCCAACGTGGTGTCGCCCATCATGGTCTCGGCGACGCTGGGCCTCGCCGTGGCGATCATCACCGAAAGCGCGCTGTCGTTCCTGGGCGTCGGTTTCCCGTCGGACTTTCCCACCTGGGGCAAGCTTCTGTCGGACGCGGTGCCGCGCATGACCGAGTTTCCCGAACGCGTGATGCTGCCCGGCATCCTGATCTCGCTGACGGTTCTGAGCGTGAACTACCTGGGCGACGGTCTGCGCGACGCGCTGGATCCGCGTATTCGCGGACGCTGAAACCCCGCCTGCCCGCCGTGCGCGCCCGACACCGGGGCGCGGCGGGCGCGCATCGCGCTATTCGACCGAAGCGCGCAGTCGCCGGATCATCCACCACACCAGCAAGACCACAGGCAGGGTGACAAGCGCTGTCAGCATCCCTTTGCTGACCCCCACCGCGTCGGTCAGCGGATAGAGCAGATACCCCGCCAGCGACACCGCGTAATAGCTGATCGCCACCACCGACAGCCCTTCGACCGTGCGCTGCAGACGCAGTTGCAGGTCAGAGCGCTTGTCCATGCTCTCCAGCAGCGCCTGGTTCTGCGCCGAGCGTTCCACATCGACCCGCGTGCGCAACAGGTTCGAGGCGCGGATCGACCGGTTGGACATCGCGGCCAGCCGACCTTCGGCGGATTTGACGGTGCGCATCGCCGGCTCGTAGCGGCGCATCATGAATTCGCCAAAGCTTTGCCGGCCTTGGAAACGCGCCTCGCGCAGGGCCTCGATCCGCTGGTTCACGATCGCCTCGTAGGCGCCCGTCGCGCCAAAACGGAACGACGACTTGGCCGACAGCGTCTCAAGCTCCGCCGAGATCGTCAGCAAATCGTGCAGGGTCCGTTCCGCAGGGGCGCTTTCGTCGGTCATGGCGCTCATCAGACCGGTAAGCCGCGTATCGAGCGTGTTCAGCTTGGGCTGCAGGGATCGCACACGCGCAAAGCCGAGCATCGACATGCTTTTGTAGGTCTCGATCTCGCACAGGCGTTGAACGATGCGCCCGGTTCGCCGGGCGCCGGTGCCGGGGCTGACAAACACCGCAAAACGCATGTGCCCCGAGGTATCGATGCGGAAATCGCCCGCCACGATGGCGTGATCGTCCAGAACGCAGGACACCGCGAGGCTCTCCGAGACGAACCAGTCCTCCAACCGCTCCGTCACCTCGGCGTCGGCAGCGGGACGTTCGACCACCTGCATCACCACCGATGTGATCCGCTGACCCGGCGCATCGTCAAGCCACTCGGAGGGAAAGATGTCGAACACCGAGGGGTCGAACACACGTTCCCCGTTTGCGGTTGAAAACGCCGTATAGGTCACGAATTCAGTGTGTTGTTCCCATTTCAGCCAATGCTTGCCGATCTGCCCGTACCAATGCGTCGCCCCCGGCTGCGGATGCGATGCGCCATGCCGGTCCAACAACCGCGTCAGATGCGCCAGGTCGACGCTCCGGTCGCGGCTGACGGCATCGTTGGGTTGCTTGAACGCCAGATACGCGGCGGCACAGGGCGCCGTCATCGACGGAAAAGGGCGCGCATGCAGTTCGTTTGCCAGTTTGTACCGCAGGGGATGATCGGTGATGGGCGACATTCTCAAGCTCCGTTGTTGCAGTCAGACTTAGCCGGCTGCGCCCGCAAGTCAACAAATTTAACATTCTTTATCAATGCGTTATGTGAATGCAATGGTATACCGCGCCGATCGTGCCGCAGAATCCGGCCCTGAAAGGCCGCGCGCCGCCACACCGGCGCAGGGCCGCGGTGCGATGGCGGGCTGGGCGATGGGGGTCGGCGCGCTATATCGTGCGCGTGGCCATGGCAGGCCGCTGACCCCACGCAAAGGCGGACCAATGGCTGACAAGACATCCCAAGACCTGACCACCGGCCCGGTGTGGCGCGCGCTGGCCACCATGTCCGCCCCGATGAGCTTTGGCATCTTCGCGGTACTCAGTGTCGGTCTGGCCGATGCCTATTTTCTCGGTCAGGTGGGCGGCGCGGCGCTGGCGGCGGTCGGCTTCATCTATCCGGTCACGACCGCGGTCACCTCGCTGTCCATCGGGCTGAGCGCCGGGGCGAATGCCGCCCTCAGCCAGGGCGTGGGCCGCGGCGACAGCGACGACGACACCCGGCGGCTGGGACTTCATGCCATCGGCCTCGGCCTGATCCTGTCGGGCCTCGTGGCGCTGGGTGTCTGGGCGGTCTATCCCCTTTTGTTCGGCGCGATGGGGGCCAGCGGCAACGTGATGCCGCAGATCGCCGGGTACATCCCGGTCTGGGCGGTCAGCTTTCCGTTTCTGGTGGTGATGATGATCACCAATTCGGTATTTCGCAGCCATGGCGACAGCCTGACGGCGGCCTGGATCATGGTGCTGGCGGCGGTGGTGAACGTCGGTCTCGATCCGCTGCTGATCTTTGGACTGTGGGGCCTGCCCGAAATGGGCACCCAAGGGGCCGCCACGGCCACCCTGATCGGGCGCGTGATCGCCGTGGTGCTGGCGCTGTTCATCGCGTGGCGGCGCGGTTTGCTGGGGGTCTGCGGCAACGTGCTTGACGGCGCGCTGGCCTCGGCGCGCAAGATCCTGAGCGTCGGCCTGCCGGCGTCCTTTTCCAACGCGATCAACCCGGCCGGCATGGCACTGGTCACGGCAGCTGTGGCGACGGTGGGCGAAACGGCGGTAGCCGGGTTCGGCGCGGCCACGCGGGTGCAGTCGATGGCGCTGGTGCCGCTGCTGGCGCTGTCCGCGGGGATCGGCCCGGTGGTGGGCCAGAACTGGGGCGCCGAGGCCCGGAGCCGGGCGCAGGACGCCACGCAACTGGCGTTCTGGATCTGCCTGGGCTACGGCGCGCTGGTCGCGCTGGTGCTGGGTGTCTTTGCCGGACCCATCGCCGGGCTGCTGGCCTCGGGCCCCGAGGATGCCGCCTTTGCCGCGACCTACCTGCGCTGGGTCGGGGCGACGCTGTTCGGCTACGGAATCATCGTGGTGGCCAACGCGGCGATGAACGCGCGCGACAAGGCGCTGTGGTCCATGTCGCTGAGCCTGGGGCGGATCTTCGTGATCTACCTGCCGCTGGCCTGGATCGGGGCGCTGACGCTGGGCTATCCTGGCATCATCGCCGCCGCGGTGCTGGCCAATGTGCTGGCCGCCTGGGGCGGAGTGGTGGCCGCCAAGGCGACAGGGCTGGTGCGACTGGAAATCGCGCTGGTGGACGGACCGCGAAAGCTGGTCCAGCCAGAGTGATTGAGCCACCGGGTCAGCGCGTGCCCGCAAAGCGGGACGCCTGAGCGTCGATCGGCGCAGGACCGTCCCCGCGCTAGGCGTCTCTGGCCGCCTGATCCTGCAACACGGTCAGGATTTGCAATGCCCGGTCGTGCATCTTTGTCGGCACGAACAGGTGGTCGTGGTGAAATGCCGCGACCATGTTGCAGGGAATGGCGTTATCCCCCAGCGCCGTTGACACCGCCGACGTGAGCCCGACCCCATCCAGCGAGGAATACACGTTGAGCGTGATGCAGCGCATCGGCTGATCGACGCTCAAGCTGGCTCCCCGGGCTGTCTCGACCGGAATGATCAACGACATCCCTTCGTCTTCCTTGAAGAATGAAATCGCCTCGGAGGACAGTGACGCGGCAAGAGCGGGGTCAGCGACGGTCACAAAAACAAATTCGCCCGACCGCACCGTCGGCGTCATCCCGGAGACCATCTCCTGCGCCGTTCGAGAGATTTCAGGCATTCGCATGATCCGCTTTTGTGTGACGCCCAAGCATCGCAGCGTTTCCGGGTGCCCGCAACGCCCAGCACGGTCGCTGCGGTCGCAAAACTCCCCCGGCCACCCGCGCACGAAAAAGCCCCGCACGGGTGGTGTGGGGCTTTTCCATATCTGCCTGTCGGGCCGCTTAGTCGATCAGCGGCAGCAGCTTGTTCAGGCTGTCCTTGGCATCGCCATAGAACATGCGCGTGTTCTCCTTGAAGAACAGCGGGTTCTCGATACCCGAATACCCCGTGCCCTGACCCCGCTTGGAGACGAACACCGTCTTGGCCTTCCAGCATTCCAGCACCGGCATCCCGGCGATGGGGCTGTTGGGGTCGTCCTGTGCGGCGGGGTTCACGATGTCGTTCGACCCGATCACGATGGCGACGTCCGTGTTGGGGAAGTCCTCGTTGATCTCGTCCATCTCCAGCACGATGTCATAGGGCACCTTGGCCTCGGCCAGCAGCACGTTCATGTGGCCCGGCAGACGCCCCGCCACGGGGTGAATGGCAAAGCGCACGTTCTTGCCCTTGGCGCGCAACTTCTTGACCAGTTCGCTGACCGCCTGCTGCGCCTGTGCCACCGCCATGCCGTAGCCGGGGATGATGATGACGCTGTCGGCCTCGTTGAGGGCCTGGGCAACGCCGTCGGCCTCGATCGCGACCTGCTCGCCCTCGACCTCCATCTGCGGGCCCGAGGTGCCGCCAAAGCCGCCAAGGATCACGCTGACGAACTTGCGGTTCATCGCCTTGCACATGATGTAGCTCAGGATCGCACCGGAGGAGCCCACGAGCGCGCCCGTGACGATCAGCAGATCGTTGCCCAGCGTGAAGCCGATGGCCGCCGCCGCCCAGCCCGAGTAGCTGTTGAGCATTGACACCACGACCGGCATGTCCGCGCCGCCGATGCCCATGATCAGGTGCCAGCCGATAAAGCCCGCGATCAGCGTGACCAGCACCATCGTCCAGATGCCCGCCCCGTTGAAATACAGCAGGCCAAGCAGGATCGACGCCGCCAGCGCGGTCGCGTTCAGCATGTGGCCGCCCGGCAGCTTGCTGGGCTTGCCGTCGACCTTGCCCGCCAGTTTGCCGAAGGCGATGACCGATCCGGTAAAGGTCACCGCACCGATGAAGATGCCCAGGAACACCTCGACCTTGAGGATCGCGATTTCCACCGCATCCTTTTTCCAGAGCTGTTCGCCGAACCCCGTCAGGTCCGCATCGGCGATGTTCACGCCGCTGTCGCGCAGCGCCACGACCGAACTGAGCATCATGTCGGCATTCAGCCCGATAAAGACCGCTGCCAGACCGACGAAGCTGTGCAGCGCCGCCACAAGCTGCGGCATTTCGGTCATCTGGACCTTGCCCGCCACGTAGTAGCCCGCGAACCCGCCCGCCGCGATGGCGATCAGGATCAGCAGCACGTTGCTGACACCGGGGCCAAAGACGGTGGCAAAGACCGCCACCCCCATGCCCACGATGCCGTACCAGACCGCGCGCTTGGCGCTTTCCTGGTTGTTCAGCCCGCCAAGGCTGAGGATGAAGAGAACCGACGCCGCGATGTAGGCGGCAGACGTCAAACCAATCGAAAACATCAAGACGTCTCCCTTACGACTTCTGGAACATGGCGAGCATCCGCCGCGTCACGAGAAAGCCCCCCACGATATTGATGGAGGCAATCAGCACCGAGATGAAGGCGAGCAGAACCACCAGCAGGTTGCCTGAGCCGACCTGTAGCAGTGCGCCGAGAATCACGATGCCGGAGATGGCGTTGGTCACGGCCATCAGCGGCGTGTGCAGGCTGTGCGCCACGCCCCAGATCACCTGGAAGCCCACGAAACACGCCAGCGCGAAGACGATGAAGTGCTGCATGAAGCTGGCGGGTGCAAAGGCCCCGATCAGTAGCATCACCGCACCGCCGATGGCAAGCAATGTGACCTGGCTCTTGGTCTGTGCCTTGAAGGCGGCCACTTCGGCGGCGCGCTTTTCCTGCGGGCTCAGTTCCTTGGCCTTTTCCTTTTTGGGGGCCGCCGCGATCGCGGCCACCTTGGGCGGCGGCGGCGGGAATGTCACCTCGTGGTCATGGGTGATCGTCGCGCCGCGGATCACGTCGTCTTCCATGTCGTGATCGATCTTACCGTCCTTGCCGGGCGTCAGATCGGTCAGCATGTGACGGATGTTGGTTGCATAAAGCGTGGAGGCCTGCGTCGCCATCCGGCTGGGGAAATCGGTGTAGCCGATGATCGTCACGCCGTTCTCGGTCACGACCTTCTCGTCCATCCTGGTCAGCTTGCAGTTGCCGCCCTTCTCCGCCGCCAGATCGACGATGACCGATCCCGCCTTCATCGACGCGACCATATCCTCGGTCCAAAGCTCGGGCGCTTCGCGGTTGGGGATCAGCGCGGTGGTGATCACCACGTCCATGTCAGGCGCCAGTTCGCGGAACTTGGCCAGTTGCGCCTCGCGGAATTCCGGCGAGGACACGGAGGCATAGCCGCCCGATGCCGACCCGTCCTGCTGCTCTTCCTCAAAGTCGAGGAACACGAACTCGGCGCCCATGCTCTCGACCTGCTCGGCCACTTCGGGGCGCACGTCAAAGGCATAGGTGATCGCGCCGAGGCTGGTGGCCGTGCCGATCGCGGCAAGCCCCGCAACACCCGCGCCCACGACCAGAACCTTGGCCGGGGGCACCTTGCCCGCCGCCGTGATCTGACCGGTAAAGAAGCGGCCGAAGTTGTTGGCGGCCTCGACCACCGCGCGGTAACCCGCGATATTGGCCATCGACGACAGCGCGTCCATCTTCTGGGCACGCGATATGCGCGGCACCATGTCCATCGCGACGACGGTCGCGCCCTTCTTGGCGGCGGCCTCCATCAGATCGGTGTTGCCGGCGGGATTGAACATCGAAATCAGGGTCTGACCCTCGCGCAGGCGCTTGACCTCGGTGTCGCTGGGGGCGCGCACCTTGGTCACGACGTCGGCGGCCTTCCAGAGCGCGGCGGCCGTCTTGGCGATTTCGACACCGGCCTCCTTGTAATCCTCGTCGGAAAAGCCGGCATCCGCTCCGGCGCCCGTCTCGATGATGCACTCATGCCCGAGTTTTTGCAGCATCCGGGCGCTGTCGGGCGTCATCGCAACGCGACGCTCGCCCTCGATTGTTTCTTTTGGTGTCCCGATCTTCACGTCGATCCCCCCAGTTATGGTCAATATGGGCGCTAGATGGTGCGCGGTGCAGGACTGTCCACTACCCGCTGAGGGGGTCGGACACAAGCACCACGACCCCTTCGCCACGCAATTTCTGGAAAGGTTCAAGGCCCGGATGCGCAGTTTTTGTGCGATTTGGAAAGAACTGTGGCCGACATGCCGCGCTGCAGATCTTTGTGTGCATGGATGCGCAAATCACCAGGCGCCTTGAGGTCGCGTCGGACCGAACAGCGCGTTGACCGGCGCGGCGCCGATGATCCGGGCGCCGACCCGTCCCGCCTGCCCGGTCACGCCACCGAACCGGCCCGCGCCGCCACGGCAGCGCTTGCGCCTGCCGCCGTGCCGCCTAAGCTGCCGCCAGCAAACAGGGAGAGACGGACATGACACTGACAGGAAAACACGCGCTGGTCACCGGCGGCGGCACCGGTATCGGGCTCGCCATCGCACGCGATCTGGCGGCCAAGGGGGCGCAGGTCACCATCACCGGCCGTCGCCAAGAAGTGCTGGACGCGGTCGCGGGCGACGGACTCTTCGGCTTGGCGATGGACGTGCGCGACGAGGACGACGTCGTATCCAAGATCGCCGCGGCGGTCGAGGCGCGCGGCCCGATCCAGATCTGCGTCGCAAACGCCGGCATCGCCGAAGGCAAATCCCTGCTCAAGACCGACATGGCGTTCTGGCGCAACATGATGGCCACGAACCTCGACGGCGCCTTTCTGACAATCCGGGAATCGCTCAAGTCGATGTGCGAAACGGACTGGGGTCGGGTCATCGCGGTGTCCTCGATGGCGGGCATCCGCGGGCTGCCGGGGGCCGCGTGCTATACCGCCTCGAAACACGGGCTGGTCGGCCTGATCCGCGCGCTGAGCGAGGATTACATCGCCAAGCCCTACACCTTCAACGCGCTCTGCCCCGCCTATGTCGACACCCCCATCGTGACGCGCAACACCGTCTCGATCTCGCAGCGCGCCGGGCTGTCCGAGGACAAGGCCCGCGACGTGATGGTCAACGCCAACCGCCACAAGCGCCTGATCACACCCGAAGAGGTCGCGGCGGCGGCAAGCTGGCTGGTCTCGCCCGGATCGGAGAGCGTGAACGGTCAGACCATAGAAATCGCCGGCGGCCAGATGTAGCGAGCGATCCGGGGGGGGGGGCGGCGACCAGCGGCGGGTCGCCCCCATCCTCCCCCCCGCGCCCCGGCCCGCAGAGTCATCAGTCGATCCCGCCGACGCTGGCGGCCGTTGCGGCATTTACCATCCGTTAACCAAGGCGCGGCTAGGCTGGCCACCATGTCCGATGTCATTCCCCCCAAGGCCCGCGGCGCGGCGCATTTCTTCACCGTCCGCCTCAGGGACCCCTCCAGCGATCTTCTGGTGCGCGAGGTCGCCCGCCTGCGGCAAGCCACGCGCATGACCCGCGCGCGCTATCCCTTCGACATCGACGCGATCGTCGTTCTTCCGGGCACCGTGCACACGCTGTGGTCCGTGCCCGCCGACGACAATGACATTTCGCACCGCTGGACCCTGCTGAAATCGCTGTTCTCGCGCGGTCTGCGCGGCGCGGCGAATCGCACGCCCGCCCAGGCGCTGCGCGGCGACAAGGCGATCTGGCAGCGCCGCATCTGGCACCACGTGATCCGCGACAGCGACGATCTTGAACGACACCGCAGGATGATCCACGCAGCCCCGGTTCAGGCCGGATTGGTCGCGCGCCCGCAGGACTGGCTGTTCACCTCCCTGCACCGCGACCTAGCCCTCCGGCACCGGGAGGACACCCCTGCCGCGCCACCGCCGTTCAGCCGGATGCGCAATAAGACGGTCGCATCGCGCCCTGCGGCCACGTCACCCGCGCAGTGACCCTCAGACGACCGCCGCCGGCACCGCGCCCTGCCCCTTGGCCCAGGCCCGGACGGCATCCCCGAACGCGGTGAACAACGGGCGCGAAACCGGGTCGTTGGCCGCATCCCATTCCGGATGCCACTGCACCGCCAGGGTGAACCCCGGCGCATCCTTGACGTAAATCGCCTCCGGCGTGCCATCCGGAGCATGCCCGTCCACCACGACGCCGGCGCCCGGCGTCTTGATGCCCTGACCGTGCAGGGTGTTGGTCAATACCTCCGGCGCGCCCATCAGCCGGTGAAACACCCCGCCGTCGCAAAACCGGACCGTGTGGCGCAACTCGAACTTCTCCTCCAGTGTGCCGTCGGGCGGCATACGGTGGTTCATACGCCCCGGCAAATCGCGGATTTCGGGATAAAGCGTCCCGCCCATGGCCACGTTCACCTCCTGAAAGCCCCGGCAGATGCCCAGGATCGGCTGCCCCCGCGCCACACAGGCACGGATCAGCGGCAGCGCGATGGCATCACGGTCGCGATCGAACGCGCCATGCGCCTCCGTCTCGGCCTCGCCGTATTCCGCCGGATGAACGTTGGGCCGCCCGCCGGTGAACAAAAACCCGTCGCAGCGCGCCAACAGATCCTCGACCGAGACATATCGCGGATCGGTGGGGATCAGCAGCGGCAGACACTGCGCGACCTGCGCCACCGCCTCCGAATTCATCGTCCCACCCGTATGGACAGGATACTGATCGTTCATCAGATAGCGGTTGCCGATGATTCCAACAATGGGACGTGCCATGACAGGGGGGCCTTCAGTTGTGCGTTCGCGCCACTATACAGAGGCCGAAAACCGGTGAACAGCCTCTTGCCGCACAGCACCCCCTGCACCCGCGCCCACCTCCGGCGCGCGGCGCTGGCCTCAGATCTCGCCCTGAAGCCCTGCCGCCTCGATCCCCGCCACTGCCGCCAGCACATCGTTGTCGGACGTGTCGCCGGTCACGCCGACCGCGCCGATCACCGCGCCCTTCTTGTCGCGCAGCAGCACACCGCCCGGCACCGGCACGACCTGCCCGCCATAGACACCGTTGACCGCCGCCATGAAATAGGCCTGCGCCTCGGCCCGCGCCATCTGCGCCGTGCCCGCCATTCCCAGCATGACCGCGCCATAGGCCTTGCCCTGCGCGATCGCAAAGCGCCCCGGCGCCGCGCCGTCCTCCCGCTCGAAGGCCTGCACATGGCCGCCCGCGTCCAAAACAACCACCGACAGCGGCTTCAGCTCCAGCTCGCGGCCCTTCTCCAGCGCCTTGCGAATGATCGTGCGTGCTTTTCTCAACGATATGGTCATCTTGGTCGTCCCCTTGCTTCTTTGGGTCTAAAATACTCTAGGGGGAGTGTGAGGGGGCAGACGGCCCCCTCACCCCCGCAACCGGCGCTCAGCCCGCCGCCTTCAGTTCCAGCCGACGCGCATGCAGCACCGGTTCGGTATAGCCCGACGGCTGTTCGCGTCCCTTGAACACCAGATCGCAGGCCGCCTTGAACGCGATCCCGTCGTATCCCGGCGCCATCGCGCGATAGGCGGCATCGCCCGCATTCTGCCGGTCCACGACCTCCGCCATTTTTTTCATCGCGTCCATCACGCGGTCCTCGCTCACCACGCCGTGGTGCAGCCAGTTCGCCAGGGCCTGCGCCGAGATCCGGCAGGTCGCGCGGTCTTCCATCAGGCCGACGTCGTGGATATCGGGCACCTTGGAACAGCCCACACCCTGATCGACCCAGCGCACCACGTAGCCAAGGATGCCCTGCGCGTTGTTCTCGATCTCCTGCACGATCTGGTCGTCGCTCAGGTTCTGCCCCGCCATCACCGGAATGGTCAGCAGGTCGTCCAGCGTGCCGCGCGCGCCGCCGGCCTTGATGTCCGCCTGACGCGCAAGCACGTCGACCTGGTGATAGTGCATCGCATGCAATGTGGCCGCCGTGGGCGACGGCACCCATGCGCAGTTGGCGCCCGCCTTGGGGTGGCCGATCTTCTGCTCCAGCATGTCGGCCATCCGGTCGGGCATCGCCCACATCCCCTTGCCGATCTGCGCGCGGCCCTGCAACCCGCAGGCAAGGCCGATATCGACATTCCGGTCCTCGTAGGCGGCGATCCAGGGCGTCGATTTCATCTCGCCCTTGGGCACCATCGGCCCAGCCTCCATCGAGGTGTGGATCTCGTCGCCGGTACGGTCCAGAAAGCCGGTGTTGATAAAGGCCACCCGCGATTTCGCCGCGCGGATACATTCCTTGAGATTGACCGAAGTGCGCCGCTCCTCATCCATGATACCCAGCTTCACGCTGTTGACCGGCAGCCGCAGCACGGTCTCAACGCGGGTAAAGATCTCGTCGGCAAAGGCCACTTCCTCGGGGCCGTGCATCTTGGGCTTGACCACATAGACCGATCCGGCAACGGAATTGCGCATCCCGCCTTCCTTGCGCAGGTCGTGCATCGCGATCAGCGTGGTGATCATCGCATCCATCAGGCCTTCGCCCACCTCCTGGCCGTCGCGGTCGCGCACGGCGGGATTGGTCATCAGGTGGCCGACGTTGCGGATCAGCATCAGCGCGCGGCCCTTGACGCTGACCTCGCCGCCCTGCGGCGCGGTATAGCGGCGATCGGGGTGCATGGTGCGCGTCATGCTCTGGCCGCCCTTCTCAAAAGTCTCGCTCAGGTCGCCGCGCATCAGGCCCAGCCAGTTCGAATAGGCCACCACCTTGTCCTCGGCATCCACCGCGGCGACGCTGTCCTCGCAATCCATGATCGTCGACAGCGCCGATTCCAGCCAGACATCGGCGACATGCGCCGGATCGTTCTGCCCGATGGGATGCGTGTCATCCACACGAATCTCGACATGCAGGCCATTGTTGCGCAACAGGATCTTGCTGGGCGCCTCGGGCGGTCCCTCGTAGCCCACGAACTGTTCCGGATCGGCGAGGGAAATGCCGTGATGCACGTCCGGCGTGCTGCCCGAGGGGCGATCGCTTTGCGATTTGCGGGTCGCATCCGCGGCACGCCAGTCCTCGGAATTCAGGATGATCCCCTCAAGCCCCTGTTCGGTCACGCGGTAGCCCACAAGCTGGGCATGGCTGCCCGACACCAGCGGCGCCGCCTCGTCGAGGAACGCCTTGGCGCGGGCCACGACCCGCGCGCCGCGGTCGCTGTCATAGCCCTTGCCCCCAGGCAGATCGCCCAGCGCGTCGGTGCCGTAGAACGCATCGTAAAGCGACCCCCAGCGCGCGTTGGCGGCATTCAGGGCAAAGCGCGCATTGGTGATCGGCACGACAAGTTGCGGACCCGGCACTTGCGCGATCTCAGGATCGACATGGGTTGTCGTGATCTCGAAATCGGGGCCTTCCTCGACCAGATAGCCGATTTCGCGCAGGAACGCCGTGTAGGCCTGCGCGTCATGCGGTTGGCCGCGGTGGTCGATATGCCACTGGTCGATCTTGGACTGGATGTCCTCCCGCTTGGCCAGAAGCGCGCGGTTGCGCGGGCCGAACCCATGCACCAGGTCCGAAAACCCCGACCAGAAGCGATCCGCCTCGACGCCGGTGCCCGGCAGGGCATGGTCCTCGATGAAGCTGGCAAGCTGCGGGTCCACCTCCAGGTCGCTTCGTTTCACAAAATCGGTCATGGCTGGCCGTCTCCCTCTGGTCCGGTCTGAATGTTGCGGGCAGATGTAGGACGTTTGTTTCCGATAGGCAACAAATTTTGGTAAGAAGATATTACCAATCCGTACATCAGGACGATTTAGGCCGCGCACGGCGGCACCGGTCAGAGCAATAGCGCACCTCGTCCCAGACCTTTTCCCACTTCTTGCGCCAGGTGAACGGGCGGCCGCAAGTGGCGCAGAGTTTGCTGGGCAAGTCGGATTTCCGGGTCATGCGCGGCATCAGAAATCGAACCCCTGCTGGCGCGGATCCGCCGTGCCGGAGGACGGCGCGGCGCGTTTGCGCTGCTTCTGTGCGCGGTCGTCGACGAAATGGCCCGCGCTGTCCTTGCGGCTGGCGTGCGCGTGCACGATGCGTCCGGCTTCGCTGCGAAACCCCGGTGCCTTGCGCAGCGCCCAGACCCTGTCACGCGCCGCGCGGGCCGCGTCGGCGACATCCACGATCGGCTCCGGATAGGACCGGCCCAGCAGCCTGCCGGCGCCGTCCCACCGCCAAGGCCGGTGAAGATGTCGGTCCGGCACCTCGGCCAGTTCGGGCAGCCAGCGCCGGGTGAACGCGCCGTCGGGGTCCTGGTCCTGCCCCTGTTTGACTGGATTGTAGATGCGCGGTGTGTTGATGCCGGTGGTGCCCGCCTGCATCTGCATCTGCGGCCAGTGGATACCGGGGTCGTAATCGGTGAACAGCCGCGCCAGATGCGGCCCGGTGCTGCGCCAGTCCAGCCACAGGTGATAGGACGCGACCGACACCAGCATCGCGCGCATCCTGAAATTCAGCCACCCGGTGCCGCGCAGCGACCGCATGCAGGCGTCCAGAAACGGCAGACCCGTCTCGCCCCTCTCCCATGCCGCCAGCCGCGCGGCATCGGGCACGCGCGGGCGCATCTCTTCATAGGCAGAGTGCAGGCACTGCGTCTCGATCCGCGGCGCGTCCTCCAGCTTTTGCGTGAAATGATCCCGCCACGCTAGGCGCGCCTCGAAGCTCTTGATCGATCCGCTCCAGCCCGACCGCGTGCCTTTGACCTGTGCCGCGCGGGCGCGGGCCGCCTGCGCCGCCTCGCGCACGGACAGCGTGCCAAGGGCCAGATGCGGCGACAGGCGCGAACAGGCATCCCACCCGGTCAGCGGCGACGACATGGCGCGGCGGTAGTCGCGTCCCCGCACGGACAGGAAACTGCTCAGGCAGGCTTCGGCGGCGCGCCGCCCGCCGGACTGGCGCTGCGGACACGGGTCAGGGGCACAGAGATCGGGAATGTCGTCCGAGCGCAGCGGTGCCGCCGCCTCGATCCGGATCGGTTGGGTTTGGGGCTGCGCGACAAAGGCATTGCGCCGCGCCGCCCAACCGTCGCGCCCGTTCAGCCGGCGCACCACGCCGGACTGGGCGAATTCCTCCCATGCTACGCCATTCGCCCGCGCCCACAGGGCGACGCGGCGGTCACGCGCATAGGACCATCCGTTGCCGGTTTCCTCGTGGCTGACCATGCGCCGCGCGCCGGTTTCCTGTCGCAGGCGCTCCAGCACCTCGACCGCATCGCCGACGCGCAGGCAAAGCGTTGCGCCCAATTGGTGCAGGTGTTGGCGCAGATCGCCCAGGCTCTCGCGCAGAAACGCGAAATGACGGCCGGAGCTGTCGCTCTGCCGCCACGCGTCGGGCTCGATGATATAGACCGGACAAACCGCCCCCTGCCGCGCCGCGGATGCAAGCGCAGGATGATCGCTTACCCGCAAATCCCGTTTGAACCAGACCAGTGTCGTCATGGATCACAAGGATAGGCCGCGCGGCGCGCGCGGCCAGCGCAATCACTCCGTCGCGGTGGTCGCGGCGGGGGCGTCCGCGCCATTGGCGTTCGTCACCGCATCGGCGTCGTCTTCGTCGGCATTGCCCAGCACATAGGCGATCAGGGCGACAATCATAATGCCACCAAACACGACGGCGGCACCGACACCCAGAAGCGACGGCGCGTGGCGGGATTTCTGTTTCTCGATATTGGTGTTCGGGGCTGACATGAGCATCTCCTTGTCGTCGTCATTTTGTCGTCGTCATCGCGTGATCCGCCTGCCCTGCGGGCAAGCGTCGCGACCCGCTTGCGGGTTGGCTGTCGTGGGCTTAACGTCCGCGACGATCCATCGGTTCCATCAGACAGCGAGAAGTCATGCCATGCGCGACGCGACCCCCCAGACGATCCACCTGAGCGATTACACCCCGTTCGGGTTCGATGTGACCTCGGTCGATCTGACATTCGACCTTGCACCTCGCGCGACGCGGGTGCGCAGCAAGATCACGTTCGCCCCCCGCGCGGGCGCCGCCGACACGCGGTTCTTTCTGCACGGCGAAAACCTCAAGCTGATCGGCGCCAGCATCGACGGCACGCCCGTCACCCCGCAGGTCACGCCCGAGGGGCTGACCTGCGACGTGCCCGACCGGCCCTTTGTCTGGGAGGCCGAGGTCGAGATCGATCCGCAGGGCAATACCGCGCTCGAGGGGCTTTACATGTCCAACGGCATGTATTGCACGCAATGCGAGGCCGAGGGCTTTCGCAAGATCACCTACTACCCCGACCGCCCCGACGTGATGAGCGTGTTCACCGTGCGGATCAACGGCCCGCATCCCGTGCTGCTGAGCAACGGCAACCCCGTGACGCGCACCCAAGGCTCCGCTGAATGGCACGATCCCTGGCCGAAACCCGCGTATCTCTTTGCGCTGGTGGCGGGCGAACTGGTCAATCATCCCGGCCGGTTCACCACGAAATCGGGCCGCGACGTCGAGCTGAACCTCTGGGTCCGGCCCGGCGACGAGGGCAAATGCGCCTTTGGCATGCAGGCGCTCAAGGACAGCATGACATGGGACGAGCAGGTCTATGGCCGGGAATACGATCTCGATGTGTTCAACATTGTCGCGGTCGATGATTTCAACATGGGGGCGATGGAGAACAAAGGCCTCAACATCTTCAACTCCTCCGCCGTGCTGGCCAGCCCCGAAACCTCGACCGACACGAACTTCGAACGGATCGAGGCGATCATCGCGCATGAATATTTCCACAACTGGACCGGCAACCGCATCACCTGCCGCGACTGGTTCCAGTTGTGCCTCAAGGAGGGGCTGACAGTCTACCGCGACAGCCAGTTCACCTCCGACATGCGCTCGGCGCCGGTCAAGCGGATCGGCGATGTCATCGACCTGCGCGCGCGGCAATTCCCCGAGGATCAGGGCCCGCTGGCGCATCCCGTCCGGCCCGAAAGCTTTCAGGAGATCAACAACTTCTATACCGCCACCGTGTACGAGAAAGGCGCGGAGGTCATCGGAATGCTGCGCACCCTGGTCGGGCCGGAGGCCTATTCGAAGGCGCTCGATCTCTATTTCGAGCGGCACGACGGGCAGGCCTGCACGATCGAGGATTGGCTCAGGGTCTTCGAGGACACCACGGGCCGCGATCTGGCGCAGTTCAAGCGGTGGTACAGCCAGGCGGGCACACCGCATGTGAAAGTGACCGAGCACTGGGACGACGCGGGCACCTATACACTGACCTTTGCGCAATCCACGCCACCCAGCGCCGCCAGCCCCGACCCGCAGCCGCTTGTCATTCCCATCGCCGTGGGCCTGCTGTCGCCCAACGGCGACGAAGTCCGCGCGACACAGGTGCTGGAGGTGACGCAGGCCAGGCAGACATTCACCTTCGAAGGGCTGGCATCAAGGCCCGTGCCGTCGCTGCTGCGCGGATTTTCCGCGCCCATCGTGCTGGAGCGTGACGTACCGCCCGGCCAGACGGCGTTCCTGCTGGCGCATGACACCGACCCCGTCACCCGATGGGAGGCCGGGCGCACATTGGCGCGCGACAGCCTGCTGGCGATGATCCGCGATGGCGTCCGACCGGATGCCGATTACCTTGACGGTCTGCGCAGGCTGGTCGCGGACGACACGCTGGACCCCGCGTACCGCGCCCTGATGCTGGGCCTGCCCAGCCAGTCCGACCTGGCCGCCCGCCTGTCGGAGGCCGGAACGACCCCCGACCCGGACGCGATCTATGCCGCGAGCGAGGCGATGCGCGACGCGCAGGCAGAGCACCTGTCGGATCTGCTTGCGGGGCTTTACGCCGATCACCAGGTCGATGGCCCTTATGCGCCCGATGCCCATCAGGCGGGCAAGCGATCGCTGGCGGGCGCCGCCCTGTCGCTGCTGACCCGGACCGACGGCGGCACGCAGGCGATGGCGCAATTCGCGGCCGCCGACAACATGACGCAGCAACTTTCGGCCCTGGCCAACCTCATTCGTGCGGGGAAAGGCAAGACCGCGCTCGACGCGTTCGAAACGCAGTGGCACGCCGACAGGCTGGTGATGGACAAGTGGTTCGGCCTTCAGGTCATCGAGGCCAAGCCGGAAGACGCCGTCGCCACCGCCGCCCGCCTGACCGAACACCCCGATTTCAACTGGAAGAACCCCAATCGCTTCCGGTCGGTGCTGGGCGCGCTGACGCAGCACCACGCGGGGTTTCACGCGGCCGACGGATCGGGCTACAGCCTGCTGGCGGACTGGTTGATCAAGCTCGATCCGGTCAATCCGCAGACCACGGCGCGCATGTGTTCGGCGTTCCAGACCTGGCGGCGCTATGACGCGGACCGCCAAGACGGAATCCGCGCCGAGCTGGACCGAATTCTGGCCACGCCCGAGCTGTCGCGCGACACCACCGAAATGCTCAGCCGCATCCGGGGGGTCTGACCGGTGCGCCCCGTTGTGTTGATCACCGGCGCATCGGCGGGCATCGGCGCGGCCTGTGCGCGGCTGGCGGCGGCGCGCGGCCATGACATCGCGTTGAACTACCGGCAGGACGCTCAGGGCGCGCAAGACGTGGCACAGGCGGCGCACTCCTGTGGCGCGCGCGTGCTGCTCTGCCCCGCCGATGTGGCCGATCCGCAGGCGATCGCGGCGATGTTTTCCCAGATCGACGCGGAGTTCGGCCGCATCGATGCGCTGATCAACAACGCGGGCATCGTGGACCAGCCGACCACGGTGGCCGAGATGACCCACGCCCGCCTGCGCCGGATGTTCGACGTCAACGTGATCGGCGCGATGCTGGTGGCCAAGGAGACCGTAGCCCGCATGCTGGCGCAGGGCGACGGCGGCGCCATCGTCAACATCTCTTCGGTCGCGGCGCGGCTGGGGTCGGCCAACGAATACGTCGATTACGCCGCCAGCAAGGCCGCCATCGACACCTTTACCAAGGGCCTGTCGGACGAGGTGGCGGCCAGCGGCATCCGCGTCACGTCGCTGCGCCCCGGCCTGATCGACACCGGCATCCACGCCAAGGGCGGCACCCCCGGTCGCGCGCAGCGGCTTGCGCCCAACATTCCCATGAAACGCCCAGGCACGGCGGACGAAATCGCGCAGGCAGCGCTTTGGCTGCTGTCGCAGGACGCAAGCTATGTCACCGGCGGGGTGCTGGATGTCTCGGGCGGGCGCTGAGCCGTTTCGGTATCGCAGCCGGGGCCGCAACCGAACCACGGCCATTGCGGTCGCGGCCTACTACGGTGTCCTCGTGCTGGCCATCGTGGCGGTCGAGGCCTCCGTGATCCTGATGGCGGTGCTGGCGCTTTTCGCCCTGCCCGCAACGATCGATCTGTGGCGCGATCCGCGCGCGGGGCTCGATCTCGACGACGAGGGCCTGCGCTGGTTCAGCGGCACGCGCCACGCCGAGGTGGCCTGGGGCGAGGTCGGTCACGTCCGCCTCGATACCCGGCTGGATTTCTCTGTCCGCGCCAGCGTCGTGCTGGCCGATGGCGGGCGCAAGATCCGCCTGCCTTACGAATCGACACCGCCGCACAAGGCCCTTGAGGCCGCGTTGCTGGCGCGCGGCATCGCGGTGCAGCGGCACCACTTTTCACTGATCGGATGACGCCGTGCGTTCCGCCGTGACGGGCCGCAACCGCGGCCGGGTCGCGTCCAGCGGCGCGCAGTAGGGTTGCCGTCGCAACCATCCCGCCATGTCGCCGCGCTTGGCCGCGCTGCGCATCGGGCCCCAGTCTGCGGAAACGCCGCGCCACCGGCTGTCGCGGGCATGCACCACACCGTCGCGCGGCACCGTGGTGGCCATGATCCGCACCGCGCAACTCAGGTTCGCGGCCCCGTTTTTCAACGACTCGCCATCGCCCACGTTGCATTTGTATCCGCGCGCCGTGGCCGGCAGAATCTGAAGCAGCCCGTACCAGCGCCCTCCACCGCCCACCGCCCACGGTTTGTAGGTGCTTTCGTGCTTGGCCAGCGCCGACATGAAGCCGACCCAGAACGCCCGGCGCCCCGCCTCGTCCGCGTCGGGATAGCGCGGACACCACGTGGCGATATCGGCGGGCACCATATCCGTGAGCGGCTTGCCATGCGCCTTGAGCGCCGACAGGGCCGCACGGTTCCATAGAACGTGCCCGCGCATGTGACGCCAGCGCGTGCGCGGCACGTTTCCGTCGCGCGCCGGCGGGCGCAGGGTAACCCCCTGCACCGACGACAGCATGGCGGGCGGCTGGGCCTGGGCCAGGGCGGGCCGCTCTGCCAGCGCGGGCGGCGCGCCAAGCATCAGCATCAAGAGGGCGATGGTCCGTAACATGGCACACAGTATGTGGCGGGCGCCGCGCCCCTGACAAGCGCGCAAAACCGCCGATGGGCGGCATTGCGCGCATCCCGCGCAACAATCCCGCCATCCCGCGCCGCACCGTCCCGCGGTGGGCAACAAAATCAAGGCAGACAGGTGTTTGCGGCCCTGTCAGCCCCTTTCGCGTCGGCGAAAAAGCCCGAGAACTCCCCGCCCGCGCCATCATTCGGCCCGAAAGCGCCGACAGGATGTGACAACAACAAAAACACTCGGGACCCCGTAATGATCCTTTCGCTTTCCAAGGCGCTCGCCAGCCGCTTATCGCCCCTGACACCCCGGATCTTGCGGGGGCGCACACCGCGCTGGCCTCTGGCCGTGGATCCGTCCGATTCGGGCACCGGGTCCTTGCTGCGGCCCCGGTTTCGCGCGTCCGGTCGCGGGTCCGCGGTCGCGCCGGAAAAGGCACTGTCGATCCCCTGCCCCGACATCACCGCCGAAGACGAGCATCGCGACCGCAACCAGATGAAGGGCCAGTTTCTGGCCCGCCAGGAACGCTGGGACGAATTGGCCATCGCCATCGAGGCCGCCGATCAGGACCGTGCCGCCACCCCCGGCGGGATGCCGGTCGCCGATCTGCTGGCCTATGGCGCGCGCGCCGATGTGGTGATGGCGGTCGAACACGCGTTGCTGGATGGCACGCCGGCGCGCGATGCGCCGTTGATGGCAGGGATCGAGGCGCTGGAATCGATCCTGATCGAGCATGAGGACAGCTATCCCATCGCGGTGATCGTGGCGCT
Organism: Sulfitobacter sabulilitoris; assembly: GCF_005887615.1. Classification (GTDB taxonomy): domain Bacteria; phylum Pseudomonadota; class Alphaproteobacteria; order Rhodobacterales; family Rhodobacteraceae; genus Sulfitobacter_E; species Sulfitobacter_E sabulilitoris. The sequence goes on from NZ_VANS01000001.1 coordinate 1,122,515, forward strand.
TGCGCATATGGATCTGGGATGGGCCTGGCGTGGCAACGGCTGGGACGCCGATGTTCCCCGGCGCAACCGCGCGGCCTTTGACGCGCATTTCGAACGCGCGACAGATATCCTCGACCGGTTTTGCGGCGTCGAAAGCAATTCGCCCCTGCTGGCGGCGGCCCGCTGCATGTTGCTGGGCGGGGCGGCGAACGCCCATGACCGCGTGGCCGACGATTACGAAGACCTGATCGACCTGAACCCGCTCAACCCCGGGCCGATGCGCGCGATGGGCAACTACCTGCTGCCGCGCTGGTTCGGCAGCTATGACCAGCTCGAGCTGGAGGCCCGCCGCACGGCGGCCCGCACGCAGGACGTGTGGGGCGCGGGTGGCTATACCTGGGTGATGTTCGATGCCATTTCCGGCGATGATACCGCCTGCGCCCGTCTGGACCTGCCGTTCTTCATCGAAGGGTTGCACGATATCCTGGCGCGCGCGCCGCACCAGCATACGGTCAACCTGCTGGCGGCCTATTGCGCCAAGACCATCGGCATCGCGCCGTCGACGCATGACGCGGCCGGCCACGTCCGCAGCAGCATCGCCAACTGCGCCGACTGGATCATCCGCTCGCACCTCAAGGAATTGCACCCGATGATCTGGGCCCATGCCGCGCAGGGCTTCGACAACACGCTGCGGGTACGCTCGCCCCGCGCCTTTGCCGCCTCGGGACAGGAGGACGCCTTGCGGATCATCGCGGGACTGTTTCGTCGTGAGATCGCGGCAGGCCACAAGATCGTGTTCACCAACACCGGCCCCGTGACACAGCCCGGATAAGTGCCCTGCCGCGCCCGGTCTTGCGCCGGCGCAGGCGCTCTCAGCCCGGGGCGTTGATCCGGCGCGCGGCAGAGGCCAGCAGCGCGCGCGAATAGATCCGGTGTGGCGCAAGAAGCAGGGCCAGCACGCGCGATCTTTGCGGACTGCGCGCCAAAGCGGTGGGCGTGCCGATACCCGCCCCCGGCGGCACCACCGCCGACCCGAACCAAAGCTGCGTCGCGCCGTCCCGCGGCACCACCATGAACCACGACCGCGTCCGCCCCGAAAGATCGCACAGCAAAAGCTGGTCGGCGGTGCGCGCCTCCATCCACCAGACGGCGAAACTGTCGGCGTCGCCCGCCCCAAGCGCATGCGCCTGCCGGTCGGTGGACCGCCGCGCCAGAAGCACGCGCAGCACGCCCCGCTCCAGCCGGAACAGGGGGGTCGTGTAAAAGGCGGCGACGAACCGCGCCAGGCTGATATCGCCCCGGACCCGGCACATGAAAGCATCGGTATAGCAGCCCGGCCTTTGCACATAGCGTGCCAGCAGGGCGGTGTGCGGAACCTCCTTGGCCTCGATCCCCATCATTGCGCCGGTCCTTTTTGCTGACTGCTGCGCCCGTGCCGCCATCCTACACCATTTCGCGCGAAACCCGAATGCGGGCGATGCGCACGCCAAGCGGGGCCTTGCAGCACTTGACGCCCTGAATTATGACCGGATTGACGCGCGACCAACCCGCCGAGAGCCCAAGGGATACCCATGCTTGATCTGACCTACGACACACCGAAACCCCGCGTTATCGCAGGGGCGCAGCACGACTGGGAACTGGTCATCGGGATGGAGGTCCACGCGCAGGTCACCTCCAAGGCCAAGCTGTTCTCCGGCGCCTCCACCAAATTCGGAGCCGAGCCCAACTCCAACGTGTCCTTCGTCGATGCGGCGATGCCCGGCATGCTGCCCACGATCAACGAATACTGCGTCGAACAGGCGGTCCGCACCGGGCTGGGCCTCAAGGCGCATATCCACCTGGAAAGCGCGTTCGACCGCAAGAACTATTTTTATCCCGATCTGCCGCAGGGCTATCAGATCAGTCAGCTTTACCACCCGATCGTGGGCGAGGGCGAAGTGCTGGTGGAGTTGGGCGACGGCACCGCGCGCACCGTCCGTATCGAACGGATCCACCTTGAGCAGGACGCGGGCAAGTCGATCCACGACATGGACCCGACGATGTCCTTCGTGGACCTGAACCGCACGGGCGTGGCGCTGATGGAAATCGTCAGCCGCCCCGACATCCGCGGCCCCGAGGAAGCGGCGGCCTACCTGACCAAGCTGCGCCAGATCCTGCGCTACCTGGGCACCTGCGATGGCAACATGCAGTCGGGGTCGATGCGCGCGGATGTGAACGTGTCGATCTGCCGCCCCGGCCAGTACGAGAAATACCAGGCGACGCAGGATTTCAGCCATCTGGGCACCCGTTGCGAGATCAAGAACATGAACTCCATGCGGTTCATCCAGCAGGCGATCGAGGTCGAGGCCAAGCGCCAGATCGCCATCGTGGAGGGCGGTGGCAAGGTGGTGCAGGAAACCCGGCTGTTCGATCCGGACCGCGGCGAAACCCGGTCCATGCGCTCCAAGGAAGAGGCGCATGATTACCGCTACTTCCCCGACCCCGACCTGCTGCCGCTGGTGCTCGAGCAAGAATGGGTCGATCACATCGGCGCCACCCTGCCCGAATTGCCCGACGCCAAGAAGGCGCGGTTCATCGGCGATTTCGGCCTGAGCGATTACGACGCATCGGTGCTGACCGCCGACCTGGATTCGGCCGGGTACTTCGAGGCCGTGGCCCAGGGCCGCGACGGCAAGATCGCCGCGAACTGGGTCATCAACGAATTGTTCGGCCGCCTGAAAAAGGACGACAAGACGATCACCGACAGCCCCGTCAGCCCCGCGCAACTGGGCGGTGTGATCGACCTGATCGCCAGCGACGCGATTTCCGGCAAGATCGCCAAGGATGTGTTCGAGATCGTCTATTCCGAAGGCGGCGACCCCGCGCAGATCGTCGAAGAGCGCGGCATGAAACAGGTCACCGACACCGGCGCCATCGAAGCGGCGGTGGACGAGATCATCGCCGCCAACCCCGCGCAGGTCGAAAAGGCCCGCGAGAACCCCAAGCTGGCAGGCTGGTTCGTGGGTCAGGTGATGAAGGCCACGGGCGGCAAGGCCAACCCCAAGGCCGTGAACGAACTGGTCGCGAAAAAGCTGAACGGCTAGGCCGCCGGGCCCGGGCCGTTCAGTCGGGATAGTCGAAGTCCACGCGCATCGTTATCGTCTCGCGAAAGCTGTTCTTGATAGGGCAGCTTTCGGCGGCTCTTTGCAGTTTCCTGCGCTGAAGATCGGTCAGCCCGGGCGGCATCCGGACCCGCACCGTGATGGCGCGATAGGCGATACGGGGCGGCGGCGCGCTGTCAACCACGACCGATACCGTCACGTCTCGCAGATCGACGCCTTCGCGCGCCGCCGTGGGGCCCATCGCAATCAGCATGCAGCCCGCCAGCGCCGCCTGGAGCAGGTCGCCGGGCGACAGTTCCTCTCCCTTGCCGGTATAGGGGCAATCCATCGCGACGGACCTGTTCTTGGCCGGGTCCGTGGCCGTGCAATGCTGGTCGCCGTCATAGGTGATCGTGAGCGTTCCCATCGCCGTCTCCTGTCTTGCCCTGTGCCGGGGCCCGCACCACCACACATCGCTGGCTGGCGGTTGCGCGGGCCGTGGTCACTGATCTGTACCAGCCCGCCGCGCGCGGCACACCCCGGTGCCCTGCGAAATCGAAACAACCGGCAATCGGTCCGCACACAATCGCTTTGCGCTTGGCCGCGTCGCTCGGTAGCCTGCCGCAAATGCCGCCACGCAAAGGGACCACATGACCCAGCCTGCCCCCTTCCGATCCTCGGTGATGCACGTCAAGCCGGAATGGATCGATTTCAACGGCCATCTGAACATGGCCTATTACAACGTGCTGTTCGATCACTGCGCGGACGAGATCTATGCCGATCTGGGCTTTGGCCCCGACTACCAGAAAACCGGCTGCACCACCTACACGGCGGAATTTCACCTGTGCTATGTGCGCGAATTGCACGAAGGCGACGCGGTGACCGTGACGCTGCACCTGCTGGATCACGACGAAAAGCGGTTTCACACCTTTCAGGAAATCTGGCACGAGGACGGCTGGCTGGCCGCCACGGGCGAAGCGATGGCGCTGCACATCGACCAGTCGGGCCCGCGCGTCGCCCCCATGCCCGCCGAAATCAAGGCCCGGCTGGAGGCGCTTCAGGCCGCGCACGACGCCCTGCCCCGGCCCGATCGCGCAGGCCGCAAGATCGGCATCACCCGCCGCTGACTGACCGGGCGGCAACCGTCCGGACCACACCGAGAGCGGCGCGGAATACTCTGCGGATCGCGCCACCTTCCCCCTTGGCCTTGGTCCGGCACGTTGCTAAACAGCAGGCTCTTCCCAGCCAGAGGACAGCCCATGCCCCGCTATGAATACCGTGTCGTGCCCGCCCCCAATCGCGGTGTCAAAGCCCGTGGCGTCAAAGGTGCAGAAGCGCGTTTTTCTTATGCTTTGCAAGAGCTTATGAATCAGATGGGGCACAACGGATGGGAATATCAGCGTGCCGAAACCCTGCCCAGCATCGAGCGGTCGGGCCTGACCTCGACCACCACGGAATGGCGCAATGTGCTGGTTTTCCGCCGCGCGATCACCACCGATCTGGACGCATTTCAGCCCGAATTGCTGCCCGCCCCGAACAGCAGGCCAGAGCCGGCGATCGCCGACGGCCCGCCCGCACAGGTCAGCGCTGACGCGGCGCAGAGCGAGGCCGAAACGCCGGAAGCGGATGAGCCTGTCGGCGACATCGCGAAAGAGGCGGCCATGACAGCCACGCCGACGCCCGAGGAGGCCGACGCGAAAGCGCCTTCTGACGGTGCGGCGGACACCGGGGACGACGACGACGGCGAGGGCCAGCACCCCGGCGCGCGGGATGCGTCACGGTCGGTCGGCGCGACGCAAATGCTGCGCGACAACGGGGTGGAAGACATCAGCGATGTCTCGGGGATGACGAATTCGCTGCGCCGTCTTGTCGCAACCCGTAAACCCAAGCCGCCGAGCTCCTGATCGAAACCCTGCCGCCCGCCCCGCCCGCACCGCGTGATCTATGCGTCGATATCCAGCGCCAGCGCATGGATGCGGCCGATCAGGTCCGGACCAAGCGCCGCATGCACGGCGCGGTGACGGGCCAGACGGGTCATGCCCTTGAACGCCGCAGCGCGGATCGCCACATTGAAATGGCTCTCCCCGCCCTCCTGAAACCCCGCGTGGCCCCGATGGCTTTCGCTGTCGTCCACCACCTCAAGGTGGGTCGGCGCAAAGGCCGCGCGCAAATGCTCCTCGATCTCCCGAGTGACGGATCCCTGCATCGCCGTTCCTTGTGTGACTGACATTTTTTTACCGCGCCCCCTTCAATCTTTGTGCAGGCAGTCTAAACTCAACCGCCCGAGTCGAATAGGTTACTAACACATGCCAAAACCAGATCCCTTCGGATTCGACATGTCCGTGTCGTCCTCGAAAAAGAAAAACCCCCGCGGTCGCCGTGGCATGTCAGGCGCGTCCGAGACATCGACCCGCGTATGCGATCACGAGGGCTGCGAAGAGGCGGGCAAGTACCGCGCACCCAAGGCGCCCGACGTGCTGGACGACTACTTCTGGTTCTGCCAGCAGCACGTCCGGGAATATAACCTCAAGTGGAACTTCTTCGATGGCACCACCGAGGCGGAACTGAACGCGCAGATGTCCAAGGACAAGGTCTGGGAACGCACGACCAAGCCGCTGGGCGATCCGGAGGCGCGCGCATGGGCCCGCCTGGGCATCGAGGACCCGCATCAGGTGCTGGGCGCCAATTCGACGCAGAACCCCGGACGCGGGCCGCAGGCCGGTCGCCGCCTGCCGCCGACCGAGCGCCGCGCGATCGAGATCCTCGACGCCAAGGACACCTGGTCCAAGCCCGAGGTGCGCAAGGCCTACAAGGCGCTGATCAAGGTGCTGCACCCCGACATGAACGGCGGCGACCGCAGCCAGGAAGAGCAGCTGCAAGAGGTCGTCTGGGCCTGGGACCAGATCAAGGGCAGCCGCAACTTCCGCGACTGACGCGCCGCGGCGATCCGGGCTTTTGCCCTTTCCCTTGCAGCCCGCCACGATATGTTGCACCACGAGCAGCAACCGCAGACATCTCTGCTACACGACCGCTAACACGAAGGGTAGAACCGCAATGGCCGACGGCGCACTGGATATCGACACGAAACCCACCGAAGAGATTTCCGTTCGCGACGTCTTTGGCATCGACACCGATATGGTCGTCAAAGGCTTTGCCGAGCGCACCGAACGCGTGCCTGAACGCGACAGCACCTACAAGTTCGACCCCGACACCACGCTGGCCATCCTCGCGGGGTTCACCCACAATCGCCGCGTCATGATCCAGGGCTATCACGGCACCGGCAAGTCGACCCACATCGAACAGGTCGCCAGCATGCTCAACTGGCCCACCGTGCGCGTGAACCTCGACAGTCACATCAGCCGGATCGACCTGATCGGCAAGGACGCGATCAAGCTCAAGGACGGCAAGCAGGTCACCGATTTCCAGGAGGGAATCCTGCCTTGGGCCCTGCGCAATCCGACCGCGATCGTGTTCGATGAATACGACGCCGGCCGCGCCGACGTGATGTTCGTCATCCAGCGGGTGCTGGAAACGGACGGCAAGCTGACACTGCTGGACCAGAACAAGGTGCTGACGCCGCACCCCTATTTCCGCATCTTCGCCACCGCCAACACCGTGGGCCTGGGCGACACGACCGGCCTTTACCACGGCACCCAGCAGATCAACCAGGGCCAGATGGACCGCTGGTCGCTGGTGGCGACGCTGAACTACCTCAGCATCGATGCGGAAACCGCGATCGTGCTGTCGAAGAACCCGCATTACAATACCGACAAGGGCCGCAAGACCGTCAAGCAGATGGTGACGGTGGCGGACCTCACGCGCACCGCCTTCATGAACGGCGATCTGTCCACGGTCATGTCGCCGCGCACCGTGATCGCATGGGCCCAGAACGCCGAGATTTTCCGCAATGTGGGCTATGCCTTCCGGCTGTCGTTCCTCAACAAATGCGACGAGCTTGAGCGTCAGACCGTGGCGGAGTTCTACCAGCGTCTCTTTGACGAAGAGTTGCCCGAAAGCGCCGCCAGCCTGAGCCTGGGGTAATCCCGAAGATGGCGGGGGGCATATCATGCATATTGGCCTGATCGGCGGCATCGGCCCTGCGGCGACCATCGTCTATTACCAACGGCTGACACGCGCGATGCGACAGCGTGGGGCGCGGCTTGACCTGACGATCGTGCAGGCCGATATCGACGATCTGATCCGCACCAACCTTGCCGATCTGCGCGATGAACAGGCCCGGACCTATGCCGGGTTGATCGACCGGCTCAGGGCCGCGGGGGCCGAGTGCGCCGCGATCACGTCGCTGGGCGGACATTTCTGTTTCGCCGAAACGCAGGCGATGGCATCGCTGCCGCTTGTCAGCGCGGTCGACCCGCTGGACGCGTATTTCGCGCGAAAGGGTTTCGGAACGGTCGGATTGCTGGGAACGGACGTGGTCATGCGCACCAAGCTGTACGGGCAGTTGCACAAGACCGGCGCGGTCAGCCCGGACGGAAACCTGGAGCAGGTCGGCGACGCCTATCGCGACCTTGCGTTGCGCGGCACCGCCACCGCCGAGGATCGCGCATTGTTCTTTGCCGCCGGGCAGGAGATGATGGAGCGGCAGGGCGCGGATGCCATCGTGCTGGCCGGCACCGACCTGAACCTCGCCTTTGACGGGCAGGACCCGGGGTATCCGGTGATCGACGCGCTGGACGCACATGTGGCACTGCTGGCCGATCTCGCTTCGGGCGAGGGCGATCTGCCGACCGCGACGAAGGAATGGACCAGATGACCAAGCAATCCGACAACCCCGCCGATCCGTTCAAGAAGGCATTGGCCGAGGCGACCAAGGTCATGGCGCATGACCGCGATCTGACGGTCAGCTATTCGGTCGATCCGTCGGGCGTGTCGGGCGATGCGATGCGCCTGCCGCAGGTCAGCCGCCGCATGACCCGCGACGAGGTGCTGCTGGCGCGCGGCACGGCGGATGCGCTGGCGTTGCACCGCCGCTATCACAACGGCCAGACCCACGCGCGCTATCAGCCGCAGGGCGAGATGGCGCGCGATCTGTACGAGGCGATGGAAACCGCGCGCTGCGAGGCGATGGGCGCGCGCGACATGCCCGGCACCGCGGGCAACATCGACGCCAAGATCGCCCATGACGCGATGCGCAAGGGGTATGATCAGGTCAAGCAGCCCGCCGACGTGCCGCTGGCCACCGCCGCGGGCTACCTCATCCGGCATCTGGCCACGGGGCGCCCCCTGCCCAGCGGGGCCAACAACGTGATGGAGCTGTGGCGCGGCTTCATCGAGGACCAGGCCGGCGAGACGCTGGACAACCTCGATGCCACGCTGAGCGATCAATCCGCCTTTGCCAGGTTCGCGCGCAAGATCATCAGCGATCTGGGCTATGGCGATCAGTTGGGCGACGACCCTGACCAGATCGACGAGGATCAGGAGGACGAAGCCGAAGAGACATCGGACGAGGAGCAGGAGCCCGACAGCACCGGTCAGGATGATCAGGACGACGAGGACGCCGAAGCCAGCCCCGAGCAGAGCCAGGAAGATCAGGACGATGCCGCCCAGGCGCAAGTCAGCATGGACGACATGGCCGATCAGGAGATGGGCGAGGAGGCCGAAATGCCCGAGGGCGAGGCCCCGCTCGAGCCGCCCGCCCCGCAGCCTGCGTCGGATGCCGACCCCAACTACCTGGTCTACCTGGGCACCCACGACGAGGAGATCGGCGCCGAGGAACTGGCCGAGCCGATCGAGCTCGAGCGCCTGCGCGCCTACCTGGACCAGCAGCTTGAACCGCTCAAGGGCGCGGTCAGCCGTCTGGCCAACAAGCTGCAGCGCCGCCTTCAGGCGCAGCAGAACCGCAGCTGGGAATTCGACCTCGAGGAAGGCATGCTGGACGCGGGGCGCCTTGCGCGGGTCGTGGCCAACCCCACGACGCCGCTCAGCTTCAAGGTCGAAAAGGACACCGAGTTTCGCGACACGGTCGTGACGCTCCTGCTCGACAACTCCGGTTCGATGCGCGGGCGGCCGATTTCCATCGCCGCCATCTGCGCCGACGTTCTGGCCCGGACGCTGGAGCGGTGCAACGTCAAGGTCGAGATCCTTGGCTTTACCACCCGCGCCTGGAAGGGCGGACAGGCCCGCGAGGCCTGGTTGAACGATGGCCGCCCACAGCAGCCCGGTCGCCTGAACGACCTGCGCCATATCATCTATAAATCCGCCGACGCGCCCTGGCGGCGGACGCACCGCAACCTTGGCCTGATGATGAAGGAAGGGCTGCTGAAGGAGAACATCGACGGCGAGGCGCTGGAATGGGCGCACCGCCGGATGCTGGGCCGTCACGAGGCGCGCAAGATCCTGATGGTGATTTCGGACGGCGCGCCGGTCGATGACAGCACCCTGTCGGTGAACCCCGCGAATTACCTAGAAAAACACCTGCGCGACGTGATCGCGATGGTCGAAAGACGCCGCGCGGTGGAGCTGCTGGCGATCGGCATCGGGCATGACGTGACCCGCTACTACGATCGCGCCGTCACGATCACCGACGTGGACCAGTTGGCGGGGGCGATGACCGAACAGCTCGCGGCGCTGTTCGACAGCGATCCACGGGCGCGGGCGCGCGTGATGGGCATCAAAAAGGCCGGTTAGACCGGCCTTGCCTTCGGCGAGAGTATTTTTGACCCAAAGAAGACGAGAGCGAGGAGAGACGGTTGTTCCAGTCATTCGAGGTATCCGCGCGGCCCGAGCAGGGACCGCCCCGGTTGAAGGCGCTGCGTACGGAGATGGCGGGCGAAGGGCTGGACGGTTTTCTTGTACCGCGCGCCGATGCGCATCAGGGCGAATACGTGGCCCCGCATGACGAACGGCTGGCCTGGCTGACCGGGTTCACCGGGTCGGCGGGATTTTGCGCCGCGCTGCGCGATGTGGCGGGGGTCTTTATCGATGGCCGTTACCGCACGCAGGTCAAGGCGCAGGTGGCCTCCGACTTCACGCCGGTGCCCTGGCCCGAGGTCTCGCTGGGCCAGTGGCTCAAGGAGCAGTTGCCGGAGGGCGGGACCGTCGGGTTCGACCCGTGGCTGCATGTTCCCGGCCAGATCGAAGAGCTGGAAAAGACGCTCGATGGCTCGGGTGTTTCGCTCAGGGCGAGCGATAATCTGGTGGACCGCATCTGGGCCGATCAGCCCGCGCCGCCAAGGGCGCCCGCCAAGGCACACCCCATCGAGTTCGCGGGAGAAAGCCACGCCGACAAGCGTGCAAGACTGGGGCAGGCCCTGCGCGACAAGGGCGAGGTCGCGGCGGTGATCACCCTGCCGGATTCGCTGTGCTGGCTGTTGAACATCCGCGGCTCGGACATTCCGCGCAATCCCATCGCGCAGGGCTTTGCCGTGCTGCATGGCAGCGCCGTCGTCGATCTGTTCATGGACCCCGCCAAGCTGGAGGGGCTGGAGGAGCACCTGGGCGACAAGGTCTCCATACGCCCGCCCGACACGCTGCTGGCCTATCTGCAGGCGCAGCCCGGTCCGGTCCGGCTCGAGAAATCATCGGTTCCGGTGATCGTGGCCGAGGCCGTGGGCGACAAGGTCGTCTGGGGCGACGACCCCTGCGCGCTGCCCAAGGCCTGCAAGAACGCCGCCGAGATCGAAGGCGCGGCACAGGCGCATCTGCGCGACGGGGCGGCGGTGGTCGAACTGCTGGCCTGGCTGGATGCGCAGGCGCCCGGCACGGTGACCGAAACGCAGGTTGTCAGCCGATTAGAGGCGCAGCGGCGCACCGACAACGCGTTGCAGGACATCAGTTTCGAAACCATCGCGGGCACCGGCCCCAATGGCGCGATCATGCACTACCGCGTGACCGAGAACACCGACAGCGTGTTGGAGAGCGGCCACCTGATCGTCATCGACAGCGGCGGGCAGTACCTTGACGGCACCACCGACATCACCCGCACCGTGCCCATCGGCCCCCCGCCGCAGGAGGCGTGCGAGGCGTTCACCCGCGTCCTTCTGGGGATGATCGCGATGAGCCGCCTGCGCTGGCCCCGCGGCCTGGCCGGGCGCGACATCGAAGCGGTGGGACGCTTGCCGCTGTGGCTGGCGGGCCAGGATTTCGATCACGGGCTGGGGCATGGCGTCGGCGCATACCTGAGCGTGCACGAAGGGCCGCAACGGCTGAGCAAGACCAGCCATGTGCCGTTTCAACCCGGGATGATCCTGTCCAACGAGCCGGGGTATTACCGCGAAGGCGCGTTCGGCATCCGTCTGGAAAACCTGCTGGTGGTGCAGGACGCGCCCGATCTGCCCGGTGGCGACCACCACCGCAAGATGCTGGACTGGCGCACCTTGACCTTTGCGCCGATCGACCGGCGGCTTGTAGTGGTGGACATGCTGGATCGGCCCAGCCGCGACTGGTTGAATACCTACCACGGTCAGGTTGCGGAAAAGATCGGCCCCCGGCTATCGCCCGAGGCAAAAACATGGTTGGATGCGGCCACCGCACCGATCTGACCCCCGTGCCCGTCACGATACTGTCAAGGCGCGCGCAACGACCTATATCACCGACCACAAGGGGGAGAGATCGAATGGCCGACCATATCAAGATCCGCAAGGCAGACGGCACGTGGAGCGTGCGCGCCGGCGGGGCCGTGCTGGGCGAAAGCAGTGCGGCGCTGGAGCTGATCGAGGGCGATTACCCCCCCGTCATCTATTTCCCGCGCGGCGACATCGCGATGGCGTTTCTGGACAGGACCGACAAGACCAGCCATTGCCCGCACAAGGGCGATGCGAGCTATTTCTCGGTCGTGACCAAAAGCAAGACGCTGCAGGATGTCGTGTGGAGCTATGAGACCCCCAACGAGGCGGTGGCGCGGATCAAGGACCACCTGGCCTTTTACACGAACGGCGAAGTAACGGTTGAGCAGATCTGATCGCGCCTTCCGCCGGCCCGCAAGTGCCGTTCAGGAATGTTCTTCGGCGGCGGTGGCGGCCAGCGCGCGGTTATAGGCCTTGAGCGCATCGACGTGAAACAGCGCCCCCACAAGGACCGGGGGCGCGCCGTCCTGCCCCTCGCGCACGACCGGGACGAAGGATAACATGGTCTTGTCGAACACCGGCAGCGCGGCTTCGAGTGTGGCGTTGGCATCGATATAAACACCGGAGTCGACCAATTCGGCGCAGGTCTCTGCATTGCCCTCGCGCAGATCGCCCGCCCGGCGCATCACCGCCGACACGCGGAACATCGCCAACAGATACGCCTGCGGCCCGGCGGCAAGGTGGATACCCCGGCGTTCGAGTTGCGTCAGGAAAAAGCTGCGGTCCACCAGGCGCGACGCCAGCGCGGTGGACATCGACACCGCCACCATCACCGCAAGGCCGGTCTGCCAGTCGCCCGTCAGTTCGAACACGATCAGGGTCGTCGAAATCGGGGCGCCCAGCACCGCCGCCGCCACCGCCCCCATTCCCGCCAGCGCATACAGCGTGACGGATCCCGACACGTCCGGAAAAATCCCGGTGGCGATCAGGCCAAAGGCAAGCCCCGTCAGCGCACCCACCATCAGCGAGGGCGAGAATATGCCGCCCCCCATGCGCCCGGCCATCGTGATGGCCACGGCCACACATTTGAGCACCGCGAACACGATCGCCTCGTTCAGCGCCAGTTGCCCGGTCAGGGCGAGCGACGTCGTCTCGTAGCCGACGCCGATGATATGCGGATACCAGATCGCCATCCCGCCCAGAAGCGCGCCCGCACAGGCCGGACGCAGCCAGCGCGGCAGATGTATCCTGGTCTGGACGCGGGTGCCCACATCGTCGGCCCAGAAGATCGCCCGCATCAACAGGACCGAGACCAGCCCGGCCATGAGCCCGAGCAACAGGAAGGCGGGCAATTCCTGGTAGAACTGGACATCGCCCGTGGTGGGCAGGACAAATTCGGTAACGCCGCCGAATTCAAGCCGGTTGATCACCGTGCCGGCCACGCTCGCGATCACGATGGGCGCAAAGGCATGGACCGCGAAATGGCGCAGCACGACCTCCAGCGCGAAAAGCGCCCCCGCGATCGGCGCATTGAAACTGGCGGACACAGCCGCGGCCACGGCACAGCCGAGCAGGTCACGCCCGGTGATGCCATCGGCGTGGATGCGGCGGCTGACCCAGGTGGCGATGACGCCTGCCATGTGAACCACCGGTCCTTCGCGACCCGACGACCCGCCGCTGCTGAGCGTGATCAGCGACGCCAGCGCCGACGCGAGCCCCGCGCGCGTCTCGACCTGCCCATCGCGCATGGCGGCGCCCTGGATCACATCCGCCACGCCGCGCGCCCGCCCGTCGCGGGTAAAGACATGCAAGATCAGCCCGACCGCCAGCCCCCCGGCAATGGGAATGAGCAGGATCAGATACCACGGCAGCGACGACGCGAAGCTGTGCAGGAACTGCACGTCATCTGTGCCGTAAAGCGCCGCTTGCAGGGCGTTGATGCCCTTGCGGAAAAACAGCGCCGCGAATCCGGCGCCGATGCCGATGGCCAGGGCGATGAACCAGAACTGCACCTGGCTGGGCCCGCGATGCCGCAGGATATGCAGCCCGTCCCGACAGGAGGTCAGGGCAAGCGTCATCTGCTGGGACAGGAAGGAGCGGCGGGGCTCTGTCATTGGTTACGCATTCTCTGTGTGCCCCTTGTCTAGGGCAAGGTGCGAGCGGATAAAACCCCGTTTGCGCCGTGGCTTAGCGCCGATCAACCGGCCAAGAGCGCCCGCGCGGCGCCCCGTGCCTCGTCGGTGATGGTATCGCCCGCCAGCATACGCGCGATTTCATCCACCCGGTCGCTGCTGGGCAGCGGCACCACGGTCGAGGTCGTCATCCCGTCGGTCACGCGTTTCTCGACCCGCCAGTGATGCGCGCCAAGGGCGGCCACCTGCGGCGAATGGGTCACGACCAGCACCTGGCCGCCCTGTGCGATCGCGGCCAGGCGGCGCCCCACGGCGTCCGCCGTCGCGCCGCCGACGCCTCGGTCGATCTCGTCGAAAATCATGGTCAGACCCACCTGCCCGCGCGTGAGGCACACCTTGAGCGCCAGAAGAAAGCGGCTCAGCTCGCCCCCGCTGGCGATCTTGTTCAGCGGCCCGGCCGGCGCACCGGGATTGGTGGCCACGGAAAAGGCCACCGTGTCGCGGCCTTCGGGGCCGGGCGTTTCGGGCGTGATCTGGGTCTCGAACACTGCCCGGTCCATTTTCAGCGGCGCAAGCTCCGCAGTGACCGCCGTATCGAGGCGTCGTGCGGCCTCCTTCCGGGCTTCCGTGAGGGCGGTGGCGGCCGCGTCATAGGCAGCTTCGGCCTCGGCCACGGAACGTTTCAGTTCGGCCAGATCGGCATCGCCCGCATCCAGTGCCGCCAGCTTGGCGCGCAGGTCATCCGCAAATCCCGAGAGATCATCCGGGGCGACGTCATGCTTGCGCGCCAACCCGCGAATGGCAAACAGGCGCTCTTCGGTCTCCTCAAGCTCGGCGGGGTTGAACGACAGCGCGTCGATGGCGCTCACGATCCCCTCCATCGCATCGTCAAGTTCCACCATCGCGCGGCCCAGGGCGGCCATCGGCGCCTCGAGCCGCCCATCGGCGCGGTCCGCAGCGGCATCGAGCCAGCGCATCGCGTTCGTCATGCTGGCCTCTGCCCCGTCGTGGCCCAGCCCTTCGTAGGCGCGCACCACGTCGCCGCGGATTTTTTCGGCGCCCTGCATGTGGCGGCGCTGCTGGTCCAACTCTGCATCCTCGCCCGACCTGGGGGCCAGCGCGTCCAATTCCGCCACCGCGTGACGCAAGTAATCTTCCTCGGCGCGGATGGCCTCCATCGCCTGTTGCGCGGCATCATGCGCCTTTCGGGCGTGGCCCATCGCGGACCATGCCGCGCGGGCCGCGGCGCGGGCATCGTCCAGCCCGGCGAAGTCGTCCAGAATGGTGCGGTGGCCGCGTGGGTTCAGCAGGCCGTGATCGTCATGCTGACCATGCAGTTCCACCAGCGTTTCCGACAGGCTGCGCAGCATTTCACCCGAACAGCGGCGGTCGTTGACCCAGGCCGTCTTGCGCCCGTCGGATGTGTTCACCCGCCGCAGGATCAACTCGTCACTGACCGGCAGCCCCGCTTCCTCGAGCACCGCGCGCGCGGGATGACCCTCGGGTATGTCGAACCACGCCGTGACCTCGCCCTGCGCTGCGCCTTGCCGCACGAGATCGGCGCGCCCCCGCCATCCCAGCACGAAACCCAGCGAATCCAGCAAGATCGACTTGCCCGCGCCGGTCTCTCCGGTCAGCACGTTCAGCCCCGGCTGAAACCCAAGTTCCAGCCGGTCGATGATCAGCATGTCCGATATTTCAAGACCGCGCAGCATCTGGATTATTCCGTCGGGTGGGGGCGTGCGGGCACGGCTAGAGCCATTGCCCCTTGATCGTCTGGCGATAGATCTGCTGCAACCATCCGTCGCCCGCCGCCTCGAGCTTGAGGCCCTGACCGGTCAGCAGTTTGTAGCTGTCCTCGTACCAGTCGCTCGAGCGGTAGTTGTAGCCCAGGATGGCGCCGGCGGTCTGCGCCTCGTTGACCAGCCCAAGCGACAGATACGCCTCGACCAGACGGTGCAGCGCCTCGGCGGTGTGGCTGGTGGTCTGGAAATCCTCCACCACGACGCGGAAACGGTTGATCGCGGCAGTGTAATGATCGCGGCGCAGGTAGTAGCGCCCGATTTCCATTTCCTTGCCCGCCAGATGATCAAAGGCCAGATCGAACTTGAGGATCGCCGCGCGCGCGTATTCGCTGTCGGGATACCGTTCGATCACTTCGCGCAGGCTTTGCAACGCCTGGAACGTCAGGCCCTGGTCACGGCCCACTTCGTCGATCTGATCGTAATAGCTCAGCGCCAGCAGGTATTGGGCATAAGCCGCATCGTCATCGTCGGGATAGAAATCGATGAAGCGTTGCGCGGCGGACCGGCTGTTGGGGTAATCCTGATCCTGATGATAGGCAAAGGCCTGCATGATCAGCGCGCGCTTGGCCCAGTCGGAATAGGGATAGAGCCGCTCGATCTCCGCGAAATAGAACGCCGCTTCGGACGGGCGCTTGCGGTTCAGTTCGAACTCCCCACGCTCGAAAATCTGCTCGGCGGTGTAGGTTTCAAGCGGAATTTCCTGCGGATTGAAGAAACTGCCATCGGTTCGACCGGCATCGCTGCCACATGCCGCCAGCGTCGCTGCAAAAAGCACCGCACCGATCACCCGTGTTCGGGACCCGCCGCCTGTCATGCCTTGCTACCCTCGTCTTACCTGATCAGGGCCCGTTCGGGCCGCTATTGCATTGGTCCTAGCACAGAATTTTCCGGTGCAAAACGCCCATTGCGACTTTCGCGAGGTCCAAGATCGGGAAAATCACCGCAACCCCGGACCGGAAAAATGCGAATGTGCCGGCGGATCGGCTCCCCCCGCCGGGTTGGCGCGCGGTCCGGCGCGGTTCAGGCGACCTGCGGAATTTCGTCCCAGACAAGGCCGGCACCGGGCAGACGCGCCGTCATGTCGCGGTCGCAGATCACCATGCGCACCGCGCCCGGCGTCGCGAAAAGCTTGCGCAGCAGCGTGTTGGTCATCGAATGACCCGCGCGCACACCGGTGTAATGGCCGATCAGCGGGCCACCCGCCAGCGCCAGGTCGCCCAGCGCATCCAGCATCTTGTGGCGGACCGGTTCGTCCGCATGGCGCAGACCACCGGGGCTGAGCACGCGGTCGCCGTCAAACACCACCGCGTTTTCCCCCGGATTGCCGCCCAGCGCCAGGCCATTTGCCTGCATCGCGTCCACATCCGCCTGACGGCAGAAGGTGCGGCTGTCACACAATTCGCGGGCGAAGCTGCCGTTGTTCATCACCAGCGACCGTTGCTGGTGGCCGATTGCGGCATCGGTGAAATCGATCTCGAAGTCGATCCGAAGCGTGTCGGCGGGGGCCAGCGTGGCACTGGCCGCCCCATCGGTCACGGTAACGGTCTGCAGCACCTGGAATGCCCGGACAGGCGCGTTCAGCTGACGCAATCCGCGCTGCATGATGCCGCGCACAAAGGGCGCCGCCGATCCGTCCAGGATGGGCACTTCGGGTCCGTCGATTTCGACCAGCGCATTGTGCACGCCGCACCCCGCAAGCGCCGCCATCAAATGCTCCACCGTCGATACGGTAAGGCCCGAGGCGTTTTCGATCTTGGTGCACAGCGGCGAGCGGTTGACCACATCCCAGCGCGCCGGAATCAGCCTGTCGCCCACGGCGACGTCGGTGCGCGAGAACCAGATGCCATGCTCCGCCATCGCCGGACGCAGGGTCAGCGTGGCAGGCTGGCCTGAATGCAGACCAGTGCCGGTGAACCGGATCGGTGATTTCAAGGTTGTCTGCACGAGAGCCTCCATAGGGCAACTGTGAACATTCGTTCTTGTGCAGCGAGAGTTAGGGTGCCGCCCCAAAAGCCTCAACTCAATCTTTGCAACGGACTGAAACACAACCGTTACAATTGGGCGCGAACCCGCCCAGGAGCATGTAACTCCCTGTTTTTCATAAAAAAAGGGCCGCCCTTGGGCGACCCTTTTCGATGCATTCGTGAACCGGTCAGTTCGCTTGACGGCGCAGGAAGGCCGGGATTTCGATGCGTTCCTGCTCGGGATCCGCCTCTTCCTGGGGCTGGCGCACCGGCGCTGCGGCGCGGGCCTGAACCGGTGGCTGCTGGCGTGCGGGCTGTTGCTGGGGGCGCTGTTCGGCAGCGCCGCCATCGGAATGGCCGGTCATGCGGTTGATCAGCGAATTGATGCCAAAGCGAGGGCGCTCGCCCGCCGCCGGGGCTTGCGCCTGCTGCGGCATACGCGCGCCGGGGGCTGCAGGCGGTGCCTTCTGGGCCGCGGCGCGCAGACGGGCCATCGCCTCGGGCGACGGTGTGCCGGGGGTCGGGGCACGCGGCGCGACAAAGCTTTCGGCCTCGGCCTCGATCTCGTTGCGCCGCGGCTCGAACGTATCGCGGCGCGGCTGATAGGCCGGCGGCGGCAGATCGTCCGTCTCTTCCTCCATCACCTCGTCCGCAAAGATATCCTCGGCCATGTCCCGGGCCGCGGCCTCGTGCACGTCGATCTCCTCGTCGAACAGGGTCGGCTCATCGCCTTGACGGGTGCGCGCGGCGTCGGCGGCGACCGGTTCAGGCTGCGGCGCGGGTTCGACCGCGGGCTCTTCGACCTGCACGCTCTGCTTGAGCGGCGCGGACATGGAACGGCGCGGCACGGGCATTTCGGTGTTCACGTCCATCGCGTCGATGCCGGTGGCGACAACACTGACGCGCATCATGCCTTCCATCGCGGTATCCAGCGTGGAACCGACGATGATGTTCGCCTCGGGGTCCACTTCCTCGCGGATGCGGTTGGCGGCTTCGTCCAGTTCGAACAGCGTCAGGTCGTGGCTGCCGGTGATGTTGATCAGCACGCCCTTGGCGCCGCGCAGCGAAATTTCGTCGAGCAGCGGGTTGGCGATGGCCTTCTCGGCGGCCTGGATCGCGCGGTCTTCGCCCTCGGCCTCTCCGGTGCCCATCATCGCCTTGCCCATCTCGTCCATCACCGCGCGCACGTCGGCAAAGTCGAGGTTGATCAGGCCGGGGCGCACCATCAGGTCGGTCACGCCCTTGACGCCCTGATAGAGCACGTCGTCGGCCATGCTGAAAGCTTCGGTGAAGGTGGTCTTTTCATTGGCCAGGCGGAACAGGTTCTGGTTGGGAATGATGATCAGCGTATCGACGACCTTTTGCAGCGCCTCGACGCCATCCTCGGCCTGGCGCATCCGCTTGGCGCCCTC
This sequence comes from Sulfitobacter sabulilitoris, assembly GCF_005887615.1. Lineage (GTDB taxonomy): Bacteria > Pseudomonadota > Alphaproteobacteria > Rhodobacterales > Rhodobacteraceae > Sulfitobacter_E > Sulfitobacter_E sabulilitoris. Next base: position 1,141,412 of record NZ_VANS01000001.1, read on the forward strand.
GAACTGGAACGGCTTGGTCACGACGCCGACGGTCAGCACGCCCAATTCGCGCGCGGCCTGTGCGATGATCGGGGCCGCGCCCGTGCCCGTGCCGCCGCCCATGCCGGCGGTGATAAAGCACATGTGCGCGCCGGCCAGATGATCGACGATCTGTTCGATCGACTCTTCGGCGGCGGCAGCCCCGACAGAGGCGCGCGCCCCCGCGCCCAGACCTTCGGTCACCTTGATGCCAAGCTGCACCTTGTTTTCGGCCTTGGCCTGCTGAAGCGCCTGCGCGTCGGTGTTGGCGACGACAAAGTCCACACCGTCGAGCTGCTTTTCGATCATGTTGTTGACGGCATTCCCACCTGCTCCGCCGACACCGAACACGGTGATACGAGGTTTCAGATCGTCCTGTCCGGGCATCGAGAGGTTAAGGGTCATGTCAGTGTCCGCCTGTTCTGCTTGGCCGCGTTCGCGGGTGATTTTTTGCCTGTGTCGCGCCAATCCTACCGATCCAGCGCCTCAACGTCACCTAAAAAACGTAAATTCGCCCCAAAATATGGGCAATTTCTCGCTGATTCTCGCTGCATTTCGGGCTCTGCACCCGATATTGCGATCACCAGTTGTCACGGAACCATTTAACCGCCCGTTTCAGTGACCGCGACGGATACCTGTCCGCCGGGATATCGAAGTCCCACCACTCGTCCTGCGGGTGCGCCGCAAAGAGCGAGAGGCCGACCGCGCTGGCAAATCCGGGGCCTGTCGCCGCCTGCGGCAAGCCGTGAACCCGAAGCGGGCGGCCCAGCCGGACCTGCTGGCCCAGGATCTTGCTTGCCAGCCCGTCGAGACCGGGGATCTGGCTGCCGCCGCCCGTCAGAACGATCTGCTGGCTGGGCAGGTGGTCGAACCCGGCCGCATCCAGACGCGCGCGGACCTCTTCCAGGATTTCCTCGACCCTGGGGCGCATGATCCCGATCAGCTCGGCACGGCTGGCGGTGCGGCGGTCATGTTCGAAATCGCCGGTATCGCCGCCGATCTCGATCATCTCGCGGTCATCCATGCCGGTGGCGTGCACCCCGCCGTAAAAGGTCTTTATCCGCTCGGCGTTGGCCATCGGCACCTGCAACCCCATCGAGATATCGGAGGTGACGTGATCTCCGCCCATGCGCACCGCATCGCCGTAGATCATGTGCTTCTTGATGAAGATCGACACACCGGTCGATCCGCCGCCCATGTCGATGCAGGCGGCCCCCAGTTCCTGTTCGTCCTCGACCAGTGCGGCAATGCCCGACACATAGGCCGACGACGCGACCCCCGCGAGTTCGAGATCGCAGCGTTTGATGCAATGCGCCAGATGCTGGATCGCGTCGGCATCGACCGTCAGCATGTGCATGTCCACCGACAGCGTATTTCCCAGCTGCCCACGCGGATCGCTGAGCCCCGAGCGATGGTCGAGCGCGAAATTCACCGGCTGTGCATGCAGAACCTCGCGCCCTTCGCCGTAGTCTGGCACGTCGCAATGCGACAACACCCGCGCGACATCCTGTTCGCTGACCACCCGGCCCTCAAGCTCGACCTGAGCATCGAGACCGTAGCTGCGCGGCTCGGCGCCTGAAAAACACGCGATCACGTGATCGACGCGGATGCCCGCCATCTTTTGCGCCGCCTGAAGCGCGGTGCGGATGGCGCGTTCGGTTTCCTGCATGGCGCAGATTTCGCCAAAGCGGACACCGCGCGACCGGGTCGTGGCCGCACCGATGACGCGAAAGCCGGACTGCCCCGCAAGCGATCCGATCTCGCCTTCCTCGCTCAGCGGGCCAGTGCCGTCAAACCGCAGCACGAGGCAGGCGATCTTGGAACTGCCCACGTCCAGAATGGCCACGACGCCACGTTGCATCGCCAGCTTTCGCATGTTTCGCATACTGCGCTGGCCGTCATAAAGATCGCTCATATCACTGTCCCGACATCTGCCTGATGTGCCACCATTCGCGGGTGGCCTCTTTTTTCATTTGCACGGTGGGCCGCCGGCCCAGCCGCATGTCCACGCGCGCCACATCGCGCGACAGCACGTCCTGCGCGGTCTCGAGCGCGATCACCCGCTCCAGCGCCTGAAGCGCGCCCGTCTCGGGCAGCAAGATGCGCTGCTCGCGGTCAAGAACGACATCCCATCGCCGCTCGCCCATGCGCACGATACCGCGCAGCCGCCCCCCCAGCGGCGCCGCCGCCCGGTACAGATCGAGCGCTTCCTTGATGTGGTCCTGCGCCCCCGGCCCCGCGATCAGCGGCAGATCGGGGCGCGCGTCGCGCCGCTCCAGCGTGGCGACCTGCATGCCCGACACATCCACCGTGGTCAGCCCGTCGCGGTTGCGCCAGATCGCGACGGGCGTGCGTGGCGTCACGTCGATCTGCAAGACGCCACCGGGGCGGATGCGCACGCTGACCGCCTTGACGGGGTCCAGTTCGACGATCGCCTGGCGGACCTGCTCCACGTCGACATCGAACGAACTGGTGGGAAAGCTGATCGGCACAATCTCGCGGATTTCGCGCGACACGCGCGGGCTGGCGCCGTCGATCGCCATCAGCTTGACCATGAACTCCGGCCGGCTCTCAAAGCTTTCGCGGGCTTCGGCCACGGCGGTCTGGATCGCCAAGCGGCGGGCGTCATTGCCCAGCCAGATCGCCCCGGCGGCAAAGGTCAGCGCAAAGGGAACCCCGACCCGCAGACCGAAGCGGAACGCGGGCGTCAGCATCAGCCGCTGCATCCGCCAGGCCCAGCGCGACGGCGCGGGATCGGCACGCGACAGTCGCGGGCGGCGGGCGACAAGGCGCTTCAGCGGTTGCATGAGGCATCCTCCACCATCCAGGCACAGAGATCGGGAAACGAGATGCCGCAGGCTTCGGCCTGTTCGGGCGACAGCGAGGTCGCCGTCATGCCGGGCTGGGTATTGGTCTCGAGCAGGATCAGCCCCTCGGCGCCGCGCGCCTCGTCCCAGCGAAAGTCGGTCCGGCTGACACCCCGACACCCCAGCGCGCGATGCGCCCTGAGTGCGTAGTCAAGGCACAGATCGAAGATGTCGGACGGGATATCGGCGGGCACCACGTGGGTCGATCCGCCGGGCGTATACTTGGCGTCGTAGTCGTACCAGCCGGTCGTGATGATGTCGGTCACGGTCAGCGCCCGGTCGTCCATCACGGTCGTGGTCAGCTCGCGCCCCGGCGCGAAGGCCTCGACCATCACGGTGTCGGGCATCGTCTTGGCCAGTTGCGGCGGCGTGTTGGCGCCCTCCTCGACGATGTAGATCCCCACCGAGGAGCCTTCGTTGTTGGGCTTGACGACATAGGGTGGCGGCAGGATATGGCCCGCCATCGCGGCCTCGCGGCTGACGATGCGGCTTTCGACCACCGGCAGACCCGCGGCCCGGAAAAGGTCCTTGCTGCGCTGCTTGTCCATCGCCAGTGCCGAGGACAGGACCCCGGAATGGCTGTAGGGCAGCCGCATCCATTCCAGCAGTCCCTGCACGCAGCCGTCCTCGCCCCAGCGGCCATGCAGGCAATTCAGAACGGCGTCGGGCCCAAGATCGGTCAGCACCGCACAAAGATCGGGGCCGGCGTCGACCTCGATCACGTTGTAATCCCGTTCCCGCAAGGCGGCGGCGCAGGCGCGCCCAGTCGACAGCGACACTTCGCGCTCTGCCGAAGGCCCGCCCATCAATACCGCCACTTTCGGGGGTGTCCTGCTCGACTGACCCACCAGAGTGCCTCTTGTACCGGGCCTTTTTCGGCCCTTGTTTTTTGTTTGGTTTGCCGATTTCCGGCTTATGTTTCTGCGGTCGGTTCGCCGATCCGCATAATTTCCCATTCTAGCGTGATACCACTGGAATCGTAAACCTTTTTTCGCACTTCTTCGCCCAAACCTTCAAGATCGGCGGCGGTGGCGCCGCCGGTGTTGACCAGAAAGTTGGAATGCTTGGGGCTCATCTGGGCGCCACCACGGGTTGCACCGCGCAGACCGGCCTCGTCGATCACCTTCCACGCCTTCAGGTCATGCACATCATCCGCCGCCCCGGTGCTGGAAAACCCCGCCGGGTTGCGAAAGGTCGATCCGGCGCTGCGGTCGCGCGTGGGCTGGGTGGCGTCACGCTTGGCCAGTTGCTCCTCCATCCGCGCATGAAGCGCCTGCGGATCACCCGGCGGCCCTTCAAACGTCACCTGCGTCAACACCCAGCCCTCGGGCAAGTCACTGTGGCGATAGCCGAAGTTCAGATCTTCGGCGGTCAGCGTCACGATCTGCCCGTTGCGGGTGACCGCCTGCGCGCTGACGAAGACATCGGCCGTGTAGCGCCCGTAGCACCCCGCGTTCATCCGCACCGCGCCGCCGATGCTGCCGGGAATGGTGCGCAGGAATGCAAGATCCACCCCCGCATCCGCCGCGCGTCGCGCCACATGCGCGTCCAGCGCCGCGACACCCGCGGTGACCCGCGTGCCGTCGATGGCGATTTCGTTGAATCCGCGCCCCATGCGGATCACCACCGCGCGCACGCCGCCATCGCGCACGATCAGGTTCGACCCCACACCCATCGGGAACACCGGCACCGCCGGATCGAGCGCGGCGAGAAAGCTGCTCAGGTCATCGCGATCGGCAGGCTGGAACAGGTAATCGGCGGGCCCGCCCACGCGCAGCCAGGTCAGATCGCTCAAGGATCGCTGCGGCGTGATCCGGCCACGCACAGGGGGAAGAACAAGATCGGTCATGGGCGGCTCTGTAACCGGGTGCGGCGGCGGGCGCCAGTCGTGTGCGTGGCGATCATTCCACCCGACCGGCGCGAAACTGCTGAACCATGCGCCCGATCAGCCACCCCGACGCAAAGGCGCAGACCGCATAAAGACAAGCGGCAAGCTGTGCGATGACAAAGGACGGATTGACCGGAGACGCCCCGAGCCCGACCATCAGCCACACGGTGTTGGCCGTCAGACCGGCCAACAGCGCGATGACGAATCCGCGCACCGAGGCGGCGTAGCCGCAGACCCCCACCACCAGCATCCAAAGCGCCAGAACGGCGATCAGCACGGTTGCCATGTCATCCCCCCAATGTCCGTCGGCGCAGCCACCGGGCCAGGTAGATCACCGGCCAGCGCAGCACAGACATGCCCCCCGCCAGCACCAGCAAACCAAGCCAGGGACCGTGTTGCCAAGTGACAAGCCCGATCATCGGAATTCCGATGGCGATCAGCACATAGGCATTGCGCCAGTGATGGTCCCGGCTGGGCGTCATGGCCAGCACGTTGGCGGTCACGGCCCAAAGGCAGACAAGGATCAGCGACAGGCTCATTTCGGCAGCTCGGGGTGCTGGCCCCGCGCCCGCGCCCAGAAATAGCGCAGCGGATTGCGGAACATCGACACGAAGGCGGCCAGCGCCAGCAGTCCGGGAATCCAGCCGACCTGAGCCCCGATGAAGTAGATCAGCACCGGCGCCGCCACCAAGAGAGCCACACCGGGCACATATTGATGACGCATCGGCAGCATCGCCACCCCGGCGGATGCCAGAACCCACAGAACGGAGGCCCAGAGCAGCATCATGCCCGCCGCTCCGCGCGGCCCTTGGCCGGTTGCGCGATCACGCGGCCGCCCCCTTGAGCGCCTCGAGCTTTTCAGGCAACGCATTTGCCCACGCGCTGATCGTGCCGGCGCCGAGACAGACCACCATATCGCCCGGCCGCGCCTGTTCGCGCACCAGCCGGATCAGATCGTCTTCGGAGGTGACGGCGCGCGCATGACGGTGGCCGTGACGAATGAGCCCCGCCACCAAATCGTCGCGGCTTGCGCCCGGAATGGGGTCTTCGCCCGCGGCATAGATATCCGCGATTCCCACCACGTCGGCATCGTTGAAACAGGCGCAGAAATCGTCGAACAAGGTCGACAGACGGCTGTAGCGGTGCGGCTGGTGCACCGCGATCACCCGGCCCTCCGTCGCCTGCCGCGCAGCCTTGAGCACGGCGGTGATCTCGACCGGGTGGTGGCCGTAGTCATCGATGATCGTGACGCCATCGACTTCGCCCACGCGGGTGAACCGGCGGTTCACGCCGCCGAAACCGGCGAGCGCGGCGCGGATTTCCTCGCGCTTCATGCCCAGGTGCCGCGCCACGGCCACTGCCGACAGCGCGTTGGAGACATTGTGATCCCCCGGCATCGGCAGGCTGCAGCCTTCGATCACCGTGCCCTCGGCCTGCAGCGCCACATCGAAATGCGCCACGCCGGCCTTGTAATGCAAATTGACCGCCCGCACATCCGCCTGCGCGTTGAAGCCATAGGTCATCACGCGGCGATCGGTGATCTTGCCGACAAGGCTTTGCACCTCGGGGTGGTCGGTGCAGCAGACCGCCAGCCCGTAAAAGGGGATGTTGCTGACGAAGTCCATGAAGCCTTGCCGCAACCGGTCGAAATCGCCCCAATGCTCCATATGCTCGGGGTCGATGTTGGTCACGATGGCGATGGTCGCGGGAAGCCGGTTGAAGGTGCCGTCGCTCTCGTCGGCCTCCACCACCATCCATTCGCCTTCGCCAACCCGCGCGTTCGATCCGTAGGCATGGATGATCCCGCCGTTCACCACCGTGGGATCGTAATCACCATGATCCAGAAGCGCCGCGACCATCGTCGTCGTCGTGGTCTTGCCATGCGTGCCCGCCACCGCGATGTTGGACTTGAGCCGCATCAGTTCGGCCAGCATCTCGGCGCGGCGCACGATGGGCAGCCCGCGCAACCGCGCGGCGTCCAGTTCGGGATTTCCGGGTTTGATCGCGCTCGAGATCACCACGACCTCGGCGTCCTCGATGTTTTCGGCCCGCTGGCCTTCGAAGATATGCGCGCCCAATTCGACCAGGCGGTCGGTGATCTTGGAGGTCTTGAGATCGGACCCCTGCACCGTGTAGCCGTGGTTCAAAAGCACTTCGGCGATGCCGGACATGCCGATCCCGCCAATGCCCACAAAGTGAATGGGCCCCACGTCGCCCGGCAGTTTCGTCGCTGCGTTCATTCGATCTGACCTTTCTGCGCGAGGTATTCAACCATCTCGACCAGGGTGTCGGTGGCATCCGGCGTGCCGACGCCAAGCGCCGCGTTGGCCATTTGCAGCGCACCGTCCGGATTGTCCAGCACATTGACGATCTGCTCGGCCAGCGCCTCGGGCGTCAGGTGCCGTTCCGGGATCAGGATAGCGCCGCCCGCATCGACCAGCGCGCGCGCATTGGCCGTCTGGTGATCGCCCGTGGCGGCGGCAAAGGGTATCAGGATCGATGGCCGCCCGATGATCGTGAGGTCCGCGATGGTCGACGCGCCCGCGCGGCTGATGACAAGCTGCGCCTCGGTCATGCGGCGCGGTATATCGTGAAAGAACGGCTGCACATCCGCATCGATGCCCAGTTGGGCGTAATACTCGGTGACGCGCGCGTGGTCTTCGTCGCGCGCCTGATGGCTGACGCGGATATTGCGCAGCATCGCCATCGGCAACGCGCCGATCGCCGGCGGCACCACATCGCTCAAGACGCGCGCGCCCTGGCTGCCGCCCATCACCAGAATCTCCATCGGGTAATCGCCCGGCACGATATAGCCCGCGCGCGCCCGGTCCAGCACCGCAGCGCGCACCGGGTTGCCGACGTGATGCCCATCGACGCCATCGGGCAGGTTGGTGGGCCATGTCCCGCAGGCCACCAGATCGACGCGCCTGGCAAAGACGGAATTCACCCGCCCCAGAACACCGTTTTGTTCATGGATCATCCGCGGACGGCGCAGACCGTAGGCCGCCGCCATCGCCGGGATCGTCGGATAGCCGCCAAAGCCCACGACCACGTCAGGCATGTCGCGCCACATGCGCCAAATCGCGCCCAAAATGCCCACGCCGATCTTGAAGGGGGCGGTCAGCTTGGCCAGCGTCCCGCCGCGCGCGGTCGTGGCGCTGCCGACCTGTTCGATTTCCGTCGAATGCGGAAAGCCGCCGGTGTACCGCGCGCCGCGCACGTCGGTGGACAGCTTGACGCGCCAGCCACGCCTGAGCATCGCTTCCGCCAGCGCCTGGGCGGGGAACATATGCCCCCCCGTGCCGCCCGCGGCGATGACGAGAAGCGGCGCGTCGGTCATCGGCTGCGGCCCCGCGACAGCAGATCGCTGATCTCGCCCTGCGGGCGTGTGCGGGTAAAGGCCAGCAACATGCCCACGGCGATGCCGCTGGCGATGACCGAACTGCCGCCATAGCTGACGAACGGCAGGGTCATGCCCTTGGCGGGCAGCAAACGCACCGCCACGCCCATGTTGATCATCGCCTGCACCCCGAACATGCAGGCAAGGCCCGTGCCCGCCAGCCGGATGAACGGATCGCGTTCGCGCACCAGCCGCACCAGCGACCGCACCACCACGCCAGTATAAAGCGCGATGATCACCAGCACCAGGATCAGGCCGTATTCCTCTGCCGCCACGGCGATGATGAAATCGGTATGCGCATCGGGCAGCGACCATTTCACCTGCCCCTCGCCCACGCCGACACCGAACAGCCCGCCCTCGCGGATCGCGTTGGTGGCATAGCCAAGCTGCGTCGTCGGGTCCACGTCAGGCGACAGAAAACCGTCGATCCGTCGCGCGAAATGCTCCGAGTTGGAATAGGCGAAACTGCCCGCCAGCACCACGCAGGCCGCCATGCCCACCAGCAGCAGCATCGGCGCACCGGCCACGAAATACATCACGCCCCAGCCAAACAGCACCAGGCAGGCCTGTCCGAAATCGGGCTGCATCGCCAGCATCAGCACGATGGCGATGCACAGCGCAAAGGACCACAACCGCCCCGGCGGTCCATTCAGCTCGAGCGAGGCCGCCATCATCCATGCCGCCGCGACCACGAATCCGGGCTTGAGGAACTCCGACGGCTGGATGCTGGCAAAGCCAAGGCTGTACCAGCGCATCGCCCCCTTGCCGAAATCGGTCCCGAAAAACGGCAAGAACACCAGCGCCACGAACGACACCAGGAACCCCAGCACCGCCAGCCGCCGCACCACCGTGGGCGACATCATCGACGTCAACAGCATCGCGATCAGCGCCAGGCCACCGAAAAACGCCTGCCTCTGGACATAGTGAAACGGCTCGAACCCGTTTTTGGCGGCCAAGGGCGGCGACGCCGCAAGCCCCAGCAAAAGCCCGACGGCAAACAGCATCAGAACACACGACATCGCCCATTTGTCGATCGTGCGCCACCATTTCGGCAGGATCGGCTCGCCATCACGAACCGGAACTGCGCCATAGACCATCTCTGTCATGGGGTACTCGCTTTACACTGCCTCGCTTGCGCCCCTTTTCGGGGTCTCAGGTGGCACAGTAACCCGGAATTTCCGATCACGCTACCCTTCTTGGGCGCGCCGGGCCTTGTCATTTGGGCGAAATCACGCCACTTCGCGCCCATGCACTTCGACACCGTGATCATAGGCGCAGGCGCCGCCGGCATGATGTGCGCGGCCCATGCCGGCGGTCGCGTGCTGCTGGTCGATCATGCCCGCGCTCCGGGCGAGAAAATCCGCATCTCGGGCGGCGGGCGGTGCAACTTCACCAACCTGCATTGCGATCCCCGGGCATTCCTGTCGCAGAACCCGCATTTCGCGAAATCCGCGCTGGCCCGTTACACCCAGTGGGATTTCATCGATCTGGTGAACCGCAGCGGCATCGCATGGCACGAAAAAACGCTCGGTCAACTGTTTTGCGACCACTCCGCCAAGGACATCGTCGCGATGCTGCGCCGGCTGATGCAGGACGCGGGCGTGGATCTGCATTTGCAAACCAGTGTGACGCAGTTTGCAAAATTGCCGCAGGGCTTCGCACTCACCCTCTCGCGCGACGGCAAGGAAACCGACGTTACCGCCCGCAACGCCGTATTGGCCACCGGCGGCAAGTCCATCCCCAAGATGGGCGCCACCGGCTACGCTTATGACATCGCGGCGAAATTCGACATCCCCGTGACCGACACACGCCCCGCGCTGGTGCCCTTCACCTTCGCCGAAGGCCGCTTTGCCCCCCTCGCCGGCGTCGCGGCCCCCGCCCGCGTCACCGCCAACGCCACCAGCTTCAAAGAGGCACTCCTCTTCACCCATCGCGGCCTCTCGGGGCCTGCGGTCCTGCAGGCCTCTTCCTACTGGCGCGAAGGCCAGCCGGTGACCGTCGATCTGTCACCCGACGCCGACCTTTTCGACACCCTGCGCCTCCGCCGCCAGCAGCGGGGCAGGCGCAACCTCACGACCGAACTCTCCACCCTGCTTCCCGCCCGCCTCGTCGAACATCTGGCCACGTCGATGGACCTGTCGGGAAATCTTGGCGATCGCTCCGATGCAAGCCTTCGACAGCTCGCCGAAGCCCTGCAAGGCTGGCAACTGCACCCCTCCGGCACCGAAGGCTACCGCACCGCAGAGGTCACGCTGGGCGGTATCGACACCGATGCGCTCAACTCCGCCACCATGGCGGTCAAATCCGTGCCGGGCCTCTACATCATCGGTGAAGCGGTCGACGTCACCGGCTGGCTCGGCGGCTACAACTTCCAGTGGGCGTGGTCCTCCGGCATGGCCGCGGCGCGCGCGCTCTCGGCCTGACGCCCTCCTGCCCTTCCAAATGGCGCGAAATACCGCGGGGGTTCGGGGGCAGTGCCCCCGCCTCGGCGCGGCCATCAAAGATGGCGCGCCACCTCCGCCACGAAATCATCGCCACGCTGCTCGAAATTGTCGTATTGGTCGAAACTTGCCGCCGCCGGCGCCAGCAGCACCACATCGCCGGGCTCCGCGTCCTCGACCGCGCGCGCCACCGCCACCGCCATCGTGCCGCAGACCTCCGCCTCGACCTCCAACTGCAGGGCGAACCCCGCCGCCTCACGTCCGATGACATAGGCCTTGCGCACGCTGGCGGACAGATCGCCCAGGCCCGCCAGGCCACCGTCCTTCTCCAGCCCTCCGCAAATCCAGCGGATGTTGCGGAACGCGGCAAGCGCCTTGGCCGCGCTGTCCACGTTGGTGGCCTTGCTGTCGTTGACAAACCGCACGCCGCGCGCCTCGCCCACGGTCTGGCTGCGGTGCGGCAGACCCGCAAAGCTGTGGAACGCCGCCTCGATCCCTTTCGGCGCCAGACCCAGGCCACGGCACGCGGCATAGGCGGCACAGGCATTCTGGTGATTGTGCGCCCCCGGCAACCCCTCGATGCCGCGCAGGTCGATGGACCCGACCTGGCGCCCCTTGCGATACTCCGACAAGAACCCCTTGCGCGCAAAGACCTGCCAGCCCGGTCCGGTCAGCTTGCGGGTGACGGACACACGGATCACGCGGTCGTCGCCGCGCCCCTCCGCCATCTGCCCGGCCAGAAACCGCCCCTCCGCCTCGTCCACTCCGATCACCGCCCGGTCGGGCCCGCCTTCGGCGAACAGCCGCCGCTTGGCCGCGAAATAGCCGCCCATGCCGGCGTGCCGATCCAGGTGATCGGGGCTCAGGTTGGTGAACACCGCCACATCGGGTGTCAGGCTGCGCGCCAGCTCCGTCTGGTAGCTCGACAACTCGAGCACCACCACCTCGCCGTCCTGCGGCGGCTCGATGTCCAGCACCCCGCGCCCGATGTTGCCCGCAAGCTGGCTGGGCCGTCCCGCCGAAGTCAGGACATGATGGATCAACGCCGAGGTCGTGGATTTCCCGTTCGATCCGGTCACCGCGATCACCCGTGGCGGCGTGTCGAACGCGGCCCAGTCGCCGGTAGCGAAAGACTGGAAAAACAGGCCGATGTCGTTGTCCACCGGCACACCCGCCTCCAACGCGGCGGCAACGACCGTATTGGGCGCCGGATAAAGATGCGGGATCCCCGGGCTGACCACCAGGCGGGCGATCTCGTCGAAATCCTCGATCCGGCTCAGCGGACGGCAGGCTAAACCCTCCGCCTCGGCCCGCGCCCGCGCCGCCGGGTTGTCGTCCCAGCACAGCGGTGTCGCACCGCCCGCCGCCAGCGCCCGCGCCGCGCTCAGACCCGAACGCCCGAGCCCCAGAACCGCCACAACCGCCCCCGCAAGGCCCTGAACTGGTATCATGCCATCGTTCCTGTTATCCGCACCACGTTTCGGGCATCCTGCCCCTGCTCCACAAACCACCGCGGCGCAGCAGACGCAAGAGAGGCGCCCATGACAGACCTGCAATCCATCCTGACCCGGCTCAGCGACGACATGCATTCGGATGGCGACTGGGGCGACGTTGCGGCCTATATCCCGGAACTCGCAGGGGTGGACCCCGCGCAGTTCGGCATTGCCGCCGTCCTCGCCGATGGCACCACCTTCACCGCAGGCGATACCGATGTGCCGTTCTCGGCGCAAAGCATCACCAAGGTGTTCACGCTGGCAATCGCCCTCGGTCGCTCCGGCGATCAGTTGTGGACCCGCGTGGGCCGCGAACCCTCGGGCCGGGCCTTCAACTCCATCGTCCAGCTCGAGCAGGAACAGGGCCGCCCCCGCAACCCTTTCATCAACGCCGGCGCCATCGCGGTCACCGACGAAATCCTCGCCGGGCGCGCGCCCCGCGACACGCTGGCCGAAATCGTGCAGTTCATCCGCGCCGCCGCCGATGATCGCGACATTCACATCAACGACGCCGTGGCGCGCTCCGAATTCGCGCATGGCCACCGCAACTTCGCGCTGGCGCATTTCATGGCCTCCTGCGGCAATCTGAAAAACACGCCCGAACGGACGCTTGGCACCTATTTCCACCACTGCGCGATTGAAATGAGCGTACTGCAACTGGCCCGCGCCGGCCTCTTCCTCGTCGAGGCCGCCGAGGCGCCGCGGCTCATCTCCGCCGGACGGATGCGCCGCCTCAACGCGCTGATGATGACCTGCGGGCACTACGACGGCTCGGGCGATTTCGCCTACCGCGTGGGCCTGCCCGCCAAATCGGGCGTCGGCGGCGGCATCCTCGCGATCGTGCCCGGCCGGGCCAGCGTGGCGGTCTGGTCGCCGGGCCTCAACCGCTACGGCAACTCCCTCAAGGGCACCGAGGCCATGGCCCGCCTTGCCCGCGAAATGGACTGGTCGGTGTTCTGACCGCGTCCCGCCCTTCTTTGGGTCGGAAATACTCCGGGGGTATGGGGGCTGGCCCCCATGCACGCCCGCCGCAGGCGCAGGCCCGGCCTCAGCGCACCTTCAGCGTCGCCAGCCCGATCATCGCCAGGATCAGCGAGATGATCCAGAACCGGATCACGATGGTCGGCTCCGCCCAGCCCTTCTTCTCGTAATGGTGATGAATGGGCGCCATCAGGAACACGCGCTTGCCGGTGCGCTTGAAATACAACACCTGGATGATCACGCTCAGCGCCTCGACCACGAACAATCCGCCCACGATCGCCAGCACCAGTTCGTGCTTGGTGGATACCGCGATCGCCCCCAGGGCCCCGCCCAGCGCCAGCGACCCGGTATCGCCCATGAACACCGCCGCCGGTGGCGCGTTGTACCACAAAAAGCCCAGCCCCCCGCCGAACAGCCCGGCGGAAAAGATCAGGATCTCGCCGGTGCCCGGCACGTAGTGCACATCCAGATACTCGGTGAAATCGACGCGGCCCACCGCATAGGCGATCACCCCCAGCGTTCCGGCGGCGATCATCACCGGCATGATCGCCAACCCGTCGAGCCCGTCGGTCAGGTTCACGGCGTTGGCCGATCCCACGATCACGATGATGGAAAACGGAATGAACAGATACCCCAGGTTGATCAGGGTGTCCTTGAACACCGGCAGCGCCAACTGGTTCTGCAAGGCCTCGGGATGCGCCTGCGCCGCCAGGTAGGCCGCCACACCGGCGATCAGAAACCCCAGCAAAAGCCGCAGCTTGCCCGGCACCCCGGCCGAGGATTGCTTGCTGACCTTGGCGTAGTCGTCGGCAAACCCGATGGCGGCAAAGGATACGGTGACGAACAGCACGATCCACACGAACGCATTGTCCAGCCGCGCCCAGAGCAGCGTCGACGTCAGCAACGCCCCCACGATCAGCAGCCCGCCCATCGTCGGCGTGCCCGCCTTGGCGAAATGCCCCTCCGGGCCGTCGCCGCGAATGGGCTGACCCTTGCCCTGGCGGCGGCGCAGCACCGAGATCAGCGGCTTGCCGAAGATGAACCCGAACACGAGCGCCGTCAGAAAAGCCCCCCCCGCGCGAAAGGTGATGTAGCGAAACAGATTAAAGACGTCGCCGCCATCCGACAGAAGGGTCAACCAGTAAAGCATGTCGTGCAGTCCTTATGTCAGCGCGTCCGGATCGGTCGCGTCCGCGGCGGGATGGCCCATTTTGCGGATCGCGTCAACGATCCGTGCAAGACCCATCGACAATGACCCCTTGGCCAGCACCACGTCGCCACTGTCAAGCTTGTGGCGCAGGCCCTCGGCCATCTCGGCAGAGGTTTCGGTCCAGCTGCCGCGCTGGTGCTCGGGCAGGATATCGAACAGCGCCCGCATCAGCGGCCCGATGCAATGCACCACGTCCAGGGTTTTCGTCGCCTCCAGATGCGCCAGACCCGCATGCAGGGCCACCGCGTCCGGTCCCAGTTCCTTCATGTCACCCAGAAACGCGATGCGCCGGCCCTTGGACACGCGCCCGATGTCATGGGTGACCGCACTGCCCGCCAGCACCTCCAGCGCGGCGGCCATCGAGGTGGGATTGGCGTTATAGCTGTCGTCGATCAGCTCCAGCGTCAGATGCGTCTCGACGGGATCCAGCAGGATCGTCTCGCGCACGCCCCTGCCGGCATAGGGCGTCCAGCGGCCAAGGCTCGCGGCGGCCAGCGCCAGATCGGCGCCCAGCGCCTGCGCGGCGGCCAGCGCCCCCAGGCCGTTGAGGGCGAAATGCCGCCCCGGCGTGCCGATCTTGTAGAGCAGCGGCGCGCCCTGCGCCTCGGCCTGCACCACGGTCGTATCGCCCTGAACATCCGCCTTCAGCAGCTTGAAATCGAAACCATATTCTCCGAACCCGATATCGCGCACCCTGCAATCGATGGCCTTGGCCGCCAGGATCGCCGCGGTTTCGACATCGTTATTGAGCACGGCAATCCCGCCCGGCTCCAAACCCTCGATGATCGACGCCTTTTCGACGGCGATCTGGGCCACGTTCTCGAAGGCTTCGAGATGCGCGGCCGCCACCGTGGTGACCAGCACCACATTCGGCCGCGCCAGACGTGCCAGCGGCGCGATTTCGCCGGGGTGGTTCATGCCGATCTCGATCACCGCGAATTCGGTATCCGCGGGCATCCGCGCCAGTGTCAGCGGAACGCCCCAGTGGTTGTTGTAGCTGGCCACGGAGGCATGCGCCCGCCCCTGATCCGACAGGATCGAAAGCAGCATTTCCTTGGTCGAGGTCTTGCCGACGCTGCCCGTCACGGCCACCACGCGCGCATCCGTCCTGCGGCGCCCCGCGCGGCCCAGATCCCGAAGCCCTTCGAGCACGTCATCGACGATCAGCAACGGCGCGTCCGCGGCCACGCCCTCGGGCACATGGGTCACCATCGCGGCCCCCGCCCCGGAGTTCAGCGCCCGCGCGACGAAATCATGCCCGTCGCGGGCCGCCGTCAGGGCAACGAAAAGATCGCCCGGCTGCAGGGTCCGCGTATCGATCGACACCCCGTCGCAGGACCAGTTTCCCTGCGCGCGGCCGCCGGTGGCTTTCGCGGCCTCCTCGCTCGTCCAAAGGCTCATGCCAGTCTCCCGTCCAGGGCCGCGACCGCAACGCTCGCCTGCTCCACATCGTCAAAGGGCAGAACGTCGTCGCCCACGGTCTGGCCGGTCTCGTGCCCCTTGCCCGCGATCAGCAGCGCATCCCCCGGCCCCAGCGCGTCGATACCGCGCAGGATCGCTTCGGCGCGGTCGCCCACTTCGAAAGCCCCCGGCGCCCCTTGCAGAACGGCGGCGCGGATCGCTGCGGGGTCTTCGGAACGGGGGTTGTCGTCGGTCACGATGACGAGGTCGGCGTGATCCGCGGCCGCCTGTCCCATCAGCGGGCGCTTGGCCCGGTCGCGATCGCCGCCCGCGCCCACGATCGCCACCAGGCGACCCATCACATGCGGGCGCATCGCGGCCAGCGCGGTCGCGATGGCGTCGGGCGTATGGGCGTAATCGACGAACACCGCCGCGCCGTTGTCGCGGGTTGCGGCCAGTTGCATCCGGCCCCGCACAGTTTTCAGATGCACCAATGTCTCGAACACGCGCGCGGGCTCACCGCCGCAGGCGATCACCAGGCCCGCCGCCAGCATCACGTTATCTGCCTGAAACCCACCGATCAGGTTGAGCCGCGTCTGGTAAGTCTTGCCGCGATAGGAAAACCGCACGTCCTGCCCGGTCGCATCCATGCGCTGCGCATCGAGATGCAGATCGCCGCCATCGCGCCCAACGGTCAGCACCGCACAGCCGCGCGCCTTGGCAATCGCGGCCATGTCGATGCCGCGCGGATCGTCGATATTGATCACCGCCACGCCGTCTTCGGGCAGGACCCGCGCGAACAGCCCCGCCTTGGCGTCGAAATAGGCGTCGAAACTGGCGTGGTAATCCAGATGGTCCTGCGTGAAATTGGTAAACCCCGCCGCGGTCAGCGTCACGCCATCCAGCCGCCGCTGGTCAAGCCCGTGGCTTGACGCCTCCATCGCGGCGTGGGTGATGCCTTCGGCAAAGGCCGCGGCCAGCGTACGGTGCAGGGTAATGGGCTCGGGCGTGGTATGCGCGAGCGGCGCGGTCCATGCCCCCTCGACCCCGGTGGTGCCGAGATTGACCGCCGGCAGGTCCATTTCCATCCAGATCTGGCGCACGAAGGTGCTGACCGAGGTCTTGCCGTTGGTGCCGGTGACGGCGACCATGGTCGCGGGCTGCGCGCCGAACCAGATCGCCGCCGTCCGCGCCAGCGCCTCGCGCGGGGCGTCGGTCACGACCAGCGCCGCATCTGACGCCGCGAGCGCCGCCGCCGCGATGCGCGCGCCGGCCGGATCGGTCAGAATCGCCGCGGCCCCCATCTCGAGTGCGTATTGGATGAACGTCGCGCCATGCACCCGGCTGCCGGGCATGGCCGCGAACAGAAATCCGTTGCGGATCTGGCGGTTGTCCACGGCGATGCCGGTAATCCGGGGATTGGCCCCGGACCGCGCCGTGAGCCCGAGGGAGGATAGAGAAACGGCGCGCTCGCCCATAAACCTGTGCCTTTGCGGCTTAGTTGCTGGTGAGCGTTATACCTGACAGATCGACCGGTTCAACGGTTGGTCGCAATCCAAGAAGCGGTGCGACGCGACGGATCATTTCGGCGGCCACCGGAACGGCCGTCCAGCCCGCCGTGCGGCGCGGCTTGTCGCCCGAGGTCTCGACCGGTTCGTCCAGCGTCACGATCAGCACATAGCGCGGGTCGTTAGCCGGGAACATCGCGGCAAAGGTCGCGATCACCTTGTCGGTGTAATAGCCCCCCTGTGGACGCGGCTTGTCTGCGGTTCCGGTCTTGCCGCCCACGGCATAGCCTTCGACCTCGCCAAAGCTGGCGGTGCCGCTGGTCACGACCTTGCGCAGCATCGCCCGCGCATCGCGTGCGGCCTCCTCCGACATCACGCGCGGGCCCATCCTCGGGCCCCTTTGCTTGAGGATCGTCGGTTCGACCTTGCGGCCGCCGTTGGCGATGGCCGAATACCCGGCCGCCAGGTGCATCGCGCTGCTCGACATGCCGTGCCCGTAGGAAATCGTCACGCTGCTCAGGTCGGTCCAGCGCGACGGCAGCAAGGGTTTTCCACCCGAGGCCTCGACGATCTCGAAGGGGGTCGCCTCGAAAAAGCCGAGGCTTTCGAGAAATGCCTTCTGCCGTTCGGCGCCGATCTGCAGCGCCAGCCGACCGGTGCCGCGGTTGGAGCTGTGCACGATCACATCCGCCACGCTGATCGTGCCATAGTTCTTGCCGCGGAATTCACCGATGGAATGGCCGCCGACGCGCATCGGTCCGGCGGTTTCGATCATCGTCTCGGCGTTGACCAGCCCCAGGTCGATCGCCTGCGCCGCCGTGAAGATCTTGAAGGTCGAGCCAAGCTCGTACACGCCCTGCACCGACCGGTTGAACAGTGGGCTGTCCGAGGCATCGCCCTTGGTCGCCGGGCGCGGCCGGTCGTTGGGATCAAAGCTGGGCAGGGACACGACGCTGACCACCTCGCCGGTATAGACATCCATCAGGATCGAGGTCGCGCCCTTGGCGTTCATCAGCTTCATGCCGCCGTACAGCACCCGCTCGGAGGCGGCCTGCACCGTCAGGTCAAGCGACAGCTCGAGCGGGGTATTGCCGTTGGCGGGATCGCGCAGGTAATCGTCGAAATACTTCTCGACACCCGCCACGCCGATCACTTCCGCCGCGCTGACCCCTTCCTTGCCATAGCTCGCGCCGCCCAGAACATGCGCCGCCAGCGTGCCGTTGGGGTATAGGCGCATGTCGCGCGGGCCGAACAGCAGGCCGGGATCGCCGATTTCATGCACCGCCTGCATCTGCTCGGGGCTGATCTTGCGCTTGATCCACAGGAACTTGCGTTTGCCGGTGAACCGCTTGAGCAGCGCCGCTTCGTCAAGATCGGTGAATATCCGCGCCAGTTCGCGCGCGGAATGCGCCGGGTCGATCATCGCGGGGGGCTGCGCATAAAGCGCGTGGGTCTCGAAATTCGTGGCCAGCAGACTGCCGTGGCGGTCCACGATATCGGCGCGGCTGGCGCTGATGATGGACCCGGGCGCCTCGGCGCGCGGCTCCGACGGCTCCGACGTGGCCAAAAGGCCCATGCGGCCGCCCACCACCGCAAAGGCACAAAGGAAAAACACCCCCAGCACCAAAAGCCGCCCCTCGGCGCGCTGGCGCGACTGGTCGCGCATCTGTTCGTGCCGGATGCGGATGTTTTCACGCTCGATCGCTTCCGGGTTCTCGCCGCGCGACCGGGCATCGAGGATGCGCGCCAAGGGGCGCAGGGGCGTGCGGATCATGGCTGATCCCCCGTGGCGGCGGTCATGTTGGACACATCGACCGGGTTCGTGATCGGCAGCAGCGGATCGGGCGGATAGGCGACCTCGTCCACGCGGCCGAACTGATCGGGGTGCAGCGGCAAAAGCCCAAGACGGTCGAAGTTCAACTCGGCCAGATCGCGCAGCCTGTCGGGCCGGTTCAGATACGCCCACTCGGCCCGCAGCACCGCCAGCCGCGCATGCGAGGCGCGGATCGTGCGGCGCAGTTCCTGCGTGTCCGACAGCGCCTTTTGCGTGGCATAGTTTTCGCGGTAGGCCCAGAAGGCCAGCCCGATGACCGACAGCGTTGTCAGGATGAACAGGATTGTCCGCATTCAGAAGTCTCCCTTGACCATCGGCATTCCGAGGCTTTTCGCATCCACGGCGCCCGCTGGCGCATCCGTCCGGATGCCGACCCGCAACTTGGCCGACCGCGCGCGCGGGTTCTCCGCCAGTTCCTGCGCATCCGGGCCGATAGCCTTGCGGGATTTCAGCGTGAAGCGGGGCGCGTCCTCCTCGATCTGGGGGGCAAAGCGGTTGGCCTTTCCGCCAGCGTTCGACCGCGCGGTCAGGAACCGCTTGACCATCCGGTCCTCGACCGAATGAAAGGTCACGACCGCAAGCTTGCCGCCCGGTTTGAGCGCCCGTTCAGCCGCCATGAGCCCGCGGAACAATTCGCCGTATTCATCGTTCACCGCAATCCTGAGCGCCTGGAAGCTGCGCGTGGCGGGGTGCGACTGTCCGGGTTTCTGACGCGGCAGGCACCCCTCGACCAGATGCGCCAGTTGCAGCGTGGTGGTGATCGGCGCCTCGCTGCGGGCGCGCACGATGGCCTTCGCGATCCTGCGGCTGGCGCGTTCCTCGCCGTACTGGAACAGGATATTGGCGATCACCTCTTCCTCGGCCGTGTTCACGATGTCGGCGGCCGACGGGCCCTCCTGGCTCATCCGCATGTCCAGCGGGCCGTCCCGCATGAACGAAAACCCGCGCTCCGCCTGGTCGAGCTGCATCGAGGACACGCCCAGATCCAGCACGACGCCATCCAGATCGGTGGCGTAATCGTCCATCTTTGAAAACACGCCCTGCTGCATCACGATCCGGTCGCCGTATCGGTCGGACCACGATCTGGCCATTTCAAAGGCCACCGGGTCACGGTCCACCGCGATCACGCGCGCGGCGCCGGCCTCCAGCAATCCGCGGGTATAGCCGCCCGCGCCGAACGTGCCGTCCAGCCATGTTCCCGTGACCGGTGCCACCGCCGCCAGAAGCGGGCGCAGCAGGACAGGAACATGAGGGGCGGAGGACGCGGAGGAAGGAGCCGCCATATCGTCAGGCCCCCGGCGCGCCATCCAGGAATTCCAGCGGATCGAAATTCTCCGGAAGGTCGTCCAGCCAGTCTTCGGTGCGGGCCAGTTCCTCGGCCTCGTAAGTCTCGGGCTTCCATATCTGGAAGGTATCGCCGGCGGCAATGAAGAACGCCTCGCCGTCGAGCTCGATCTTGTTGCGCAGCTTGGCGGGCAGCACCAGGCGGCCCGTGTCATCGATCGAGGTCGGAAAGCTTTGACCGTGAAACAGCCGTTGCAGCATCTTGCGCTGCATCGATCCGCGCGGCAGCGCGTCGATCTTGGCATCGACCTCCTCAATGGCCTCCATCGTGTAACATTCGAGGAAATTCCGGCGGTGATCGCCATAGACGATGACCAGTTCCGGCGGGTTGCCCGGGGTCCAGTTGGGGTCGGCGGCCTCGATCACACGGCGAAAGAAGGCCGGGATGGACACCCGCCCCTTGCTGTCGACCTTATGTTGGCCTTCGCCTCTGAACCTACGGCTCACTTTGTCGTACCCTGCCTGCGCTGTCGCGCCCCTTGAAATGGAAACGGCGGGTTGATCTGCTGCCACTGATCAACCCGCCGCCTGTGTCCCGCGTTGCGGGGAAGTCCGACTGCGCGCGCCACCTGGGGGGATGTCTGCTCGCCCGCGCGCCGGATCTCTTGGTCGTTGGAAAACGAGGTGCCTGTATGAAACCTGCTAGAGTTTTTTTGTCTTGCTTGGGGTCGTTTGGTGCCCCGTCTCGCTCTCTTCCGATGAACAATGAATGACATGGGAATTCATGGGAGGCAACGATTTTCTACGGCTCCAATCCCGGAATACAGTTTTGCACAGTCGAAAAAATCGCCCTGCCAGACCAGGTCTTGGGGCGTTTTTAGCCTAATTAGTTCAATATTGAACTTTGCACACTATATATGGTGAGTCTAAGCGCTGACCACTCTGTCCCATAAATTCCCGAGTTTTTTCACACACAGACTTATCCACAAGCAATGTTTTTGCTTTGTTCCACATTGGCGCAACACGGACAAACAAGAAATGCGCAGATTCACCGCGTTTTTCCAGGAATTGATTCGGAATGAACGGAAATCCGCCGAAATCCGCCGGGACGCCAGGCCGCCGGGTGGGATGAAATCCCATGCCGGCCATAAATGCCCATCCCGGACCATGAAAGCCGCCGGTCCGATGGCACGATGCACCGGACCGTCAGCGGATCAGGCCATGCCGCCCTTGATCAGACCCTGCGCCAGCCGCGCATAGGCGTCGGCCATCGCCCCCTCGCCCGCGGCCACGGGCGTGCCGCTGTCTCCCGCCAACCTGGTCTCCAGGTCGATGGGCAGCGTCCCCAGCAAGGGCACGCCGAGCGCCTCCGCCTCACGGGCGACGCCGCCATGACCGAAGATCTGGTGTTCCGACCCGCAGGTCGGACAGACGAAGAGGCTCATGTTCTCGATCAGGCCCAGAACCGGGGTCTTCAGCGTTCCGAACATGTTGATCGCCTTGCGCGCATCGATCAGCGCCACATCCTGCGGCGTGCTGACGACAATCGCGCCGGTCAGTTCGGTCTTGGTACACAGCGTAAGCTGCACGTCGCCGGTGCCGGGCGGCAGATCCACCAGCAGCACGTCAAGCTCGCCCCATTCCACCTGGCCCATCATCTGCTGCAAGGCCCCCATCAACATCGGCCCGCGCCATACGACCGCCTTGCCCTCTTCGACCATGAACCCGATAGACATCAGCGTGACGCCGTGGGCGTGCAGCGGGATGATGCGCTTGCCGTCGGGCGACGCGGGGCGTTTGTTCACGCCCATCATGCGCGGTTGGCTGGGACCGTATATATCGGCATCCAACAGCCCTACCTTGCGCCCCGCACGCGCCAGCGCCACCGCGAGGTTCGAGCTGACGGTGGATTTGCCCACTCCACCCTTGCCCGACCCGATCGCAATGATGCGCTTGACGCCCGAAGGTTTGGTCGGCCCCTCCTGCGGCTTGGGGTGGCCGCCGATCTTGAGGCTGGGCGCCGCGGGTTTCGCCGCGGGGCCATGCGCCGTCAGCGCGACAGCGGCGGAAACGACCCCCGGCAGGTCGCGCACCAGCTTTTCGGCGGCATCGCGGATGGGCCCCATCTGGCGGGCCACCTCCGGGCTCGGCGCTTCGATGACAAAACGCACCACGCCCTCCTCGACGCTCAGCGCGCGAATCAAATCATGCGCGATCAGGCTGCGCCCATCGGGAAGCTGGATCCGCGCGAGGGCGGCTTCGATTTCGGCTTTCGTTACGGACATGCTCAATTTCTCCTCATCTGCGCCCGTTGAAATGGCAGCTTTGCAGCAAAGCACAAGTCGATCGGCGGAATTGCCTAAGCCATTAGCAGACCGCACAAATTTACGCTACGTCCCCTATGCAAATGCTGCATGGCAGCATTGTTTAGGTATCCATTGTGCAGGTGCAGCATTGGCTTAAGTATGGTCCACAAGCAACGCAGATACAGCAAGCGAGACGCCACATGGCTTATTACAACGAAACAACTTCCGCAGG
Organism: Sulfitobacter sabulilitoris; assembly: GCF_005887615.1. Taxonomy (GTDB): domain Bacteria; phylum Pseudomonadota; class Alphaproteobacteria; order Rhodobacterales; family Rhodobacteraceae; genus Sulfitobacter_E; species Sulfitobacter_E sabulilitoris. The sequence goes on from NZ_VANS01000001.1 coordinate 1,164,275, forward strand.
TTCCACCCTGGTCGAGCGCGCCCTCGGGTATGCCGCGCACCTTTTGGAAACCGCCGCGACACGGCACGCGCAACGCCGCGTGTACAACCAGACACTGACCGAACTGGGGGCATTGTCCAACCGCGATCTGGCCGATCTTGGCCTGCATCGCTCGGAACTGCCCCGCGTGGCATGGGACGCGTCGCAAGACGCGACCCGCAGCTAAGGTCCAACCGGATCAGGCACGTCTCTCCTCCTCCCTGACGTGTCTGTAAAGCGGCGGCGGCATCTTCCTCCTCCCTGATGTCGCCGCTCTCAACCATCCGCATCCTTCGGGATGCACGTCGATACGCGGCAAGGGTCCTCCTCCTCCCTGACCCTTGACGCGGAAGATGCGGCGGCTCCCATCCTCCCGGGAGCCGCCGTTTTTTCTTGCCATCGGGCGATTTGCCCTGGGCGGCGCTGCCCGTGTGGCGCACGTCTTGCGGTCAGGGGCCGGTGCACCCTGCCGCGCGCACCATCAATGCAACCGAAGCCGCCGACCTGCCGCACCGCCGCGCCTGAATGGCGGCGTCTGGGGCTGGGCCGCCTGGCGCAGAAAGCCCACAAAGGCCCTGGCCGCGGGTTCCAGCGTCATATCCTGCGGCACCCGGTCCAGCGCGTCGCGCGCCGCCGGATGCGGGCAACCGTCGAGCGAAAAAACCCACTCCAAAAATCCTTGCCGCGCCGCCTGATCGGCCTGCGCGCCCGTCGCATCCAGAGCCTGCAACCCGGCGAGAATCTGCGAAAAAACCATGTTCTTGTCTCCGACCACCGCCCGTGGCCCTTGGGACGGGCGCAGCATCGGGGGCCGTCGCGGCCAGGGATGGCCCGCATGCGTCCCCGACCGCCACCCGCGATCAACGTCAATCCAAGGCTGGTTTCCGGGCTCGGGGTTAAACGGGCGGGCCGTGAGGGCCCAAGGTCCGGCACCTTCCCAAGACGCTTGCGCGCCTCAGTGGTCCTGCCGATCCACCCACCCTTACCGTTGCGGGGGCAGCGCCGGGGTCTCACCGGCTTCCCAATTCTCCCGACCCCGTTACAGGGCAAGGCACCTCGGATCCCGACGCTACGCCGCGCGGAGTGAGTCTCGCAAGACCTGATTTGGCGGCGCGTCCCGGTCGGGCCCGCAGGTGGCCTGCCACCGGCAGGGCACCTCATCATGGTGCGCGCGCGCCAGCGCGCTCCGCGGGATCACGGACACTTAAAAGGGAATGTCGTCGCAGCCGGTGATGAACTTGGCCACCACCTTCTTCACCCCGGCCTTCTCGAACGCGATCTCAAGCTTGTCGCCCTCGATCCCCGTCACTTCGCCATAGCCGAATTTCTGGTGGAACACCCGCTCACCCATGGTGAAACTCGACAGCGCGTTCATGTCGATCACGGTGTTGCGGGTCTCGCGCGGCTGGCTCATCGGCCGCTCGGCGCTGCGTGACTGCAGGCGTCGCCAGCCGGGCGAGTTGTAGACATTCGCTTCGGCCGCCGCATCGTGCAGCCTTGACGCCGGCATCGCCGCGGCCCCGTATCCGCCGCCATAAAGCCCCGGCGGCGTCAGCACCTCGACGTGCTCATCCGGCAGTTCGTCGATGAACCGCGACGGCATGGAGGATTGCCATTGCCCGAACACCCGTCGATTGGCGGCAAAGGAGATGGTGCAGACCTCTTCGGCCCGCGTGATGCCGACATAGGCCAGCCGCCGCTCCTCCTCCAGCCCCTTCAGCCCGCTTTCGTCCATCGACCGCTGCGAGGGGAACAACCCATCTTCCCATCCGGGCAGAAACACCACCGGAAATTCCAGCCCCTTGGCGGCGTGCAGGGTCATGACAGAGATTTTCTCTCCCCCGTCGTCGGTTTCGTTGTCCATGATCAGGCTGACGTGTTCCAGAAACCCCTGCAGGTTCTCGAACTGCTCCAGCGCCTTGACCAGTTCCTTGAGGTTTTCCAACCGGCCCGGCGCCTCGGGGGTCTTGTCGTTCTGCCAGAACCCGGTGTAGCCGCTTTCGTCGAGGATGATCTCGGCCAATTCCATGTGGGATACATCCGCGTCGCCTGCCATGCGGCCCCAGCGGGCGATCCCCTCCATCAGCCGGGCCAGTTCCGCCCCGCCCTTGCCGCCGATCGCCTTGGTCTCGACCACCAGCCGCGCGCCCTCGACAAGGCTGAGACCGTTGTCGCGGGCATGGCGCTGGATCGTCTGCTGCGCCTTGTCGCCAAGGCCGCGTTTGGGCGTGTTGACGATCCGCTCGAAGGCCAGATCGTCGTCAGGCGACGTGACGACGCGGAAATAGGCCATGGCGTCGCGGATCTCCATCCGCTCGTAGAAGCGTGGCCCGCCGATCACCCGGTACGGCAGCCCGATGGTCAGGAACCGGTCCTCGAAGGCGCGCATCTGGTGGCTGGCGCGCACCAGGATCGCCATGTCGTCCAGACCGAACCTGTCCATCCCGCGCGTGCCGCGCTGCGCCGCCTCGATCTCCTCGCCGATCCAGCGCGCCTCCTCCTCGCCGTCCCAATGGCCGATCAGGCGAACCTTCTCGCCCTCCTGCGCCTCGGTCCAGAGCGTCTTGCCCAGCCGGCCTTCATTGCCTTCGATCACACCCGAGGCCGCAGCCAGAATATGCGGGGTGGACCGGTAGTTCTGTTCCAACCGGACCACATGCGCGCCGGGAAAGTCCTTTTCGAACCGCAGGATATTGCCCACCTCGGCCCCGCGCCAGCCATAGATCGACTGGTCGTCGTCACCGACGCAGCAGATGTTCTTGTGCGCCCCCGCCAGCAGCCGCAGCCACAGGTACTGCGCCACGTTCGTGTCCTGGTATTCGTCCACAAGGATGTATTTGAACCAGCGCTGGTATTGCTCCAGCACATCGGGGTGGGCCTGAAAGATCGTGACCATATGCAGCAGCAGATCGCCGAAATCGGTGGCGTTCAGCTCGCGCAGGCGGGTCTGGTACTGCGCATAGATTTCGGTGCCGCGGTGGTTGTAGGCCCCTGCATCCGCGGCTGGCACCTTCTCGGGCGTCAACGCGCGGTTCTTCCAGCCGTCGATGATGCCAAGCAGCATCCGCGCGGGCCAGCGCTTGTCGTCGATGCCCTCGGTCGCGACCAGTTGCTTGAGCAGTCGCAACTGATCGTCGGTGTCCAGGATGGTGAAGTTCGATTTCAGCCCCGCCAATTCCGCGTGCCGCCGCAAAAGCTTGACGCAGATGGCGTGGAAGGTGCCCAGCCAAGGCATCCCTTCGATCGGCTGGCCCAGCATCTGGCCTACGCGGTTCTTCATCTCGCGCGCGGCCTTGTTGGTAAAGGTCACGGCAAGGATTTCATTGGGCCGTGCACGCCCGGTGTTCATCAGGTGCACGATCCGCGCGGTCAGGGCGCGCGTCTTGCCCGTGCCCGCCCCCGCCAGCATCAGCACGGGCCCGTCCATCTGCTCTACCGCGGCACGTTGTGCGGGGTTCAACCCGTCCAGATAGGGCTGCGGCCGCGCGGCCATCGCGCGCGCCGACAGCGATGCGCCGTCAAAGGCGTCCATTTCATCGAAACTGCTCATGGCGAACAACCTAGCGCCAGATGACCGATAGATAAAGGTTCGTTCACACTTCGTTCCGCAGGTTTTTGCGCCACCTCTGGACAATCGCGCGGCGGCGGCGGCAAATGGCGCATATGGACCTGCACAACACCTATCCCGCGTTGTCCGATCTGCGCCGCCGCGCGCAGCGGCGACTCCCGAAATTCGTCTGGGAATACCTGGATTCGGCCACCGGGACCGAAGCCACCAAACATCACAACCGCCGCAGGCTGGACCGTGTCGGGCTGATGCCCTCGGTGCTGCACGGCGAATTCGAACCCGACCTGGGCGTCGATGTCCTGGGCGCGCGCCTGCCCTTGCCGTTCGGCATCGCACCGGTCGGCATGTCGGGCCTGATCTGGCCCGATGCCGAAGGCCACCTGGCACGGGCGGCGGCGCGCGCCGGAATTCCTTATGGGCTGTCCACCGTCGCAAGCCAGTCACCCGAGGATCTGGCCCCGCACCTGGGCGCGCATGGCTGGTTTCAGATGTATCCGCCCCGCGACCCCGACATCCGCGCCGACATGCTGGCGCGCGCGCGCGGCGCCGGGTTCGGCACGCTGATCCTGACGCTGGATGTCCCCGTGGCATCGCGCCGCGAACGCCAGACCCGGTCGGGCCTGACACAGCCGCCGCGCCTGACCCCCCGCCTGCTGGCGCAGGTGGCCCTGCGTCCCGCCTGGGCCTTGGGGATGGCGCAGCGGGGCATGCCCCGGATGCGGATGCTGGAGAAATACAGCACCGCGACGGCGACAACCCTGTCGTCCACCGCGCATGTCGGATACCTGCTGCGCACGACGCTGGATTGGGACTATGTCCATCGCCTGCGCGAGGCCTGGGACGGGCCGTTCATCGTCAAGGGCGTGCTTCGCCCCGAGGATGCGGCCCCCCTGGCGGCGGCGGGGATCGATGCGATCTGGGTGTCGAACCACGCCGGCCGCCAGTTCGACGCGGCCCCCGCCAGCATCGACGCGCTGCCGGGCATCCGCGCCGCGACGGATCTGCCGCTGATTTTCGACAGCGGGATCGAAGGCGGGCTGGATATCCTGCGCGCCTTTGCCCTTGGTGCGGACTTCGTGATGCTGGGCCGCGCCTTTCATTTCGCGCTGGCCGCCCTGGGCCCGCGCGGAATAGACCACCTGATCGACATTCTGGCCAAGGATCTGATCGCCAACATGGGGCAACTGGGCGCGCGCGACCTGCGCAGTCTGCCTGCGGCCTTTGCCCTGCCGTGACTGCCGCCACAGATATCCGCTTGCAAATGCCGCGCCGCAGCACTTTGATGGCGCACAGATCGGGCCGCTACCCAGTTCTACGAGTTTACCCCTTTGGGTTTTCTTCCTAAACAGGCCCGACGCCCGCAACCTGACAGAGGCCAAGCATGACCGAGTTCCGCAAGATACTGATCGCCAACCGGGGCGAAATCGCCATTCGCATCATGCGCGCCGCGAACGAGATGGGCAAGAAGACCGTCGCCATCTATGCCGAAGAGGACAAGCTGGGCCTGCACCGTTTCAAGGCAGACGAGGCCTACCGCATCGGCGAGGGGCTGGGCCCGGTGGCCGCGTATCTGAGCATCGACGAAATCATTCGCGTGGCCAAGGCCAGCGGCTCCGACGCGGTGCACCCCGGCTATGGCCTGCTGTCGGAAAACCCCGACCTGGTGGACGCCTGCGAACAAAACGGCATCACCTTCATCGGTCCGCGCGCAGAGACGATGCGCAAGCTGGGCGACAAGGCCAGCGCGCGACGCGTCGCGATCGAGTCGGGCGTGCCGGTAATCCCCGCGACCGAGGTGCTGGGCACCGACATGGACGCCATTCGCAAGGAAGCGGCTGCGGTCGGCTATCCCCTGATGCTCAAGGCGTCCTGGGGCGGCGGCGGGCGTGGCATGCGCCCGATCCTCAGCGAGGATGAACTGGAGGAAAAGGTTCTCGAAGGCCGCCGCGAAGCCGAGGCCGCCTTTGGCAACGGCGAGGGCTATCTGGAAAAGATGATCCAGCGCGCCCGCCATGTCGAAGTGCAGATCCTTGGCGATACCCATGGCAACATCTACCACCTCTATGAGCGTGACTGCTCGGTGCAGCGCCGCAACCAGAAGGTGGTGGAGCGCGCGCCCGCACCCTACCTCTCGGAGGCGCAGCGCGCCGAGTTGTGCGAGCTGGGCCGCAAGATCTGCGCCCATGTGAATTACGAATGCGCGGGCACGGTCGAATTCCTGATGGATATGGACGACGAGCAGTTCTACTTCATCGAGGTGAACCCCCGCGTGCAGGTCGAACACACCGTCACCGAGGAAGTGACCGGCATCGACATCGTGCGCGCGCAGATCCTGATCGCCGAGGGCAAGACCATTGCCGAGGCGACCGGCAAGGCGCGCCAGGAGGATATCACCCTCACCGGGCACGCATTGCAGACGCGGATCACCACCGAGGATCCGCAGAACAACTTCATTCCCGATTATGGCCGCATCACCGCCTATCGTTCGGCCACGGGCATGGGTATCCGGCTGGATGGCGGAACGGCCTATGCGGGGGGCGTGATCACGCGCTATTACGACAGCCTGCTGACCAAGGTGACGGCCAAGGCGCCGACGCCCGAAATGGCGATTGCCCGGATGGACCGGGCGTTGCGCGAATTCCGCATCCGCGGCGTCAGCACCAACATCGCCTTCGTCGAAAACCTGCTCAAGCATCCGACGTTTCTCAACAACGAATACACCACCAGGTTCATCGACGAGACGCCCGAGCTGTTTCAGTTCAAGCAGCGGCGCGACCGTGGCACCAAGGTGCTGACCTATATCGCGGACATCACCGTCAACGGCCACCCCGAGACCAAGACCCACCCCCGCCCGGCGGCCCATGTGCGCGACCCCAGGCCGCCGCGGCTGCGGGCCGAGCCGACGATGGGCACCCGCAACCTGCTGGAACAGAAGGGCCCGCAGGCCGTCGCCGACTGGATGGGGCAGCAGCGGCAACTTCTGGTGACCGATACCACCATGCGCGACGGGCACCAAAGCCTGCTGGCCACGCGGATGCGCAGCCACGACATGATCAAGGTGGCGCCGGCCTATTCCGCCAACCTGCCGCAGCTTTTCTCGGTCGAATGCTGGGGCGGAGCGACCTTCGACGTGGCCTATCGCTTCTTGCAGGAATGCCCCTGGCAGCGGCTGCGCGACCTGCGCGCGGCCATGCCCAACGTGATGACCCAGATGCTGCTGCGCGGATCGAACGGGGTTGGCTATACCAATTACCCCGACAACGTGGTGCAGGAATTCGTGCGTGTCGCGGCGGGCACCGGCGTCGACGTGTTCCGCGTGTTCGACAGCCTCAACTGGGTGGAGAACATGCGCGTCGCGATGGATGCGGTGATCGACAGCGGCAAGATCTGCGAAGGGGCGGTCTGCTATACCGGCGACATCCTCGATCCCGACCGCGCCAAGTACGACCTGAAATACTATGTCAAGATGGGCAAGGACCTGCGCGATGCGGGTGCGCATATTCTCGGCCTCAAGGACATGGCGGGCCTGTTGAAGCCCGCGGCCGCGCGGCAACTGATCCGCGCGCTCAAGACCGAAGTCGGCCTGCCCATCCATTTCCACACCCACGACACCGCCGGGGTGGCCTGCGCGACGATCCTCGCCGCATCCGAAGCGGGCGTGGACGCGGTCGATTGCGCGATGGACGCCTTCAGCGGCAACACCAGCCAGGCAACCTTCGGGTCGGTGGTCGAAGCGCTGCGCCACACCGACCGGGACACCGGCTTCGACATCGGCGCGGTGCGCGACATCTCGAACTACTGGGAAGAGGTGCGCGGCCATTACGCCGCCTTCGAAAGCGGCATGCAGGCGCCCTCCTCCGAGGTCTACCTGCACGAGATGCCCGGCGGGCAGTTCACCAACCTCAAGGCGCAGGCCGCGTCGCTGGGCCTGGCGGACCGCTGGCCCGAGGTGGCGCACACCTATGCGGATGTGAACCAGATGTTCGGCGATATCGTCAAGGTCACGCCCAGCTCGAAGGTGGTGGGCGACATGGCGCTGATGATGGTGAGCCAGGGCCTGACCCGGGCCGAGGTCGAGGACCCCGGGACCGAAGTGTCCTTTCCCGACAGCGTGATCGACATGATGCGCGGCAACCTGGGCCAGCCCCCCGGCGGGTTCCCCGACGGCATCGTGAAAAAGGTGCTGAAGGACGAGGCCCCCAATACCGAACGCCCCGGCAAGCACCTGCCCCCCGCCGATCTTGAGGCGCTGCGCGCCGAAGCCAGCGCGGCGATGGACGGCAAGCCCGTCGATGACGAGGACCTGTCGGGATACCTGATGTATCCCAAGGTGTTCCTCGACTACATGGGCCGCCATCGCACCTATGGCCCGGTGCGCGTGCTGCCCACCAAGACATTCTTTTACGGTATGGAACCGGGCGAGGAAATCAGCGCCGAGATCGACCCCGGCAAGACGCTCGAAATCCGCCTGCAGGCCGTGGGCGAGACCAACGAGGACGGCGAGGTCAAGGTGTTCTTTGAACTGAACGGCCAGCCGCGCGTGATCCGGGTGAGCAACCGCCTTGTCAAATCCACGACCGTTCAGCGCCCCAAGGCCGAAGCTGGCAACCCCGACCATATCGGCGCACCGATGCCCGGCGTCGTGGCCAGCGTCGCCGCCAAGGAAGGGGCGCGGGTCAAGGCCGGCGACCTGCTGCTGACGATCGAGGCCATGAAGATGGAAACCGGCATCCACGCAGAGCGCGATGCCGTGGTCAAGGCCATGCATGTCCAACCCGGCAGCCAGATCGACGCCAAGGACCTGCTGGTCGAATTGGAGTGATCCATTCCCCGCGCCGTAGAAGGCGCGGGGAAAGGACCGTGTGGTTCAGTCCTGAACTTCGGCGGTTTCCGACAGGCCCAGAAGATCGTTGAGTTCCGCCAGAGCCTCGGGCGACAGGTCGGACGCGCCCGGCAATGCATCAAAGCTGGACTGCGTGATGTCCTCGGCCTCGGACACTTTGTCAGCGGCGAGCGCGGCGGTCGCCTCTGCTTCGGTCACGTCCTCTTCGGCTTCGGAGACCCGCGTCCCGGCCAGCGTGACGTCCTCCTCGGCCGCGCGCTGCGCCTCCTTGGCTTCGGCCAATTCGGCCTCCGTCGCCGTGGAGGATGCCTCGACCTCGGCCAGGGTCGCCTCGGCCTTGTCCAGCATGTCCTGCGCTTCGCTGAGCGCTGCGATCGCTGCGGTTTCCTCCGCGATCGCCTCTTCGACGCCAAGCAGCGCGCCTGCCAATGCGTCCTCGGCCTCGACCTCGGCGATCGTCGCCTCGCGGTAGGTATTGAGCATCCCCGGCATGCTGTTCGGGGCGGCGTTCTGCAGTCCGTTCAGGCTTGCGTGGGCCGCGTTCAGACCCTTGAGCTCGGACGCGATGGCGCCCCGGCTCGAGCGCGCGTTCGGCCGGGCAGAGACGCGCGCGGCCTGAACGCTCGGGCCTTTGGCGCCCTTCGCCTTGCCCTTGGTGCCGGGCGTGGCATTTGCACTGCGTTCCTTGCCTGCGGATTTCCCGGCCCCCGAGCCATGGCTGGCCGCGTCGCGGCCCTTGCCCTGACCAAGCGACTTGCCGCCACCCGATGACCCGCCCCAGGCCGATCCGCCGGCGTTGCCGTTCGCGCCGCCATTTCCATTGCCGCCGCCGTTTCCGTTGCCGCCGCCGTTTCCACCACCGTTGCCGCCGCCGTTTCCATTGCCGCCGCCGTTTCCACCACCATTGCCGCCGCCATTGCCGCCACCATTGCCGCCGCCATTGCCCTTGGCAAAGGCCGGCTCAGCGACGAATGTCGCCGTCACGACGCCCAAGGCCCCCGAAAGCGCCAGAACCAGGCCGAAGGCGCCTAAACAAGTCTTTCGTCTCATGCCAATTCTCTTTCTTTCTCGTTGTCCAAATGCCTGTCGGCGATCACGCCACACTGCCGTCACCAAAGGCGATCTGTATATAGTACCGCGTCTTTATGGCGATTCTGCGCCAAAACACGCCGAATGCGCGATCTGGAGCCGCCACCCGGATCCGCGCCTTGGTCCGCCCCCGGAACCATCTTCGCCAATCCGATTTTTTTTGCCGGTTTGCCTGATTTTCCTCTTGCAGGTGCCCGCATGTCTGGGTATTTCCGCCTCACACGAAGGAAGCGGGCGTAGCTCAGGGGTAGAGCATAACCTTGCCAAGGTTAGGGTCGGGCGTTCGAATCGCCTCGCCCGCTCCAACGTGGACCGCACCCCACGGTCGAACATAAAAGGCCGCCTTAGGGCGGCCTTTTGTTCTTTCATTTATTATTTTTTTCCAGTGACTTGGCGGGCGATCTTGACGCCTATCGCAGGGCCGTGCCCTGGGCCTTCGACGCGGCGCGGGTCAGCAGCACGCGGCGCAGGAACGCGGCGATGAAGATCGCCGTCAGGACCAGCACGATGGTCGGCGCAGGCGCGCTGTCGATGAAAAAGCTGAGGTAGGCACCGGTCACCATCGCGCCCAGACAGACCCCAACCGACACCACCAGCATCCAGCCGAAACTGCGCACGGTCAGAAAGGCGACCGCACCCGGCGTCACCAAAAGCGCCACCGCAAGGATCAGCCCCACCGACGACAACGTGGCCACGATGGTCAGCGACAGTATCGTCAACAGCCCGTAATGCAGCACAGCGACCGGCAGACCGCTGGCCTGCGCCTGTGCCGGATCAAAGGCATGCAACAGGAAATCCCGCCATTTCAGCAGCAAGACCGCCGTCGTGAGCAGCGCGATGCCCCCCGCGGTCAGCAGGTCCTGCGCGCCGATGCCCAGCATGTTGCCGAACAGGATATGATCCAGATGCGCATCGCTCGGGAAGGCGGTGAACAGGATCAGCCCCACGGCGAACATGCCCGAGAAAACGACCCCCATCACCGTGTCTTCCTTGACCCTGCTGTTGGCGGCCAGATAGCCGGTCATCAGCGCGCAGGTCATGCCCGCGACAAAGGCCCCGAGGATCAGCGGCAGGTTCAGCAGATAGGCCAGAACGACACCCGGCAGGATCGCATGGCTGACCGCATCGCCCATCAGCGCCCAGCCCTTGAGCACCAGAAAACACGACAGCAACGCCGTGGGCGGCGCCACGATCAGCGCGATCAGGAACGCATTTTGCATGAATGGAAACTGGAACGGCAGCAGCAGCGTCTCGATGCTCATGGCATGGCCTTTCCGGGGACGGGTGCGCGCAGGGCCTGCGCCGCGCGGCGGCGCGCGGCCAGCAGCCCATGCTTGGGCGCCAGCACAAAGGCCACCAGGAAGATCAGCGTTTGCAGGGTCACGATGATCCCACCCGTCGCACCATCAAGGAAATAGCTGGCGTAGGCGCCGGTAAAACTGGTGATGGATCCGATCAGCACCGACACGACCAGCAACCGGTCGAACCGGTCGCACAGCAGATAGGCCGTGGCCCCCGGCGTCACCACCATCGCGATGACCAGGAACGCCCCCACCGTCTGCATCGCCGCCACGACCGAGGCCGACAGCAGCACGAAGAACATCGCCTTGAGCAGATCGGGCCGCAACCCGATGGAGCGCGCGTGGTTTTCATCGAAGAAGGTGACCAGAAGATCCTTCCACTTGGCCAGCAGCACCGCCAGCGACACGAAGCCGATGATCGCCAGTTGCAGCGTATCCTGCGGCGTGATGGCAAGGATGTTGCCCATCGTGATGGTCTGCACGCTGATCGCCATCGGACTGAGCGACACCATGAACAGGCCCAGCCCGAAGAAGGATGTGAAGATGATCCCGATGATGACGTCGATCTTGAGACCGGAGCGCCCCGACAGGAACAGCATCGCCCCCGCCGCCAGCCCGCCCGCGATGAAGGCGCCCAGGGCAAAGGGCAGGCCCAGCAGGTAGGCCCCTGCGACACCCGGCACGACCGAATGGCTGAGCGCATCACCGATCAGCGACCAGCCCTTGAGCATCAGGTACGCCGACAGGAAGGCGCAGACACCTCCCACCAGCGCCGAGACCCACATCGCGTTGGTCATGTAGCCATACCCGAAGGGTTCCAGCAGAAGGTCCATCAGCCCTTGTCCTCGTCCCCGGAGGCGCGTTCGCCGTAGTGCACGAAGGGGCGTTCGTCGTCGGTGATGATCCGGATTTCGCGCGGGTCGTCGTCGTCATGCAGGTCCGCCCCGCCCAGGGTGAAGTGCCGCAGCACGCCGCCGAACGCGGTTTCGAGGTTTTCGCGGGTGAACACCTCGTCCGTCGGGCCGAAGGCCGTGACCGTGCCCTTGACCAGGATCGTGCGGTCGCAGAATTCCGGCACCGATCCAAGGTTGTGGGTCGAGACCAGCATCACCCGCCCCTCGTCGCGCAGGGCCCGCAACAGCGCGACGATCTGTTCCTCGGTCTTGACGTCGACGCCGGTGAACGGCTCGTCGAGCAGGATCACCTGCCCCTCCTGCGCCAGGGCGCGGGCCAGGAACACGCGCTTGCGCTGGCCGCCGGACAGTTCGCCGATCTGGCGGTGGCGGTAGGCGGACATGCCGACCCGCTCCAGCGCTTCGCTGACCTTCTTGCGGTCGGTGTCAGAGGGGCGGCGCAGGAAGCCCATGTGTCCGTAGCGCCCCATCATCACCACGTCCTCGACCAGCACGGGAAAGGCCCAGTCGACTTCCTCCGCCTGCGGCACATAGGCCACCAGGTTTTCGCGCAGGGCATCCTTGACGCTGCGGCCAAGCACCGCGATATCGCCCCGGGCCATCGGCACGAAGCCCATGATCGCCTTGAACAAGGTGGATTTGCCGGCGCCATTCACGCCCACGAGCGCCGTCACCGTGCCGCGCGGGATCTCGAAGCTGGCGTCGCGCAGCGCGGTATGGCCATTGCGGTAGGTCACCGTGACATCGCGCGCACGGATGCCGGCGCCAGCGGTGTCCTGCGCCGGCCCCGCCCCCGGCCCCGGCTTGAGTTTCATCGCCTTGTCCAGCACAAGTGTCCGTCCTTTCATGCCCGCGCGCCCGTCCTTGGGCCTCGCGTGGATCAGTTTGTAGCGCCCGTCAGGCCGTTTGCGACGGTTTCGGTCGTCACGCGCAGCAGATCCAGATACGTCGGCACCGGACCGTCGTGTTCGCTCAGGCTATCGACGTAGAGCACGCCGCCATAGGCCGCGCCGGTTTCACGCGCGACCTGCCGGGCGGGTGCGGTGTTGACGGTGCTTTCGCAAAAGACCACGGGAATGTCATTGGCCCGCACCCCGTCGATGACCGCGCGCACCTGCTGCGGCGTGCCGACCTGATCGGCGTTCATGGGCCAAAGATACAACTCTTTCATGCCGAAATCCCGCGCGAAATAGCTGAACGCCCCTTCGCAGGTCGCAAGCCACCGATCCTGCGGCGGGATCGTCTCGATCCGGGCGCGCAGGGGGGCGATGGTGTCGCGCACCTGAGCCTTGTAGCGTTCGGCGTTGGCGGCATAGGTCGCGGCGTTGTCGGGGTCGTGCTGCGACAGGGCGTCGCGGATATTGTCGATATAGATCATCGCGGCGTCCACGCCCATCCAGGCATGCGGATTCGCCTTGCCCTCATAGCTGCCCTCGGTGATCGAGATCGGCTCGATCCCGTCCGACAAGGTCGCCGACGGCACATCGCCGAGATTGCTGAGGAACTGTTCGAACCACAGTTCGAGGTTCAGACCGTTCCACAGGATAAGGTCCGCACCGCTGGCGCGCACGATGTCGCCCGGCGTTGGCGAATACCCGTGGATTTCGGCGCCCGGCCGGGTCACCGACACGACCTCGGCGGCGTCGCCCGCCACGTTCTGCGCCATATCGGCCAGCACGGTAAAGGTCGTCACCACCTTGAGCTTGTCACCCGCCGCAGCGACGGGCCCCGATAGCGAGGCAAGAACGCCGGCCGCCAGAATGGCCAGCCGAAAAGCATGGGAACGCAGCATGATGGAAATCTCCTTGGGGTCAGGCGTGGCAATCGGCCCGCGTCGTCCGGGCCGCATGCCTTAATTGCGAACCATTCGCAAGAAGTCAAGAAGAATGAGAATAATTCGCAAGTCGGAGGCGCAGCCATTCCTCCGGCGCAGGGCCGATCGCCATCGGGTCCGGTGATTATTGCGCCGCCATCCGCAAGCTGGCCAGCAGGTGATGGAACTTCTCGCCCTGAACGGCAACATGCAGCCGCAGGGCCGTCGCCGCCTGCTCAGGCTCCGCCGCCCGCAAGGCGACGACGATCGCCTCATGCTCGGCCATCGATTGCACCATGCGGCCCCGAAGGCGGAGCTGCAAACGGCGGTAGGGCTTGAGCCGCCGGTGCAGGCGCAGCGCCTCGTGCTCAAGAAAGCTGTTGCCGGATTGCGCGTAGATCGTGTTGTGGAACCGCTCGTTCTCGCGGTAATAGCCGTCCGCGTCATCCGCCGCGATCGCAGCCTGGCAGCGCGCGTTCGCTTCCTCCAGCACGGCCAGGGCGTCTTCGGAAATGCGCGACGCGGCCAGACGTCCGCAGACGCCTTCGATTTCGGCCATCGTCTCGAACATCTCCATCAATTCGACGGGACCGGGCTGGCGGACAAAGACCCCTCGCCGGGGCAGTTGCTCGGCCAGGCCCGAAGACACAAGCCGTTGCAAAGCCTCGCGAATCGGGGTGCGCGACACGCCGAACATCTTGGCCAGCCGAATTTCGTCCAGCCGGTCGCCATCGGTGAAATCACCGGCGAAAACCCGTTCTTCCAGGGCGTCGGCGATCATGTCTGCGCGACGTGTTTCCATGCCAAACCCTTAGCTATTCAGGCGTTTGTGCGCAAGATGCAATTTATTGTATACAATCTGGTTGACACAGGTTGCCCCAGCGGAAACACTGACCCTCAGGCCCGGATTCGTCTTAACCGGGCACAATGGGAGGATACCATGAAGACCAATCTGCTTTCCGCCGCGGCTGCCGCGGCCCTGCTGGTTCTGGGCACGGCCGCCAGCGCCACCGAATTGCGCCTGTCGCATCAGTGGTCCAACAACGACGTGCGCCACAAGGTCGCCCAGATCGTCGCGGACGAAGCCGCAGCGGCGAATGTCGATCTCGAGATCAAGATCTTCGGCGGCAAGTCGCTGTTCAAGCCGCGCGAGCAGTACAACCCGCTCAGCCGCGGACAGCTTGACATGACCGTCCTGCCGCTCAGCTATGCCGGTGGCCAGCAGCCCGCCTACAACCTGACGCTGATGCCCGGCCTGGTGAAGAACCACGATCATGCGGCGCGTCTGGTCAAGTCGCCCTTTATGGCCGAACTGGAAAAGAAGATGGCCGAAGACGACGTGATGGTGCTGGTGCATGGCTACCTCGCGGGCGGATTTGCCGGCAAGGACGGCTGCATCACCTCGATCGACGACATGCCCGGCAAGCAGACCCGCGCCGCCGGCAAGGCGTTCGAGCAGATGTTGGCAGGCGCCGGCGCGTCGATCGCCTCGATGGCCAGCTCCGAAATCTACAACGCCATGCAGACAGGCGTTCTGGACGCGGCCAACACCTCGTCCTCGTCTTTCGTCAGCTACCGCATCTACGAGCAGGTCGCCTGCTACACGCCTCCGGGCGATTTCGCACTTTGGTTCATGTATCAGCCGCTTCTGGTGAACAAGAGCACCTTTGAAGCCCTGACACCCGAGCAGCAGGCCGCCCTGCGCGCAGGTGCCGAAAAGGCGCAGGCCTTCTATCTGGAAGAGGCCAAGAAGGAAGACGCCGAAAGCCGCCGCGTCTTTTCCGAAGCCGGCGTCGAGATCGACGACATGACCGCCGAGGAATTCGAAGCCTGGCGCGAATTGGCGGCCAGGACCTCCTACAAGGCGTTCGTCGAAGAGACGCCGGACGGTCAGATGCTGCTGGACCTGGCGCTCGCCGTCGAGTGATCCGGCCCCTGGGGTGGCGCCGTCCCGGCGCTGCCCCTGCCCCTGTTCTTCCCCTACCCAAAGGACCACGCCATGTCTGGTCAGACCACGGTCGCCGTGGCCCCCGTCGGGAACAACCCGTTCCTGCGCGCGGTGGCCGCACTATCCACACTTGCCGGCTGGTGCTCTGCCGCGATGATCGTCATTGCCGTGGGCATCACCTGCCAGATGATCTTCATCCGCTTCGTCCTCAACGGCTCGACCGTGTGGCAGACCGAGGCGGTGATCTACCTGATGATCGCGGCCACGCTTGTGGGCCTGCCCTATGTGCAGCGGTTGCGCGGGCATGTGAACGTCGATCTCATTCCGCTGGCACTGCCGATGGGCGCGCGTCGCGCACTGGCGATCCTGACGCTGACGGTGTCGTCGGCCATTGTCGCGATGATGCTGTGGTACGGCTATGAATACTGGCATTTCGCGTGGGATCGCGGCTGGCGGTCCGATACCGTCTGGGGCGTGCGGCTTTGGATACCCTACCTCGCGCTGCCTGTTGGGTTTGGCCTGCTGCTGTTGCAACTGCTGGCCGATCTGTTGGCCGTCATCCTGAAAATCGACCGCCCCTTCGGTCTGGAGGAGCACTGAATGGATCCGCTGCTGTTGGGCGCTTTGGTCGCCATCTTTACCATCCTGGTCCTGTTTTCCGGCGTGTCCGTCGCCATCGGCCTGTTGATCGTCTCGGCCGGATTCCTCATGGTCTTCGATGGGATGCGCTCGCTCGAACTCATGCCCGAAATCTTCTTCGGCAAGCTCGACAATTTCGCACTTCTGTCAATCCCGATGTTCATCATCATGGGCTCTTCCATCGCCTCGACCCGCGCCAGCGCGGATCTTTACGAGGCGCTGGAGCGCTGGCTCACGCGCGTGCCGGGCGGGCTTGTCATCTCCAACCTCGGGGCCTGCGCGCTGTTTGCCGCGATGTCCGGTTCCAGCCCGGCGACCTGTGCCGCCATCGGCAAGATGGGCATCCCCGAAATGCGCAAGCGCGGCTATCCCGACGGCGTCGCCGCGGGTTCCATCGCGGCGGGCGGCACACTGGGCATCCTGATCCCGCCCTCGGTCACGATGATCGTCTATGGCATCGCGACCGAAACTTCGATCGGGCGGCTTTTCCTGGCCGGCGTCATTCCCGGTCTGATGCTGGTCGGCCTGTTCATGGCCTGGTCGATGTATTCGACCTGGCGGTCGGGCAACCTCGCCGTGATCAGCGCGCGCACCTACAGCTGGACCGAAAAATTCGAGGTCCTGCCCCGCGTATTGCCGTTCCTCGCCATCATCGTCGGGGTGCTTTACGCGCTCTACGGCGGGATCGCCACGCCGTCGGAAACGGCGGCCATCGGCGCGCTGCTGTGCCTGCTGATCGCGATGATCATCTACAAGTTGTGGAACCCGCGCGACCTTTGGGTGGTCCTGCGCGACAGCACGCGGGAATCGGTGATGATCCTGTTCATCATCGCCGCCGCCGGTGTGTTCTCCTACATGCTCAGCAGCCTGTTCATCACGCAGGCGATCGCCGAATGGATCGGCACGCTGGATGTGAACCGCTGGGTGCTGATGGCCTGTGTGAACGTGTTCCTGCTGATCGCCGGGTTCTTCCTGCCACCCGTGGCGGTGATCCTGATGGCGGCGCCGATCCTGCTGCCGATCATCACCACCGCGGGCTTCGATCCGATCTGGTTCGCCGTGGTGCTGACGATCAACATGGAAATCGGCCTGATCTCACCGCCCGTGGGCCTTAACCTCTACGTAATCAACGGCATCGCGCCCGACATCTCGCTCAAGACCATCCTCTACGGCTCATTGCCCTTCGTGGCCTGCATGGTGCTTGCCATCGTGCTATTGTGCCTCTTCCCGGGGCTCGCGACGTGGTTGCCTGACGCAGTGATGGGACCCGGGTTTTGAGCTTTCTCGCCGATCTTCTCTCAACCGTCTTTGAACGACGCTATCGCGGGGCGCGCGAACCCGATGCCAAGGGCCGCAGCATCAAGGAGCTTTGCCACGATCTGCTGGGCAGTTCGGGCGAAGTGTCGGGCACCATTCTGGCGCGGCTGATCCTGGATCAATACGCCGGGATGGACGACGCCGCCAAGATCGAGTTCTTCACCTTTCTGGTGCGCGATCTCGGGATCGACCCGCCACGCATCCGCGACGCGCTGGACGGCTTCGAGGCGGTGCCCGACAAGGCCAGTTACCGCAGGTTCCTCGCGGTGGCCGAACCCGCGCGACAGGAACTGGCGCGGCGGCTCAACCAGGTGCCGGGCGCGACCGGGCGGCTGGTGGGCATGCGGCGCGATCTGCTCAGGCTGGCGCGCGATCATCCCGATTTCGCCGTGGTCGATCTGGATTTCCGGCATCTCTTCTCCTCGTGGTTCAATCGCGGCTTTCTGGTGCTGCGCCCGATCAACTGGGACAGCCCCGCGGGTATTCTGGAAAAGATCATCGCCTACGAGGCGGTGCACGCCATCGACAGCTGGGACGACCTGCGCCGTCGTCTCGCCCCCGAGGACCGCCGCTGCTTTGCGTTCTTTCACCCCTCCATGCCGAACGAGCCGCTGATTTTCGTCGAGGTGGCGCTGACACGCGGAATTCCCGGATCGGTGCAGGGGTTGCTGGCCGACGCGCGCGAGGTGATCGCGGCGCGCGACGCCGATACCGCCGTGTTCTACTCGATTTCGAACTGCCAGGCGGGGCTTGCCGGCATTTCCTTCGGCAACTCGCTGATCAAGCAGGTGGTCGCCGATCTCAGCCGCGAACTGCCGAAGCTGTCGACCTTTGTCACCCTGTCGCCGATCCCCGGCCTTGCCCGCTGGACCGGCGAGGATGGCGCGACGCTGGCCGCGATGAAGCCCGATCTGTTGCGCCAACTGGCCGCGCATTACCTGCTGGAGGCCAAGCGCCCCGATGGCACGCCATTCGATCCGGTGGCGCGATTCCATCTGGGCAACGGTGCCCTGGTGCACGCCGTGCACGCCGATGCCGACGTGTCGCCCAACGGGATCGCACAATCGGGGGGGGCGATGGTCAATTACCTTTACGACACCGCCCTGATTTCGCAAAACCACGAAGGATTCGCCGCAGCGCACAGCATCGCCGCCTCGCCCGAGGTGACGGCGCTTGCCTCTGCCGCGAAACCGAAACCCGCCTGAAAAGGAGCCGCGCGATGGCCAACCCGCTTTATGACACCCTGTTTGGACGCCACGCGGGCCAGGACACCCCCTTCCTGCACCTGCCCGATGGCACCACGCTGAGCCATGATGCCTTTTTGCAGACCGCCGCGCGTTATGCCCATACCCTGACCGACCTGGGGCTTGTCCCCGGCGACCGGCTGGCGGTGCAAATCGAAAAATCGCCCGAAGCGCTGGCGGTCTATGCCGCCTGCGCGCAGACCGGCGTGGTCTTCCTGCCGCTCAATACCGCCTATACCGCCGACGAAGTCGCCTATTTCGTCGACAACAGCGGCGCCAAGCTGCTGCTCTGCGACCCGTCCAGGCAACAGGCGCTCGTGCCCATCGCCAAATCCTGCGCGGCGCGGCTGGAAACGCTCGACAGCGATGGCGCTGGCACGTTCGCGGGGCTGGCGACGGACCACCCGACGCAATTCGACACATCGGATCGCGGCGCCGACGATCTGGCGGCCTTCCTGTACACCTCGGGCACCACGGGCCGGTCCAAGGGCGCGATGCTGAGCCAGGCCAACCTGCTGTCCAACGCCGAGACCCTGACCGATTACTGGCGGTTCACGGCCGATGACGTGTTGCTGCACGCGCTGCCGATCTTTCACACGCACGGGCTGTTCGTGGCCACCAACGTCACGCTGATGGCCGGAGGATCGATGATCTTTCTGCCGAAATTCGATCTGGACGAGATGATCGCGCAGATGCCCCGCGCCACCGCCATGATGGGTGTGCCCACCTTCTACACGCGGCTTCTGGGCGACGACCGCTTTGACAGCGGCCTGACACAGCACATGCGGCTGTTCATCTCGGGCTCGGCGCCTCTGCTGGCCGAGACGCATGTCGAATTCGAGGCCCGGACCGGCCACCGCATTCTCGAGCGCTACGGGATGACGGAAACCAACATGAACACATCCAACCCCTATGACGGCGAACGGCGCGCGGGCACCGTGGGCTTTGCCCTGCCCGGCGTCGAGCTGAAGATCACCGACCCCGCCACCGGCGACAGCCTGCCGCAGGGCGAGATCGGCCAGATCGAAGTGCGCGGCCCCAACGTGTTCCAGGGCTATTGGCAAATGCCCGAAAAGACGGCCGAGGAACTGCGCGAGGACGGGTTTTTCATCACCGGCGACCTGGGTCAGATCGACGCCGACGGGTACGTCAGCATCGTCGGCCGCAACAAGGATCTGATCATTTCGGGCGGATACAATATCTACCCCAAGGAAATCGAGCTTCTGCTCGATGAGCAGCCCGGTGTGCAGGAATCGGCCGTCATCGGCGTGCCGCATCCGGATTTCGGGGAAACCGTGGTCGGCGTTCTGGTGCCGCAGTCCGGCAAGACGCCCGACCTTGACGCAATCGCCCGCGACATCGGCACCTCGCTGGCGCGCTTCAAGCAGCCACGCAAGCTGGTGGTCGTGCCGGAACTGCCGCGCAATACGATGGGCAAGGTGCAAAAGAACCTGCTGCGCGACGACTACGGCGACCTGTTCACCGCATGAGCAGGGGTCAGTTGATCGGAAACTGCACGAGGCACTGCGCCGCGTAGCGCTCGAAATCCGCGAACGTCTGTTCCAGATCGCGGCGGTCGCGCACGATCTTGAGGGCCGCTTTCTTCTGCGGCCACGTCCCGCTGACGTGCCGTTCGAGGATCAGCACGGTGATGGCCAGCATGATCTCCTTGTCCACCGGGCGCATCCGGCCCGCCGCCTCCAGCGCCGAGGCGGTATAGGCCAGCGTGTTGGCGCAGCGCAGCGCCGCCGCCTCGGACCCGGTATAGGTCCGCGCCTCCAGCGCCGCGGCGGGGCCGGCCCCTGCCCCCAGCGCACAGGCCAGCGCAAGGGCGAGCCGTCTCAAAAGACCTTGAACGTCATGGTGGTAAGCGATCGCTCTATCCCCTTGATGTCGAGCAGATGATCGTTGATGTATTTGCCGACATCCGCCTCCTTTGGAATATAGAGCTTCATCAGCAGGTCATAATCTCCGCTGGTGGAATAAAGCTCCGAATGTATCTCGCGCAAGGCGATCTCCTCGGCCACCTCGTAGGTGGTGCCGGGGCGGCAGCGGATCTGGATGAAGACGCAGGTGCTCATGGGGAAGTCCTTGAAAAGGCGCGTGTGTGTCCGGACCCAAGCTGGCATATCCGGCACCGGGGCCGCAATCCCTGATCGCAGACGCTTGGCGCGGGCCGCATGACTGCTATAAGGGCGCGAAAGACACCAAGGGGCCGCGCATGCGACAGCACACAATCACCCGCACCACCGCCGAGACCGACATCACCGTGACCGTCGATCTCGATGGCACCGGCGCCTATGACAACCAGACCGGCGTGGGGTTCTTCGATCACATGCTCGACCAGCTTGCGCGCCACTCGCTGATCGACATGACCGTGCGCGCCAAGGGCGACCTGCACATTGACGACCACCACACGGTCGAGGACGTGGGCATCGCGCTGGGTCAGGCGCTGAGCGGGGCGCTGGGCGACAAGCGCGGCATCCGCCGCTATGGCGCGTGCCTGCTGCCGATGGACGATGCGCTGGTGCGCGCGGCGCTGGACCTCTCCGCCCGGCCCTTCTTGGTGTGGAACGTGACCCTGCCGACACCCAGGATCGGCACCTTTGACACCGAATTGGTGCGCGAATTCTTCCAGGCGCTCAGCACCCATGGCGGCATCACCCTTCATGTCGACATGCTGCACGGGCTC
This sequence comes from Sulfitobacter sabulilitoris, assembly GCF_005887615.1. Classification (GTDB taxonomy): domain Bacteria; phylum Pseudomonadota; class Alphaproteobacteria; order Rhodobacterales; family Rhodobacteraceae; genus Sulfitobacter_E; species Sulfitobacter_E sabulilitoris. The sequence continues at coordinate 1,185,661 of NZ_VANS01000001.1, forward strand.
AACAGCCATCACATCGCCGAGGCGGCGTTCAAATCCGTGGCCCGCGCCCTGCGCGACGCGGTAGAGGTCGATCCGCGCAAGGCGGCTGACATCCCCTCGACCAAGGGCGCGCTGTAAGCCATGCTGACGGCGATCATCGACTACGAGAGCGGCAACCTGCATTCGGCGCACAAGGCGTTCGAGCGGATGGCGCGCGAGGGCGACGCGGGCAAAGTCGTGGTGACGTCGGACGCCGATGTGGTGGCGCGCGCCGACCGGATCGTGCTGCCCGGCGACGGCGCCTTTCCTGCCTGCATGCGTGCGTTGAAGGGCCGGTCCGGCCTTTATTCGGCGATGGTCGAAGCCGTGGAGGACCGCGGCCGCCCGTTTCTCGGCATCTGCGTCGGTATGCAGCTCATGGCGACGTGGGGCCGCGAATACGACGACACCCCCGGCCTTGACTGGATCGGTGGCGAGGTGACGCGCATCACGCCCGCCGATCCCGCGCTGAAGGTGCCGCACATGGGCTGGAACGACCTGGTGATCGACCACCCGCACCCGGTGTTCGACGGCATCGCGACCGGCGATCACACCTATTTCGTTCATTCCTACCACATGGCGGTCGCGGACCCCGCGCAACGCCTTGCGCATGTGGACTACGCGGGCGATGTCACGGCTGTCGTGGGGCGCGGCACGATGCTGGGGTTTCAGTTCCACCCCGAGAAAAGCCAGACCACCGGCCTGCGGCTGATCGCCAACTTCCTGGCCTGGAGCCCCTGAACCGGTCATCTGATCCGGGTCCAGATCTGCCCTTGGCAGACCCCCGCCTTGCACGCCCGCACCGCCAGGCGGTCGCCGGCCAATGTCATGCTGGCAAGCGCCATCACGTTCAGCAGCGGCACATGCACCGTGCCGTTGCCATAGCGGCCGCCGCCCAGTGTCTCCAAATTCCAAAAAAGGTCGCGCCCGATGTTGCGGGTGCGCACCTCGCGGCCCTGACGGTCGAACGCGGCCTTGACCGTGCCGCAGAATTTGGCGGCGCAGGACCGGATCTCGATATGCGAGGTCAGTTTCTTGCGGTCCGGCTCGGTCTGCCAAAGCCCTTCCAGCGGATCGCGGGCCTCGGCCCGGTCCGCGCAGGCGATGACCAGCATCAGCGATACGACGATGGCGATAAGGATCTTGGTGACGACCTGCGACATTGCGATGCTCCGGCGGTGCGGCGAACCCTACGCTACCCCGACCGGCGCGGTCCGCCTTGCGGCACATCAAGACCTGGACGCCGAAACACGAAAAAGGGCAGGCTGCGATTGCACCCTGCCCGTCCGGTCGCGAAACCCTCGGCTTCGGTTTACTTGAGCCGCGTCCAGGTCTGCTTGGAGCAGATCAACCCGCCCGCGACACAGCCAGACAGTTTCACGCTGTCGCCCGCAAGGGCCATCTTGCCGATGTAGATCTTGTCATTGGACGGGCGCCAGACCTTGCCCTTGTAGTTGCCACCGCCGGAATTCGCCATGTCGATGACCAATGTCTTGCCGATGTTGGGCGACTGGTATTCGCCGCTGGCGTTGAAGGTCTTGGCGATCTTGCCGCAGTAATTCGGCCCGCAGGGTGCAATGACGACATGCGCAAAGGCACCATCGTCCGCTTCGGTCTTCCAGGTGCCTTCCAGCGGATCGGCCAGCGCGGCCCCCGCACAGGCAACGGCCAGCGCCGTCAATGCGATCAGTTTTTTCATCTTTGTCCTCCCGTTACCCGCGCACCATGACGGTGCCGCCACGATTCTCGCAAGATTGACCTTGGGTCGCACGCCATGCGAACGCTGCGTTGCAAATCGCCCCACCGCAGGGCAAAAGGCCAGTCAGGCAACGGCAAAGGCAGACCTCAGATGATCCTCTTCCCCGCGATCGACCTCAAGGACGGACAGGCCGTGCGCCTCGTCCACGGCGACATGGAACGCTCGACGGTCTTCAATGACGATCCGGCCGCGCAGGCCATGGAGTTCGTGAGCGCGGGCTGCGAGTGGCTGCACCTTGTCGATCTGAACGGCGCCTTCGCGGGCCAGCCCGTCAACGCCGCCCCGGTCGAGGCGATCCTCAAGGCCTGCAAGGTGCCCGCGCAACTGGGTGGCGGCATCCGCGACATGGCCACGATCGAAGCCTGGCTCGACAAGGGGCTGGCGCGGGTGATCCTCGGCACCGTCGCGGTCGAAGACCCCGGACTGGTGCGCGACGCCGCCCGCGCGTTCCCCGGCCAGGTCGCGGTGGGCATCGATGCGCGCGGCGGCAAGGTCGCCACCAAGGGCTGGGCGACGGAAACGGACGTGAACGCGACCGACCTTGCGAAATCCTTCGAAGACGCGGGCGTCGCGGCGATCATCTATACCGACATCAACCGCGACGGCGCCATGGGCGGCCCCAACATCGAGGCGACCGACGCGCTTGCCCGCGCCGTGTCGATCCCGGTCATCGCCTCCGGCGGGGTCTCGTCGCTGGACGATCTTCTGGCGCTGAAGCGCACCGGGGTCATCTCTGGCGCCATATCGGGCCGCGCGCTCTATGACGGGGCCATCGACCTTGAAACCGCCCTTGCCGCCCTGCGGTCGTGACGCCTCTTTTTCCGTGATGCCCTCGAAGGGGGAGCTTTCCGGGCCGCCGCCCCCCCCTCACTGCAACCCTTGCCGCCCTGCGCCGTGACCGCTAAACCACCCCCATGCTCAAGACCCGCATCATTCCCTGTCTCGATGTCGCCGACGGCCGCGTGGTCAAGGGCGTCAATTTCGTCGGCCTGCGCGACGCGGGCGATCCGGTGGATGCCGCGATCGCCTATGACGCCGCCGGTGCGGACGAATTGTGCTTTCTCGACATCCACGCCACGCATGAAAATCGCGGCACGATGTTCGACGTGGTGTCGCGCACGGCCGAGCATTGCTACATTCCCTTGACCGTCGGCGGTGGCGTGCGCAGCCCCGCGGACGTGCGCGCCCTGCTGCTCGCGGGCGCGGACAAGGTCAGCTTCAACTCCGCCGCGGTGGCCGACCCCGACGTGGTCGCGCGCTCTGCCGATCAATTCGGCAGCCAGTGCATCGTCGTGGCCATCGACGCGAAAACCGTCCGCCCGGGAAAATGGGAAATCTTCACGCATGGCGGTCGCAAACCCACCGGTATCGATGCCGTCGACTTCGCCCGCACCGTCACCGCGAAAGGCGCGGGCGAAATCCTTCTCACCTCGATGGATCGCGACGGCACGCGCGCGGGCTTCAACCTGCCCCTGACCCGCGCCATCGCGGATGCGGTAAATGTGCCCGTCATCGCCTCGGGGGGCGTCGGCACCCTCGATCACCTCGTCGAAGGCGTGCTCCAAGGCCACGCCTCCGCGGTGCTCGCCGCCTCGATCTTTCACTTCGGCGACTATTCCATCGCGCAGGCCAAGCGCCACATGGCCGAGGCCGGCATCCCGATGAGGCTGGCATGACCCTCGAGGATCTCTTCGCCATCATTCAGACCCGAAAGGCTGCCGACCCGCACAGCAGCTGGACCGCACAATTGCTGGCCAAGGGCCCCGAGAAATGCGCCGAGAAATTCGGCGAGGAAGCCATCGAGGCGATCATCGAAGCGGTCAAGGGCGACCGTGCCGCCTTGACCTCGGAGGCCGCGGACGTGCTCTATCACCTGCTGGTGATGCTGGCGGCCCGCGACGTCGATTTCGCCGACGTCCTGACCGAACTCGAGCGCCGGCAATCGCAATCCGGCCTCGCGGAAAAAGCGAACCGCCCCTAGCTTCTGTTGGCCCGAAATACCTTCGGGGGAATGGCGCATCGCGCCGTGGGGGTGGCAGACAGCCCCCCATGCCCGGTCGGGAAACGCCCGCGACCCGACTAAAGCTTGCTGGAAATGATCCCGGTCGCAAAACCGCCCATCCGCAATTCGCCGAACAGGCGCTGGTATTCGATCTTGGGGCACCGGTTCTGGATCACCGTCACCCCCCGCGCCTCCGCCTTGGCCGCGGCGGCCGGATGTTCCACGCCGATCTGCATCCAGATCGTCTGCAGGTCCGGGAAAGCGTCCAGCGCTTCGTCCACGATGGGCGGCACCGCCTCGGAGCGGCGAAAGATGTCGACCATGTCGACCGGTCCCTCTATCTCGCGCAGGCTGGCGCGCACGGTCTGCCCGAACAGGATCTCTCCTGCGTGCCCGGGGTTCACCGGCACCACCTCGAACCCCTTGAGGGACAGGTAGCGCGCCACGTAATAACTGGGCCGCACAGAGTTCATCGACACGCCCACCACGGCCACGCGGCGCGTTCGTGTCAGAATCGATTTCAGCAGGTCATCGGAATATGTCATGCCGACGACCCTAGACGGTTCGGACGGCAAAAAAAAGCGCCCCGGCAGCCAGTGCTTGGGGCGCATAGGTACGGAACGAGGGACAGTGAAGAGCATCAGGCGTTCCGTGCCTGCGCTCCTTTCGAAGATGGGTATTTCAACCCGATCCGAAAAGACCTTGTCGCGAAACTGTGAACAGCAGGTGAATTCTTCGCAAGACCGCCCGTTTAATCGAAAATATCCTCGACCGCGTCGAACGCCTCCTCCACCAGGTAGGCCAGGAACCCTTTGCGTTTCTTTTTTGGACGGCGCCACCCGCGCCGCAGGGCCAGTTTGGCCTCGCCGCCCAAGGGGAACCGCTTTTGCACGGGCGCGGGTCTGGACCGGTCCGGCGCGGGCCCGGAGCGGCACTGCGGCCTGGCGTCTGGCTGCACTGGAAGCGCCTTGAGATCGCGCAACGGCGCGCCGCACCGCGAGCAGGCCAGTTCGTGCCGGGTCTCGCCGCGCAGCACCAGCGCGGCGCGGGTGCCGCAATAACAGCAGGTCGCGATCTTCGTGGGAGTGCCCAAGCGTCCCTCCTATCCGTGGTCCTTGCTGGCATATAGGGCAATCGCAGCGGCGTTTGAGACGTTGAGCGACCCGAAAGCGCCGTCTGCGTCAATCCGCACCAGCGCATCGACGGTCGCCTTCGTCTTGTCGCGCAGACCCGGCCCCTCGGCACCCAGCACCAACGCGACTGCGCGGTCGCGCTTGCCGGCCACGGCCGCCTCGACGGTCTGCTCGGCTTCCCCGTCCAGACCGAGCACGAGGTATCCCATGCCCTGCAGCGCCTTGATCGTATCGCTGAGGTTGCGCACCCGCAGATAGGGCTGACGCTCCAGCGCGCCGCTCGCCGTCTTGGCCAAGGCACCTGTTTCCGGGGCGGAATGATGGCGTGTGCCGATCACCGCAGAGGCGCCCAGCACCTCGGCGGAGCGCAGAATCGCGCCCACGTTGTGCGGATCGGTCACCCGGTCCAGCAAGATCACGCGCGGCGCCGCGGGTCCGATGCACACGTCCTCCAGCCGCCCCCAGCTCAGCGGCTTGACCTCGAGCGCCGCGCCCTGGTGAACCGATCCGGGATCGAGCGGCGCGTTGAACTTGCGCGGATCCACGATTTCGGGCTCGATCGCGGCCTGCGCGATCGCATCTTCCAGCTTGTTGTGGGCATTCAGCGTGACGATAAGCTTTAATTTTTCGCGCGCGGGGTTCATCAGCGCGTCGCGCACCGCGTGCAGACCGAACAGCCACAGCGTCTCGCGCGCCTCTGCCTTCCTGTCCTGCTCTTTCGCCACGACCCACTTGGGCTTTTTCATCTCGCGCACCCCATGATTTTGGCGCAAAAAAGGTCGAGTTTTCGCCTTGACGCCTATCTGCCCCGCTTGTAATCACGCCTTCACGTTCAGCGCAATGCGCAGGGCACGTTCAGCGCACTGCGCAGGACAAAGTGGGCGACAGGCCGCAAGGTGTGGCAGGGGACTGTAACTCCCTCGCGGAGACGCACGCCTGGTTCGATTCCAGGGTCGCCCACCACTTTCCCCACCCGCCGATCCCCTGGTTCGCCGCCCGCGCAGTGGTCAAATCGCTTTAGTCGGCGCGCGCTTGCGCCTATAGTCCGGCCAAACCCCGAAGGGCGCAGGCAAGAGCATGGAACAACAGGCGAAATCCCCCCGGCAGTTCAATGTCGTTGTGGTCGGCCAACATGGGCGGTTGGCCTACGAGGCACTGATCTTCGCCGCCTCGCTCCGCCACCACAGCCGCGGCTTCACAGGCCGGCTCTTGATCGCCGAACCGCAGCCCGGCCCTCTCTGGCCACGCGATCCGCGCATCGGCAGCCCTGAGCTGCGCGCCGAACTCGAGGCCCTGGGCGCCGAGATCGTTCCCTTCGAGAGCCGACATTTCGGCAAGCAATATCCCTACGGCAACAAGATCGAGATGCTGACCGCCCTGCCGCGCGACGAGCCGTTCGTCTTTTTCGACACCGACACGCTGATCACCGGCGATCTGGGCAGCGTGCCGTTCGATTTCGACCGGCCCAGCGCGTCCCTGCGCCGCGAAGGCACCTGGCCCGTGCCCGAGCTGTACGGGCCCGGTTATACCGGGCTCTGGAAATCGCTTTATGACAAGTTCGGCCTCGATTTCGAGAGCTCTCTGGACCTGAGCCAGCCCGACGAATTCTGGCAGCGATACCTGTATTTCAACGCAGGCTTTTTCTACTACCGTTGCCCGCATGCGTTTGGTGAGAAATTCCTCGATTACGCCCGGGCCATCCGTGACGATCCCCCGGTCGCGCTTTGCGCGCAGGAATTGGACCCTTGGCTCGACCAGGCTGCGCTGCCTTTGGTGATCCATGCGCTCGGCGGCGGCAGGGACACGCTGCCGCAGGGGCTTCTGGACGGCAGCGTCAGTTGCCACTACCGCATGTTTCCGATGCTCTATGCCCGCGAGGCCGATCATGTGGTCAGAACCCTCGAGACCGTGACGGCCCCCAACCGGATCAAGAAGATCCTCAAGGAATACAACCCGATCAAGCGGATGGTCTATCAGGGCCGCGGCGCCAAGGTCCGCGCGCTTTTCGATCGCGACCACCTGCCGCGGCGCGAACAGGTCATCCGCAACCGCATCAAATCCAACGGCTTCTGGATGCGGTGAGCGCGCCGCCGCCCTTGTGTGGCGCAGGCGCGTAGCCTAACGATTGACCCAAGCCATCACTTCAAGGAGACGCCCAAATGACCGACGGCCCCACTTACGGTTTCGACACGCTGCAAATTCACGCGGGCGCCAAGCCTGATCCCGCGACCGGCGCACGCCAGACGCCGATCTACCAGACCACGGCCTATGTGTTCCGCGATGCCGACCACGCCGCGGCGCTGTTCAACCTGCAGGAAGTGGGCTTTATCTATTCGCGGCTGACCAACCCCACGGTCGCCGTGCTGCAAGAACGCATCGCGACGCTCGAAGGCGGCGTGGGCGCGGTGTGCTGCTCGTCGGGGCATGCGGCCCAGATCATGGCACTGTTTCCGCTGATGCAGCCCGGTATGAACATCGTCGCCTCCACCCGCCTGTACGGCGGCACGGTCACGCAGTTCACCCACACGATCAAGCGGTTCGGCTGGTCCTGCACCTTTGTCGATTTCGACGATCTGGATGCGGTGAAGGCCGCGATCGACGACAACACCCGCGCGGTGTTCTGCGAGGCGATCGCCAATCCCGGCGGCTATATCACCGATCTCGATGCGATCTCGAAAATCTCGGACGCGGCGGGCATTCCGCTGATCGTCGACAACACGTCGGCCACGCCCTACCTGTGCCGCCCGATCGAGCATGGCGCGACGCTGGTGGTCCATTCGACGACCAAGTACCTGACCGGCAATGGCACCGTCACGGGTGGCGCGATCGTGGATTCGGGCAAGTTCGACTGGTCCGCGAACGACAAGTTCCCCTCGCTCAGCCAGCCTGAACCGGCCTATCACGGCCTCAAGTTCCACGAGACCTTCGGCCCGCTGGCCTTTACCTTTCACGGCATCGCCATCGGTCTGCGCGATCTGGGGATGACGATGAACCCGCAGGCCGCGCATTACACGCTGATGGGCACCGAAACCCTGTCGCTGCGCATGGACCGCCACGTCGAGAACGCCGAGAAGATCGCCACCTGGCTGGAAAAAGACGAGCGCGTCGACTACGTGACCTACGCCGGCCTGAAGTCCTCTCCCTACAACAAACGCATGGACAAAATCTGCCCGCGCGGCGCCGGCGGGCTGTTCACCTTCGCGGTCAAGGGCGGCTATGACGCCTGCGTCAAGCTGGTGAACGCGCTGGAAATCTTCAGCCATGTGGCGAACCTGGGCGATACGCGGTCGCTGATCATCCACTCCGCCTCGACCACGCACCGACAGTTGACGGCAGAGCAGCAAGAAGCCGCCGGAGCGGGCGCGGGCGTGGTCCGTGTCTCCATCGGGACCGAGGACGCCGACGATCTGATCGCCGATCTGGATCAGGCCCTGGCCAAGGCCACCAGCTAAGCCACCGGCCAAGGCCGCGCGCGCATGGCGGATATGTCCGCCGGGCGCGCGCCCATGCCGTCCGCCTAGTCCGCGATGGCGAAAACCATCGACACCTGCGCGTCAATGCTCAGCTCGCCCGGCGCCACCGGCACATCGCCCATCGACCGCGACGCCGCCGACATTTCCATCATCACCGGGCCACGCCCCTGACCCTGCTGCGAAATCGATTGCACCGGGCCCAGCGTCACGCCCGCGGCCTGCGCCAACTGCGCGGCGCGCGCCATCGCGTCCCTGACGGCGGCGGCGCGGGCCTCGGCCTCGACCGGGTCTGGCGCTTGAAGACCGAACTGCAAGCCGTTGAAAGTATTCGCGCCATCCTGCACCACCATATCCAGGATCCCGCCCAGGCCGGTCAGGTCGCGGACCCGTACGGTGACGCCGTTGCGCGCAACAAAGCCCGCGATCCTGGGTGGCGCATCGCTGCTGGATACGCGGTTTTCCCACAAGGGCTGCAACGACAGGCCACTGGTCTGCATGTCGCGCGCCGCGATGCCCGCCCCGGTCAGCCGGTCGATCACCGCGCGCACCGCCGCCGACGTCAGCGCCATCGCCGCATCTGCCTGGGCCGCCTCATGCGTCACCCCAAGGCTGATCGTGGCCATATCCGGCACCGCTTCGATCCTGCCCTCGCCGGTGACGGTAATGACCCGCGTCTCCTGCGCCCAGGCCGTTCCGGCCAAACAGGCCCAGATCACAATCGCCCCTATCGTCTTGCGCATGGCGCATCCTTTCCACGTTTCTCGATCTCTCGCATCGTCCCGTGCCACCTGAGCCCGCGACGCAAAAAAGGGCAAGCCAAGGCTTGGGCTTTCGCTTTCCCTCGGCAAACTCCTGCTCTATTCTCGGGCTATCCGCACGGTGCGCTTTCACCGTGTCCGCCCCACTGGTAAAGGCGAGGAATGAAGCCAGAATTCGCGCTGTCCCTGTCGTTCGATCATATCCGCCTGCTGCACCGCGCCGCCGGGGGATGGCGCGCGGTGGGCACCGTCGAGGCCGGCAGCGACGCCATGTCCGGCGAACTGGAGGTGCTGCGCAAGACCGCCGCATCGCTTGAGCCCGGCGGCGTGCGGTCCAAACTGCTGATCCCCGATGCGCAGATCAAGTACCTGACGCTCGACACCGCCGGGATGGACGACGCCGCGCGCCGCGATGCCGCCCGGCTGGCGCTGGACGGAGCGACGCCCTATGCGGTCAGGGACCTGGTGTTCGACATCAGCCCCGACGGTGCGCGCACCCATGTCGCGGCCGTCGCGCGCGATACCCTGGACGAGGCCGAGGCCTTTGCCAGCGCGCACCGGTTTGGCCCTGTAAGCTTTGTCGCGGCACCGCAGGACGACGGTTTCCTGGGCGAGCCGTTCTTTGGCCCGACCAAGGCCGCCGCATCGCTGCTGGCCAAGGGCGAAACGGTCGAACCGGACGGAGTTGCCGTGGTCGAAATCGGCGCCGTCGACATCCCCGAGGGCCCCGTCGCGATGGACGCCGCCGCGCCGGACCCGCAAGAGGTGCCCGAGCCTGCCCCGCAGGAGACGCCGCCACCCGCGCCCGAACCCACGCCCGAACCCGAACCCGTTCCGGTGCCGCAGCCCGGCCCCGATACCGACCCCGCGCCCAAGCCCGATACGATTCCCCCGCCTGCGCCGGAAACACCGCCGGAACCGGAAACCGAGCCGGGGCCGGAGCCCGAAGTCGTGCCTCCCGCGCCGGCGCCGACACCCGAGGAAATTCCGCCCGCCACGCCCAACGAAACACCGCCGCCGGTGCCGCAGGAAACTCCGCCCTCCGAACCGGAAGAGACGCCCCCATCGATGCCCGATGAAGCGCCGCCGTTGCCGCCCACCGAAATCCCGATGCCGCCGCCGGGCGGTGGGGGGCAACCCACCGCATCGCAGGCGGCGCCGGGCAGCAACGCACCGCAGATCGCCACAGGCTTTGCCAGCCGCCGCGGTGCGTCCGCCGGCCCGTCGCTGGGCGGCGCAAACCGGTCCGATCCGGACAGCGCGCCCGAGCCAAAGCCCATAGCACCGCCCACCAAGCCGATCGCCGCCGCGGAGCCATCCGAACGGCTTGGCTTTCTGAGCCGCCGCAAGCCCGGACCGACGCCACCGGCACGCGGCACGGTGTCAAAACCGGTCGCGGCGGCCCCACGGGCGGTCAAGCCCGCCACCGCGACCCCCACGGCCCCTACCGAAGAAGCGCAGCGCATGACCGTTTTCGGCGCACGCAAATCGCAGGAAGTCGGCGGCAAGCCACGCTATCTGGGCCTGATCCTGACGGCTGCCTTGCTGGTGTTTCTGGCCGGGGTCGCGGCCTGGGCTTCGGTGTTTCTGGACGAGGGGATCGCGCGGCTGTTCGGCACGGAGCGCGCCACCGTCACGACCCAGGACACCGCGCCCCCCGCCCCGCAAAGCTTTGCCGAAGCCGCGGAGATGGACGACGCGAGCGAGACAGATGCCGCCGCGTCGGACGACGCGGAGTACAGCGCCGAACCGGAAGAGACCGCGTCGCTCGATCCCGGCCTGACCGACGAGGATACCGCCGTTCTGGATGCGCTGCGCGCCGTGCCCGACGCGCCCGCACCCCAGCCCGAAGCGCCGGATGCGGCATTGGCGACCGATCCGATGGACGAGAACGCGCTACAGGCGCAATACGCGGTCACCGGCATCTGGCCGATGGCCCCGCAGGTGCCGGATGCGCCCGCGCAGATGTCGTTGGACGATCTGTACCTGACCAGCATCGACCCGATCAGCCCGGCGCAGGATGCAGTCGCCCTGCCCGATGTGCGCACCCAAGGCACCGACGACGCCCCGGCCAGCATCAGCTCGCCCTCGCCTGCCGGCACGCAATTCACGCTGCGGCCGGACGGGCTGGTCGTTGCCAGTGCCGCGGGCGCGCTGTCGCCCGATGGCTACACCGTTTTCGCCGGTCCGCCGCCCCGTGTGCCGCCGCCCACGCCCACCCGGTTCGAAACCTCGCCCGAGCAGGCCGTGATCGACAGCGCGATGACCTCGGCCCTGGCGCAATTGCGCCCCCGGACACGGCCGGATGAGTTGATGGAAAACAACGAACGCGCCACGCTTGACGGGCTGACGCGCAGTGAACTGGCGGGCCTGCGGCCCCGCCTGCGCCCCGAGACCGCCAAGCAGGCGACCGAGGACGCAGACGACGCCCCCACAGCGGCCGCGACGGCCACTTCGCGCCTGCCCAACAGCCGCCCCGGTAATTTTTCCCAGATCGTGCAGAGCGCCACCCAGCAGCCCGCCGCCAGCGCATCGGCGGCATCGACCGCGACAGTGGCCAGCGTTGCGCCGCGCACGGTCACGCCGTCCATCCCCTCCAGCGCCTCGGTGGCGCGCGAGGCGACGTTGAAAAATGCGTTGAACCTGCGCCGCATCAACCTGATCGGGGTCTACGGCAAACCCTCTGCCCGGCGCGCGTTGGTGCGGCTGTCGAACGGCCGCTATCAGAAGCTGGAGGTCGGCGACCGGATCGACGGGGGCCGCGTGTCAGCCATCGGCGACAGCGAGTTGCGCTATCAAAAAGGTGGCCGCAACGTTGTTCTAACCATGCCAAACGGCTAGACGGCAAGGATCAACTGCGCCGCGCAAGCGATTGTTTCACAATGGTTTCTCTCGAAGGCTGATGCCCGTCGAACAGGTTTCCGCACCTTTCGGTGATCCGAACGCACGAGCGGTCGAAATCTGCCGACCGCCCGCGCGGACCCCTTGGCAAGACCGTCTTACGACGCCTTCAATTCGCCGCTGTCGATCTGCTCCTGCTCGATGCTCTCGAACAGTGCCTTGAAGTTCCCCTCGCCAAAGCCGTCGTCGCCCTTGCGCTGGATGAACTCGAAAAAGATCGGCCCGATCACCGTCTTCGAAAAGATCTGCAACAGGATCTTGGTTTCGCCGCCGTCCACGACGCCTTCGCCGTCGATCAGGATGCCATGCTTCTTCATCCGCTCGATCGGCTCCTCGTGGCCCGCGACGCGCGTCTTGCTCAGGTCGTAATAGGTTTCGGGCGGCGCGGGCATGAAGCGGATCCCGCGCTTTGCGATCTCGTCCGTGGCGTCGTAGATGTCGCGCGCGCCCACGGCGATATGCTGAATCCCCTCGCCCTTGTATTTCTTGAGATAGGACACGATCTGCCCGGTCTCGCCCCGGTCCTCGTTGATCGGGATGCGGATGCGCCCGCAGGGCGAGGTCAGCGCGCGGCTGTGCAGCCCGGTAAACTTGCCTTCGATGTCAAAGAACCGGATTTCACGGAAATTGAACAGGTCGCCGTAGAACTTGAACCATGTGTCCATGTTGCCCCGGTGCACATTGTGCGTGAGGTGATCGAGGTAGTAAAAGCCCACGCCCTCCGGCTTGGATTGCGCCACCCAATCGTATTCCTCGTTATAGGGCGAGGTGTCATAGTACTGATCGACAAAATACAGGAGCGAACCGCCGATACCGACAATCGCGGGCACGTCCAGCACCTTTCCGTCGCCCTCGTAGGGTTCGGCCCCCTTGGCCACGGCATGATCGAAGGCCTTTTGCGCATCGACCACGCGCCACCCCATCGACGGCGCGCAGGGGCCGTGTTCCGCGACAAAGCGGGCGGCAAAACTGTCGGGGTCATGGTTCAGGACATAGGTGATGTCGCCCTGCTGCCACAGTTCGATCTTTTGCGTTTTGTGACGCGCGACGCGCGCATAGCCCATGCGGGTGAACAGGTCGCGCAATTCCTGCGGCTCTGGCGACGCGAATTCGACGAACTCGAAGCCATCCGTGCCTGCGGGGTTGTCCTTGGTAATGACTGATTTCGGTGCATCGTGCGGGAAAGGGCCCATGATGTGCCTCCTTTGAGCGTGAAACAGCCGAATAAACCGGCTTTGAGCGCATATTAGGCGCTTTGCCATGCGCAATTTGCGCGAACTTGCGCCACCTCACCCGGTATTTCGCGAGAAAGCCGCACATCCAGCGATAAATGTGTTAAAATCGCGCATCATTCCCGAAGCATGCAGGAGGCTTGTCACATCATGCTCGATCAGATCGACACGCGGCTGCTGGCGGCCCTGCAAAAGAACGCCCACCTGACGGCGCAGGATCTTGGCGAGCTGCTGCATCTCTCCCCAAGTCAGGCCGGACGACGGCGCCAGCGGCTTGAAACGGCCGGGTTCATCGAAGGCTATACCGCCCGGCTCAATCCTGCGCAGCTTGGGCTGAATGTGCAGGGGTTCGTGCAGGTTCATCTGGGCACCCATGGGCCGGATCATTCACGCAGTTTCGCGCGGCTTCTGGATACGCGCCCCGAGATAACGAGCGCATGGACAATGACCGGCGATGCGGATTATCTGTTGCGGGTCTATTGCGCCGACCTGCCCGCATTGAATTCCCTCATTCACGAGGTTCTGCTTCCGCATCCGGCGGTGGCGCGGGTGCACAGCCAGATCGTGATGGACCAGTTGAAGCGCGATGGACCGTTGCCGACGTAGCCCCGTTTCGAGTTCCGCATACCCGCCGACCCCGTCGCCGCCAGACCATTTCGACTGCTGACATTTCAATCACAAGGATCCCCTTTCATGGAAGGATTTCTATTCCAAGCGTCCATCTACCTTGCCGCCGCGGTCATCGCGGTGCCCATCGCCGCGCGCCTTGGACTGGGGTCGGTGCTGGGGTATTTGGCGGCCGGTATCCTGATCGGCCCGGTATTCGGGCTTGTCGGGTCGTCCGAGACGCAGGATTTGCAGCATTTCGCGGAATTTGGCGTCGTTATGATGCTGTTTCTCATCGGGCTCGAGCTTGAACCCCGCGCGCTTTGGAACATGCGCCATCGCCTGATCGGGCTAGGTGGATTGCAGGTGGTGCTGAGCACGCTGGCGCTGATGGCGGTTGCCATCGGCTATGGCCAGCCGTGGGGAATCGCACTTGCCATCGGTCTCACGCTGTCGCTCAGTTCGACCGCGATCGTCCTGCAGACCCTGTCGGAAAAGGGGCTGATGCAGACCAACGGCGGACGGTCGGCATTTTCGGTGTTGCTGACGCAGGATATCGCGGTGATCCCGATCCTGGCGTTTCTGCCGCTTCTCGCAGCCACCCTACCCTCCACGATCGCGGACGACGGATCGATCCAGCGTGGCGGCGAGGCAACACATGGCGCCGAACACAGCCTGTCCCTGGTCGAAGGATTGCCCGGCTGGGGCGTGACCCTCGTCACCATCGGGGCCGTGGCCGCCGTGATCCTCGCCGGTATTTTCCTGACCCGTCCGGTGTTTCGCTATATCCACGCCGCGCGCCTGCGCGAGATGTACACGGCGCTGGCGCTGCTGATCGTCGTGGGCATTTCCTTTCTGATGATGCTGGTCGGCCTGTCCCCCGCACTTGGCGCATTCCTCGCGGGCGTGGTTCTGGCCAACAGCGAATTCCGCCACGAACTTGAAACCGACCTCGAACCCTTCAAGGGGCTCTTGTTGGGTCTGTTTTTCATCACGGTGGGCGCCGGGATCAACTTTCGCCTGCTCTTTGCCGAGGCCCCGGCCATCGTGTCGATGGCGTTTTTGGTCATCGTCATCAAAGGGCTGATCCTTTGGGTTCTGGGCCGGGCATTCCGGCTCAAGGGGCTGGATCAATGGCTGTTCGCGCTTGGCCTCGCCCAAGCCGGCGAATTCGGCTTTGTGCTGGTGTCGTTCTCGACCCAACAGGGTGTCATTCCCGGCGACATCGGCGAAACGCTTTTGCTGGTCATCGCCATGTCGATGCTGATCACGCCGCTGTTGTTCATCGTCTATGACCTGCTGACCCGCCGTCAAAAGGTGGCGCCCGAACGGCCCATCGATGACGAGATCGAAGCACAGGGGCCGATCATCATCGCGGGCATCGGGCGCTTTGGCCAGATCGTCAACCGGCTGGTGCAGGCCAACGGCTTCAACACCGTCGTGCTGGACCATGACATGGAAACCATCGCCGTGATGCGGCGGTTCGGCTTCAAGGGGTTTCTGGGCGACCCCACACGGCCCGACATCCTGCGGGCGGCGGGGCTTGCCGATGCGCGCGTGCTGGTCGTGGCGCTGGACGACCCAGAGGCCGCGATCAAACTGGTGAAATACGCCCGCCGCGAACGCCCTGACCTGCATATCGTGGCGCGCGCGCATGACAGGACGCATGTGTACCGCCTTTATCAGGCGGGCGCCAACGACATCGTGCGCGAAATGTTCGACAGCAGCCTGCGGGCAGGCCGGTACGTGCTGGAAAACATGGGGCTCTCCGAATACGAGGCCGCCGAGGCAGAGCGCATTTTCTACAGCCATGACCGCAAATCGGTGCGGCAGTTGGCAGAACTTTGGAACCCCGACATCCCCGCGAGCCAGAACGCCGCCTATGTCGAACGCGCCAAGGAGCTGCAAAAGGAGCTGGAAACAGCGTTCCTGAGCCGGGACGACAGCAAGAAACGCGCCTGACGCCCGCCCCTTGAGGTGATTGGCCCACCGTCGGCGGTGCGGTCACCTTCCATGGTCCTCGACCCGGTTCGCGCGCGCCTGTCAGGCATGAAAAAACCGCGCGTCCAGTCACGGGAGCGCGGTTTTTTGCTAGGTACGTTGCGCGTGGATCACGCGGCGACGCGGCTTTCCAGCACATCGCCGACCTGCTTGGCGGCGGCCAGTTCGTCACCGCCACCCACTGCGGCGACTTCGCGTGTCAAACGCTCCAGCGCCGCCTCGTAGAGTTGACGCTCGGAATAGCTTTGCTCGCGCTGGTCATCGGTGCGGTGCAGGTCGCGCACGACCTCCGCGATCGCGATCAGGTCACCGGAGTTGATCTTCTGTTCATATTCCTGCGCCCGGCGCGACCACATCGCACGCTTGACCTTGGCCTTGCCCTTGAGGGTCTTCATCGCATGCGTGATGACATCCGGCGTGCTGAGCGCACGCATTCCGATTTCCGTCGCCTTGTGCGTCGGAACCCGCAATGTCATCTTGTCCTTCTCGAACGAGATCACGAACAGCTCAAGCGAGATACCTGCCACTTCCTGTTGCTCGATCGACAAGATTTGGCCCACGCCATGCGCCGGATAGACGACGAACTCGTTCGGGCGGAAGTCGAGCTTTTTTGATTTGGTCATTCGGTTTTCCTTGCGTTCAAACCCACCAAACCCGGTACTTTCGAACAAACGGAATCTCTACGGCGCGATGACGCGCACGTCCAACCATGTCTGTTCAGGAAGTCTGACCTGATTGTAACAGCACAACCAGGTGGGGGGCAGATCCATCATTGATTTATGTCATGACATTATCACAAAAATGGGTCTAGAGAAAGCGCGCACAAGTGCCGCACCCACAAATAACCCCTGAAATCATGGTCGATAGGCCCGAAAACGCCGGTTTTTCGGGTTCCAAAGTCATGCAATGGGTGATTCGGCCTAGCCGCCCTCACCCGGCGCTTCAGAGAAATACTTCTCCAGCTTGCCGGTTTCGCCATCACGCGCCTCTGCATCGGGCAGCGGATCCTTCTTGGTGATGATGACGGGCCACATCTCGGAATACTTGCGATTGAATTCCACCCATTTTTCCATGTCCGGTTCGGTATCCGGGCGGATCGCGTCGGCGGGGCATTCCGGTTCGCACACGCCGCAGTCGATGCATTCGTCGGGGTGGATGACCAGCATGTTCTCGCCTTCGTAAAAGCAATCCACCGGGCACACTTCGACGCAGTCGGTGTATTTGCAGGCGATGCAGGCGTCGTTCACGATATAGGTCATTGGGTCAACTTCTTGAGCACTGGTTGACCGTTAGCTAGATCAGCACCCGCCATCATTCAAGGTGGCGCGCCTTAGAAAGATCAAGGGTGCGACGATCGCGCTTTGTCGGGCGCCCTTTTCCCTCGTACGCCGGATTTTCGGGTGGTTTGTCCTCGGCCTTGGGCGCGGGCGTCGTGAGGTCGGTATAGAGCGTCTGCGCCTCGCTTGCGGGGCCGCGCCGTTGGCCTATCGCCTCGACCCGGATCACGCGGATCACCCGCCCCTGGGCAAAGGTCAGCACGTCGCCCGCGGCAACGGCCGTGGCGCGCTTTTGCACGCGGTCGCCGTTGACGCGGATATCACCGGCCACCACGCGCGCCGCGGCCAGTGACCGTGTCTTGAAAAACCGCGCGTGCCACAACCACTTGTCGAGCCGCAGCTTGGCCGCAGGGTCCCCCACCGCGCTACTTATTGTCCTTGAGCCCCATCAGGGCCGCGGCGAACGGGTTGTCGGGGTCGATCTTTTTCTCGGGCTTGGGCGGCCGGGCCGAGAATTTCTGCCCGCCCGGTTCACGGTCCTTGCCGCGTGCGGCGCCCTTCTTGCCCTTGGGGCCCCCTCCCTTGCCCTTGCCAGGGGCGCGGTCGCCGGTGCCGCGACGGTTGCCCTGCTGGCCGCCGCGCGCGGGCCGCGCCCAGGTAAAGGTAAAGAAGGTCTCCATCTCGGCGCCGGCCACGGCCGCGTCGGGCGCCGTCCCCACCGGGACCTCTTCGGCGACCTGATCGGGGATATGATCGGACACGGAGTGCGCTTCTGCGGGCGCTTCGGCCACCGGGGCCACACCGTCATCGACGATGTTCGCCACGGGCTCGCTCACGTCCGCCGGGGCGGGGGCTTCGGGCGTCTCTATGATGCCGCCTTCGGGGGCCTCCTGCGCCACGTCCATCACGGGTGTGTCCGGGCTGTCGTCCGGCGCTGTGTCGGCGGCGGCGGCCTCGTTTGTTTCTGGGACGGTTGTATCGGCGCTCGGCGCCAAGGCCGCATCACCCGCCTTGGGCACCACGGCATCGACGGGTTTGACCTTGGTGCGCTCGCCCTGCTCGGCCTTGTAACCAAGACCCTGCATGAGATCGGCGAACTGCTCAAGCGTCATGCCGGTGATCGACAGCATGTCGGCCTTGGCCTCGAAACCGCCGCGCGAATCTTCGGCCCGCAGCATGTCAGCGAGCCGTTCCAGCATATCGATGCGAATGGCGCGCTGACCGGCGATCCGGTAGCCCGACATCGTATCGGCCCCCTCCGGCGCGCCCGCGTCGGTCGGGATCGTCACCAGACCGGGCGGCGGCGCCTCGGGAAACTCGCCCAGTCCCTTGCCCAGCGACCACAGAACGAGCCGCAAGCGCGTCGGCGCGGGTTTCAGCAGCAAGGGCATGAAGATGGTGAACTGACCGAACCGGATACCGTGCTTGCGCAGCGCGCCGCGCGCATCCTGATCCAGCGCCTTGACCTCGTCGGCGACCTGCGCCCGCGGCAGGATGCCGAAATTCTCGACCATGCGGAAGGCAAAGCCGCGCGCCAGCCCGGTCAGCGCCTCGTCCCGGCTCAGCATCATCAGCGGCTCGAACAGCGCCGCAATCTTGCGGTCGATGAAATGCTGCAACCGGCGCTGCACCTTCTGCGCGATCTCCGGGCCCGCGACATCGTCGACGAACACCTCGACCTGCGGCTTCAGCGGGTCCGCTCCGGCCACCAGCTTGCCCACGGCGGACTTGCCCCAGATCAGACCACCCTGTTCGGTAAAGTCGATCTCGGTGTCCGGCGCGTTGTAAAAGCGATCCGCGCGCAGGTGGAACTGCGGCTGCAAAGCCTGGAGCGCCGCCGACTTTATCGTCTTGGCCTCGGCCCCCGCCGCCCCGCCGGACACGTTCTTGTCCTGACTGAAGCGGAACCCCTCCAGCTTGCCTACATATTCGCCTTCAACGGTCACTTCACCGGTCTCTGATACATCCGCCACCATGGCTTCCTTCTGGCCTAGCCGGCGCAAAAGCACGGATGTGCGCCGGTCTACAAATCTCTGGGTCAGACGCTCGTGCAGCGCATCCGACAGTCTGTCTTCTACAGAACGCGCGGCACCGCGCCAATGGCTTTCGTCATCGGTCCAGCCTTTGCGCTGCGCCACGTAGGTCCACGTCCGAATGAACGCCAACCGTTTGGATAACGCATCAATGTCGCCATCGGTTCGATCTATGCGCTTGATTTGTCGCGCCAGCCAATCGTTGGGGATCTGGCCGCGCTGGTGCAGGTCGTTGAAGATCACCTCCAGCAGGCTGGCGTGCTCAGCATGGCTGATACCGCGAAAATCGGGAATGCGGCAGACATCCCACAGCAGCCGGACCGAGGGGCCGTCGGTGGCGCGCGCCGCGACCTCCGCCACCTGGCTCAGCGCCTTGAGCGCGCCCAGATCGTCGGCTTCGCGCGCCCGCACCAGCATCTCGTGGTCGGGGGCGGCCTCCAGCGTGCTGATAAGGCGGTCCACCGATCCGAACTGCAATGCGTGATTGCGCCAGTTCAGCTTGCGCTGCGGCGTGAACTGATGGTCCATGATCGCACGGGCCACCCCGTCGTCCAGGGGCGCCGCTTCGCCCGTCACGCCGAAGGTGCCGCTTTTCATGCCGCGCCCGGCGCGCCCGGCGATCTGCGCCAGCTCGTTGGGCGCCAGGGGGCGCATGCGCCGCCCGTCGAATTTGGACAGCGCCGAGAACGCGACATGATCGACGTCAAGGTTCAGCCCCATGCCGATGGCATCCGTGGCGACGAGGTAATCCACCTCGCCATTTTGGTACATGTCCACCTGCGCGTTGCGCGTGCGTGGGCTCAGCGCGCCCATGACCACGGCGGCACCGCCCTTCTGGCGACGGATCAGCTCGGCAATCGCATATACATTTTCAACTGAAAATCCGACTATTGCACTGCGCGGCCGCATGCGGCTTATCTTTTTCGCGCCAATATACGTCAATTCCGACATTCTTTCCCGGCGCAGGAACTGCACTCCGGGCACCAGTTCGGCAATGGCCCCTCGCATCGTGTCGGCGCCCAGAAACAGCGTCTCGTGCAGTCCGCGCGCGCGCAACAGGCGGTCGGTGAACACGTGACCGCGTTCGGGATCGGCGCAGAGCTGGATCTCGTCCACGGCCAGAAAATCGCATCCCATGCCCTCGGGCATCGCCTCCACGGTGCAGACCCAGTATTGCGTGCGCGGCGGCACGATCCGCTCCTCGCCGGTGACCAGCGCCACGACGGACGGGCCGCGCGCCGCCACGATGCGGTCGTAGACCTCGCGCGCCAGCAACCGAAGCGGCAGGCCGATGACCCCGGTGCGATGCGCCAGCATCCGCTCGATCGCATATGTGGTCTTGCCCGTGTTGGTCGGGCCCAGAACGGCCACGACCCGTGATGCATCTGCCACCGCTTGCCCCTACTTTCCGCGCGCTTTTACAGCGTGCGCCCGATGCCGCTGCGCTTGAGCTGCTCCAGCGCGCTTTTCGCGTTCTCGTGATGTGGATGCAAGGCCAGAACCGCACGAAAGGCCTGCGCCGCGCGGGACAGATCGTCGAACTCCTGGAACATCACGCCAAGCCCGAAGATGGCGTTGAAATTATCCGGGTTAAGCGCGAGCGCGCGTTGCAGATCGTCCAGCGCCGGACCATAGAGGCCCGAACGGAAGTAGGCCGTGGCGCGCATGTGCCAGCCTTCGGCGAAATCCGGCGCATGATCGGTGAGCGCGGTAAAATGCTCGATCGCGGCCTGCGTGTCGTCCTTGGCCAGCGCGTCGCGCCCACGCTTGAGCAGCAGATCCATCGCCGGCGATCCCGATTTGGACCACTCGTTCGACAATTGCCGCTCGATCCCCGCGGCTTCCGCCTCGGGCGCCGTTTTGAGCTTCTCCAGCAACACCTGCGGGCTGTCTTGGGCCGCGACGGGCAGGGAAAACGTGACTATCGCGGCAAATGCCGTAACGATAAGTTTGAGATTGAAGAGTTTGATGCCCATAACAGGTTTCAATGTAACAGGGTGCGGCGGCAATTCCAGATGCTGACGCGCCATTCTTGTAAAAAGGGCATGACCATGAGCGATATTGTGAACGAAGCTGTCGTGGTGCTGAACGAAAAACTGGCAAGCGCAGATTTCGACGGCACCGCGAAATTCGACATCGAAGGCGAGGGCGCGGTGATGATGGACGCGGCGGGCGCACGCGCAGCCGACGAGGCCGCCGATGTCACCCTCTCGGCTGACGCGGAGACCTTCAAGTCGATCCTCGACGGCGACACCAACCCGACAAGCGCCTTCATGACCGGCAAGCTCAAGATCGATGGCGACATGGGAATGGCCATGAAACTGGCTGCCGTGCTCGCCTGATGGAGCTGGCCCAGGCCCCGTTTTTCACCGATGTGCAGCCCGGCCCCGAAGGCGGTGCCGCACATTGGATGGACACCTCGGATGGCAAGCGCATCCGCGTGGGGCACTGGGCCGCGCCGAACGCCAAGGGAACGGTTCTGCTGTTTCCCGGGCGCACCGAATACATCGAGAAATATGGCCTGACCGCCGCCGAACTGGGCCGTCGCGGGCTGGCCACCATGGCGATCGACTGGCGCGGGCAGGGTCTGGCGGACCGTTTGTTGAACGATGTGCGCGTGGGCCATGTCGACGTCTTTTCCGACTACCAGAAGGACGTCGCCGCCATGGTGCGCGCCGCGCGTGGTCTTGGCCTGCCGCGCCCTTTCTACCTGTTGGCGCATTCCATGGGCGGCTGCATCGGCCTGCGCGCCGTGATGGAAGGGCTGAACGTGCAGGCGGCGGCCTTTACCGGCCCGATGTGGGGCATCCGCATCGCCAGGCACATGTTGCCGGCCGCGCATATTCTGGGGCGGATCATGCCGCTGATCGGGCGGGGCCACCTGCTGCCGCCGGGCACCAAGCTGGACCCCTACGTTCTGGCCGATCCCTTCGACGGCAACATGCTGACCACCCATCAGCCGATGTTCGAGATGATGCGAGAGCAGTTGCTGGCGCATCCCGACCTGTCATTGGGCGGTCCCAGCATCATCTGGCTGCGCGAGGCGCTGGCGGAAACCGCGCATCTGGCCGGTCGCCCATCGCCCAACCTGCCCTGCCTGGCGTTTCTGGGCAGCAACGAACGCATCGTCCATATCCCCCGCATTCATCAGCGGATGGCGACCTGGAAACAGGGCCGGCTCGAGATCGTTTCGGGCGGCGAACACGAGGTGCTGATGGAAGGGCCGGAGATCACGACCCCCATCTATGACGCCATCGCAACGCTTTTTCTGGGTACGGCGGACCGCTGACCCCTGTTCCCGCGATGCGCAGCGCCTAGGTTAAGCGGCATGAGCGATGGCCCCATACTGACATTCACCGACCGTGGCATTTACTGTGCCGCCGGCGATTTCCACATTGATCCGTGGCGCCCGGTGGCACGCGCGCTGATCACGCACGGCCATGCCGATCACGCGCGGTCCGGGCACGAAAGCTACCTTGCCACCCACGCCGCCCTGCCCGTGATGCGCCACCGCCTTGGCGATATCAACGCCGAGGGCATCGCCTATGGCGAGGCGCGCCAGATCGGCGGCGCGCGGGTGTCGTTCCATCCCGCGGGCCACGTGCCGGGGTCGGCGCAGATCCGGGTCGAGGTCGGCGGCGAGGTCTGGGTCGCTTCGGGCGACTACAAGGTTGAAAACGATGGCCTGTCAGAGCCGTTCGCGCCAATAGCCTGCCACCATTTCATCACCGAAAGCACCTTTGGGCTGCCGGTGTTCCGCTGGCGGCCGCAGGCCGATGTGGCCCGCGACCTGAACGCGTGGTGGGCAGGATGTGCCGCGTCGGGAAAAACCGCTTTTCTGGGGGCCTATGCCCTGGGCAAGGCGCAGCGGTTGATGACGATGCTGGACCCGGCCATCGGACCCATTCTGACCCATGGCGCGGTCGAGGCGACAAACCGCGTGCTGCGCACCCAGGGCATCCCCCTGCCCGACACCGTCGCCGCCACGGCGGTCATCCGGCCCAAGGACTTTCCCGGAGCACTGGTGCTCACGCCCCCTTCGGCCCTGGGCAGCAAATGGGCGCGCAGGTTCGGGGCGCAGGAAAGCGCCTTTGCCAGCGGCTGGATGGCGCTGCGCGGGGTCCGCAGGCGACGCGCGGGCGACCGTGGGTTTGTCATATCGGATCATGCCGACTGGACCGGACTGCTGTCCGCGATCAAGGACACCGGCGCGGAAAACATATATGTCACGCATGGTTACACGGATATCTTCGCGCGATACCTGACCGAACAGGGATTGAACGCGCAGGTGGTCCCGACCCAGTTCGAGGGCGAGATGGCGGACCGCGAGGACGCGGAATGAACCGTTTCGCCGATCTCTTCACCGCCATCGACCAGTCGACCAAGACCACGGTCAAGGTCGCCGCCCTCGCCGCATATTTCAAAGAGGCGCCCGAAGAGGACCGCATCTGGACCATTGCGCTTTTTTCGGGCCGCAGGCCCAAGCGCGCCGTCACGACCACCCGCCTGCGCGAATGGGCGGCCGAGGCGGCGGGCATCCCCTTGTGGCTGTTCGAGGAAAGCTATCCGATTGTCGGCGACCTGGCCGAAACCATCGCGCTGGTCCTGCCGCCCGGCACACGCGCCAACGACAAGCCGCTGCACCATTGGATCGCCGAGTTGCGGGCCCTTGGGCCGCTGGACGACGCCGCGCGAAAGGACTTCGTGCTCGGGGCCTGGGCGCAGCTTGGCGGCACCCAGCGGTTTGTGTTCAACAAGCTGATCACCGGCGGGTTCCGGGTCGGCGTCAGCCAGAAGCTGATGACCCGCGCGCTGGCCCGCGCCACGGACCGCGACGAGGCGGAACTGGCGCATCGGCTGATGGGCAACTGGCACCCCGACGACACCACTTGGCACGCGCTGATCGAGGCCGACGACGCCAGCGCCGACGCCTCGCGGCCCTATCCGTTTTACCTGGCCCATGCGCTGGATGACGGGCCGGAGCCGCTTGGCCCCCCGTCGGATTGGCGCGCGGAATGGAAGTGGGACGGGATTCGCGGCCAGTTGATCCTGCGCGGGGGCGCTCATTTCGTCTGGTCGCGCGGCGAAGAGTTGATGACCGACCGCTTTCCCGAACTGGCCCGCGCGGTGGATTTCCTGCCGGACGGCACGGTGCTGGACGGCGAATTGCTGGTCTGGCGCGCGGGCGATGACGATCCGCAAAGCTTTAACGCGCTGCAAAAGCGGATCGGGCGCAAGACGGTGCCGAAGAAGCTGCTCGCGGATGCGCCGGTGGTGCTGCATGCCTACGACCTGCTGGAATGGCGCGGCGAGGACATGCGCGCCACACCCTTTTCGGACCGTCGCGCGCTGCTCGAGCACGCCTGCGCCGACCTGCCGCCGGACGCGCCCCTGCGATTGTCGCCGCAACTGGATTTCGCAGATTGGGACGCGCTGGCGCAACACCGCGCCGATGCCCGCGACGTGCAGGCCGAAGGCGTCATGCTCAAACGCGCCGCGAGCCCCTATCTGTCAGGCCGCAAAAAGGGCGACTGGTGGAAGTGGAAGCTGGACCCGCTGACCATCGACGCGGTGATGATCTATGCGCAGGCCGGGCATGGACGGCGGGCCAACCTGTTTACCGATTTCACCTTTGCGGTCTGGAACGGCCCCGACCTGGTGCCCTTTACAAAAGCCTATTCAGGGCTGACGGACGATGAATTCCGCCAGATCACCGCCTGGGTGCGCAAGAATACGCTGCAACGCTTTGGCCCGGTGCGACAGGTGACGCCGCATCATGTGTTCGAGATCGCCTTCGAGGGCATTCAGGCCAGTCCGCGTCACAAGTCCGGCGTCGCGTTGCGGT
The DNA here is from genome assembly GCF_005887615.1 of Sulfitobacter sabulilitoris. Lineage (GTDB taxonomy): Bacteria > Pseudomonadota > Alphaproteobacteria > Rhodobacterales > Rhodobacteraceae > Sulfitobacter_E > Sulfitobacter_E sabulilitoris. The sequence continues at coordinate 1,210,699 of NZ_VANS01000001.1, forward strand.
TTCCGCGCATGTCGCGCTGGCGGCAGGACAAACCGCTGGCCGAGGCGAACACGCTCGACGATCTGAACGATATGTTGCGGATTTACGGCTGATTCGGGGGCAGTCCTTGCTTGTTACCCATCCCTTGGCACCCTACCTATGTCGCGACACCGACACCAAAGAGGTACACAGATGATCCAGCTTCCCTTCCCCGTCCAAGACGCGAACCCCGGCAGCGGGGACAGCCCCTTTGGCGATCTGCCGAAATGGAACCTCGATGATCTCTACACCGGAGAGGACGCGCCGGAACTCAAGCGCGATCTGGACTGGCTTGAGCAGGCCTGCTCAAGCTTTGCCGAGGATTACGAGGGCAAGCTCAAGGATCTGGACGCGGCGGGGTTTCTTGATTGCGTGCTGCGCAACGAGAAGATCAACCAGGTCGCCGGGCGGATCATGTCCTTTGCCGGGCTGCGTTATTACCAGCAGACCACGGATGCCGGCCGCACGAAATTCATGTCCGACACCCAGGAAAAGATCACCAACTTCACCACGCCGCTGGTGTTCTTCACGCTGGAAATCAACCGCCTGGACGATGACCACCTCGAGACGCTCTATGCGCAGAACGCCGATCTGGCGCGCTACAAGCCGGTGTTCGACCGGATCCGCGCGATGAAGCCCTACCAGCTTTCCGATGAGATGGAGAAATTCCTGCACGATCTGGGCGTGGTCGGCGATGCGTGGGAGCGGCTCTTTGACGAAACGATCGCTGGACTGGAATTCGAGGTCGAAGGCGAGACGCTCAATATCGAAGGCACGCTGAATCTGCTGACCGATCCCGACCGCGCCAGGCGCGAGGCCGGCGCGCGCGAGCTTGCCGCCGTGTTCACCGGCAATGTCCGCACCTTTGCCCGCGTTCACAACACGCAGGCCAAGGAAAAGGAAATCGTCGATCGCTGGCGCGGGATGGAAACGCCGCAGACGGGCCGCCACCTCAGCAACCAGGTCGAGCCCGAAGTCGTCGAGGCCCTTCGCAACGCGGTGGTGGCCGCCTATCCAAAGCTCAGCCACCGGTATTACGAGCTTAAGCGCAAATGGCTTGGCCTTGACGTGATGCAGGTCTGGGACCGCAACGCGCCGCTGCCGATGGAAGATCCCAAATCGGTGCATTGGGGGCAGGCCGAAAAGCTGGTGATGGACGCCTATTCGGCCTTTGATCCCCGCATGGGCGAGATTGCCGCGCCGTTTTTCACCAAGGGCTGGATCGACGCGGGCGTGAAGCCGGGCAAGGCGCCGGGGGCTTTCGCGCATCCCACCGTGACAAACGTGCATCCTTATGTGATGCTCAATTACCTCGGCAAACCGCGCGACGTGATGACGCTGGCGCATGAACTGGGCCACGGCGTGCATCAGGTGCTGGCCGCGGGTCAGGGCGAAATGCTGTCCTCCACCCCGCTGACACTGGCCGAAACCGCCAGCGTGTTCGGCGAAATGCTGACCTTTCGCAAGATGCTGGATCAGGCCGGGTCAACGACCGAACGCAAGGTGCTGCTGGCCGGCAAGGTCGAGGACATGATCAATACCGTCGTGCGCCAGATCGCCTTTTACGATTTCGAATGCAAGCTGCACGACGCCCGGCGCGGCGGCGAATTGACGCCCGACGACATCAATGCCCTGTGGATGAGCGTTCAGGCCGAAAGCCTGGGGCCGGCCTTTGAATACATGGAGGGCTACGAGACCTTCTGGGCCTATATCCCGCATTTCGTGCATTCGCCCTTCTACGTCTATGCCTATGCCTTCGGCGATGGCTTGGTGAACGCACTTTATGCCGTCTATGCCGAAGGCGACGAGGGGTTCGAGGACAAGTATTTCGACATGCTCAAGGCCGGCGGGTCCAAGCACCACAAGGAACTTCTGGCGCCCTTCGGGCTCGATGCCTCCGATCCCGCGTTCTGGGACAAGGGCCTGTCGATGATCTCGGGCATGATCGACGAATTGGAAGCGATGGAGGAGTGACCCCGATCGCCCTCCCCTGATGGAGCGCCACGGATGACCGGCCCCCCCGACCAGCAGCACAAGTCGAGGACGTTTCGACAGCACACGCGCCGTTTTCTGGCATGGGTCCGGTCGCACGTGCCGCCCGGCGCTCGGCTTGTGCTGGGCATCGTGTTGATCCTGATGGGGCTGGTGGGGTTTCTGCCGGTGGTCGGGTTCTGGATGATCCCGCTGGGCGTGGCCGTGGCGGCGCTGGATGTCAAACCGCTGCTGCGCCGCTGGCGGAAATCACGCCATCACGACTAGGTTCGGCACGGGCCTGACCGGGATGACCGGACGGTCGCGCGCCCGGCGCCGCATCACTCAGTTTTCCTGCGCCGCACCGCCCCGCGCCACGCGCGCCAGGAACCGTTGGGTCAGATCGGGGTCCGTCGTGCTGAGGCACTGCTGCGCGAAATACCAGTGGATGAACTTGTCATAGGCCCGCCTGCGCGGCGGCGCCGCCAGCAGACGGCGCAGGTCATGCGCGCTGCGGGCGACATCCGCAATATGGTGAAAATCGGATTGCCCGCACAGGATGACGGGCTTTCGGTGCAGATAGGCCTCGATCCCGACGGCGGAATTGATCGTGACCACGCGCGCCGCCACGGATAACAGGTCGTGAATGTTGCAAAGTGAGACCGACAGGTTTGCATATTTCCTTTGCAGGCCCTCGAGCCGCCCCCCGGTATCAGGGTCCAGATCGCGGGGATGTGGTTTTACGACGACCGGCAAGACGCTGTTTTGCAATATGTTTTCCAACATATCCCAACGGTCCAGATAGCAGGTCTCGCCGACGGTGCGGTGGGCCTCGCTTTGCAGGAAAACCGCGATGCAGTTCTCCGGCAGCGCGGCCCGGTCGGAGGGCTGGGCATAGCGCGACGCACGCGCGCCCACCAGACGCTGGCGCAGCTTGCGGAAAAACGGCCGCGCCTGATCCGCGTCGATCTGCGAAGGGTCAAAGCGCGCCGCGCCGATCGAGGAAAACGCCCGGATGCCCAGCGGGTCCATGTTCCAGAAGGGATAGATATAGGCGATGCCGCAGTTCAGAACACGCGGATGCGCCATGCGCCCATGATTGACGATGTGAAACGCATCATCCGCCGCGACCTGCGCCGCAAGGGCCGCCCGGTCCAGTGGCACAAGCCGAAGCGGATGCCCCGCCGCCGACACCCCGGTCGTCAGGTGGTCATAGAACGGCAGCAGGCCGCTGCCCGCCGGGCCCAGCCATGACGCCGGTAGGTGAAAGACGATCTCGCGCAGTGTGCCCCGCCCCAAAGAAAAAGCCCCGCCCGTGGGGCACGGGGCGAGGCTAGAGATTTTTGCGCAGTGGCGAAAGGGATCAGGCGGTCGCCATCATGCCTTTTTCCTTTGCCAGATCGCGCATCTTCTTTTGCAGCTTCTCAAAGGCGCGCACTTCGATCTGGCGGATGCGTTCGCGGCTGACGTCGTATTCGCCACTCAGATCCTCCAACGTGACGGATTTTTCCGACAGGCGGCGCTGCGTCAGGATGTCCTTTTCCCGTTCGTTGAGCACACCCAACGCTTCGCTTAGCAATTCGCGTCGCATTTCAAGCTCGTTGCGCTCCTCGTAGTCGGTTGCCTGATCGGCGTCTTCGTCCTCAAGCCAGTCCTGCCATTGCATCGTGCCTTCGCCTTCGGACCCGACCGTGGCGTTCAGCGACGCATCCCCGCCCGACATACGCCGGTTCATCGAGATCACCTCTGCCTCTGTCACACCCAGATCGGTCGCGATCCGCTTGACGTTTTCGGGGCGCAGATCGCCTTCTTCCAGCGCGCCGATCTTGTTCTTGGCTTTGCGCAGGTTGAAAAACAGCTTTTTCTGGCCCGACGTGGTGCCCAATTTGACAAGGCTCCACGAGCGCAGGATATATTCCTGGATGCTGGCACGGATCCACCACATCGCGTAGGTGGCGAGGCGGAAGCCTTTTTCAGGATCGAAGCGTTTGACCGCCTGCATCAGGCCGACGTTCGCCTCCGAAATCACCTCGGCCTGCGGCAGACCGTAGCCGCGATAGCCCATGGCGATCTTCGCGGCCAGCCGCAAATGCGACGTGACCATACGATGCGCGGCCTCGGTATCTTGTTCCTCGACCCAGCGCTTGGCCAGCATATATTCCTCTTCCGGTTCCAGCAGGGGAAACTTGCGAATCTCCTGCATGTACCGATTCAGACCGCCTTCCGGCGTCGGGGCCGGCAGATTTGCATAGTTTGCCATTGGTGGGCCTCCTGATGTTTAAGGGCTTAACATACCATGTAGGGACTAAACCGATCGGTTCAAGTGCTGGTACGCGCCAATCGTTAAGGAAATACTGACACATCGGACCGCCTTTCGCAGCCCATTGTCACACCCCTCACAGGCTTGTGCGATCACGTCACCGCAACGCGCAACGCATCCAGAAGATCCGCCATATCCCTCGGCAACGGCGCTTCAAAGCGCACCGGGTCGCCCGTGACGGGGTGATCGAAGCCCAGAACGGCGGCATGCAACGCCTGGCGGGGGAAGGCGCGTACGGCCTCGGCCGACACTTCCGGCAATGCCTTGGCGGCCAGCTTGCGTTTGCCGCCATAGACCGGATCGCCCACCAGCCCGTGCCCCGCGTGGGCCATATGCACCCGGATCTGGTGCGTGCGCCCTGTCTCAAGCCAGCATTCCATCAGCGCCAGCACGGCGGGTGTGCCGAACCGTTCGATGGTGCGGGCCCGCGTGATCGCATGGCGCCCACCCTGGAACAGCACCGCCTGGCGCTGCCGGTCGGTCTTGTGCCGGGCGAGGTGAGTCGTCAGCTTGAGGATATTGCCCGGCTCGAAACTTGTCCCCCGGATGCCGCGCAGGCGCGGGTCGTTGGCATCCGGCACGCCATAGACCAGCGCCTGGTAGTATCGCTCGACGCTGTGCGCCTCGAACTGGCTGGCCAGCCCGTGGTGCGCCGCATCCGATTTCGCCACCACCAGCAGGCCCGAGGTGTCCTTGTCGATGCGGTGCACGATGCCGGGGCGTTTCATGCCGCCCACGCCCGACAGGTCGTCGCCGCAATGCGCCAGCAAGGCGTTGACCAGCGTGCCGTCGGGCGTGCCCGGCGCGGGATGCACGACCATGCCCGCAGGTTTGTTGACCACGATCAGGTCAAGATCCTCGAACACCACCTCAAGCGGTATGTCCTGCGGCAGGATATGGCTGTCCTGCGCCTCTTCGACCGTCACGTCGATCCGCGCCCCGGGCTCGACCCGCGCCTTTGCGTCTTGCACGACCACACCGTCCACAGCGACAGCGCCGTCGGCAATGAGGCGGCCCAGCCGCGTCCGCGACAATGCCGCGCTCTCTGGCACATCGCGGGCAAGCGCCTTATCAAGGCGTGGCGGCGGTGCGTCGGCAATTTCGAATGTGATACGGCGGTGAGACATGCAAGATCCTATTGAACCGGCCAACCTGCGGTTTTTGCGGCGTTTGGTGACGGTGTTGACAGCCACAATGATTGGCGGACTTCTAGTCATCATCGCACTGATTGTCATCCGCTTCTCTGACAGGGCGCCGCAACTGCCCCAAAGCATCGCCCTGCCCGACGGCGCCACGCCCGCGGCCTTTACCCAAGGGGCAGACTGGTACGCGGTGGTGACGACCGGCGACACGATCCTGATCTATGACCGCGCCACGGGCCGTTTGCGGCAAAGCATCGCCATCGAGTGATGGACGCCCGCGACGGACACCGCCGTGATGGACGCCCGCGACGGACACCATGCACCCGCCTGATCGGGCGCGATGCCCATAACGCCAATCCGCCAAAGGAGGGGTGGTACCACCTCCCCGGCTTGAACGGGGGACCTCCTGATCCACAATCAGGCGCTCTAACCAACTGAGCTAAGGCGGCACTGGAGCGGATTTAGCGCGCAGGATTTCGGATTGCAAGGGGCCAATCCCGCCAATCCATCGCACAAACCGCTATGGTTTCGATGATATTACCATCCTTTCGCATATTCGTCAGCCGTGATCGGGTGGTTGATCGGGCCTGCGCCGGCCCTTTACAGGCGAACGGTCCATTCCTGTTCGATCAAATCCTGTCCAAAGGAGGTCACCGCCGTTTCACGGTCCAGCGACCAGCCCGCGGCCTTGTAAAGCGCTCCCGCGGCCTCGTGGCTCCGGTGTGTCCAAAGCTGCATGTCGGTGTACCCGCGGTCCCGCGCGAACCCCATGCAGGTGGCCAGCATCCGTTTGCCCAGTCCCTTGCCCCGCGCCTCGGGGACCAGCAGGAACAGGCGCAGCTTGGCGGTCGAGGGCGTCAGCGCCACGCAAAAGATCGAGCCCAGCCGTGTCGCGCCCTGTTGTGCGATCCAGCCGGTTTCGCGGCTGGGGTCGTGTGCGGCGATGTAATCGTCCAGGATCGTCGCCACCAGCGGCCCGAACGTGCCGTCGAATCCTTCGTCGCTGGCGTAAAGCCGGCCGTGTTGATCGACCAGCCAATCGCGATCGGCGGGGGTGAAACTGCGCAGTGTGATCTCGGCCATGGGCGCATCACAACACCAACCCGGCTTGCCTTTCAAGGGCGCGCGCGCTAATCGCGGTCACACCACTGAGGAGACCGGACATGGGTATCGACACCGAACGCGACATCGAAGCCAACCTGCAGATCGGACCCACCGACAAGGGCATGGTCCGGATTTTCGTCGAAGCCGACGGCATGGAGATCCCGATGGATTTCACCCCCGACGAGGCACGCGAGATCGCCGAGGAAATCATGGCCGCCGCAGGCGCCGCAAGTGGCGGGCGCGGCAAGCGGCGCTAAACTTCAGCCCCAGTGATCCAGCATGTCGGGATCGCGCAGCATCTGCAGCCTGCGCGCGGCCTGCGTGGCGAATTTCTGCACCATGACCTTGCGCCGCGCAGGTGCAAGACGGGTCTCGGGGCCCATGCGCAATATCTCGGCGTCATAGGCATCGGCCATGATCAACCCGGTGTCATCGGGCAAAAGCTCGGTCGGGAAGCGATCGTCGACGGCCCAGAAGAACCTGTCGCACCACTCAAGATAGCCCTGCCATTTCTGGTCTGTCTGGAAATCCGCCCGGCTTGACTTGCACTCCACCACCCAGATTTCGCCCTTGGGGCCCAGCCCCATCACATCGACCCGCAGACCGCGCGCGGGCACCAGCTCCTCCACGCTGACAAAGCCGTGGGCGGCCAGGTGGCGCGCCACGCCGCGCGCCAAAAGCTGGCCGGGTTGCATCGGTCGAAGGTCATCATGCGCCATGCCGCAAATTATGAACATTTCATGAACACTGTGCAAGCCCTCCAGGTCACATTGGTATTTCGCCCCGCGCGGCCCTATCTTGGAAAGCGGGCATGCATGGGGACAGCAACATGGCGGACACATCCAACCTGACCGAGGCCGAAGCGCGCGGCGTGCGGTATGCGCGCGAGCTTGAGGGCCATCTTGGCTGGCTCGATACCTTCTCCGGTACGGCGCTCGGGGTGCTGGCCACGGCCTCGGGCATCTACACCTACCTTGGCGTGTCGTCGCTGCTGGATGACAACGGCGCGATGTCCGCCTTTGCGGCCATTGCCTATTCGGTGGCGGTTTCCGTCGGCATCTTTGTCTTCTGGTCCTACATGCTGCGGCTGTTTCCCGCGGTGCGCGGGGCGCGGGCGCGGATCGGGCTGCTGGGCGCGATGGGCCTGGGCTCGCTCGCGATCATCGCAATGTCGAGTTGGCTCAACGCGGCGGCCCTGGCCGGGTCGGCGGCGGTCGAACAGCACCTGGCCGAAACCGTGCAGGACTACCAGGGATCGCTGGAACGCGCGCACGAAATCGCTTTGTCGGCACAGGGGCTTGAACGCGATGTCGCCCGCGTGCGCCAAAGCTTCGAGGATCTGAGCGAGCAGGAGGCCACCGGCAACCTGTCGGGACTGGCCGGGCGCGGCGCCGTGTTCAAGGTGCTGCGTCAAAAGGCGTCCGAACTGGCCGGGCTGGAGGCGCAGATCGCCACCCAGACCCCGCTGGTGGACGGCGCCTTTGTCGAGGGCAACGCGGCCCTGAGCCGGATGCGCGCGCTGACAGTCGAGCCGGGCCCGGTCGAGGCGCGGTCGGTCGAGTTTTCCGAACAGGCCGTGCGGCTGGCCGGGATCATCACGCAGTTGCGTCAACTGTCGGTCGCGGCACTGGTCGAACGCGCGGCACAGGATCTGTCGGCCTCGGTCGTGCTGCCCGAACTTGATGGCCGCAGCGAGGCCACGCGCGGCGATCAGGCAGCCACCATCACATCGGTTCTGGAGGTGCTGGCGCAGCGCGCCACCACGCTGGAGCGCGCGGCACAGGCGGTGGCGGCCATGACCCCGCCTGCCGACACGACCTATACGCCGATCAGCGCGGCGGATGCCGTGATCCTGTATGCCCGGAATTTCGTGCCGTCCTGGGCCGGGGCCATCGCGATCGACCTGCTGCCCGCGGTGCTGGTGTTCATCCTCGCCATCACCCAGGGCGCCATCCGCACCGGCCGCGAAGGCGCGGCCGTCGAAGACACCCTGACCATCGCGGAACTGCGCGCGGCCTTGCAGGCCATGCGCGAGATGGAAGCGACCATGACGGCCGCGCCACCTGCCGCAGCGCGCAAGACCGACCCCGAAGACACGCCGCAGGTCACCGCATTCAAGGCCCCCTGATGGTGGTGAAAGCGCGAAAACCGCGGTCTCCGATGACCATCCGCCGCGCGCTGAACGGCGTGCTGATCTTTCAGCTTGGACTGGGCGGGCTGTTGGTTCTAGGCGATATGCAAGGGATGCGCCTGCCGCGCTTTGGCCCTGATGCGCCATCGCTGACCGACCCCGTGCGCCCCGGCGACCAGACCCGCCGTTACCGCCCCGACCGCGAACGCCCCGGCGGGCGGCCCATGCCCGCCACGCCGCTGCCCGATCGCCTGACGCTTGGCCCGCTGAGCCAGGACGGCACCATCAGGGTGCAGGGCACCATCGCGCCCGGTGACGCGCCCCGCATCGGCACCCAGCTGGAGCGCATGGACCCGGCGCCGAAAACACTGGTGCTGAACTCGCCCGGCGGGTCGGTGCAGGATGCGCTGGCCCTGGGGCGTGCGGTCCGCGCCGCAGGCTACGCCACGGCGATGGATCCCGGCGACATCTGCTATTCCGCCTGCCCCTACCTGTTGGCCGGCGGCACGGCGCGCGACATTCCGGATGACGCGTCCGTCGGGGTGCATCAGCACTATTTCGGCGAAAGCACGATCCTGCCCGCCTTTGTCGCCGTCGAAGACATCCAACGCGGTCAGGGCGACGTCATGGGCTATCTGGACGAGATGGGCATCGACCCGCTGGTCATGCGACATGCGCTGACCACACCGCCCGACGAGATCTACCTGCTGCTGCCGGAAGAGTTGGTCCGCTACGGGTTTTCGCCGATGCCGACGCAATAGCGATTGCCCCCTTGTCGCGGGGGCATGGCGGGCCTAGATACGATACTGACGGTTCTGCCCCTCTCGTGACTGGTTACATTCCAGTGGCCTTAAGCAATTCCGAGGGAGCTGGCTCTGCATGGATCCTGGTTCATGTACCTGGCGCCCACCTGTACATACAGGTCCTCGGGAATATACAACTAAAACGGTTGTGGTGGTTCCGTCGCTTTCCCAAGCATCTCGAATGACGAAACAGCGGCGCTGACGCGCTGGCCCATGGCCTGCACGGCGGCGCACAAAAAAAGAGCCGCAACAGTGCGGCCCTCGGTCACATCAGGTCAGTCCATGTGACCCGACAATTCATCTTTGTCAGCTTGCCCTTGTGCAAGGCGCCGATTTTCGCGTCAACGGCGGTGCACCGGCATCCGGCGCTGCGGCTCTGCCTTGACGGGGATGGGCAGATACTCTTCACGCGGGGCCGAAAGGCCGGACAGCGCGGTGCGAATGAAGCGTGCGATGAAATCAAGCATGAGGTGTCTCCTTCTCGGCTATAAGATGGCGACGAAAACCGCAAAGTCCACCCCTACCCAAGCATGATGTGGCGCTTTGCCGCTTATTGGTCGGCGCATCGCGACCGATCCTCCGAAAATAGGGAAATTGGGCCCGCCCTGTGAACACACCGTAGCCCTTTCGCTTCAACAGGCTATCGGATGCAGCGCCCGGACGGCAGCGCCCGGCACGCGAAACGCGGTCAGACGGAAAAAACTATCGACATTTTTAGCTTTCGGATACGCAGTCGGCTCAAAACGCGTCCGGACGCGCCTCTCGCGCCATGTGATCCAGAACCGCGTTGACGAATTTCGACTCCTTGCCCTCGGGGAAAAAGGCGCGGGCGACATCGACATATTCGCTGATCACGACCTTGGGCGGGGTGCCCGTATCGCGCAATTCGGCGCCTGCGGCCCGGAACAGCGCGCGCAAGGTCGGATCGATGCGCCCCAGCGGCCATTTCGCCACCAACGCCCGGTCGGTCTGCTGGTCGATGCTGGCCTGATAATTCACCGCCGTCTCGATCACGGTGGTGAAATGCGTGATGTCGCCATCCAGCATTTCATCGCCGTCGTAGGTTTCGCCGAACCTGTGGTTCAGAAATTCCATTCGAACGGAATCGACCGTCAGCGACGAATGTTCCATCTGAAACAGCGCCTGCACGGCATAGAGCCTCGAGGCCGATTTCATCTTGCGGCGCTGGTTGCCCGACAGGTTGCTGTGAAGCTCGCTCATGCGTGGTTGGATCCGTCTGTGTCACCGGCCATCAGCGTGTCCTGCCCCTTCGGCTTGAACCCGATGCCCTTGGATTGCTGCGCCCACTTACGGGCGAGCGCGACCAGATGCAAGGCCGCCGCCGCGGCACCGCCGCCCTTGTTCTGGTCGTCCGGATCGGCGCGGACCTCGGCCTGCGCACGCGTCTCGACGGTCAGGATGCCGTTGCCGATGCACAGCCCCTGCAGCCCCAGCAGTTGCAGCGCACGGCTGCTGTCGTTGCACACTGTCTCGTAATGTGTCGTCTCGCCCCGGATCACGCAGCCCAGCGCCACGTAACCGTCGAAATTGCTGCGCCGGTCGGAAATTCCGATCGCCGTGGGGATCTCCAGCGCGCCGGGCATCTCGACCAGGTCCCAGGTGGCGCCCGCCGCCTCGATCTCGGCCTTGGCGCCGTTGATCAGGTTGTCGGCGATATCGCGGTAATAGGGCGACACCACGATCAGGATCTTCACCGGCTTGTCGAAACTGGGGCGCGGCAGGATGTAATGCTGTTCGGCTGTGGCCATGGGATCAGTCCTTGGTGATGGGCCGGGTGCCCACGATTTCGAGGTGGTAGGCGTCAAGGCCCACGTATTTCGTCTGCGGGCTGTCGGTCAGCAGCACCAGCTTGTGCAGGCCCAGCGTCGACATAATCTGCGCGCCCACGCCTGTCCGCTTGATGGTGCGCGGCGCGTCGTCCTCGTCGCCGTCCAGCCGCAGCTTGGGGTGCGGCTCGCGAAACAGCAGCACGGCGCCGCGGCCTTCCTCGGCGATGATCCGCATCGCGCGCGGCAATTCGTCGGCCGGGCTGGGGCCAAGGCCCAGAACATCCTCCAATGCATTGAGCGCATGGGTCCGCACCAGCACCGGCTCCGGCGTGGTGATGTCGCCCTTGCTCAGAACGACGTGATCGGTGCCGGTGATCTCGTCTGCAAAGACGCGCATGTGCCATTCGCCGCCATAGGCCGAAGTCACCAGGCGGCTGTCGCGCTCTCGCAGCAGGTTGTCGTGCTTGTGGCGGTAGGCGATCAGGTCGCTGATCGTCCCGATCTTGAGCCCGTGTTCGCGGCCGAATTCCACCAGGTCAGGCAGCCGCGCCATCGTGCCGTCGTCCCTCATGATCTCGCAGATCACGGCCGAGGGGTGCAACCCCGCCAGCCGGCTGATATCCACCGACGCCTCGGTATGGCCCGCGCGCACCAAAACGCCACCATTGCGCGCGCGCAGCGGGAAAACATGGCCGGGCGTGGCGATGTCGGCGGCGCCCGCCTGTTCGCTGATCGCCACGGCAACGGTCAGCGCGCGGTCGGCGGCTGAAATCCCGGTGCTCACGCCCTCGCGCGCCTCGATGCTGACGGTGAACGCGGTCTCGTGGCGCGACGAATTGTTCACGGCCATCATCGGCAGGCCCAGCGTTTCGATCCGCTCGGCGGTCATCGGCAGACAGATCAGACCCCGCCCATGGGTGGCCATGAAATTGATCGCCTGCGCGTCGGCAAACTGCGCCGGGATCACCAGATCGCCCTCGTTCTCGCGGTCCTCGTGATCCACCAGGATATACATGCGGCCCTGCCGCGCCTCTTCGATGATGTCCTCGATGGGGGCAATCGCCGCGCGCAGATCGGCCTCCACAGGTCCGGGGGTCTCGAATTTCATCGCTCACGCCTTTTCAAAACACTTTGCCCGCACATAGCCCAGCGTCGCGCGCTTTGCCAGTGCGCCACGCCCCTGCATCAGCGCAGGTCTGGCGTCGTCCGGCTGAACAGACCTCGAACCGCGCGTCTTGCCCGCAGGGCAAGGCGGGCGCACCCGGCTGCCCCCTTCGGGCAGACGGGGACATGTCGTGGCGCGGCACGCGCCTCCGTCAGGTCACCCGGCCTCGGCCAATCGCGCCACATACCGTGCCAGCGTGTCGATCTCGAGGTTCACGGCATCGCCCACCGCGACGTCGCCCCAGGTGGTCACGGTCTTGGTGTGCGGAATGAAATTGATGCCGAACTCTGCGCCATCGACCTCGTTCACGGTCAGCGACGTGCCGTTCAGCGCAACCGATCCCTTGGGTGCGATGAACCGCGCGAGAGCCGCGGGCGCGCGCAGGCGCACGCGCGTGCTGTCGCCCTCCTCCGTCAGCGACACGACCTCGGCCACGCCATCGACATGTCCCGACACGATGTGCCCGCCCAATTCGTCGCCCACCTTCAGCGCCCGTTCAAGGTTGACCCGCCTGCCCACGCGCCACCCGCTCAGGTTGGTCTTGCTCACGGTCTCGGCGCTGATCTGCACGTCATACCAATCCGGCCCAAGATCGACGACCGTCAGGCACACGCCGTCCGATGCGATCGACGCGCCCATGTCGATGCGCGCCGTGTCGTATCCGGTCTGGATGCGCGCGCGCAGATCGCCCGCCTGCTCAAGCGCGACGATGGTCCCGACGTCGGTGATGATCCCTGTGAACATGGTACGGCCCCTTATACGATCTGCCTTTCACGTAGCGATGCCACCGGCCCAAGGCAAGGGGACGGGCCTTGTCGCATTGCCACGCCCCTGCCATAGTTTTGCCCGGATCAGGCGCCAAATTGGGTGAGTTCATTAATGACGTTCAGAGTACCCATGCCCAACCTAGATCCCCGCACGCGCACCTTCCTGTTTCTACAGGGGCCGCACGGACCTTTCTTCCACAAATTGGGAAAGATGCTGCGCCTCGCGGGCGCGCAGGTCTGGCGCGTGGGGTTCAATGCGGGCGACCGGGCCTTCTGGTTCCATCCGTCCAGCTATATCCCCTATCGCGGCGCGGCCGCCGAGTGGCCTGACCGCTTCGACGCGCTGGTGGACGAAAAGAACGTCACCGATATCGTGCTGTACGGCGACACGCGCCCGGTTCACGCCGAAGCGGTGGCGCGCGCCCGCGCCCGCGGCCTGACCGTGCATGTCTTCGAGGAAGGCTACATGCGGCCCTACTGGATCACCTACGAACGCGGCGGCACCAACGGCAATTCGCGCCTGATGACCATGAGCATCGCGCGGATGCAAAAGGCGCTGGCCCAATCGGACATGGAGGCCCCCCTGCCCCCCGGCCACTGGGGCGACATGCGCCAGCATGTGTTCTACGGCGCGCTTTATCATTGGTTCGTCATGTTCCGAAACGGTCACTACCGCAACTTTCAACCCCACCGCGCGGTAAGCGTGGCCAAGGAATTCCGCCTCTACCTCAAGCGGCTGATGCTGATGCCCTTTCACGGCATCGACCGGCGCGTCGCCACTTTCCGCATCCGGCACGGCGGCTTTCCCTACCACCTGGCGCTGCTGCAACTCGAACACGACAGCTCGTTTCAGCAACACTCCCCCTTCAACACGATGACCGATTTTCTGGCCCTGGTGATCAAGGGCTTTGCCGACGGCGCCCATGCGCATCACCACCTGGTGTTCAAGGCGCATCCGCTGGAGGATGGCCGCGTGCCGCTGCGCCGCGAAATCCGCCGCCTGGCGCACGACCTGGGTGTTTCAGACCGGGTGCACTATGTCCGCGGCGGCAAGCTGGCAAGTCTTCTCAACGACGCGCGCAGCGCCGTCACGGTCAATTCCACCGCCGGCCAGCAGGTGCTGTGGCGCGGCATACCGCTCAAGGTCTTTGGCCGCGCGGTCTATGCCAAGCCCGACTTCGTGTCCGATCAGGCCCTGCCGGATTTCTTTCAGGGCGCCACCCGCCCCGACAACCGCGCCTACAAAGACTACCGCCGCTATCTGCTGGAAACCAGCCAGTTGCCCGGTGGCTATTATTCCGCACGCGGACGGCGGCAGCTGCTGCGCCAGGTCGTGGACATGATGCTGTCGAGCGAAGACCCCTATGACGCGCTGCGTTCGGGCACCGCGGCACCACGGCAACAGTTGCGTCTGGTGACCTGACGGCCACCACCCCTAGCGGTAGCTTTTTGAATTCGATTCCGGTAGTTTAGAAAAAATACGTCGAAGCAATCGGCGATTTCGAGGCAGAACAAGAACAGGTCGAGGAGACCGAGCAGTGACAATCTCCGGTTTTCGGTGGGCACGCCCCATCGCAATGTTGGCGGCCGTGGCCGTCGTGGCGTCCTGCGGCTTGCCGCAGGTCGGCCCGAACAAGCGCCAGATCTATGCGGGATCGGTCCAGAAACAGGGCGATGCTTTCATCGTCGAGGTCAATGACCGCGTGACACGCACCACCGCAGTGGTGCCCGCGCTTGGATTTTCCGAAGCCTTCAAGAACGCGGCCACACTGGGGTCCGACACGATCCGCCCCGGCGACGTGCTGGGCCTGACCGTCTGGGAAAACGTCGATGACGGCCTCTTGGCGGGCGAGGCGCAGAACTCCACCATCCTCGAGGAAGTGCAGGTCGACGGCGCGGGCTTCATATTCGTTCCCTACGCCGGCCGCATCCGCGCGGCGGGCAACACCCCCGAAGCGATCCGCCGGATCATCACCGCCAAGCTTGAAGAACAGACCCCCGACCCGCAGGTGCAGGTGCGGCGCGTGGCGGGTGACGGTGCAACCGTGTCGCTGATCGGTTCGATCGGCGGCCAGGGCGTCTATCCCATCGAACGCCCCACCCGGACGCTGGCCACCATGCTGGCGCAGGCCGGCGGCGTCACCATCGAGCCCGAGATCGCGCAGGTCACCGTGACCCGCGCCGGCGAAAGCAGCACCATCTGGTTCCAGGATCTCTACGATCATCCCGAACTGGATATCGCCCTGCGCGCGGGCGACCGGATCCTGGTCGAGGAGGATACCCGATCCTTCACCTCGCTCGGGGCCACGGGCAGCCAGTCGCGCGTGCCCTTCGAAAGCCAGAACCTGTCGGCGCTCGAAGCGATCGCGCAGGTGGGCGGGCTGGTGTCCACCTCGTCCGACCCGACAGGCGTGTTCATCTTTCGCAACGAGGTCGCCGAGATCGCCAACGCAGTTCTGGGCCGCGACGACCTGCAGGGCGCGCAGCGTCTGATCTATGTGATGAACCTCACCAAACCCAACGGCATGTTTCAGGCCCGCGATTTCGTGATCCGCGACGGCGACACGCTTTATGTGACAGAGGCGCCGTTCACCCAGTGGAACAAGACGATTTCCGCCCTGACCGGGTCGCTGACCCCCGTCGGCACACTGTCGAGCATAGCCGGCGGCTGACCTTTGGCCACAGACCCCAAGCATCCCTCCGCCGCCGGACGCGAAAGCGCCCGGCGGCTTGTGGTTTACAACGGCGGTTTCCTGACCCAGCGCCGCGTGCGCCGGATCCTTGCCCTGGCGGGGTATTCGGTGGCGCTGGGGTGGCCGCGCGCGGATGACCTGGTGGGCGTCTGGGGCCACAGCCCCACGGCGCATCGCGGCGAACGCGCGGCCGCGCGCCGGGGCGCGCCATTGGTGCGGATCGAGGACGCGCTGCTTCGGTCGCTTCGCCCCGGGCGGGCGCGCGGCGAACCGCCGCTTGGCCTGCTGATCGATCACAAGGGAATGCATTTCGATCCCGCGAAACCGTCCGATCTGGAAGACCTGCTGGCCACGCATCCGCTTGATGATACGGCGCTTTTGAACCGCGCGCGGGGCGCAATGGCGCGCATGGCCGAGGCGCATCTGACGAAATATACCGCCTTTGACCCCGGCGCGCCGACACCCGCACCGGGATATGTGCTGATCATCGACCAGACCCGCGGCGATGCCTCGGTCACCGCCTGCGGCGCGGATCGCAACCGGTTTCTGGAAATGCTGTTCGTCGCACAGGACGAACACCCCGGCGCACCGATCGTCATCAAGGCCCACCCCGAAACCGCGCAGGGCCTGCGCGCGGGGTATTACACGGATGACGACGCGGGCGGCCGCATCACCCTGCTGACCGATCCGGTCAGCCCCTGGGCGCTGTTCGAGGGCGCGATCGGGGTCTATACCGTGTCCTCGCAACTGGGCTTCGAAGCGATTTTCGCCGGCCACCGCCCGCGCGTCTTTGGCCAGCCCTTTTACGCGGGCTGGGGGCTGACACGCGATGAATTCCCGGTGCAACGTCGCCAGCGTCACCTGACCCGCGCGCAGCTTTTCGCCGCCGCGATGATCCTCTATCCGACGTGGTACGATCCCTGCCGCGACCGGCTGTGCGAGCTTGAGGACGCGATCGAGGCACTCGCCGCACAGACCCGCGCGTGGCGCGAGGATCACCGCGGCTGGGTCGGGTCGGAGATGCGGCTTTGGAAACGCGGCAGCCTGCAAAAGGTCTTTGGCCATGACCGCGCGATGGTCTTCGAGAACGACCCGGCCCGCGCCCGCAAGACCGGCAGGCCCTGGATGGTCTGGGCCAGCAAGGCGGCGGTGGGCCACCACGATGCCTGGCGGCTTGAGGACGGGTTCCTGCGCTCGCGCGGGCTTGGCGCCGACCTGATCCCGCCCCTGTCGCTGGTGCTGGACGATCTGGGGATCTACTACGATCCCGCGCGGCCCAGCCGGTTGGAACGCTGGATCGCCACGCGTGCGCACCTGCGCCCCGATCAGGCGACCCGGGCGCGGGCGTTGATCGCATCGCTGACCAAAGCGGGGCTGAGCAAGTACAACCTGGGCGGCACACTGCCCGATCTGCCGAAAGGACACCGGATCCTGGTGCCGGGACAGGTCGAGAACGACGCGTCGATCCTGAGCGGGACGCGGCAGGTACGCAGCAATCTGGACCTACTGCGCGCCGTGCGGGCCGCGCACCCCGATGCCGTGGTGATCTACAAACCGCACCCCGATGTCGAAGCGGGTCTGCGCCCCGGCGCGGTGGAGGCGGAGGGACTGGCCGATGTGGTCGCGACACGCGCCGATCCCGTGGCCCTGCTGGCGGCGGTCGATGCCGTCTGGACAATGACCTCTCTTCTGGGCTTCGAGGCCTTGCTGCGCGGCGTTCGCGTCACCACGCTGGGCGCGCCGTTCTACGCCGGTTGGGGCCTCACGGACGATCGGGGCGAGGTGCCCGAACGGCGCCGCGCGCAGCCCACGCTGGAGGGATTGGTGCACGCCACGCTGATCGACTACCCACGCTATTTCGACCCGGTGAGCGGCCTGCCCTGCCCGGTCGAAGTCGTGGTCGAACGGCTGGCGCAGGGGCGGCTGCCGCATCCGGGGTGGGCCAACAGGTTGCTGGCCAAGGCGCAGGGCGCGCTGGCCAGCCGGGCGCATCTGTGGCGCTAGCGCCGCGCCAATCCGATGCCTTGCCTTGCCTTCGGCGAGGATATTTTCGAACAAAAGAAAAGGAAGCAGCGTCAGCGGGTCGGGCGCGCCCAGATATGGAGCATATCGCCACCCACGGCCTGGGTGCTGCGCAGGGTGTAGCGCGGCGCCTGCGACAGCCGGCTGAGGCCCATCGCTCCGATCGCCGGCAGACCTTCGGCACCGATGACCACACCGGCGGTAAAGCCGACCAGCCGGTCCACCAGATCGGCCTCGATCAAGGACGCCGCCAGGGCGCTGCCGCCTTCGCAGAAGATGCGGGTCAGGCCATGATCGCCCAGTTGGCGCAGCACATCCGCCGGATCGAGTTGACCGCCGCGCGTCCCGCAGGCCAGCAACGTGGCGCCCAGATCGGCCCAGGTCCGCACCAGCGCGGGATCGGCATCGCTGCCGTGGCACAGGATCAGCGGCGGATCGCCCGCCGTGCGCGCCAGCCCGCCCATCAACGGCAGATCCAGACGGCGGCTGACCACGACGCGGGCGGGTTGATGCGCAACGCCCAGATCGCGCACGGTCAGCGAAGGGTCATCTTTGCGCGCCGTACCGCCGCCCACCATCACCGCGTCGTGGCGATAGCGCATCGCGTGCACCGCGCGCCGCGCCGCCGCGCCCGTGATCCACTGACTTTCGCCGGTGCCGGTGGCGATGCGCCCGTCAAAGCTGCCGGCGAGCTTCAGGGTGACCAGGGGCCGGCCCAAATCGATCCGCATCAAGAAGCCCGCGTGATCGTCCTCGGCCTCGCGTTGCATCAGGCCGGTCTGCACCTCGATGCCCGCAGCGCGCAGCATGGCGATCCCCTGTCCGGCCACCCGCGGATCCAGATCGTCGGCGGCGACGATGACGCGCGCCACGCCCGCATCGATCAGCGCCTGCGCGCAGGGCGGGGTCTGGCCGTGATGCGCGCAAGGCTCAAGCGTGACGTAGACATCCGCGCCGCGCGCCCGCGCGCCCGCCTGCGTCAAAGCCTGGGTTTCACCGTGGGGGCGCCCGCCCGGCTGGGTCCAGCCGCGCCCGATGATCCGGCCCCCCGCCACGATGACGCAGCCCACCGCCGGATTGGGCCAGGTCAACCCCTGCCCGCGCCGCCCCAAGGACAGCGCCAGCGCCATGTAGCGCGGATCGGCGATCACTCTTCGGACGGCATGTCGGGCCGCAGCTCGCTTACGAATTTGTCAAAGTCATCCGCCGCCTGGAAGTTCTTGTAAACGCTGGCAAACCGCACATAGGCCACGGTGTCGATCCGGGCCAGTGCCTCCATCACGATCTCGCCGATCTGTTTCGAGGGGATATCGGTTTCGCCCATGCTTTCCAGCCGGCGCACGATCCCCGAAATCATCTGGTCGATGCGCTCGGGATCGATGGGGCGTTTTTGCATGGAAATGCGGATCGACCGCTCGAGCTTGTCGCGATCGAAATCCTCGCGCTTGCCAGAGCTTTTGATGACCACCAGATCGCGCAATTGTACCCGTTCGTAGGTTGTGAACCGCCCGCCGCAGGCCGGACAAAAACGGCGTCTGCGGATCGAAACGTGATCCTCCGCCGGTCGGCTGTCTTTTACCTGAGTGTCAATATTTCCGCAAAACGGGCAGCGCATCGGCCGTCCCCCTTCAATGTATTTCCGCCTCATTGTGGGATCACTGCCCCACTTATCCACACTTATAGGCGACCAACTACAGTTTGGGTAGAGGGGAAATGCCGCGCCACATCTTGTGTATGGACCCAAAGCCGGTCGGCATGCGTTGGGTCCCGACACCGATTTGATCCACGAAAGGACACAGCATGGCCAAGACACTTTTCATCACCGGCGCCTCCAGCGGGATTGGCGCGGCGACGGCGCGCGCGGCGGTCAGGGACGGCTGGAACGTCGGCCTGTTCGCCCGCAGCGAGGACAAGCTGAGCGCGCTTGCCGACGAGTTGGGCAAACAGGCGATGGTGCTGACGGGCGACGCCACCAGCGAAGCGGATCAGGATGCGGCGATGACCAAGCTGGTGAGCCATTTCGGCACGCTTGACGCGGCCTTTGCCAATGCCGGGCGCGGCACCTCGCAGGGCGGCACCGGAGGCGGCGACCCGGAGGATTGGAAGGCGATGGTGGACCTCAACATCATGGGCGCGCTCTATACCGCGCATGCAGCCATTCCGCACCTGAAAAAGACCAGGGGGCAGTTCGTCGTCACCGGCTCCGCCGCCGGACGGGGCCACATAAAGGGCTCAATCTATGGGGCGACCAAATGGTTCATCCATGGATGGGCCGGCAACCTGTCAGAGGAGATGCGCGACTGGGGCGGGCGGTGCATGGTCGTCGCACCCGGAATGGTCAACACCGCGTTCTTCGACGAGGAAAAGCCCGACAAGCTTCAGCCCGAGGACGTGGCCGATGCGGTGATGCATGCACTGAACGCGCCCGCGCACGCGTCGATCCGTGAAATCTTCCTCATGCCGAACAGCTGAGGAAAGCGGCCGCGATCCGGCGCGTGTGCGGCGCGCGCCGGTGCTCGACCAGATAGATCCCCTGCCACATACCCAAGTGCATCTTTCCCGACGCCACCGGGATAGACAGGCTGACCGGCATCATCGCCGCCTTGATATGCGCGGGCATGTCGTCCGGCCCCTCGGAGCGGTGGCGCAGGAATCGCATCTGCGGGTCGTCGGCATCCGGTACGAGCCTTTCGAAAAACGCGCGAAGATCCCGTTGAACATCGGGGTCCGCGTTTTCCTGTATCAGCAGCGACGCCGAGGTGTGACGCACCATGAGGGTAACCACCCCGTCATCTTGTCCGTGCAGCCATTGCGCGACAGTCCCCGTCACCTCGTAGAGTGCAGGGCCGTCGGTCTGAATGGTGAACTCCGTCAGCATCACGACCAGACTGGCGCGGCCCCGCGTGCCGCGCAAGCCCTACTTTGTCGACCGGGTAAAGGCATCGCGACAGTAGCGACGCGCCTGGTACGACTTGAACATCAGTCCGGGCTGATCGACCTCGACGGTGCGCAGGGACGGCTCGGGCGGCAAGCCGTCGTTCGACAGCGTGAACAACACGCCCAGCTTTCCCGGCGCGGTCTGACTGGGGCCCAAGGGCCGCTTTATGTAGATCGGCAGCAGCTCCGACCGGTTCGCGCGCGCCTCGTTGAAGCTGGCGGCTGCGCACCAGAATTCGTGCGGCCCCATGCCGATCTGCTTGACCACCTCGAAATCGGTGGCGTTGACCGGGTTGATGACAAGAGACAACTCCTCGCTGCGCGTATCGGCGAGGACGGGCGTCGAAAGCAACGCAATCAGGCAAGATGAGATCAGGGTTTTCATGTTACATGCTCCTCCTGACGGAAGAGATAGCGCACCAGCAAAGCTTGAACGCACCCTGAGACAATTCGTCACCGATTGCTCAACCTGGAATCCGCGCAAAAGCTGTAAGCGTGATCCACCGACAGGTTGGACCCCGGGCGCCGGGTGGAGCTGCCGGTGATCGTGACGGGCACCGGATCAAGCCCTGTCGGATCGAGCGTAAAGACAGCCCCCTTGCGCCCCGGCACCGTCTGGCTTGGACCGCGCGCCCGCTTGACGTAGACGCGGGCAGTGCCACGGGCGCCAAGCACGTCGCGGGCATAATCCGCCGCGGCACACCACATGCCGCGCGCGCCATATCCGCCGCCTTCGATCACTTCGAAGCTGCCGCCCGGCAAAGGATTGACCGTGACCCGGTTTTCGGCGCGGTAGCCCTGCGCGGCCAATGGCGCAGCCAGCCCCACGCCCGCCAGCACGAGGCCGAAGATGAGTGCGTTATGATGTGTCCGTGGCATGGGATCCTCCTGTCTTTGCCTGAGGGGCGCTAGAACCGATCTCCGAATGGGCCTTCTCTAAGTTCGAGGATGTAGTCGTCGCAAAAGATATGAGCATGGTTGACCGACAGGTTTTCGCCGACCCGGCGCACCGACACGGACAAGGACCGCGGCGTGGCCTGCAACTGCGCATCCGGGCGCAGGGTGAACACCACGCCTTTGCGGCCCGGAACGGTCACCGAAGGGCCGCGTGCGCGCTGCACGTAGATGCGACCATCGGCGGACCGCAAACCGTTGCGGCGCACATAGTTGGCCGCCGCGCACCAGATGCCGCGCGCGCCCTCGCCACGGGCCTCGATGACTTCGAAAGTGGTGCGGTCGATCGGCACGACCAACAGCCGGTTGATCGCCTCATACGCCTGGGCCTGGGCCATCGCCGGCCACAGGACAAGTGCCAGAATTGCAATCGCAGGTTTCATCGACGAGCTCCTGACCCAAAGGTGCCATACCCGGGTAGCCGCAAACTGACCTACGTCAAAATCACGCTTGCGTCACCGCTCCGCTTGGCCGGCGGCAGGTGGCAGCGTGCCAAGGCCGGGATCACGCGCGCGCGCCACGGGCAACGCCCAGAGCTTGCGCCCCAGCAGCCGGGTCGAAATCGCCAGACGCCGAAGCTTGCACCGGAGCCAACCGAGCCGCGACACATATCCCGGCTTTTCCGCGCCCGACACAAAGGACGCCGCAAGCGATGCGATTTCGGTCTGTGCGCCGGGCAGATGCATCGCCTGAACCGCACAGGCCGGAACCAATTGATGCCGTGAAACCCCCGGCACCAGGTTCGTCGCCGCATCGGCTGGCGGCAGAACCGACTGTGTGGACCGCAATAGCGCCCGCGCCGCCGAGGGCCATACAACATAGGCGGCCGCGCCCCCCCGATCGTTGTAAAGCCGCACGAGGTCGGATCGGGACCCGGCCACCATCCGCGACGCGCGACCCAGCAGCTTGGGCTTGCGAAACGTCTCGAGATTGACAAAGCAGCAGCCGGTCATCGCATCCAGCCCCGCCAGCACCGAGGTTGTTTCATCCGTCAGGACCGCATCGTCTTCGAGGATGAGATGAGGGCTGTCGGTGTCTACGACATGTTGCCACGCCTTGCGGTGGCTTTCGGTCAGCGCCAATTCGACATCGCGCATCGGACGCGCCCAGGCATGGCGCAAGCGATCAAGATCGTGATTGACCATGTCGCCCGGCGTTACCGCGTCAAGGAACACGTGGTTGAGCCCAAGCCGCGCCATCTGCGCGGCCTGGAACCCGCGCCGGTGGTGCGGCCCGGCCAGGGTAATGATCAGGGTGCCAATCATCACGCTGCGGCGCAGCAGTCCTTATTGGTCGAGAAAGCTGCGCAGCTTGCGTGAGCGGCTGGGATGCTTGAGCTTCCTGAGCGCCTTGGCCTCGATCTGGCGAATACGTTCGCGCGTCACGCTGAACTGCTGGCCCACTTCTTCAAGGGTGTGGTCGGTGTTCATGCCGATGCCGAAGCGCATGCGCAGCACGCGTTCCTCGCGCGGCGTCAGGCTGGCCAGAACCCGCGTCGTGGTTTCCTTGAGGTTTTCCTGAATCGCACTGTCCAGGGGCAGAACGGCGTTCTTGTCCTCGATAAAATCGCCAAGCTGGCTGTCTTCCTCGTCGCCGATGGGCGTTTCGAGGCTGATCGGCTCTTTGGCGATCTTCATCACCTTGCGGACTTTCTCGAGCGGCATCTGAAGCTTTTCGGCCAACTCTTCCGGCGTCGGCTCGCGGCCGATCTCGTGCAGCATCTGTCGGCCCGTGCGCACAAGCTTGTTGATCGTCTCGATCATGTGCACCGGGATACGGATCGTGCGCGCCTGATCGGCGATGCTGCGGGTGATCGCCTGGCGAATCCACCATGTCGCATAGGTCGAGAACTTGTAGCCCCGGCGATATTCGAACTTGTCCACCGCCTTCATCAGGCCGATGTTGCCTTCCTGAATGAGATCAAGGAATTGCAGGCCGCGGTTGGTGTATTTCTTGGCGATCGAAATGACCAGGCGCAGGTTCGCCTCGACCATTTCCTTCTTGGCCGAACGCGCCTCTTTCTCGCCCTTCTGGACTTGCTGCACGATGCGGCGGAACTCGGAAATATCAAGACCGACATACTGGCCGACCTGCGCCATGTCCGCGCGCAGTTCCTCGACCTTGTCGGACGAGCGTTCGATGAACATCTGCCAGCCGCGGCCGGATTTCTCGGCCATCCGCTCCATCCAGTTGGGGTCAAGCTCGTAGCCGCGATATTCGTCGACGAATTCCTTGCGGTTGATCCGCGCCTGGTCGGCCAGCTTCACCATCGCGCTGTCGATCTGCATGATGCGGCGGTTGATGCCGTACAACTGGTCGATCAGCGCCTCGATGCGGTTGTTGTGCAGGTGCAGTTCGTTGACCAGCAGCACGATTTCGGACCGCAGCTTCTGATACAACGCCTCGTCGGCGTCGGAAAACGATCCGTCCTCGTTCAGGGTGGCCGAAATGCGGCTGTCCTGCATCTCGCTCAGCTTGACGTAGTCGTCGGCGATGATGTCGAGCGCCTCGAGCACCTGCGGCTTGAGCGCAGCCTCCATCGCGGCGAGCGACATGTTGGCCTGCTCGTCCTCGTCGTCGTCGTCGTCCTTGGCGATCGGGTTGCCATCGGCGTCAAGCTCGGGGCTGTCGTCCTCTTCCTTCTTGGCGCTGCCGGCCTCGCCGGCGACCACCGGTTCATCGACCCCGCCCTCTTCGTCAAGCTGGTTGCCGAAGGTCGCCTCCAGGTCGATCACATCGCGCAGCAGGATGTCTTCGCTGAGAAGTTCGTCGCGCCAGATGGTGATCGCCTGAAACGTGAGCGGGCTTTCGCAAAGCCCGGCGATCATCGTGTTGCGTCCCGCTTCGATCCGCTTGGCGATCGCGATCTCGCCCTCGCGGCTCAGCAACTCGACGCTGCCCATCTCGCGCAGGTACATCCGCACCGGGTCATCGGTCCGGTCCAGCTTCTCGGAGGTGCCGCTCGACAGGGTGATGTCGCGCGCGCCCTCGGTCGTGGTCAGGTCGGTGGAGCCCTTGGCGTCTTCCTCTTCGGCCTCTTCGTCCTCGATGACGTTGATGCCCATTTCCGACAGCATCGACATCACGTCCTCGATCTGCTCCGAACTCACCTGGTCGGGGGGCAGAACGGTGTTCAGCTGATCGTATGTGATGTAGCCCTTTTCACGCGCCTCGCCGATCATCTTCTTGACGGCGGCCTGGCTCATATCAAGCGAATGGCCTGTCTCCTGATCGTCGGTCTTGGCGTCTTCGTTGGTATCCTTGGCGGCCATAGGATGCTCCTTCGGGGCTGTCGAACGAATCACTCAGGTGATTCGCTAAAGTAAATCATGCGGTGTCACGGGTGATTCGGAAACCCGGTCATCCTGTTTTTTCTCTAGGTATCTCGTTCAGATAGGGTTAACCACCCGGTTTGGAATACCTGATCGTCTGCAACAAGGCGTCCAATGCGCTCCGCTCATCGCGGCTGATTCGCGCACCGTTGTCACCCAACTCGTACTCGACGGTATCTTCCTGTCCGCTGCGGCGCGCCCGGTCGGCGGCGCGCGCGGCTTCGGACAGCCGCCATGTCACCCCCTCGTCCGCCGTTCCGCTCAGATCTTCGGTGGCATCCGCGATCTCTGCACTCAGGCCGCGGGCCGCGTCGAGCTTGGCCAGTTCCTCGGCCACCGTCATGCGGGCCATGTCCGCGTCGCCGGGATGGCGGATGCAGGGGATGATTGCCACATGGTTGGACGACAGCAGGTTTTCAAGGACCTGCGGGCCCATCGCCTCGTCCATCCTGTCGCGCAGGGTGTCGGGCGTGGTGCCGATCTGGCGCAGCAGCAGATCGCGCATGTCCGCATGGTCGGGATTCGCGCAGGTCATTGTCTCCAGACCGCCCTCGAACTCCTCGATGATCTGCGGGCAGGTGATCAGCGCCGCAAGGATCACGGCTTCGCGCAGGTGTTCTGTTGCGATGTCGTTCTGCGCCACCGCAAGGGCGGATGATTTCGCCGTCGGCGTCGCAGGTGCGGGTGGCGCGGACCAGCGCCCTCCCGCCGCGCCTTGGGCACGGGGCGTGAAGGGCCGTTTGGTGCTGGCCGGCCGAAACAACTGCCAGCGCAGGTCCTTGATTTCCTGCCCGTAATGGCTGCGGATCGACGGGTCGCGGATCAGCATGATCTTGTCGCGCAATGCCTTGTCGAGCGCGGCCTTGCGCTCCGGGCTGTCGAACACCCGGCCCTGGGTTTCGCGCTGCCACAACAGCCGCACCATCGGCATCGCGTCATCCAGCAGCTTTTGCAGCGCGGGCGCGCCGGACGCGCGCAGCAGATCGTCGGGGTCCTGTCCCTGCGGCATTAGCGCAAAGCGCAGGCTTTGCCCCGCCTCGAGCTGCGGCAGCGCCAGATCGATCAACCGCATCGCCGCGCGCAGACCGGCGGTATCGCCATCCAGCGCGATAATCGGCTCGGGCGCGATGCGCCACAGCATCTGCAACTGGTGCTCGGTGATGGCGGTGCCAAGGGGGGCCACGGCGGCCGTGAACCCCGCCTGCACCAGCGCGATCACGTCCATGTAGCCTTCGGCGACGATCAGCGGCTGGCCCTTTCCGGCGGCGGTGCGCGCGTCGCGCATGTTGTAAAGGCTGCGCCCCTTGTCGAACAACTCCGTCTCGGGGGAGTTCAGATACTTGGCATTGTCGTTCGGATCCATCGCGCGACCGCCAAAGGCGATGGCGCGGCCGCGCGCATCGCGGATCGGATACATGATCCGACCCCGGAAGGTGTCATAGGGTTTGCCGCCCTTGGACGACGGTTTGGCCAGCCCCGCGCCAAGGATCAGATCGTCGGCCACGTTCTTGGATTTCAGGTGATCCCACAGCCCCTGCCATGCATCGGCCGCAAAGCCGATTTCCCAATGCTCCAGCGCCGCCGCATCCAATCCGCGCCGGTCGAGGTAATCGCGGGCCGCCGCCGCGGCCCCTGTCCGAAGCTGCAGCCGAAAGAACTGCACGGCCAGTTCCATCACCTCGGCCAATTGCGTCCGGCGGTCCGCCTTTTCCTGCGCGCGCGGGTCCTGCCTGGGGACCGGCATTCCGGCCTCGCGGGCCAGGATTTCCACAGCTTCCATGAAGCTCACGTTTTCGGTTTCGCGCACGAAGGAAATCGCGTCGCCCTTGGCGTGGCAGCCGAAGCAGTAGTAGAATCCCTTGCGGTCATCGACATGAAAGCTGGCGGATTTTTCCTGGTGAAAGGGGCATGGCGCCCACATGTCGCCCTTGCCCTGATTGGATTTGCGCATGTCCCACATGACCTTGCGCCCGATCACCTGGCTCAGGCTGGACCGGGTGCGCAATTCGTCGAGGAATCCAGGTGGAAGGCTCATGCGTTACTTTATCCGTCTGGGGCGTGTCAGAGTCCAGTGGTCCGATTGCGCGGCTGCGCCGCCAGGCACGTCCCGGCAAGATGGCGCCGCCATATTCTGGGCCGTTGCCTCCGGCTGAGGTATTTCGGCCAAAAGAAAGCGACGGGATTCGGGTTACCGCGCGAGGCAGAGCTCTTTCCAGGCGGCGGCAAGATCCTGCTTGATCACATCACGACGGCGCATGTCATAGATCCAGGGCGTGACCAGCGGAATTGCCGCATTGTAGCTTTCGGGCCAGGTCGCGCCCGCGGCGCGCACGCTGTCGCCCACATCGCGTTCCTTGACCCGGTCGATCCGGGCCTGCCGCACCGCCTCGACGACCTGCGCCTGATAGGTGCAGTCCAGGTCCTTGTCCGATTGGGCAAAACCCGGTGCCGCAAGAAGGGCGCAGACCGTGATGAGGGCGATACGGGTCATGTTGCGTGTGTCCTTTCCAACCGGGCGTTCGCGCGGACCCTATCGCCGCGCGGCCACGGCTTCCAGCGCCGTTTTGAGATCATGGACCAATGTGCCCGCCATCGACCGGAACACCAGGATCAGGAACCGGTCCGGCCCGAGCCGCGTGATCGATGCAGTCATGTGGCCAATCAGGGTGCGCGCCGTATGCCCCACGGCGAAATGCGCCGCACGCAGATCGATGGGCACCAGTCGCGCCAGGACCTGTTCGGCGTCGTCACCCGCCAGGTCGACCGCGGCCCAGGCATCGGACTGGTCGGTCAGCGCCGCGTGCTCGGCCAATCCCGGTGCGGGCGCGGGTCCGGCAAGCAAAGCCATGTCGCGACCGAACCAGATCAGACGCGCCGCGCCCTTGACCGACATGCGGTTGGGTGCGGGCCAGTCCAGACCATGCGCCGACACGAGCGCACGGCCCAGCGCCTCTGCGCCCCCCCTGTAGGGCGCGACCGAGGTCAAGCGCCCCGGATCCGCCTCAACAAGCGTCACCGCGCCGATCTCGAGCGGCAGCAGCCCGTCGCAGGGGGTCTTTCCGGTCAACTCAGCCACGCGTTCTGCCTCCTTCCGGGTCCACGAACACCGGCGCGCAAATCTCGATCTCGGCTTCGATCCCGCGCATCCGGTCCACCATCCGCATCACCTCGCCATGGCGCGCGCGGCCCCGTTTCACGAAGCCCAGCCCGATGAAATGTCCAAGGGTCGGCGAAAACGCGACCGAGGTGACATAGCCTTGGTCGTTGACGCGCGTGGCCTCGGCGCCCTGTTCGAAAACATGCGCACCGGCGGTCAGTTGCCTGACGGCGCCCACGGGCCGGAAGCCCACCAATTGCTCGCGCTCCTCGTCCAACAGCCCCTCGCGAGCCGCCATGACCTTGCCGATGCAATCCTTGCCCGCCGATATCATGCGCGCGAAACCGATGTCGAAGGCGGTCGTGCGCCCGTGGATTTCGGCATGGGTGATATGCCCCTTCTCGATACGCAGCACATTGAGCGCCTCCATACCGTAGGCGCCGCCGCCCAGAGCCTGCGCCCGCGCGACCAACAGCTTGAACAGGCTTTCGCCATAGCGCGACGGCACCGCGACCTCATAGGCATGCTCGCCCGAGAAGGAGATACGGAACAATCGCCCCGCCACGCCCGCGACCGTCACCGGGCCGCAGGCCATGAACGGAAACGTCCCGTCGTCGATCGGCGCATCCAGCAATCCGTTCAGCAGCTCGCGGGAATTCGGCCCGGCCACGGCAAATTGCGCCCAGTGTTCGGTGACGGAGGTAAACCGCAAGTCAAGCTTTGGCGCGACACACTGGCTTACGAAGTCCAGATGCCGCATCACGTTGCCCGCCGCCGCGGTGGTCGTGGTCATCACATAGTGGTGCGGGCCCAGCCGCGCGGTGGTGCCATCGTCCATCACATGCCCGTCCTCTCGCAGCATCAGGCCGTAACGGACCCGTCCCTCGGCCAAGCTTGAGAACGTGTTGCAATAGACCAGGTCCAGAAACGCGCCGGCATCCGCGCCCTGGATGTCGATCTTGCCCAGCGTGGAGACGTCGCAGACGCCCACGGCGTCGCGCACCATGCCGACCTCGCGGTCGCACGACTGCCGCCATGTCGTCTCGCCCGCGCGTGGGAAATAGCTGGGGCGATACCACAAGCCCGCCTCGATCATCGGCGCGCCCTCGGCGACGCTTGTCGCGTGACTCGTCGTCAGGCGGCGTGGCGCGAACCCCATCCCCTGTGCACCGGCCCCCATCGCGGCGATGCTGACGGGGCTGTAGGGCGGACGGAAGGTCGTCGTCCCGGTCTGCGCGATCCCCTGCCCGGTTGCATCGGCCAGCACCGCGAGGGCCGCCATATTGGAATTCTTGCCCTGATCGGTGGCCATGCCCTGCGTGGTATAGCGCTTCATATGCTCGACAGAGCGGAAGTTTTCGACCGCCGCCTGCTTGACGTCCTTCACGGTCACGTCGTTCTGGAAATCCAGCCAGGCGCGCCCCTTGCCGGGCACGGCCCACAGCGGTTGGAGCCGATAGGCCGTGTCGTCAGCATCCGGCACGCCGCCACCTCGCCGGGGACGCAGACCAAGCGCCTTCAGCGCGGTCCTGGCGGCGTCCGCCCCGTCTTTCAGGCAGCCCGCCGTGCTGAAAACGCCGTTGCAGGCCCCAGCGGCCGTCATGCCGGGAACAGCGCCCGGCGTCGGCACAAAGCTCTGGATTTCGTCCGACCAGGTCGGGCGCCGGTTCAGGTGACAGGTTAGATGGACGGTGGGGTTCCAGCCGCCCGACATGGCAAGGCAATCCGCCTCGACCTGGAATTCGCGGCCGGCGCGCCGCACGGTGATCCGCCTGAGACCCTGGCGCCCGCTGCTGCCGCAGACATGCGCGCCCGCGTAGGTCTTGTAATCGCCGCTTTGCGCCACGTCCTCCCGGCTGTCGATCAGGGCCGCGACCTCGACGCCCGCTTCGATCAGATCCTGCGCGGTGCGATGGGCATCGTCGTTGTTGCCAAAGACCGCCACGCGCGCGCCCGGGCTGACGCCCCATCGGTTGAGGTAGGCGCGCACCGCCCCGGCGGTCATGATGCCGGGACGATCGTTGTCCCTGAAGGCCACGGGCCGCTCCAGCGCGCCGGCGGCCAGAACCGACTGCCGGGCGACGATGCGCCAGAAACACTCCAGCACCGCGCCGCCGCCCCGTCGCCCCGTATGATGATTGACCCGCTCCAGTGCGCCAAAGGTGCCCTGGTCATAGGCACCGGTAACCGTGGTGCGCGGCATCAGCCGCACATTGGGCAGTCCGGCCAGTTCCGCGACGGCCTCCGCGGCCCAATCCGGCCCGGCTTGCCCGTCCACGCGGTAGGTTTCGGCATTGAGCCGTCCGCCCATCAGGCTGTCCTCGTCGGCCAATATCACGTCCGCCCCCGCCCGCGCCGCCGTCAACGCCGCCATCAGACCCGCGGGCCCCGCACCGATCACCAGCAGATCGCAAAAGGCAAAGGCCTTCTCGTAGGCATCCGGATTGTGCCGCCCGCTCAGGCCACCCAACCCGGCCGCGCGGCGAATGACCGGCTCATAGACGCGCTCCCAAAAGGCGCGTGGCCACATGAACGTCTTGTAGTAAAAGCCGGCTCCCAGAAACGGCCAGGCGAAATCGTTGACCTCCATCGCATCCAGCCGCAGCGACGGCCAGGCATTCTGGCTGCGCACCGCAAGGCCGCGATAAATCTCCTGCACCGTGGCGCGCACATTGGGATCCTGTGCCGCGCCCTGACCGACCGTGACCAGGGCGTTTGGCTCTTCGCTGCCCGCGGTCAGCACACCGCGCGGACGATGGTACTTGAACGACCGCCCCATCAGACGCACGCCGTTGGCCAGCAGGGCAGAGGCGACGGTATCGCCCGCGAAGCCGGTATAATACCTGTCGTTGAACCGGAACGACACGGCGCGATCGCGGTCGATCAATCCCTTGCCATCGACCCTCACGCGCCCGCCTCCCCGACCGACATCGCCAGCTCGACGCCGAACACCTCATGGCTGACGGTATCGCGCAACACGACGATCCACGCCCCGCAACCCGCTTCGTGCTGCCACAGATCGCGTGTCCGCCCCGCCGGGTTGTCGCGCAGATGCACGTAGCCGTCCCAGGTCTCGGCCCCCGCGCCCCCATCGGGCCGGTCCAAGGCAACGGCATCGCCCTGGTAATAGAACTCGCGGCGATCGCGGTCGCCACAGATCGGACAGGTCAGCCTCATGCCACGCCCCCCGGCTTCTTTGGGTCAAAAATACTCCTGCCGGAGGCATCCATCATTCCGCCCCCCTCAATGCAGGTTGTGCTGAGAGCCGGTGCCCTCTTCATCCATGAGACCGCGGCCCGTGCGGAACCGATCCAGCCGGAACTTCGCAGCCGGCGCGTGGTGCTGCCCCGTCGCCATCAGATGCGCAAGGCTGAACCCCGAGCCAGGCACGGCCTTGAACCCGCCGTAGCACCAGCCGCAATCGATGAACAAACCCCCCGTATCGGTCTTGTCGATGATCGGGCTGCCGTCGGGGGTCATGTCCATGATCCCGCCCCAACTGCGCAAGACCTTGGCCTTGCCGATCATCGGCATCAGCGTCATGCCCGCCTCCATCACGTGCTCCGCCATCGGCAGGTTGCCGCGCTGCGCATAGGACGCATAGAAATCCAGATCGCCGCCGAACACCAATCCGCCCTTGTCGGATTGCGACATATAGAAATGCCCCATGCCGAAACTGACCACATGGTCGATACAGGGCTTCAACCCCTCCGTGACAAAGGCCTGCAGCACGTGGCTCTCGATCGGCAGACGCATGCCCGCCATCGCCGCAACCTGCCCCGACCGGCCGGCCACGACGATGCCCACCTTCCGCGCCCGGATTGCCCCGCGCGTGGTCTGCACGCCGCGCACGGCGCCGTTCTCGATGTCGATGCCGGTCACTTCGCAGTTCTGCAACAGGTCGACGCCCCGGCGGTCGGCCCCGCGCGCATAGCCCCAGGCGACGGCATCGTGCCGCGCGGTGCCGCCGCGCGGATGCAGCAGACCGCCGTAAACCGGAAAGCGGATGTTGTCGAAATCCAGATAGGGCAGATGCCTGGCCACGCCCGCACGGTCCAGCAGCACGGCATCGTCGCCCTGCACCGCCATGGCATTGCCGCGCCGCACAAAGGCGTCGCGCTGCCCGTCGCTGTGAAACAGGTTGATCAACCCGCGCTGGCTGTGCATCACGTTGTAGTTCAGATCCTCCTCCAACCCCTCCCATAGCTTGAGGGAATGCGAGTAGAACTCCGAATTGCCCTGCAGGAAATAATTGGCGCGCACGATCGTGGTGTTGCGGCCGACGTTGCCGCCCCCGATATATCCCTTTTCGAGCACCGCGATATTCGTCATTCCGTGGGTCTTGGCCAGGTAATAGGCCGTCGACAGACCGTGACCGCCCCCGCCGATGATGACCGCGTCATACTCGGCCTTGGGCTCGGGGTCGCGCCAATGGGGTTGCCAGCCTTTGTTGCCGGTCAATCCCTCGCGCAAGACGCGCAGCCCCGAAAACCGCATGATCCACCCCCGTCCACGACACGACCGAACGCTAGCCGCACCTGTCCGTGGTATCAATCCTGCGCACCGTGGTTTGGCCCGAAACCGTCGCACGAGCGTCGTTTTTGCGGATACCGCGGTGCATTGCAGTGCCTCGCCAGCCGCCCTGGCCGGAATCTTCGGGAATTCCAGGCCGTTATCCGGGTAGGAAACGCGCCCCCACGGCGTGGTGAAGTGTTTACTCAACCATCCTGAAATAGCTGGCGCGAAAGGCGTTCTCCATGCCGTTGTACTGGCAGAACCCCATGTTCATGTTGCTCGTACCGTCGATCCGGCCGTTGGAGACGAAGGACGCCCCCTGGATGCCGTCGGCATTGGCCGCAAACTCGATGTCGCCCAGCGCCAGAATCTGACCGCCAAAGACATTCAGGCTTGCCGCCGCGTTGAACCCGCCCAGTGTCAGCAGCGTGGCCCCACCACCCGTGGCGCAATTGTCATCGCGCCCGATGCTCAGCCCCGACGGCGAATTCAGCGATGTCGCGCTCGTGCTCGTGGTCGCGACGATCACATCCTCCAACTGCACGCCACTGGAGAATTTCACCTCGCAGTTGGTGACGAACACCATGTCTTCATACAGTCCCGCCTCCAACGTCAGCTTTCCACCGGCGTTGCACAGATAGGTATTGACCTGCCCGATGACGAAATGCAGCGGCGTCACCTTGCCGGCGGTGATCGGCTCCGCCCCCAGGCCCGACAGCGAATGGATCGCATTTCCATAAAGGAACTTCGGCAGATAGAGCGGGTCGCCGGTCCGCAGCCCCTCGATGATCAGCGGCAGCTTGTTGAGAATACGCAGCCGGTATTCGCCCATCCGCAACGCAGTGGCGAGGCCCTCGTTCTTCTCGAACCCCGACTTGGGAATGTCCAGATCGTCGAGGTTGGGCATCGACACCACGGTGCCCGGCTCGAAATAGTTGTTCGAATTCAGGCTCACGTAGTTGTTCGAGTGCAGGCAGAAACCGTCGGTAAAAGCGTTGTTGCTCTGAATGTCGACGACATCCTCGGCGACGAACCCTTCGGTGAAACAGGGGGGATAATAGGTCGAATAGACCGACGCGCTGACGACATCGAAACTGTCCACGCCGATGATGTTGAGCAGCAGATTGCGCGAGGCATTGCCCCGCGTCTCGTTCATCGCCACCTTGACCTCGACCGCGCTGCGCGAATTGGCGTCGGCGACAAAACTGTCGGTCAGGAAACTCCAGGTGCCGAACTGGATATCCTCCGCCCTGAGGCTGCCGGCGTACTGCCGCGGGGCCGTCATCGTCGTGGCCACCCGCAGCGCCTCGTCCACGGCCTCGCTTTCGCTCTTGGTTTCGCGGGCGTAGAGGGCGGAATGCGCGGCCGTATCTGCGATGATCTGCAGCTGTGTTCGGTCCGACATGACCTTGTTGAAATCGATGGCCAGCCCGCCCAGCACGATAAAGATCAGGCAGAAGAACAACATCAGGATGGTCGCCGACCCCTCCTCCGACTGGCGAAAGGCAGTGCTGCGGCGGGGGGCGGATGTTTGGGCGTGCATGATCAGAACTCGATGATGTGTTGCGCCGTGACATTCACATCCACACCCTCGAACGCGCTGGTGAAAAAGCTCAGCGGCATGAGATCGGACGCGGCGATGCTGACGTTGGAGAGAATGGTGCCGCCCTGCAGCACCGACGTCACCGTGAGTTGCGCCTTGAGATACGCCAGGTTGGCACGGATGTAATCCTCGGTCTCGGTGGTGGTGTCGTGCCGGCCCAGCGAAAATGCGCGGTTCGCGTCCTGCACCACCCGCAGCATGTGCGATTCACTGGCGAACACGATCGACACGTTCGTGATCACGGCCAAAATCAACGCAAAGATCGGCATCCAGATCACCGCCTCGATGGAATAACTGCCGTCCTCGCACCGCCAGAAGCGCGCCATGCGGCGCGACACCTTGCGAGACCGCAGGCCGGATCGAGTGTTTACAGGTGTCATGGCAACCTCCTTGAGAGCGGGACGTCCCGCAACCTTAGGCAGCATTTCGGGCGATCAAATGGCGCTGAAGGTGTTGGATCGCGATATTTCCCAAAAGTTTTCATCGCCTGAGACTCAAATCAAACAGGCCCAAAAAACAGAGGCAATAAATTGTTTTTACAGGGTTTTCTTGAAGTGCGGCAACAAGGTGCCGCCGGGTCAGATGACAGGGCCGGAGAAAATACCCCGAAATGGTACGAAACTCCGCCCTTTTTTGCCGTGATCTCGGCACCTGCTTGGAGACTCAAAAGGGCGCGGCGTCCTTGCGGCACCGCGCCCTGCGCATGATTCTCCTGTGTCGGCTGTCAGAGGCCCTTGGCTCTGTAGGAGGCCGCGACCTTTGCGATGGCCACCAGATAGGCCGCGGTGCGCAGATCATCGACATCGTCGCGGCTGTGCCAGACGTCGGCCATCGACTGGTAGGCGATGCGCATCGTGTCATCGAGACCCGAGCGCACCAACTCAAGCTCGTCCGCGCCGCGCAGATACTTTTCCTTGAAATCGGGCTTCAGCTCCCAGTCGAGCCCCTTGTCGCGGCTCAGTCGCTCCAGTTCGTTGATCAACAGCTGGTGGCGCGATTCCTCCTGCCGCCGCTGCATCCGGCCAAAGCGGATATGGCTCAGGTTTTTCACCCATTCGAAATAGCTGACGGTGACACCGCCTGCGTTGGCATACATGTCGGGAATGATGACCGTGCCCTTTTCGCGCAACACCTCGTCCGCGCCCGCCGTCACCGGCCCGTTCGCCGCCTCGATGATCAGGGGCGCCTTGATGCGGTTTGCATTGCCCAGGTTGATCACGCCCTCAAGCGCCGCGGGGATCAGGATGTCGCAGGGCTCCTCCATCACCTTGGCGCCGTCGGGAACGTGGTGGCGGTCGGAATAGCCCGCGATGCCGCCGTGCTTGGTGATCCAGGCGCGGATCTTCTCCACGTTGAGCCCATCCTCGCTGTAGAGCGCGCCATCGTGTTCGACGATTCCGACGATCCGGCAGCCGTCTTCCTCGCTCAGGAACTTGGCGGCATGATAACCGACGTTGCCCAGACCCTGGACAATGACCGTCTTGCCGTCCAGATCGCCCTCCATCCCGGCTTTCTTGACGCCCTCCCGGTCGCGAAAGAACGCGCGCAGGGCAAATTGCACGCCCCGGCCCGTGGCCTCGACCCGGCCCGCGATACCGCCCGCGTTCAGCGGCTTGCCGGTGACACAGGCGCGGCTGTTGATGTCGGTGGTGTTCATCCGCGCGTATTGGTCCGCCATCCAGGCCATTTCGCGTTCGCTTGTGCCCATGTCGGGCGCCGGCACGTTCTGGCTGGGATTGATCAGGTCGCGCTTGATCAGCTCGTAGGCGAACCGCCGGGTGATCAGCTCGAGTTCGTGTTCGTCGTATTCGCGCGGGTCGATGCACAGCCCCCCCTTGGATCCGCCAAAGGGCGCCTCCACCAGCGCGCATTTGTACGTCATCAGCGCCGCCAGCGCCTCGACCTCGTTCTGGTTCACGCCCAGCGAATAGCGGATGCCGCCCTTGACCGGCTCCATGTGTTCGGAATGAACGCTGCGATAACCGGTAAATGTGTGGATCTTGCCGCGCAGGCGCACACCGAACCGCACCGTATAGGTGGCATTGCAGACACGGATCTTCTCCTCGAGCCCGGGCGACAAGTCCATCAGCCCAACCGCGCGGTTGAACATCATGTCGACGCTGTCTCTGAAACTGGGTTCGTGAGGATTGCTCATGCTCTGTCTCCTTCTGGGGCGGTCCGACTCGGCCGCCCGCGTTCCTGTGTGGCCGCAGCCTATGACCAATGGGTAAAGAAGTGCGAATTTTTTGTGCAAATTGTGAACGCCTTGGGATGACGCGCCTTTTCCGCGTTTTTCGAATCGTTCGCGCTCGATTGGTGCCGCTTTGGAAACACTCGGCATTAACCATGCGAATTGATGCCAAGCCCCCCGGAAACACTCCTGTTTTCGCCTGTAACACGCCTCATTTAAGCCACGTTCCAATGGGAAAACGGCAAGGACGCAAACCGCGCCAAGAGACATGGGAAATCTGCTTTTCCCCTGTTGGAAAGGTTAAGACCGATGACACATTTTCTGGACCGCCTGCGGGCTGGCATCCGACCCGACGCGACACTTCGCACCGCCGCCCGCCAATTTTCACGGGACGAGGACGGGGTCGCCACGATTTTCGCGATCTTCATGCTGATGATGATGCTCCTGGTGGGCGGCCTCGGGGTCGACCTCATGCGCAACGAGATGGAGCGCGTGCGCCTGCAAAACACGGTGGACCGCGCCGTTCTCGCCGCCGCCGACCTGGATCAGACCCTCGACCCCAAGGCGGTGGTCGAAGACTACTTCGCCAAGGTCGGGATGAGCAATTACCTGACCAGCGTGCAGGTCAGCGAGGGGCTCAACTTTCGCAAGGTCACCGCGACCGCGAAAACCATGACGCCGACGCAGTTCATGAGCATGGTCGGCGTTGACGAACTGCCCGTTCCCGCCATCAGCGCCGCGGAAGAGCGTGTGCCCAAGGTGGAGATCTCGCTCGTGCTCGATATCTCGGGCTCGATGAAAGACAACTCCAAACTGCTCAACATGCAGAATGCCTCCAAAGCGTTCCTTGACGAGGTTCTGACCCCCTCGACCAAGAACAACATCTCCGTGTCGCTCGTGCCCTACTCCGAACAGGTGAACGTGGGACCGGATATCTTTGACGCGCTGTGGGTCGATACGCGCCACCAGTTCTCGCATTGCATCGATTTCCCGGACGGGCATTTCGTACAGACCCAGATGACGCCGGGGTTTCCCTGGGACCAGACCCAGCACTTCCAGTGGAACTACTACTCCATCGAGTCGGGCAATCAGCTCAACACCATGTATGACACGGTCTGCCCGCGAAACGCCTTTGAACGCGTGATCCCGATCAGCCAGAACAAGACCCAGCTCAAGGCGCAGATCGACCAGCTTCAGCCGCGCTCGGGCACCGCGATCTACGCGGGCATGAAATGGGCCACGGCGCTTCTGGATCCCAGCTTTCGGGAGGTGACCAACGAACT
This sequence comes from Sulfitobacter sabulilitoris, assembly GCF_005887615.1. GTDB lineage: Bacteria > Pseudomonadota > Alphaproteobacteria > Rhodobacterales > Rhodobacteraceae > Sulfitobacter_E > Sulfitobacter_E sabulilitoris. The sequence goes on from NZ_VANS01000001.1 coordinate 1,248,537, forward strand.
GGTCGGCAAAGCCAAGATGGAAGGCGTGTTCGGCAACCGGCCCGTCAATTACAGCGATGACCAGACCCTGAAGACGATCGTGCTGATGACCGACGGCCAGAACAGCGACTCGTCGCGCATTTCCAACTGGGCCTACAACACCGAAAGCGAATACGCGCACTGGGCCAAGTACAACTTCAGCTACTACCTCTACCACTACGTCAACAGCAAGGACCGCCACAAATACCACTACCAGGCCTACACAGCCGAAAAGGGCGATACCCTGCTCGACAAGATCTGCGACGCCGCCAAAACCGAAGGCATCGTGATCTGGAGCGTCGGCTTTGAGACGACGGATCACGGGGCCAACACGCTGCGCAGCTGCGCGACCTCGCCCAGTCACTTCTTCCGGGTATCGGGCACCGAACTCACGACGACGTTCAAGGCGATCGCCCGCCAGATCAACCAATTGAGGCTGACACAATGAAACGCATTCTGACTCCGCTTCTGCGGCGGTTCCGAAAGGACGAGGACGGCCAGATGCTGGTTGAATTCGCCCTCCTGATCCCGCTGATCTTCACGCTCTTCATGACGTCGATCGAGATGAGCATCTATGCGATGAACCAGATGTTCCTGGATCGCGGTCTCGACATGGCGGTGCGAAACGTACGGTTGAACACGGCCAACCCGCCGCAGCACGACGACCTCAAGAACCTGATCTGCAAATACTCGGGCTTCCTGGAGGATTGTCAGACCACGCTGCGGCTGGAAATGCGTCCGGTCGATCCGCGCAACTTCACCAACCTGCCCAACCAGGCCGACTGCGTGGATGTGTCCGAGCCCGTGATGCCCGAGCGGGCCTATTTCACCGGTCAGGACCACCAGCTGATGCTGCTGCGCGCCTGCGTCAAGTTCGACCCCGTCTTTCCGACCAGCGGACTGGGCTATTCGATGAGCAAGGACGGCGCCGGCCAGTCGCAGATGATCGCCGTCGCCGCCTTCGTACAGGAGCCGCAATAATGGACCGTCTTGCATATATCCGCGCCCGTCTGTCGGGATTTTCCCGCCGCGAGGATGGCAGCATCGCCATCGAAGCGGTGATCATCCTGCCGCTGCTGTTCTGGGCCTTCCTGTCGATGTTCTCTATCTTCGACGCCTTTCGGCAATACAGCGTCAACCAGAAGGTGGCCTATACCATCGGCGACCTGATGTCGCGCCAGACCGATCCGATCGATATCAAGTTCCTCGAAGGTGCGCAGGACATGTTCGACTACATGACCTATACCGGCGGCGCGTCGTCGCTGCGGCTGTCGGTTCTGGCGTGGAACGAGGCGGACAACGTGTTCACAACCGACTGGTCCAAGGCCCAGGGCACCAAAGGGCCGCTGACGGACGCGGATGTGGCCGGCTGGGCCGACCGCCTGCCGGTGATGCCCGACAACGAACGCATCGTGGTCGTGGAAACCTGGAAAGACTACACCGCGCCCTTCGCCACCGGGCTTGAGAAGAAGACCATCGAGAATTTCATCTTCACCCGCCCGCGATACGCGCCGCAAGTGCTTTGGGAAGACACGCCGGAGCCGACCAGCGGCGTCTAATCGTCGCGCTGCGCCATCATCGCGGCCAGCACTTCCGACATGAACTTGGTCTGCGATCCGGGCGTCATGCCGCCCACGCCGATCCGGCGCCCCATGCGCCACCACAGCCCCGGCCGCCAGACGCGCGTGCCGGGGCTGCGCGTTTTCAGCAAGAAACCGTTGGATGGCTTGAAAGCGAAAAAGCCGCGATCCATGCTTTCTATATCCGCGACGCGGGCCAGGATTTCGCCCGAGCTGTCGCGCAGTTCCGTTTCGGTCAGCTCGATCACATGCGCCGTTCCGCGCCGCATGGCATCGGCCATCCAGATGGCCGCGCCACCCAGCGCAAGCAAGAACACCTGCCAGCCCAGATCGGGCGGGGTGGCCAGCGCCACGTAGATCACCATGCCGCCCAGCACCGCCAGCGACGTGATCCCCAGCAATCGCCGCCCCATCGATGCACCCACGGTTGCCAGAACCTCGCTGTCGCTGTCGATCTTCATGCTCCGGCTCCTCCGCATCTGGCCCGCAGGCCTCCTACCGCGAGCCGTGGCCCCCTCACAAGAGGCAATGCCGGGCCGCCGCCGCCGCTCATCGGTTCGGCACGACCTCCGCCCCCGGCGCTTCGGGTTCGTCATCGACCATCACGGCCGGAAATCCCGGTGCCGTGACATCCAGCCCCGTCGCCTGTTCCAGTCGCTTGATGATGTTGGGCGACAACTCGCGCGGCCCGAACCGTGCGATCCCGTCATTGAAGATCGAAATCAGCAAGGGGTTCAGTTCCAGCGGCACACCGGCGCGGTCGGCCACGGCCTGGAACAGGCCGATGTCCTTGGCCACCAGATCCATCGTGAACGAAATGTCGCGGCTGCCGTTCAGGATGACCTGGCTTTCGGTTTCATGCACGAAGGACGTGCCGCTGCTGATCTTCATCGCCTCATAGGCAACGCCCAGATCCATTCCCGCCCCCTTGGCCACGCACAGCGCCTCGGCGCAGCTGACCAGATTTGCGGTGGCCAGAAAGTTGGTCAGCACCTTGAGGATCGACGCCGAGCCAAGATCGCCGGTGTGCAGCACCCGCCGCCCCATGATCGTCAACAGCGGCAGAATACGCTCGAAGGTGGTGCGGTCGCAGCCCGCGAAGATGCTGATGTTGCCGGTGTCCGCCCGATGACAGCCGCCCGACACCGGACAATCGACAGCGGCAGCGCCCGCCGCCTGCACCAGTGCGCCGATGCGCTTCACCTCCGCCTCGTCGGTGGTCGACATTTCCATCCAGATCTTGCCTGGCCCCATCTGCGGCAGCATCTTCTCGAGCACGCTGGCGCTGGCCGCAGGGCTGGGCAGGCAGGTGATCACCGCATCGCAGGCCTGCATCATCTGTGCCGGGCTGATCCCGTCCTGCGCCCCGTCCGCCATCTTGGCCGCGACCAGATCGGCATCCAGATCATGTACCATCAACGCGATTTCGTTGCGCAAAAGCGACCCCGACAGCTTGCCGCCCACATTGCCCAACCCGATAAACCCGACCTTCATACCATTCGCCCTTTCGTGATATCCGGCCCCAGCCTTTGCCCCCGGTCCGGGGTCCGTCGCGCCTGTTTGCGACCCTTTGCGATTGACCGACGCGGGGGGACGGGCAAGGCTGGCCGCATGACCGCATCGCGCCACAGCAAACCTACCGACCCTGCCGCCGGCTTCGACGTGACCGACGAGTTTGAGCGGTTCTCGCAGCGCAACGACATTTTCAGCCGCGCCTTTTGGGACGTTACGGTGCGCACGGCACAAACCGATGCGTTCTTTGCCTCATACCGGATGGAGGCGGCACCGCGCCGCGGCGAGGGATTCACCCAGCGCGATTTCGCCCTGCGCAACGCATCCTGGCTGATGTCCGACATCATCACCGACCGTCACGCGGCTCAGGGCCGGCGCGAGGGCTTCCAGGCCGCGATCAGCGATGACACCCCCGTGGCGCCCCGGCAGATCACGGTGGACGACCCCGCCGCGATGCGCGCGGAAATCAAGCGCGTCGCGGCGTTTTTCGGCGCCGACCTGTGCGGCGTGACGCAGGTGGACGAACGTTGGCATTATGCCGACCGCGTCGATACCCGCGACTTGAGCGCCGCGCCGAACGACCTTCCGCCGGGCATGACGTCGGTGATCGTGATGGGACATGAAATGGACCGCGGGCTGGTGGACACCTATCCATCAGCGCTCGCGGGGGCGGCGACAGGGCGCGAATACAGCCATGAGGCGGCGGTCGTCATGCAACTGGCCGCCTACATCCGCAACCTGGGCTACCGCGCCACCGCCTCGATGAACGACACCGCGCTGGTGATCCCCTACGCGGTGCAGGCGGGGCTGGGCGAATACGCGCGAAACCAGTTGGTGATTACCCCCGAATTCGGGCCACGGCTGCGGTTCTCCAAGGTGTTCACCGATCTGCCGCTGGCCCATGATTCCCCCCGCCCCCGCGGCGTGCGCGCGTTTTGCGACATTTGCACCAAATGCGCCGACGCCTGCCCGGTCAAGGCCCTGCCTCACGGCCCGCCAGCGGTCAGCGCCGGCGCGCCGTCGGCCCTCAAGGGTGTGCGAAAATGGACATCGGATGCGCAAAAATGCTTTGGCTTCTGGGCCAAGCTCAGCTCCGATTGCGCCATCTGCATGCGGGTTTGCCCCTTCAACAGGGACTTTTCACGCCGGATTCACCGGATCTGGCTCAGACTTGCGCTGTCGCGGTTCCGGTGGCTTGCCCTGCACCTGGATGCAGGACGCGGAAAACGCACCAAGCCCGGCAAATGGTGGGCGCGGCGGATTTGATCTGCGCGAACGCCGGACTACCTCCATCCAACACGATTTCTTAACCGGAGGTTGATACAGATGACCCAGACCCGACGCCAGTTCATGGCCCTTTCCGCCGCTGCCGCAGGCACGGTGACGTTCCTGCCCTATGCTGCGCGTGCCGCGGCCCACGCCAGCGACGTGTTCGCCACGCCCGCGGGCGACATCACCGTGCACCCGGTAAGCCACGCATCCTTCGTGATGGAAACCCCCATCGGCGTGATCTACTCCGACCCGGTCGGCGATCCGGCGTCCTATGCCGATTTCCCGGCGCCGGATCTGATCCTGGTGACGCACGAGCACGGCGATCACTACAATGCCGAAACGCTGACGGCGATTGCCGGCGACACGACGCCGATCATCACCAATCCCGCCGTCTTCGACATGATGCCCGACGCGCTCAAGGCCAAATCCACCCCGATGGCCAACGGCGACCAGGGCGAGGTATTGGGCCTGACGATCGACGCGATCGCCGCCTACAACCTGACCGAAGAGCGCAAGAACTTCCACCCGATGGGCCGCGACAACGGGTATGTCCTGAGCTTTGACGGCTTCCGGGTCTACATCTCGGGCGACACCGAGGACGTGCCGGAAATGCGCGCGCTCGAGAACATCGACCTGGCGTTCGTGTGCATGAACCTGCCCTTCACGATGGATGCCGAAGCGGCGGCATCGGCGGTGGCGGAATTCGCGCCGACCTTCGTCTATCCCTATCATTACCGTGGTCGCGATGGCGGCACGCAGGATCCGGCGGAATTCGCCAAGATGGTCGGCGACGCGGTCGAGGTGAAAATGGGCAACTGGTACGCCTGACGCTCGATGACCTGTCCGGCTGCGCGCGCTTCATCGCCGCGCAGCCGGAATATCAAAAAATTCCGGCCTGCGTTCTGCGTCAGAAACTGGCCAACCTGCGCAAGGATGCACAACGGCGGTTCGCGCCCTCCCATTGCGCTTGCGCCGCGTCCCTCTATCTGTTGATCACACGCAGTTAAGGAGGCTTGCCCATGTCCCTAAGACCCACCCTCGAGACCCGCCGCGCCGTCCCAACGATGGAAGGCGCCGGGGTCAAGCTTCACCGCGCATTCGGCTTTCAGGACCCAAGTGAACTGGACCCGTTCCTGCTGTTCGACGACTTTCGCAATGAACGCCCCGAAGATTTCATCAAAGGGTTTCCGTGGCACCCGCACCGCGGCATCGAGACGATCACCTACGTCCTGTCGGGCACCGTCGATCACGGCGATTCGCTGGGGAACACCGGCACCCTGGGCGCGGGCGACGTGCAGTGGATGACCGCGGGATCGGGCATTTTGCATCAGGAAATGCCGCACGGAAACGCGCAGGGGCAGATGCATGGTTTTCAGCTTTGGGGGAACCTGCCCAGCAGTCAAAAGATGACCGCACCGCGCTATCAGGATGTCACGGCCAAGGATATTCCGGTCGTCACCGACGACGATGGCACGGTGGTCAAGGTCATCACCGGCCAATTCTGGGGCAAGACCGGCCCGGTCGACGGCATCGCCGCCGATCCGCAGTACCTGGACGTCTTCGTGCCCGCGGGGCGCAAGAAGACATTCAAGATCGACACCTACCGCCGCGCCTTTGCCTATGTGTTCGAAGGCGCCGGCGCCTTTGCGGATGCATCCAGCCCCTCGGGTGTCTTGCTGGAAAAGGAAGTCGCGGGACAAGAGCTCAACATCCGCGACATGTCGGGCGACCGCACGCTGGTGCGCTTTGGCACCGGCGACGAGGTGACCGTGCAGGCCGGACCGGAGGGTGTGCGCTTTCTGCTCATCTCGGGCGCGCCCATCGACGAGCCGGTGGCCTGGCACGGGCCCATCGTGATGAACACCCGCGCCGAGCTGATGCAGGCCATGCAGGACCTCAACAACGGCACCTTCATCAAGCCCACGCACTGAGGTTGAACCCTCCGGTCGGGCGGGCCGCTCAGCCCGCCTGACCGCCGCCGACCGCCCGGACGACCATATCGAGGTACTGCGCCTGCACCTGCGCGAGGGTTAGCCGCCCGCCGGTGCGGAACCACGTGTTGACACCGGTCAGCATCGCAATGACAGCAAGGGTCGCGATCTTGGTGTCCGCCACGTCGAACGCGCCCGCCGCGACGCCGTCACACAGGATTGCCTCCAGCTTGTCCTCATAGCGCCGCCGCAAGGCTTCGATCTGCGTGAAGTTGTTCGGCGTCAGGTTGCGCAGTTCCATGTAGGCGATGAACACGGCATCCGGCCGTTCGTGATGAAACCCGATGTGAAAGCGCACGAAATGGGCCAGCCGCGCACGCGGGTCGTCCTTAGGGTCATCGACCCAGGCCTCCAGCAGATCGCACATATGCGCCGCCATCAGATCGAACAGCAGACTTTGCTTGTCGGGCGTGTAGTTGTACAGCGCCCCCGCCTGCACACCGACATCCGCCGCGATCTGGCGCATCGAGACAGCCGCATAGCCATGCCGCGCAAACAATCGCAGCGCCGCGTCGCGGACCTTGGGGCCGGTGATATCCGAATGTGAACCTGCTGTGCGCGCCATGGTTACAAGGTGAACTGAACGCTCGTTCAAAACAATCCCTCACTTGCGCCTTTTTACGCAGTGGGGCATGACTGGCCCAGCGACCGGAGCCGTCATCATGCGCGCCTTGCCCCTTCTTATTGTATTTGCCGCCTGTGCGGCCTGTACCCAGTTCCCGGAACTGGACAGGACCGTCTCGCCCGACGCCGAGGCTGCGGATTACCCCGCGCTGGTGCCGATCGAGCCGCTTCTTGCGCAGGCCGACGCCGCCCAGATCGATGCCCCCGCCACGACCCAGGCGCTGAGCGCGCGGGTTGCGGGGCTGCGCGCGCGGGCCGCGGCCCTGCGCGGCGCGGTGGTCGGCGATGCCGATCGCGCACGTCTTGGGTCCGCCGTGCAATAAGCACACTCTGCCGCGTTGCACCGGGGCGCCGAACCCGCTACATCGCGGCCAATCGAAGGAGCCGCGCCACAGCGGCTCTTTTCCCTAGGTAACAAGGATCATCGTCATGTCGCAGCCGCTTCGTCTTGGTATCGCAGGTCTGGGCACGGTCGGTGTCGGCGTGGTCAAGATCGTGCGCAAGCACGCGGCCTTGCTGCACGCGCGCACCGGGCGCGACGTGGTGATCTCCGCCGTCAGCGCCCGCAGCCGAGACAAGGATCGGGGCGTGTCGCTCAAGTCCTATGCCTGGGAGGACGACCCTGTGGCCTTGGCGACGCGCGACGATGTCGATGTGTTCGTGGAACTTATCGGCGGCGAAGACGGCCCCGCCCGGGACGCGGTCGCGGCGGCATTGGCCGCAGGCAAGGACGTGGTCACCGCCAACAAGGCCATGCTGGCCCTTCACGGTCAGGAGCTGGCCCTGGCCGCCGAAGCCGCGGACCGCACGATCAAGTTCGAAGCGGCGGTGGCGGGCGGTATTCCGGTCATCAAGACGCTGATGGAGGCGCTCGCCGGAAACGAGATCACGCGCGTGATGGGCGTGATGAACGGGTCGTGCAACTACATGCTGACCCGTATGGAAAGCGCGGGCCTGACCTATGACCAGGTCTTTGCCGAAGCCGACGGGCTTGGATATCTCGAAGCCGATCCCGCGCTCGACGTGGGCGGCATCGACGCCGCGCACAAGCTGGCGATCCTGTCCTCCATCGCCTTCGGCACCAAGGTGGATTTCGCCGGAATCGAACTGGAAGGGATCGAACGGGTCAGCATCGAGGACATCCATGCCGCCGCCGACATGGGATACAAGATCAAGTTGCTGGGCGTGGCGCAGATCACCGGGCGCGGTCTCGAGCAGCGCATGCAGCCCTGCCTGGTGCCCGATACCTCGCCGCTGGGCCAGCTTGAGGGCGGCACCAACATGGTGGTGATCGAAGGCGACAGCATCGGTCAGGTGGTGTTGCGCGGTCCGGGCGCCGGCGAAGGTCCGACCGCCAGCGCGGTGATGTCGGATGTGCTGGACCTGGCGCGCGGCGGCGCGCGCGGCCCCGTCTTTGGCCAGCCGGCAAAGGATCTGCGCACCAGCACGCCCGCGACCTCGCAACTGCCCGCGCCCTATTACCTGCGGATGTCGCTTGACGACAAACCCGGCGCACTGGCGAAAATCGCCAAGGTGCTGGGCGAGGCCGGCGTCAGCATCGACCGGATGCGGCAGTACGGCCACCGCGAAACCGTGGCCCCGGTCCTGATCGTGACGCACAAGACAACGCCCGCTGCCCTGGGTCAGGCGCTGTCCGCCATGGCCGAAAGCGGCGTGATGGCCACCAGCCCCGTCGCCCTGCGCATCGAGGAAGTGTAACGCCGTGCCGCACCATCGGCCCGCGCCCTGTGCGGCGCGGCGCCAGCCCGGCCTTGTGCGGCGCGCGGCGCACCGCTACACCCGGACAACCGAATGAAAGCCCTGCCAAAAGGACGACCTCCATGCCCTCTTCCGCCCAATTCCAAGACCGTATGCTGTCGCTGGGCCTTGCCCGCGTGTCGGAGGCCGCGGCGCTGGCCTCGGCCCGGCTGATCGGTCACGGCGACGAAAAAGCCGCCGATCAGGCGGCGGTCAACGCCATGCGCGAACAGCTGAACCTGCTGGACATCGCCGGTGTGGTGGTCATCGGCGAGGGCGAGCGCGACGAGGCGCCGATGCTGTATATCGGCGAGGAAGTAGGCACCGGCAACGGCCCCGGCGTCGATATCGCCCTTGATCCGCTTGAGGGCACGACACTTACCGCCAAGGACATGCCCAACGCGCTGACGGTCATCGCGATGGGGCCGCGCGGATCCATGTTGCACGCGCCGGATGTCTATATGGACAAGCTTGCCATCGGTCCCGGCTTTGCCAGGGACGTGGTCACGCTGGATATGAGCCACGCCGAGCGCGTCGAGGCGCTGGCCCGCGCCAAGGGGTGCGAGACCTCCGACATCACTGTCTGCATCCTCGAACGCCCGCGACATGACGAAATGATCGCCGCCGTTCGCAGCACCGGCGCCGCGATCCGGCTGATCACCGATGGCGATGTCGCGGGGGTCATGCACTGTGCCGATCCGATGACCGGGATCGACATGTACATGGGTGCGGGCGGTGCACCCGAGGGCGTGCTGGCCGCCGCCGCGCTGAAATGCATGGGCGGCCAGATGTACGGCCGCCTGCTGTTTCGCAACGATGACGAACGCGGCCGCGCCAGCAAGGCCGGGATCACCGATTTCGACCGCATCTATTCGCGCGACGAGATGGTGACGCAGGACGTGATCTTTGCCGCCACCGGCGTCACCGGCGGCAACATCCTGCCAGGTGTGCGGCGCGAGGTCGGCTGGATGACCACCGAGACGCTGATCATGCGGTCCAAGACCGGATCGGTGCGGCGGATCAATTACCGCACGCCCGTCGAAAAGACCTGAGAGCCGCCCCTGTGGCAGGCGTCGGACCCGCGTACGGGAAATTTTGGCAGGTTGAGGCAGGGGTGTGGTGATGTCGTTTCTGGGCGTTGAGGCATCCCTGACCGGGCGGCGCTGGATCGGTCCGGATATCGAGGTCGCGCGCGCGGCGGAGGCCTTGGCGCAGCAGTCGCAATTGCCTGCCGCCGTGTGCCAGGTGCTGGCACGGCGCGGTGTGGCGGCAGAGGATGCGGAGGCGTTTCTGGCGCCCTCCCTGCGCGACCTGTTGCCCGACCCGCGATCCCTGCGCGACATGGAAAAGGCGGCGACCCGGTTTCTGACCGCCGTGACCCGGCGCCAGAAGATCGCGGTCTTTGCCGATTACGACGTGGATGGCGGCAGTTCGGCGGCGTTGTTGCTGGTGTGGCTGCGCCACATGGGACACCGCGCGACCTTGTACATTCCCGACCGGATCGACGAGGGCTATGGCCCCAACGACGCGGCGATGGCGGCGCTGGCGCGCGATCACGACCTGATCGTCTGCGTCGATTGCGGTACGCTGTCGCACGGCCCCGTGGCAGCGGCGGTGGGCGCGGACGTGATCGTCCTGGACCACCACCTGGGGGCGGAAACCCTGCCGCCCGCGCTGGCCGTGGTGAATCCCAACCGCCAGGACGAGGATGGCGCGCTGGCGCATTTATGCGCGGCGGGGGTGGTTTTTCTGATGCTGGTCGAAGTCGGCAGGCAACTGCGCGAGACCGGCGCCAAGGGACCCGACCTCATGGCGTTGCTGGATCTCGTGGCGCTGGCCACGGTCGCGGATGTCGCGCCGCTGGTCGGTGTGAACCGCGCCTTTGTGCGGCAGGGCCTGCGCGTGATGGCGCGCCGCGACCGGCCCGGATTGGCCGCGCTGGCGGATGTGGCGCGGATGGACACCGCCCCCGCCGCCTATCACCTGGGCTTTCTGCTGGGTCCGCGCGTCAATGCGGGCGGGCGTATCGGCGCGGCGGATCTGGGCGCGCGCCTGCTGGCCTGCGACAGCCCGCACGAGGCCGCCGCGCTGGCCGAGCGTCTGGATCACCTCAATACCGAACGGCGCGAGATCGAGGCCGCAGTGCGCGCCGCCGCGATGGAGCAGGCCGAAGCCCGTGGCTTTGACGCGCCACTGGTCTGGGCCGCCGGCGCGGGCTGGCACCCCGGTGTCGTCGGCATCGTCGCCTCGCGGCTCAAGGAAGCGTCCAATCGCCCGGCCATCGTGATCGGGCTGGAGGACGGCATCGGCAAGGGATCGGGCCGGTCCATCTCCGGCATCGACCTGGGCGCCCCGATCCAGCGGCTGGCCGCCGAAGGTCTGCTGCAAAAAGGCGGTGGTCACAAGATGGCCGCCGGGCTGACGGTGGCCGAGGACAAGCTGGAGGCGGCGATGGAACGGCTGGCTGAGTTGCTGGCCCGGCAAGGGGCGCATCTGACCGGCGCCGCCGACCTGCGGCTGGACGGCACGCTGATGCCGGGTGCCGCCACGGTCGACCTGACCGAAATGGTCGAACAGGCCGGTCCCTTTGGGGCAGGCGCCCCTGCCCCGCGCTATGGCTTTGCCGACATGCGCATCAAGTTCGCCAAGCGCGTCGGCGACAGCCACCTCAAGCTGAGCTTCGACGACGGGATGGGCACGGCGATGGAAGCGATCTGCTTTGGCGCCTACGACGGCCCGCTTGGCCCGACGCTCGAGGCGCACGGCGGCGCGCGGTTCCACCTTGCCGGGCGCCTCGACATCAACAGCTTTCGCGGCCGGCAGACCGTGCAACTGCGGCTTGAGGATGCGGCGCGCGCCTGACTCATTGCCGTGCGGATATTTCTGCCAATGCCCTGAAATTTCCGCTTGCGCCGCTGGCCGGGATTGCCTAATCACCCCTCACGACAAGAGTGGCCCGTTCGTCTATCGGTTAGGACGCCAGGTTTTCAACCTGGAAAGAGGGGTTCGATTCCCCTACGGGCTGCCACTTCTCCCCACAAAATACTGATATCTCTCTGCTTTCCATTTGGAAGTGTCCCATGATTTGCAGGCCGTGGGACACTTAGCTCTCAATCTTGCGTCGCACGACGGGCAGCCGCTTGTTTTGCCAGCCCAGCTCGGCGGAATTTTTTAGTGTAGATTTCAGCAGTTCTCACATCGCTATGTGACAAGACTGACATCACCTCGTAAACTGACCCACCTTGCTCAGCGATCTCTTCTGCGCGGGCTTTCCGGATGCCGTGCTGCGATCGTGTCGCCTTGATGGCATTCTTACCGTTGTCATCAACTTCAGCAGCGCAGAGCCCCGCTGCGATGATCCACTTCCTGACGCGATTGTCGAGGCTGCCGGACGAAGCAAACTGCTTCCCGTGTTCAGTGAGAAGGTAAGCAGGGGCATCTTCAGGAAGGCCCGCAAGCTCCATCATGAGTTCAACGCTCATTGGAACTTCCACTGGCTGGGATCCCTTTTTGCTTGGTTGCCAAGAAAGCACCTGATGGTCGCCGCGGAAGACCTCGTGCTCGGGGCCAAGAAGGTGGGTATCGCCGATCCGACCAGCAGTATCGTTGGCCAGAAGGAACCATCTGCGCGCCATGGTTCCAGGACCGTGGAAGGCGAGGAATTTTGCCTTGTCTTCTTTGCTCCATGGAACAGCTCCCCCTTTCGATACATGAGGGTTGGACACTTGGAATACCGGGCTGTCCACCGGAAATCCGCACTCCTCCCCCCAACGGTAGGCTGCACGGAGAGCCTTCAGACAAGTCGCCGCTGCTCCGGTTTTCGATCCAAATGAATTCCTGATATGAGCGAATGCGGTTTTTGGCATTGAGGCTTTGACACCACCCATACGAGCTTTGCCATTCGGCGTCCGACAATCACATGCCTGCCTTAATCCACGCTCGCGGCTCTCCAGCGTTTTCTTGCTGAGGTTTCCCGCCTGCACCTGCACTTTCATCCAGTCTACATACTGCTCACGCAACTCATCCAATGATCCTTTATTCGGCGTATCTGAAAGACTTTTGATCAGCTTTTGATCAAAGCGAGCCGCCTCGTAATGCGCGTGGAAATCAGGATGGGATGGACCAACTGGGATCGTGATTTTCTTTTCTCTCTTGCCTTCAACCCGAACGCGCCAACGCAACTTTCCCGCTGGCGTCTCCTCCTTGCACAAACCGGGAAAATCAAATCCGACCTTCATGCCACTTCCTCCCAGCACAGCGCATCATTGTTGGCAGCGGAGAGACCTACCGTCGGATCCTTACCTTCCGGAGCAAAAGCAATATCCACGCGAATTCCTCCATTCGGTTCGACGTGGATTGCCGCCGGAGTGAGGCCGGCAGCGCGGATTGCTTGGATAAGGTTGCCGACGGAAGCTTTTGTCAGTTTTGGTGCGGGCATTCTGTTTGCCTCTTTCATGCTTTCTTCGCGATTTCGCGAGCGGTTGCGTTGCTTGCGAACAGCCTCAGGCCCTCGCAAACAGAAATTCGGCTCACATGGAGAAAAAAGAATTCACGGGTTTGATCCCCCCGGCAGCGAGAAATGGGAACAAGTCCATCATCTCCCGCCGGAGGGTTTATGTCCACGTTATCATGTCGTTACGGGAATGAATCGAAAGTCAGAGATGGCAAGCTATTTCTTCAACTCTCGGGCAAGCTCCTCAGCATTCTGAAGTTTCACAACGTCAGAGAGGCGATCTGCGAGGTTTTTGAATGACGATCGCAGCCAAATCAGAGCATCTCCCTGTTCAGTCGTCGCGGATTCCTCATGGCCGCCAGACATGTCGCACTCGTCGTGAACGAACCATGTCTGGGTCTCGCCCAGGATAGCTGGTTCGAGACTACTGGCGAGGTCCCGCAATGTTGCGATCCAATCTCGTGAGAAGTTCTCCGCTGAGAGCTCGCCACGACGGAGGTTGCTGAGGTGTTCGAACTGTTCTTCGTTCAGCACCCCCGCTCGCTCCGCATTGGCAAATGCGGCTACGACACCTTCAGCTGCCGTTAATGCGTTAACGATCCCGCGCGTGATCGGCTCAGAGTTCTTCCGTGAGTCAGTCATGAACGGCTCCCTCACGCTCAACCTCGAAATTGAAGCAACCATCGGCTTTCGGTCTTGAAAGCGAGTTGGTGAGAGAGTTCCGCAGCAGCTTAATCTCATTGATGTGGATCGAAACGGTCTCGCAGACGCTGAGATGATAGCCCCCCAAAAGTTCCAGCGATGCGAGAGCCCTACAAAGGGCGCGGCGGGCTATCCCGCCTGAGAGGGGCAGCTCCTCAGGCAGTTTCTGGGCTGTCCGCAGCTCCCTGCGCCCACACAGCAGAAATACTACATTCTGGAGGGCTTCTTGATGGACTTCTGCAAAGCGGTGCAGTCCGGTGGTCGTCTTTGGAATATCGAACATGATGTTCTCCATTCGGTGCCCACGGCGGTATGCCATGGGTTACAAGATCGGCGTCCTCTCCCTTCTCAGTTGCCGTAGGCGAAGCCATCAGGCTTCCAATCGGATTCCGGTCGATGTGGGCTTGGTTTCCCGCTGCCTTCGCCAAAAGGGCGGCGAGAAACCCAGCCTGCATCGCGCCATCCAAGAATGAACTTTCCACATCATCACTGGGCCTCTTCACGTCTTGTGGTCCAACCTGCATGCCGCTTATCCGAGAGCCTTCTATGATCTTGTCGCTGGCCACAGCTTGCTTGCCTGACGCTCCTCCCCTTTTCCCCGTCCCGGCTTCTTCGCCTTTTTGTTCGCGATCTGGGCACAGAGGTGGGGTATCAGACCCAGTCCTCCGCTCTTCCTCGGGACCTCGGATCTGGCTACGCCCCTGTAGTGGACACGGACCTGTCCACGGGCGACGCGACCCCATATTATCAAGCAAGCCGGCCTTTTTTTGCGCGTAATACTTGCTTCTGCTAATGCTGAGAGCGCGCCAAGGTTCAGTCCGTGTAGCGTTGTTCTTACTGAGAAACTCTTCCCTGGAAACGGCACCTTTTTCGGCGCGTCTCTGCCTTTCTCGCGCGGCATTGCGGCGCTTCTTTTCCTCTTCAGGCATGATCTGCTTCAGATTGAGATCACGAGCCATTTCTGCTGGAACATCAAGTTTCTCTGCGATGGTCGCCCCTGAGTAGTAGTATCTTCCTTCGCTTCCGGGAGCGCCCGCAGAAGCTGGATGTTTTGTCTTCTCGATGGCCTGATGTGCGACCGCGGTCACTTCAGAAGGCTCAAGCCCTGGGGTGGCGATGCTTGCCATCGCCTCCACTTCCCTCTCGATGTTGCCGACGTCATGCAGGTGGGTCAAGCAGGTGGCGTAAAGATGCAGCCATGTGTTTCGGGAGCCTTCTTGGATGCGGCCGCCATGGGCGATCCTGACCGTCTCGAGGTCTTCCAAGATGAGCTTGAAGCGTCGCGATTGCGTCAATCCCTCTGGCACTTTTTGCGGCGCCGTTTTTAGGCCCCTTCTGGTTCTCTTCCTCTGCTCAAACAGAGTCCGGCGCGGCTTCCCGACAGAACTGAAGATCTGATCCGCAAGCCAATCAAAACTGTGGCGAAGGCCGGTCCCGCCACTTACACGGACCTCCTTTCCCACCTTTTCATTGATGGTTCCGGGGATGCGGAACACACGCGAGCTATCTTTGCAGCTTTTATCCACTCCGAACGACGCCGAGATCTCGATAAGTGCTTTCATGGCAGCCTGCCATCGTGGCCGCGCCGCGACTGGTATTTCTCGGATTAGCCAGATAGCCGCGAGACCACGACCTGACTGAGAAATAATCGAAGGCTGCGGAACATTTGAGCTCAGAAGCTTTGCAGCATATGCCGCCTGCACTTCATCAGGAGTTTTCCCCCGCCATTGCGGCGAGTTGAAGTAGTCCAGATCGACGTAGAGAGCGTTGAACGCGGCGAGGAACTTGCCTCGGCGTCCAAACCAAAATCTGTTGAGCGTCAGGTAGCTGGTCTGATCGAGGAACGAGGGCATATGTGCCAAAAGTGTTTCGCGTTCGAGCGATCGGGTTTCGACACGATCATTGTCGAATTTGATGAAGACTGCTGCGCGCCCGCGGCCTCCTTTTGGATGTAGAAAATCGCAATATTCCTCAGCAGTTAGGCTTGAGATATTGTCGGCCGGGACGAATTCATCGAGGGATACATGTTGCATCCCGAGGAATTACGCCCGGCAGGCAGTTTGAGAAAAAAATGCATGGAAAAATCTTAGGCTGTTAAGGCCCCGCATGTCTCGATGAGGTCGACTATCTTCAGACCTGACCTTCGAACCTACCGACTTTCAAGCTTACCGACCGACTTTCGTCGAACAAACTTACGAACTTACTGACATTCGAACTAACCTACCGAACTTACCGACCTCAGAAAAAAGTTGGTGAGTTTGTTTTCGGCTTTCCGATTTTGGACCCAGTTCCCTCCTGCATTCGACAAACACAGGAGAGAAACGATGCGCAAACCCATTCATACCGACCAAGAGATTATCCAGGCGGGCGAGAGCCTCATGTCGAAGTTTGACCGGGAGGTGTCGGCAACCGATATCCATAAAGCTCTTGGCGGCAAAGGGAAGTATTCCCGCATCCGTGCCCTCTGGGACGCCCACAAGGAGAGCCGAGAGGAAGAGCAGGAGGCTGACATCCCCTTGCCCGAGGAATGTCAGGACCGGATCGCCGAGGCGGCGTCGTCACTTCAAGCTTCGATGGAAAGTCTCGTCCGGAGCTTGATCGTCCGAATGACAGAACAGAACGTCCGACAGTCCGCGTTGCGGGAGCGTGACTTTGCACTTCTGGAGGCTGAGCACGCCAAACACGTGCAAATTCTGGAGGAAGAAATCACCTACCTGACAGATTGCCTCGATGAGATCGAAGCACAGAGCGATGATGAGACGCCCATCAACGAGACCGCTGACCCCGAACCCTCCGCACCTTCACTTCCAGCACCGGCCTCGGCTGCGGTGGCCCAGGCGGCGCCTCGTAAGTCTCCAAATCGACCGGTGAAGAAAACTCGTCCGGCGGCTCGGAAGGCAGTTCGTTCTTCGCCTGCAAAGCCCAAGAAATCGCCTGGGCAAGCTCAGACCCCGTCTTGAGGCTGTCGAACTGGGTCGCATTACCCAGGACTTCCCCTGCATCCTCTGCCGATTGGGAGCTCTGAAGCCGATGCCGTTCAGCATCGGCTTCTTTCTTGCGCGCGGCTTCGCGATCGCGCGCAATCGCTTCGGCCTCCCGTCGGGATTTTTCGCGCTCCAATGCCCGCAAGACCATCCAGGATTGCCATGTGAATTCATTGAACGCTCTGACCGCTTGGCGGCGCTTACCTGCCCTGCTGGTGTCTTCACCCTGTGCTTGCAGCCGGCGCGACCGGGCGGCTCTGCGCGGCCCCAGATGGTCTTGGGCGATGAGCCCCTCCGGCGCATCCCCCTCCCGCGTCATGGTCTTGTAGGAACGCAGATCGACCTTCGCATTCGATCCGACGCGCTTCAGAGCGGCGTTGGTTCTTTTCTCCCACTCCTGCCTCAATCGCATGATTTCGTGGGGGCCCGCTTTTCGATCATCAAGTATTCGAGTTTTTGCACCGAAGTTACCATGGATCGGGCACACCTCCCTGGTGGTCATTAGGATGTGCGCGTGGAAATTGCGGTTGGTAAGATCAGGATCATAGAGAGCCTCGAGATATTTCTCGCGAGGCATATCGAGCTTCCCGGTCTGGTGAAGACGTTCTTCGACGCGATCAAGAAAACGCGGCGCATGAATATCGGCTTGCACTGCGACGCCATATTCATCTCGCAGCCAGAGACCGAACCCCCGAACAAGTCTTATCTGCTCGGCCAGCGGTAGCTCGGCCGGCAGGCTGGGACGTAGTTCCCTAATGACCCGCGCGTTGCTGCGGGTCTCCACCTGCTCTGCACGGTTCCAGAGAGCCTCTGCATCGCCCTTCCAGTTGATGAGTTCGTGGGACAGGAGACCACCAGTTCTGCCCGCTCGGAACCGCATGCCGACCCGATCGTCACGGTAGGATGCGCGGGCGCAATAGGCAGCGGATTTGACGGCGTTTCGGCCGTCGGCTCTGGAATGGATCACGACCTCAAGTCGGCTGGCAGGATGTATCATGACAGGAATATCAGGCCTGGGCCCGAGATCCGCTCCTTCAGCCCCGCCGGCGAGGCGCGCAGGCAAACTTCAGTTTGCGTAACTGCGCGCTTGCCTGCGGCAGGCGGGAACGACAGTCTCCGCCGAATTTATTGGAGCGGACCGTCGACGCAAGGTCCATTTCCTTGTCAGACAGATCAAGGAGAACATCCCATGAAGGATTTGGATGCACAAATTCAACAGGTGCAAGCCAGGCTGAAAGACCTAAGAGCAATTGCACGGAAACACGAGCGTCGGAACGAAACGAGGCGCAAGATCATTTACGGAGCAGCGATCTTGCATTTGCTTGACGATGTGAGCGGCGAGAAGGCGGAGAAGCTGCAGCATTTGCTGGATGAAAGGATCCGGCGCGAAAGCGATCGCAAATTTCTTGGATTGCTTACCGCTGCCACGCGGCCCGAAAGCGACGACTGAGGCCAATTCAGTTCAGGACATAGGAGCTTTAATCGTTTGGCCAAGTTCCACCCGCCACAGATGCCCTCACGCGCACCTTGCGCCGTAAGAGCGCCCCTTCTGGAACGGGCGCGGGTCATCTTGCCTCCCCACTTGGCCGAATTTAATTGAGCTCTGAGCAGGGTCGAAGTCGGCCCCGCTCGGTATTTTTATCTTACCTATCGACATGGGTTGATGGCAGACAAATCGAACAAAATCAGGGAAGGAAAAGGAAAGTTTGCCAATCCTGAGATCGGCAAACTTGCGGGGTATATATCCCACGATATGAAACGGCTCCTCGTTAAGGGGGCTTTTCTTACTCGTCGTCATCGGATGAAAGAACTCGGTCGTCCGCGAACCCGAGAGCGCCTCGGTAAAGGTAGCGGTCCATGACGGCCAATCGGTATCTCATAGCGATGCCGTCATTTGGGGATTGGGAAAACCGGTCGAACTCGAGAAGCTCGTATTCGGCGTTGGAAATTTCCTCCTCTGCGACCCGCCTATTCTCGGCACGACGTTCTTCGAAATCGACAAACTCACGCCGGACAAGTATGTCTGCCTTCTTACCTTCGACCGCCCTCTCGAACAGCATGAAATAGATGCTGATCATGCCGACGGAACGGAGCAACCCATCACTCGCGGTGAAGGTTCTCGACATGCAGTCCAACACGTTCTCGACCTCGGATTTGAGATGTTCGACGTCCTTCCGCTCCGAGCGAGCATGTGTCTCGAAGAACTTGTCAATATAGGCTTTCTTCGTGTCCGCTACGGTCTCACGACTGGCTATCAGCAACATCTTGGCGATGATGTCGTAATGTCGGTATCTGGAATTTCCGAACGGCACCCGGTCGGTGAAGAAGCGGTGCCGGGATATCTCACGGACAAGCTGCGGCAGAGGTCCGGGTTTAGCATTCCTCTTCTCGGCAGCATTAAGCGGCATTGCCTCGTTCAATCGTGAAAATAGATCCTCTATCAACTCGATGTCGTCAGTATCGATCGTGACGACAGTCAAATTGAAAGAGTCAAAATCCTGCTTGATTTCCGGGTGCTCGGCGCCGAGTTCCCGGTAAGTCATGTCACTGATGTCGACACCGTCGTCACCGATGTATCGAAACCCGGAATCGAGGGGGAACCTATTTTCGATAAAATCGAACATGGCTTCCGCACGCTGCTTCCCATCGATCATGGCGTAATCATAGGAGTTATCGCCTTCGACCAGTGGGGTGGGAAACTTGTGTAGATATAGCTTGGGGACATCGAACCCGTTGATCATCGTGTCGATCAAGAGTTGCCGCTTTTCCCTGGTCCAGATGTCACCCTGGCGTTGGTAGTCGGGATCCATTTTGATCCGCTCTTTCATCCGATACAGATACCAGGCTGATGATTTTTGCAGGCTTCCGATTTCGAAACGGCTCATTGCAAGAGCTCCTTAGTATGTAGAGCAAGTGTCTCAAGATCTGGGAACAGCATGAACTCGTTGAAACCGAGCAGTTTCAGTTCTTCCCGAAGATCGGCCTTGTTTCCCGCTGGGATCTTGAGCCGCCACACTTGATTTTTTGTCCCAAACTCTTCGATCGGTATACGATCGGAAGAGATGATTGTGAAAGTGCCCGATTGCGCGATCATCCTGGCGGAGTTCCGAGGACCTATCGCAGCAACTGGAGGGACAACTGCGCCACGCCCAGATAGCCTGTCAGGTCGATAGTTGTCCAATACCTCATCCACTCCGAACGCGAGGACATCGCGATCGTTTACCCGCCGATGCCCAACCTGCGCATTCAAATCAATAGGATCAAGACACCACACCGCTCCATCTTTTTCTTCGCTACATTCCGCGAGAGCGAAATACAGCGCGACCAAAGGGCTCTCCGTCCAATCGAGAAGTCTGGTCAGCCCACGGTGATGTTGCATCAGGAAGATCCATTCCCATTCGTCTTGGGGAAGACGAGATAGGAAAGCACCGGCGTTTTGCTTGAACCTCTTTATTGCCGGCAGCTCCTGATTGAGGAGTCCTTCCGGGGCGTTTTCCGTCGGACGTGCGATATTTGGCAGCAATTGCCAGTCCTCGCACTTCTGCCCCCGAAACCAGACCACACCGTCGCGCGTGGTGTCCCGCAAGGCGGCGATATATTCACCTACTGATCGAATCGATCGATCCTGATATCTCATAATGTCCCTCGGTTCGTTGCCGGATTCGTCAGTCAGCACTTCCGGTTGTGCATACTTTCCTCTCAGCACGCAATGGAGGAGAATACACTGACGCACAGGCCGCCCCATCGTTTCGACGAAGACTAGAACGAGAACGGTCAAGCGAACCTGGAGGCCTTCCCCTTTGCTTCACACAAGCGCCGGCAAGAGGAGCAAGGGTAAGACACAGATTGCCACCGGTGAATACAGTGTCCGTGCCCACCCTGGGAAGATTGCCTATTGCAGAGTTACGCTAAATCTCTCGAGGAACGAGCCAGACAAACAGGGGAGCGGGCCTTAGCCAGAGATTTCCTTCGGCGTTTTCATTGCACAGATCGTGCAATCACTATCCACCTCCCCTACCTTCTCACCATGACAAACAGGACACGCCCAATAACACGATCCGAACTGATGTCCCGGATCCGCAGCAAAGACACAAAGCCTGAGCTCGTCATCAGGCGCGGTCTTCACGCTCGCGGGCTCCGCTTTCGACTACATCGCCGAGACCTGCCGGGGACGCCGGACCTGGTGCTCCGGCGGTCTGGCGTCGTCGTCGAAGTGCGTGGATGCTTCTGGCACGGGCATGAGAACTGTGCTCGCCAACCGAAATCACGTCAAGAGTTCTGGGGCCCGAAGCTCGCCCGGAACCGCGAGCGTGACGCCCAGAACCTGCAGTCTCTGCACGACCTGGGATGGCGCGTTGTCATAGTCTGGGAGTGCACTATGGTCGGCTGCGGCCGATGGGATCGCGAAGAGCTTCTTGGCGAAGTCGAGACTTTTATTCATTCCACGGAGCGATTTCGCGAGATCGCCGGCCACTAAATTTCAGCGTGTTGTCTATGTGTTTGCTGGTTCTTCCGGAAAGAGGTTCGGAGAAGTGTAGTCAGTCCGCCGGATGCCTACAAGCCGCACTAATTATAGGGGTGGGCAGTTACGCTTTCACACAGATGTTGTCAATCTGTTCTTGATAGTCGACTTGGAGTTTGGTCTAAGTCGGAAAAAATCCCTGCAGGAGGACGGCATGTTGGGAGACCAGCCTATCAAGCCCAAAACATGGAAATCGGTGGAGCTCTTTGCAGGCGCGGGCGGCCTTGGCATTGGCCTGGCCGACGCAGGATTCATCCCACAGATGGTCGTGGAATATAATCGTTGGTGCTGCGACACACTTCGCGCCAACCACCGGATTCTCGACAAGGACGAGAGCGACGAGGACGAGCAACGCCCTTGGCGTGTCGTTGAGGGCGATGTCCGGAAGGTCGGGTTCAGGGACTTTGAGGGTAAGATCGACCTGATCAGCGGTGGGCCGCCATGCCAGCCGTTTTCTCTTGGCGGAAGGCATCGTGCATACGACGACGCCCGGGACATGTTTCCCCAGGCGGTGCGTGCAATTAGGGAAGCCCGGCCTCGAGCTTTCATTTTTGAGAATG
This sequence comes from Sulfitobacter sabulilitoris, assembly GCF_005887615.1. GTDB lineage: Bacteria > Pseudomonadota > Alphaproteobacteria > Rhodobacterales > Rhodobacteraceae > Sulfitobacter_E > Sulfitobacter_E sabulilitoris. Next base: position 1,270,513 of record NZ_VANS01000001.1, read on the forward strand.
TGAAGGGCCTGACTCGAGCTTCATTCCTCCCGTATTTCGAATACGTGAAGCTGCAAATGGAACACCCCGAAATGACCGCTCGTGACGGCGAAGCATGGGAAGATCATCTCAAGCGCCTCGAGCAGCACCACACATCGACCAACCGGCCGGATCTGCACTACCAGGTAGTCACAAAGCTCCTCAACTCAGCTAACTACGGCGTGCCCCAACGGAGGGAACGTGTCTTATTCGTCGGCTTCCGCGACGACGTTGATGCTCGATGGTCATTCAACAAAGGCGAGTTCACCCAAGATGCCCTCGTTTGGGACCAGCTCTACGGCGACTATTGGGATCGCCATTCCATCGCGAAGAAGTGGCGGAAACTGGAAGGTCGTGCACTCCAGATGTCAAAGCGGCTCTCGAAGGAGGATAAGCCCGTGGGATTGCCGTGGCGCACGACGCGGGACGCGATCGGAGATCTTCCGGACCCCGAGAAATCTCATCGCTCGAACTCGGTCGCAGATCACCGTTTTCAGCCCAATGCCCGGACATATCCCGGCCATACTGGCAGCTATCTCGATGAGCCGAGTAAGACCCTCAAGGCTGGTGTCCACGGCGTTCCTGGCGGCGAGAACATGCTGCGTCGAGCCGATGGATCCGTGAGGTATTTCACGGTGCGAGAAGCGGCCCGCCTTCAGACGTTCCCGGACGGATACAAATTTCATGGCGCCTGGACCGAGTGCATGCGTCAGCTCGGGAATGCTGTGCCGGCCGAACTGGCGCGGGTGGTGGGTGAGAGCGTCGCAGAACGCTTGGCCGAACCTGAGGCTGCATAGTGGCACGCAGACCGGAACTCCTAACGGCGCACGAAACCACTGCCCAGCTGGACCAATTTGCCCATGTGATACGCAGTGCGGAGATGACCGGCCCCTCGAGAAAAGGCGTGCTCAACGCCATCGCAGGTATGAAGGAGAGGCTCGAGCAACTTGAACAGGATGTCGATCCTGTGCGACTGCCAGACGCGTTCTTCGACCCGGCTGAGCCGAGACTGATTGGCCATTTCGTGGCCTTGGCTCTTATTTCCCAAGACCGTGTTCGGCTGGACGCGATCCAGCCTTTTTACGGAGCGGGTGTCTACGCGATCTACTATACAGGCCCAGAGAATATCTACGGTCCAATCTCCGGCACGGAGACCCCCATATACGTTGGCAAAGCGGATCCTCCAGTTGGCGCCACCTCGGTTGTCCAACAGGAGACGAAGCTTTACGTGCGGCTGAACGAGCACCGGAGAAACATCGACAAGGTGGCTGGCATTGACCTCGCCGATTTCGAATGCCGTGCCTTGGCGGTGCAGAGCGGCTATCAGGCGGCGGCCGAGAGCCATCTTATCAACTTGTTCTGGCCAATCTGGAACAACGAGACGAAGATCCTGTTTGGCCTCGGAAAGCACGGTGACAGCGCTAAAACGCGGTCGAACAACAAATCACCATGGGACACGATCCACCCAGGTCGCACGTGGGCTGAAGGTAATCCAGAAGCGAAGTCTGCAGAGGATATCTTAGCCGATGTTGCGAGGCACTTCGGACGGACCAGGATATTCGGGACAAACGAGGACGTATTCGCGGCGTTCGCGGAGGGCATCCGTCGGGCCGATCGGATCGACGCCTCTGATGAAGACGAGCCAGATGCGGAGCCGCCTGAAGTGGAATAGAATTTTTCCATAGCAGCCACTTCAATAGCCATCCGAGGCACGAACGTCTATTTGCCTGCGGTCGCGGCGTTCGACAGGATCGTCATGCTTGAGACGTGGCCGGCCGCGCGAACGCTTGACGATATGGCCGGCAACGGACCACTGCGCTGAAACGATTTACCTAATTCTTCGTTGGAACGGGCCTCCCGTGGTCCACCTCCATCATAATCCGTTGATTTCTATAGCTCCTATCGGCGACTTACGTGGTCCACAATGATCTTTATTTTATTGAGGTTCCGTCGGTTTCTGGGATTCCCCTACGGGCTGCCACTTATCCTTGCAAGTTATTGATGTTGAGCCAGCAATCCAGAAGGCTGGATTTCTATAAACTCTCTAATGCAAGCGCATAGGCTGCCCGAAAGCCCCGTGAACGCTCACGAAGACGTGACCGCATGTCGCACCCTTCTGTGTTCGCTGTCCAGTCGAACGACTTGGGTTCGGCCCGAAAACGCTTCCCAACCGTGCCGTCGAAATGCTTAGATCACTGTGGCTAGAAGTGCGGGTAGTATTCAATGTTCGGGTTCCTGAAAAAGAAGACAGAGAACCCGTTGCGAGAAATACTCAACGGCGGCAACGCTGACTACGCGAACTTCGTCAAAGAACTCTTTGATGGTTTGGACAACGCGACCAAAGCGCATGTGCTTGTTGCGTATCAAAACCTAATTCCGATTGTCGGCGCAATGCACAACGTCGCAAAGCAGCAGGGTTCGGCGTTCTCGATAGATGACTTCATCATTGAATGCGCTGAAAAGCAGGCTGCCGCTAAAGATGAGATCAACACGCGTCGGTTCGCTTGGTTCATGTGGGCGGCGATGGTTTATCGACTTGTCACAATGTCCAGTAGAGACGTCGGTTTGAGGGACACGCTTGCCGAAGTTTGGTGCGACATTGCAAGGTGCGCGCCTTTCCTTAAAGCATTGCTGCCCGACAACAAAGCATTGCTGCCCGACAACGTGGTCTGGAAGCCCGATGAAAAGGTTTGGTTTGACCTGATGATAAATGACCCAAAGCCGGGAATGGTTGCTTGGGCTATCAACCACGGCGGGCCGAAAGTGATTTGGAAGTCTAGTGCTATCAAAAAGCTTGCCGACGAATTTGGGCTTTTCTACTTTGAAGGCGCTGAGACAATGGGGCCAGTTTCGTATATCCCGCCGCGTCCTGCGCCTGACGAATGAAAAAAACCCCGGCTGCGTCGTTGGGCGCGAACCGTGGCCAGTTGCCCTTGGCACTTAAGGGAACTTGCGTCAGGCGGTGACGGCGTAAGTGCTGCGGCAAACTTCAAGGGTGCGGGCACGATCCGACGCGGTGACGGTGTAGAGCGGCACGGCAAGCAAGGCGGTTTCGGACAGGTCTACGGCCAAGCCTTCGGCGGCTAGGGCTGCGTTGATCGTGGTGGCCGGGCTGGCAATGCCCACAGCCAAGCCCCCCGGCACGTCCCATCGGCTTTCCGGCACATGGTGCAGGACGTGGTGCAGCCGTTCGGAGACCGCTGGCAGAGCTTCACAGGACCAGCCTAGGCGCTGACCTTATGTGACGACGGGCAGAGGTGGGCCGCCTCTTGCCTCACAGATCGCCCATGGCGTTCGGTAAAGATGTTTTCGGGGTATCGACCCCGTCCATCCATCGCAATGCGCACACCGGCGTCGGGCATCGTGGCGATCCTGGATGCGCCGGTAAACCGGCTGCCTTGAGCCGTGTCGATGATTTCAGGCGCGCCATGTGTGGCGAGCGCATCGTTCAGCGCCCCGACGCAGACGCCCGCATGCTTCTTATTTGACAGCCGCAAGCTGGGCACCTTACGCGGTGCGCAATCGATGATTGCCATCCGAGAACACTTCCGCCATCTCGTCGATAGCCTGCCCATTCCACGACCTGATCTGGTGCGGGTGAAGCCGGTGCAACGCCGCGACCTCCGGCACGGTCGTGTCGCCGCGCGATGCGTCCAATGCTTCGTTGGCCCTAGACTGATGTGCAGAGGTCCGGCGCATTGCCACATTCGCATCCCGCCAAAGGTTTGGGATACACCTGGGCAGGCTGTCCGTTCTTCTGGGGTCACGTCGCGCGCTTGTGGCACCACTCCACCTCAAGCAAAGGCGGGTGCCTGGTTTTGCCACAGGGCTTGGGCGGCGATGGTGCGAACACTTCGCCCCACAGTTCATTTTGTTCCGAGCAGCCGTGACTTTTCCAAAGTCGCTGCGACGGCTGGGGACCTTGATCTTGGAGGCTGTCCGCAAATCGTGCCGGTCCGCTGACAAATCATTGGCTGCGATTGCACCAATCTGACTTTCGCAATCGACCCGACATCGCATATTGATGCCGAATTTCGTGTCGGCTTAGAATAATCTTGTTGGAATGACCAAATTGGCGCAAGGAGACACCAAGCATGATTGCCTACGTCACAGTCGGTGCCGATGACATCGCGCGCGCAAAACGGTTCTATTCCGCGTTCCTGCCAGCACTTGGTTACGACCTTGACGAGGGGCCCGCGGGACTGAGTTACGCATTGCCCGTAAAATCCGGTCAGTCTCCGGTTCTGCCCGACTTCTACGTCAAACCGCCCTTCGATGGGCGCCCCGCGTCGGCTGGCAACGGATCCATGGTCGCATTCGAGGCGCGCACGCAAAAGCAGGTTCGTGGCCTTCACGCCGCCGCGCTCTCGGCAGGCGGTTCCGACGAGGGCCAGCCGGGCTTTCGTGCCTCCTACGGACCTCAATTCTATGTTGGGTATCTTCTCGATCCTCAAGGCAACAAGATCGCACTTTTCTCTAGCGATCCGAACGAACCGGGACGAGACGGATAGCGCGGGCGGCAATAGCCATGCGCCGCATCGCGATAAATCGGTGCACAGGGCCCGCCGCAGATTTGCAGCGCCGCGGCACGCGGCGCGCAAGTTCACCTTCTGGATAAGATGGCGGCCCCTGGCGACGCGCGTGGCGGCATGGCCCGGTTCGGCAGATCGACGAAGGGCCGGACCCGCGCGCGCACTCCATTGCGGGTCTCCCTTCGATCGGCCACATCGGCTTCAGGCCAGCCTGGATACGGTCGCCGGATCCGGGAATGGCGCGACGCGGACGTCGGCGGCATCGCGCAACTCGGGGCGAAAGAACGTCTGGCGCGCGCGGCCTGCATGTTTGGAGGCATAAAGCGCGATATCCGCATCGGCGAGAATCTGGTCCGCGTCCGGTTCCTCATAGGTGTGCGACAGCACCGTGCCGATGCTTCCCGCGATGACGCAGGTCTGATCCCGATACGCGATCGGCTGTTGCAGGCGGTCGATGATGCGGCGGCCAATGCGCTCCACCGTCGCCCGGTCTTGGATTGCTTCCAGCAAGATCACGAATTCATCCCCCCCCACCCGCGCGACGGTATCGTGTCCGCGTGTTTCCTCGACCATGATCCGCGCCACGGTTTGCAGCACGTGATCCCCCGCCGCGTGGCCCAAGGTGTCATTCACCGCCTTGAAGAAATCCAGATCGATCTGCATGAGAGCGAATTGCGCGCGCGATGCGATCAGCCCTGACAACACGTGATTCACCGCGCGCCGGTTCTTGACCCCGGTCAGCGTGTCGGTGAACGCCTGCTCTTCTGCCGCCACCCTGGCGATCTGCAGCCTTTTGTTCAGGTTGCGCGACGCCTCCATCGCGGCGGATTTCGCTTCGACCAGATACAGCATTTCGATGGTCAGATCCGTGGCGGCGAAATCCGCGGCACTCAAGGCATAATCGCGCACACCGTCGAGAATGGAGATCCCGAAGGACAGGTTCACGATGGTCTGCGCCCTGCCGGGGCCGGGCACCAGCACCCCCTTGAGTTCGGTCTGCGGGGAATCACGAAAGTTCACGTGCAACTTTGCGCCAGCGACGGCGCAAAGCTCGGCCACCGATCCGATGGCGCGGGGGCGCTTAACCGCGAAGATGTCCAGAAACCCGCGATCGACCAGCGCCTGCTCAGGCCTCAATTTCCTGAGGGTCGGCCCGACGTGCACAACCCGCCCGGCGTCCGACAGGACCAGATGCATCGGGCACAGAACGTCCAGCATGTCGAAAGAAGTGGGCTCCATCATCCTGCACGCACTCCCAGGCTGAATTCACGGCCCTCGGCGAACTCCGCTTCCAACAGCGATACCGCCAGTTTTTCGACGCCCGCGTCATGGCCGATGAATTCCAGAAACACCAGCGCGCCATAGTCATCCGCCATCGCCCGCAAAACCCCCATCATCACACTGCCGTAGCCCGGCACCGTATCGAAGCACGTGACCGTGAACTGGTTCGCGCTCTGCTCGTGCACTTCGGTGCGGGGCAGGTGCAAATCGGACACCGCCAGCCGCGCACGATCGGGCAAATCGTCAAGCGATTGAAGAAACTCCTCGTAACTGTCACCGCTGAAGCGCATCAATCGCCGCAGGGCTTCGGTCTTCGGATGTGACACTAGGTAGGCGCCGATGTCCTCCAGCACTTCCTTGGCGGGGCGTGACAAGACCTCGGCGACGGCGGTGACCGTCTTGATCGTGATGGCGTCATCATAGCTCAGCATCGCTTCGAAATGGCTGTCCTCAAGCCTGGCGCGCCGAACGACCTCAAGCCATTTCTCCTCGCCGTAGCTGTCACAAACGAAACCCTCGACCGCGCGGTTTACCAACCCATGCATACCTGTTCACTCCCAAACCCCCGGTGGGAACCATGCACCCGCAGCAGTTAATAATGTCTCAATGACCGCCGGAAATCCCTGCCGCGCGGCGGGTCAGAAATCGGTCGGCGCGCCACCTTGCGCCTTGCGGCGGGCCACGAAATCGGCCAGCTCCTCGCGGATCGCCGGGTCCATCGGCGGCTCCTCGAATTGGGCGACGATATCCTTGAACATCAGATGCGCCCGCTCCGGCGTCCAAAGACCGCCCGCAACCGCCCATCCCTCGTAGTTCTTCCAGTCCGACAGGAACGGTTGGTAGAACGCGGTGGTATAGCGGTCCTGCGTGTGCTCGATGCCAAAGAAGTGGCCCGAGTTGCCCACCGACCTGATCGCATCCAGCGCGATTTCGTCGGGACCCGTGGCCGTTATGACCGGATCCATGTAGCGTTGGATCTGTTGCAGGACTTCGCAATCCATGATGAACTTCTCGGGGCTCGCGATCAATCCGCCCTCAAGCCATCCGGCCGCGTGATACACCATGTTCGTGCCCGACTGCACAGCCGCCCAAAGGCTGTTTGACGTCTCCCACATCGCCTGACCGTCCGGCACGTTCGCCGCACAGACGCCAGACGACCGCAACGGCAGCTTGTAATGGCGCGCCAGCTGCCCGGTCATCTGCGTGGCGCGCATGTATTCGGGCGTGCCGAACGCAGGCGCGCCCGATTTCATGTCGACATTCGACGTGAAGGTTCCGATGGCACAGGGGCAGCCCGGATTGATGATCTGCGCCAGGACCACCGCACAGAGGGCTTCCGCCAGCGACTGCGCCACCGCGCCCGCCATCGTCACCGGCGCCATCGCCCCCGCCAGCGTGAACGGCGTCACCACCAGCCCCTGCCCCCGCCGCGCCAGCCGCATCCAGCCGTCCAGCATCGGAATGTCGTGTTTCAACGGCGAGGTGGAGTTGATGTTGGTGTACATGCGCGGCGTCGCCTCGAATTCCTCGTGGCTCAGACCGCCCGCGATGCGCACCATCTCCATCACGTCCTCGACGCGCTCCTTTCCAAGGCTGTAGGCGTGCATCACCTTGTCGGTCAGCGTCAGCTTGTCATACAGCACGTCCAGATGCCGCACCGAGGCATGCACATCCACCGGCTCCACCGGATAGCCGCCCGCGAAATGGATACAGTTGAAATACTGCGTGAGCTTGAGAAGGTCGCGGCACATATCGCGGGTGCCGGGAACCTTGGTGCCCAGGTTCATGTCCCAGTAATTCGGGGGCGACGACACGTTGCCGAACACCAGGTTCTTGCCGCCGATGGTGATCTTGCGCTCCGGGTTGCGCGGCGTCAGCGTGAAGGTCTCGGGCGCATGAGCGATCCACTCCATCACGAAGTCGCGGCCCATGCGGACGTTGGTGCCGTTCACCGTGCACCCCGCGCGGCGCAGGATCCCGGCGGCCTCGGCGTTCAGGAACTCGATGCCGATCTCTTCCAGAATCCGCATCGCGCCATCATGGATGGCCTCCACGCCTTCGGGGGTCAAAGGCTCGGTCGGGCGGTCGATGTTGACCGGCGGGTTCCACGGCATCTGCTCGATCACTGACGTGCCGCGCCGGATCTGTGCACCCGCCCGCCCGCCGCTGCGTGATTTGCGTCTCGCACTCTGTGTCATCGCCGGTCCCTCCGTCTGCGGGGATGTACCCCGCCACCAGAAGGCCTCAGCCCCGCGTGCGCAGCCGTCCCGTTCGCGACCGGAAATGTCGTTTTCTCCATCAGTCGTTCATCGTGACGGGCCAAGCCGGCAGCGGCCTGGCCGTCGGGCGGATCAGCCCTGCGCGGCCAGCCAGTCGGGCAGATGACCGATGTCGTCCAGCACCGCATCGGCCAGCGGCGCCAGATCGGCGCGCGTGGCCAGTCCGGTCAGCACGGCCACAGGGGTCATCCCCGCGGCGCGCCCGGCCACCAGATCGTGACGGCTGTCGCCAACCATGACCACATCGCGCGCGGCCAGCCCCGTGGCGGCGGCAAAGGCATGCATCTGGCCCGGCTGCGGTTTGCCGCCGTGGCCGCTGTCGAACCCGGCAATGAAGTCGAACAGATCGGTGATGCCCGCGGAGTTCAGATGCGCCCGCGCGGGCGCCTCGGCGTCGTTCGTCGCAACCCCGAGCCGCAGCCCGCGCGCGCGCAGCCCCTCGAGAAACGGGCGCAGCGGGACCGTCTCGGCCTGCGGTGCGGCCTCCGCCTCGGCGTTCAGCACATCCAGAAGCGCCTCGTATCCCAGTCCGGGCAGATGCGGCAGCAAGGCTTCGGCGACCTCTCCGGCGGTCCCTGCGATCACGATGCTGTCATGCGAAAACCGTTGCGCGGCCAGGTCAAAGCCGATCTGCGCGCCGATCTGTTGCGCGCGGGCGCGATCCTGCCCCGTAATCCGCAGCAGGAATGCCCCGGCCCAGGCCTCCCAGGTGGCGGCGAAATCGAACAATGTGCCGTCCTTGTCGAACAACACACCCCGGTAGCGGCTCATGTCCAGTTCACCTGCGCGCCGCCCGGCAAGGCCTGCCGCGCCTCCATCAGACGCTCGTAGGGCAAGGCATGGGCGTCGCAGAACGCCATCACCCATGCGTCATCCATCATCAGGAAATCCAGCACCGCCCCCAGGAACACCGGATCCGACGCGCTGGCCCGAAGGTCGGCCTCGGAAGCGCCCGAAGCTCCCAGAAAGACCGGCAACAGGTCATCATTGGCCGCCAGCCAGGCCAAAGCCTGCAAGGCGACGGTCTCGGCGTGATCTTGCGTATAGCTCATGCGCCCTCGATTTTAAGAAAGATCGAAACCCTTTGTTAACCAATCGGGCGCAATTGTCGATGACCGACCGAACGTGCGGGTCGGCGGATCAATGTTGGAAAGGATAAGGACACGTGCAAGGCAAGATCCTTATCGTGGATGCGATATCCACCAACCGAATCATCCTCAAGGTCAAGCTGGCGGCCTCCTATTGCGACATCCTGCAGGCAGCCAGCCTGTCCGATGCGCTTGCGGCCGCCCGAACCCACGCCCCCGACCTGATCATCTGCGCCATGACCCTGCCCGACGGCGATGCCGCCAGCTTCTGCACCGCGCTGCGCAGCGATGCCGCGACCCGCGCGATCCCGGTTCTGGCGCTGGGACGCACCTCAACTCCGAAGGCGCGGCTTGCCCTGCTCGAAGCGGGCGGTCAGGACGTCATGATGCATCCATTCGACGACGCGCTGCTGCTGGCGCGCGTGCGCAGCCTGATCCGGGCGTTCGGCGCGGTGGCCGAATGGCAAATGCGCGATGACACGTCACACGCGCTCGGCTTTGCCGACAACAAGACGGATTTCGTGCCCTCCGGTCATACCGCGCTCATCTGCTCCGACGCGGCGCGCGCCCAGGTCTGGCAGGCGCGCCTCAAGCCGTTGCTGGGGTCGTCGCTGCGTCACGCACCGCCCGAATTGGCGCTGCGTGATCTGGCGCCCGCACAGACGCCGGATGTCTTTGTGCTCTGCATCGGCACCCACGAGAGCGACAGCGCCACGGTCCTGCATCTGCTGGCCGCGATCCGCGCCAACGCCGGCACCCGCCACGCCGGGATCCTCGTGGTTCAGTCGGGGGGCAATCCGCGGCTGGGCGCCGATGCGCTCGATCTCGGTGCCGACGATCTGATGACCACCGGCTTCAACGCCGCCGAACTCGCGTTGCGCGTGACCGCCCTGATGGGGCGCAAGCGGATCGCGGATCGGTTGCGCGCCACGCTGCGCACCGGGTTGCAGGCGGCGGTCTGCGACCCGCTGACCGGGCTGCACAATCGCCGCTATGCCATGCCGCACCTCACACGGATGGCCGAACACGCCGTCGGGACCGGCCGGTCCTTTGCTGTCATGCTGGCGGACATGGATCATTTCAAACGGATCAATGACGACTTCGGCCATGCCTCGGGCGATGCCGTCCTGATCGAAGCCGCGCACCGCCTGCGCAGCAGTCTCCGGTCGGTGGACCTTCTGGCCCGCATCGGCGGAGAGGAGTTTCTGATCGTGATGCCCGCCACACCGCTTGCAGATGCCCGCCGCGCGGCCCTGCGGCTGTGTCAGGCCATATCCGACAGGCCCTTCGACGTGCCCGGCAGCGCGACGCCCATTCCCGTCACCATCAGCATCGGCCTTGCCCTAGGCGGCACCGCCACGAGCGGTGCGGCAAACGCCGAGGCGCTGCTGGATGCCGCTGACAAGGCGCTCTACGGTGCAAAGATGCAGGGACGCAATCAGGTCACACTCAGCCGACCGGCGGCGTGACGTGGCATGACATCGCGCGGCCGGATGCCGCCGCGAAGGTGGGTCATCTGGTTGGTCGCATTGACAGTCGCGTGACCCCGCGCCACGCAGATCGCACCCGCGCGGCAGGGTCAAGTCACCGCAACGCGCCGGGCGCGATACCTGCCGCGGCACGCGCGATCCGGACAAATCCAGGCGGCGCAGGCGACCCCAGCGACAGGCGCTGCGACCGGGCCGGTCAATTCCTTCTCTCCAGCGCGCCAAAGCCGATCCGCGCGCCATGATCGCCGCCACGGGCCAGCGCGGCCCCCGCGCCCATGCCCATCGCGGCACGATGACGGCGGCCAGGACATCGAAATGTGTCATACGGCTCGCTCCTGCTGTGATGTCATTCGCCGCCGACTCGTCATAGGGGCGCAAAGATCATCAAATGGCGCACACCGGCGGTTCCGTCGAAAAAACGCAGGGCCGAATAAACCTGCCAGGCCAGACCCCTGCGACCGCGCAACGCGACATCCCGCCGCAAGGACATTGCGTCACCTTTCTATTGGGGTCAAAACGGCCCATCTAGAGACATCGCGCAAACACAAGGCCATCTCATGTTCGACAGCTCACGGTCCGATAGCCAGCACCACGCCGACACGCCCCCAGACGAGCGGACGCGCAGCACCAAGCGCGCCTTGTGGCTGGGATGGCGGCGCAAGTGCCCGAACTGCGGCAGCGGCCCGCTGCTGAAAAGCTACCTCAAGGTCCATGACACCTGTGCCGTCTGCCGGCAGGAACTGTGGCACCACCGCGCCGATGACGGCCCCGCCTACCTGACAATCCTGCTGGTCGGTCACCTGATGGCGCCGTTGTTGCATTTCACCTTCGTGACATGGCGGCCCGAACCTTTGACGCTGTTCACGATCTTTGCGGTTGGATGTGTCGGCTTGTCGCTTTACCTTCTGCCAAGACTGAAGGGGGCCATCGTCGGTCTCCAGTGGGCGCGGCAGATGGGAGGCTTTGGCACCCCCGACTGACGCCGCGCCCGTCCCAGACAGCGCGAAAGGCCGCAGGCTATGACCAGACCGACCGAGGTAGACAAAAGCGCCGTGCGCAATGCCGCGACCGTCATCGTGCTGCGTGACCGCTATGACACCCCCCGCATCCTGATGGGTCAGCGCGGCGCAAAGGCGGCGTTCATGCCCAACAAGTTCGTCTTTCCCGGCGGCGCGGTCGATGCGGGCGATGCGCAGGTTCCGCTGGCCGCCCCCCTCAGCGATCTGTGCGCGACGCGGCTGACCGAAGATGCCGATCCGGCCTTGGCCCATGCCATCGCCGTCGCCGCCATTCGCGAGCTCTGGGAGGAAACGGGCCTTGTTCTTGGCACGCCCGGCGCATGGACCGGCGACGTTCCGGCCGATTGGACCACCTTCGCCGGCACCGATCACCTGCCCAACGCCGCCCCCCTGCAATTCGTCTTTCGCGCGCTGACCCCACCGGGCCGCCCACGCCGCTTCGACGCTCGGTTTTTCCTTGTCGACGCCGACGATCTGTCCAGCGACCCCGATGATTTCTCCGCGGCCTCGGACGAGTTGTCGCATCTGCAATGGGTCGCGCTCAGCGATGCGCGCTCCTTTGACATGCCCTTCATCACCGAGGTGGTGATGAGCGAGGTCCAGGCCCGCGCGCGCGACACCGCTCCGCCCGACAGCGTGCCCTATTTCAAGAACAATGACGAAGAAAGCCTGTTCAAGCGCCTGCGCGGCCGGCCGATGGGCGGCTGAGCCGTCAGATCACCAGCACGAGCATGATGATCGACGCGCCGATGAACGCCATGCCCGCCCATTCGCGCCACGCGATCCGTTCGCGGAAAAACAGTGTGCTGGCCATCACGCTCAGGATCAGTTCGGCCTGCCCGACGGCTTTGACGTAGGCCGCGTTTTGCAGCGTGAAGGCGGTAAACCAGCACATCGACCCGCCCATCGACATCAGCCCGATTTAGGCCGCCACACGCCGCGCGCGCCACACCGCCCGCAACTGCCCCGCTTCGCGCAGCCGCAGCCACAGCGCCATGCACAGCATCTGCATCGACGTCACGGCGGCCAGCGTGACACCGGCGCGCAACAGCGGATCCTGCGACGCGATTTCCAGCGAGGCACCGCGGTAGCACACGCCTGAAATCGCGAACAACACGCCCGAGCCAAGCCCAAGCGCTACCGCCCGGTTGCCCATCTGTCGCCAATGCCAACGCACCTCGCCCGGTGGCGCGGACAACAGCAGCACCCCCATCAGGCCCAGCGCCACCGCGCCGAACCCCAACAGCGTCACACCCTCGCCCAGCACGATCCAGCCCACCAGCACGGTCTGCATCACTTCGGTTTTCTTCAGCGTGATCCCCACCGCGAAATTTCGGCTTTTGAACAGCAGCACGACACAGACTGTGGCCAGGATCTGCGCCAGCCCGCCCATCGCGCCAAAACCCCAGAACGCAGTGCTCAGGCCCGGCAGCGGCGTGCCCGATTGCGCCAGGTAGATCGCCAACAGAACCACCACCAGGGGCGCGGAATAGAAAAACCGCGAAAACGTGGCCCCCGCCGCCGACAGCGTGACCGCCGCCAGATGCTTTTGCAGCATGAAGCGCAGCGTCTGGAACGTGGCGGCGGCCAGCGTGACGAGGATCCACAGATCTGGAAGGGCGGTGTTCATACCCCCCGTGATGGTCCAGTTTTACCGACGCGGCCAGAGCGGATGCGCCACCGGGTCCTTGGTCCGCCAGAAGTGTGTCGCAAAAACCTGCGCGTAGGACCGGTAAAGATAGCCATCGTTGCGCCGCAGGTAATGCGACCGGCGCGCGCGGTACAGCGCGGGCAAACGATACCAGGCGACCTTTGGGTGCATGTGATGCACCACGTGCAGGTTGTTGTTCAGAAACAGGAACGCCAGCGGCCCGCGATCTTCGACGATGACCGTGCGGCCGCGCGCCTGCGCATGGGCGCGGTGTTCCAGAAAGGTGCGGATGCGCAAAATCGACAGCGCGGCATAGATCGCCGCCGCATAGGCCCAAAGCGGCATTGCCGCCTGCCAGACAACGGCCAGCACCCCGACCACGCCCGGCAGGTGCCACAGCCACCCGCGCAGCACCGCGCGGTCGCCCCGGCGACCGGCGGTGATGTCATCCGACACGAACCGCCATTGCGACAGGACCGGCCCCAGCACCATACGCCCCGCCAGCGTGTTGTTGGCCTGCAGGATCACGCGTCGCCAATGCGGCAATCGGGCCCAGACATCCGGGTCGAGGTAATTGCTTTCGGGATCGTCATAGGGGTCGGTCAGCGCCGCATCGCGGTGATGCGCCAGATGCAGATCGCGAAACCGCAGGTACGGAACGACCAGTCCCGGCTGCACGATCCCCAGCGCGGTGTTCGCCCGCCGCGATCGAAATGGATGGTCATGCAAAATCTCGTGGCTGAGCGACGCATGCAGGACCAGGGCCACGGCGACCACGGCAATTCCCAACGGCAGCGACACCGCGCTGAACCACTCAAGCCCCGCGGCCCAGAGCACACCGTTGCCGACAAATAGCGCCAGAGTGGGAATTTCCCAACTCGCCGGCAGCGCAAGCGGCACCCGGCGGCGGACAGGCAGTGGCGCCGACGGATCGGGCAGCAGGGTCATGGCGGTAGGTACTTCTTTTTTAATGATTTTCCCGAGGATAGGCCAAAATCTGTCCTGCCGGCAGTATGTGAATTGTTAACACACCCATCAAACTGTGATATTTATAAACATATGGTGGATAAATTGAACAAACTTGCGCGAGCTCAGGCTTTCCGGATTCGTCTTGCCCGCGCCATGCAGGATGCCGGAACCAACCAGAGCGCGCTGGCGCGTCGCATCGGTGCGGACCGCTCGACCGTGTCCCAGGCCCTGACCGGCGATGGCGCGCGGCTTCCGGGGGCGCATGTGGTCGGTGCCTGTGCCGCCGCCCTCGGGGTGTCGTCCGATTGGCTTCTGGGGCTGTCGGACCGGCCGGAAAACGCCGCCGACCTGATGTCTGCCAGCCTGTCGATGAGCCAGGCACCGCGCGCGCTGATCGACGAACGGATCTTTGCCTGGCACCAGGAGGCCGCGGGCTACAAGATCCGCCACGTGCCCGCCGCCCTGCCCGACATGCTCAAGACGCAAGCGGTGCTGGAGTGGGAATACGGGCCGCACCTTGGCCGGACCACGACGCAGGCGATCAATTCATCGCGCGACCGGCTCGACTGGATGCGCCGCGCGCAGTCGGACTATGAAATCGCCATGCCGCTCTACGAAGTGCAGAGTTTCGCCGCCGGGACCAGCTACTACGCGGGCCTGTCCGGCGCGGTGCGGCGCGCGCAGATCGACCACCTGATCGGCCTCACCCGGCAGCTTTATCCCCGCCTGCGGATCTATCTCTTCGATGCGCGTCGGCTGTATTCCGCGCCGGTCACGATCTTTGGTCCGCTGCTGGCGGTGTTCTTTACCGGCGGGCATTACATGGCCTTTCGCGACCGTGACCGGATCGAGACCTTTACCGACGACTTCGATCTACTGATCCGCGAGGCGCAGATCACCGCCCGGCAATTTCCCGATCACCTGGAAGAATTACGCCACCTGACGGCCTGACCGCTCATGGCCTTGGATCGGGATTTTCCGTGTGCCCATCCACCGCGATCACCTGCCCCGACACACGCCGCGCGGCGTCAGAGCCCAGAAACACCGCCATGTCCGCCACGTCGCGCGCCTCGACAAAGCTGCGCATGGACGTACCCGCGGCATACCCCCGATAGACCTGATCGCGCGTCATGCTCTTGGCCGCCGCTTCGCGCGCCAGCACGCCTTCCATGCGCGGCCCCTCGACCGCGCCGGGACAGATCGCGTTGGCGCGGATCCCGAAGGGCCCCAGTTCCATCGCCAGCGTTTTCATCAACCCGATCACCGCCCACTTCGCCGCCGCATAGGGCGCGCGATTGGGATAGCCATGGATCCCGGCGGTCGATGACGTGAGGATCATCGCCCCGCGCCCCGCCGCCTTCATGAGGGGGGTGGCGTGCTTGGCCGCCAGGAATGCTCCTTCGAGGTTCACGGACACGCAGGCGCGCCAGTCGTCCAGCGCCACGTCCTCCACCCGCGCGGTCGGCCCCGCGACGCCCGCGTTGGCACACAGCACGTCGATCCCGCCCATCGCCGCGATCACCCGGGCCGTCGCATCCTCGTCGGTGGCGCTGGCGGCGTGGCATGTCCAACCCGCCGGGCAGTCCGCCAGCGCCGCGTCGTCCACATCCGTCACCCAGACCTCGAAACCCGCCGCATCGAACGCCCCGCCCATCGCCCGCCCGATGCCCGAGGCCCCGGCGGTGATCAGAACCCGGCTCATCGCGGCGCACCGATGGCGCGCCCCAACCCCTCGGGCCGGGGCAGCGCCGCGTGGCCTTGGGCAAAGCGCGTCAGCGCCGCCTCGATCCCGTCACTCGGCGCGCAGGGCTTGCGGGTTTCAAGACTGACATGCAAAAGGAAATGCTCTCCCGTCGCCAAAAGCCGGTCGCCCGCACGCATCTCGTGGAACAGATGCATCTTCTTGCCCGCCCCTTCGATCACCTGCGTCGCGATGTCGATCACCGTGCCGGCGTGCACCTCGTCGAGATGCCGGATATGGGTCTCGGCGGTGAAATAGCTGCCACCCGAGGCGATGTAGTCGGCATCGCAGCCGATGATCTGCATGAAACGGTCGGTTGCATCCGCAAAGGCCTGCAAATACCGCGATTCCGTCATGTGGCCGTTGTAGTCGGTCCAATCCAGCGGCACGGTGCGATGCGCGGTCGGCACTGGCGCATCCGCCGGGAAATCCGCCGCGACAGCGCCGTGCACCGACCCGGCGCGGATCTGGCGCTCGTGCGCATTCAGCAGCGCGCCCGCGCCCCAATCCTGCGCCTTGAGGCCCCGCATCATCGTGACCAGGTTGCCGTCGCGCGCCCGCTCGAGTTCGCGAATGCTCAGGTGACCCGACTGCGCGTCAGACTGCCCCGCGATCAGGTCCACCAGATCGTCGTTGAACTCCGGCACATCCATCAGCTTGGTCCACGGCCATTGCAGCGCGGGGCCGAACTGCGCCATGAAATGCTTCATGCCCGCCTCGCCGCCCGCCACGCGGTAGGTCTCGAACAGCCCCATCTGCGCCCAGCGGATGCCAAAGCCGTAGCGGATCGCGTTGTCGATCTCCTCGGTGGTGGCGATGCCGTCCTTGACCAGCCACAGCGCCTCGCGCCACACCGCCTCGAGAAACCGATCCGCCACATGCGCGTCGATCTCTTTTTTCAGGTGCAGCGGATACATCCCGAGCGAGGTCAGCGCCGCCTGGGCGGCCTTGATCCGGTCCGCGTCGTTCGCGGGCGTGCTGACCAGTTCGACCAGTGGCAGCAGATACACCGGGTTGAACGGATGCGCGACCATGATCTGGCCGGGCGCCGCTGCGCCCTGCTGCAATTCGCTGGGCTTGAAGCCAGAGGTCGAGGACCCGATCACCGCACCCGGATCGCAGGCGGCCTGAACCTCGGCAAAGGTGGCGTGCTTGATATCCAGCCGCTCCGGTACGCTTTCCTGGATCCACTCCGCGCCGGCTACGGCCTGCGCGATTTCGGGGTGAAAGCTGATCGTGCCCTCATCGGGCAACGCGACGTCCAAAAGCCCCGGCAGGGACCGGCGCGCGTTGGCCATGACCTCGCCGATCTTGCGCTTGGCCTCGGGGTCAGGATCGAACACCCGAACATTCCATCCGTTCAGGGCAAAGCGCGCGGCCCAACCGCCCCCGATCACGCCGCCGCCGATCACTGCTGCCGTTCTGGTCATTGCGGTCTCCTGTTCAGTCGCCGGGTGTCCCAGCCGTAGAAATCCAATATCTCGGTCGCCGCTGCGAGGCGGTCTTCGCGGGGAAAACCGCTCCGGTCCAGCACCGCGCCCCGGCTGCCCGATGCGGTGCCGATGGCGGCGGTGCGCTGACCCTCGTCCAGCCACATGACCACCAGTTTGGCGGGTTCCGGCGGATCGATCTGGTCCATCACGCCGCTGGCCGCCACCCGGTACATCCGCCTCGGGCCGTTGCCGGTCTCCGTCATAACGCCGGTCGCCGGGTCATAGGCATAGCGGCGGATCGTCTCTTCGGGCGCGCCGAACTGTGCGATCACCTCCCAGTCTCCGGCAAAGCGGACAGGGTCGAACCGCGACGTGCTGCCGATGGCCGAGGTCGGATTGCGGAACGGGATCGGACCCGCCGGTTCAGGCGGCGTCGCCGCGCAGCCCGCCAGTGCCATAGATGCCCCGATCACGGCGCCGATGCGAAGCCGCCGTGACACCGGCGCAGTCCTGTCGCCGGGCCTCACGCCTTCGGCGCCCGTTTGACCAGCCCCAGCTTCTCGCGCACCTCGGCCGGGCCGATGACCCGCGCGCCCATGTTCTCGATGATGCTGCCCGCGCGTTCGACCAACTGCCAGTTTTCGGCCAGCACCCCCTTGTCGAGCCACAGGTTGTCTTCCAGACCGACGCGCACGTGCCCCCCCGCCAGGACCGACGCCGCGACATAGGCCATCTGGTTGCGGCCCAGTCCGAAGGCGGAAAAGGTCCAGTCGTCGGGCACGTTGTTGACCATCGCCATGAAGGTATTCAGATCGTCCGGCGCGCCCCACGGCACCCCCATGCACAGTTGCACCAGCGCGGGAGCCTCGAGCACGCCATCCTTAACCAATTGTTTCGCATACCATAAATGACCGGTGTCAAAGGCCTCTATCTCGGGCTTGACGCCAAGCTGGGTCATCATGCGGCCCATCGCCTGCAACATGCCGGGCGTGTTGGTCATCACGTAATCGGCCTCGGCAAAATTCATCGTGCCGCAATCGAGCGTACAGATCTCGGGCAGGCATTCGGCCACGTGCTGCACCCGCTCCGCCGCGCCGATCATGTCGGTCCCCGCGTCCTGCAGCGGCAGCGGGCGCTCCGTCGGGCCAAAGATCATGTCGCCGCCCATGCCGGCCGTGAGGTTCAGCACCACATCGACCTCCGCCTCGCGGATCCGTTCCGTCACCTCGCGGTAATAGGCGAGATTTCGGCTCGGCGCGCCGGTCTCTGGGTCGCGAACATGGCAGTGCACCACCGCCGCCCCTGCCTTGGCCGCGGCAATCGCGGACATCGCGATCTGTTCGGGGCTGCGCGGGACATGGTGGCTGCGGTCCTGCGTACCGCCCGATCCGGTCACGGCACAGGTGATGAAAACGTCGCGGTTCATGGTCAATGGCATCTGTGGCCCTCCGATCGGATGAATTGGCCGCAGTCTGCCGCAGATGGACAGGCGTCACTTTATGCAATACGAAAATGACTTTATGAAATCCGTAGAAATCACGCGCACCACCGTTCTGGTTCTCGATGCCTGTAACACGCTGAGTTTCGCCGCCGCCGTGGACCCGATGCGTGCGGCCAACCGGCAGGCGGGGCGGATGCTTTTCGACTGGCGCTTTGCCACGCCCGACGACCGGCCCGTGCGTTTGACCAGCGGGCTCGAAGTGCCTGCCGCCCCCCTCAACCGGGTAGAGCGGTGCGACCTTCTGCTGATCGTGGCGGGTTTCGATCTGGACCGGCAATCGACGCCTGCGCTCAACGCCAGCCTGCGGCGGCTGGCCGGATCACGGACCACGGTGGCCGGCATCGACGGCGGCCCGTGGGTGATGGCGCGCGCCGGGTTGCTGGACGGGCACGGCGCCACCACCCATTGGGAGGATCTGGATCGCTTTGCGCAATGTTTTCCCCAGGTTGACCTGGTCAATGCGCGCTATCACGTCTCGGGCGACCGGATCACCAGCGGTGGCGCCGCGCCCGCGATCGAAATGATGCTGCACCTCATCGGCGCGCGGCACGGGGCGGCGCTCGCGGCAAAGATTGCGGGCAGTTTCATCTACGATGCCACCGCCGCCGCCACCCGGCCGCAAACCCGCCGGGGCGCCGGCCCGCGCCATTCGCCCCTGACGGCGCGCGCGCAGGCGATCATGGAACGCGCGCTGGACGATCCGAAACCGATTGCCGCGATCGCCCGCGACCTCGGTCAAAGCCCGCGGGCGCTGCAACTGCTGTTCCGCGCGCGGCTTGGCACGACGCCGCAGGGGCATTACCTGTCGCTCCGCCTGGCCGAGGCGCAGCGGCTGGTCACGCAGACCGACAGGCCCCTGCAAGAGGTCGCACTGGCCACGGGCTTTGCATCGCAATCCAGTTTCGCCCGCGCCTACCGTCACGCCTTTGGCGGATCCGCCCGGCAGGCGCGCCGCGGTCAGTAAGGCATGGGATGCGCACGGTGCGCGGTGTCGATCTCGGCCATGACCTCTTCCGAGAGGGTCACATCGACCGCCCCCAGAGCCACCTCAAGTTGGTCCATCGTGGTCGATCCGAAGATCACCGAGGTCATGAAGAGCCGCGTCAGGCACCACGCCAGCGCCATCTGCGACGGGTCGAGCCCATGCCGCCGCGCGATGTCGAGATAGGCATCGACCGCCGCAAAGGCGCGGTCGGTCTTGCGCCCGCCCAGATCGCCGTTGAGCGACATGCGCGAGCCATCCGGGATCGCGCCACCCTGGTACTTGCCCGTCAGCAGGCCCGCCGCCAGCGGCGAAAACGACAAAAGCCCGACATCCTCGTTCACGCAGGTTTCGGCGAGATCGGTATCGGCCATCCGGCACATCAGCGAATACTCGTTCTGGATCGACGCGACGCGCGGCCCGCCCGCCCGCGCGGCGGCCTCGACCCACTGGGTCGTGCCCCAGGCGCTTTCGTTGGACAGACCGAAGGCCCGGATCGTGCCCCGCTCCACCTCGCGCTGCAGCGCGCCCAGCGCGTCCTCCATGTGGGCAATCGTGTCGGCCCGGTTCTGGCCGGAGGGATCGAATGTCCAGTTCTTGCGAAACATGTAGCTGCCGCGATTGGGCCAGTGAAACTGATACAGATCGATGTAATCTGTCTTGAGCCGCCGCAGCGACCCTTCGATCGCCTCCGGGATCGTCTGTGACGTGATCGGCGCACCGTCGCGGACCGCCGCCAGCCCTTCACCCGAATGTTTGGTCGCCAGCACGACATCGCCGCGCCGGCCGTCCCGTTCGAACCACAGGCCGATGATCCGCTCTGTCCGACCGATGGTTTCTGCGCTGACCGGGTTCACCGGGTACATTTCTGCGGTATCGATAAAATTGATGCCCGCCATCAGCGCGCGGTCGATCTGGTCGTGGCCCTCCTCGGCGGTGTTCTGCGTGCCCCAGGTCATCGACCCCAGACACAGTTCGGACACCTCGATACCGGTACGGCCCAGCGGGTTCATCTTCATGGTGTTTTCCTTTGGCAATTCGCGCGCCACCCTAGTGCGCCCACCGCCTGTGGCAAGCGGGTTTCCCGAGCAGACCACGATTCCAGACTTGAGAACATTTGCGGAACATCGTAGAATTTTCACATGACGATCCCTGCCTCCCTCCTCACCCGCAGGCCCGCGCGGCAAGGCCCTGCCGTCTCGCTCCTGCCGGATGAGGCAGAGCTGTCGCTGGTCCTGTCGCGCGTCCACGAAGCCTGCGGGCCCGCGCGCCGCACGCTTGCGCTGTGGCTCGCGGCGCGGACCACGGGGCCGGTGATCTGGATCGCGCCGGAGTGGGGCCCCGACCGGCTGCATGCCGACGGGGTGATGCGGCTCATCGATCCTGCACGCCTGATCTTCGTGCACCCCAAACGCCCCGAGGACCTGTTGTGGAGCATGGAGGAGGTGCTGCGCGCGGGCGCCGTGGCACTGGCGGTGGCCGACCTGCCGGGCCTGCCCGGCCTGACGCCGGTGCGGCGCATGCACCTGGCCGCCGAAACCGGCACGCAGGAAGGCCAGCACGCGCCACTGGGTCTGTTGCTGACCCCCGGCACGGGCGGCGCGCAGGGGGTCGAGACACGTTGGCACCTGGCCGGGGCGCATCAGGGCAAGGCGCCCGGCTGGCGGCTGGAGCGGCTGCGCGCCCGCACCGCCCCGCGCAAAAGCTGGACGCTGGCGCAGGGCGGCGCGCAAGGGCAATTGCACATCGCGCAGGCGTGACACCTGTTGCCGCGCCGTTTTCGCGCTATATTGGCAGGAACACCCGGAAAGATCCGCCCATGCGCGCCCTCATGCCTCGTCGTGCGTTCCTGCTCTGCGCACTGGCAGCGGCCAGCCCCGTGCAGGCCGCGCCGCGCGATTACGTTCTCTCGCCGCAAGCCTCGCAGATATCGTTTGTCTTCACGCTCAACGGCAGTCCGCAAGTCGGAACCGCGCCGGTCGCCAGCGCCGATCTGCGCGTCGACCCCGCCAACCTTGCCGCCTCCACCGCCGATGTGCGGGCCGACATCAGCCGCGCGAGAACCGGCCTGGTCTTTGCCACGCAGGCGCTCAAGAGCCGCGACGTGCTGGATGCGGCCAGATACCCGATCGTGCGCTTCGTCTCGACCAGCATCCAACTGGGCCGCAAGGGGCGTATTTCCGGCGGAGCGACCATCACCGGCCGACTGACCCTGCGCGGCGTCACCCGGCCCCTGCGCCTGAACGCGACGCTGACGCGCCCGGCAGGCACCGCGCCGGACGATCTGTCAATACTCAACATCCACCTCACCGGCGCGCTCAGCCGCAGCGCCTATGGGGCCAGCGGCTTTGCCGATCTGGTGGCCGACCGCGTCGATCTGGACATTCGCGCCCAGATCCGCGCGCGGGGCTGAATCAGAAGGCTGAAAAGCGACGCGATTTGTCGATTAACCGCTTGGTCCGCACACCAATTCCGGACAGAGTGGCCGGGATATGCGCCTGCTCATTTCCTTTGCCGCCTTGTTCTTGTCTGCGATCCTGTTGCAGCTGTCCTCGGGCGGCGTGGGGCCACTGGATGCCTTGTCAGGCCTTGTCCTCGATTTCTCGCGGCAAGAGATCGGGATGTTGGGTTCGGCGCATTTCCTGGGTTTTTTCATCGGTTGCTGGTGGGCGCCGCGCCTGATGGGCAGCGTCGGCCACAGCCGCGCATTCGCCACCTTCACCGCCGCCGGATCGATCGGGCTTATGTCGCACATGCTGGTGGTCGACCCCTACGCCTGGGCGCTGATGCGCGTGGGCTCGGGCCTGTGCGTGGCGGGGTGCTACACGGTGATCGAGGCCTGGCTGCAAGCCAAGGTCACGAACAAGACGCGCGGTCGCACGATGGGCGTCTACCGGGTGGTAGACATGAGCGGATCGCTGGCGGCGCAGATGATCATCAGCGTGCTCGCCCCGGCGTCCTACGTCTCTTACAATCTGCTGGCCATCATATGCTGCGCGGCGCTTTTGCCGCTGACGCTGACCACGGTCCAGCAACCCGAAACCCCCGCATCGCCACGCCTGCGGCCCCGTCTTGCCGTCGATCGCTCGCCTCTTGCCGCCGCCGGCGTGGTCGTCGCCGCCCTGTCGAGCGCGTCATTTCGCATGGTCGGTCCGGTCTATGGGCAGGAGGTCGGCCTGAGCACGGACCAGATCGCCTGGTTCCTGTCGGCCTTCGTGCTGGGCGGCGCGCTGGCGCAATACCCGGTGGGGTGGCTGGCGGACAAGTTCGACCGGCGCTGGGTTCTGATCTGGCTCTCGGTGGCGGCTATCGCATCCAGCGGCGTCACGATTTCCGCCTCGGGCCTTGGCACGGAGGGCATCATGCTGTCGGCCGGGCTGTTCGGCCTGACGACCTTTCCGATCTACTCGGTCGCCGCCGCGCACGCCCATGATTTCGCCAGCGCGGACGAACGGGTCGAGTTGTCGGCGGCACTGATGTTCTTTTTCGCCGTGGGCGCCATCGCGGCCCCTTTCATCGCCTCGGTGCTGATCGAAAATTTCGGGCCCGGCGCGCTGTTCACGATGATTGGTGCGGGGCATGCGGTGCTGGTGGTCTTTGGCCTGACACGCATGCGCGCGCGCCCCACCCCGCGCGAACGGACCCGCTATATCTACGCCCCGCGCACCAGCTTCCTGATCGGGCGGCTCACGCAACGCATCCGCAACCGCAGCGACGACTGAACGGCTGGCCCCCGGCCCGCGCCCCTGCTAAAGCAGCGAGACCCGCAGACCAAAGGCCACAGCATGACCCGTCATTTGATCACCTCCGCCATTCCCTACATCAACGGGATCAAACACCTCGGCAACCTTATAGGCAGCCAGCTGCCCGCCGATCTGTATGCCCGCTATCAGCGCGCGCGCGGCAACGAGGTGCTGTTTTTGTGCGCCACCGACGAACATGGCACGCCGGCGGAACTGGCGGCGGCCAGGGCCGGCAAGCCGGTCGCGCAATACTGCGCCGAGATGCATGCCGTACAGGCCGAGATCGCGCGCGGCTTCAGGCTCTCCTTTGACCATTTCGGGCGGTCGTCCAGCCCCCAGAACCACGCGCTGACCCAGCATTTCGCGGGCAAGCTGGCGGAAAACGGGCTGATCGCGGAAGTCACCGAAAGCCAGGTCTATTCCAAGGCCGACGGCCGGTTTCTTCCCGATCGCTATATCGAGGGCACCTGCCCCAACTGCGGCTATGATCGCGCGCGCGGCGACCAGTGCGAAAACTGCACCAAGCAGCTTGATCCAACCGACCTGATCGACCCGCGCAGCGCGATTTCCGGCTCCACCGACCTTGAAGTGCGCGAAACCAAGCACCTGTATCTGCGCCAATCCAAGCTGAAGGACGAACTGGACGCCTGGATCGACAGCAAGACCGACTGGCCGGTGCTGACCACGTCCATCGCCAAGAAATGGCTGCATGACGGCGAAGGCCTGCGCGACCGCGGCATCACCCGCGATCTGGATTGGGGCATTCCGGTCCGGAAAGGCACCGAGGAGTGGCCCGGCATGGAGGGCAAGGTGTTCTATGTCTGGTTCGACGCGCCCATCGAATACATCGCCTGCGCCGCCGAATGGGCAGAGGCCGGGGGCCTGCCGGAGGCCGACTGGCAACGTTGGTGGCGCACCGACAAGGGCGCGGATGACGTGCGTTACACGCAATTCATGGGCAAGGACAACGTGCCCTTTCACACGCTCAGCTTTCCGGCCACGATCATCGGCTCGGGCGAGCCGTGGAAGCTGGTCGATCACTTGAAGTCGTTCAACTACCTCAACTACGACGGCGGCCAGTTCTCGACCTCACAGGGGCGCGGTATCTTCATGGATCAGGCGCTCGACATCCTGCCGCCGGATTATTGGCGCTGGTGGCTGCTAAGCCACGCCCCCGAAAGTTCGGACGCCGAATTCACCTGGGAGAATTTCCAGGCGTCGGTGAACAAGGACCTCGCGGATGTGCTGGGCAATTTCGTCAGCCGGATCACGAAATTCTGCCGGTCCAAGTTTGGCGAAACCGTGCCCGACGGCGGAACGTTCGGCCCCGAGGAAGAGGCGCTCATCGCCGATCTGACAACCCGCACCGCCCGCTATGCCGAGATGATGGAGGCGATGGAGGTCCGCAAGTCGGCGCAGGAACTGCGCGCGATCTGGGCGGCCGGCAACGAATACCTGCAGACGGTCGCACCGTGGTCCACGTTCAAGACCGATCCGCAGGCCGCCGCCGCGCAGACCCGGCTTGCCCTGAACCTCGTGCGATTTTACGCGGTTCTCTCCGCGCCATTCGTGCCGGATGCCGCCGCGGCAATGCTGGCGGGGATGAAATCGGAAGACGCAAGCTGGCCCGATGATGTGCCCGCAGCGCTCGCGGCGCTGCCGCCCGGCCATGGTTTCGAGGTCCCCGAGGTTCTCTTTGCCAAGATCACGGATGAAAACCGCGAAGCCTGGGCCGAACGGTTTTCCGGCCATCGCGACTGATCCGCGACGCCCGCAGGCAGCGCCGAGGCCGCGCGCCCCATGAGCGCGGGCACTGTGTCTCCGGGCCCTTGCGACCGTGGCGGCACCGCCTAGAACTCCTCCCATCCGGCGTCGATGTCGGACGCGGGCTCTTCTTTGCGTGCCGCGTTGCCATGCGCAACCGGCACGGCGGCGGCAGTGCGCCTGGGCGCGGGGGCAGCCGACCGTATCGGTGTGACCGTGCCGCGTCCGTGCGTGCCGTCGGAGGGATCAAGTCTGAACCGCGCCACAGCCGCGGCAAGCGCATCCGCCTCGGCGGTCAATGCGTGGCTCGCGGCGGTCGTTTCCTCGAACATCGCGGCGTTTTGCTGGGTCACGTGATCCAGTTCGTTCACCGCCGTATTGATCTCGTTCAGGCCGCCGGATTGTTCGCGCGCCGATGTCGCGATCCCCGAAACCCGCTTCGAAATTTCCGACACCGAGGTCACGATGGACGCCAGCGCGGCACCGGTGCGATCGACAAGGTCGACACCCTGCTGGACCTGATCGCCCGAGCTCGAGATCAGCGCGTTGATCTCACGCGCGGCGTCGGAGGAACGTTGCGCCAGCGCACGCACTTCCGTAGCCACGACCGCAAATCCGCGTCCGGCTTCGCCTGCGCGGGCCGCCTCCACCCCCGCGTTGAGCGCCAGCAAGTTGGTTTGAAACGCGATATCGTCGATGACCGAAGTGATCTTTGAGATTTCCTGCGACGAGCTTTTGATACCGTCCATCGCCTCGATGGCGCGGCGCGCCACGTCGCCGCCCTGTTCCGCGTTCTGTTGCGCCTCCGCGGACATCTTGCTCGCGTCGTCGGCCCCCTCGGCGGCAGACCGGACCGACGTCGTCAACTCGTCCAGCGCCGCCGCGGTCTCCTCCAGCGTCGCGGCCTGCTTTTCGGTGCGGCGCGACAGATCGTCTGCCGCACTGGTGATCTCGCTCGTCTCGTTGCGGATCGAATCGGCGTTTTGCATCACGGTCCCCACCGCATCGCGCAGCGACATCACGGCGGCGTTGAAATCCTGTCGCAGCTTTTCGTACTCCGGCGGGAACTGCGCCATGATATCGGTGGTCAGATCTCCTTCAGACAGGTTGGTCAGGGCCACGCCCAGGGCCGATACAACCTGCTTTTGTTCATCCGCGACGCGCGCCTGATCCTTTTCGGCCTTGCGGATCGCCTCTTCATTGGCCGTGACGTCGGTGCCGAGGAAAATACACCGTTCCGCACGCCCCTCTGCCGTCACCACCGAGGTGAAGCTGCCTTCCACCGTCAGCGGCCCAGGCCCCTCGTCGCGCAACATTTCGAACCGGCCATGCAACGGCGTTCCAGACAGCACTGCGGCCTGCAGTGAGTGCGCCGTCTTCTGGCCGCTGCGATCGGCCGA
Source organism: Sulfitobacter sabulilitoris (assembly GCF_005887615.1). Classification (GTDB taxonomy): domain Bacteria; phylum Pseudomonadota; class Alphaproteobacteria; order Rhodobacterales; family Rhodobacteraceae; genus Sulfitobacter_E; species Sulfitobacter_E sabulilitoris. The sequence goes on from NZ_VANS01000001.1 coordinate 1,297,404, forward strand.
GATGACAGCGCCAAAAGCGCGCGTCAGGAGCAATTGCCGCGACGCGCCAATCAATTTGATCACATTGTCATTGGCATCACACAGCTGACCATTTGTATCGAATTCGACGCGCAGTTGATTGGCGTCGATGGTATCCAGCAACGCCGCATTGCGCTGCGCCTCGGTGCGGTCGCTCCATTCGATGACGGCGCCCATCATCTGCCCGGTCTCGTCCAGCGCCGCGTTCATCTTGATCCGAAGCCGCGCGTCGCCCACCGGCAGGTTGACAGTCAGCGGCAGCGCCGCCTCGCCCTCCGATTTCACGCGCGCAAGCGCCGCGTTCAGACCGCCGATCGCATCCAGGCTCGCACCGACCAGACGCTGCGGCGACACCCCCTGCCACTGCTGCGACAAGTCCGGCATCAGACTGTCCAGCAATTCCTCGCAAGCCGGGTTGACGAAAATGACGGAGAATCTTTCATCGACCATCATCATCGGCGCCGTTGATCCGCCGAAAGCGGCGCTTTTGAACGCACTCTCGCGCGCGGCATCCTTGGCGGTCGACAACGCGTCGCGAAACATCGACAACCGCTTGGCGATACGGCCGATCTCATCCTTGCGACCGACATAAGGCACTTCGACGCCATAGTTTTCCTGCGACACTTCGCTCATGACCGCTTCAAGCCGCAACAACGGGTTGGACATGTAGCGCCGCAAGAAGGTCGCAGCGATCACCAGGGCCGCCATCATGACACCGAACCCCATGAGAAGCGTGTTCATCCGGTTCGCCCTGAGTTGCGCCATCTGGAAATCCGGGCTCCAGCTGCTGACCACGACACCGGCAAGGGCCTTGTCGGCGCCGAAAAAGGCGGGCATCGCAACGGTCAGACCATCGGAGGATACGGCGCCTGCGCCACTGGCAAGCGCTTGGCGCGCCAGATCTTCGGAGGCAGCCGTATCGAATGCGTCCTGTGCGGTGGAGTAGAGAACCTCGCCCGCGCTGTTGAACACAAGCGCGCCCGCCGCATCGGGGGCCGCGGCGTCGATCACGCCGTCCACGACTTCGGTCAGCGCGGCCACGTTCGAGAACTTGATCGCACCGCCCAGTTGCATGGCAAGCAATTCCGACACTTCGCTGGCGCGCTTGCCCAGTGCATCATGTGTCATCTGGCTCTTGGCGTTGGTTTCAAGCGCCTCGATCGTGGCCACGACAACCAGGACACAGGCCGCCACGACAAACGTGCACTTGAAAAAAAGACTGTTGAACGGATTTGCCCGTGTCTTGAGCTTTGCAGTCAGCGTCATGCCGGTTCCCCTTGCGCATATGTTCGCATCGGGGACGCATCGCACCCGTCCCCTCATCTGGTACACCTCTACAGCACGATGTCTTACGGTCGCCTTAATGACCTCTCATGCCCTGTCGCGGTGACTGGCCTGTCGGTCCTGGCGGCGGCAAAAGCAATCGGCCCACCACGAACGCGCCACAGCGCCACCCCTGACCGGGTAAGAATTCTCTTATTCAGATCAAATTGATGCGGTGAGGACGAAGGGACGAAGCCGAGATCAAAACGGCCTTGAGCAGCCAACGTCGGCAGGTCAATGGGAAATGGTGCGGGCGGTGGGACTCGAACCCACACGGGGCTACGCCCCAACAGATTTTAAGTCTGGTATGTCTACCATTCCATCACGCCCGCATCCGGCGCCGGCTTCTGGCCCCAGGGTTCCGGGTTTCAGCCCGGCCTGGACACCATCGCCTTGTCACGATGCCTTGTGTCGTATGCAGATACCGACAGCGTGACAAGGGCTTCGAGCGTTTTCTTCCCGGCCAGCGATGCGGCTCCGCGAAGGCGCGCAGGACCGCATCGGACGGGCACGGCGGCCGATAGCCGGCTCAGAGCTCCTCGCCGACCGGCGCAAGCGGACCGCCATCGGCCAGCAGGAACCGTTCGGACAGCCACGGATTGTTGGCAAGCGCTTCGAGCAATTGGGTTCGCGCCTCGGGAATGCGGCCCAGTTGCATCAACGTCAGCGCCCGGCCCGATTGGGCCGCGACATGGGTGGGAGACAACCCAAGGGCGATATCCAGATCCACAAGCGCCTTGTCGTAATCCTCGCGCAGGTAGTGGATATAGGCGCGCTGGTTGAAGCCCTCGGCATAATCGGGGCAGTACTCGGCCAGCCGGTCGAAATCCTCGTACGCGCCGACGAAATCATAGCTATCGCGCCGGCGCATCCCCCGGTCCAGCACCTCCTGCGCGGCCTCGTCAGGGGCGCGCAGCCAGACGCGCCACATGCGATCAGAGACCTCGCGGCCAGCCCGGTCATTCGGCGCGCGGCGGGCAAGATCGAACAGGTCAGTCAGCTCACTGGCATGATCCGCGGGCGGTGGGCACCCGTCGGCATGTGCCACGGACCCGAAAGACCCGGCGGCGACAAGCGAAACGGCAAGTGAAAGGAGAATACGTTTCATGTGGTCGATGATGGCGCGGCCATTCCTTTGGTCAAGCGTTATCTGCCAGCATCGTTTCCTTCACCGCTTCCATCGCGACATAGGTCGATGTTCCCGCGACATTGGGCAGAGCCGAGATCGTTTCCCCCAGGAACCGCCGATAGATCGCCATGTCGCGCGTGCGCACCTTGAGCAGGTAATCGAAATTTCCTGCAATCATGTGCGCCTGTTCGATTTCGGGGATCTTGATCACGGCGGCGTTGAAGGCCCGTAATGCCGCCTCTCGCGTGTCGCTGAGCCGCACCTCGACGAATGCGACATGATCGAGGCCCAGCAGGATCGGATCCAGAAGCGCCCGGTAGCCGATGATCACGCCGCTGTCTTCCAGCCGGCGCAGACGCGCTTGTGTGGGCGATTTGGACAAACCGATCCGTTTGGCCAGATCGGTGATGCTGATGCGCCCGTCCTCAGCCAGAACAGTCAGGATCGAGCGGTCGAATCGGTCGAGGTCCAATTGGTCGTTTTGCGTGTTTTTCTCTGAATTATGCGTCATTTCGCCCGTCTAACCGGCTATCTTCAGGTATCATGCCCGGCGCATAGGCGTTAGACTAGGACAAATTGAATTCGGAGGGCCCTATGCCACGAGATACGACACAATCCATCCGCCATCAGATCGATGCCCACACCTATGACGACCCGCGGGACGTTCTGGCATCTTTGATCGCGGACGCCGATATCAGCTCGATCGACCGGGCGCAGATCTCGACCAATGCGACCCAGCTTGTCCGCGACATCCGCGGCAGTTCCTCGCCGGGCATGATGGAAGTCTTCCTTGCGGAATACGGTCTTTCGACCGACGAAGGCGTGGCCTTGATGTGCCTGGCCGAGGCGCTGCTGCGGGTGCCGGACGCGGAAACCATCGACGCGCTGATCGAGGACAAGATCGCCCCTTCGGACTGGGGCCGCCACATGGGCCACTCGACATCGAGCCTGGTGAACGCGTCAACATGGGCGCTGATGCTGACGGGCCGGGTTCTCGACGATCACCAGCCGGGTCCGGTGCGCCATCTGCGCGCTGCGATCAAGCGCCTGGGCGAGCCTGTCATCCGCACCGCTGTCAGCCGCGCAATGAAGGAGATGGGCCGCCAGTTCGTTCTGGGCGAGACCATCAACAGCGCGATGGACCGCGCACAAAAGCGTGAAAAGCAGGGGTATACCTATTCCTACGACATGCTGGGCGAAGCCGCCCGCACCGAAGCGGACGCCAAGCGCTATCACCTGAGCTACAGCCGCGCGATCTCCGCGATCGCCAACGCCTGCACCTCCGATGACATCCGTATGAACCCCGGCATCTCGGTCAAGCTGTCGGCCCTGCATCCCCGCTACGAGATCGCACAGGAAGACGCCGTACTGCGCGACCTGGTGCCGCGCGTGCGGGCCCTGGCGCTGCTGGCGAAATCGGCGAACATGGGCCTGAACATCGATGCCGAGGAAGCCGACCGCCTTGGGATTTCGATGGAGGTGATCGACCGCGTCATGGGCGAACCGGCGCTGGCCGGCTGGGACGGCTTCGGCGTCGTGGTGCAAGCCTACGGCCTGCGGGCCGCGACGGTGCTCGACAAGCTTTACGAGATGGCCGAGCGCCACGACCGCAAGATCATGGTGCGCCTGGTGAAAGGCGCCTATTGGGACACCGAGATCAAGCGCGCGCAGGTCGAGGGCATCGACGGCTTCCCGCTGTTCACGCAAAAGGCCGTGACGGACGTGTCCTACATCTGTTGCGCGCAGCGCCTGCTGCGCATGACCGACCGGATCTATCCGCAGTTCGCGACCCACAACGCGCATACGGTCGCCGCGATCCTGCATCTGGCCGATGATCCCGAAAAGTACGAATTCCAGCGCCTGCACGGCATGGGGGAAACCCTGCACACGCTGGTGATGGACCAGAACAACACGCGCTGCCGCATCTATGCGCCCGTTGGCGCACACCGCGACCTGCTGGCCTATCTGGTGCGCCGTCTTCTGGAAAACGGCGCCAATTCCAGCTTCGTGAACCAGATCGTCGATGAAAACGTTCCGCCGGAAGTGGTCGCCGCCGATCCCTTCGACACCATCGACATCCCCGCGACCCACATCCCGCGCGGGCCGGAACTGTTCATGCCCGTGCGCCCCAATTCACGCGGCTTCGACCTGACGCACAGCCAGACGCTCGACGACATCGACGCGGTACGCGACCCGTGGAAAACCCACACCTGGAAAGCCGGCGCGCTGCTGGCGGGCAAGGCCGACGCCTCTGGCAAGGAGAGCAAGGTCATCAACCCCGCCAATCCCTCGGACAGCCCCGGAACGGTCGTCAACGCCACTCCGGCCGACGTGGATACCGCGTTGAAACTGGCGCGCCCGTGGTCCGACCCGCTGGAGGATCGCCGCGCCGTGCTCAACCGCGCCGCCGACCTGCTCGAGGAAAACTATGGCGAGATTTTCGCCATGTTGACGCGTGAGGCCGGCAAGGGCTTGCCCGACGGTGTGGCCGAATTGCGTGAAGCTGTTGATTTTCTGCGTTATTATTCGGTTCAATCCACCGACACGCCGCCCGCGGGCATCTTTACATGCATCTCGCCGTGGAACTTCCCACTGGCCATCTTCTGCGGTCAGATCAGTGCGGCCCTGGCCGCTGGCAACGCCGTGCTGGCGAAACCCGCTGAACAGACGCCGCTGATCGCGCATCTGGCGGTCAAGCTGATGCACGAAGCAGGCGTGCCCAAGGAAGCGCTGCAACTGCTGCCGGGCGGCGGTGACGTCGGTGCGGCGCTGACCTCGGATGTGCGGATCAACGGTGTGGCCTTCACCGGCTCCACCCAGACGGCACAGCGCATCCGCAAGGCGATGAGCGAGCATTGCGCGCCCGGCACCCCGCTGATTGCGGAGACCGGCGGACTGAACGCCATGATCGTGGACAGCACCGCCCTGCCCGAACAGGCCGTTCAGGCGATCATCGAAAGCGCCTTCCAATCCGCGGGTCAGCGGTGCTCGGCGCTGCGTTGCCTCTACGTTCAGGAGGACATCGCCAAGGATTTCACCGAAATGCTGATCGGGGCGATGAAATGCCTCAACATGGGTGATCCCTGGAACCTGTCGACCGATGTCGGCCCGGTCATCGACGAGGCCGCGCGCAAGACGATCGCCGATCACGTCCGCATCGCCCGCGAGGAGGGCCGCGTTCTGGCGGAACTCGCGTGTCCCTCGAACGGCACCTACGTCGCCCCCACCGTGATCAAGGTCGCGGGCATCGGCGATCTGGACCGCGAAATCTTTGGCCCGGTGCTGCATCTCGCGACGTTCAAGGCCGACAAGCTCGATAAGGTCATCGACGACATCAATGCCACCGGGTACGGGCTGACCTTTGGCTTGCAGACACGCATCGACGACCGCGTGCAGCACGTGTCGGAACGGATCGCGGCGGGCAACATCTATATCAACCGCAACCAAATCGGCGCGATTGTCGGCAGCCAACCCTTTGGCGGCGAAGGGCTTTCAGGCACCGGCCCCAAGGCGGGCGGCCCGAACTACCTGCCCCGCTTCTCCGAGCCCGATGTACAGACCAGCAGCCAAAGCTGGGACAGCGCGCAGACCACCCTGCCGCCCTTGCCGGACCAGGGCGAGCATATGCCCCTCAGCGCGCAAAGCCTTCCGGGGCCGACGGGCGAATCGAACCGGCTCAGCACCCTGCCGCGTCATGCGCTGTTGTGCATGGGTCCGGGTGCCGACACGGCCGCGGCCCAGGCCCGTGCCGTCACGGCACTGGGCGGTGTCGCGGTCGAGGCCACGGGCATGATCGATCCCGCGGCCCTGATCGAGGGACCGGGCTATGGCGGCGTGATGTGGTGGGGCGACGAAGACACCGGTCGCGCCATAGAACAGGCGCTGGCCGCGCGCAGCGGGCCGATCATTCCGCTGATCCCGGGTTTGCCAGACGCAGCCCGCGTCCGCGCGGAACGCCACGTCTGCGTCGATACCACCGCCTCGGGCGGCAATGCCGAGCTTTTGGGCACCGCCACCTGACCGCGATCCGATCCCGGATCCGACAGTGCAACCTCGGGACCCCGCCGCCACGTGCCGCGGGGTCCCTTGACCCCACCCGAGATTGGCTTCAGCGTAACAGCATGTTTCCAATTCGCGACCATAATCCGTCGGGCCGCACGCCCTTTGTCACCTACGCGCTGATTGCCGCGAACGTCGGCCTGTTTCTAAGCCAGCTAGGGCTGATGCACGATGCGCGTGCGCTCAACGGTCTCTACATCGACTGGGCGCTGATCCCCGCGCGGATCAGCAGCGGGGATGGCTTTTACACGCTTCTCACTTCGATGTTCCTGCATGGCGGGCTGATGCACCTTGCCGGCAACATGCTGTTCTTATGGATATTCGGCGACAACGTCGAAGACGAGATGGGCCATTTGCCGTTTCTGGGGTTCTATCTCGGCGCGGGCCTTATCGGCGGTGTCCTGCACTATGTGTCCGCCCCGATGTCGGGCGTGCCGACAATTGGCGCCTCGGGCGCGATCGCGGGCGTGATGGGGGGCTACCTTCTGCTGTTTCCGCGCGCCAGGGTCGATATCCTGTTCATCTTCATCGTCTTTTTCCGCATCTTCCCGATCCCCGCCTGGATCATGCTGGCGGTCTGGTTCGGCATGCAGTTCATCGGCGGCATCGGTGCGGATCCCAGCATGGGCGGCGTCGCCTACTGGGCCCATGCGGGCGGTTTTCTCGCCGGGCTGGTGCTGACGGTGCCCGTCTGGCTGCGCCGCGGCGGCCCTGCGTTCTGGCGCCGCACGCACGGCCATCCGCCTCACCCCGAAACGCGCTATCCGCTACAGGCCAGCCGCATCCCAAAGATCCCGCGCAGATGACGGCGCGGTCGCATGACACGGGCGAAACCCGCCGCGCCTCGTGCCATTGCGGCACCGTCGTGCTCGAGGCCTACCTGCCGCAGGGCCTCGGGTCCGCGCAACGCTGCAACTGCTCGTTCTGTCGCCGCCGGGGCGCGGCCGCCGTCACCGCGCGCACCGACCGGGTCAGGGTGATCCAGGGCGCCGGGGCCTTGACACTCTACACCTGGGGTACGCACACCGCGCAGCACTACTTCTGCCGGATCTGCGGCATCTACACCCATCACCGACGCCGCAAGGACCCCGCCGAAACCGGCATCAACCTGGGCTGCATCGATAACGTCCTTCCGCAGGACCTCGAGCCGATTCCCACCGCCGACGGGCGCACCAACCCCTTGGCCTGAGCGCCGCCCGTCTTCTTCTTTTGTTCATAAATATCCCCGCCGGAGGCATCCCCCCGGCCACGGGCGCTAGCCCCGGATCACCTTGGCGAAAGGCGTGTAGATCGCCTCGTTGGCACAGACGACCGTGCCGCTTTCGACGATGTCCGCCTGCGGATCGATCGCCTCAGCCAGACCGCCGGCTTCGCGCACGATGATGATACCGGCCGCCAGATCCCAAGGGTTCAGACGCCGTTCCCAGAACCCGTCGTACCGCCCCGCCGCGACATAGGCCATGTCCAGCGCCGCCGACCCCCAGCGCCGCACACCGGCGCAGCCGGGCAGCAGCCGGCCCAGATCCTTGAGCGTGTCGGGCAGATCGGCGCGCCCGCCAAAGGGCAGACCGGTGGCGAAAATGCTTTCGATCATCTTGTGGCGGCCCGATACACGCAGACGGCTTTCGTTCATCCACGCACCGGCGCCCTTCTCGGCAAAGAACATCTCGTCCTTGGCGGGGTCAAAGACCACCCCCGCCACCATCTGGCCCTTGTGCTCAAGGCCGATCGAGATCGCCCAATGCGGCAGACCGTGCAGAAAATTCGTGGTGCCGTCCAACGGGTCCACGATCCAGCGGCGGGTGGGGTCTTCGCCTTCCGCGCCGCCGCCTTCCTCGGCCAGCCAGCCATAGGTCGGGCGGGCGCCGCGGAGCTCCTCTTTCAGGATCTTTTCGGCGTTGATATCGGCGCGGCTGACGAAATCTCCGGCGCCCTTCATCGACACCTGAAGGTTCTCGACCTCGCGGAAGTCCTTGACCAGCGACCGGCCCGCCTTGCGCGCCGCCTTGATCATGATGTTAAGATTTGCACTGCCAATCATAGTTCCGGGCTCCCGATGGATCAGGCCGGGTCATACGCGGCCCGTCGCGCCTTGCCAAGGGGGTGCGGCAAAGGCCCCTTGCCAGCCCCGCCGCAACCCGTCACCGTGACGCGAACCCGACTGAAAGGAACCCGACCCCATGTCCGACGAAATGAGCCGTATCGTTCTGGCCAGCCGCCCCGACGGCGCGCCCACCCCTGACAATTTCCGCCTCGAGACCGCGCCGGTCCCGACCCCGGGCGACGGCGAGGTGATGGTGCGTGTGCATTACATGTCGCTCGATCCCTATATGCGCGGCCGCATGGACGACGCGAAATCCTATGCCGCATCCGTGCCCGTCGGCGGGCTGATGGAAGGCGGATCGGTGGGCGAGGTCATCGCCTCGAACAGCCCCGCCTTCACGCCCGGCGACATCGCGTTCGGGCCCTTCGGCTGGGCCACGCACGGCGTTGCCCCGGCCAAGCAATGTCGCAAGGTCGACCCGGATCAGGCCCCGATCACCACCTCGCTGGGCGCGCTCGGCATGCCCGGTTTCACCGGCTGGTTCGCCCTGCACGAACATGGCCGCCCCAAAGAGGGCGAAACGCTGGTGGTCGCCGCGGCGACCGGGCCGGTCGGATCGATGGTGGGCCAGATCGCCAAGGCGCGCGGCCTGCGCGCAGTTGGCATCGCGGGCGGGGCGGACAAATGCGCGCTGGCCACCGATCACTTCGGTTTCGACGTCTGCATCGACCACCGCGCCCACGCCACCGCCAAGGACCTGCGCGCCGCGCTGCGGGAGGCCTGTCCCGATGGTATCGACATCTATTTCGAGAATGTCGGCGGCAAGGTGCTCGACGCGGTTCTGCCGCTGATGAACGCGCACGGGCGCATCCCGCTTTGCGGCATGATCGCCTGGTACAATGCCGGCGGCCTTGGCAACGACGCCGCCGAGGAAGGGCTGAGCGCGCCGCGACTGTGGCGGACCATCCTGGTCAGTCACCTGAGCGTGAACGGCTTCATCATCTCGAACCACTGGGACCGCTTTCCCGAATTCATCAGCGAAGTCGGGCCGCTTGTGGGCAACGGCACGATCAAGGTGCAAGAGGACATCACCGAAGGGCTGGAAAACGCGCCGCAGGCCTTTATCGACATGCTCACGGGCGGCAACACCGGCAAGGCGATGGTCAAGGTGGTCTGACGACGCGCCTGCCCGCGCCTGCCCGAATGAGCGGAAATGTGATACACTTCTTCCCATCGCCTGGGAGGGAGTGTCATGTGGAACCTCGATCACTTCGTGGCCGATTGCCGTGCCACCATCGGAAAACCCGATCAGCAAAGGCGCATCGGCGCGCTGATGGACGAAGCCCTGCACGATCCGGGCGCCGTCGCCCGCGCCTTCGGCCCACCGGAGGGGCCCGGCATCACCCCGGTCTATGTCTCGGATGACCTGACCATTCTCAACGTGGTGTGGAAACCGTCGATGACGGTGCAGCCGCACAACCACGAGATGTGGGCCACGATAGGTATCTACGACGGCCGCGAGGACAACATATTCTGGCGCCGGATCAAGGACGATCCGCACCACCGGGTCGAAGCCGCAGGCGCGCGCAACCTGGGCACCGGGGACTGGACGCCGCTGGGCCGCGACATTATTCATTCGGTGACCAACCCGATTGCGCGCCTCACCGGCGCCCTGCATATCTACGGCGGCAATTTCTTCGAAGCTGACCGCAGCGAATGGGATCCCGGCACGTTGCACGAACACGCGCTGGACATCGCGCGGATCAAGGCGATGTTCAGCGACACCTGAGACGCCGGCGTCAGACGGCCTGCAACTTGCGCGCCTCCTCGCCCGCAAGGCCAAGCAGTTTTTGCATGAAGGGTTTGCCCAGATCGTCGCTGCGCACCGCCGCGTAGAGGCGGCGTTTCAGGCCCTTTGCCGTCAAGGGCCGCGTGACATAGTCGGAACTGTATTTCACCTCGCGCACGACCCAGTCCGGCAGGACCGACACGCCCCTGTTGCTGGCCACCAGCAGCAGGATCACCGCCGTCAGTTCCACCTGCCGGATCGCCGCCGGTTCGACCTTGGCGGGGATCAAAAGCTGGCTGAACACATCGAGCCGCGATCGCTCGACCGGATAGGTGATCAGCGTCTCGCCGCGAAAATCATTCGCCTCGACAAAGGACTTTTGCGCCAGCGGGTGCAGGCTGGATGCGACGAACACCGGCGCATAGTCAAAGAGTTCCACGAACTCCACGCCCGGCAGGTCCTCCGGGTCCGAGGACACCACCAGATCGACCTCCTCCTTCAGCAGAGCGGGCAACGCGTCAAAGGCGAGGCCGGGGCGAATGTCCACATCCACGTCGGGCCAGGTCTTGCGAAATTGCTCAAGAACCGGGAACAGCCATTCGAAACAGGCGTGACATTCGATGGCGATGTGCATCCGCCCCGTGCTGCCCGCGCGCAGGCCGGTGAATTCCTCTTGCAGGGCCTCTATCTGCGGAAGCACCTGCTGTGCCAGCTTCAGCAACCGCATCCCAGCGGGCGACAACTTCAACGGCTTGGAGCGGCGCACGAACAACTCCACGCCCGCCTGATCCTCCAACCCCTTGACCTGATGGCTCAGGGCGGATTGCGTGATGTGCATCTGTTCGGCGGCCCGCGCCAGCCCGCCGGCCTCGTGGATGGCCTGTATCGTGCGCAGATGCCGGAACTCGATGTGCATATGAGGCACTCCTCATGTTCAAGATGAAAGTTATGAATTTGTCTCACTTTGATATTCGTGTCACAAGAGACAAAATCAAGAGGATCATCCCATGACCACGCCCGCTGTTTCCTTCGAAGTCTTTCCGCCGCAGTCGATCAACGCCTCCTTCAAGCTGTGGGAGACGGCACAGGCGCTGGCGCCGCTGGCGCCGCGGTTCTTTTCGGTGACATACGGCGCGGGCGGCAGCACGCGAGACCTCACGCATGACGCGGCCTATACGCTGCACCAGTCGTCGGGCCTTCCGGTCGCGGCGCATCTGACCTGCGTCGGCGCCTCGCGGGCCGAGACGCTGGCCACCGCGCAACGCTTTGCCAAGGCTGGCGTGACCGACATCGTGGCCTTGCGCGGTGACCCAGCCAAGGGCGCCGACAGCTTTCAACCCCATCCCGACGGGTTTGCCAATTCCTGCGACCTGATCGAGGCATTGGCGCGCACCGGGCAATTCACGCTGCGTGTCGGCGCCTATCCCGACAAGCACCCCGAGGCGGCAACCCAGGCGGACAACATCGACTGGCTCAAGCGCAAGATCGATGCCGGCGCGGACGAGGCGATCACCCAGTTTTTCTTCGAGGCGGAAACATTCCTGCGGTTCCGGGACGCCTGTGCCGATGCGGGCATCTCCGCCCCGATCACCCCCGGCATCCTGCCGATCACCAACTGGACAAGCGCCCGCAAATTCGCGGTGAAATGCGGCACCGACGTTCCGCTCTGGCTGGACCAGGCGTTCGACGCGGCCATCCGCGACGATCGCCACGATCTTCTGGCGCGGGCGCTTTGTGCCGAATTGTGCTCCGATCTGGTGGATGAAGGCGTGGAGAACCTGCACTTCTACACACTCAACCGCCCCGACCTCACGCGCGAGATCTGCCATGCTCTTGGCGTGACGCCGCAGACCGCGCGGATCCAGAACGTTGCGTAAGGCTTGAACAGACGGCGCCCCGCGCCCTAGCGTCTGCGGACAGACCCATTTCCGGAGACGCGCCCATGCCCATCGCCCAATCCCCCGCCGATCTGCTGACCCAGGCTGATGTCCTGTCGATGTCGGGATTGGAATTCATGCAAGGTATCCTGGCGGGTCACCACCCCGGTCCGCCCATCGGTCAAACGATGGGTTACACCCTGCACGCCGTGTCGGACGGGCGCGCCGTGTTTCGCGGCACGCCGGAATTCAACGTGACCAACCCGATGGGCACCGTGCACGGCGGCTGGTACGGTACGCTTCTCGATAGCGCGATGGCTTGCGCGGTGATGACCAAGGTGCCGCGCGGGTCGGTCTATACGACCTTGGAATTCAAGATAAACATCGTACGCGCCATTCCATTGGGCATGACCATCGACTGCATCGGCGAGGTGGATCATTCCGGTCGTTCGACCGGTGTGGCGCATGGCGAAATCCGGGGTGTCGAGGATGGCAAGCTTTATGCCACCGGCTCCACCACCTGTATCATCATGAAAATCGCCTGAACGCGTCAGACCGGGCGGCGCAGGCGCAGAAAGGGGTGCGATTGCGGCATCGCGTTCGCGCGCTCGGCAACGCTGTCGTGCATCCGTTCGGACGGGTCGGCCCCGACCACGCGGGCGCGGCGGGTGATGAAGGTCTTGCCATACCCCCGGAAGGTGCCCAGCGACGGCGCCAAGGCATCCTGCGGGAAACGCGCCGCCCAGCCATAAGGCAAAGGCAGCCCACAGCCTTCGGCCTGCCGCAAAAGCCAGACCAGAGGAATATTCGCCAGCGGGCGCGCCACGTCGTAGCCGCCCAGTTGCCCCCCAACGTCCCCATGCGTGCCGGGAAACCACACCTGCTCCAGCCGGCCCGGCCAATCCTCATCGGTTGTCCAGAGCACCGGACCATAGGCGACGCGGTTCTCGTTCAACGCCAGCGCCTGGAACCCATTGCGCACCGACGGCCCGAGTGCGTGATTGTGAAACGCGTGATGCGGCACGCTGAGCCGCCAGAGCACCGGCGCGTTCAGGCCAAGCGATTTCACGGTGTCCCAGACGCCGATCATCTCGATCGCGACGGTCTCGTGGCAATGGTGGCGGCGGAACGCGGTGGCGCTGTCGGTCGTCGCGTTCATCTCGTAATGGCGATAGACTTGGCGCACGTTGCGTTCGGTCGCGTGTTCCGCGCGCAGCAATCCCGCACGGTCGATCACACCGGCCAGCGACCGCACCGCATAGGCGCCGCGCGAATAGCCCATCATGTAGATCTTGTCGCCGGGCCGGTAGCGCGAGGCAAGATAGCCGTAAGCGCGGCGGATCTGGCGGTTGATGCCGCGCCCGATGATCACATCGCGCGCCGATCGCCAGTCGCGCCATTGCAGGCCCGGCTCGTAATAGATCGATAGCGCGCTGCCCATTTCCTGGCACAGGCGATAGGCGATGCCGGCGTTGGTCTCTTGCCCCGGTTCCAGCGTCGACATCGTCCCGTCGAGAATGATCACATGCGTCACGGCCCCCCGTCTGGGGCCAAAGTCGGTGGACGGGCGGCGCCACAGTTTCCCGCGCAGCCACCCGATCAAACCCTTATTCCGCCGCGATTGCGTCATCCTTCAAAAGTTCCCAAACCTTGTGCGGTGTGAACGGCATGTCGGCCTGCCGCACGCCGCGATCCCATACTGCGTCCTGAACCGCGTTGGCCACGGCTGCCAGCGCTCCCACCGTGCCTGCCTCGCCACAGCCCTTCATGCCCATCAGATTGGCGGTGGAGGGCACGGGCTCGGACGTGAACCCGATATAGGGAACGTCCTCCGCGCGCGGCAAGGCGTAGTCCATGAACGATGCCGTGAGCAGTTGGCCATCCTCGTCGTAGACCACGTGTTCGGTGATTGCCTGGCCGATCCCCTGCACCACCCCGCCGTGTACCTGACCTTCGGCCAACATCGGATTGATGAGATTGCCGAAATCATCGACCACGACATATCGGTCCACTGTCACGACACCGGTTTCCGGGTCGATCACGACCTCTGACACATGGCATCCGTTGGGAAAGCTGCGCCCGGGCAGCGTGGCGCGTTCCTCGTGCACCAGAAGATCGTCGCGGCCCTTCTCACGGGCCAGCTCGGCCACCTCCAGCATGGTGGGTGTCATGTTGGACCCGTCCGCGCGGAACCGCTCGTCGTCGAACGTGATCTCGGACGCGGGCACGCCCATTTCGTCCGACAGAAAATCGGTGAACGCCTGCGTCATCGCGGCCACGGTGGCCAACGTGGCCGTGCTTTGCGTGGTGACAGACCGCGACCCCCCGGTGCCGCCGCCCTTGGCGATCAGATCGCTGTCGCCCTGAATCACATGGATCATATCCGCGGGAATCCCGGTCTGATCGCTCAGGAACTGGGCATAGACGGTCTCATGCCCTTGCCCGTTCGACTGTGTGCCCACATAGATCGCCACGCTGCCGTCCTCGTTGAAAGTTACTTTTGCGCCCTCGGAAGGATCGCCCAAAATACTTTCGATATAGTAACACAGCCCACGGCCCCGCAGCAGACCGCGTTTCGCGTCGGCCGCACGGCGCGCGTCGAAGCCCGCGATGTCCGCCTCTGCCGCGGCCCGGTCCAGCACCCGCGCGAATTCGCCGACGTCATAGGTTTCGCCCGTGGCGGCCTTGTACGGGAACTGGTCGGGCGCGATGAAGTTGATCCGCCGCAACTCCAGCGGATCGACGCCAAGCTCACGCGCGGCCCGGTCCATCACCCGCTCCAGCACATAGATCGCCTCGGGACGGCCCGCGCCGCGGTAGGCGTCCACCTGAACGGTGTTGGTGTAATACCCTTCGACCTGCAACCACGTCGTCTGGATGTCGTACACGCCCGTCAGCACCCGGCTGAACAATTGCGTCTGGATCATCTGGCCAAAGGTGCCGTTATATGCGCCAAGATTGCACTTGGTGTTCACCCGGTAGGCCGTGATCTTGTTGTTTTCGTCAAAGGCCAGCTCGGCCAGGCTGGTCAGGTCGCGCCCGCCATTGTCGGTCAGCATCGCCTCGCCCCGCTCGGACATCCAACGCACTGGGCGGCCCAATGCGCGGGCCGCTTGTGCCACGCTGAAATATTCGGGATAGGCAAACCCCTTCATCCCGAACCCGCCGCCCACGTCGGGGTTGGTGACCCGCACCTTGTCGCGCTCCAGGTGCAGCGCCGCCGAAAGCTGGTCCTTGTGCGCCCAGACGCCCTGCCCGCCCAGCGACACATGCAAGCGCGTGCCGTCCCATTCCGCGAAACAGCCTCTCGGCTCCATCGAATTGACGATGACGCGATTGTCGCCCACGTCGAGCGATACGGTACGGGCCGCTGATCTGAACGCGGCCTCCGTCGCCTCGCGGTCGCCCATGCCCCAATCGAATGCGCAGTTGTCCGGCACGTCGTCATGCACCGGTGCGCCGCCGGGGGCGATGTCCATCTTGGCGGGCAGATCATCGTAATCGAGTTCGATCAGCTCGGCCGCGTCACGCGCCTGATCCAGCGTTTCGGCGACCACCAGCGCCACCGCCTCGCCGACATAGCGCAGCTTGTCCTTGGCCAGCATCGGACGAAACGGCTTGGCCGCGTCCGACCCGTCCAGTTTTTTCACCGTCACGGAATGCATGTCGATCGTCATGCCCGCATCTTCGAGGTCCTGCGCCGTCAGCACCAGGTGCACCCCTTGAGCGGCGCGCGCGCCCGATACGTCCAGCCCGGTGATCGTCGCGTGGGCCACGGGCGAACGGAAATAAAAGGCGCGCAATGCTCCGTCGGGGGTAATGTCATCCACGTACCGACCATGCCCGGTCAGGAAACGCACATCCTCAACGCGTTTCACCGGCTGGCTTTTTCCGAATTTGTCCATACTGAAGGCCCCTCGTTCATGAAAGATCGTGTTTCAACCGGACAGTAACGGCGCGCGCGAGGTTGTCCAGACTGCACGCCCTTCGCACCGGGAGTCACGATGTCACATTTCGGCAAGCCACCCGTTGCGGCGGCTCAATCGCCGAGGGATTTGTTCGGATTTACGCCATTTTTACCGCTGCGGCCTAAGGCATTCACACCGAGGTCTGATATCGTCTGGAGGAAAATGTGGACTTCATTCGCACCTTTATAGTTTTTGATGGCAGGTCTGCGCCGCTGGCCGATGGCATCGCACCCAACCTGCCTGTGCTTTATATCAACGTCTTCGCCGACCTTCTGATCGCGGTCAGCCTGTTCGCGGTGCCCGCGATCACGCTCGTGTTCCTGCGCCGCCGCAAGATCGACGCGCTCTATACGCCCTTGCTGCTGCTGGTGGTGTTCATCTTTGCCAGCGGCGTGATCCACCTGATGAGCGTCGCCGCGGTGTTCCTGCCCATATATGGCCTTCAGGGGGTGATGAAGCTGATCACCGGTGTCATTTCCTTCGTCACGGTGATCGCACTTTGGAAAATGCTGCCACAGGCGCTGAAAATCCCGTCGCCCGCCTCGCTGCTCGCAGCGCTTGCGGAGAAAGAGGCCGAAATCGCCGATCGCAAGACGGCCGAAGCGACGTTGCGCACACGCAACATGCAACTGGACGGAAAGATCGCCGAGGTCGTGGCGGCGAACGAGGAATTGCGCGAATTTTCCTATGCCGCCTCTCATGACATGAAATCACCGGCCAATACGCTGTGCCTCTGGCTGGAAGATTTCCAGACCGAATACAGCGATGATTTGCCGCCGCATGCCCATGAATCGCTTCGCGACGCCGCAGAGATCATAGCCCGGATGCGCACCCTCGTCGAAGATATCCTGAGCTATTCAAGGGTGGTCAACCGCCAGACCGACGGCCCCGCGACGGTGGATTGCAACGCCATCGTCGCCACCACGGTTCACGATCTCGGGCCGGCGCTCGCCAAGGCGGGCACGCAGTTGGACGTGTCCCGGATGCCCACCTTCGAAGGGTATCCACCGCTTGTGTCGATCCTGATCCATAACCTGCTGTCCAACGCGATCAAATTCCGCGCCCCGGACCGCCCCAACCGAATCACCATCTCCGGCGAAACAACATCGGGCGACGCGCCGGCCTTCGTGCTTCGGGTGCGTGACAACGGCATCGGCATCGACCCGGCGCATGGCCAGCGGATCTTTCGCCTGTTCCGCCGGCTCCACAACGCCGAAACCTACGACGGCACCGGCCTGGGCCTCGCGCTTTGCCGCCGGGTCGCGGTGATCCATGGCGGCACGATCACCGTCCAGTCGCAAGAAAACGAAGGCGCCGAATTCATCGTCACGTTCCCGCAGGAGACCGAACATGTCACTCAAGCCGCTTGAAACCGTCCTGCTGGTGGATGACAGCACACTCGACAACAAACTGCACGCGCGGGTCATCAACCGCACGGGTCTTGCCAAGACGGTGCTGACCTTTTCCATGGCCGAAGACGCCTTGGCATATCTGCGTGAACCCGGCGCGATCCCGGTGGATCTGATCCTGCTCGACATCAACATGCCGCGCATGGACGGGTTCGAGATGCTCGAGGCGACGGTCCGCGAATTCGGCGATGCGTTCGACCCCTCCGTCGTGGTCATGTTGACCACCTCGCTCGACCCGCGCGATCAGGAGCGCGCCAGGTCATTCTCCGCCATCAAGGACTATTTCCAAAAGCCGCTGACAACCGACCGGTTCACCGAATTGGTCGAGGCCCTCAACGGGTGATCGCACCGCCTGTGCGCCCCAGCGCCGGGCGCAGCGGCGGCAGTTTTCGGTCCCTGTGTCTTTCCCTTGGCGCCAACCTCGGCTAGATCACCGTCCAAGACCAAACCGATAGGACGGATCGCATGGCGCTGGACAAGACATTTGATGCAAAACAGGCCGAAACCCGGCTTTATGCCGCGTGGGAAAAGGCCGGAGCCTTCAAGGCCGGCGCCAATGCGTCGCGCGACGAGACATACTGCATCATGCTGCCTCCGCCAAACGTGACGGGCACCCTGCACATGGGCCATGCGTTCAACCACACCCTGATGGACATCCTGATCCGCTGGCACCGGATGCGCGGGTTCGACACGCTGTGGCAGCCCGGTCTCGACCACGCGGGCATCGCCACGCAGATGGTCGTTGAACGGCAACTGGCCAAGGAAGGCCTGCCTGGCCGCCGCGAGATGGGGCGCGAGGCCTTTATCGCCAAGGTCTGGGAATGGAAGGAAAAGTCCGGTGGCACGATCATCGAGCAGGACAAGCGCCTCGGCGCGTCGATGGACTGGTCGCGCGAAGCCTTCACCATGGACCCCAATTTCCACGAGGCGGTGATCAAGGTCTTCGTGGACATGTACGGCAAAGGCCTGATCTATCGCGGTAAGCGGCTGGTCAACTGGGATCCGCATTTCGAGACGGCGATCTCGGACCTCGAAGTCGAGAACGTCGAAGTCGACGGCCACATGTGGCACTTCAAATATCCCCTCGCAGGCGGCGAAACCTACACCTACGTTGAAAAGGACGAGGACGGAAACGTGGTGCTCGAGGAGCAGCGCGACTATATCTCCATCGCCACAACGCGCCCCGAAACCATGTTGGGCGACGGCGCGGTCGCGGTGCACCCCACGGATGAACGCTACGCGCCAATCATCGGAAAGCTTTGTGAAATTCCCGTCGGCCCCAAGGAACAGCGGCGCCTGATCCCGATCATCACCGACGACTACCCCGACAAGGATTTCGGATCGGGCGCCGTCAAGATCACCGGCGCGCATGACTTCAACGACTACGGCGTCGCGCAGCGCAACGATATCCCGCTTTATGCGCTGATGGATACCAAGGCCGCGATGCGCACGGACGGCCTGCCCTACGACGAGGCGGCGGCCCGTGCCCAGGCGATCGCCCGCGGTGACGACCCCGCGCCCAGGGACGCCACCGAAATCAACCTCGTGCCTGACGCATACCGCGGCCTTGACCGGTTCGAGGCACGCGCCCGCGTCGTCGAGGACATCACCGCCGAAGGTCTGGCCGTGATGGTGCCCGCGACCGACCCGCGGCTTGGCAAACCCGCCACACCCACGGCCCCCGAGGAAGGCGGCGAGGCGCGCGACGCGACGCTCGTGCCGCTGGTCGAGCCGAAAAAGATCATGCAGCCTTTTGGCGATCGCTCCAAGGTGGTGATCGAACCGATGCTGACGGATCAATGGTTCGTGGCAACCGACAAGATCGTCCAGCCCGCCATCGACGCTGTGCGCTCGGGCGAGGTCACGATCCTGCCCGAGCAGGATCGCAAGGTGTATTTCAACTGGCTCGAGAACATCGAGCCGTGGTGCATCTCGCGCCAACTCTGGTGGGGGCACCAGATCCCGGTGTGGTTCGACGAGGACGGACGGGAGTATTGCGCCGCCAGCGAAGCCGAGGCGCAGGCGATGGCGCCGGGCAAGACATTGACCCGAGATCCCGATGTACTCGACACGTGGTTCTCCTCCGGCCTCTGGCCCATCGGCACGCTGGGCTGGCCGAACCAGACGCCGGAACTGGAAAAATACTTTCCCACGAATGTCCTGATCACCGGCTTCGACATCATCTTCTTCTGGGTCGCCCGGATGATGATGATGCAATACGCCGTCGTGGGCCAACGCCCCTTCGACACCGTCTATGTCCACGCGCTGGTGCGCGACGAAAGCGGCAAGAAGATGTCGAAATCCTTGGGCAACGTGCTTGATCCCATCGACTTGATTGACGAATACGGTGCCGATGCGGTGCGCTTCACCCTGACGGCAATGGCCGCCATGGGTCGGGATCTGAAACTCTCGACCCAGCGCATCGCCGGTTATCGCAACTTCGGCACAAAGCTGTGGAACGCCTGCCGCTTCGCCGAAATGAACGGCGTCTTCGACAGCGGCACACCCGCCACCCTGCCCCGACCGCGGGCCGCGGTGAACAAGTGGATTATCGGCGAAACCGCCCGTGTCCGCGAAGACGTCGATCAGGCTTTGGAAAACTTCCGCTTCAACGATGCCGCAGGCGCGCTTTATGCCTTTGTCTGGGGCAAGGTCTGCGACTGGTATGTCGAACTTTCCAAACCCCTTCTGCAGGACGAAGCCAACGCCGACCTGGCCCCCGAAACCCGCGAGACGATGGCCTGGGTGCTCGATCAATGCCTGATCCTGCTGCATCCGATCATGCCCTACATCTCTGAAGAGCTTTGGGGCACGACCGCCACCCGCGAAACGATGCTGGTCCATGCGGATTGGCCCAACTACACGACGGGCGACCTGCTGGACAAGGACGCCGACGCCGAACTCAACTGGGTCATTTCCCTGATCGAAGCGGTCCGATCCGCGCGCGCGCAGATGCATGTGCCCGCAGGTCTTCACATCCCGATGATCGTGACCGAGCTTGACAGCGCGGGCCAGGCCGCCTGGGATCGCAACGAAGCCATGATCAAACGCCTTGCGCGCATCGACAGCCTGTCGCGGGCCGATGCCTTCCCCAAAGGCACCGTATCCATTGCGGTGCCCGGCGGTAACTTTGGACTGCCGCTGGCCGATATCATCGATATCGCAGAGGAAAAGGCACGGCTGCAAAAGACGATGGACAAACTCGGAAAGGAATTGGGCGGCCTGCGCGGCCGCCTGAACAACCCCAAGTTCGCGGCCTCCGCCCCCGCGGACGTCGTGGCGGAAACCCGCGCCAATCTGGCCCTGCGAGAGGAAGAGGAAACCAAGTTGCGGGACGCCCTCGCAAGACTGGCCGAACTGGGCTGATCGCCTGGTTCCAAATGGATCGAAATACCGCCGCCGGAGGCATCAAATCTCTTTGTCGCGACCGAAGAGATTCTAGCCTCCGGCGGCGGTATTTTTAACCATTTGGAAACCAAGAAGATGTTTCATCACAACTGCGGGCACAGGCTGCGGAGCCGATGGCCCGTCCATTTGGAAGGCCCTGCGCGTGTAAGTGCGCAGGGCTGACCAGTCTCGCGAACATCTGAAACCCGCACCAATCCGATGCGCGCATCGCGCATCTGCATCGTGTGGCGCGGAACGCGCCTCCTTTATGGTCCTTGCGACCCTACTTGAACACCGGCGCGCGTTTTCCGAACTCGGCGGCGATGACCTCCATCTGATGGGGTCGGCCCATCAAAGCGGCCTGTTCGCGCGACTCGCCCAGCAGTACCTCGTTTTCGCTATCAGTCTCGGCCAGGGCGATCAGGCGTTTGGCGGCGCGGATCGCACTAGGGCTCTTCAGTGCGATCACGCCCGCCAGTTCCATCGCCGCGGCCAGCGGATCGTCCGACACTTCCGTCACAAGCCCCCAGCGTTCGGCGCGGTCGGCGTCGATCGGGGTCGCCGTATAGGTCAGCTTGCGCAACACATCGGACCGCACCAGCCGGGGCAGCAGAACCATGCCCCCCATGTCGGGAACGATGCCCCACTTCATCTCCATCACGGCAAAACGTGCATCTGGCGCGGCGATCCGGATATCGGCACCCAGCGCAAGCTGCATCCCCGCCCCATAGACCACACCGTGCACCGCCGCGATCACCGGCACCGGACAGCGGGCCCAGATCATCGCGACCTCCTGCCATTGGTTCGTCGTTCCATCGCCATGCGTCCGCGGCATCAACAGGTCGACCGGATCCTTGCCGATCATCGCACTCAGGCCGGACACGTCGATGCCGGCGCAGAACGCCTTGCCTTCGCCCGAAAGCACGACAACGCGCGCGTCCGAGGCGGCAACTTCCTCGCCCGCCGCGATGATGGCGTCGATCATTTCCTGATCGACGGCATTCATCTTGTCGGGCCGGGTCATGCAGACGTGGGCGATATGGTCGGCATAGGTCACTGTAACGCGGGGCATTTGCGGTCTCCTCTGTGCCGTCTCATCACACACCAGCGCCCCCCACAAATCCAGCAGGACGTTGGGGCACGAAGGCGCGCGCACCCTTCGGCCCTTGCCCTTTGTGCCTGCTTGGCCTTATCTGCGGGACATGACCGATCCTCGCCTGACACGGCTTGCCCGTTCACTTCCCGCCTCTGTCCCCTTTGTCGGGCCGGAAACACAGGAACGCGCACGCGGCGGCCCCTTTGCCGCGCGGCTGGGCGCGAACGAAAGCGTCTTCGGCCCCTCGCCACATGCGGTCGCGGCGATGGCACAGGCGCAGCAGTGGATGTACGGCGATCCCGAAAACCACGATCTGCGCATGGCTTTGGCCGCGCATCACGGCGTCACGCCGGACAACATCATCGTGGGCGAAGGGATCGACGGTCTGCTGGGGTATCTGGCGCGGCTCTTCGTGGCAGAGGGCGATCCGGTCGTGACCTCGGACGGGGCCTATCCGACGTTCAATTACCATGTCGCGGGCTATGGCGGGGTGCTGCACAAAGTGCCCTACCGCGACGACGCCGAAGACCCCGCAGCGCTGTTCGCCAAGGCCGCGGAGGTGGATGCGAAGCTGGTGTACCTGGCCAACCCCGACAACCCGATGGGCAGCGCGCACAGGGGCGCCGACATTGTCGCGGCGCTGGCGGATCTGCCCCGGGGCACGCTGCTGATCCTCGACGAGGCCTATGTCGACTGCGCCCCCGACGGCACCGCCGCCCCGGTAGCGGCAGACGACCCGCGCGTCATCCGGATGCGGACGTTCTCCAAAGTTTACGGCCTTGCAGGGGCGCGCGTCGGGTATGCCATCGGCGTGCCCGATCTGATCACGGCCTTTCACAAGGTGCGCAATCACTTCGGCATGAACCGCGCCGCGCAGGCGGGCGCGCTGGCCGCGTTGGCCGATCAGGACTGGCTGGCGCATGTGAAGACGCAGATCGCCCTGTCTCGCGACCGGATCGCCCGGATCGCCCGCGATCACGGTCTGACGCCGCTGCCATCCGCGACCAATTTCGTGGCGATCGATTGCGGGCGTGATGCGGGCTTTGCCAAGGCGGTTCTGGACGGGCTTGTCGCGCGCGGCATCTTTGTGCGCATGCCCTTCGCCGCGCCGCAAAACCGCTGCATCCGCGTCAGCTGCGGCACGGCGCAGGATCTGGATGCCTTTGCCGCGGCCTTGCCCGGCGCGTTGCGGGATGCAGAAAAAAGCTGACGCGGACGCCATTGCCGCCTAGACTGCTGCGCATCAGCCCAGCCCCAGAGCCCGCGATGGACAACCGACCGACAGGACGCGCCCCCAACTACACCACCGCCTGCGTGGTGATGTTCGGTGTCAACCTCAGTTGGATCCTGATCCTCGTCTGGGCGCAGTACGGCCTGTCCGCCGTGGTGTTGCTGGGCCTTGGGCTGCATTACGCCATCGACTGGCTGGAGGTGCAACGACGCGCCCATGCGATCCGGTCGATTCAGCGGGGCAATCGCGGACAGCGGGGCCGCGGCTAGCGCCCCGAGATCACCGCGGCCGCGGCCTCGAGCGCGCCCGACCCGATCCTGACGTCCAGCCCGCGCAGACCGGCTTCGATCCCGCCGAGCATCCCCATGACCATATGCCCGTTGACGTGCCCCATATGACCCAGCCGGAAATACCCGTGCCAGGCCGGATCGCCCGGCGCCGCCATGCCAAGCCCGATACCCAGCGTCAGGCCGAGGTTGCCTTGCACCCAGTCGCGCAGCGCGGTGGCCTGCGGCGCCTCGAGCCGGAGCGACGTCACCGCATGGCTGCGGTGCGCGCGGTCCGCGATGTTCAGCGCGAGGCTGCCCCCCTCCTGCCCCCACGCCTCGCAGGCGGCCCAGATCGCGCGGGCCAGAACCTGGTGGCGGGCCCAGACGGCCTCGATCCCTTCGGCATGGATCATGTCGAGCGCACAGCGCAGGCCGTAGACGTGATGCGTGGGCGCGGTGCCGCACCAGTACTGATAGAATTCCTCCGGGTTGGCGCGCGGCGCCCAATCCCAATACCGGCTGACGCGCGGCATCGCGGCGCGCAGGCGCGCGGCCTTGTCGTTGAAGAACACGAAACTCATGCCAGGCGGCACCATGAGCCCCTTCTGACAGCCCGCGACCATCACGTCGACGCCCCAGGCGTCCATTTCGAATACATCGCAGCCAAGCGAGGCAATGCAATCGGCCATCAGCAACGCAGGATGTCCGACCGCGTCAAGGACGTCGCGCAAGCCTTTGATATCGTTTCGAACAGAGCTTGAGGTATCCACATGGACCGCCAGCAACGCCTTGATCCGGTGGCCGGTGTCCGCGCGCAGGGTCTGCGCGATTCGGTCAAGGTCCATCGGGCTGCTCTTGCCGAAGTCGATCACGTCGACCTCGGCGCCCAGGTCGGTCGCCATCTCGCCCCAGCCAATGCCGAAACGGCCCGTGGCGGGCACAAGGACCCGGTCGCCGGGGCCGATGACATTGGCCAGTGCGGCCTCCCACGCGGCGTGGCCGTTGCCGATGTAGATCGCGACGTGACGGTCGGTGCGCGCCACGCGGCGCAGATCGGCCATGATCCCCGGCATCATGTCGGGCAATTCACCCGCATAGATGTTGGGCGCAGCCCGGTGCATCGCGTTCAGGACCGCCTCGGGCATGACCGACGGCCCGGGAATGGCAAGATAGGATCGCCCGTGCGACAGGTTGGGGGATTGCGGCATAGCTTCTGTCCTTTTTACGGTTGGCCAGACAGTAGCCGCACCGCGCCCGGCGTCAATCATTCGCGTGATGCTTGCCCCGGACGCGCAGGGCCAGTACACCGGGTCCTTGACCGTCCCTGTCGCGGGGCGCGCCCTGATCAAAGGCAAGACCTGCATGAGCGATAGCAGCTATTCATCCGGCCATCTGTTTCGATGGGTCTGGACGAACTACCTCAGACAGCACACCGGCACGATGGCGATCGCGCTGTTGTTCATGGTGCTGGAAGGGTCGATGCTGGGTGCGCTGGCCTATCTGATGCAGCCGATGTTCGACCAGGTCTTTGTCGAGGGGCAGGCCGACATGCTCTGGATCGTCGGGATCGTCCTGATCGGCATCTTCCTGGTGCGGGCGGTGTCGGGCGTGGCGCAAAAGGTGCTGCTGACGCGCGTGGCGCAAAAGACCGCGGCGCATCTGCGCACCGATCTGCTGGACCACATGATGAAGCAGGATGGCGGCTTTCACCAATCGCATCCGCCCGGCTATCTGATCCAGCGGGTGCAATCGGATGTCGCGGCCGTGGGCGACGTTTGGCGCGCGGTCATCACCGGTGCGGGGCGCGATGCCATCGGGCTGGTGGTGCTGATGGGCGTGGCGATCAATGTCGATCCGCTGTGGGCGCTGCTGGCCTGCGTCGGCATTCCGCTGCTGGTGCTGCCCGCTGCCGTGGCGCAACGCTTCGTTCGCGACCGGGCGCGGGAATCGCGCGATCTGGGCGCCACTCTGTCCACCCGTCTTGACGAAGTGTTCCACGGCATAGTCCAGATCAAGCTGAACGCGCTGGAGGCCTACCAGTCGCGCCAGTACCGCGACCTGACCAAGCGTTTCGTCAACACCGAGGTGCGCACCGCCTTTGGCGGCGCCGCGATCCCGGCGATGGTCGACATCATGTCGGGTGTCGGCTTCATGGCCGTGATCCTCTATGGCGGATCCGAGATCATCGCCGGCGAAAAGACCATCGGCCAGTTCATGTCGTTCTTTACCGCGATGGGCTTCGCCTTTGACCCGCTGCGTCGGCTCGGCGCGATGAGCGGTCTGTGGCAGGTCGCGGCGTCGTCCATCGAACGCCTGAAGGAGCTGATGGACGCGCCACTGCTGCTGAAATCCCCTGACAACCCGATTGCGGCACCCGCCGAGACGCCCGATATCGCGCTCAGCAACGTGTCGTTGTCTTATGGCGATGCCCAGGTGCTGACCGATCTTTCGCTGACCGCCGCGGCGGGCCAGACGACCGCCCTGGTCGGCGCATCCGGTGCGGGAAAATCGACGATCTTCAACCTGCTGACGCGGCTGGTCGATCCCAACAGCGGAGAGGTCACGATCGGCGGCATCAAGACCACGGCGATGGCGATGGAAGACCTGCGCCAGATGTTTTCGGTGGTCACCCAAGAGGCGCTGCTGTTCGATGAGACCCTGCGGGAGAACATCGTGCTGGGCCGCACGGATGTGAGCGATGCGCGCCTGCGCGAGGTGATGGAGGCCGCGCATGTCGCGGACTTCGTCGATAACCTGCCCGAAGGGCTGGAGACGCGGGTCGGCCCGCGCGGGTCGGCGCTTTCGGGGGGACAACGACAGCGCGTGGTGATCGCGCGCGCGCTTCTGCGCGACACGCCGATCCTGCTGCTGGACGAGGCGACGAGCGCGCTCGACGCGCAGTCCGAACAGGTGGTGCAGGACGCGCTGGACCGTTTGGCGACGGGTCGGACGACAATCGTGATCGCGCACCGTCTGTCCACCATTCGCGGCGCCGACAAGATCGTGGTGATGGACCGCGGCCGCGCGATGGACGAAGGCACCCACGAGGAGCTTCTGGAGCGCGGCGGCATCTACGCCGATCTCTACCGGCTGCAGTTCCAGGACGGCAAGACCGTGTCGGACACGCGCCCGATGGGCCCCAAGGGCCGCGCCCTTCTGGCGAACACACCCAGCGAGCCGAACCTGTTCCAGCGGCTTGGTCAGGCGCTTTTCGGCTAGGTCAGGCCAAGCGCGTCCGGCGGACCCGGGGCGCTGCCCCGGACCCCGAGGTATTTCCCGCCAAAAGAAACCGAAAAGCGGGCGCGTTCAGCGGTGGTAGCTGCGCGACAGGTCCTCGGGCGAGGTACCGGCGGCGTAGCGCAGCAGCGTCCAGAGGTTGCGCGCCCCCCGGCGCAGCCAGCCTTGGCGTCGGTATTTCGCGGCGGAGGTCTGTGCGATTGCATCGATGCCCGTCAAGTGCCCCCTGAGGGCGCGAGCCATCGCCACATCCTCCATCAGGGGCTGATCGCGGTATCCGCCGACGTCACGGTAGAGCCGCGTCGGCACCAACAGGCCCTGATCGCCATAAGGCAGGCCGAGCCGCGCCCGCAGGTTGGCCCACCCCGCGACGATACGCCCCGCCGTGCCGCCCTGAAGGAACATCAGCCGGAACCATCCGGCGCGGCTGGTCGCAAGATGCGCGATGACCGGGCCGACCCAGCCGGGCGCGAGGACAGTATCGGCATGCAGCACAAGCAGCCAGTCGCCCTTGGCTGCCTTGCAGCCGCGCCGCAACTGGCCACCGCGCGAGGGCGCGCCGGTGATCACCTCGGCGCCCCAGGCGCGGGCGATCTCGACGGTGCTGTCGCTCGACCCGCCATCGGTGACGATCAATTCGCGCAAAAGCCCCGCCTCCAGCCCCGGCATCAGCGCCTGCAGGCAGGCGCCGAGATGCGCCTCGGCATCGAGCGTGGGCAGTATGACGGTGATCGGAGCGCGCATGCGGGTCCTCTTTCGGTTGGCAGCACCGGGTCTATATGACATTCAATCCTGACAAAAGGAGTCTCCGATGACCAAACGCCGCATTCTGCGTCTGACCGGCGCCGACACCACCGATTTTCTGCAGGGCCTGATCACCAACGACATCCGCCGCCTCGATCAGGGGCTGGTCTATGCCGCGATGCTGACGCCGCAGGGCAAGTACCTGGCGGATTTCTTCCTGCTGCGCGATGCGAATGGCGTCTTGCTGGATGTGGCCGAGGATCAGGCGGACATGCTGGTGCAACGCCTGTCGATGTACAAACTGCGCGCCGATGTGGCGATCGGGGGTACGGACCTGCATCTGCACCGGGGTCTGGGCGATACGCCTGCCGACGGCCATGCCGATCCGCGTCATCCCGCGATGGGCTGGCGCGCGTATCGCGACACGGCACCCGCGGCGGACAGCATCGACTGGACCGCGCGGCGGGTCGAATATCTGATCCCGCAGGCCGGTGCCGAGCTGACACCCGACAGCTTTATCCTCGAAATGGGGTTCGAACGGCTGGGCGGGGTCGATTTCCGCAAGGGCTGCTATGTCGGGCAGGAAGTGACCGCGCGCATGAAGCACAAGACGGAGTTGCGCAAGGGACTGGCGCAGGTGCGGGTCGAGGGCCCGGCCGAGCCCGGCGCGGATATCCTCGCAGAGGGCAAACCGGCGGGTACGCTGCTGAGCCGCTCGGGCGACCGGGCGCTGGCCTATCTGCGGTTCGACCGGGCCTCGGGGCCGATGCGGGCGGGCGATGCGACAGTGATCTGGGACCCTGCGGAGGCCAACGGTTAATCGCCAGACCACCAGTCGGAAATCTCACCGACGGTCACGGCTTGCGCAAGCCCGATGCCCACAAGCCGGGTGTCGCGCGCGCCCTCGAGCGGCTTGACGCTGACAGCCGCGCCAACCACGTGGACCTCCCAGGATGCAGTGTCGTCGCGTCCCACGAACCCCTTGAGGCGAAACAGCCCGGCGGGCCGCGCACCAAGCTTGGCGGTCAGACCCATGCGCTCGAACCGATCCTGCCCCGAAACCTGCCAGGCGACATATGCGGGATGCACCGGCCCGTCCGTCCGGGGCGCTGAACGCGGCGGACGACTGCCCAGAAGCACCGGGGCGAGCATGTCCAGATCGCGCAGATCGACCACCTCCGTCCCGCTCAGGGCGGCGAGCCGCAGGCGCAGCGCCGGATCGTCGCGAGCGGTCTTGGACAGGCACACCAGATCGGCGGCACGCACCTGCCCCTGAACCTGCGGGCCGATGCGGTCGTCACGCGCCAGTGCGTCATAGCCGTGGGCATCGACGACGGTCACGATACCGCCATAGGCCAGATCCGGTTCCGCCTGCGCAACCTGCGCGATGCGTGCGGGGTCGGCGATGCCCGAGGCTTCGATGATCAGGTGGTCGGGGCGCCGATCCCGGTCCAGAACATCGCCAACCGCCTGAAACAGATCCGCGCCCA
The DNA here is from genome assembly GCF_005887615.1 of Sulfitobacter sabulilitoris. Taxonomy (GTDB): domain Bacteria; phylum Pseudomonadota; class Alphaproteobacteria; order Rhodobacterales; family Rhodobacteraceae; genus Sulfitobacter_E; species Sulfitobacter_E sabulilitoris. Next base: position 1,326,474 of record NZ_VANS01000001.1, read on the forward strand.
TGGTGCAGCACACGCAGCCATTGGTCAGTGTCAGGGTGTCCTCCCCCGCTTCGGACAGGAGGGCCGCGTCGATATTGATCGCGCCGAAATCATTGACCATGACCAGCAGGCGCAGACCGTGATCTTCGGCCAGCAACCGGTTGATCAACGTGGTTTTGCCCGCGCCCAGGTAGCCGGAAATCACCGTCAGCGGCAGCCGCACCGTCACAGCAGATGCACCTGCCCGCCCGACACGGTGCCCAGCACCGGCACGTCCTTGAGCGCCATCGGGTCGACCGCCAGCGGATCGTCACCCAGCACCGCGAAATCCGCGATTTTGCCGGTTTCGATGCTGCCGATCTCGGAATCGAGCTTGAGGGTATAGGCCGCCCCCATCGTGATGGCGAACAGCGCCTCCTGGACGTCGATGCATTGCGCGGCGCCCAAGGTCCGCCCGGTCATCGTCTGACGATTGACGGCACACCATGCGGTGAACAGCGGCCCAAGCGGCGTCACGGGGGCATCGGAATGGATCGCGATATGCACGCCCGCGTCGATTGCGGTGCGGCAGGCATCCATCCGCTCCGCCCGGTCGTCACCGATGGTCAGCGCGGCGTGCTGGTCTCCGAAGTACCAGATATGATTTGCGAAAATATTCGTGCATACGCCCATGTCTGCCGCGCGGGCGTACAGGTCTCGGCCCATCATCTGACAGTGTTGCAGCACATGGCGGCGCCCGGTCCAGGGATGCGCGCGCAACGCCGTCTCGATTGCATCCAGCGATACCTCTGCCGCCTCGTCGCCGTTGACGTGGATATGCATCTGCACGCCGCGTCTCTGCATCTCCAGCGCCAGTGCGTGAATTTCATCCGGGCTCGTGTTCCAGATGCCGTTGGGCTGCCCGCCGACATAGCCGGGCCATTTGACCCGCGCGGTCCACCCCTGGATCGATCCGTCGGTCATGAGTTTGACCGCGCCGAGCCGCAGCTTGTCGGTCGATTGCGCCGCCAGCCGCAGCGCCCGGTCGGCCAGCGCCACCGGGTCGCCCGCCGCCGCCAGCGCGGGCACGATCCGCAGCGCAAAGCCATCAGCGCCGGTCACACGCAGCATCGTCGCCAGATCCTCGTCCTCCATCTCCGAATACAGGTCGGTGATCGTGGTCACGCCACAGCGTTTGGCCACATCGGCGTAGGTTGTGATCGACGCCTCCTGTTGCGACAATCCGCGGAAATCGATGCCAAGGCGTCGCATCACCGGGAACATCGCCGCCATTTCCTGCAATTCGCCGGTTGGCTGGCCATCGGGCCCTTTGACCACCCCTTCCGCAGTGGTGTCCTCGTCGTATCCCGCCAGCGCCAGCGCCGCGGAATTCACGCACATCAGGTGAAAGTTGGAAAATATGATCGCGATGGGGCGCGTCGGGCTGATCTGGTCCAAATGCGCGCGGCTCAACCGGTCGGAGTTGAGGAAGATCGGGTCGAAGCCCCAGCCCACCAGCGCCTCATCCTCAGCCAATGTGGCGGCATAGCTGCGCAAACCGCCAATCACGGCGTCAAGGTCGCGCAATCCCGGCCAAAGGGTCCCGGCGGGGTCGATCCGGTCGTGAAACCCGGCATAGGCATAGCGCCACATCGCGCCGGCCATCATATGCGCGTGCCCTTCGACGAAACCGGGGCACAGCACCGCATCCGCCAGCCGGTCGTCATGGCGCACCGGCCCCCATGCATCAGCACATTGCGCGTCCCCCACGGCCAAGATCTTGCCCTCGCGCACCGCGACATGCGTCGCGCTGGGTCGGTTCAGATCCATCGTGATGATCTTTCTGGCCGCAAAAACTGTGATGTCCGACATGATCCGCTCCCTGTGACTGGCATAGGGGTAACGCAGCTTGGTCCATCGGCAAAACAGAATTAGGCGCGTGCAAGTGCCGGAGGCATCGGCGACGCCGATGGGCGCCATGCCCATGCGTCACGCTGTGTCGATCCGCACGTTTGCGCCACCTGGCCCAGAGCGGGCCTGTCCTGTCCGGGGGCGGCAAACCGATCGCCGGGTCGTCTGGCCCCGTTCAGAGCGGAGGCCCGTCCGACCGCGCAATGGCCGGACAGCGCGAGCGCTCAGGCGCGCTCGGCGTATTCCATCGTTTCGGTATTGACGACGATGTCCTCGTCCTGCCCCACGAAGGGCGGGACCATGACCTTGATCCCATTGTCCAGAATAGCGGGTTTGAACGAATTGGCGGCGGTCTGGCCTTTGACCACTGGCTCTGTTTCGACGATCTTGCAGGTGACCTTTTGCGGCAGGGATGCGTTCAGCGCCTCGTCCTCGTGATATTCGACCACGATCATCATGCCGTCTTGCAGAAACGGGCGGCGCTCGCCCAGAAGCTCGGAGGGCAACTGCACCTGGTCGTATGTTTCCGTGTCCATCAGAACCAGCATGCCGTTGTCTTCATAAAGGAACTGCTGATCCTTTTGTTCAAGCCGGACTTTCTCCACCTTGTCGGCACTGCGAAACCGCTCGTTCAGCTTGGATCCGTTGCGCAGATTGCGCAGCTCGACCTGCGCAAAAGCGCCGCCTTTTCCCGGCTTTACGTGATCGACCTTGACCGCCGCCCAAAGCCCGCCGTTGTGTTCCAGCACGTTTCCGGGGCGAATTTCGTTTCCGTTGATTTTAGGCATGTGTCAAAACCATGGCAAAAGGTTGATGAAGATAAGGCGCACCCTATATCTTGGTGTATGACGCCTGACAAGACTACGATATCTCGTGTTGCACCCGCAGCGAGCCATGCACTGAGTGCATGGGCGTCATGCGGAATATGGGTATCCGAATCGATACAGATCAGTCATAAGGAACCCCACGCCGAAAACACAAGAGCAAGAATAATCGAAAGGACGACGAGATGAAAGATTTCGTTGACGGCACCGCCTTTAACAACGAGCAAGGCAACCGTGCACGTAAACTTTTCGCAGCCGTTGTACTGGCTGCGTTGGACGACGCAATTGCGGACGACAAGAAATATGGCAACGGTCCGGAGCAGATCGCCCGTTGGGCACGGTCGCGCGACGGTCGCGAAGTGCTGAGCTGCGCGGGCATCGACCCCAACGAACGGGTCGTATCCGGGCTGATGGATTTTGTCGGCAAGGGTGTACGCACCTCTGTCGCGTTGTCGCGCGAAGAAAGCGAGCGCCGCAATGCTGCACAGCAGGCCGAAGCCGCCTGATAACCAGTTGAAATGTTAAGCGAAAAACGCGCCCCAGCGGGGCGCGTTTTCTCGTTTTTCGGGGCACTTGTTGACGCTGGGGCAAGTTAGTCGGCATCGCGACAGATTTGCGATCGCTGCGGCGGCAAACGGTTGTTCGGTGCGCACCAGCTTTCAAACACATACGCCAAACGGCGATACCGCACGGCCCTGCCTGCAAGAAACAAGCGGGCGGCAGCAGAGTTGCAAGCCCCGATTTCCATGCACCTCGCCGAACCGTACGCCGCTTGGTTCAAGCGTCTTGTTCCAAAATGACAAAGGGTGTCACGGGACCGGACCGGCGCCGAACTTCGCGTGGCGCATTTGCAACAAAAGGGCAGCTTCGGCGTATCCTGCGGCCTGCCCGACAACACATTCGCGCCACCGCGAAAGACCCGACCACCCTATGCGTCACCGCGGTGCAAAGATACGCCGCCCGCACACCGTGCACAGCTATTCTGGCCATCGACCATTTGCGGCCCAGGGCAGTACGCAATGCGCCGGGATCAATCGAGCTCTTGCGCCGCCAGCGCGCGATGGATTTCGCGGCGCACGAGTTTGCGCACATTTCGGGTGATCCGCTCGCCCAGCGCGCCCTGAAGTTCGGAGCGCACGATTTCACCCACCAGATCGCGCAGCGCCTCTTCGTCGATCAACTGCTCATCCGCGGCCAGGCCGCTGTCCAACGCTTCGGCTTGCTGCGGCGGCGGTGTGTCCGTTGTCGCGTCGTCCCGAGCCGCATCCTGCGCCGCAGTGGGAACCGCGCGGCGCACGGGTGCGCCTTTGGCGTCGAACTCAAGGTGGTCTTCCCAATCCAGGGTCGGCGCGTCGGTGCCGGAATAGTCATCCGTGCCGGTGTCGTCCGGCTCCCATTCGCCGGGTATCCGGCCGATCGCCGTTTCCAGCGCGGCGATCTTCGCGCTCAGCGTGGCGGCGGCGTCGCTCTGCCTGTCGTCCCCCTCGGCGCTCAAAGCTTGCGATCCATCGGTGTCACCGTCATCGTCGCTGGCGTCATGCGCAGCGTCGGCGCTCCCCTCGTCCGGTGCGGGATCGCTTGCGGCTTCGGCGGCCTGCGAATGCCCACCGGCATCGAGCGCCGCGCTTTCCGCTGGTCCGGGGTTTTGGTGCCCGTCGTCGTTCAGAGCGTCCCGATCATGGTCCGGAACCGTCCAATCGGGGTCGTCTGACCCAGCAAGGGCGCCCTCCGACCGATCGTCCGGCCACGCTTCATCATCGTCCTGCTTGGCTGTTACGGCGTCGACACGCATCTCGTGCACGGTGGCTGAGGGTTGTTCCCAGCTATCATCGTCGTCATCGAAATCGGTGGCGGTAAAGGGCGCCGCGCCCTCGTCGTGTCGCTCAGCAGCCTCTTGCGCGGACTCCGCGGGCGGCTGCTCTTCGACGGGCGGCACATCCTCGGCCACGCGCAACGCCGGCGTCAGGACCAAACGGTCGCTGACAGCCTTTGTCGTTTCCTGGCGCGCAGGGCGTTTATCTTCGGATACCAATCGACGGATCGAAGACAAGACATCTTCCACCTCGGCGTTTGTTACGGGATCTGACATTTTTTAATTACCACTCTGGCCTCGGCGAACAGTCTAGCGCGAGGGAGGGATTCTCACAATGGCTGCGTAAAATTGTCAGTCCTTTTGAAGCGCCCGCAACACACGGTCCAGCTTCTGACCCTGCTTGGACCGCCCGGTCGGTGCGCTCTTGACGATGTTGTAATAGGCCGCCGGATCGTATTGCTGCACACCCAGCGCAAGGTTCTGTGTGGTCAGCAAGCCCATCGAGGACAGGATGGAATAGGCCGCGACATAAAGATCGGCCTGCGCGGAAATGCGCGCCGCTTCGGCATCCAGCAGTTCCTGTTCGGCATCCAGCACATCCAGCGTGGTGCGCGCGCCCAGCGTCGCTTCCTCGCGGATGCCCCGAAAAGCGATGCGCGCGGCGCGGATACGTTCGTCACTGGCCGACAGGCTGGCGCGCACTGCGTCCAGTTGCGCAAATGAATTTCCGACGTTCTGTTCGATCGTGTTGCGCACCAGGTAAAGGTTGGCGCGCTGTGCATCGCGCTGTGCCATCTGGCGGCGCACGCCCGACGACAACGCGCCGCCCTGATAGATCGGCCCCGACACTTCCAGCCCGATGGTGCCGCTGCGGGTATAGGCGTCCGAGTTGAAACTTTCCGTCACGCCAAGCGAACCGGTCGCACGCAGCACCGGCTTGGTCTGCGCCTTGGCACGCAGGATGGCCAGTTCGGAGGCCGCAACCTGATGCTGCGCCGCGCGCAGGTCGGGATGGGTGCGAACGGCCAGCGCCTTGGCGGTGTTCACGTTGCGCTCCACCCGCGGCAGCGACGGCGGCGGAACCAGACGACCGGGGCGGCGGCCGACGACGTTCTTGTATTCTTCCTGGGCCTGCAACAGGTTGCCGCGCGCGGTGGCCAGACCGCTGCGCGCTTCGGCTTGACGGGCTTCGGCCAGCGCCACGTCGGTTCGCGTCACCTCGCCCACCTCGAACCGGTCGCGCGCGGCGCGCAGCTCTTCGGTCAGAAGTCGCAGGTTGTTCTGCCGCAGGGCCACGAATTCGCTTGCGCTGCGCACCGACATGAAGGCCGACACCGCGCGCAACAGAACCTGCTGCTCAATGCTGATCAAGGTCTGGCGCGTCGCCAGAACGCTTTCCTTGGCCACGCCGATCCCGAGAGAGGCCGCGCCGCTGTCCCACAGCAAAAGTTGCGCCAGAAGACCCGCCGACACCGAGGTGTTGCCGATGCTGCGCTTTGCTCCGAAGGTGTTGGACCCCAGCGAGTTGCCAAAGGTCCGGGTCACGTCGCCCGACCAGCTCAGAATGGGGCGCAGGGCGGACACGGCGGTCGCCACATCCTCATCCGCAGCCCGCAGCAACGCGCGATTCTGATCCAGAAGCCCGCTGGTGGTGTAGGCGCCCACCAGCGCATCGGCCAGCGTTTCGGCGCCTGACTTGTGCGGCGTGCCCGCGATCAGACCCGCGACCGCCACGACCGCCACCAGTTTCCATCCCGTCTTGAGCCCTGCGATCATTGCCGTGTCCCCCTGCTGTGCCGGCTTGCATGCCCAAGGGCCGCGGACCGGTGATAAAATCCTAAAGCTGAAATGCCTTCTGTTTTTCAAAACCCTTCAACACCGGCGCCCCCGCGTTGAACGAAAACCGCCACGACACGTGGCCATCATCCTTGTAACCGATGCGTACGGCACCAAGCGCGCCTTCCATGAACAGGCAGGCCATGCGCCCCCCGTCCTTGAGCTGGTCAATCAGGGCATCGGGCACCTGCTGAACGCCGCCTTCGACGATTATCACGTCATAGGGGCCATGCTGGTCGGCACCCTCGGTCAGCGGGCCGACATGCACCACGACATTGTCGATCCCCGCCCCCGTCAACGCCTCCTGCGCCTCCTTGGCCATCGCCTCGTCGTCCTCGACGGCGACCACGGCCTCGGCCATGTGAGCGATCACCGCGGAAGAATAGCCCATCGCCGCCCCGACATCGAGAACCAGTTCGCTGTTTGTGATCGCCAGTGCATCCAGCATCTTGGACAGCGTGCGCGGCTCCAGCAACACGCGCCCGCCCCCCAGATCGAGGTTTTCGCCCATGTAGGCCGCCTCGCGCTTGGCCGCGGGCACAAAGTCCTCTCGCGGAACGGAAAGCATCGCGTCGATGATCGGGAACTTGGTCACATCCGACGGGCGGACCTGCGTATCGACCATCATGGTCCGGCGGGCGGCGAAGTCTGTCATGGGCTAAACTCGTTCGTTCAGGGTCTGTCGCGCCTGCTGTGCCATATCTTGGCGCGCGCAGCAACGGCAAGGGCGGGCCGCGTCAGGGTAAGTCTACCCGCAGGTGCAAAACTGCACAAGATCAAGCGAAGGCAAGTTTTTTTCGCCAGATTGCCGCGCGCGGCGATCCGCACAGCTTGCGATGGGCTGTCAGGCTGCGCGCGGAAGGACGCTGGCAGCGCGCGCCAGGGCGGTTATCCGGTCCCAGTCGCCGGTCTTGACAAGGTCGTCTGGGGCCACCCAGCTGCCGCCCGCGCAGGCCACGTTGGGCAACGACAGATAGCTCCCGGCATTGTCGGGGTTCACTCCGCCCGTGGGGCAAAACCGGATCTGCGGCAGGGGCGCGGCGAGCGATTTCAGCGCCGGCGCCCCGCCAGAGGCTTCGGCAGGGAAGAACTTGAGCATGTCGTACCCCCGCGCCAGCAGGCGCATCGCCTCGGTGGCGGTGGCGGCGCCCGGCAGCATCGGCAAACCGGCAGCTTCGGCCGCGTCCAGCAGCGCATCGGTCGACCCCGGCGACACGCCGAAGCGCGCACCCGCCGCCATCGCGCGGCTCACATCCTGCGGCGTGATCAACGTTCCCGCCCCGACGATGCCGCCTTCGACCTGCGCCATCTCGGCGATCGCCTCAAGCGCGGCGGGCGTGCGCAGCGTCACCTCGAGCACCGGCAAGCCGCCTTTGATCAGTGCCTCCGCCAAGGGGCGGGCATGGGCCACGTCATGCACGACCAGCACGGGGATGATGGGCGCGCGGGCGCATATCTCGCGCGTCTCGGCGCTGCGTTTTTTTATCGGCATCGTAAATTCCTTTTGAAACAGTGCTCTACAGGCTGCTGGCCCCGGTTTCCGCCGACCCCACCCGCGCGCGGAAAGTGGCGAACAACTCGCGGCCCAATCCGGCTTCGTTCCCGCTCAGATCGGCCTCGACCACGGGGCGGTCCAACACGCCTTGGGTCACGATCTGCAACACGCCCTGCGTGGCATCGACCCGCAGCACGTCGCCATCGGCCACCTTTGCGATCGGGCCGCCATCGACAGCTTCAGGGCAGACGTGGATCGCCGACAGGACCTTGCCCGACGCGCCGGACATGCGCCCATCGGTCACCAGCGCCACCTTGTGACCGCGCGCCTGCAGGTTCGCCAGCACTGGCGTCAGGCTGTGCAATTCGGGCATACCGTTGGCCTTGGGCCCCTGGAACCGCACCACGACCACCGTATCCTGGTTCAGCTCGCCCGCGTGATAGGCGGCCTTCACCGCCTCCTGATCATGAAAGACGCGCGCGGGCGCTTCGACCACGTGGTGTTCCGGCTTCACGGCCGAGATTTTCGTGACCGCCGTGCCCAGCGATCCGGTCAGCCGCTTGAGCCCCCCGGTCGGCTGGAACGGATCGCTCGCGGGGCGCAGGATCTTGTCGTTGAGCGTTTCGCCCGACCCGTTCTCCCAGGTCAGCGCACCGTCTTTGAGCTTGGGCTCCTGCGTATAGCGCTCCAGCCCCTGCCCGGCGATGGTGGTCACGTCGGGATGCAGCAGCCCGGCGCCCAGCAATTCACCGATCATATAGCCCAGCCCCCCCGCCGCATGGAAATGGTTCACATCCGCCAGACCGTTGGGATAGACCCGCGCCAGCAGCGGCGTGACCTCTGCCAGATCGGAAAAGTCGTGCCAATCCAACACGATCCCCCCGGCCCGCGCCATCGCCACCAGATGGATGAGCAGGTTCGTGGAGCCGCCGGTGGCATGCAGTCCGACGATCCCGTTGGCAAAGGCACGCTCGTCCAGCACATCGCAGACGGGGGTGTAATTGTTGCCCAGATGGCTCAGCGACAGCGCCCGCTGCGCCCCTTCGCGGGTCAGCGCCTCGCGCAGGGGCGTGTTGGGATTGACGAAGCTCGACCCCGGCAGGTGCAGGCCCATGAATTCCATCAGCATCTGGTTGGTGTTGGCCGTGCCGTAAAAGGTGCAGGTGCCGGGCCCGTGATAGGCGGCCATCTCGGCCTTCATCAGCGCATCGCGCCCCACCTCGCCGGCGGCGAACTGCTGGCGCACCTTCGCCTTTTCGTCGTTGGACAGACCGCTGGTCATCGGCCCCGCAGGCAGGAACACCGCCGGGATGTGGCCGAATGCCTGCGCCGCGATCACCAGCCCCGGAACGATCTTGTCGCAGACGCCGAGGAAAACCACCGCGTCGAACGTGTTGTGCGACAGAGCAACGGCAGACGCCATCGCGATCACGTCGCGCGAAAACAGGCTTAGCTCCATGCCCGCTGTGCCCTGGGTGACACCGTCGCACATCGCGGGCACGCCGCCTGCGACCTGCGCCGTGCCGCCGACCGCGCGCGCCGCATCGCGGATCAGGCCGGGGAACCCTTCAAAGGGCTGATGCGCCGACAGCATGTCGTTGTAGGCGGTCACGATGCCAAGGTTGCCCGCGTCGCGGGTCGCCAGCGCGTCCTGGTCGGGGCCGGCGGCGGCATAGGCATGCGCCTGACCGCTGCACGACAGATGCGCGCGCGCCGGACCGTCCTGCGCGGCGGCGCGCATCCGGTCAAGGTATGCGCGGCGCGTGTCCTCGCTTCGGGCGATGATGCGGTCGGTGACGCGGTCAAGCGTGTCATTCAGCATTCGATTGTCCTCTCGGCTATCGGCGCGGCGGGTCAGATGCGCCATCAGAAAAGTTAGCGCTAACATATCATCTGCGGGCACGGCTGGCAATCATTTGCACCACCACTTCGGGTGACAGGCGGCGGACCTGTGCACCGGGTCGGGCGGTCGCCCTGCTTGCCCCGGACCCTTTCACGGAAAACCACTTCGGGCAAAACCATTCTGTCTGGATGCATGCCCCGCACCGCCCCGATTCACGCGCCGATCCGCCGAGGTTATTGTACGCCGCCCCGGGATAGACGCCTTGATTGACCTGTCGATATGCTTACCTCATCCCTTACCGCCACCCGAGGACGCCTGATGAGCAAAGCATTCACCAAGGAAGACGACAGCCCCGAAGCCGACCGCCTGCCCGATCTGCCGCAAAGCCCGCATCCCAATTACGTCACCCGGCAGGGTCTTGTCGCGTTGCACGACCGTCTGGAGCGGGCCCGGGCGGATCTGGCCGCGATGCAGCGCGAAGACGACACGATCGCCAGCCGCCAGGCGATGGCGGTGGCCAAGCGCGATATCCGGTTCTTGGAAGAGCGCATCAACCGCGCCGTGCCGGTCGATCCTGCGCAGCAACCGCCGGGCATCGTCGCCTTCGGCGCAGTCGTGGATGTGGCTGACGCACAGGACACCAGGCACCGATACCAGATCGTTGGCGAGGATGAAGCCGATCCGGCGACAGGGCGGATCGCGCCATTTTCACCCTTGGCGCGCGCGCTTTTGGGCGCGCAGGTCGGGGATTGCGTCGATTGGGCGAAACCCAGCGGCACGGTGAGCCTCGAGGTCATGGACATCCGTTTTCCCGACGCCTGACGCCTCTGCGGGCATCCGCAAGAACGCCTGTCTTGCGACACTCACCGTGTGCGCGGCACAGCCCGCAGCCAGCCCATCGGATGGGCCGTTCGGGCCCGGACGCGAAAGCCGCGCGCCCCTCCATCCCGAGCGTCTCTCGCGCCGAGGCAAAGTTTGCAAAGGCGCGCCGATAATCGCTTGACGATACTCGGACCGGATCGTAAGCACACGATGGCTTCGGCGAGTTGGCGGAGTGGTTACGCAGCGGATTGCAAATCCGTGTACACCGGTTCGATTCCGGTACTCGCCTCCATTTAACTTCAACCACTTAGCAGGTCGAAGGCTAGAGATCGGTTTGAAGTCTAAACAAGCGCCTAAACATTCCGTTTTTGTTCCGTTCTCTTTTGCTGCGCCTCAATGGCCCTGATTTTCTGCCTCACCTTCTTGGTGTAGTGCAGGACCATCGCGGGGCTCTGTCCCGTCACAGCCGCTATCAGATCGTCGCTGCACCCCGCCTCAAGAAGCTCACAGGCCGCATTGTAGCGCCAGCTATGAATGTCGTAGGTAACCGCCCCAATCTTCTCTCTGATATTTCGTACCGCCTGGGATGCCCCGCGATAAGACCAACGGTTTGTACCTCTCTCGTTTGTCAGAATGAAAACCGAGTGACGGCTAGCAGCATTCAACGCTGCGCTTAGTTCTGCAAGAATTGGAACCCATAGCTCCTTGCCCGTTTTTTTCTGGCGAATGACGAAAGCATCCTCCTGAATGTCAGACCAACTCATTTCCAGAACGTCACCCATACAGCTTGTGCAGTTGAATGCGCGGGAACGTCGTGAAAGTATCTGGCCTTACACGGCTTAACAAATGGAACGGATTCGATGAGTACACTGGAAGAAATTCATCAGATAGCAGAAGAACACCGAGTGAAAATGGAAAAAATAGTGTTTGTAGACGATGGGTACATAGTGATTGATCTAAACGAACTTTGTGATGCACCCACGACCTATGACATACCTCTTGAAGAGTGCGAAACAGCGGAGCAAATTCTTGGATGGGTTTGGCAGTTGTCCGAAAAGACATGGCTGACGACCGAGGTTCTTAGGCGGTTTGTCGCCATTGCCACGGAGCAGGCAGGCGTGGACCTCCACCCGATCGGCTCCTGATTGGTCACTTTTTTCTAGACCACGAACCACAATAATAACTCACTCGCGTGATACGGTCCGACAACCTGATGCCGTCGTCAGGAGAAGATCCTTCTCAATGGCGGCGACGTGCCGCTCTTTTGGAATTTCACGTTTCAGCATCCCACGAAAAAAAAGCCGGCGGCCATTGCTATTATTTCTGTCATTGGATTAATGCAAAGTGCACGAACGGCGGGTTTGACAAGCCGCGCCGCAGCATTGCGGTCTATAGTTGGAGGGCCGCTTTGGGCCGTTAGTTCCGCCGACTTTTGTTAAGTTCGAATTTTTCCCAGACGTGCATCCGTCCCTTCTGACGCGCATCTGCTAGCCACAGTTTCTTGCGCAGATCAGGCATTTCCAAGCTGCTGTAGATACCACCGGAGAACTTGGGCCAATCAATTGCAAGTCCTTGCTTCACCATCTCGGCAGAAAGGTCGCGGCCATCTTGCAAATAGCACCGCGCAACGGTGCGACCGTGCGTATCAGTGTCGGTTATTTCCGCTCGCACGGTTTGGCCTTTGCATAGCCTCACCATCGCCCATTTGGCTTTTTGACCATATGGGTGGCCCAATTCGGGTGCATCTACACCGAACAAGCGGATCTGCGTTTTTTTGATTACAATGGTATCACCGTCCGTTACATAGGCAGAACCTTGAATGACGCGCCCTTTCTGAGCAGGTGCCGCGTTTTCTGCATCGAACGTCGCTGACCGTTGACCTCCAGCCTTCTGTTGAGGCTCTGGAGAAGGTACCAGCGTCAAATGTTTCTCAGTACCTTGTGATCGATTACTTTCTTCTGTGGCTTTAACTTTTCTTTCAGAAACTTGGCGCGAAGCACTGAAGAGTGCGCGAAACAAAAATCGCAGCATAAATTCATCCAAATAATGTCAATTGAAACTGACGGTAGCAACAACCTTGGAGTGTGTCGCGCGTCTTCTCAGAAAACAAACAGTTTCCGCTCCCTCCCAACGTCTAAACATTCCCGCTATGTTCCGCCGAAACACTTTATTCGTCTAAACAAAAAAACTATATTTTTCAGCCACAATCCTAGTCTTGCAAATCCGTGTACACCGGTTCGATTCCGGTACTCGCCTCCATTTCATTCTGTTCAAAAAAGCAGCGGCTGAACGGTCAGGTGTGACACAACGCGGGACACACCCCGTGGTGTTCTCGTCCGATCCAACCCGTTCCAGACATAGCGTTTTTTGTTTCAGCGGGCCCATCCCTCCGGCTCGAGAAGAAAACCTCGCCACCGCTTGCGTCTCTTCGCGCTTGGGTCTGTCCGCATCGACGTCGTGGTCCGTGGCTGCGGTATCCCAAAAAATATCCCACCCCGTCTCTTCGAATAGGTGTCGAGGGGCTGCGCATCGAACACCGGCCGGGCAGAGGGGACAAGCGAGGGCCTGTCGGGTGTCAAAAAAACTGACGCAGAGGGTGACTGATAAAGTCGGATCGACCTCGATCGCCGGCGAAGGCTCTCCCTTCTGGATCCGTTCTTCCGCCAAGCAGATCATAAAGCCGCCTGCTTGCTGTTCCCCGACACGCTTGACCCGAGCCTGGCATTGGGAAAGGGTTCATCGCAGGAAAGGCCGTCAGGGCGATGTCTCGCCAAAAGGATCCGCTCCATGCCAAATGACGCCACCCCCGCCCGCATACGGGACCTGCCCATCATCCAGCCGCGCGTGGACCAGATCGATGACCACGCCTTTCTTGCGGCGCAGTGGGCCAGGGGACCGCTGGCGCGCGACAGCATCGGGATGGTCTATTCCTTCCCCTACGGTCACTGGGCCGTCCTGTTCGACGACCGCTACACCCGTCAGATCGAAACCGAGGGCATTCGCCTGCGTGGCATCACCGAAGGCCCGATCTTTGATTTCTTCGCCAATTCACTGCTCACGTCCAACGCCGAGAGACACCGTGCCCGCCGGACCCCTCTGGCCCGCACCTTCGCCTTTCCGATGATGAAAGCTCTCAGACCCGCGGTCGCCGCAACCGCCCAAGCCTTGATCGAACCGCGCGCCGCATCCACCCATGTTGACCTGCTTGAGGAGATCGCGGGACCGATGCCCGCCCTGATCATTGCCCGCGTGCTCGGGGTGCCGGAAACCGACGTTCCGCGCTTCACGCGACTGGTCTATTCCGCAATCCGTGCGCTTGCCGTCCGTTCCGACGACGTGATCCGGGAGGCCGAGGCCGACATGGGCATGTTGACGGAGTATGTCTCAGAACTGCTTGCGACACGGCGCGCCAATCCCTTGGGCGATTTTCTAAGCGAATTCCTCGCCTCCGTCGAAGAGGGAGCGCTGAGCGAAAACGAGATCCGCATCACCATCGTCACACTGATCCTCGGGGGGTCGGATACGACACGCGCCAGCATGGCGATGACCCTGGCGCGTCTGTTGCAGCACCCCCGGCAATGGGCCCTTCTGAAATCCGACCCGGATCGCTGGAAAGGACCGGCTGTGCAGGAGGGGCTGCGGTTCGATCCCGTTGTCGGCAGCCTGGGGCGCATCGCCGTCACCGAGTTCGAACTGGCGGGCACCCGCATCGTGCCGGGAACGATATTCAGTCCCGTTGTGCTGACGGCGCTGCGCGACCCGGCTGTCTATGCCGATCCCGAGCGTTTCGATATCACGCGTGAGGATCACCCCCGGTATTCGCCCGGCTTCGGAAGCGGCGCGCACCGCTGCCTGGGCGAGGCATTGGCGCGGATCGAATTGGAAGAAGCATTGGCCGCGTTTGCCCGGTATTGGCCGGATGCTCAGCTCTCGGGCCCTGAACCGCGGATGCGCGGGGTATCCGGCACACGTGGAATTTCAGGCATGTCGGTATCGCCCGCGGGCTGAACCTCATCCGTCATCTCAAATCGCCGATGCCGATGCCGATGCCGGAGCATGGCCCCAATGTCACGGGTCAGGCCGCGTTCTTTAGGCCGCGATCGCGGCTGGTGCGCCACAATCTCTCACACCCGCCACAGATGCGCGTCGTGAACGCCTGCCCTTTCAAGCTCCGTCCCGGTGTTTGGCCGATTTTCGGCCATCGTCCCCATGCGGCCGACAGCGCGGGTCACGACATCGGCGCGGTCCTCCGTCTGCGGCACGGGCCTGCCGCGCGAAACCGGTATCGACGGTGAAACGCATCGCCAGGACCGTGCCGCTTGCGGTCTTGGCGTCATTGCCTGTGTCCATGCGCAGGGGGGCGACGTTGCCATCCATTTGCGGACTACCGGTTTCGAAACCGCGAAAAAGCCAATCCAGGATGACATCCGCATTGCCCGGGCCATGACAAACCCAGCCCTGGGGCCAAGCGGGTCAGGTCCTTGTTACAGTCATCACGAAACCGTCGAAGACCTTTGCCGAAATCGCCGGAAAAGAGTACAATACAAACGACTACCGCCGTCGTGCTGGTATGTTCGATGGCGATAGCGTGAACCTTGGAGAAAGGAAGGCGCTCCCATGAAACACCTATCAAAGACTGTAATTATTGGGACCTGTATGCTTCTCACCTCGGCTTCCGCCGCGTGGGCGGAAGATGTCACCGCAGAGGGCCTGATGGAGCGACTTGAAGGCGTCGCACCCGCAGCTGTGCTTGAAGATGCAACGCTTCTGCACTTTCCCGCCGAAGGCGAGATGATGACCCTCCGCGAGGGCGGCAACGGCTGGACCTGCATGTATCCCGGCACCGACCCGATGTGCGCCGATGCGGCGGCGATGTCGTTCCTTGACGCATGGATGAAGAAGGAAGACCCGCCGGAGACACTGGGCTTTGTCTACATGTTGCTTGGCGACGAGGGCGCGAGCAATACGGACCCCTATGCCACCGAAGAGACGGCGGACAACCAGTGGGTCGTCGCGGGACCGCACGTGATGGTTGTGGGCCCCGAAGCGAAACCGATGCTCGACAGTTATCCTCAAGAGGTTCCGGAGGGGGCCAGCCAACCGTGGGTCATGTGGCCGGGAACGCCCTATGCTCACCTGATGATCCCGATCGAGTGAAGCCCTTTTGCGGGCCTGGAACTGGCGCGGACCAACAAGTATGACACCGCCCACGATTGGTTCAGGCCCGCAATCCGCACTGTGAATGAAGGGCGTCTGCGCCTTGCCGGGTCGGTCCCATGCCTGCCGGAGCGACGGCAGACATGTGCCGGAACCGCCGTCCCGGTGGGATCGTGGCAGGCGCGAGCGGCCACCCCCCTGCCCCCGGTCGTCGTCGCAGCGGGCGGTCGTCGATCGTCCACTCCATCAAGATCAAGCAGTCCCCACATCAGGTTTGGATGTTTCGCGGCAGGCCGCCGCCGACCTTGAGGCGAAGTATCTGAAGCTCTGCGACAGCGGCACAACCAGGGCAAACAAAGCCATGGCCAGCAACATCGGCCCCTGCTCTTGCCCGGTGAGGTCCAGGATGGCGCCCGCGACAGGCGGCGCTGCCATCATGATCGCAAAGTAGATCGTAAAGAAGATGCCCATGCCAAAAGCGCGCACTTGCGGGCGCAGGGCCTGGCCCGCCATCGCCATGATCACGCCCGCCGGAGCCATGCCAACCAAACCGAACACCAGGCTGGCGGCGAATCCCGCCCGCGGTACACCGAGCAGCATCAAAGCCGCGATCGCGCCGCCCATGCACACGGTCAGGATCACGTCGCGGCGACCGAACCGATCCGCAATTTGCCCGCACACCGCGCCAGACACTATCATCACCCAGCTTCCGATACTGATGATACCGGCCGCGGCCAGGGCCGATTGGCCAAAGCCTTCCAGCACCTTCGGCCCGAACGACAGGTAGGTGACATAGCCCGCGTTGAACACAGCCCACGCGCCCGCCGCGCAGATGATAAGCTGCCATTCGAGGGGCGTCATGCGTGCGGCCCCGGCGGTGTCGGCCGCGGGCAGATCATGCGGCGCTTGGTAAAGCACATGGACGCCAAGGGCTGCGATCAGGCAATAGGCAGACGCGGCCTGAAAGGGAACCTGCCAACCATAGGTCTGCTGCAGCCAGGCATGGCCAACCTGCCCCATAGCGATCCCGAAGGGCCAGCTCATGACCAGGATGCTCATCGCGGTCGCGATTTCGCGGCCTTCGAACCAATCAGCGACCATTTTCGTGAAATAAAGCGTGGCCGACAGGAACCCGGCACCGGCGATCAGGCGACCGACACCGATCATCGCGCTGTCCGCCGCAATCGAAGAGACCAGGCCCCCAAGAGCCAAGGCCCCAAGTCCAGTCACGACCATCTGCCGGTCCGTCGCGAACCGGCCCAGATAGCCCGCCGGAAGCGCAAGAAACAGCCCGGGAAGCATGAACAGCCCGATAAGCAGACCGACGCCCGCATAATCCAGCCCGAAGTCGGATGTCAGGCTGTCACCAACCGAGGCCAGAGTTTGAAACTGAAGTCCCAGCCCGATACGGGCCAAGAACAGCAGAGCAAGGATCCGCCAGCGCATCACGCCCACCCAAGCCCCCGCAGGGCATGCAGGTCATTCCAGATTTTCGTCATATGGCTGATCTTGTCGCCATCGAATTCCAGGACATAGGCATAATCCGATACGACCCTTTTTCCGGTGGGCGGAACCGGTCCACCCTCACCCGTATGCGAGCCATGAAACGCGGCGGCGGCCACGGCCGTTCCCCGCTCGGTGTCCATCGCGAAGGATGTGAGCACGTAATGCCCATCGGGAATTGGCGTCAGGAGGTTCTTCATCCAGTCGCAATAATCCGACAGGACCGCCGTATCCGACAGCGCATCGGCCTGGCAGGAAAAACTGGCGTCGCCAGTGCACCACGTTCGGCAGGCGGCCCAGCCTTTGCCGGTTTCACATGCCTCGAAAAAAGCCTTTGCAGTTTCAAGATCCGGCATCGCCCACTCCTTTGTGTTTCGGTTGTGGACTGAACGCTACACCAGTGTATTTTGGCTGCGTATCGGGCAAATGCGGTAAAACGGCCTCCGGGCCTGCAGTATTCGCCTACTGCATCTGCAGGATTGCGCGATTTGCGTGTTTTGTTCACACTCGCCGCGATCCACCAGCAGAATGAGAGCGATGCGAGATCAGGCCCAGTTGAGCGATAGGGAGCAGGAAATCGCGCAGCGTTATGCGGCAGGTTCCAGCTATCAGGAGATTGCCGCAAGCCTTTGCATCGCACCGTCAACCGTTCGCACGCATCTGGCCACGATCTACCGCAAACTGGAGGTGTCTTCGAAGGTCGAGCTGGCGAACCGGCTTGGCGGAGCTGACATCGAACCCCGAAGCCACGCGGAACTACGCGCCGTTGTCTCAGAACTTGCGCTCAGCCTCGAAGAGGCGCTGAGCCGCGAAAAGGCGCTGAGCGAGGTCTTGCGGATAATCAGCGCGTCGCATGGTGATCTGGACCTGGTCATGCCCTCCATTCTCGGCTACGCGCTGGAGCTCTGCGACGCCGAATTCGGGATCTTGTTCGAGTACCGCCAGAACCAACGGTTTCTCGCCAGCTTCACGCAAGGCATTCCACAGGCCTTTCAGGATTGGCTCGACGACAGCGGCACGTTCTGCGCAAGCCGGCAGACCGGCCTTGGCCGGATGAGCAAGCAGCGCGAGGTCATCAACATCATCGATGTCAAGTCCGAAGCGATCTATCGCACCGACGACCCATTGCGCTTTGCCACCGCAGACCTTGGCGGCGCGCGATCTTTTGCGGCTATCCCGATGCTGGCCGCGGACAAGCTCGTGGGGGCCTTCACGATCTATCGTCAAACGGTCCGTCCCTTTTCGGACGACACGCTGCGCCTTGCGCAGATGTTTGCGGCGCAAAGCGTCATCGCCCTGGAGAACGCGCGCCTCATAAGTGCAGCCCGCCGATGACCGAGCACGTCGGTATTGCAGCAAATTGGTGGATGAACCCACGGTTCGGCATGGGCAACTCCGCCAAGTGAAGCCAATCGCCGGGTGCCGGCAAACCCAACACGCCTGCGCGCACCCCGTGGTCAGCTTATAGATCGAAATCCGGGGCTTCGGCAGATGGCGCCGCGGTCGTGGCCTGATCCTTGCGATCCGCCGCGACCCTGGCCATGGCCGCAGGATTCGAAATCACCTGGCGAAACTCGCGGACCCGCGCGTCCGGACCATACTCCAGAACCAGGATCATGACCTCGCGATCCGGGCAGGTCTCCCGACTGCCGAAGACCGCCGGCAAGGGCATTGGAGCGGCAACACGCGGCACGATCGCATTGCCGTCTTGAGCAAACCACGCGGCACGGTTGTCGATCGGGCGCAGATAATCGTTGGCGCGCGCCTGCGCGTCGAGAGCAAAGGCAGTCGCGATACCGCTGATGCTGCCCGCAATCGAGCGTTTGCACGCGCTTTCGCCCGCATCGACCGGCTGACCGGCGATCTGCGGGGGCATGTCCCACAGGATCATCATGCGTGGCTCGTCGCCCCCTGCGAGGTCTTCGGGCGTGAGCACATCATAGGTCTTAAGGAGTTGGTCGCGCAGTTGGGGCCAACTGGGCCCCCTGCCATCCGGAAAGAGACGCGTTCTTGAAATGCCCGTCACGACACCCCCGAGCAACGGTGGTTCGTGATAGATGGCGATCATATCCTGTCTTTCTGATGATTCCAGCAACGTGGCGTTGTGATAGGGCTCATACGCGGAAATCTCGACTGCACCGTCGCGCGCGGCAAACGCCTGCCGGTCCTCGACGGTTGCGCGATACCGTGCATCGGCACCGATCCGCTCGGCCAGAACCTCGGCCGCGGCGTCGTAGGCATCACCCAGTGACACGCCCAGGACGGAGAATGAACCGGCTTCGATCCGCAAGGGCTCTGGCGTTCCGAGTGGCGGGCTTTGCGTTTCGGATCGCGACGCATCGCCGGTATCCGGCCCCTCAAACCGATGTCGAAGCAGCACCTTTGTTTCATCAATGACGGTCTGCCCCTCTCCGGCGTCGAAAAAGATGATCTCGGACGGTCGGTAGAGCAGATTGATGCCGCGACCGAAGTCGGACCCATAGGTCGAATCGACGCCAGTGACATCGAATGCAATCAGCGCATCGAGGTCCGGAAAGGTCTTGGCAGCAGCTTGCAGGCCCTGTGCAATGTCTGCCAACGCCGGAACGAACAGCCTGTGGTCTTCGGTGTCAGAGATCAGTGTGACACGCAGCGCCCGGTCCGCCTCGGGCGTCTCCTCGCTCAGCGCCGGGGACAGGCTTCCAATCCGCCAGCCTTCCCGCTCGAAATCATAGGGGTCCAATTTTACCCGGGCCCGCATCCAATGCGTATCGATATCCGCATCGCGTCTGCGCGCGGCCTCAAGCAGTTCCGCCGCCGCCGCACGTTTGGCAAAAGCGTCCGATCCGCCAAAGCGGCTGTTGTCGAGCTGCCGTTGAAAGATGTCGGATGCCGTCGATCCAGCAGCCTCAGCCGCATCGAAAATCAGATCGGAACGCCATGCCAGTTCAACCGTCCGGTAATCTGCCTGCTTCGCCTTCGAGAACGCAATCTGTGCAATTTCCGGAGCGTCCTGCCACTTGACCCTGGTGTTTGAGCGCCGAACGACAAGCCTGTCAGGGTAGCCCGCCAGGACCAGCCGCTCGGAGCCATCCGGCATCGTCACGATCCTTTCGGCGGTGACGGTCAATTCGACAGTCGAAAACGGCCAACCGCCATCGCGCTTCTCATAGGCGGGCAGGTCCTGGTCCACGCCATAAGCGCTGGTGGGCTGCGGAAGGAGCAGGATCACGCGATCGAATGCCGACCGCGCGACAACGCTGGCCAACGGCACCTCCACGATCGCATCGATTGGCACGCCGAGCATGTTTGCCAGGGTCGTCAGGTGGCTGTTCCGGCTCCTGATGAAATCCGAAAGCCTGCGGCTGCCCTGAACCAGATGTTCGGCATAGTCGGTCCGGAACGCGAATTTCAGGCCGGTCTCGGTCGCAAACAGGTCATCCGTATCGAGGCGGTGCATCGCTATCCGCTCGGCGCGTGCCGCGACCACATTGACTTCGTCCGGGGTATCGAGCCACCAGACACGGTCGAAGTCTTTCAGTCTGCGTGTATGGGGCGTATCGGCCACATCCCTGAGCTCGGCGTCCGAGAACCGGTAGAGCACCTCGGACAACTCGTTCGCCCGCCGGACTTCGATGGGGCCGGTCACGCTGGCGACAAATCTCAATGACGCACGCTTCTGGTCTTGTGCCATGACGTACCCGCGCAGCGTCACGGGTACGGCCAAAGCAAATCTCGGGCCGCCCGACCGCTCGACGATCTCCTCGGCACGCCGCTCGTCGACAGGCAAGGCATCCGGCCGAACGTCGGTTTCGATCGGGATCTGAACCTTCATGCCCATGACCGTACCGATCGCGTTTGGCTCGCCGTCAAAGCATCGGGCAACGTCGTCTTGATCGAATGGAAACCGGCGACTGTCGAAATCGTAGCCTTCCGCGTCCAATACGCAGATCAACGTCACGTTTTTGGATGGGCTGGCGGACCTGGCGACCGCCGCCGTCGCCTTGTCGCGCAGTGCGGATTCCAGACGACGCTGTTCGAATTGGTTCAGGTCCAACCGGACGACTTCAAACAGGTCGGACATCGTCTTGATCCGGCCCTTTTTCAACAGCAGGTCAACCTGTCTCGAAACGCCCACATCCGCGATGCGCATGGCCTCTGTGATGTCCCGTTCAGTCAACCTTTGGAAATCGAGGAGCGTGTCTTTTTGAGGGGTCTCAAGTAACGAGGCCGCAACGAGACTGGCCAACAGATCTCTTTGCGCCTCGATGACGCTTTGTGCGTTCCATTTTTTGTCGATATATCCACCCGGACCGAAACGGCTGATGAATATCTCTTCGTTTGCTGCGGCGTCCAATGGGCCTTGCGCGAATGACGGGCCAGCGGCGCCATAGGTCTCGCCATCCGGTTCGTGCGCCTCTGCCGTGTCCTGACCGTATCCACTCGACGCGATGGCGGCCAGGCCCTGGGCGCGGGTGGCCATCGAGATCGCGAGACATTGAACATCGCCACCGCATCTGTCCCTGCTGTCCAACCAGGCCTTTTGAGAATTGCGAATTGCCGCGCCTGTTGTCGCGTCGGCACTCTCGAGAGCGAATGCGTAGTTGCGTGTGATGGCCTGATCCAGTTCGGCAAGGTCCGTCGACCCACAGATCGCGAATTCGGTCGGTGTAGACGCACGCGCGCAGTCAAAGCTTGGGCGGACGGCCCCCGTGGCGGGGCGCTCCGGGATTGCGATCCGGGCAACGGCGCGCCTCAGGTCCGCTTGCAGCTGACGGCTTGGGCGACCGGTGACGGATAACCCGTTGTCGCGTTCGAATGCGCGGATCGCAGTGCGTGTCTTCTGCCCCATGAGGCCGTCGATGGGCCCGGGATCATACCCGCTTTGCGCCAACAGAGACTGGATTTCGCGGATATCGCTGCGGGCCATGGATGGCTGGGCCGCGCCGCTCTGTGATGGGGGTTGCGCCCTGTCGATCTGGCGCGGGGGCGGCGCAGGGGCTTGCTGCTGGCGCAGGATGTTCTCCGTCTCGCCGATGATCTTGAGACCTTGCAGCACGTCGTTCAGGCTCTGTGCACTTGCGAGCTTTGGAACGGCGCTTGCCGTGATGAACAGGCATACCAAAAACACTTTGAGCATATCCCCACCCCTTCAAAATTTTTCCTGAAATACCGCCAATCTTATAATAAAATTGCGCAACAATCAATTTCTTGGCAATCTTATGCTGCCACCGGTTTGCGGCGTTCCTCTTTCTCTTTGTCTTGTTAGGTCTTGGGCGCCGGGCTGTGCGTCGATGGGGTGCGTGGATCACGCAGGCAGCCGTATCGACAGAGCCCCCCCGCGCCCCGAACACCGCCGCGCCGATGTCGGCGCGATCGTTGAAAAAGTCCAGAATGTCCGACCTGCGCCGCACCCGACACGGCCGCCGCGGGCAATCCGCCCGAGTCACCAGACAGGTCGCGGGCCAACCGGACCCCTGAAAATTGGTGTCATTTTGGAAACGGTCTTGGATTTCAAGC
Source organism: Sulfitobacter sabulilitoris (assembly GCF_005887615.1). Lineage (GTDB taxonomy): Bacteria > Pseudomonadota > Alphaproteobacteria > Rhodobacterales > Rhodobacteraceae > Sulfitobacter_E > Sulfitobacter_E sabulilitoris. The sequence goes on from NZ_VANS01000001.1 coordinate 1,349,135, forward strand.
CGGAGTTTGCACGATACCGCCTCAATTTGGACATATTGGCGGGCGACGACTGGGGGGACGGAAACGACGCCTGAAAGAGACACACAATGCAGGATCGGGAATGGATGGCGCCACTGGGCCAGGTGTGGGATCTAACCCTCGGGGTGTTGTTCGATCCCGGGCATTTCCTGAGCATTCTGCCCCTCTTCGTGGCCTTTGCCATCGCCTTTGCCGTGGTCGTGATCCGGCGGGCGAAAAAGGTCGGGCTGGCATCGCTCAAACCCCGGCACATCGTGGCGCTTTTGCTGCCGCGCCGGATCTTTCTGCACAGTTCGGCAAAGCTGGACTATGCCGTCTTCTTCATCAATCAGCTCGTGCTGTTCTTCATCACGATCTCGGCACTGCTCAGCCCGGCCCTTGTCTCTGAATTCATCGTCTCGACCGGCAGCGTCATGGGGCTCGAAACGCGCCAGGCCGAGGTCTCGTTGACGCAGCGCGTGATCTATTCGGTGTTCCTGACCCTGTTGTGGGATTTCAGCGCGACCTATGCCCATTACCTCAAGCACAAGGTGCCGATCCTGTGGGAACTGCACAAGGTGCACCATTCCGCCGAGGTAATGACCCCCGTCACCGCGCTGCGCCGTCATCCGCTCGAGGCGCTGTTCAGTTCCGCCATTTCCGCCCTCGTGATCGGTCTGGGCGTCGGGATCTGGGTGCTTGTCTTCGGGCAGGACATCATGCCTTACAACCTGTTCGGCACGCTTGTGGGAATCTGGCTGTGGCGGCTGGCCGGCTACAACCTGCGTCATAGCCACATCTGGATTTCCTACGGGGATTTCTGGAACAGGGTCTTCATCTCGCCCGCACAGCACCAGGTGCACCACAGCAAATCGCCTGCGCATTACGACACCAACTTCGGGCATATCTTTGCGTTCTGGGACAAGCTGTTCGGCACGCTCTACCTGCCCCGGTTCGACGAGCGGATGGAATTCGGGATCGACGACGACGAAATGCCGGAATACCGGTCGCTGTTCGGTCTGTACGTGACGCCCTGCATCAAGATCTGGCACCGCCTCAAGCCCAAGCGCGACACGCATCGGGCTCCGGCTGAATAGCCTTGCGCACATGCTGTTTGCTTCCCTCACCTTTCTGATCGGCTTTCTGCCTGTCGCGCTGGCCGGTGCGATGCTGTCGGCCCGGTTTTTCGGCACCCGCGGCGCGGTCGGCTTTCTGTCGGCGGCGTCGTTTGTGTTCTACGGCTGGCACTACCCGCCCTATGTCGTGCTGCTGGCGGGGGCGATCGGGGTCAACTACCTGCTGGCCCGCCGCATCCACCGGCGCAAGAGCAAGGGCATGGCCACGATCGCGGTCGCGGTGAACCTGGGGCTTTTGGGTTGGTTCAAATACGCGGGCTTCATGGCCGAGATGGTGACGGCGATCAGCGGCGCGAATGTCGGCCTGCCCGCCATCGTGCTGCCGCTGGGCATCTCGTTCTTCACGTTCCAGCAGATCGCCTATCTTGTCGATATCTACCAGGGCAAGGCGCGGCCCGGCGCGCTGATGAACTATGTCTTCCTGATCAGCTTTTTCCCGCAGCTGATCGCCGGCCCCATCGTGCACCACCGCGAGGTCATCCCGCAACTGTCGCAGGACCGCTTTGCCCGGTTCCACGCCGAGGACGTGGCGGCGGGGCTTTTGTTGTTCTGCATCGGCCTGGCCAAGAAGGTGTTGCTGGCCGACAGCCTGGCGCAGGGCGCGGACGGGCTTTTCGCGGCGCAGGCGCTCGGCGTCGGGATCAGCGCCCTGGAAAGCTGGCTCGGGATGATCTGCTATACCTTCCAGATCTACTTCGACTTCTCGGGCTATTCGGACATGGCCCTGGGGCTCGGGCTGATCTTCGGGCTGAAGCTGCCCGAGAATTTTCGCTCGCCCTACAAGTCGCTCAACATCATTGATTTCTGGCGGCGTTGGAACATCACCCTGTCCACCTTTCTGCGCGACTACCTGTACCTTCCGCTGGGCGGTAACCAAAAGGGGCCGGTCCGGCGCTATGTGAACCTCTGGATCGTGATGCTGCTGGGCGGGTTGTGGCACGGCGCGGGGCTGCAATTCGTGGTCTGGGGCGCGCTGCACGGATTTTACCTGACGGTCAACCACATCTGGGTCCGCCATTCCGGCGTGGCTCTGCCTCGGGCGGCGGGCCTTGGGCTGACCTTTGTCTGCGTGGTGGTCGCCTGGGTGTTTTTCCGCGCCGGCGATTTTGCGCAGGCCTTCGCGATCCTGCGCGCGATGACCGGCGGATCCGCCCCTCCGCTTTTCGCGCTGGAGATATTCGCGGCGGCGGACCTGTTGATTGCCATCGTCCTGCTGTCCAGCCTGATCGTGTGGTTCGCGCCCAACTCCTATGACCTCGTCGACCGTTTCAACCGCGGCGCGCTGCCCCCGAGCAGAGCGACGGCCCTTGTCCAGACGGCGGGCGTGCTGGCTGCGGCGGCCATGTTCAAACTCTATGCGAGCGGCAGTTATGCTTTCATCTACTTCCAGTTTTGAGGCCGCCCGCAAAGGGCGTGGCGCCACGGCCATCGCAAGGCTCTTGCGGACATCGGTCATCGTGCTGCTGCTGCTCGGGCTGGCGTCGGAATGGCTGCTGCGCACGCAGGTCGATCCGCAAGACACGCTGCAAAGCCACCTGGCCCTGCTGGACCGCACCCAAAGCGACCGTGCCGCCTTTGGCGACAGTCACGTGGCCCGCGGGTTCGATGCGCAGCAAGGTTTCGTGAACCTCGCCTACCCCTCCGAGAATATCGAGGACATGATCGCCAAGGTGAACATGCTTCACCAGAGCCGCAGCTTTTCCCGCGTCATCGTGCAGGCCGATCCGCACCTCTTTGCCCCCTATCGCCTGAACGCCCAGACGAAAACCTACGCCACGAACGCCGGATCGCCCCACGGGCTGCGGATCATGATCCCCCGCTACCGCGCGCAGCTGGTCGCCTATTGGCAGGCCTTCATCGCGGGTGGCGGACAGCTTGAATCGCAGGTGCGGATGACCCAGGCCGGGTCGCTTTTGTCAGGCGGCGACCTGTCGCAAGACGGCCTCCGCCAGCGGCAGATGGACGCGCGCGCGCGGATGATCACCCATCGCCCGGCCGATCCGCCCCGGATCGCGGCGGCACAGCAGCGCTATTCCGATCTGCTGAACACCCTCATCGCCAGGGGCACGCGCGTCTGCCTGGTGTCCTTTCCGGTGTCGCAGGCCTATCGCACGGCCGCGTCTGCGGGCGGCGGACCGGGCGGTGACGCCCTGCATGCGGCGCTGATCCGTTATTTCGCGGCCGAAGCCAACCGAACCGGCGCACGCTATGTCGATGCGCGCGGGATGGTCACGCGCACCGCCCTTTTCCGGGATGTCGACCACCTGAACGCCGACGGCGCGGCGGCGTTTTCCCCGGCTCTTTTGCAACGGTGCTTTGGTGACACCCAAGGCTGACCCAAGGACCGCGACCTACCTCAGCCGTGGGTGCGCAGCCATTCCATCACAGCCGGGCGCACCGACATCTCGCCCCGGTCGCGCGCGTCGTTGATGACGTTGCGCACATCCTTGAGGTTGGACCGCCGCAGAAGGCTTTTTACCGGTCCGATGGACGCCGGGCGCATCGACAGCGACCGCAGACCGATCGCGGCAAGGCACAGCGCCTCGACCGGACGCCCCGCGTCCTCGCCGCAAAACGACAGCGGCGTCGCGGTCTGCGCGCAGCGCGCCACGATCTGCTCCAGAAAGCTCAGGAAACTGACGTTGAGCGTATCGTAGCGCCGCCGCACGCGCTCGTTTTCCCGGTCCGCGGCAAAGAAGAACTGCTTGAGGTCATTGCCCCCGATGGACAGGAATTCGACCTCTTCAAAAAATTTCTGCGGCGCATAGGCCAGGCTCGGCGTCTCGAGCATGGCGCCGACCTCGATCCGGGCGGGCAACACGTGGCCCAGACGGGCCTCGCGGGCCACGGTCTTGTCCACCTCGGCGCGCGCCTGCCGGTATTCCTCGAACTGGGCGACAAAGGGAAACATCACCGTCAGCGGACGCCCGTTCGCCGCGCGCATCAGCGCCTGCAACTGCATCCGCATCACGCCGGGCTTGTCCAATCCCACCCGGATCGCCCGCCAGCCCAGCGCCGGGTTCGGCTCGTCGTTGGGCTTCATGTAGGGCAACACCTTGTCCGATCCGATATCCAGCGTCCGGAACACCACCCGCTTGTCCTGTGCCGCATCCAGAACCCGCGCGTAAAGCGCCGCCAGTTCCGTTCGGCTTGGCATCTTGTTGCGCACAAGGAACTGCAGTTCGGTCCGGAACAGCCCCACACCTTCGGCCCCCGACCCCGCAAGCGACGGCAGGTCCGCCATCAGGCCGGCATTCATCTGCAGGCTGATCACCGATCCGCACAGGGTCTTGGCCGGCTTGTCGCGGATCGACGTGTAACGCTCCTGCGCGGCGGCCAGCATCGCGATCTTGTCGCGGAATGCGCTGCTTACGGTATCGTCGGGGCGCAGGTGCACAAGGCCCTGTTCACCATCGACCATGATATAATCGCCGTTGAGCGCTTCGTTCGTGATCCGGCCGGCATGCACCACCAGTGGAATGGCAAGCGCCCGCGCGACGATGGCCGCATGGCTGCCCACCGACCCTTCCTCGAGCACGATGCCGCGCAGGCTGCGGCCATATTCCAGCAGTTCGGCAGGCCCGATGTTGCGCGCCACGAGGATCGGATCGGGCGGCATTTCGGCGCCTGTATCGGCACCCTGCCCCGTCAGAATACGCAGCAGCCTGTTGCTGAGATCGTCCAGATCGCTCAGCCGTTCGCGCAGATAGCTGTCGCTGACCTGGCCCATCCGGGCGCGCGCCAGAGATTGTTCCTTCTCGACCGCCGCCTCGGCGCTGAGGCCGCGGCTGATGTCCTCCTCCATCCGGCGCATCCAGCCCTTGGAGTTCGCGAACATCCGGTACGCTTCGAGCACCTGCGTCTGTTCCTTGTCGGTACTGCCGGCCAGTTCCAGCATCTTGTCCACGCCCACACGCAATTGGTCGACCGCCTCGGTCAGGCGCTCCATCTCGCGGTTTGGATCGTCGGCAATGGGGTTGGTCACGACCACGCGCGGCTCATGCAGCCACACATGGCCTTCGGCGGCGCCTTCCTGCCCGACGGTGCCACGGATCAGGACGGGCTGCGAATGGCGCGCCGACATCGCCGCACCTTCGCCCACAAACGCGCCCAGTTCCGTCATCTCGGCCAGCACCATCGCCACAACCTCGAGCGCATAGACCTCGTCGGCGGAAAATTCGCGCGCCTGCTTCGACTGCACGACCAGAACGCCCAGCGCCTCGCCCAGCCGTTGCACCGGAACGCCCAGAAAGCTCGAGAATATTTCCTCGCCGGTTTCGGGCATGAACCGGAAACCGCGGGCCGAGGGCGCATCGGGCGTGTTGACCACGCGCCGCCACTTGGCCACGCGCCCCACGAGCCCCTCGCCCAGTTTCATGCGGGTCTGGTGCACCGCGTCGGGCTTGAGGCCTTCGGTCGCACAGAGTTCAAGCGTGTCGTCGTCGCGAAACAGATAGATCGAGCAGACCTCGCACCCCATGCTGTCGGCAATCAGGTGGGTGATCTTGTCCAGACGCGCCTGTCCCGCCAGGTCACTGGCCATGGCGTCGCGCAAACGCACCAGCAATTTGCGGGATTCGGTTTCAACTCGGTCTGCCATCGCCCGCCGGCTCCCCCCGTCAGCATGCGCAGGACCCTGATCGAAGGGTCTTAAGCGGCTTTTTCCAGCTCGAAGGCATCATGCAGGGCCTGCACGGCAAGTTCCATGTATTTCCGGTCTATCAGCACGGAAATCTTGATCTCCGATGTCGTAATGACCTTGATGTTGATGCCTTCACCCGACAACACCCGGAACATCTTGGCCGCGACACCGGTGTGGCTGCGCATCCCGATTCCCACGACGCTGACCTTGGCCACGTCCTTGTCGGCGATCAGGTCATGATAGTTGATCACGCCCTCGGCTTTCGACGCCTCCATCGCCTTTTGCGCGCGCAGCACCTGATCCACAGGGCACGACCACGTCATGTCGGTGCGGCCCTCTTCGGCGATGTTCTGCACGATCATATCGACGTTCACGCCCGCCTCGCTCAGCGCGGTAAAGATCGTCGCGGCGATGCCGGGGCGATCCGCGACCGATACCAGCGTCATCTTGGCCTCGTCGCGCGAAAACGCCACGCCGGCAACAACATTGCTTTCCATGATTTCCTCCTCGTCGCAAACCAGCGTCCCCGCCGTGTCGCTCTGTTCCTCGAAACTCGATAGCACCCGCAGCTTGACCTTGTAGCGCATCGCCAGCTCGACCGACCGCGTCTGCAGGACCTTGGCGCCCAGGCTCGCCAGTTCCAGCATCTCCTCGAATGCGATCCGATCCAGCTTGCGTGCCTTGGACGTGATCCGCGGATCGGTGGTATAGACCCCGTCCACATCCGTATAGATGTCGCACCGCTCCGCCTCGAAGGCGGCGGCAAATGCCACCGCGGTGGTATCGCTGCCGCCACGGCCCAGGGTGGTGATCCGCCCCTCCGGGCTGACGCCCTGAAAGCCCGCGACAACCGCAACCTGCATGCCTTGCGCGAACTTGGCGCGAATGTTTTCGGGCGGGATGTCTTCGATCCGGGCCGATGAATGTGCGCTCGTGGTCTTTACCGGCACCTGCCAGCCCTGCCAGCTTCGGGCCGGGATATCCATGCTCTGCAACGTCAGCGCCATCAGCCCGGCGGTCACGTTCTCGCCCGAGGACACCACGGCGTCATATTCACGCGCGTCATACATCGGCGACGTCTCGTCGACCCAGCCCACCAGCTCGTTGGTCTTGCCCGCCATCGCGCTGACGATGACGATGACATCATAGCCCTTGGACACCTCGACGCCCACGCGCTTGGCCGCGCGGCGAATACGGTCCGGCGTGGCCACCGACGTGCCACCGAATTTCATTACCAAAACAGGCATATCGCGCCCCTTGCGTTAATCGGGGCGGGTGTACGCGCTGCGCGGCACGCAGGCAAGACGCAGTTTCAGCCGGTCGGGTGCAAAGATACCCGCCCAAGCGCGGGTAGGCGCAAACGCCGGAGGCGATTGCAAAACATCGCGTGGCGGCCCCGGCCGCCTCCAGCCGTGAAAGCGCGCCTCAGAACGGATGCGCGCGCCCGTCCCAGGTTTCGAAGCACCCGGTCGATCCCAGGTCCAGCGCGTCGAACCGCGCCACGAGGCCCGCAACCGATTGGTCCACCGTGATGTCCGCCGCGCCGCCGCCCATGTCCGTCTGCACCCAGCCGGGGTGGTAAATGCCCACCGCGATTCCCTCGGGCTCGAGATCCATCGCCAGATTGCGCCCCAGGTTGATCGCCGCCGCCTTGCTCGCGCGGTAGACATAGCTGCCGCCCGGCGCGCGCTGCGACGATCCCATCTGCGAGGCGATGATCGCGATCCGCGCGCCATTGGCCCGCCGCAGGTGCGGCAGCAGCGCCTGCACCGCCAGGAAAACGCCCGTGACATTGGTGGCGAATCCCTGCGCCCACATATCCGCGCCATAGCCGCTCTCCACCGTCTGGCCCTTGTCGGCATAGACGCCGGCGTTGCAGATCAGCAGATCCACCGCTCGATCGCCCAGCGTCTCGGCGAGGGCTGCATGATCGGCCGGATGCGTGACGTCCATCTGCACCCCGACAGACGGTGACCGGCTGGTGCCCACCACATCCTGCCCGCGGTCGCGATACGCCCGGGCAAGCCCCGCGCCGATGCCGCGGCTGGCGCCGGTGATAACGATTGTCATGGGTCAGTTCGCCTTTCGATTGGGTAGAAACGGAAGCGGCGCGACAGGAATCCCCTCCTCCACCAGCGCCTTTGCCTCGGCCAGGTTCGCCTCGCCATAGATGGGCCGCTCGGGCGCCGTGCCCAGATGCATCGCACGGGCCTCGCGCGCGAAATCGCCACCGACGTAGTCCGAATTCGCCTCGACCTGGCGTCGCAGGGCGGCCAGCGCCTTCTGGCGCGCGTCGGGTTTGCCGCGCAGCGGTCCATCGGCCTGTGCGGTGCCCTGACGGTCCGGTTCGGCGGCCCGCGGCGCGGCGCGCGCGCCATCCGCGTGCGGCCGCGCCGCGGCCACACGCGGCGCCATCACCGCCTTGCTGACCTGTGTGCTGCCGCATTCCACACAGGCGACATGCCCCGCGCCCGACAGCGCATCGTACGCCGCCGCCGACTGGAACCAGCTTTCAAAGCTGTGGCCTTCCTTGCATTTCAACGCATAGTGGATCATGGCGGACTTGATACCTGATGCTGTGGTCTGTCTGTCCTGAGATGGGATGCGCCGAGGGTCGCGTCAAGCGCGATCATGCGCGAACGCGCGGATCGAAGTCGCGCAGGATGCGGGACAGTTCTGGCTCGTCCACCAGCTTTGCCGCGCGCTTGCGCGACATCCACTTGCGCTTGCGCTGGGACTTTTCGGGGTAATTGCGCGCCAGGTCGCGCACCTCGACCGGATAGACCATCGCAAGGCAGGGCAGCGCCGCCAGACCGTCGATCTGCTTGCTGTAGGAATACACCCCAAGGCAGCGCCCGTCGCACCGCCCCCTGACACCGCCCTCCTCCCAGGCTTCGATCTCGGCCATCGCGGCGGGGGTCTTGCCATGCATCGGCCAGCCCTTGGGCACGATCCAGCGCCCCGCCCCGCGTGACGTGACCAGCAGCACCTGTACCTTGCCGTTGCGCACCCGGTAGCATAAGGCGGCGATCTGCGTGCGCACATCGCCCTTTTGCGCCGCGGGCAGGGTCACGGGAAGTTGCTTGATCATCGGCGCGGCCACTTTGCTTGATCCATCCGTCATTGGGTCATTTAGGCCCAGCCGAGGCCGGAATCATAGCGATTTCGTCCGCCGTCCGCTTGTCGCTTGCGCTGTGTTGCGGCCTGTCGGATAGTGCGCGCGATGCGCGTCTTGTCTTGTCTCCGGGCCATTTTGGTCAGCCTTGCCGCGGTGTGCGCCACACCGGTGCCTGCGCGCGCACAGGCACAGGATCCCGTCACGGTCTTTGCCGCCGCCAGCCTGCGCGGCGCGCTGGATGACATCGCCAGAACCTACCCCGCACCGGTCGTCGTGTCCTATGGCGGATCGGGCACGATGGCGCGACAGATCGCCCTGGGTGCCCCTGCGGATCTGGTGATCCTGGCCAGCCCCGACTGGATGGACTGGCTGCGCGATCAGGGCGCGTTGGCGGATCGCAAGCGGGTGGACCTGCTGCGCAACCGGCTTGTGCTGATCGGCCCCGCAGGCGCGCGCCCGCTGCCCAACCCCGATGCCGCCGCCCTGCTTGATGCCTTGCAGGGGGGCCGGTTGGCGATGGGTCAGCGCGCCGCCGTGCCCGCGGGCATCTACGCCCGCGCCTGGCTTGCGGGTATCGGCGCATGGGACGCGCTGGCGCCACATCTTGCGGAAACCGACAACGTGCGCGCGGCGCTGGCGCTTGTCGCGCGGGGCGAGGCCACCCTGGGCGTGGTCTATGCCACCGACGCCGCCGCCGACACCTCCGTGGATGTGCTTTGGACGGTGCCCGAGGACCGGCATCCGCCCATCGTCTATCCCGCCGCCGCGCTGAGCGATGCCGGGGATGCCTTCCTGCGCCATCTTGGCATGACGGATGCGCGCGATACCTTCGAACAGCATGGGTTCCTGCCGATCGAGCCCGCGCGATGACACTGGACGCGGCAAGCTGGGATGCGCTGACGCTGTCGCTTTGGGTGTCGGTCTGGGCGACGGTCCTGGCGGTGCCGCTGGCGCTCTGGATCGCGTGGCTGCTGGCGCGGCGCGACTTCTGGGGCAAATCGGCGCTCAATGCCCTTGTCCATCTGCCGCTGGTGCTGCCGCCGGTTGTCACCGGCTATCTGCTGCTGCTGAGCTTTGGGCGCACCGGCCCGATCGGCAGGCTGCTGGAACAGACCTTCGGCCTCGTGCTGTCGTTTCGCTGGACCGGGGCGGTGCTGGCGGCGCTTGTCATGGGCTTTCCGCTGATGGTCCGCGCCATGCGGCTGGCCATCGAAGCGGTGGACCCCAGGCTTGAGGATGCCGCCGCCACGCTGGGCGCGCCCCGCTGGGCGGTCTTTGCCCGCGTGACACTGCCGCTGATCGCCCCCGGCGTGCTGGCCGGGGCGGTCATGGGTTTTGCCAAGGCGATGGGGGAATTCGGCGCGACCATCACCTTTGTCGCCAATATCCCCGGCCAGACCCAGACCCTGCCCAGTGCGATCTATACCTTCCTGCAAATCCCCGGCGGCGAGGCGCAGGCGATCGCGCTGGTGCTTTGGGCCTGTGTCGTGGCCCTTGGCGCGGTCGTCATGTCCGAATGGCTGGCAAGGCGGGTCGCACGGCGGATCGCCGGATCATGACGCTGTCTGTCCACCTGCGCCACCGCCATGGCGATTTCACGCTGGACGTCGCGTTTGACAGCGGGCCGGGGATAACCGCGCTCTTTGGCCGCTCGGGCGCGGGAAAGACAAGTGTCATCAATGCCGTGTCAGGGCTTCTTCACCCCGACGAAGGCCGGGTCGCCGTGGATGGCGACACGCTTTTGGATACGGCCCGCGGCATCGACCTGCCGCCGCACCGGCGCCGCCTGGGCTATGTGTTTCAGGACGCGCGGCTGTTTCCGCATCTCGACGTCGCACGGAACCTCGACTTCGGTGCGCGCTATGCCCCGCCTGGGGCCAAGGGGCCCGCGCGCGGCGACGTGATCGACCTTCTGGGCCTATCCGGCCTGATGGCGCGCGCGCCCGCAACCCTGTCGGGGGGCGAAAAGCAGCGGGTCGCGATCGGTCGCGCGCTGCTCAGCCGTCCGGCGATGTTGCTGATGGACGAGCCGCTGGCGAGCCTGGATGCGCCGCGCAAGCAAGACATCCTGCCGTATCTCGAACGGCTGCGCGACGGGCCGCTTGGCCTGCCGATCCTTTATGTCAGCCATGCGCTGGACGAGGTCGCGCGCCTGGCCGATCACCTCGTGGTGATCCAAGAGGGCCGGATGCGGATGCAAGGCCTGCTCTACGATGTGCTGAGCGACCCGGCCGCGGTGCCCTTGCTGGGCGTGCGCGAAGCCGGTGCCGTGATTGCCGCCACCGTCGTCGCCCATGCGGACGACGGCCTCAGCACGCTGTCGATCAGTGCCGGACACCTGGAACTGCCCGGTGTGCAGGCAGCACCGGGCACGCGGCTGCGGCTACGGATCCTGGCGCAGGATGTGATCCTTTCGCGCGACCGGCCGGCGGGGCTGTCGTCGCGCAACATCCTGCCGGTCGCCATCGCCGCGATCCACTCCGGCGATGGCCCCGGGGCCGCGATCGCGCTGCGCGCCGGATCGGACCGGTTGCTGGCGCGGGTCACGTCGCGCGCGGTGACGGACCTGGGGCTGCGCGTCGGGATGGAGTGTTTCGCGATCTTCAAGGCAACCACCGTCGCGCCCGGCAGCATCGGGCGCTAGACCAGCGCCCCGCTGCGCGGCAGGCGCAACCGCAGCCGTGCGATCAGGTCCTCGACCGGCACATCGGCATCGATTGCCAGCTTGCGCAACCCGAAATGGACATGCGCCATGTCCTGATAATAGCTGGTATAGGCGTAATTCGTGGCCGCCCCCGCAACCGCACCCAGGACCGGAATGGTCTGAGTGGCGAGCTTCTGGCCCAGCACGGTCGCCAGCCGGGGGGCCACGCGCGCGATAATCCCGTGCACCGCCCGACCGCTCAGCGCCATGCGGGCCGACAGGAACCCCAGGTCGGCACCATCGTCCGACGACAGCGGCCCGGCGGCGGAAAACACCTGCACGCAGTCGAACTGCACGTTCTGCGCGGAAGGGTCGAAGCCATGCTCGACCGCGACGCCCTGAATGATCCTGAGCAACAGCGTCGTGGTCACGGGCAATTCCGCCAAAGCGGTCGGCAAGCCCCCCATGCCGCCCGCCGCGCCCATCGCGGTGCCAACGGCGGTGTTGAGCCAGCTTTTCTGATCCGGCACCACGGACCGGCTGGAATGCGCCGCGCGCATCGCCTGGCCCAGCGCCTTGACGGTCGCGTCCTGCAGGCCGTCGCGCACGCGGGTCGGCAACCGGTCGATCAGGCTGTCGGCGCGTCCGCCGATCAGGTTCAAAAGGTCGATCCCGACCCCGCCCGCCTGTGCGTAGCGCGCCGCGATATCATCCAGTGTGGCGTCCACGTCCACGGGTGTCGCGATCTCAAGCTCGTGCATGTCGTTCCCCTTGCCGGCGCTGCTGCATTAAGTGGGCACAGCACGACGGAAATCAATGCGCCGGCGTGCCGTCCGGCAAGGCGGCGGCGGACCAGCGCGTGACCGCGCCGCGCACCCCGTCCCAGCCGCCGGGCACCAGCGGCTGCCCCAAGACCCTGTCGGGATTTGTCGGCGGCGGCATCTCGATCTCGTTCAGGCGCACAAATCCAAAGCGCGCATAGTAAGGCGCATCGCCCACCAGCATGACCCGGTGCCAGCCCCGCTGCCCGGCGATCCGCAACGACTCGCGGATCAGCGTGGCGGCCAGCCCTTCACCCTGCCGCGTAGGGTGCACCGCCACCGGACCGAGCAGCAGCACGGCATGTCCGTCCACCTCCACCGGCCAATAGCGGATGGCCCCGGCCAGAATTCCCGCGGGATCGCGGGCGACAAGGCTCAGCGCGGCCACCGGGCGGATCCCCTCGCGCAGCCGGTAGGACGACAGCGCCTCGCGACCGGGCGCAAAGCACAGATCATAGAGCGCCTCGACCTCCCAATGGTCGGCCTGCGTTTCCGTGATAACATCGTACATTCTGGAATTCTAATCCGGATCAAGGCGGCCGGTCGCTGGGGCAATCGGGGTTTCGGGTGGCAATGCGCCTAGCATGACGCTACATCCGGAGCAATTCAACAGGAGCCCACACGCATATGTTCTATCGCCCCGAAGACGGCCATGGCCTGCCCCACAACCCTTTCAACGCCATCGTGACGCCCCGCCCCATCGGCTGGATTTCATCGCGCGACGCGCAGGGCCGCAACAATCTGGCCCCGTATTCGTTCTTCAATGGCGTGGCCTATACGCCGCCGCAGGTCATGTTTGCCTCGACCGGGGTCAAGGGCGATCAGGACAACACCAAGGACAGCGTCGCCAACATCCGCGAAACCGGCGTGTTCTGCGTCAACATCGTGGAATATGCCGCACGCGATGCGATGAATGCCTCCTCTGCCACGTTGCCCAAGGATGTGGATGAATTCGCCCACGCGGGTCTGACCCCGGCGGAATGCGAAGCGATCGATTGCGCGCGCATCGACGGCGCGCCCGCATCGCTGGAATGCAGGATGACCCAGATCGTCAAGATCGAAGGCGACAGCAACTTCGTCGTCTTCGGCGAGGTGGTGGGCGTGCACATGCGCGACGACACGATCGTGGACGGGCGCTTTGACATTCGCACGTTCAAGCCCCTGTCGCGGCTTGGCTACCGGGACTACACCCATGTGACCGAGTTGTTCGAACTGATCCGCCCCGACGACTGACGCGATGATGCGCGCGCAGGCGTCGCGCCCGCGTTCGCGTTTGCGTTTGATCCCGGTCAAGGCGGTCGGCGCGCGTGCCTGCCAGCGTGGTCGGCATGAAACCAATAGGTCTGTTCCTTGGTTATCTGGCCGTCGTGGCGGCTCCGCTGGCGCTGGCCTGGGCGTCAGGCACGCCCGCGCGCGGCTTTCGCGACGAAGTGGCCAGCGGTCTGGGGCTGCTGGCCTTTGCCATGATCCTTGCCGAATTCGTGCTGTCGGGGCGTTTCAGGTCGGTGTCGGGCGGCATCGGGCTGGATGCGACAATCCGCTTTCACCAGCTGATGGCGCGCGCGGCGCTGGCGGCGGCGCTGCTGCATCCGTTTGCCTACGGCGCGCCCTATGCCCCCGCGATCGCAGGGGATATCACCCGCCAGCACACGCTGACCGCCGATTTCAGCCTGCTTGCCACCGGGGTCGTCGCGTTCCTGCTGCTGCCCACCTTCGTGCTGGGGGCCATCGTGCATCGCCACCTGCCCTATACCTACGAGGCCTGGCGGTGGATGCATGGACTGGGTGCGCTGCTGATCGCGGGGCTGCTGCTGCATCACAGCGTCTATGCGGGGCGCTATAGCGGACAACCGGCGCTGATGGGCCTATGGGTCGCGCTTGTCGCCGTCGCGGGCGCATCGCTGGCCGTGGTCTATATCGTCAAGCCACTGGCGCAGTTGCGCCGACCGTGGCGCGTGACCGAAATCAATGCCGAAACGCCCAGCCAATGGCGCGTGCGCATCGCACCCGACGGACATGATGGCCTGCGCTACCGCGCAGGGCAGTTCGTCTGGCTCAACCTCGGCCACTCGCCGTTTTCCTTGGCCGAACATCCCTTTTCCATCAGTTCGGCCCCGAATGGCGGCAGCCCCGAGCTTGAATTCCTGATCAAGGAGCTGGGTGATTTCACCTCGCGCATCGGCAGCGTCCCGGTGGGCGCGCGGGCCTATCTGGACGGTCCGCACGGAACCCTGACGCTGGACCGGGGCGTGGGCGTCGGGCTGATCGCGGGCGGCGTGGGGATTGCACCGCTGATGGGCATTCTGCGCGACCTGCACGCGCGCGACGATCCGCGTCCCGTGACCTTGATCTATGGCAACCGCACCACCGAAAAGATCGCGTACAGGCAGGAATTGGACAGGCTGGCCGCGGCCGGGCACGTCACCGTCCTGCATGTCCTGTCAGAGCCACCCCCGCGCTGGGATGGCGCGACGGGATTGGTCGACGCGGCGCTGCTCAGGCAGGCCTTCGATCCCGCTGCGCTTGCCACGTGGGATTTCGTGATCTGCGGCCCGCCCCCCATGATGACGGGCGTGCAACACGCCCTGATGGCGCGCGGCGTCACGTCAGACCGAATCAGATGCGAAAGGTTCCAATATGACTGACCCCTTTGCGCGCATGACAAAAGGCGAGAGAGTGCGCGCCGCGGCCTGGTCCGCGGGCCTTCTGCTCACCCTTTGCGTGATCGCATTCGCGCTGCGCTGAGGGGGCCTAGTGCCCGCCGCCCAGCACCCCGGTGCGCACCTGGTAGTTGACCGCCAGCGCGTAATCGGGGTCATCGTCGCTGTCGACCATGAGGTGCCCCGCCTTGGTCAGCAGGCGGTGGCAGTCGCGGCTCAGGTGGCGCAACTGGATCCGCTTGCCCAGGTCCTCGTACTTGCCCGCCACCGTCTCGATCGCCTGGAGCGCGGATTGGTCAACCACCCGGCTGTCGGCGAAATCGACGATCACCTCGCTGGGGTCGCCCGCCACGTCGAACATCTCGAGGAAGCCGTCACTGGAGCCGAAGAACAGCGGCCCCTGAACCTGGTAGACGCGCGCGCCCTCGGGCGTGATGTAGGTCTTGGCGTGGATCCGGCGCGCGTTGTTCCACGCATAGGCCAGCGCGCTGACGATCACACCGACGACCACGGCCATCGCCAGATCGGCATAGACGGTCACGACCGTGACCAGAAGGATCACGAAGGCATCCGTCAGCGGCACCTTGCGCAGGATCGTCAGGCTGTTCCACGCGAAGGTGCCGATCACGACCATGAACATCACCCCTACCAACGCCGCCAGCGGGATGAGTTCGATGATGCCCGAGGCGAACAGGATGAACAGCAGCAGGAACACCGCCGCCGCGATGCCCGCCACCCGCGTGCGCCCGCCCGATTTCACGTTGATCATCGACTGTCCGATCATCGCGCAGCCACCCATGCCGCCGAAAAAGCCGGTGACGGTGTTGGCGACGCCCTGCGCGATGCATTCCTGGCTGGCGCCGCCGCGCTTGCCGGTGATGTCGCCCACAAGGCTCAGTGTCAGCAGGCTTTCGATCAGGCCGATCGCGGCGAGGATGATGGAATAGGGCAGGATGATCTGGAATGTCTCCCAGGTCAGGGGCACCATGGGGATGTGCCAGTCGGGCAGACCGCCCTTGATCGACGCCAGATCGCCCACGCGCGGCACATCGAGCCCGAAGACGATCACGATCGCCGCCACGATGCCGATGCCCGCCAACGGCGCGGGCACGATGCGCGTGATCCGCGGCGTGACCCAGATGATCGCCATCGTCAGCGCCACCAGCGCCAGCATCAACGCCAGCGGCCCGCCGGACAGCCATTCACCGCCGCCCATGCCGTGCCCGGTATTCTGGATCGTGCCGGGCACCTTGAACTGGCTCATCTGCGCCAGGAAAATCACGATGGCCAGACCGTTGACAAAACCCAGCATCACCGGATGCGGCACCAGCCGCATGAACTTGCCCCACTGCATGACGCCCGCGAAGATCTGCAACAGCCCCATCAGAACAACCGTGGCGAACAGATATTCCACGCCGTGTTCCGCCACCAGCGCCACCATCACGACCGCCAGCGCGCCCGTCGCGCCCGAAATCATGCCGGGCCGCCCGCCAATGAGCGCAGTGATCAACCCCACGATGAAGGCCGCATAAAGCCCCACCAGCGGATTCACCCCCGCGACAAAGGCAAAGGCCACGGCCTCGGGCACCAGCGCCAGCGCGACCGTGAGGCCCGACAAAAGCTCGATCCGCATGCGCGCCAGGCTGAATCCGTCGTCTTGCAGCCAGCGCAGATCGGTGACGTTCAGATTTTTGGTGAAGCTGGTGAAGCTGGTGCGAAGCATATCTTGTCCCGATCGATCAGATGAGAAACCGGCACGCGCGGTCGCGGGTCGGTCGGTTGTCGCGTCCCTAGACCGTTTTTGCCCCAAGCGAAACCCGCCTGCGGTCTTTTGACCGATACCGCGACCGTCCGGCGGGCTGTCGGGCAAGATCCTGTCGCGAAAGTCCGGTCCATGCTACCATCGGTTGATCACGGAGACTGCGATGCCTATCATCACGCGCTGGCAGGATATCGAGAGCTTGGGCGGCTCTGCCTGGCTCACCGGAGCCGAAGCCGCCCTGCTGGCCGACTGTCAGGCCGGTCGGGAATGTGTCCTGCCGTATTTGCAGCCTATGTTCATGGGACCGCCCGCGCCGGACCAGGCGATCCGGGCCGAGGTTTTGCGTTACGCCATTGCAGGCGGATGCGACCGGTGCAGGGTTCAGGCGCGGGGGGTCGCCGTGAGGGGCGCGCGCGTGCTGGGAGACCTGGACCTCGGCTTTCTGACCGGACATGGCGCGACCGTCTTGCGGAAATGCGTCTTCGACGGCCCCTTTGTCGCGACCCGCGCGCAATTCAAGACGCTTGTCGTCGATGCCAGCCGCTTCCGAAGCCTCGACCTCGAAGGCGCGACGATCAGGGGCGACGGGATGTTCCGCAAGATCGAATGCACCGGGATCGCGACGCTGTCCGGGGCCGTGATCGACGGAGAGTTCGACTGCTTTGCCGCCAGGTTCATGCGGGACGCGGGCCATGCCTTGAACGCCAGCCGCATCACCGTCGGCGACAGCGTGACGCTCGCGAACCTGGAGGCACGTGCCTGCGTTTCGTTTCTCGGTGCTGAGATCGGTGGAAATCTCGATTGCCGCGGTGCGCAATTCAAAGCGCGCGGACAGGATCAAAAGGCCTTCGACGCATACAGGGTCCACGTGGCGCATGCCTTATTGTGGGGAGACATCGATCCGCCGTCCGCCCAGGTCGATCTGCGGTCCGCCCATGTCGGAGACCTGTCCGACGACCTGAAAAGCTGGCCGTCCGGCGGCGGCCTGTTTCTCGACGGCTTCACATACCAGCGCATCAGCGCCGCACCCACCGATGCCAGATCCCGGATCGACTGGCTTGGGCGGGGATGCACCTTCGAGGGGGTCTTCTGTCCGCAGCCCTTCACCTATCTGGCCACCGTTCTGCGCGAGATGGGTCACGACGCCGATGCGCGCGCCGTTCTGTCAAAACGCGAATTCCTGCTGAAACAGGCCTATCGGCGAAAGATCATGACCGCCGATGGCCGCTCGGGCCGCAACTACGGCGTCTGGATTGGCGCGGACATCCTGGCTTTCGTGCACTGGGTCTTTGCCGATCTTCTGCTGCGCTGGGTCGTCGGATACGGACACCATCCGTTCCGCAGCCTCATCGTTTTGGTTTTGCTGATCATGGCGGCCACGATCCCTGCGCATTATGCCTACGAAGAAGGCTCCTTTGCCCCCAATTCCGGCCCGATCCTCGCTTCGGCGGACTGGCAGGACCATGCCGGCCGGTCCGGCAACCCGGCCGCGCAGTGGTCATCGCCCGGTGCACCGGGACAGGATTGGGAGAGCTTCAACCGCTATGCCTATGCCGCCGATCTGGTGATCCCGATCGTCGATCTGGGACAGACCGCCGCCTGGGCGCCCTCGACCTCGCGGGGGCCCTGGGGGTGGCATCTTTGGTGGCTGCGCTGGGTCTTTGTCGGCATGGGCTGGGTCGTGACCGCGCTCGGGGCGGCGGCGATCACCGGAATCATCCGGCGCGACTGACCGTCACGCTCACCGCGCGTCTTGACTTGCGCTTCGCCGCCGATCCCGCCACGATCCGGCAAAATCGGAACAGGCGCGCGACCACGGGGCAAGACATTCATGACACACACCAAGATAGCGATCATCGGCGGATCGGGCATTTATGACATCGACGGGCTTCAGGGCGCGGAATGGACCACGGTGGACAGCCCCTGGGGCGCGCCCTCGGACGCGATCCTGTCCGGCACGCTGGGCGGGGTCGAGATGGCCTTTCTGCCGCGTCACGGGCGCGGCCACGTGCACAGCCCCTCCACCGTGCCCTACCGCGCCAACATCGACGCGCTCAAGCGGCTGGGCGTGACCGACGTGATTTCCGTCTCGGCCTGCGGATCGTTCCGCGAGGCGATGGCGCCAGGCGATTTCGTCATCGTGGACCAGTTCATCGACCGCACCATCGCACGCGAGAAATCGTTTTTCGGCAGTGGCTGCGTGGCACATGTGTCGGTGGCGCACCCGACCTGCCCGCGCCTTGGCGACGCCTGCGAGGCTGCGGCGCGGGACGCGGGGATCACCGTGCACCGCGGCGGCACCTACCTCGCGATGGAGGGTCCGCAGTTCAGCACGCTGGCGGAATCCAGGATGTACCGGGAAAGCTGGGGCGCGGATGTGATCGGCATGACAAACATGCCCGAGGCCAAGCTCGCCCGCGAGGCGGAGCTCTGCTATGCCTCCGTCGCGATGATCACCGATTACGACAGCTGGCACCCCGATCACGGCGAGGTGGACGTGAGCGAGATCATCAAGACCCTGATGGGCAACGCCGACAAGGGCCGCGATCTGGTCAAACGCCTGCCCGCGCTGCTGGGCGCGGATCGCGCGCCCTGCCCGCATGGCTGCGACCGGGCGCTGGAATACGCGATCCTGACCCGGCCAGAGGCCCGCGATCCGGAATTGATGGCAAAGCTGGACGCCGTGGCGGGGCGGCTGCTGTGATCCGCGCGGGCCACCGGGTTGCCGCCCCTCACGCCCGCGCGGTGCACCATGCCGATTGACCTTTGGCTGACTTTCGTGGCGGCCACTGCGGCGCTGCTGCTGATCCCCGGCCCCACCGTGCTGCTGGTACTCGGCTATGCGCTCTCCAAAGGGCGGTCGGTGGCGCTCGCCTCGGCCGCCGGGGTCGCCCTGGGCGATCTGATCGCGATGACGGCGTCGCTGGCGGGACTGGGCGCGCTGGTGCTGGCATCGGCCACGCTCTTTACCGCGCTGAAGTGGATCGGGGCGGCCTATCTCGTCTGGCTCGGGGTCAGACTCATGCGCTCCGCGCCCGCCGCGGACGGGCCGGCCGTTGCCGTGGCGGAGATCTCGCCGCGCGGGGTCTTTGCCCACGCCACCGCCGTGACGGCGCTCAATCCCAAATCCATCGCGTTCTTCATCGCCTTTGTGCCGCAATTCGTGCGCCCCGACGCGGCGCTGTTGCCGCAGTTCGCCATCCTGATCGCCACCTTCGTGGGCCTTGCGGCGCTCAACGCGCTGGCCTATGCCCTTTTGGCCGACCGCCTGCGCCGGATCATCGCCCGGCCCGGCATCATCACATGGATCACCCGCGCCGGCGGGGCCGCCCTTGTGGCAATGGGGCTTGCTACTGCCACACTGCGCCGCACAACCGCTTGAGGACAGGCATGAAAACCGTTCAGGACTATATCCGCACCATCGTCGATTTCCCCCACGAAGGGATCATGTTTCGCGATGTGACCACGCTCTTTGCCGATCCGCGCGGGTTCCGCATGGCCATCGACCAGATGCTGCATCCCTATGCGGGCCTGCGCATTGACAAGGTGGTGGGGCTCGAGGCGCGCGGCTTCATCCTTGGCGGGGCGATCGCGCATCAGCTCAGCGTCGGCTTCGTGCCGATCCGCAAGAAGGGCAAGCTGCCCGGGCGCACGATCAGCCAAGACTACAAACTGGAATACGGCGAGGCGATCGTCGAGGTGCACGACGACGCGATCAAGCCCGGCGAAAAGATCCTGGTGGTCGATGACCTGCTGGCCACCGGTGGCACCGCCGAGGCCGGTATCAAGCTGATCGAACGGCTGGGCGGTGAAATCGTGTCGTGTTCGTTCATCATCGACCTGCCCGATCTGGGCGGGCGCAAGCGGCTGGAAGCGCTCGGGATGGATGTGCAGGCCCTCTGCGCCTTCGAGGGCGAATGACCCGCTGGCCCCGCTGCCCCCCGCCGCGCGGTGTCAGGGCGCGCGCAGGATCGCGCCGGGGTTCATGATGCCCTTCGGATCGAGCGCCGCCTTGATCGCGCGCATCGCCGACAGCTTGGCCGGGTCGCCGTAGCGTTCCAGATCATCCACCTTGAGTCGCCCGATGCCGTGCTCCGCGCTGACCGATCCGTCCATCCGGTGGACCAGATCGTGCACCACGCGCTTGATCCGCTCGCGGTCGCCCTCGTGATCCGCGCGTGACGCTCCCGGCGCGGGAAAGACGTTATAGTGCAGGTTGCCGTCGCCGACATGCCCGAAGCAGTTGATCCGGAACGCTCCCACCTGCGCGATCTGCTGGCGCGCCTGTTCGATGAACTCCGGCAAGGCGCCCAGCGGCAGCGAGATATCGTGGCTTGAGATCGACCCGATCTTGCGGTTCGCCTCCGGGATCTGTTCGCGGATGGCCCAGAAATCGCGGCTCTGGCCTTCGTTCTGCGCGATCAGCCCGTCGCTGACCAGGCCCGCATCCGCCGCGGCCACGAACAGCGCCTCGAGCGCGTCCTGCGGGACCATGCCGCGCGCAAGGCCCAGCTGCACCAGCACGGACCATTCCGGCGGGCTGTCGAACGGCTGCCGGACATCGGGCAATTTCTCGGCCAGAAACGCATAGCCCTGGGCATGCATCAACTCGAAGGCGCTGACCATGTCGCCCAGCTGATCGCGCGCCAGCGACAACAGCGACAGCGCGGCCCGGGGCGATTGCACGACGAACAGCCCCGTCCCCATGGCGGCGGGCCGCGGGCTGAGCTTGAGGGACGCGGCGGTGATGATGCCCAGCGTGCCTTCGGCACCGATCAGCAGGTGGCGCAGATCGTAGCCGGTGTTGTCCTTGCGCAGACGCTTGAGCCCGTGCCAGATCTGCCCGTCGGGCAGCACCGCCTCGAGCCCCAGACACAGATCGCGTGCGTTGCCATAGCGCAGGACACCGGTGCCGCCCGCGTTGGTGGCAAGGTTGCCGCCGATCCGCGCGGAGCCTTCGGCCGCCAGCGACAGGGGGAACAGGCGGCCTGCTTCCTCGGCCGCCGCCTGGATATCGGCAAGGATCACGCCCGCCTCGGCAATCAGAACATTCTCGTCCGGATAGACGGCGCGCACGGCGGTCATCCGCTCCAGCGACACGATCAGCGGCACCGCGCCGGCCGGCGCCACCTGCCCGCCCACCAGACCGGTGCCGCCCCCGTAGGGCAGAAGTCCGACCGCATGTCGCGATGCATGGCGCACAATCGCCGCGACCTCCCCGGCGCTGCGCGGCAGGGCGACCATGGTCTGTTGCCCGGTCCACTGGCCGCGCGGTTCGTGCAAGTAGCGGGGATCGGCCGGGCGCAACGCGCCTTCGGGCAGATCGGCGCCGAGGGCCGCCATGAAGTCGGGGGAAACGGAATTGAGGCTCATGCGACCTTGATCCGCCAAAACCCGGACCAAACGCAAGCGGCTATTGCGGCGCGCTGAGCCAGGCCGGCTCCAGCACCATGATCGTGGGGCGCGAGGGCAGACGATCGAGCGAGATCTCGAGCGCGGGGCCCCCCACCTCGACCACGGCGAAATCATCCGCCATGCCGGTGAGAAAATCCTGCAACGCATAACGCGAGAACCAGTGCATGGGGATCACCACCGACGATTTCAGCCGCTTGAGCACCCGCGTCATGGTCGGCAGGTCAAGTGTGTATCCGCCATCCACCGGCGCCATGACCACGTCGAGCCGCCCCAGCGCCGCGTATTGGCTGGCGTCAGGTTCGTGGTGCAGATGCCCCAGGTGGCCGATGCAAAGCCCTGCCAGTTCGAACACGAAGATGGAATTTCCCTTCTCCTCGATGCCGGAGAATTGCGACCGGATATCGGTGGAGACATTGCGCACCAGCACCTCGCCCAGATCGAGGCGGTGATCGATCCCTTCGCCGAAGGGGCCCCAGCCCGGCAGCGCATGCGGGATCGCGGGATCGGGCGAGGCCGTCCAGTGGGTATCATGCGCGTGGTTCATCGTGACGACATCGGGGATAAGTGGCAGGCTGCCGGTAAACCCGGTGAAATCGGTGACCATGTTCAGCCCGCCGTGGCTCCGGATCAGGAAACTGGCATGCGCGATGTAGTGAAGGAGAACGGTATCGCGCGCCACCTCCGGCAGGCTGGCGGGTACGAGGTATTCAAGCCCCGGCGCGCTGTTGGCGAGCGCGATGCAATGGCTGGGCTGGCGCTGCTGTGCCGTGACGGGCGCGGCCAGCATGGCAAGGACAAGGCAGAGACGAATGAGCATGGATGCAACCTCCCGTCATGAGAGCGTAGCGCGGGGATCGCGGTAAATCAGCCATTTTTGCCGGTCTTGCCGGTTCACATTTTCGCGGGTGACGCAAAAATGACCGGACGCCGCGGCGCTGCCCCGGACCCCGAGGTATTTTCAGCCAAAGAAAGCAGTCAGGGACGCCCGCGGTCTGCCGGGATCAGCCAGACGCCGTCTTGCCCCGCCGGTCGTTGCGCAGGCTGGCATAGAGCACATGGGTGCGCCAGCGGCCGTCGATCTGCAGATAGCTTTGCGCGACGCCTTCGTATTTGAAGCCCGAGGTTTCCAGCAGGCCGCGCGATGCCTTGTTTTCCGGCAGGCAGGCCGCTTCGAGGCGGCTGAGGTCGAGCCGGGTGAAGGCGTGATGCGACACCGCCTGAATGGCCTCCCGCATGAAGCCGTGGCGCGCGAAGGCCTGTCCCGTCCAATACCCCAATGTGCCCGCCTGCGCGGGGCCGCGGCGAATGTTGTCGAGCGTGATCGCGCCCAAGAGGGCCGCATCGCTGCGTCGGATCAGGAACAGTGGCAGCGCGGTGCCGGA
The DNA here is from genome assembly GCF_005887615.1 of Sulfitobacter sabulilitoris. GTDB lineage: Bacteria > Pseudomonadota > Alphaproteobacteria > Rhodobacterales > Rhodobacteraceae > Sulfitobacter_E > Sulfitobacter_E sabulilitoris. The sequence continues at coordinate 1,372,712 of NZ_VANS01000001.1, forward strand.
CGCCACCGAGCGCTGTGCCCAATAGACCCTGTTGGTGAAGGCCTTGCGGCTGAGGTGGTCGTCGGCCCAACTCGGCTCCCAGGGGGTCAGGAACTCCTGCGAATGGGCGCGCAGGCTGGTCCAGGCGCGGAAATCCGAATGGATCGGCGGGCGCAGGGTCATGCGCTCTGTCTCGATCCGGATCTTACGCCGTGTGAGCAGCATCAGGCGGCCCGGCGGGCCTGAAGCGTCTCGAGGGTGGGAGCCCCGTCGACCGGACCGTAGAGCGCCAGCGCCGCCGGCGCCGTCGCGGCCATGTGTTCGGCGAATTCGCGCACGTCGCCGGTGGTCACCGCGTCGATCAGCGCTACGGTTTCCTCCAGCGGCGGAACCCGGTCCCAGATCTGCACCAGCCGTGCCAGGCGTTCGGCGCGGTTGGACGGGCTTTCCAGCCCCATCAGCAGCCCGGCCTTCATCTGGGCGCGGGCGCGAGCGACTTCGGCGGGGCTCATGTCGGTGGCCGCGCGCTTCATCTCGTCGATGGTGATTTCGGCCAGTTCGCCCAATTGCGCGGCCGATGTCCCGGCGTAGATCGTGGTCATGCCGGTATCGTCATAGGCCCCCGCCTGCGCAAAGATCGAATAGCACAGCCCGCGGTTTTCGCGCACCTCCTGGAACAGTCGGCTCGACATGCCGCCCCCCAGCGCGCTTGCGTAGATCTGCGCGGTATAGATCGCATCGTCGCGGTAGCCCGGACTTTCGAAGGCCAGCGCGAAATGGGCCTGCTCCAGCGGTTTGACCTGACGCATCTCGCCGCCCGAAAAGCGGGCCGCATCGACGCTGAAGGCCGGGCGCGCCTGAAGCCCCCCGAACAGATCCTCGGCCAGTGCGACGATGGCATCGTGATCCACCGCCCCCGCCGCCGACAGAATCATCCTGTCCGGCCCGTAATGCTGGCCGATGAACCCCGCCAGATCGGCGCGGGTAAAGCCCGACACCCGTTCGGTGGGGCCGAGGATCGTGCGCCCCATCGGTTGATCGGGATAGGCCTGATCCTGCAACCAGTCAAAGATCACGTCGTCGGGCGTATCGAGGGCCTGGCCGATTTCCTGCAGGATGACGCCGCGCTCCACCTCGATCTCGTTTTGCTCCAGCGTCGGGTTGAGCAGAATGTCGGCGATCACGTCCATCGCCAGCGGCACATCGTTTTGCAGCACCCGTGCGTAATAGGCCGTCACCTCGCGCGAGGTATAGGCGTTGATGTAGCCGCCCACGTCCTCGATCGATTCGGCGATCTGCAGCGCAGACCGGCGCGCGGTGCCCTTGAACGCCATGTGTTCCAGAAAATGCGCGATCCCGTTCTGGGCGGGGGTTTCATGCCGCGCGCCCGCGCCGACCCACACGCCCACGGAGGCCGAAGCCAGCCCCGGCATGTGTTCGGTCACGATACGAAAGCCGTTGGAAAGGCGGTGCTGTTGCAGTGTCACGTGAGCCTGTGCCCTTTGATATGATCCATGAGCGCCCCCAGATCGTTGGGCACCCGCGTTACGCGTTCGGGCCTGTCATACAGGTCCGCCATCCGGGGGGGAAGAGGCGGGTGAACGCCGGTCGCCGCCGCGACGGCATCGGGGAATTTCGCGGGATGCGCGGTCGCCAGCGTGATCATCGGCGTCCCCGCCACGCGCCGGTCGCCGGCAACCTTTACGCCCACGGCGGAATGCGGGCACAGCAGTTCGCCCGTGGTATCGAGCAGCGTCTTGATCGTGGCCGATGTCTCGTCTTCGGACACGGCGCCGGAGCTGTAGTGCGATTGCAGCACCTGCATCGCGCCCTGGCTGACCTCGAAGCCGCCCGCCTTCAATTCCTCCATCAGTTGCGCCACGGCCTTGCCATCGCGGTCGTAGGCGTCAAAGAGCGCACGTTCGAAGTTGGAACTGACCTGGATGTCCATCGAGGGCGATATCGAGGGCTGCGTCGCCCCCTTGTGATACCCCTGCCCCGACAGGCAACGGTGCAGGATGTCGTTCTGGTTGGTCGCCACCACCAGCCGGTCGATGGGCAAGCCCATCCGCTTGGCGATGTAGCCCGCGAAAATATCGCCGAAATTGCCGGTGGGCACGGTAAAGCTGACCTTGCGGTGCGGCGCGCCCAGGGCCACGGCAGAGGTAAAGAAATACACCACCTGCGCCAGCACCCGGCCCCAGTTGATCGAATTGACGCCGGCCAGACCGACCCCGTCGCGGAAGTCGAAATCGTTGAACATGTCCTTGAGCCGCGCCTGGCAGTCGTCGAAATCGCCATCCATTGCCAGCGCGTGAACGTTGGATTCGGTCGGCGTGGTCATCTGTCGGCGCTGCACTTCGGAAATGCGGCCATGCGGGTACAGGATGAACACATCGACGTTGTCGAGCCCGCGAAACGCCTCGATCGCCGCCGACCCGGTATCGCCCGAGGTCGCCCCGACGATCGTCACCCTGTCGCCCCGCCGCCCCAGCGCGGTCTGAAACATCTGGCCGATCAGCTGCATGGCGAAATCCTTGAACGCCAGCGTCGGCCCGTGGAACAGTTCCAGCAGGAAATGCCCCTGATCCAGTTGCACGAGCGGTGCGCGGGCGGCATGGCCAAACCCCGCGTAAGCCCGGTCGATGATCTCGCGGAATTCGGTATCGCCAAAACTGTCGCCGACAAAGGGACGCATCACGCGATAGGCGACCTCTTCGTAGGGCTGCCCCTCGAAGGCGGCGATCTCTGCGGGGGACAGTTGCGGAATGATTTCGGGCACGTAAAGCCCGCCGTCGCGCGCAAGGCCCGTCAGCATCGCCTCTTCGAAGGTCAGAAGCGGTGCCGCACCGCGGGTCGAGATATAGTGCATGTCAGTCAGCCTTGGGTCGGGCGCGCCGTGGGGCGCCGGAGGAAAAAGACGGTCATGGCCATCCAGATGGCGGCCAGCGAAAACCATGTGATCGCGTATTGCAGGTGATCGTTCGGAATGGCGGCGGTGTCCACCGGCAAGGGGGTGATCGCGCCCGGGGTTTCGGGGGCCTCGCGCTGCACCACCAGGATCGGGCGGGTGCCCAGCGCGTCGGCCATCGCGGGCACGTCGCGGGCGAACCAGATATTTTCCGCCAGATCGGGCGCGGGCGTGAAACTGTCGGTTTCCTGCGGCCACTGCAGGTTGCCGACCACTGTCAGTTCGGCGTCGGGCGTCATGGCGTCGATGGTCGCGTCCGCGGGAAGAAAGCCCTGATCCAGCAGCACCGATCCACCGTCGGTCCGCAAGGCGCGGATGATACGGTATCCCGCGCCGATCTGTTTTTGCGACACCAGCACCCTGAGGTAAGCGTCGCCGGGCGTGCCGGTCGCGGTCACAGGCAGATAAGCGTCGCGGACAGGGTCAGGGTCGGCCGGCAGCGGCACCGGGTCGGCGGCGATGCGCGCGTCGATATCCGCGATCACGCCTTCCTTCCAGGCCAGCCGCTGGATCTGCCAGACGCCCAGCGAGATGAGGATCGCAGCCCCGCCCAGACCGAAGATCAGGAAAAACGCAGTGCGGCGCATTGCAGCCTCGTAAAACGGATCAAAGACAAGGGCGTGCAGAGTTGCCCCTGCACGCCCGGTTGCTTGTAGATGTCAGGCCGCGGGATGCAAGCCCGGATGGGGATCAGGCCGGTGCGCCCCACATGTAGACGGCGAAGAACAGGAACAGCCACACCACGTCCACGAAATGCCAGTACCATGCGGCCGCCTCGAAGCCGACGTGACGTTCCGGGGTGAAATGCCCCTTCATCGCGCGGATCAGGCACACGGCCAGGAACAGCGTGCCGATGATCACGTGAAAGCCGTGAAAGCCGGTGGCCATGAAGAAGTTCGAGTAAAACTTGTCACCGCCGAACTGCCAGCCCTCGTGGAGCAGATGCGCGTATTCGTAGGCCTGAAGTGCCGTGAACGCGACGCCCAGCACGATGGAAAGCGCCAGGCCGTTGATCAGGTCGCGGCGGTTGTTCTCGTGCACAAGCGCGTGGTGCGCCCAGGTCACGGCACAGCCCGACAGCAACAGGATCAGCGTGTTGATCAGCGGCAGGTGCAACGCATCGACCGGAACGATTTCCGGCGGCACGTATTGCGATCCGGCATATTCGTTCATCGGGTACAGCGCGTGCTTGAAGAACGACCAGAACCAAGCGGCAAAGAACATCACTTCGGACATGATGAACAGGATGAAGCCATAGCGCAGGCCGATCCGCACAACCGGTGTATGATCGCCGATCTGGCTTTCGTTCACCACTTCGGACCACCACGCGAACATGACGTAGAGCACAAGCGCCAGACCGCCCCAGAACACGAAGGGCGTCACGCCGTGCAGCCACAGCACGGCCCCGAACAGCATCACGAAGCCGCCGACCGCGCCAAGCAGCGGCCAGATCGAGGGGTTCAGAATATGGTAGTCATGATTTTTTGCATGGGCCATGCGGTGGTTCCCTCACTTCTGGGGTTAGTTCAGTGTTGTTGTTGCGGCGGCGTCCTGCGCGGCGGCGGCATGGCCTTCGGGCAGATCGATTTCGTAGAATGTATAGCTAAGCGTGATGCTATGTACATATTTCGCGTCGCGGTCGTTGACGATTTCCGGATCGACATAGAACGTCACCGGCATCTGCACCCGCTCGCCTGGGGCCAGCACCTGCTCTTCAAAGCAGAAACACTGGATCTTGTTGAAAAATCCACCCGCCTGATAGGGATAGACGTTATAGCTTGCCGATCCCGCGACGGGCCGGTCGGTGGGGTTGTACGCCTCGTAGAAGGCCAGACCGGTCTCGCCGATCTTGATCTCCATCTCGCGCTCCACGGGCTTGAATTCCCACGGCATTCCGGCATTGAGCGATCCGTCGAAGCGCACCTTTATGGTTTGATCCAGCACCTCGTCGGGGGCGACCTGCGAAATGCCCGTCACGCCACCAAAGCCGGTGACGCGGCAGAACCAGTCGTAGAACGGCACGGAGGCCCAGGCCAGTCCGCCCATCAGAACCACGACACCCACGGTCTGCGCGACTGTTTTCTGCGGTCCGCTCAGCGCCATCAGTTCTTCACCTCGTTTGCCGCGGCGGGAATCTGGAAATCGCCGCCGGTGATCTTGGTAAAGGTCAGTGCCAGCACCAGCACCACAAAGCCTGCGAGCATCAGGCCAACGCCGACGTTGCGGCCTTTGCGGCGGGTGTGAATTTCATGCTCAGTCCGAAAAGCCATTTACCAGCCTCCCAATCCATAGGGGCGCAACACGGCTTCCAGAAGGATGGCGCCGAAATGCGCGAAAAGATACCAAAGCGACAGGCGGAAGACTTTCTTTTCCACCCGGTAGTCATCGGCCTCTGCCTGTGTCTCGTCCCGGCGCCAGATGTCGAACGCCCCCTTGAGAAACAGTGCGTTGAGCACGACCGCGACGGTCAGGTACACCGGCCCGCCGATCGCGGTGAACCCGGTGCCGACGGCCAGCACGGCCAGCGGCACGGTATATCCGATGATATGGGCACGGGTCTTGCGGCGGCCATGCGTCACGGTCAGCATCGGCACGCCCGCGTCCTCGTAGTCGGATTTCATGAACAGCGCCAGCGCCCAGAAATGCGGCGGCGTCCACATGAAGATCAGCGCGAACATCAGCCACGCCTCGATCGAGACACTGCCCGTCGCGATGGCCCAGCCGATCACCGGCGGAAAGGCCCCGGCGGCGCCGCCGATCACGATGTTCTGCGGCGTCGCCCGCTTGAGCCACATCGAATAGATGACCGCGTAGAAAAAGATGGTGAAGGCCAGCAGCGCCGCCGACAGCAGGTTGGCCGCCAGCCCCAGCATCATCACCGACATGCCCGACAGCGCGAGCCCGAGGCTCAGCGCCTCGCCCGGCTGCACCCGCCCCGACGGGATCGGGCGCTTGGCGGTGCGGCGCATCACACCGTCGATATCCGCGTCCCACCACATGTTCAGCGCACCAGAGGCCCCCGCCCCGACGGCGACGAACAGGATGGACGAGAACGCGATCACGGGATGCACCGAAACGGGCGCCGCCAGCAGACCGACAAGGGCGGTAAACACGACGAGCGACATCACGCGCGGTTTGAGCAGCGCGAAATAATCGCCCAGTTGGGCATCATACTCACCAGTGGGTGTATTCAGGCTGACATCAGTCATTTCAGGTCCTCGACAGGATCGAAGGGAAGCTGCGGCAGGGCGGGGACATCCCCGCCCGGCGCACTCAGTTGCTCATCGCGGCTGCCAGTTCGACAAAGCCGCCGTCTTCGCTGGCTGCGGCGATCCAGGCGTCGTATACCTCCTGGCTGACCACCTTGACGGTGATCGGCATGTAGGCGTGGTTCAGACCGCAAAGCTCGGAACACTGACCGAAGTAGATGCCTTCGCGCTCGGCCTTGAACCACAGCTCTGCCAGACGTCCGGGCACCGCATCCTGCTTCACGCCAAAGGCGGGGATGGTCCACGAGTGGATCACGTCACCACCAGTGACCTGCATGACCACGGTTTTGTCCACGGGTACGACGACATAGGTGTCGGTCGCCAGCAGGAATTCGTCCTCGGAGTATCCGGCGGCCTCAAGCTGCGCGATGACCTCGGGCGATTTCATGTTGCTGCCGCCGGTCGCCGGTGCGCCGATCATATAGCTGGAGAATTCGACACCGTCATCGACATACTCGTAATCCCAGTACCACTGGTAGCCGGTGACCTTGATCGTCAGATCCGCTTCGGGGATTTCCTGCTGCTTGAACAGAATCGGCAGCGAAAACGCACCGATGAAGACCAGAATGACGATCGGCCCCACGGTCCAGGCGATCTCGACCGGGGTGTTGTGCGTGAAATTGGCTGCCTTCGGGTTCCGCTTGGCCGCGTAGCGGTAGCAGACCCACAGGATCAGCCCGGTGACGAACAGGGTGATCAGCGTCATGATCACCAGCATCATGTCATCGAGCCACTGAAGGTCGCGCGCCAGTTCGGTCACGGCCGTCTGGAAGCCCATTTCGCCGTCCGTCGGACGACCGATGATTTCAAGATTGTCCTGAGCAAACGCCGAAGTGGCGGCAAACATTGCCCCGAGGCCCGAAAGAGAGAAAAGAGTTTTCATGTGTCGTCCTGATCTTGTGATCACTGTTGCGCAAGGGAACAGAGCCGCCTCACGGGGCGCTGCCGTTGTAATCTGCGAGCTTACAATCATATTCTAAGCCCAAGATAAAGGCTTCAGCTTGCGTCAAACGGACGCTTGTACCGTTTTCCCCGCCTTTGGCCCCGCAAAAAACGAGGACACGATCAATGACCGACGCCCCCTTTTCGCCCCTGGGCGATACGCTCGACCGCGACGCGACCCTGACGCTCCTGCGCGCGGCCACCGATGGTGCCGACGACGGGGAGCTGTTTTTCGAACGCCGCCGCTCGGAGGGGCTGATGTTCGACGACGGCCGCCTGAAGACAGCGAGCTATGACGCCTCGGAGGGATTCGGCCTGCGCGCCGTGCGGGGCGAGGTCACGGGCTATGCCCATGCGACCGAGTTATCCCATGCCGCCTTGACGCGCGCCGCCGAAACCGCCCGGCTGGCCGTGGGCGACGGCGGCGGCACATGGAGCGATGCGCCCGCTCGGACCAATACCCGGCTCTACACCGACGTGGACCCGATCGCCGGCGCGCCCTTTCCCGTCAAGGTCGAGACATTGCGCGAGATCGACGCCTTCGCGCGCGGCCTCGATTCCCGCGTGGTGCAGGTGTCGGCCTCGATTGCCGCATCGGTGCAGGAGATCGAGATTCTGCGCCCCGACGGGATGGTGGTGCGCGATGTGCGCCCGATGACCCGCGTCAACGTGTCCGTCATCGTCGACCAGGGCGGTCGGCGCGAAAGCGGATCGGCCGGCGGCGGCGGGCGCGTGGGCCTCGACGGGCTTCTGGATCCCGCCAACTGGCAGGCCAAGACGCGCGAAGCGCTGCGAATCGCCGTCGTGAACCTTGACGCCGTGGCCGCGCCCGCCGGCGTGATGGACGTGGTGCTTGGCCCCGGCTGGCCCGGCATCCTGCTGCACGAGGCGATCGGCCACGGGCTGGAGGGCGATTTCAACCGCAAGGGCAGCTCCGCCTTTGCCGGACTCATGGGCCAGCGGATCGCGTCATCCGGGGTGACGGTGCTTGACGATGGCACGATCCCCGACCGGCGCGGATCGATCACCATCGACGACGAAGGCACGCCCTCGGGCAAGAACACCCTGATCGAGGACGGGATCCTCGTGGGGTACATGCAGGACCGCCAGAATGCGCGGCTGATGGGTGTGGCGCCCACCGGCAACGGACGGCGGCAAAGCTATGCCCATGCGCCGATGCCGCGCATGACCAACACCTACATGCTGGGCGGTGACGTGGCGCCCGGAGATATCGTGGCCGATCTGCGGGACGGCATCTATGCCGTGGGCTTTGGCGGCGGTCAGGTCGATATCACCAATGGCAAGTTCGTGTTCTCGTGCACCGAGGCGTACCGCGTGCAGGACGGCGTCGTGGGGGCTCCGGTCAAGGGCGCCACGCTGATCGGCGACGGCGCCACCGCGCTGCAGAAAATCCGCGCCATCGGTAACGATATGGCGCTTGATCCCGGCATGGGAAATTGCGGCAAGGCGGGCCAGTGGGTGCCTGTGGGCGTGGGCCAGCCGACGCTGCTGATCGGCGGGCTGACCGTTGGCGGATCGGCGGCCTGAAGTTAACGTCACCGCGCGGATTTAGGCGAAATCCGCGCGGAACGATTCATCTGTTGTTAACCAGGCTGGCCTATACCTGATTCTGCAACGGACGGAGTATCGGGATGACTGACAGGGACCTACATCCTTCTTCCACTCACCCCCCACTCCCACCCACCCCGGAAGATGACCAGTTCGCCCGGCTCCGTCTTTTGCGATCGCGCCGCGTCGGCGTCACCACCTACCACCGGCTGCTGGCCGAACATGGCACCGCGCAAAACGCGTTGGCCGCGCTGCCCGATGTTGCGCGGGCCGCCGGGGTGGAAACCTATGAAATTTGCCCCGAAGCCGTGGTTCAGGCGGAACTGAATGCCGCCCGCGCCGCCGGGGCGCGCCTGGTCATGCAGGGCACAGCGGCCTACCCCGCCCCGCTGAATGATCTGCCCGATGCGCCGCCCTTCCTCTGGGTGTTGGGCGATCCGGGGCTGTTGTCCCGGCCGATGATTTCGCTGGTGGGCGCGCGCAACGCATCGTCGCTCGGCACCCGCATGGCCAAGGGGCTGGCGCGCGATCTCGGCGCCGCGGGGTATGTCGTGGTGTCGGGCCTGGCGCGCGGGATCGATGCCGCCGCGCACCTGGCCGCGCTGCCCACCGGCACCATCGCGGTGCAGGCCGGCGGCGTCGATATAATGTATCCCGCAGAAAACACCGAGCTCGCCGCGAATATCGCAAAAACCGGCCTTCGCCTGTCGGAACAGCCGATGGGCGTGCAACCGATGGCGCGGCATTTTCCCAGCCGCAATCGCATCATTTCGGGCCTTGGCCGTGCCACCATCGTGGTCGAGGCCGCGGCGAAATCCGGCAGTCTGATCACCGCACGCGATGCGCTCGACCAGGGCCGGGACGTCATGGCGGTGCCGGGCCATCCTTTCGATGCGCGCGCGTCGGGATGCAACATGCTGATCCGCGACGGCGCCGTGCTGGTCCGCTCGGCGCAGGACGTTCTGGATGCGCTGGCCCCCCTGTCCGACCCGGCGGCCAAGGCCGACGCCCAACCGCTTTTGCCCCTGCCCGAGGCAAAGCCGCGCTCCGCGCGTGGCCTGCGCGATATCGCCGCCCTTCACCGGCAGATCCTGTCGCGGCTCGGCCCCTCTCCGGTCGCGGAGGATCAGTTGATCCGCGATCTGGCCGTGGCCCCCGCCGATGTGGCGCCGGCGCTCGTCGATCTTGAACTCGACGGTCGGATCACACGCCGTTCGGGCGGGTTGCTGGCGCGGGCCGACTGACCCCCCGCACGGCCCCGATCCGACGTGACCAAAGGACCTGCATTGACAATTTTCCCTTGCACCCCACATGAGGCACCGCCATAGACGCAAGACATTTTACACCCAGAGGTGCCCGCATTTATGCCCGTCGTAGTTGTCGAATCCCCCGCCAAAGCCAAGACGATCAACAGCTATCTCGGTGACAATTACACGGTTCTCGCCTCTTATGGCCATGTGCGCGACCTGCCTCCGAAGGACGGATCGGTCGACCCCGAGCATGACTTCGACATGCTTTGGGAAGTGGGCAGCGACAGCAAGAAACACGTCAAGGCAATCGCCGACGCGCTGAAGAACGACAATGAACTGATCCTCGCGACCGACCCCGACCGCGAGGGCGAGGCGATCAGCTGGCACCTTCAGCAGGCGCTGACCAAGCGCAAGTCGATCAACAAGGACACGCCCGTCAGCCGGGTCGTGTTCAACGCGATCACCAAGACCGCCGTCACCGAAGCGATGAAAAACCCCAGGCAGGTCGACATGCCGCTGGTCGAGGCCTACCTGGCCCGGCGCGCGCTGGATTACCTGGTGGGCTTCAACCTGTCGCCGGTCTTGTGGCGCAAGCTGCCCGGCGCCAAATCGGCGGGCCGCGTGCAATCGGTGACCCTGCGCCTGATTGTCGAGCGCGAGATGGAAATCGAGGCGTTTCGCCCGCGCGAATACTGGACCGTCAAGGCGCTGCTGGCCACGCCGCGGGGACAGGAATTCGAGGCGCGCCTGACCATGCTGGCAGGCAAGAAGCTCGACCGGTTCGACATCGAGAACGGCACGCAGGCCGAAATAGCCGTGCAGGCCATCACCAGCCGCGACCTGAGCGTGGTGTCGGTCGAGGCCAAGCCCGCCAACCGCAACCCCTCCGCCCCCTTCATGACCTCGACCCTGCAACAGGAGGCGAGCCGCAAGTTCGGCATGGGCGCGCGCCAGGCCATGAGCACCGCGCAGCGCCTGTATGAAGCGGGCCACATCACCTACATGCGGACAGACGGCATCGACATGGCCCCCGAAGCGGTCACGGCGGCGCGCGACGCGATCAAGACGCTTTATGGCGACGATTACGTTCCCTCCAGCCCGCGGATCTACAAGAACAAGGCCAAGAACGCGCAGGAAGCGCACGAATGTATCCGCCCGACGGAAATGATGCTCAAACCCGAGGACCTAAAGACCTCCGACGCGGATCAGCGCAAGCTGTACGATCTGATCTGGAAACGCACCCTGGCCTGCCAGATGGAATCGGCCCGGATGGAGCGGACCACCGTCGATATCGGCTCGAGGGACGAGCAGGTGCAGTTGCGCGCCACCGGCCAGGTCGTGTTGTTCGACGGGTTCCTCAAGGTCTACGAGGAAGGCCGCGACGATGTCGTGGTCGATGACGACGACAAGCGCCTGCCGCAGGTCGATCAGGGCGACAAGATGGACAAGCGCGCCGTCACGCCGGAACAGCATTTCACCCAGCCGCCGCCGCGCTATACGGAAGCGACGCTGGTCAAGCGGATGGAAGAGCTTGGCATCGGCCGCCCCTCCACCTATGCCAGCATCGTCACCACGATCCAGGACCGCGAATACGTCCGCAAGGACAAGAATCGGCTGATCCCCGAGGACAAGGGCCGGTTGGTCACCGCCTTTCTCGAAAATTATTTCCGCAAATACGTGGGCTATGATTTCACCGCCGACCTGGAGGATCAGCTTGACCGCGTCAGCGCGGGCGATGCCGATTACAAGGAAGTGCTGCGGCGCTTCTGGCGCGACTTTTCGGCGGCCATCGCGGAAACCTCTGAACTGCGCATCACCGAGGTTCTGGAAAAGATCAACGACGTGCTCGAATCGCACCTGTTTCCGCCCACGGAGGATGGCAGCGACCCGCGGCTTTGCCCCAATTGCGGTGCCGGGCGGCTGTCGATGCGCACGGCGCGGTCGGGCGGCGCGTTCATCGGCTGTTCAAACTATCCCGAGTGCCGTTATACCCGGCCCTTCGGCCCGCCGGACCCCGAGGCCGAGGCCAGCGCGATCCCGCCGGAAGGCAAGCTTCTGGGCGAGGATCAGGGCGACGAGATTCGCGTTTTCAAGGGCCGCTTCGGCCCTTATGTGCAGCGCGGCGAAGTGACCGAAGAGACCAAGAAGCCGCCGCGTCAGTCGATCCCCAAGGATTGGCCGGCCGAGGAGTTGGACCTCGAGCGCGCCGTCATGCTGCTGTCGCTGCCGCGTCCCATCGGGCCGCATCCGGAGGACGGCGTGATGGTCTGGGCCAACATCGGGCGCTACGGACCCTATATCAAACACGCGGAATCGACCTCTGAACGGGGCGGCACCAATGCCAACCTCGAAAACATCGACGAGGTGTTCACCGTCGGCATGAACCGCGCGGTGCAGTTGCTGGCGGAAAAAGTGGCCAGCCGGGGCGGACGCGGCAAGGCCGCCAAGCCCATCCGCGAAATGGGCGAGCATCCCGACGAAGGGGGCGCGGTGAACATCATGGAGGGCAAATACGGGCCTTACGTCAAGTGGGACAAGGTCAATGCGACCCTGCCCAAGGAGACCGACCCCGCCGCCGTGACGATGGAACAGGCGATCGAGTTGATAAACGAGAAGGCCGCCAAGAAGGGCAATCGCAAGAAGCCCGCGGCCAAGAAAGCGGCGCCGAAGAAAGCGACGACCAAGAAGGCGGCGGCCAAGAAAAAGCCGGCCGCCAAGAAAGCCGGCTGACGGCAACGTCCGCCAAGGGGCTTTGCCAGCGGGCCTCGCGGGCGGCTTTGCCCGCGCGGCGCTTGTGGCGCGGCGTCGCATGCCGCCAATCTACGGTTTGATTTGCTGCAACGCCGTTTTATATACAACGGCATACACCTGCTTGCGGGGCCCGGGGCGCGATTGACAGCTTCCCCTGCCGTGGGCAAAGTTGCGCCAGTCAACCGGGGGATTAGGGACATCATGAAGAAAGTTTTCGGATCAGCGCAGGACGCGCTCGATGGGCTGTTGCACGACGGCATGTTGATCGCAGCGGGCGGATTCGGCCTGTGCGGCATCCCCGAGCTTCTGCTGCAGGCGATAAAGGAGGCCGGGACCAAGGACCTGACCTTTGCATCGAACAACGCGGGCGTGGATGATTTTGGTATCGGCATCCTGTTGCAGACCAAGCAGGTCCGCAAGATGATCAGCTCCTACGTCGGCGAAAACAAGGAGTTCATGCGCCAGTATCTCGGTGGCGAACTTGAGCTTGAGTTCAATCCGCAGGGCACCCTGGCCGAACGGATGCGCGCGGGCGGATCGGGTATTCCGGGCTTTTACACCAAGACCGGCGTCGGCACCCAGATCGCCGAGGGCAAGGAGCACAAGGATTTCGACGGCGAGACCTATATCATGGAGCGCGGCATCGTGGCCGACCTGGCGATCGTCAAAGCCTGGAAGGCCGATGCCACCGGCAACCTGGTGTTTCGCAAGACGGCGCGCAATTTCAACCCGCCCGCCGCGATGTGCGGCAAGGTCTGCGTGGCGGAGGTCGAGGAAATCGTGCCCACGGGCAGCCTTGATCCCGACAGCATCCACCTGCCCGGCATCTATGTCCATCGCCTGATCCAGGGCGAACACGAAAAACGCATCGAACAGCGCACGATTCGCGCCGCCTGAGGGCACCGGCCATGGCAGACACACTGGAAGCTCCTTACGTAGACGACTCGTCGTTTGACGGGTTTGCACGCGCGCAGGTGGCCATGGTCGTGACGAACCCAAACCTGGACGACAATCCGATCGTCTACGTCAACCAGGCGTTCACACGCTCCACCGGCTATGCGCGCAGCGCGGTGATCGGCCACAACTGCCGGATGCTTCAGGGCGACGACACCGACAAGGCCGCCGTGGACCGACTGCGGCAGGGTATAGAGGCGCGACAGACCGTATCGGTCGATATCCTCAACTACCGTGCCAATGGTCAGGCTTTCATGAACCGGCTGGTGGTGGCCCCCCTGTTCGACACCAAAGGCGACGTTCAGTATTACGTCGGCATCCAGAAGGAACTGGGACACGACGAACAAGACGCCTCTGTCGATGAAATAAACACGCAGCTTCTGGAAATCCAGGATCGGGTGCACAGCGATCTGGCGATGGTGATCGGCATGATCCGCCGCCAAACCACCGCGACCTCGGTGCCCGAGGAATTCGCGGCGCTGACCCGGCGGATCGAAACGCTCCAGTTGCTCTACGAGGAAATGAAGCTGTCGGATTCGCAATCCAACCGGGACGTGATCCACATGGGCAGCTTCGTGTCGCGGCTGGCCTGTGCCATCGGCCATACCTGCGGGCGGTCGGGTATCCGGCTCAACATGCAGATCGAACCGCTCGATGTCCCGATCGAAACCGCGACCCGCGTCGGGCTCGTGGTCTCCGAATTGCTGACAAATGCGTTTCAGCACGCATTTGATCGCATCGACACTGGCCTTGTCGAAGTGCGCCTGTCACAACTGAGCGCAGGCGGTCTGAGACTGATCGTGTCCGATGACGGAATAGGAATTCCGTCGCGCATGGCCTGGCCCGACCCCGCAACCGTGGGCGGCCGCATTGTCACCGGCCTGATCGAAGGGCTGGAAGGCACGCTGCAACTGGGCCGAGGGGCGGCTGGCAGCTTTGTAACCATCGACGTGCCTGCGGGCGCCTCCATCACCGAATAGGAAGTTTGAATATGCCTTGGGATCGCAACCAGATGGCGGCGCGTGCCGCGCAGGAATTGCAGGACGGTTGGTACGTCAACCTCGGGATCGGCATTCCGACGCTCGTCAGCAATCACATCCCCGAAGGAATCGAAGTCACGCTGCAATCGGAAAACGGCATGCTGGGCATGGGCCCCTTCCCGACCGAGGACGAGATCGACCCCGATCTGATCAACGCGGGCAAGCAGACGATCACCGAATTGCCCCACACCGCCTATTTCGATTCCGCGCAGTCGTTCGGCATGATCCGCGGCGGCAAGATCGCGATGGCGATCCTCGGTGCGATGGAAGTGGCCGAGAACGGCGATCTGGCGAACTGGATGATTCCCGGCAAACTGGTCAAGGGCATGGGCGGCGCGATGGACCTTGTGGCCGGCGTGGGGCGCGTGGTCGTGGTGATGGACCACACCAACAAGCACGGCGACAGCAAGGTGCTGCGCGAATGTTCGCTGCCGCTGACCGGGACGGGTGTGGTCGACCGGATCATCACGAACCTCGGCGTGCTGGATGTCGTCGAAGGGGGGCTGAGGATCGTCGAGACCGCCGATGGCGTGACAGAAGACGACCTGCGCGCCGCGACACAAGCCACAATTGTCTGACGACGCGATCACGCGCGACGTCGAGGGAAGCCGGGGCCGCTACGTGCTCGACCGGGGCGGCCACCTGGCCAGTCTGACCTACTCCATCCTGTCGTCGCAGACGGTGATCGCCGATCACACGGACGTGCCCGAGGCCCTGCGCGGCAGCGGGGCCGGCCTGGCCTTGGTCGAGCGGCTGGTCTCGGACGCGCGTGCCGAAGGCTTCCGTATCGTTCCCCTGTGTCCCTTCGTCAACGCCGAGCGCCGAAAACACCCTGAATGGGCGGATGCGTTCAACGTCTGAAACCTGATCGGTTTCCTTCCGGGAAAACGGTTCGAAGTTTGCGACAATCGCGCCGCTGCCGGTCTCAGTTCATGGCCGCAAAGACGCATCCGTCCGAGATCAACTCGGGCGGTGTCAGGCACAGCCCCCGCGCCACCTGGAATGCGGCCAGCACTTTTGGCACATAGTCGCGCGTTTCGGCAAAGGGCGGCACGCCGCCATGCTTGCGCAGCGATCCTTCGCCGGCATTGTACCCCGCAAGTACCAGTATCGGATCGCGGTCGAACTCCTGCATCAGCCAATGCAGGTATTTGACACCCCCCGCGATGTTGTCCGGCGCGACCATGCTGTCCTTGACGCCAAACCGCGCGGCCGTGTCGGGCATCAGTTGCATCAGCCCCCGCGCCCCCGCTCCGCTGACCGCCGCCGGGTTGCCCGACGATTCCACCGAGATCACCGCCAGCACCAGCGCGGGCGACACCTCTGTGCCGATGGTGGATTTCAGGATATGGATGCCGTTCGCCTTGGCGATCGCCTGCATCTGCTGCATTCGGGGGGCGGCCACCCGGCCCGACGTTCCCGCCAGCGCCGTCATTGCCGCCTGCAACCGCCCCGGCCCCGCCTTGTCCGCCTGTGGCGAAACCTTGTCCCAGAACCAGCCGTATTGCCCCACGGCTCCGGGCGGCAGCGCGGGGCCTTCGGCTGGCGCGGCGGCACGCGGCGGCGGCGCTGCCTGCACGGTCGGGTCGATCTGCACGGTGATCCGCTTGCCGACGCCACCTTTGGGCACCTTGATACGCTTCGCTTCGAATTCGGGGAAAGGTTTCGGGGTGTCGGGCCAGACCGGTGCGGCCAAAAGCCCGCCCGCAATCAGGGACAGAACCATCACAATACGCATTATGCCTGCTCGCACGTTGTTTTTTATCTTTGATCTTGCGCATAGCACAGTTGGCGGCCGCTCCGAACCCTCAAATCGGGGTCCCGATCAAGGCGCTTTCGCCACAATTGGCCCCGCGCCACCGCGCCGAATACGGGCATACATGTTTTATTAATTATTTTTCCATTACAAAACATAGGCTTAACAAAAAACCTCACATATTCCCTCTGCGGCCCAACATTCTCACATTTGTCGCCAAATTCACGCCCCAATCGGACGGCTATATAGCGTCATACCAAGTCGAACAGGCCTAAACGAGAGAAACGGTCATCAAGGACGGCAGGGTACGAAAATGAAGCAATCACTGATCCTTTGGAGGGACACACTATGACAAAATTCATCAAAAACTTCCGCCGCGACGAAGACGGTGCCGTGACTGTTGACTGGGTTGTGCTGACAGCCGCCGTTGTCGGCCTGGCCGTTGCCGCCTACTCCTCGATCGAGACCGGCGCATCCAACCTGACATCCAACACCTCGACCTTCCTCGACGGTCGTAACCCCAACGGCACAACCGAATAAGATCGGTTGAACCAAGCCGAGTGACAAAGGGTCGCGTCCGCACCGCCGGACGCGGCCCTTTTCGATACAGATACAACATTTGATCTGCTCGACCGAAATCGGGCCCGCATCGAAAGCGACACGGTATGAAGAAGGTGTTCTGCAGACTTCTTGAAGACGACCGCGGTGCCGTGACCGTTGATTGGGTCGTTCTGTGCGCAGGCGTCGTTCTTATGGCAGTGGTGATCTTTGACGCGATGCAGTCCGGATCGCTTGGCCTGGCCGATAGCATCACGGCTTACATGGACGGCTGGGATTTCTAACACGGACCGACGCGCACATGATCATCACGACGCATGACGCGGGGCCCTGCCCTGCGTATCGAGCGTTCTGGATCAGGATCCTCGCGCGACGCGACCGCCCTGCATGCACCGGGTGCCGCAGACAAACCCCCGACACTCCCTTTTGTTGCCACAATCGAATGCGATTGTTTCCATAGATGACAGGCCTGGCAGTTGAACAGGCGACACGCGATCATGAGGTGAAAAAATGCGAATGCTATTCGGACTGGTGCTTTTGGTGGGTGTGGCACTCGCTGGTGGCGCCGTATACATGGCCAAGAATTACATCGGCGCCTACCAGCAAGAGCTGGCGCGCGAACGCGCCGCCCGAGAGGACGTCGTGCCGACAACCCCCGTTTTTGTTGCCGATCGCGCGCTGAAATACGGTGAGATCCTGAAAAAGGAAGACGTCCGCATGGTGAAATGGCCCGTCAATGCCATTCCCGAAGGCGTCTACACCGACGAAGCCGCTCTTTTCCCCGACAACACCACCGAAGTTCGGCTGGTTCTGCGCGCGATGGAAAAGGACGAGGCGGTCCTGGCGGTGAAAGTGACCGAGCCGGGCGAGGACGCGGGCCTGACATCGCGGCTTGAGCGTGGTATGCGCGCCTTCGCGATCAAGGTGGACGTCGCCAGCGGCGTGTCCGGCTTTCTGCGCCCGGGCGACAAGGTCGACGTCTACTGGACCGGCCAGATCAGCCAGGGCAACACCCGCAGCGGCGTGACCAAGCTGATCCAGGCCAACATCAAGCTGATCGCGGTGGACCAGACATCCGGCGGCCAGTTCGACGAGGCCAACATCGCGCGCACCGTCACCGTCGCCGTCGCCCCGCACCAGGTCGCGGCCCTGGCGCAGGCGCAATCGACCGGCAATCTGTCGCTCGCCCTCGTGGGGACGAATGACGACACCGTGGTCGGCTCGATCGAGGTCGATCAACGGTCGCTGCTGGGAATTGTGGACGAGGAACAGGTCGTCGAGGTGCAGAAAGAGAAAGTCTGCACCATCCGAACACGCCGTGGCGCGGAAGTGGTGGAAATCCCGATCCCCTGCACAAACTGATCAAAAACAACACCTTACCAAGGCGTCGCATCCATTGCGGCGCCTTGATTGCATTCGGTCTGTTGCGCAATGCCCACAGGGTCACCCACGGCGAAGCCATTGATTCTTGCAATAAATCTGAAACTGACGCAGAGTGATGGTACATGGGCGATAAGACCCGTACCCGAGGCGTGATCAAAAAGGCAGGTCACATGAAAATTGATAGACTTATGAAGGCAGCCCTATTTGGGCTGACACTCACCGTGAGCCCGATCGCCCTGCTCGCGCCGAATGTGGCGCAGGCAGAAACATTGCGCGTGGT
This sequence comes from Sulfitobacter sabulilitoris, assembly GCF_005887615.1. GTDB lineage: Bacteria > Pseudomonadota > Alphaproteobacteria > Rhodobacterales > Rhodobacteraceae > Sulfitobacter_E > Sulfitobacter_E sabulilitoris. Next base: position 1,391,414 of record NZ_VANS01000001.1, read on the forward strand.
GAAAAAGGGTACGGACACGATCTTGAACGTGCCGATGAACCGGGCCGTCGTGGTTGAAAGCGACATTCCGTTCTCGGAGCTCAGTATCGCCAATCCCGGTATCGCTGATATTTCGTCGCTGTCGGACAGGACAATCTATGTTCTGGGCAAATCGCCCGGTCTGACGACGCTGACACTGCTCGACGCAACCGGGCAGTTGATCACGAACGTCGATGTCCGCGTCGCAGCCGACATTTCGGAATTCAAGGAACGCCTGCGGCAGATCCTGCCCGGCGAAAAGATCGAAGTGCGCACCGCCAATGACGGCATCGTGCTTTCGGGCATCGTGTCCAGCTCTTCGCGGTTGCAGCGCGCGCTTGATCTGGCCGAACGGTATGCCCCCGAACGCGTCTCGAACCTGATGAGCGTGGGTGGCATCCAGCAGGTCATGCTCAAGGTCCGGTTCGCGGAAATGCAGCGTAACGTATCGAAATCGCTCAGCTCTTCTCTCGCGCTCAACGGGTCCATCTTTGGCGGCGACCTCGGCCTGAACGGCGGCACCGGTACATTGAACACATCGGGCGGTGTCTCCACCGCTCTGGGCGGTGCGGTTCCGGGATCGAACGCGAACGCGGGCGCCGTGGTCTTTGGCTTCAACGCGGGCTCGACGCAGGTCGGCATCCTGATCGAGGCGCTGGAGCAAAAGGGCGTGGTACGCACATTGGCGGAACCCAACCTCGTGGCCCTGTCCGGCCAAGAGGCGAAATTCCTTGCCGGCGGCGAATACCCCGTCCCTGTCGCACAGGAAAACGGCACCATTTCGGTGCAGTTCAAACCCTTCGGGATCGAGCTGAACTTCGTTCCGCGGGTCGTGGACAAGGATCTGATCAACCTGGAACTCGAGGCCGCCGTGTCGGCCATCGACCCCACCAACGGCGTGACGTTGGACGCGGGCTTTGAAATCGCGGCCTTCAGCCGGCGTGAAACCTCGACCACGGTCGAGATGAGGGACGGCGAAAGCTTTGCCATCGCGGGGTTGCTGCAGGACGATTTCACCGACAGCAATTCGCAACTGCCCTGGCTCGGCGATGTGCCGGTTCTGGGCGCTCTGTTCCGCAGCGCAAGCTATCAGCGAAACCAGACCGAACTGGTGATCATCATCACCGCGCATCTGGTCACGCCGACGCGTGGCGAGGCGCTGGCCCTTCCAACCGATCGGATCCGCCCGCCGACCGAAAAGGATCTCTTCCTCTTTGGGCGCACCAGCCAGGATGTCGCGACGCCCACGCGTGGCGCAGCCGGCGAAGTGGCCAAGCAGGATTTCAGCGGCTCTTACGGCTATGTGATGGATTGATCGGATGCAAAAACGCACACCTCTGGGAACTCTCACGCTGGCGGGCCTTGTGGCCAGTCTGGCCGCATGCACCACAAGCAACGACCCGGTGCTGACCCAATTCCACCGCGAAGCAGGCGCGCTGACCGACGGCGGATCGTTTGGCGCGGCGAGCATGAACAACATGGTCGCCATGACAAACCCGCAACAATTCCGGCTGGATCTGGCCAAGCGGTTCGCCGCGGAAGTCGATTCGACGGTGACATTCGCCTTTAACAGCGCACAGCTTGAACCCGCCGCGCGCGCCGCCCTGACCCAGCAGGCTCAGTGGATCCGCCAGTTCCCCGAAATCCGGTTCCGCGTCTATGGGCATACCGACGCCGTCGGCTCTGCCGAATATAACAAGGCGCTTGGACTGCGACGTGCCGTTGCGGCCGTCAACTTCTTGAAATCTCAAGGGATCAACGGCGCCCGGCTCGAGGCGCTCGCGTCTTTCGGCGAAACGCGCCCGGTGGTCCCCACCCCGGGACGCGAGCGACTCAACCGCCGCACCGTGACCGAGGTCAGCGGCTTCGTCGGCTCCCACCCCGCGGTTCTGGATGGAAAATACGCCCAGATCGTGTACCGCGAATACGTCGCCAGCGCGATCCCCAAGTCGCAGTTGACCGGCACGGACGCCAGCGACCTGACCACTGGACAATAATGCGTCTCGCGGCGTGATCGTCGCGAGATACCAAACAATTGGGCTGATTAAGCCCTAATCTCGCCCAGATTGACTGCAAGATTGCCTGCAATAGGATCACTATGTCCGGAGAAGCCGGATATGGGCCCACGCAGAGCATGATGTAGAGGCACCAACACCAAGCCCCCGCACTGGTCTGCCAAGCCCTGGTTAACAGAGGATGACTTGGCCATGAGCAGCATGATGCCGCAACCCGATACCGCACCGATCGTCGCCTGCACGGTCAGCCGCGACGTCCAGAACTTCGATCTTCTGATCGAGGACATGGAACAGGCCCTTGGCGAAAGCTGGGGGGATCTCGGATTTGCCGAAGCCCTGGCGTTCTTTGGCCAGCCAGAGGCGCAAAGCCTTGAATTCATTGCCCTTGCGATGGACGATGCGGATGAGGACAACCTGGTTCTGATGGGCGAAATCATCACGCAGGCCAAAAGCCGTGACATCAAGGTCATCCTGATCGCCGAAGACATGACGCCCGCATCGCTGCATTCGCTGCTGCGCCAGGGCGCGGACGAATTCGTGCCCTACCCCCTGCCCGAAGGCGAACTGGGTCAGGCGATCGACCGCGTTCGGGCGGCCGAGGAGGTCGCCTCCGTCGCCGCGCAGGCTCCGGTCCTCAAGGCTGGCAGCCAGAAGGAAGGCGCGGTCATCGTGGTGCACGGCCTGGCGGGCGGCACGGGCGCGACCACGCTCGCCGTGAACCTTGCGTGGGAACTGGCCACGGCGGAAAAGGAAGGCAACCCAAGCGTTTGCCTGCTGGATCTCGATTTCCAGTATGGCTCGGTCTCGACCTTCCTCGATCTTCCGCGACGCGAAGCGATCTACGAGATGCTGTCGGATACCGAGAACATGGACGACGAGATTTTCGGCCAGTCCCTGCTGACCTACCAGGACAAGCTGCAGGTTCTGACCGCCCCCGCCGACATGCTGCCGCTCGATATCATTTCGTCCGAGGACATTGCGCGCGTTCTCGAGATGGCGCGCGGGCATTTCGACTACGTCGTGGTCGATATGCCATCCACGCTCGTGCAATGGTCCGAAACCGTGCTGAACGCCGCGCATATCTATTTCACGACAATCGAGCTCGACATGCGGTCGGCGCAGAACACGCTGCGCTTCAAAAGGGCGCTCCAATCCGAAGAGCTTCCGGTTGAAAAACTGCGCTATGTCATCAACCGCGCCCCCAAGTTCACCGACCTGAGCGGCAAGAGCCGGGTCAAGCGGATGTCGGAATCGCTGAGCATTTCGATCGATGTGCATCTGCCCGACGGCGGCAAGCAAATCACCCAAAGCAACGACCACGGGATGCCGCTGGCGCTCTCGGCGGCCAAGAATCCGCTGCGCCGCGAAATCGCGAAACTTGCCCATTCCATCCATGATCTCAACAACGACGAAGCCAAAGCGGCCTGATCGGTTAAGGAAATCTAGCAGATGTTTTCGAAGTACAAAAAACCGGCGCCCAGCGCAGCCCCCAAACCCGACGCGGCGCCCAAGCCCGCCCCGGTGACCGAAATCGCTGCGGCCAAACCTGGTGTGACCCGCAAGGCGTCGGTTGTCTCGGCGGTGGTGGCCCCGCAGGACAAGGAGCGCAAGCGCAAGGAACGCATGGGCGAGCTCAAGCTCGAACTGCACCGCGCCCTGCTGGACAACCTCAACCTGGCCGCGCTTGAAAACGCGACCGAAGCCGACCTACGGGCCGAGATCAACTCCATTTCCGCCGAGGTTCTGGAAGAAAAGGCCATCGTTCTCAACCGCGAAGATCGCATGACGCTGAATTCGGAGCTGTATGACGAGGTGACGGGCCTTGGTCCGCTCGAGACGCTGCTGAAGGACGATACCGTCAACGACATCCTGGTCAACGGCCCGCAACAGATCTTTGTGGAACGTTCGGGCAAGCTGGAATTGACCGACATCACGTTCAAGGACGAACGTCACCTGCTGCGGATCATCGACAAGATCGTGTCGGCGGTCGGCCGCCGCGTCGACGAAAGCAACCCATATGTGGACGCCCGTCTCAAGGACGGGTCGCGTTTCAACGCGATGGTGCCGCCGGTTGCCGTCGATGGCTCTCTCGTGTCGATCCGTAAGTTCAAGAAGGACAAGCTAGGCATCGACGACCTGGTGCAATTCGGCGCCTTCACCGAAGAAATGGCCGCCTACCTGCAGGCCGCCGTGGCAACGCGCCTCAATATCATCGTGTCAGGCGGTACGGGCTCGGGCAAGACGACCACGCTCAATGCCCTGTCGTCCTTCATCGACAACTCGGAACGGATCCTGACGATCGAAGACACCGCGGAACTGCAACTGCAACAGATCCACGTGGGCCGGATGGAAAGCCGCCCGCCCAACGTCGAGGGCAAGGGCGAAGTGTCGCCCCGCGACTGCCTGAAGAACGCGCTGCGGATGCGCCCGGACCGGATCATCGTGGGCGAAACCCGCGGCGAGGAAGTCATCGACATGCTGCAGGCCATGAACACCGGCCACGACGGGTCGATGACGACGATCCACGCCAACTCCGCCCGTGACGGCGTGTCGCGTCTGGAAAACATGATCGCGATGGCCGGCATCGAAATGCCGCTCAAGGCGGTGCGCAGCCAGATTTCCTCGGCTGTGAACCTGATCGTGCAGGCCAGCCGCCTGCAGGACGGATCGCGCCGCATGACCTCGATCACCGAAGTGACGGGCATGGAAGGCGAAGTGATCTCCATGCAGGAGATCTTTCGCTATCAGCGGGTCGGCCTGACACCCGAGAACAAGATTATCGGCCATTTCACGGCCACAGGCGTGCGCAGCCACTACGCAGAACGTTTTCGGATGTGGGGCTACGATCTGCCCGCCGCCATCTACGAGCCCATCGCGGCCGAGTAAGGAACAGGAAAATGAGCGCAGAACCAATTATCTATGGTTTGATTTTCGTCGGCGTGCTGGTGCTGGTCGAGGGCCTGTACCTGGTCGCCTTCGGCAAGTCCATCAGCCTCAACAGCCGCGTCAACCGCCGGCTGGAAATGCTCGACAAGACCGGCAACCGCGAAGAGGTGCTGGAAAAGCTGCGCAAGGAAATGCAGCAGCACATGAAATCGCGGTCGATTCCGCTGTATTCGCTGCTGTCGGAAAAGGCACAGAAAGCCGCGATCGCCTTTAGCCCCAAGCAGCTTATCATGTTGATGGCGGGCCTGGCCGTGATCGCCTTTCTGGGTCTGACCATCGGCACCGAAACAGAGCCGCCCGTGCGTGCCCTGCTCAGCCTCGGCATCGGGATCGGCGCGGTCTATTTCTGGGTCTCGTCCAAGGCGAACAAGCGCATGAGCATGATCGAGGAGCAATTGCCCGACGCGGTGGAGCTTATGGTGCGGTCCCTGCGCGTGGGCCATCCGTTTTCATCCGCCGTGCAGATCGTCGCCCGCGAGGTGCAGGATCCGCTGGCCACCGAATTCGGCATGATCGCGGACGAAAGCGCCTATGGCCGCGACGTCGGCGAGGCGCTCAAGGAAATGGCGGAACGTCTGGATATGCAGGATTTACGCTTTCTGGCCGTCGCCGTGACCATTCAGCAGCAATCGGGCGGCAACCTCGCCGAGATCCTGGCCGGACTGGCCAAGGTGATCCGCGCGCGCTTTCGCCTGTTTCGTCGGGTCAAGGCGATCACGGCAGAGGCGAAATGGTCAGGCAAGTTCCTGTCCGCCTTTCCGATCATGGCCCTGATCGTGATCAACGTCGGTGATCCGAATTATTACGACGAAGTGCGCGATCACGCGATGTTCATTCCCGCCTGCTTCGCCGTCGGCATCTTTCTCTCGGTCAACCTGCTGGTGATGCGCGTTCTCACCGACATCAAGGTATAAGGATCCACGAACATGGATTTTCTCAATTCAATCAGCACCATGGTGACCGATCTTCTGGGTCCGCTCGGGCCTATCATCCTGTTGGGTGTCCTGGGTCTGATCCTGGTCGTCATCACCGTTTCGTTGATGCTGAACCAGCCCGAAGACCCGATGGCCAAGCTCAAGAAATCGACGCAGAAACCCACCGGCAAGGAACCGTCCCAGCGGCTTCGCCAGGGCGAGCGCAATGAAAAACTCGAACGCTTCGCCAGCTTTCTCGAACCCCAGGACGTGGCCGCGCTCAGCAAGAAGGCGCTCGAACTGCGTCAGGCGGGTTACCAGAGCAAGGACGCGGTGCGATTTTTCCACTTCGCGCAAATGGCCCTCGGCCTGCTGGGTCTGCTGGCCGGTCTGGTCTACGTCAACCTGCTGGGCGGTGGCGAAGGTCTCAGCACGCAAAAGACCATGATTTATACCATCGTGCCGGGCGGCATCGGCTACTATCTGCCGATCTATTGGGTGACCCGACGTGTCGCCGCCCGGAAGGAAGAGATCACACGCGGCTTCCCGGATTCGCTGGATATGATGCTGGTCTGCGTCGAAGCCGGTCAATCGCTTGACCAGTGCATCGTGCGCGTGGCCAAGGAACTCCATGCCTCCTATCCCGCGTTGGCGCAAGAATTCGATGTCGTCGCTTATGAAATGAAGGCCGGCAAGGACCGGGTGACCGTTCTGAACGACATGGGCGAACGCTGCGGCGTGCAGGACGTATCGTCCTTTGTGACCGTTCTCGTGCAATCGGCCAGTTTCGGCACCTCGATCGCCGAAGCCCTGCGCGTGTATGCCGGGGAAATGCGTGACAAGCGCGTGATGCGCGCCGAAGAGGCCGCAAACAAGTTGCCAACCAAGATGACCCTAGCCACAATGATGCTGACGGTGCCGCCGCTGCTGATCATCCTCGTGGGTCCTTCGGTGCACGGTATCACGCAACTGGGCAACATGGGCGCTGTAGGCCAATAACCATATGACACAACGCCACCGCCTCCGGCCCGTCCGGAGCGCCATACTGGGTCTGACCCTCGGTCTTGCCGCCTGTTCCACGGGCGGCTTTTCCGCATCCGGCGACGGCACGTTCGCGCCCGGCGTCGATCGCGGCGCAACGGCGGTCAGCGGTGTCGATGTGGGCCACCGCCTGCTGGCGGCCGGGGAATACGAACTGGCGATCCGCGCCTTTAACCGGGCGGCGCTGGCGCAGGGCCTGGATGCGGAAATCCTGTCAGGGCTGGGCAGCGCCAACCTGGGCCTCGGGCGTCTGGGTCAGGCCGAGAAACTTTTGCGTCGCGCGATCGACGCCGACGACACCCAGCCGGAAGTCTGGAACAACCTCGGGGTCGTGCTGATGGAGGCCGGAAAGACCGGCGAGGCCGAGCAGGTTTTTCGAAAGGCCTACGCGATGGACAACGCCGAAAGCGAGCAAATCCGCGACAACCTGCGCTTGGCCCTCGCAAAATCCGATAATTCTGTTATTAATGACACAGATACCAACAATTATAAGTTGGTCCGGCGCGGAACGAGTGACTATTTAATCCGACCCGCGTCTAATTGAGCGTGAGAGCAGTAAAAGGACGCAAAACATGCGCCATCCCATCCTTATGACCGCCTGTCTGGCGGGTGCGGTTCTTGTTTCGGGCTGCGCCGACAAGGACGGCGACGCCACGGTCGAACGCGCCTTTCAGGACGTGAACGTGGTCGACGAGACCAATCTCAACGACGTGATGCTGACGGTGGCCGACCCCAACGAAGCGGTCGATTACTTCGCGCGCTCCGCCTCCAAATCGCCGGAGCGCATCGATTTCCAGCGCGGCCTCGCGGTCTCGCTGGTGCGGGCCAAACGCTATACCGAGGCGGCCGCCGCATTCGGCAAGCTGACGCGCATGCCCGAGGCCACTGCCGACGACCGGGTCGATTATGCTGACGCGCTGCTGCGGTCCGGCAACTGGGCACAGGCGGAACAGGAACTGGATGCGATCCCCCCCACGCATGAGACCTTCAACCGCTACCGGCTCGAGGCGATGCTGGCCGACAGCAACAAGGAATGGACCAAGGCCGACAGTTTTTATGAAATCGCAGTCGGTCTGACCACGCGCCCGGCGGGCGTGATGAACAACTGGGGCTATTCGAAACTGACGCGCGGCGATTACCAGGCCGCCGAGCGGCTCTTCGGCGAAGCGATCCGGCAGGATGACACGCTGTTCACCGCCAAGAACAACATGGTCCTGGCACGCGGCGCGCAGCGCAACTATTCCCTGCCCGTCATCGCGATGGACCAGTCCGAGCGCGCGCAATTGCTGCACACCATGGCGCTGTCCGCGATCAAGCAGGGCGACGTGGAAACCGGCAAGAGCCTGCTGCGTGACGCGATCGATACCCACCCCCAGCACTTTGAGGCTGCGGTCCGCAGCCTGCGCGCCCTCGAAGCCAACGTGTCCAACGGGTAACGCGGGGCTATGGCGATCACGGCCCTTTCCGCGTGGTGGTTCCTGCCCTTCGTTCTGCCGCTGTGCCTTTACGTGACCTTCACCGATCTGGCGCGAATGAAGATCACCAACCAGGCGGTGATCGCCCTGGCCGTTGTGTTCGCGGTTGTCGGGCTGGTCGCGTTGCCGTTCGACCTTTATCTGTGGCGCCTGGCGCAGCTGGCGATCATGCTGGTGCTGGGCATCGTCCTGAACGCGGCGGGCACGATGGGCGCGGGCGACGCCAAGTTCATCGCCGCGGGCGCGCCCTATGTCGCCCTCGCCGATCTGCGGCTGGTCCTGTCGCTTCTGGCCGCGTCGCTGCTCGCGGCCGTCATCACCCACCGCATCGCCAAGCACACGCCCCTGCGCCGGGTCGCACCGCATTGGCGCAGCTGGGATCAGGGCAAGAAATTCCCGATGGGGCTCGCATTGGGGGCGACGCTGTCGATCTACCTGGGCTTGGGGGCCATATTCGGAGCATGAGTAACACGATCTTTAAATCCCTGAGCGCATTTTTCGCCACACGACCGCCACGCCAATGCACCAAAGCCGAGGTACTCACATGAATATGCAAACCTCCACCGTCGTAGCTCCTCCCGCGCCCCGCCGCCTAGAAGACATGCGTCTTCCGGTGGTGATGATGCGCGATATCATCCTCAAGACGCTGTTTCGCAAGAACCTCGATCTGGTCAGCGAACTGGCACGCGCGGTCTGCCTGCCGATTCCCGTCACCCAGGAACTGATCGACATGGGCCGCGAACAAAAGCTGATCGAGGCGACGGGCACGCTCAACGCCAACAACGGCAACGAAATGGGCTACCAGCTGACCGATAACGGCAAAGCGCGCGCGTTGGACGCGCTGGCGCAGTCGGAATATTTCGGCGCCATGCCGGTGCCGCTCGATGTCTACCGCGAACAGGTCAAGCGCCAATCCGTGCGCAACCTGCAGATCACACGCGATCAGCTGACCAATGCCATGGGCCACCTGGTGCTGCCCGACAGCCTGCTGGACCACCTCGGCCCCGCCGTCAGCGCCGGTCGCTCGATCCTGATGTACGGTCCACCCGGAAACGGAAAATCAAGTATCTCCAACGGCATACGTGACGCCCTGGGGGATCGTGTCTATGTGCCGCGGGCCATCGAATACGCGGGCCAGGTGATCACCGTCTACGACCCGATCGTGCACTCCGCCGCCGAGGAACAGGCCGACGACCCCAATTCGCTGCGCCGCACCACGCGCCACGACATGCGCTATGTCTGCTGCGAACGTCCCACGGTGATCACCGGGGGCGAATTGTCGCTGTCGATGCTGGATCTGGTCTACAATCCGACCGCGCGCACCTATCAAGCCCCTCTGCAGCTCAAATCCACCGGCGGCATCTTTATCGTCGACGACCTTGGCCGCCAGGCCGAACCCCCCCAAAGCCTCGTCAACCGCTGGATCGTGCCGCTCGAGGAATCCAAGGATATCCTCGCCCTGCAATCGGGCGAGAAATTCGAAGTGCCGTTCGACACGCTGGTGATCTTCTCCACCAACTTCCACCCCAACGAGATCTTCGACCAGGCCGCGCTGCGCCGGATCTTCTTCAAGATCAAGATCGACGGCCCCAACCAGGAAAACTTCCTCAAGATCTTTGCGATGGTCGCGCGCAAGCGCAACATGCCGCTGGACGAGGCGACGCTGGTGCACCTGCTCAAGGTGAAATACCCCGAGATCGACAACATCTACGCCAATTATCAGCCGATTTTCCTGATCGACCAGATGATCGCGATCTGCGATTTCGAAGGCATCCCCTACCAGATGAGCCCCGAACTCATCGACAGGGCCTGGGCCAACATGTTCGTCAAGGACGAAGTGATCGTGAAATGATCGGTGTCGCGGGATGCGGCCGCATGGGGGCGCCCATGTTGGCCGCCCTGCATGCCGCCGGGTTTGACGCGCAGGGGTTCGACATCGCCGCAGCGCCGGAACATCGTGGCGTCACCGACGATGTGGCCGCCTTCGCAACCGACGTCGAAACCCTCATCACGGTCGTCCGCGACATCCCCCAGACCGACGAGGTGCTCTTTGGCGCGCAGGGCTTCGTCACTGCGCCCAAACTGGCACGCATCATCCTGTGCTCCACCCTGTCGCCGCGCTACACGGTGTCCCTGCGCGACCGCATCCCCAATCATATCACCCTGATCGACGCGCCCATGTCCGGCGCACAGATCGCCGCCCGCGAGGCCCGGTTGACCTTCATGCTGGGCGGGGCGGATGCCGATCTGGATGCCGCGCAACCGCTCTTTGCCGCGATGGGCAAGCATTTCCACCGCATGGGAAAATTCGGCAACGGGATGCAGGCCAAGGTGCTCAACAACCTGCTCGCCGCCTCGCATACGGCAATGACCCGGCTGGTGCTCGACTGGGCCTGCGCCGCGGGCCTTGACGAGGATGGCCTGCTCGACCTCATTCACACCTCCTCCGGACAGAACTGGTTCGCCTCGCACTTCGATCAGATCGAATTCGCCCGCGACGGCCACTCCGACGACAACTCGATCGGCATCCTGGTCAAAGACGTGTCCTCCGCGCTCGACGCCGCCCCGACCGATGCCGACCTCCGGCTGCCGCTCGCCGTTCAGACCCGCATCGCGACCCTCAAACCCAGGCCCTGACGTCTTTGGGTCGAAAATACTCCGGGGGTGTGGGGGCTGGCCCCCACCTATCCTGCACGCGGGGGCTGGCCCCCGCCTATCCTGTGCGCGGGGGCTGGCCCCCGCGGGTCGGCGTGATACATATCCTCCATGCGCGCCCTTCCCCCCGACTTCACCGACTGGTTCACCACCAAGGGTTGGTCCATCCACCCCCACCAGCAAGCCATGCTCGACCGCGCGGACGCCCCTGCCCTGCTGCTGATCGCACCCACCGGCGGCGGCAAGACGCTGGCAGGGTTCCTGCCCACGCTGGTGGACCTTGCGCAGGGCGATCACGACGGGCTGCACACGCTCTACATCTCTCCGCTCAAGGCGCTCGCCGCCGATATCAAGCGCAACCTGACCACCCCGGTCACAGAGATGGGCCTGCCCATCCGGATCGAGGACCGCACCGGCGACACGCCCGCCAGCCGCAAGCGCCGCCAGCGCGCCGATCCGCCGCATATCCTTCTCACAACCCCCGAAAGCCTCGCCCTGCTGACATCCTACGAGGATGCGCCGCGCATGTTTTCCGGTCTCAAACGCGTGGTGGTCGATGAAATCCACGCCCTCGCCGAGAGCAAACGCGGCGACCAGCTGATGCTGGCGCTGTCGCGGCTTCAGGCCATGTGCCCCGACCTCAAACGTGTCGGCCTGTCGGCCACGGTCGAAGACCCGCAGGCCATCGCGCGGCAGCTCGCCCGCCACCCCGATCCCTGCGAGATTCTGCTGGCCGACCCCGGCCCCGCGCCCGATATATCGATGCTTACCACCGAAGAGGCCCCGCCGTGGTCGGGCGGCGGCGCCGCCTATGCCATCCCCGCCGTTCTGGCGGAGGTCAGGAAACACAAGACCACGCTGATTTTTCACAACACCCGCGCACAGGCCGAAATCTTCTTTCACAATCTTTGGCTTGCCAATGACGACGCGCTGCCCATCGGCATCCACCACGGCTCGCTCGACCGGGTGCAGCGTGAACGGGTCGAAGGCGCGATGGTGCGCGGCGACTTGCGCGCCATCGTCTGCACCGGCAGCCTGGATCTGGGCATCGACTGGGGCGATGTCGATCTGGTGATCCAGATCGGCGCGCCCAAGAACGTCAAGCGGCTGGTGCAGCGGATCGGACGCGCCAATCACCGCTACAACGCCCCCTCCAAGGCGCTTTTGGTGCCTGCCAACCGGTTCGAGGTGGTGGAATGCGTGGCCGCGCTGGATGCCGTTCTGGCGGGCGAGCTTGATGGCGACCCGCGCGGCCCGGGCCCCCGCGACGTGCTGTGCCAGCATATTCTGATCGCCGCCGCGGCCGGCCCCTTCGATGCCGATGCGCTCTATGGGCAGGTGACGACGGTGGGCGCCTATGCCGCGCTTTCGCGCGCGCAATTCGATGCCTGTCTCGATTTCTGCGCCACCGGCGGCTACGCCCTGCGCGCCTATGACAAATGGAAGCGCCTGGTCCTGCGCCCCGATGGCCAGTGGCAGTTGCGCGACCCGCGCAGCGCCCGCGACATCCGCATGAACATCGGCACGATCCAGGACACCGATACGCTCAAGGTGCGGCTGAAACGCAATCGCGGCGGCAAACCCCTGGGCGAGATCGAGGAAGGCTTTGCCGCCACGCTCACCCCCGGCGACACCTTCCTGATCGGTGGCCAGATCGTCCGCTACGAGGGCCTGCGCGAAATGACCGTCGAAGTCAGTCGAAACGCCGCGAAGAAGCCCAAGATCGCCACCTTCATGGGCACGAAATTCGCCACCTCGACCCAGCTGTCCGCCCGCGTCGTCGAGATGTTCCAGCAAGACAGCTGGCCCGACCTGCCGCCCCACACCTCCGACTGGCTGGGCCTGCAACGCAAATACAGCCAATTGCCCAGGCCGGGCCGGCTGCTGATCGAAAGTTTTCCCCACGATGGTCGCGAACAGACGGTGGTCTACGGCTTTGCGGGGCGCAACGGCCAGCAGACGCTGGGCCTTCTGCTCACCAAACGGATGGAGGAGATGGGCCTCGACCCGCTCGGGTTTGTCGCCACGGATTACGCGACACTGATCTGGGGCCTCGATGCGGTGCAAGACCCCGCGCCGCTGTTTGATCTCGATGCACTCAAAGACGGGCTCGACACCTGGCTTGCGGGCAACGCTGTGATGAAGCGGACCTTTCGCGCCTCGGCCACCATCGCGGGGCTGATCCAGCGCAACACGCCCTCGGCGCGCAAGACAGGGCGGCAGGCGACGTTCAGTTCCGACATCCTCTATGACACGCTGCAAAAATACGATCCCGACCACCTGATGCTGGATATCACCCGGCAGGAAGCGTTGCGCGGACTGGTCGATTTCGGCCGGATCGAGGAAATGGCCCGCCGCGTCAAGGGCCGCATCGACCACCTGCGCTTGCGCCGCGTCAGCCCGCTTTCGGCGCCGATGTTTCTGGAAATGGGCCGCGTGCCGGTCAAGGGCGCCGCCGAAGAACGCCTGCTCGCCGAGGAAGCCGCCCGCCTGATGGAGCAATCGGGCCTGTCGCAGATCACGCCTGCCGCCTCCGGCACACCCCGCTGGCGCGCGGGTCATTAGACCTTGCGCCGCCCCGCCAAAATGCGTCAAGACCAAAGCATGAACGAACACCCCTTCATGCTCGCGGGCGCTCAACTCTCCGCGCTTGGATCGGGCGCGCTGTGGTGGCGCGACCAGTCGCTATTGTGTGTCTCCGACCTGCACTTGGGGAAATCAGAACGCATCGCCCGGCGTGGCGGCGGACAGGTGCCGCCCTATGACACGCGCGACACGCTGACCCGTCTGGGCGCGGACATCGCCCTGACGAACGCGCGCACGGTGATCTGTCTGGGCGACAGCTTCGATGACCTGGCCGCCGCCCGCGCCCTGCCCGAGGAAGAACGCCTGTGGATCGCGCAATTGCAGGCCGGGCGGCGCTGGGTCTGGATCGAGGGCAACCACGACCCCGGCCCGATCGATCTGGGCGGCACGCATATCGCAGAACTTCCCATCGCACCGCTGACCTTTCGCCATATCGCCCAGCGAAAGACCAGCGGCGAGGTGTCGGGCCATTATCACCCCAAGGCGCGGCTGTCCCTGCGCGGGCGCAGCATTTCGCGACCGGCGTTTCTATATGATATCGACAGGGTCATCCTGCCCGCCTATGGCACCTATACGGGCGGGCTGCGCAGCCACGATGCCGCGCTCGACACACTGATGCGGCCAGAGGCACATGCGATCCTGACCGGCGCCGTGCCCACCTGCATCCCCATGCCGCGATAGGGGTTGCGCGCCACGGGCATATGCGCTCCCTTGGGCGCGCACCAATAGGAGCGAGACAATGGACCCACAGGCGATCGTGCGTATCCACGACAGCTTTGCCAGCCAGACGATGATGCAGACGCTGGGTGCCGAGGTGATCCACATAGGCTCCGGCGAAGTGCGTATCAGCGCCCCCATCCTGCCCGGCACCCGCCAGCAGCAGGGTTTTGGCCACGCCGGGCTGACCTTCTCCATCGGCGACAGCGCGGCGGGGTACGCGGCCCTGTCCGTTCTGCCGCTGGAGCAGGACGTGCTGACCGCCGAGATCAAGATAAACCTGCTGGCGCCTGCGCGCGGTGACAGGCTGGTGGCCACGGGTCGCGTGATCAAACCCGGCCGCCGCCTGATCGTGGTCAGCGCCGAAGTCCACGCCGAGGCAGACGGCGCATCGACGCTGATCGCGCTTTTGCAGGGCACGATGGTGCCCGTTCCGACCTGATCGCCCTAGCCCATGCCCGCATCCTGACCTCGCCGGCGAAAGTCGCGGCGCACCAAGTCCGGCGCGGCGCGGACCGGCGCGTGGCAACAGGGGCGCGCCACGGATGCCATTGGCGGGTGCGTTCCGCGCTGGTCGCGGTCGGCGCGGCCGATCTGCCTGTGACCGACATGGGGGCCCTTCGGCGCGCCGGTCGAGGCCGGACAAGTCACCTTGCCCCCGGCCCCGATCCTGCCCCCTCGCCGTGGTGGGTCGTCAGGCCGTCAGGCCCTCCGGCTCCGCCAGCCCATTGGCGCGGCAACAGGCGGTGACGGTATTCGCCAGCAGGCAGGCAATCGTCATCGGCCCGACGCCGCCGGGCACGGGCGTGATGGCGCCCGCCACTTGCACGCAACTGTCGAAATCGACATCGCCCACCAGACGGGTCTTGCCCTCGCCCTTTTCGGGCGCGTCCATCCGGTTGATACCCACGTCGATCACCGTGGCGCCCGGCTTGATCCAGTCCCCGGGAACCATCTGCGGGCGCCCCACGGCGGCCACGACGATATCGGCGCGTCGCACCACCTCGGGCAAATTCCTTGTCCGGCTGTGCGCGATCGTCACGGTGCAACTGTCGCCCAGCAAAAGCTGCGCCATCGGCTTGCCGACGATGTTGCTGCGGCCGATCACCACCGCATCCATCCCCGTCAGATCGCCATGATAATCGCGCAGCATCATCAAGCAGCCCAGCGGCGTGCAGGGCACCATGCTTTTTTGCCCCGTGCCCAGCAACCCGACATTCGAGATATGAAACCCGTCCACATCCTTGGCCGGATCGATCGCATCGATCACAAGATCCTCGTCCAGATGATCCGGCAGTGGCAATTGCACAAGGATACCGTGCACCGCCGGATCGGAATTCAGCCTGTGGATCAGTGCCAGCAGATCGGCCTGTGCGGCACTCGCGGCCAGCTTGTGCTCGACGCTGACCATGCCGACCTCGACCGTCATCTTCCCCTTGGACCGCACATAGACTTCGCTGGCCGGGTCCTCGCCCACCAGCACGACGGCCAGCCCCGGCGTGATCCCATGGTCCGCCTTGAGGCGCGCCACATGCTCGGCCACCTGCCCCCGCACCCGCGCCGCAAACGCCTTGCCGTCCAGTATTCTCGCCGTCATCCGCCCTGCACCCTGTTTCTTCTCTTGTTCAAAAATATCCCCGCCGGAGGCCCCGGCGCGGGCGGGGTTCGATGCCCCGCCCGCGCCGCACCGCTGGCTCAGAACAACCCTTCGACATCCCCGTCCACATTGAGCTTGATGCTCTCGGCAGAGGGCACACGCGGCAACCCGGGCATCGTCATGATCTCGCCGCAGATCGCCACGACAAAGCCCGCCCCCGCACTCAACCGCACCTCGCGTACCGGAACGCTGAACCCGGTGGGGGCCCCGCGCCGTTCGGGATCGGTGGTGAAACTGTATTGCGTCTTTGCCATACAGACCGGCAGGTGGCCATACCCCTGCGCTTCCCATTCCTTGAGTTGGTTGCGGATCTTGCTGTCCGCCAGCACCTCGTCAGCGCGGTAGATGCGCTTGGCGATGGTATCGATCTTATCGAACAACTTCATCTCGTCGGGATAGATCGGCGCGAAATTGGCCATGTCGGCATCGGCGATCTCGGCCACGCGGGTCGCCAGATCGGCGGATCCTTCCGACCCAAGCTCCCAGTGGCGCGACAGGATCGCCTCGGATCCCTGCGCCGCCACATAGTCCTTGACCGCCTGGACCTCGGCTTCGGTGTCGGTGACGAAATGGTTGACCGCCACGACCACCGGCACACCAAAGGATTTCACGTTTTCGATGTGCCGCCCGAGGTTCGGGCATCCCTTTTTCACCGCCTCCACGTTCTCGGCCCCCAGGTCCGCCTTGGCCACGCCGCCGTTCATCTTCATCGCGCGGACGGTGGCCACGACGACCACGCAGGCGGGCGAAAGCCCTGCCTTGCGGCACTTGATGTTCATGAACTTCTCGGCGCCCAGGTCGGCGCCAAAGCCGGCCTCCGTCACCACGTAATCGGCCAGTTTCAGCGCCGTCGTCGTCGCGATGACCGAATTGCAGCCATGCGCGATATTGGCAAAGGGTCCGCCGTGCACGAAGGCGGGGTTGTTCTCCAGCGTCTGCACCAGGTTCGGCTGCATCGCGTCCTTCAGCAGAACGGTCATCGCGCCGTCGGCCTTGATGTCGCGGGCAAACACCGGGGATTTGTCGCGGCGGTAGGCCACGATCATGTCGCCCAGGCGCTGCTGCAGGTCCTTCAGGTCACGTGCCAGGCACAGGATCGCCATGACTTCGGACGCCACGGTGATATCGAACCCGGTCTCGCGCGGGAAACCGTTGGCCACGCCGCCCAGGCTTGCCGTGATCTGGCGCAGCGCACGGTCGTTCATGTCGAGCACACGCCGCCAGACGACCCGGCGGATGTCGATCTCAAGGTCGTTGCCCCAGTAGATATGGTTGTCGATCATCGCCGCCAGCAGGTTGTGCGCCGAAGTGATGGCATGAAAATCGCCGGTGAAGTGCAGGTTCATCTCTTCCATCGGCACGATTTGGGCATAGCCGCCGCCGGCCGCGCCACCCTTCATCCCGAAGTTCGGCCCCAACGACGCTTCGCGAATACAGACCGCCGCCTTCTTGCCGATGCGGTTGAGCCCGTCCCCCAGACCGACGGTGGTCGTGGTCTTGCCCTCCCCCGCAGGCGTCGGGTTGATCGCGGTCACGAGGATCAGCTTGCCGGTGGCGCGATCCTGTACCGAGTTGATGAACGACTGGCTGATCTTGGCCTTGTCGTGGCCATAAGGCAGCAGATCGGCCTCGGGAATCCCAAGCTTTTCACCGATCATCTGGATCGGCTTCTTCTGCGCTTCCCGCGCAATCTGGATATCTGTCTTGAACGCCATGAGAATCCCTCGTGTTGCCGCTGCGCGGCTTGGTTGACACCCCTCCATATCGCTCAATAGCTGCGGGCGCAGGGCGCAAATCCGACATTTCCCCACTCTGTTGCGGCCCTGTCGCGGGAAAGGGTTTCAGATCGGAAACCGCCACCCGGACGCCCGGGGATCGGAACATTCCGCAAAACGCCGCGTTGGGTGCCCATGATCCACCCAGTGCCTAGGGAGACCCAGATGACCGAATTCACCCGCATCACCGCCGCCGTCCTGGCCGGTTTCAGCCTGTCGGGCGCCCTGCAGGCCGCATCGCATGACGCCGCCGCGATGGGCAACGTCTGCGAGGACGGCTATTCCGTCACCGATGTCAACGGCGACGGATATGTCAGCCCGATCGAACTGAACGCCTATTCCGAACGCCAGGTGGTCCAGATGGATGCCGACCAAAGCGGCAGCGTGTCGCGCGACGAATACATCAACTGCAACATGGCCGGGCGCAGCGCCGGGTCGCTGGACCGCTCGACCAATACCGTGGAAATGTCGGCGATCGACGCGGACGGCAATGGCGTGATCTCGATCTCGGAATTCATGACGGCGGGAACCGAATCCGCTATCGCCGCCGCCGAAGGCGATAGCGACGCCGAAACGGAGGCCCGCGCGCTGGTCCATGTCCCGCGCGGCGACCCGGACGCGCCCCTGCCCGAATTGAGCCGCGAACAGGCCGCCGCCGGCGCGGCGAAGATGTTCGTGGCGCTCGACACCGATCAAAGCAAGGACCTCAGCGAAGCCGAATGGCTTGCACCGATAATACCGCAGGTCGATATCAGCGATATCCTGACGCGCGAATTCGACATGGCCGACGCGGACGGATCCGGCGACTTGACGCAAAGCGAACTGATCGCCGCCAACGAAAAACGCGCGGCGGCGGCGCGGGCCGCAGCCGAGGAAAACGGCGAAGAGCCCTCGCCCGATGCGCCGGTGGTCTATTTCCGCTATCCCCATGTGATGTGACGCGCATGGGTGCCTGCGCGCGGCCTTACGCTGGCCACCGGATCGCGACGTCGTGTCAGGCGGCACCGCTGCGGGCGGCATCCAGATGCGCCCAGGCACGTTGATCGGGTACATGCAGCGTCACCCGGTCACCCAGCGCCACAGGGCCTTCACGCTCGACCCAAGCCGTAACGCCGCGCAGGCCCTTAGCCGCCGCCTTGAAGGCAGCGCCGTGGCCGGGCGCGTCGTGGTCGATCACGGGCGCGGGCAACACGCAGGGCCGGTTTTCCATATCCACGGTCAGGCTGGCCCCCGAGGGCATCAACAGCCGCGATGAGGGCGGCAGATGGGTGAAATCCGGGATGCCCTTAATCACCATCGACACTCCCAGCCACGCGGGATCAAGCGCCGCCACACCCATTCCCGCGGCGATCTCGGTCATTTCCTCGGCGCTCAGCAACGAAAGCTGCCGGGTGTTCCTGATCTGCGTGCCGCGCGGGTACTGCGATGAAACCCGGCTGCACGACGCACGCGTCAGGCCGCCGTGACTTTCGCCCGCGATCCCGGCAAAGCCGAGATCCGCACGCGGCAGCGCCTCGGCCCTCAGGCTGGCATCACGGTCGGTGACACGACCCAGCCAGATCACGGTCCCGGTAAACCGGGTGGGCTTGAGTGCGGGCATATGCGGTTTCCTCGCGATGGGGGGCGGTGTTGCGCACACCATGCAAAGGGTGCGCGCAAAAGAAAAGGCCCCGCTCGCGCAGGGCCTTTCAATGTCTCGTCATGTGCCAATCAGGTCGAGGGTTCCGGCTCCAGCCCACCATCGGCGGGGGGCGACTTCTTGCCCTTCGCCTTCGGGATCGCCGTCACGCTGGGCGCGCTGCCCTGATCGGGCTTGTCGTCCTCGTCCGGGCCCGCGGTGGGCGGCTCGCCGTTCATCACCCGCTTGATCTCGTCGCCGGTCAGGGTCTCGTATTCCAGCAGGCCTTGCGCCAGCCGCTCGAACTCCGTCTCGTGCTCCTTGATGATGCTCACCGCGCGGTCATAGCCTTCCTGAATGAAACGGCGCACTTCTTCCTCGACCAGTTCCTTGGTGTTGGCCGACACCGAAAACCCTGCCGTATTGCCCGAATAGCCTTCGGCGGCTTCGGCATAATCGATGTTGCCGACCTTGTCGGACATGCCCCAGCGCAACACCATCGCCCGCGCCAGCGCGGAGGCTTGCTGAATATCGCCGGCCGGGCCGTTCGACACGCGGTCGGCGCCATACTTGTGGATCTCAGCCGCCTTGCCCGCCATGGTCATTGCCAGACGCTGATGACATTCGTCCTTGAACATGTTGAGCCGGTCCATTTCCGGCAGGCTCATCACCATGCCCAATGCGCCACCCCGCGGAATGATCGTCGCCTTGTAGACCGGATCGCATTTCGGCAGCATCATCCCCACCAATGCGTGACCGCTTTCGTGGTAGGCGGTCATTTCCTTCTGTTCGGGCGTCATCACCATCGACCGGCGCTCCGCGCCCATCATGATCTTGTCCTTGGCCTGTTCGAAATCGATCATCGCGACGAACCGGCGGCCCACGCGCGCAGCCCCCAGCGCCGCCTCGTTCACGAGGTTGGCAAGGTCCGCACCCGAAAAGCCCGGCGTGCCGCGCGCGATGATGCGCAGATCGACGTCAGGGCCAAGCGGCGTCTTGCGCGCGTGCACGCCCAGGATCTTTTCACGGCCCTTGATGTCGGGGTTACCGACCGTGACCTGGCGGTCAAAGCGGCCAGGGCGCAGCAACGCGGGGTCAAGCACGTCCTTGCGGTTCGTGGCCGCGATGATGATCACGCCCTCGTTGGCCTCGAAGCCGTCCATTTCGACCAGAAGCTGGTTCAGCGTCTGCTCGCGTTCGTCATTGCCGCCGCCATAGCCCGCGCCACGCGACCGGCCCACGGCGTCGATTTCGTCGATGAACACGATGCAGGGCGCGTTTTTCTTGGCCTGCTCGAACATGTCGCGCACACGGCTTGCGCCGACACCCACGAACATCTCGACAAAGTCCGAACCCGAGATGGTGAAGAACGGCACGCCCGCCTCACCCGCGATGGCGCGCGCCAGCAGCGTCTTACCGGTGCCCGGAGGACCCTCGAGAAGCGCACCCTTGGGGATCTTGCCGCCCAGCCGCGAGAATTTCTGCGGGTTGCGCAGGAATTCGACGATCTCCTCAAGCTCTTCCTTGGCCTCGTCGATGCCCGCCACGTCGTCGAACGTGACGCGACCGTGCTTTTCGGTCAGCATCTTGGCCTTGGATTTGCCAAAGCCCATCGCCCCACCTTTGCCGCCGCCCTGCATCCGGTTCATGAAATAGACCCAGACACCGATCAGCAGCAGGAACGGCAGCAGCGACATCAAGAAGGTCTGGAAGCCCGATTGCTGTTGCTGCTCCGCGCGGACAGGGATGTCGTTGTCTATCAAAAGCGACGTGATTTCAGCATCTTCCGGCTTGATCGCGACATAATCCGTACCATCCGAGCGGCGAAAGCGCACCTGCTCGCCATCCAGCGTGACATTGCTCACCTCGCCGGCTTCCACCGCGTTGACGAATTCCGAATAGCTGATCTCGCGGCTTTGCATCGTGCCGCCCGACCCGCTGAACAGGTTGAACAAGGCCAGGATCAGCAAAAACAGAACGACCCAGAAGGCTATGTTGCGTGCGTTGCCCAAGGAAACTCTCCTAATTACGGGAGGCCGGCACCAGTAGAGTGCGGCGTCTGTGCTAAGATAGACATGATCGTCGCAGGTTCAATGCGATAATAGTGCGGCAAAGAAGGCATCATCGCCGGGATCAAGCTCGGCGCGCCAGGCCGCGGGGTGGTTGGCAAGGGGGGCCGCGATCACGCGGTCGCCCTCCCAGACCGCGGGCGTGCTGCGCAAGACCACATGCGGTCGCCCCGATGCGCGCCAGTCCGGGCATTGCGCCAACCCCTCATCGCCCAACGCCCTGACGTGGATGGCGGCGTTGTCTGGCCGTCCGGCCTCGGCAGACAGACGCCACCGCGCATCCCAAAGCTCATCCGGCGCGGCCGTCTCATCCTTGACAGCGTTCAATTCGCGAAAGATCCAGATCCGGCCGCCCACGGCGTCGGCGTGACACCCGTCGACGGTGGCCCCTCGCCCGGCCTTCAACGCCTCGATCATGCCCCGCACCGGCTCGCGGCGCGGCGGATAAGCGGCACCGCCGATCCAGCCCAGGGCCTGCACGATCAATCGCCGCGCGATTTCATCGGGCAGCGTGCGATATTTCTTGGCGTCGATCGACACGGCACCGGCATCGACGGTGATCATCTTGCGCGCCGCCAGAAAGCTGTGCCACCCCAGCGCCTTGCGCGCATCCGCCATATTCTGCGCCACCTGCGCCAATGCCTCAGGGGTAATCCCCAAAGGCTCCAGCAGCGCAAGCGCCTTGCGCGCCTTGACGCGGTCGAATTGCGGGTCTTCGTTGCTGGGATCGTCGATCCAGTCGATGTCTCGCGCGCGCAGATAGGCGCGCAATTCGGCCCGCCCGACATCCAGCATGGGCCGCATCCATGTGATCGTGTTGCGCAGCCGCCGGGGGGTCATCGCGGCCAGGCCATCCACGCCCGCGCCCCGCGCCAGCCGCATCAGCACGGTTTCCGCCTGATCGTCGCGCGTATGGCCCATCGCCACATGGGCGATGCCGTTCGCGTTGGCCCATTCACCGATCAGCCGGTAGCGCGCGGTGCGCGCGGCGTCCTGCAGATTGCCGCGCCCCGACCAGTCGGTCCACCTTGCGACGGTGTGCGGAATGCCGCGTGCGTCGCAATACGCGGCGACCCGCGCGGCTTCGGCCTGCGAGGCCGGTCGCAGCCCGTGGTCCACCGTGATCGCGGAAACGGCCATGCCGTGCTGGCTGCGCGTGCTGTGAACAATATCCAGCAATGCCATCGAATCCCCACCTCCCGACACCGCAACGCCAATCGCCTGCGGCGGATTTGGCAGAATGTGCCGCAGAACGCGCTGCGTCGGGGAAGACATCATCGGGCTACGAACATCCCAGGCTGCGCATACGGTCTGCCGCCTCCGTCGCGGAGGGCGCGGCGGGAAAGCGAACCGCCACTTCGCCCAGTGTCACGCAGGCCTCGCCGGTCTGGCCCAGGGCACCCAGCGCCGACCCGAGCTGATAAAGCGCCTGCGGCGCGAGTGCGCCCTCGGGTGCGGCGCTGAAGCTGGCCAGATAGGCGCGGGCCGCCTCGCGGGTATCGCCAAGACTGCTGAGCGCCTCTCCGCGCCGCAGATAGGCCTCGGCGGCTAGCGGTCCGCCCGGGTAGGTCTGATTGAAGGTCTCAAACTGCGCAGCGGCGCCTCGAAAGTCACCCGAGGCGAGCGCCTCCTGCGCCCGCTCGAAGTCGGCCTGTTCGCCAATCGCCATCTGCGTCCCGCCGGTGGATGGGGCCGGTGCGGGGGGCGGGGCGCCGGTCTGACCGCCGCCGCCCAGCGTCGTCGTCTCGCCCAGCGCACCGATATCGCCGCCCTCCAGTTCGACCAGCCGGAACTCGAGGTCCGCGATCCGGCGAGTGCCGTCGTCGACGATCCGATTAATCCGGTTTTCCATCTCCTCGGTCTTCGAGGTGAGGCGCTGCAATTCGCTTTCCATTGCGTTCACGCGGTCCAGAACGCTGCCGGCCCCGGTTGTGGTGGTGGGCGCGCCGGTCGTCGACATCTCGCGTTTGAGGCGCTGAACCTCGACGAACAGCACGTTCAGTTCCTGCCGGATATCGGCCAGCGTCTGATCGTCCTGCGCCGCCACCGCACCGGGCAGCAGCAGGGACAGGACAATCGCGAAAACCGGAAGACGAAGAGACATGACATGCACCTTAGCTTGACAGACCACCGGCCAGCACGGTCACCGCGCGGCGGTTCTTGGCATAGCAGGCCTCGACGCTGCAAACTTCGATCGGGCGCTCCTTGCCATAGCTGATGGTTCTGAGCCGCGCCCCCGACACGCCCTTGGACACAAGGTATTCGCGCGCCGAATTCGCGCGCCGCTCGCCCAGCGCGATGTTGTATTCGCGGGTGCCCTGCTCGTCGGCGTGGCCTTCGATGATGGCGGTGAAATCGGCGTTCTGCATCAGCCAGGCCGCCTGGTTGTCCAGCGTGGCGCGGCCCTCGGGCGTCAGGTTCGACTGATCGACGGGAAACAGCACCCGGTCGCCCACGGCCTGCTGGAAATAGGCCACCGACCGCGGGTCGGATGCGCTGCCGGGTGCAAAGGCGCCGGCCCCCGCGCCCGCGCCCGCGGTGCCCGCCAGCGCATCGTCGCCCGGCCCGAAGCGGTTGGGGTTGGTACAGGCGGCCAGCGCGAGCCCCGCCACCAGGAATAGAACACTGCGCGTCACTGTCATGGTCATGTCGATAAGCCTCTTACTGCGCTGCAAAGCGTATTGTTTTGAAGGGTTTTACCACAGGTATGCGGCCTTGTGAACGCATCCCGAACGGTCATTTCTGCAAGGGCGACCACGACGGGTCCGATGCGCCGTCCGGCGTCGGCACCGGTCGCAGGTTGCGCCCCGAAATATCCACCGAATAAAGCGCCGATTGCCCTCCGGCGCCTTGGGTTTCACGGGTGAACATGATGACCCGGCCATTGGGCGCCCAGGTGGGCCCCTCATCCAGGAACGACGCGGTCAGCAAACGCTCCTCGGACCCATCGGTGCGCATGACGCCGATGTGAAAGCGGCCGTTGTTTTGCTTGGTGAATGCGATCAGATCGCCGCGCGGCGACCACACCGGCGTGCCATAGCGCCCCTCGCCGAAGGAAATCCGGCGCGCTTCGCCACCGCTGGCGGGCATCACGTAAAGCTGCTGCGAGCCGGACCGGTCGCTCTCGAACACGATCTGGGTGCCGTCGGGCGAATAGCTGGGCGCGGTTTCGATCGACGGCGCCGAGGTCAACCGCACCGCCTGCTGGCTGTTGACATCCATGGCAAAGATGTCGGTGTTGCCGCCCTGCGAGATCGAATAGACCACCGTCTGCCCGTTGGGCGCAAAGCGTGGCGCAAAGCTCATGGTCCCGTCCTGACTGTCGAGCGCGCGGCGTTGCACCGATCCCACATCGAGCAGGTAGATCCGCGGGAAACCGCTTTCGTAGCTGGTGTAAAGCACACGGTCGCCGCTGGGCGAAAACCGGGGCGCCAAAACGATGGACCGGCTGTCGGTCAGGTACTGCACGCCCGCGCCATCGTAATCCATGATCGCCAGCCGCTTTTGCCGCGCGTCCTTTGGGCCGGTCTCCGACACGAACACCACGCGACTGTCGAAATAGCCGCCCTCCCCGGTGATCCGGCTATAGACCGCGTCGGACACCTTGTGCGCCATGCGCCGCCAGCCATCCACGGTGCCCGAAAACTGCAGGCCGGAGCCAAGCTCCGATCCGGCGAACACGTCGTAGAGCCGGAATTTCACGTTGAGCGTGTTGCCCTGGACGTTGACCGCCCCGGTGATGAGCGCCTGCGCGTTGATCGCCTTCCAGTCGGCGTATTGGACCGGTGCGCCAAAGCTGCCGACGGTGCTGATGAAAGCCGTGGCCGGCAGTTCCCGAAACAGCCCGGTTCCGGACAGATCCGCCGCGACCACCCGCGAGATCTGGGCCGCCATCTCCGCCGAGCCGGCGGTTTCCGCCTCGAACTGGGGCACGGCAAAGGGCAAGGGTTCGATCACACCCTCGGTGATTTCGATCCTGAGCGGTCCCTGGCTTTGCGCGCTGGCAAATCCGGCGCCCGTGGCCGCCATCGCCATCGCAAGGCACAGTGTCAAAGCACGTTGTATCATTTGTTCCGCATCCTTTCGGGATTGAACGTAATCTCAATGTCCTGCCATTGGCCAAACTTTTCCTGCGGCAGATCAAAGCCTTTCGACCCGCACAGAATGATCGCCCGGCGGGCGGCCTCGAAGGCCTGCCGCGCCGCCCCCTCCGATCCGCCGGAGCTGGACGCAAGGCGGATGGACGCATTGATGGGTTTGCCATCGGGCTGCATGCCGACGCTGACGACCACGATCGTGCGCAGCGCCTCGGACGACAGCGACCCCACATTCCAGCAACTGGAGACCGCAACCCGCAGCGCCTCGCGCTCTCCCGAGGTCAGCGGCGGGCCTTGCGGTGCCGCGGGCGCCGGGGCGGATGGCGTGGCGGCGCCCAGCGCTTCGGCCAGCGCATCGTTGATTGCGCTTTTGTCCGCCTGCGCGGCGGGCGCGGCGGCGGGTTCGGGCGCGGCGGCGGTCGGTTGCGCCGGCGTCGTGTCCTCGACCCGTGCCGTTTCCGGCAGGGGATCGGGCCGGCGGCTTGGCGGACGCGACGACTGCCTGGGGGCAGCGGCGGGCTTTTCCGCTTCGGTCACGATCTCGGTCGCGGCGGCCTCGGGGGCCGTCGCCTCGCGTGGCTCCTCCACCGCCTCGCCCTCGGTCGAGGGCGCAATCGCCTCCTGCGCGACCTCGTCCGGGGTGGCTTCGGGCTCGGGCTGGGCCACCGGCTCGGGCGCGACGCGTTCGCTGGCGCGCGGCACCGGCCGGTCGCTCACGTCCGGCACCAGAACGGCAACCTCCGACGGCGGTTCTGGCAATACCGGTGCGGTGTCGCTGACATCGGCGCGCGGCGGCTGCGGCGGCGCGGGCTCGGCCGCTTGCGGCGGAACCTCGGCCGGGGGCGTGGGGGATTGCGCGGGCGCTGTCTGCGCGGTGGCCTGATCCGTGGCGGGGCTCACGTCCGGTGCCTGCGGTGCCTCCTGCGGCGCAGCGGGTTGGGCGACCTCGGTCACCGATTGCGGCCCCGTCTGTGCGGCCATCATCGCCTCGTATTCGGCCTGCGAAATCACCGACACCGGGGTCATGTCGATCGGCAAAGGCTCGGCCGCGAACACATCGCCCAGCAAAAGCCACCCGATGAGCGCCAGATGGCCCACCCCCGATATGTAATGACCGGCGTGCACCCTGTCCTACCTGTCGCCGGCGCCGCCGCCATCCAGCGACGGGCCGCCAATGTCCGTGACCAGACCGATGTTGGAAAACCCGCCCGCGTTCAGCGCGCCCATCACCTGCATCACCTGCAGGTACGGCACCGCGCCATCCGCGCGCAGGAACACGCGGTCGCTGGTCCGCTCCGCGGCAATGGCGCGCAGTTTCGGGATCAGGTCGTCGCGGGCTGTCTCTGTCGTCTGGATCTGCACGCCGCCATCCGCCGTGATGGTGACGGTCAGCGGTTCTTCCTGATCGGCGGGCAGCGCGCCGGCGGCTGTTTTCGGCAGCTCCACCGGCACACCCACCGTCAGCAGCGGGGCCGCCACCATGAAGATGATCAGCAACACCAGCATCACGTCCACGAAGGGCGTCACGTTGATCTCCGCCATCGGCAGCGCGCGCGCCCGTCCCCGACGCCTGCGCCGGGTGCCGCCACCCTCAGCCTTCGGGAGCCCCGCCGCACCCATCGCTCAACTGTCCAACTGGCGGCTGAGGATCGTCGCGAATTCGTCGGCAAACGCCTCGTATCCGGCAAGGATACGGTCGCAATCGCTGCTCAGCTTGTTGTAGAAAATGACCGCGGGGATCGCGGCCAGCAGGCCCAGACCGGTGGCCAAGAGCGCCTCGGCGATGCCGGGGGCCACGACGGCCAGGTTGGTATTCTGCTGCTCGGCGATCTCGATAAAGGCGTTCATGATGCCGACCACGGTGCCGAACAGACCGATGAACGGCGCGGTCGATCCCACCGTTGCCAGCACCGGCAGCCCCCGGCGCAGATCGTCGGCCTCCTTGTTGATCGCCACGTCCATGCTGCGGTCGATGCGCGCGGTGGCCCCGGCGATCAGCCCGCCGTCGTCGCGGTGCGACCGGCGCCATTCCATCATTCCCGCGGCAAAGATTTTCTCCGACCGGCCATCCGGCGCGCTGCCAAGGGTGTCGAACAACCCGTCCAGCGGCTCGCCCGACCAGAACGCACCATCAAAGGCACCGGCCTCGGCGCGGGCGCGCCGGAAGGTCATCAGCTTCATCACGATGATCGACCACGACCAGAACGAGGCGACGATCAACATGATCATCACCAGTTTCACAACGATTGTCGCACGGGCGAACAGCCCCCACATCGAAAAATCGACATGCTGCGCGACGGCCAGCGTTTCTGCTTCCATGGACCTGCTCTTTGCTCAATTCCGGATGGGGCTGCTTGTGTGCCCTCGTTTGAGCGTCAAGCTAACGCAGGGCAACGCCTATTGCTATCACTTAGGCGTTATTGCGCCGCATCCCCGCTCATTGAGCGAAGTTTCGCTGGCAGACGCGCGGCCCGGCCGCTGGCGCCGATGCACACGATCGTCACATCGGCCCGAAACAGCACCGTTTCGTCGCGGCAGACCTCCTGCCCCATGATCATGCGCGCCGAGCCGACCGATTGCAGCCATGTGCGCACCTCGAGCGCGTCGTCAAATCGCGCGGGCGCAATGTAATCCGCCTCCACCCGGCGCACGGCGAACACCACGCCTTCGGCTTTCATCGCAAGCTGGTCGATACCCAGACCGCGCACCCAATCGCTGCGCCCCCTCTCGATATAACGCAGGTAATTCGCGTAATAGACGATGCCGGCCATGTCGGTGTCTTCGTAATAGACCCGGATCGGCAGGCGGTGCACCTGCCCCCCGGCCGCGCCGCTCATTGCACCGCTCCGATCCGCGCCGCCAGACGTAGCGCATGGCTCGGGTCCTGCGCCGCTGCGGGCAGCACCGGATCATAGGCCGCGCGCACCAACCCGGCGATGTCGGGCCGCAGGATCGTGCGGTCGCCCGCAACCGCCAGCGGCGAGCGGTCGCGGAACGCGGTGTCCGACCACAGCAGGATGGACTGCACGATCTGGCTCAGCGCCAGCGTCTCCGCCGGCACCGCGCTCAAGTGCGCGTCCATGCGCAGGAACACGAAGCACGCCTTGATCGCGCCCTGCGCATCGAACCGGAAAATCCGGTACTGGTTGGCCTCCGCCTCCCGCAACCGCGCGACAAGCGGCTCCAGGTCGGGAATCAGCCGGTCCAGCCCCTTCACCTCCGGCAATTCCGACCAGTCCTGAAAGAAAAACACCATAAGGTTGCTGCCCAGTTCCGGGTCCGTTTCGGCCATCTCGTGCCGGGCGAGCGTCACGACGGCCTCAAGCGCGCCCTTGACCACCGAAAGCGTCTCGTCCTGGACGCCAAAGACCACCGGTGCGATGGGCCGCCCCCAACGCGCACAGGCAAAGCTGCCGTCGGACCGTGTGAACAGGGCTTCGATGTCGTCTGCTGTCATCTTGTCTTCCAAATGGAAAGAAATACCGCCGCCGGAGGCATAGAATCTCTCTCCCGCCGCTTCAACCAAAGAGATCGCTCCGAGGCTTGGGCGGCGCCATTCCAAGGTGGGACCACGCCTTCTGGGCCAGCATCCGCCCCCGCGGCGTCCGCTGGATCAGCCCCTGCTGCAACAGATACGGCTCGATCACCTCTTCCAGCGCGTCGCGCGCCTCCGACAGGGCCGCGCTCAGCGTTTCGATTCCGACCGGGCCGCCCTGGTAATTCTCCGCGATCAACCGCAGATACCGCCGGTCGGCCCCATCGAGGCCCAGGTGATCGACCCCCAGCCGCGTCAGCGCCATGTCCGCCAGCGCCTGCGTCACCCGCCCGTCGCCTTCGACCACCGCGAAATCCACCACGCGGCGCAGCAGTCGCCCCGCGATGCGCGGTGTGCCGCGCGCACGCCGCGCGATCTCGCGCGCGCCGCCCTCATCGGCGGGCGCGCCCAGCTTGCGGGCATTTCTGTCCACGATGATGAAAAGCTCGTCCTCGGTGTAGAACTGCAACCGCGTGGGAATGCCGAAGCGGTCGCGCAGCGGCGTGGTCAGCAAGCCCATGCGCGTCGTCGCCCCCACCAGCGTGAAGGGTTGCAATTCGATCCGCACGGTGCGCGCGGCCGGTCCCTCGCCGATCACCAGATCCAGCTCGAAATCCTCCAGAGCGGGATAAAGCACCTCCTCCACCGCCGGGTTGAGGCGATGGATCTCGTCGATGAACAGCACATCGCGCGAGTCCAGGTTGGTCAGGATCGCCGCCAGGTCGCCGGCCTTGGCCAGCACCGGGCCCGACGTCATGCGGAAATTCACGCCCAGTTCGCGTGCCATGATCTGCGCCAGCGTCGTCTTGCCCAATCCGGGCGGGCCATGGAACAGCGTGTGATCCATCGCCTCCCCGCGCTGGCGGGCGGACTGGATGAACACCTTGAGGTTCGCCCGTGCCTCGGCCTGGCCGACGAATTCGTCGAGCATCTGCGGACGCAGCGCACGGTCGTTGTCCTCGGGCAAGGGTGCGGCGCGCAGGGTGGGATCAGCTTCGGTCATCATGGCTCCTCGCGCCGTGGGTCGCCCCCGACCTTATCCTTTCGGCGCCAGCAGTTTCAACGCCGCGCGGATCAGTGTCGGGGTGTCGGCGTCCGGCGCGTCGCCCGCGGCCTGCGCCACCGCGCCCGCGGCGTCGCCGGGGCCGTAGCCCAGGTTCGACAAGGCCGACAGCGCCTCCGACTGGGCCGAGGCGTTGGGACTGGCGGATGCGGCGGGGGTGGCCGTGGGCATCTCGATCACCTCGTTCGCCGCCTCGGCCAGCGCATCGCCGCCGGCCTGTGCGAGCGTTCCGCCCATCGCCATCACGCCCGGCGCCTTGTCCTTGAGGTCGAGCACGACGCGCTGCGCGATCTTGGGGCCGACGCCCTTGGCCGCCTTGACCGCGTTCCAGTCGCCCAGCGCTATCGCGCGGCTGACGCCATCGGGGCCCAGCGCCCCCAGAATGGCCAGCGATGCCTTGGCGCCTATGCCCTGAACGCTTGTCAGCAGGCGGTGCCATTCCTTTTCCGCCAGCGTGAGAAAGCCGAAAAGCTGCATCAGATCCTCGCGCACCACCAGGTCGGTGTAGAGCGCCGTCACCTCGCCCACGCCGGGCAACGCGGCCAGCGTGCGGTCCGAGCAATAGACCAGGTATCCGACACCGCGCACGTCGATCAGCACGTGATCGGGCGCGCGGTACTCGATCCGCCCTGTAATCTTGCCGATCATGCGCGCGCACGCTCGACCGCGGCGGCGAAACTGCTCGCCCCGCCGTGATGGGCGTGGCAGATCGCGATGGCCAGCGCGTCGGCGGCATCCGGACCGTTCAGCTCAACTCCCGGCAATTGCAGGCGCACCATGTACTGCACCTGCACCTTGTCGGCGTGGCCCGCGCCCACGACGGTCTTTTTCACCGTGTTGGGAGAATATTCGCCCACCGGCAGCCCGGCCTGCGCCGGGACCAGCATCGCGATGCCGCGCGCCTGCCCAAGCTTCAGCGTGCCCGCCCCGTCCTTGTTGACAAAGGTCTGTTCGACGGCCGCGGCCTGCGGGCGGTAGCGCGCGATCACCGCGCTCAATTGGCTGTGCAGCGACAAGAGCCGCATCGCGAGGTCCGAGCCGTCGGACACGCAGGTGCCGTTGGCGACATGGCTGAGCTTGCTGCCCGCAACGTCGATCACGCCCCAGCCCGTGTTCTTGAGCCCCGGATCAATGCCTATCACCCGTATCATCCGCCCCCGCCCTTCATGTTTCTTGTCATCTTTTGGATGCACTAGCACGAAAGGCGAACATCCGCCAAGCGTTTGTCGTCCGGCCCTTTATGCCGCGATGCAGCATAAGCGTTGGAAAATACGACTGAAAACGCCATTTCAACGTCTGTTTCCGACAATGTGTGGGCGGATTTATCGTTTCTTAACGGTGCGTTAAGCAATCCGCGGACCTATGCAGGACAAGCATGGCAAACATGCAGTAATGGACATTGTGCGGCGCAGGTTTCCTGCCTATCTGCCTGCAACAAGACACCGGCCAAGCCGGTCAACCCCTATGAGAAGGACGGCTTTCATGGCTGCTTTTGACACAACCCGCACCACGTATGCTTCCGCCGGCATCGCAAACCGCATCACAAGCCTCGTTTCAGCCAGCGTTGCCGCTCTCGTCGCATGGAATGACGCACGCGTCACCCGCAACGCCCTGTCGGCGCTGAGCGACCGCGAACTTGAAGACATCGGCCTGTGCCGTGGCGACATCGATTCCGTTGCCGAAGGGTCGATGCTGTCCTGAACCTTGCAGGACCGCTTTTGGCGCGTCCGGGGCCCTGACAGCACCGGACATCAAAAAAGCCGCGTATCCCCTGTGGGAAACGCGGCTTTTTTCCATTCCAGGTGCCGGTCTGACCGGTGACGTGCCCGCCAGTGACCAAACGACCGGGCGCGTTCGCCCTGTGGCCGACGGCAATCAGCGCAGCACAGCATGGCAATTAGCACGGCATGGGGATCAGCGCAGGATGGGGCCGATGAATTCGGCCATGCCCTTGGTGATTGCATCGATCTGCATGATCCATGCTCCGCCCTGTTCAACGACAGTGCCTTTCTCGAGCGTCGCCAGGCGGTGGTTGTAGGTCACCGGCCCCATCGACGCGAGCATGAAGCCCTTGAACATGAAAAAGCCGACGAACAGCATGATGACCGTGCGCGCCGGAAAGTGAAACCGGAGCCGCCGCGGCTCTACCACGATCAGGCCGTCGCCACGGATGCGTGTGGAGTACCCGCGCGACATGGCCCGGTGCTTGCGGCCCAGGGTTCTCAGGCGGCGATCGAATTGGAGATGCGTCTCAACCATGGAAACCTCCGAATGAATCTGGCCCCCACCAGTTCGGACAACAATATCCGTTCAGATTGTGGCAAAATCTGGGCAACTGCCTCAAATACCGCTAAAACACCGCTAAATTACGGCTTTTTCTGCAAGGTCAGCGTGGTCCAGTCAACAATCTCCTCGCGGTGCACCAGACTGATGCCGGAGCGTGCATAAACCGCGATCACCTCGTCCGCCTGTTCGTTCAAGATGCCGGAAAGAATCGCATGACCTCCCGGTTGCAGATTCGCCGCCATGTCGGGGGCCAGCGCCACAAGCGGCCCTTTCAGGATGTTGGCAAAGATCAGATCGAAGGGCGCCGCCGCGGCCAGGTCGGGATGGTCAAAGCCCGCCGCCTCGACGCAGGCAACCCGGCCCTCGAGGTCGTTCGCGGTCACGTTGGCGCGGGCCACGTCCACCGCGACCTCGTCGATATCGCTGGCCAGCACCCTGTCGGGCCAGAGTCGCGCCGCCGCCATCGCCAGAACGGCCGTGCCGCAGCCGATGTCGACCACGCGGCGCCCCGTGACCCCCGCCGTCGCCAGCCGGTCCAGCGCGCGCAGACAGCCCAGCGTGGTGCCGTGGTGGCCCGTGCCAAAGGCCATCTGGGCTTCGATCAGCAGCGGCTCGGCCCCGGCAGGCACCCTGTCGGCATCATGGCTGCCATAGACAAAGAAGCGCCCCGCAGCGACGGGTGACAATTCGCGCCGCACATGCGCGACCCAATCCGTTTCCGGCAATTCCGACACGGTGAAAGGCTTCGCGCCAAAGGCCGCCGCCAGCAGGCTCAGCGCCGCCTGATCGGGCGTTTCGGTGAAATAGCCCCCCACTTCCCAAAGGCCCGATCCGTCCTCGACCTCGAACACGCCGATGCCGGTCGGTTCCGGCTCAAGGCGCTCCATGGCCTCGCCCAGCGCCTCGGCTTGGGATTTTCCGGGCAGGGTGGTGAGGGCGGTAAATGTGGGCATCATCGTCTCC
Source organism: Sulfitobacter sabulilitoris (assembly GCF_005887615.1). Lineage (GTDB taxonomy): Bacteria > Pseudomonadota > Alphaproteobacteria > Rhodobacterales > Rhodobacteraceae > Sulfitobacter_E > Sulfitobacter_E sabulilitoris. The sequence goes on from NZ_VANS01000001.1 coordinate 1,424,844, forward strand.
GGTATCTGTCTGGGTTCGGGTATGGGGCGCTTGGACGCACGTCAAGGGGCGCGGGCACCGTGCGACCGACCGCGCCGACAAAGCGCCAGCCCCAAAGCGCCGCCAGCGCGCCGACGATCACGCCCGCCAGCGCCTGCCCATAGATCACGCCCGGCGCCCCGAACAGCCCGGCCAGCGCAAGCGCCGCGGGCCAGCTGACCACGCCGTCCTTGACCCAGTTGACGAGCGTCGACCGCCCCGGCCGCCCAAGATTGTTGAACGCCGCGTTCGACACGAAAAGCGCGCCCACGCAGACAAAACCGCCGACCCCCACATGGGTGAACGCGCGCAGCACCTCCGCCCCCTGCCCCGTCATGCCGAAGACCCGGATCACGAAGGGCGTCGCCGCCACCAGCAGCACCCATGTCACCAGCGTATAGACCGCGCAAAACAGCAGCGCGTCGCGGTAGGTGCTGCGCAGCCGGTCGTACTGCCGCGCGCCGAAATTCTGACCGAAGATGCCGCCGATCGCCCCCGAAAGCGCGAAAATTCCACCGAAGGCGACCACGGTCAGACGCCCCACCACGGCCCAAGCCGCGACGGCATCGTCGCCGAACGGCGCCATCACGACCGTCAGCAGGTAGTTGCCCGCGGGCGTCGCCATCTGTGTCGAAATCGCGGGCACGGCCACCGCCATGTATGGCCGCCAGACGACACGCAGTTGCGGCCATGCGGGCCGTGCGATCAACCCGTGCTGATGCCCCGCGAACAGCAGCGCAAGCGCCATCAGCATGACGCGAAACACCACCAGCCCGATCGCCGCCCCATCCAGCCCCCATCCCATCCAGACGATCAGCACCGGGTCCAGCACCATCAGCACAACGCCGGAGATCAGGGTGACATACATTGCCTTGGCGCCCAGCCCCTCGGCCCTGAGCGCACCCGACGCCACCAGCGCCACCGCCATCACCACCAGTGACGGCATCGTCAGCAGCAGATACCGCGCGGCCAGCGCCGCCGCGTCGCCCGTGGCCCCGGCGATCCCGACCAACTCGTGCCGCCACAGCACGACAAGCGCCGCCACGACCGCCTGGATGGCGGCGGCGATCACGATCCCCGCTCCCGCCTGGTGGCGCGCCGCCTCACGGTCGCCCGCGCCGATACTGCGCGACACCATCGCGGTCGCGGCGATCATCAGCCCGACGCCGATGGACACCGAAAAGAACTGGATCGCAAAGGCAAAGCCGACGGCCGCCACCAGCGTCGGATCGCCCAGCTGCGAAATCCACAGCAACCCCGCCGCATCAACCAGAAAGACAAAGGTGATCCCCATCGCCCCCGTGGCGGTCATTCGCACCACATGCCCCATCGTAGACCCGGTCAGAAAGCGGCCGGCGCTCACCGCGCTATTCCGCCGGCGCGGCGCGCAGGGTGGCGAATATCGTCTCGTTGCCCGGTTCGGGATGACGCGGGATCATCATCGACAGCATCAGCGACACCGCCGCCATGCCCGCCGCCAGAAAGAACACCGCCGCAGGTGACGCCAGCCACAACAGCCCCAGCAGCACCGGCAGGAAGACCGCAGCGATATGATTGATGGTAAAGGCGACGGCGGCCGTGGGGGCGATATCGCCCGGGTCGGCGATCTTCTGGAAATAGGTCTTGAGCGCGAGCGCCAGCGCGAAAAAGATGTGATCGATCACGTAGAGCGTCGCCGCCACGACGACGCCCCAGCCAAGGTAATAGACGCCGCCGTAACTCAGGAACACGATGATCAGCCCGACATATTCGACCCCAAGCGCGCGGCGTTCGCCAAAGACCCCCACCAGGCGCCCCAAAAGCGGTGCCAGAACCATGTTGGCGATCAGGTTGATCAGGTACAAAAGCGTGATCTCATGCACCTCGAAGCCGAAGCGCTCCACCATCATGAACCCCGCGAACACCACGAAGATCTGCCGCCGCGCGCCGGACATGAATTGCAACGCGTAATACAGCCAGTAGCGGCGGCGCAGGATCATCTTCTTGATCTGCGGATTGGGGGCCTCGAACTGCGGATAGGCCAGCATCGCAAACAGCGCGATCGCCACGGTGATCCCGCCGCCCGCCATGTAGACGGTGTTGTAGGACAGACCCAGGGTCTCCCACAGCGCCATGATCGCCAGGTAGGCCACCAGCGTCGCCCCCGACCCCGCCGCCAGCAGCCAGCCCAGCATCTGCGGCGCCTCGGCCTTGGTCAGCCACTGCAACTGCAACGACTGGTTGACCGTCTCGTAATAATGAAACCCGATGGAACTCAGCATGGTGATGGTCAGGATGCCGGCCATCGACGGAAACCACGCGGTGACCGCCGTCGCCGCCCCCAGCAACACCAGCGACACCAGCCCCAGCACCTGTTCGCGCACGACCATGATGATCGCGATCACGCCGACGGCCAGGAACCCCGGAATTTCGCGCACCGTATGCAGCAGCCCGATATCCGACCCGTCGAACTGCGCCGCGTCGATCACGAAATTATTCAGCAACGCCGACCAGGTGTTGAAGGCAATCGGCATCCCCAGGGCCATCAGGAACAAAAGCGCCACGGGCCGCCGCCAGAACGGCAGCGTCTTGGCGGCGGCAAGGGGGACGAGGGCAACCATGCAAAAGCCTTAGGCCGAAACCGACGCCTTGGCGAGCCGCAAAAAACGCAATCCAGCCCTGCGGTCGTGCACCGACGTCCCGCGTCTTTGGGTCGGAAATACTCCCGCCGGAGGCACGGCCTCGCCCTCGGGCGAGGCAAACACATGTCGCTAATAGAAACTTTGCGGATCGATATCCACCGCCAGCCGCAGATCGCCCTTCACCCGAACCTGGCCGATCCAGCGCGCCAGCGCGTCCTGCAGGGGCGCGGCCTTGTCCGCCTTGACAAGCAGCCGCACCCGGTGACGGCCGCGCACCCGCGCGATCGGCGCCGGTGCGGGGCCGAACACCTGTGCCCCGATGGCGCGCAACGGGCCGTCCTGCCGCGCCAGCATATTGCCGGTATCGAACGCCAGCGCCGCGTCCGGCGCGCTCAGGATGATGCCGGCCATGCGGCCATAGGGCGGCACGCCCGCCTGGCTGCGCTCCTTGGCCTCGGCGCTCCAGAACCCCTCCTCGTCACCCGCCAGGATCGACCGGATCACCGGATGATCGGGCTGGTAGGTCTGCAACAGGGCCGTGCCGGGCTTGTCGGCGCGGCCCGCCCGCCCCGCCACCTGCCGCATCAGCTGGAACGTCCGTTCGGCGGCGCGCAGGTCGGAGCCCTGCAACCCCAGATCGGCGTCGATCACGCCCACAAGTGTCAGCTTGGGAAAATTGTGCCCCTTGGCCACAAGCTGGGTGCCGATGATGATGTCGGCGGCGCCCTGCGCGATGCCCTCGATCTCGGCCTTCAGCGCGCGGGCCGACCCGTACAAATCCGAACTCAGCGTGGCGATGCGCGCCTGCGGGAACAGCCGCGCCGCCTCTTCTCCCAGCCGCTCGACCCCCGGCCCCACCGGCGCCAGCTTGCCCTCGGCGGCGCAGGACGGGCAGGCCTCGGGCATGGGTTTGCTTTCGCCGCACTGGTGGCAGACAAGCCGCTTGAGAAAGCGATGCTCGACCATCCGCGCGTCGCAGTGATCGCAGCCGATCTGGTGCCCACAGGCCCGGCACAGCGTGATCGGCGCATAGCCGCGCCGGTTGATGAACAGCATCGACTGCTCGCCCAGTTCCAGCCGCCGGTCGACCTCGGCCTTCAGCGTCGGCGACACCCAGGCATCGCTGGGCAGGCCTTCGGTCCGCATGTCGATGGCGCGCATCTGGGGCATCACCGCCGGGCCAAAGCGCGACGTCAGCTCGAGCCGGGTGTATTTGCCGGCCTGCGCATTGGCCCAGCTTTCCAGGCTGGGTGTGGCGCTGGCCAGCACCACGTGGCTGCCCGCGATCGACGCGCGCAGCACCGCCATGTCACGCGCATTGTAAAGCACCCCCTCCTCCTGCTTGTAGGACGTGTCATGTTCCTCATCCACCACGATCAGCCCGAGGTTCTGGAACGGCAGAAACAGCGCCGAGCGCGCGCCGATGACCAGTTGCGCCTGCCCCTGGCCCACCATGCGCCAGATGCGGCGGCGTTCGGTCATCGTTGCGCCGGAATGCCATTCGGCGGGCTTGGCGCCGAACCGCTCCACCACCCGCGTCAGGAATTCCGCCGTCAGCGCGATCTCGGGCAGCAGCACAAGCGCCTGCCGCCCCGCCGCCAGCGCCGCCGCCACGGCCTCGAGGTACACTTCGGTCTTGCCCGATCCGGTCACCCCGCGCAGCAGGGTCGTGCCATAGCTCTGCGTGCCCACCGCCGCCGCCAGTTGCGCCGCCCCCGCCGCCTGATCCGGCGTCAGGTCCTTGCCTGGCAACGACGGATCCAGCCGCGCGAAAGGCAGATCGCGCGGGCTGTCCTCCTCGGCCACCGCGCCCTGCTCCACCAGCCCCTTGACGACCGACGGCGTCACCCCCGCCATCTCGGCCAGTTCCCTGAGCGTGAACGACAGATCGCCGTAACCCGCCAGCGTCTCCAACACCCGCGCGCGGGCATCGGTCAGGCGGCGTGGCTCACCCGTGCCCCGGCGGTAGATCTTGCGCATGGACGGCGGATCGCCCAGCCCCGGCGCGCGGGTGGCCAGACGCAGCATCGCGGGCATCGGCGTCAGGGTGTAATCCGCCGCGCGGCGCAGGAAATCGCGCAGTTCCTCGCGCATCGGGGCCGCATCCAGAACCCGGATCACGCTGCGGATCCTGGCGCGGTCATAGTCGCCCTTGCCGGGCCCCCAGACCACGCCCAGCACCTTGCGCGGACCCAGCGGCACCTCGACGAAGGCACCCAGATGACAGCCGCCTTCGGGTGCCTTGTAATCCAGCGCCCGGTCCAGCGGTTGCGTGGTCAGCACGGCGACCAGATCGCCCTCATCGTAAAACTGCGGGGTGCTCACCAAATGCTCCGGTGTCTGTCTTGGGTTTTCTAGGCTTTCAGCATCGCAGATCATGCGCTAAAGCCAAGCACAAGGCCAGACGATCCGGCCACGTCATCCACGCGCTGCTGCGGCGCGTCCAACCCCAAGAGGACTGCCCCATGAAATTCTTTGTCGATACCGCCGAGATTGATGCGATTGCCGAACTGAACGACCTTGGGATGGTTGATGGGGTCACCACCAACCCCTCGCTGATCCTCAAGTCGGGGCGTGACATCGTCGAGGTGACAAAGGAGATCTGCGAGCTGGTCACAGGCCCCGTAAGCGCCGAAGTGGTCGCGCTCGACGCCGAGGCGATGATCGCCGAGGGCCGCCGCCTGGCAGAGATCGCCGAGAATATCGCCGTCAAGCTGCCGCTGACCTGGGACGGGCTCAAGGCCTGCAAGGTGCTGTCGGAAGAAGGCAAGATGGTCAACGTGACGCTGTGCTTTTCGGCCAATCAGGCGCTTTTGGCGGCCAAGGCCGGGGCCACCTTCATCAGCCCCTTCATCGGGCGTCTCGATGACATCAACCTTGATGGCATGGAGTTGATCGAAGATATCCGCACCATCTACGACAACTACGGCTTCGACACGCAGATCCTTGCCGCATCGATCCGCAGCGTGAACCACGTGACCGACGCCGCCCGCGTGGGCGCCGACGTGATGACCGCCCCGCCGGAGGTCATCAAGAAGCTGGCCAGCCACCCGCTGACCGACAAGGGGCTTGAGCAGTTCATGGCCGATTGGGCCAAGACCGGCCAGCAGATCATCTGACCGCGGCCAATTCCGTCAGGACCCGGCCGCGCCGGTCCTGACGCAGCCGCGCAACAGGACGCGGATCGCTACGATTTTAGCGAAATACAGGGCAGATTTGGCGGCGACCGCATGCTATACACCCCAAAATAAACATGAGACCGGCATGAGCAGCAATCCCAAGATCGAAGATACCCTGCGCGAAGCGATCATTTCGCAGCCGGACGTCATTCTGGACGACAAGGATGTGATGCGCGCCCTGATCGCCGCCAATGAAAAGGCGATGGGTGGCAATATCGTCGATCTGCGCGGCATCGCGATGGAACGGCTGGAGACGCGGCTGGACCGGCTGGAGGATACGCACCGCAGCGTGATCGCGGCCGCCTATGAGAACCTTGCCGGGACCAACCAGATCCACCGCGCCATCCTGCGCATGCTCGACCCGGTCGAGTTCGAGACCTTCCTGCGTGACCTGGGCGGCGAAGTCGCGGACATCCTGCGGGTCGACGCGGTCAAGCTGGTGCTGGAATCGGTGCAGAACGACAACGATCCGGCGGTACAGCGGCTGGGCGATGTCTTGTCGGTGGCCGAGCCGGGGTTCATCAACGACTACCTGACACAGGGTCGCGGCGGCACCGTGCGCCAGGTCACCCTGCGGCAAGTGCAAGACGGGGCGGAGGCGATCTATGGCGGGTCCGCCGACTGGGTCCGCTCGGAGGCCTGCCTGAAGCTCGATTTCGGGCCAAAGCGCCTGCCCGGCCTGCTGGTCATGGGCGCCGAGGACCCACATATGTTCAGCCCGCAACAGGGCACCGACCTTCTGACCTTTTTCACCGGCGTGTTCGAGCGCGTGATGCGCCGCTGGCTGTCGTGACCCTGATCAGCCCTGCGGCACGCGATGCGCTGCAAGGCTGGCTGGCGTATCAGCGCGCGCTCAAGGGGGCGGCCGAAAACACGCTGACCGCCTACCAGGGCGATGTCGTCGAATTTCTGAGCTTCATCACCGGCCACAAGGGCGCGCCGCAAGGGCTGGGCGCGCTGGAGCAGATCAGCGTCACGGATATGCGCGCGTGGATGGCGCAGGCGCGGGCGGGCGGTATCGGCGCGCGGTCGCTGGCGCGCAAGCTGTCGGCGGTCAAGGCGTTCTATCGCTGGCTGTCGGACCGGCAGGGGTTCGAGCCGACTGCCGTGCTGTCCACCCGCAGCCCAAAATTCCAGCGCAAGCTGCCGCGTCCGCTGGCCGTCGATGCCGCCCGCGACATGATCGATACCGTCGAACTGCAATCGCAAAGCCCCTGGGTCGCTGCCCGCGATGCCGCTGTGCTGACCCTGCTGTGGGGCTGCGGGCTGCGCATCTCGGAGGCCTTGGCGCTCAAGGGTGCGGATGCACCATTGCCGGACACGCTGCGGATCACCGGCAAGGGCGGCAAGCAGCGCATCGTGCCGGTTCTGGCGGCCGCGCGCGATGCGGTGGCGCGCTATCTGCACCTCTGCCCGCACCCCGGCGCCCCCGCCGCGCCGCTGTTTCGCGGTGTGCGCGGCGGCGCGCTGTCGCCCCGCGCGATTCAGGCGGTGATGGCGCGCGCGCGGCTGCAACTGGGCCTGCCGGCCAGCGCCACGCCGCATGCCATGCGCCACAGCTTTGCCACGCATCTGCTGAACGCGGGCGGCGACCTGCGCGCCATCCAGGAGCTTTTGGGCCACGCGTCGCTGTCCACGACGCAGGCCTATACCGCCGTCGATACCGCGCGCCTTCTCGAAGTGTATACCCGCGCCCACCCCAAAGCGTGATGGCATCGCGCCACACCTCGCCCCCGACATCCCATGCCCGGCGATTTCTTTTTGCATCCCGTGCAAAGCTGCGCCATGAAGCGCCCATGACCATTCAGATGCGCGCCTTGCTCGTTCACCTTCTTACCGCCACCGGCGCCGTTTTTGCCATGCTGGCGATGCTGGCGGCGGTCGATGCCGAATGGGATCTGATGTTCCTGTGGCTCATGGTGGCCTTTGCCGTCGATGGCGTCGATGGGCCGCTGGCGCGCAAATACGACGTCGGAGCCAACGCGCCCGAATTCGATGGCGTGTTGCTGGACCTGATCATCGACTACCTGACCTATGTCTTCATCCCCGCCTTTGCCCTGTTCAAATCCGGCCTGATGGATGGCTGGACCGGCTGGTTCGCGATCATCGTCATCACCTTTGCCAGCGCGATGTATTTCGCCGACACCCGGATGAAGACCAAGGACAACTCCTTTTCCGGCTTTCCGGGCTGCTGGAACATGGTCGTGCTGGTGATCTTCGCGCTCGAACCGAACTTCTGGGTCAGCCTCGCACTCGTCACCGCCTTGGCCGTGGCAATGTTTCTGCCGCTGAAATTCGTGCATCCCGTGCGCACCGAACGCTGGCGCGCGGTGACCCTGCCCGCCGCCCTTGCCTGGACGATCTTTGCGGGCTGGGCCGCCTGGGGCAACTTCCACCCCGACAGCTGGGCGCATATGGGGCTGATCGTGACCTCGGTCTACCTGGTTTTTGCCGGTGTCGCGCAGCAGATCATTCCCATCCGCGGCGGCTAGATCCGGGTCAGGACGACGCCTCCCACGATCAATACCGCGGCTGCGCCCTTGACCGCGTCCATCCGTTCGCCGAAGGCCAGCCAGCCGATCGTCACGGCAAACAGGATCGACGTCTCGCGCAATGCCGCGACCAGCGCGATGGGCGCCTGCGTCATCGCCCAGACCGCGATGGCATAGGCCCCGTAGGACGCCGCCGCCGCAAGACCGCCATAGCACCAGTCGCGCAGGCTTGCCCCGGTCAGCGCGCGCCCCTTGAGCGCAATGGCGATCGGCGTGAAAAGCACCGCATCGAAGACGAAAAGCCACGCCACATAGGCCGTCGCATTGCCCGACACCCGCGCGCCCATCCCATCGACCAGCGAATACCCCGCCGTCATCGCGGCCGAGCCCAGCGCCAGCGGAATGAGGCGCCGATCCTCGCGGCGGGCCAGTGCGCCGGCGGCCATCATCGCGATGCCCACGCCCAAAAGCAGGACGCCGAGGTATTCAAAGGTTGTGATCTGGTCCGCCAGGATCACCGCCCCCACGCCCAGAACCAGCATCGGCGCCGCCCCCCGCGCGATGGGATAGACCCGGCTCAGATCGCCATTCTCGTAGGCGAAGGCGAGAAACAGCTTGTAGCCCGAGTGGAACACGCCCGAGGCCAGCAGCCAGAGCCAGACTTCGCCTTCGGGCAAGGGCTGCGTGCAGAGGATCAGACCGCCCACTCCGCCTTGCACCAGCGTCATGATCAGCATGCCGCGCATCTTGGCGACCCCGCTCTTGATCACGGCATTCCACATCGCGTGCAGCAAGGCGGCGCCCAAGACGGAGAAAAAGACGAAAAGGCTCATGCGTCTGGGTGACGCAGATGGCCGCAGCGGTCAATCGCATGGCGGGTCAGATCAGCAAACCCGCCGCCCCTTCGTGGCGCAAAAGCGCCACTTTGGTTTCGATCCCGCCCGCGCCGGAAAACCCGGTCAGCCCCTTGGCGCCCATCACGCGGTGACAGGGGATCACGATCGGGATGGGGTTGCCGCCGCAGGCCTGCCCGACCGCCTGTGCGGGCACGCCCAGATCGCGCGCGATGTCGCCATAGGTCCGGGTATGGCCAAAGGGGATCGCCAGGATCGCGGCACAGACATCGCGTTGCAGCGCGCTGCCCGCGACACGCAGCGGCAGGTCGAATTTTATGCGCACGCCCGCGTCGTATTCCGCCAGTTGAAGGGCCGCGCGGGCCAGCAGTGGCGTGTCATCCTGCTGTGCAGCCCTGCCCCAACGCAACGCGGTGATCGCGCCGTCTTCTTCGGTCAGGGTCAGATCGCCAAATCGCGTTGAAACGCTACACTGTGCCATAAGGCGATATTTGCAGGCAAAGCGCCCGCCGCGCAATCCGATTGCTGCGCAATGGGCCGCGGCCAGGGCGGGGCGCGGGCGCCCCGCCTTTATCGTTGGCGATCACGACATCGCGCTGTCGCAGCGCCCGCAGACGCCCGGGTGCGCATGAGTGCCCACATCGGGCAGCACCTTCCAGCAGCGCGCGCATTTCTCGCCGCTCGCCTTGGCGAACACCACCGCCACGCCCGGTGTCTCCGGCAGGCGGTAGGCCTCCGGGGGCGCGGGCGCATCGCTCACCGTGATCTGCGAGGTGATGCAGATATCCTCGAACGGCAGCGCCATGAGCGCCGCGCGCAGGTCCGCATCCTCCACATGGACAACCGGGGCCGCCTCCAGCGAAGCACCGATGACCTTGTCGACCCGCGCCACCTCGAGCGCCGCGGTCACCACGCGCCGCGCCGCCCGCACGCCGGCCCATTTCGCCGCCAGATCGGGCGCGCGCCAGGCCTCGGGGGTCTCGGGGATATCCACCAGATGCACCGAGCTGTCCTCGCCCGGGAACCGCTCCAGCCAGACTTCCTCCATCGTGAAGGTCAGCACCGGCGCCAGCCAGGTCGTCAGCCGGTGGAACAGCAGGTCCAGCACCGTACGCGCCGCGCGGCGTTGCACCGTATCGCCATCGCAATACAGCGCATCCTTGCGCACGTCGAAGTAGAACGCGCTCAGATCGACGGTGGCAAAGGTAAAGACCGCCTGGAACACGCCCTGGAAATCGTATCTGGCATAGCCCTCGCGCACGGTGCGATCCAACTCCGCCAGCCGGTGCAGGACCCAGCGCTCAAGCTCCGGCATATCGGCAGGGTCCATGCGGTCCGCCTCGCTGAAATCATTCAGCGACCCCAGCATGTAGCGCATCGTGTTGCGCAAACGGCGATAGCCGTCGGCCACACCCTTGAGGATCTCCGGCCCGATCCGCTGGTCGATGGTGAAATCGGTCTGCGCCACCCAAAGCCGCAGGATGTCGGCACCGTATTGCTGCACGATCTTGTCCGGCGCGATGATGTTGCCGACGGATTTGGACATCTTCATGCCCTTCTCGTCCAGCGTGAAACCATGCGTCAGAACCCCCCTGTAGGGCGCATGACCGATCGTGCCGCACGCTTGCAGCATCGACGAATGAAACCAGCCGCGATGCTGGTCCGTACCCTCCAGGTACAGATCCGCCATGCCGTCCTCGGATCCGTCCTCGCGGTCGCGCAGGGTAAAGGCGTGGGTCGAACCGCTGTCGAACCACACATCGAGGATGTCCATCACCTGGTCATAGGCGTCCACATCGACGATCCCGCTCAGGAACCGCTCCTTCGCGCCATCCTTGTACCACGCATCCGCGCCCTCGGCCTCGAACACCTCGACGATGCGGGCGTTGACCTCGGCGTTGCGCAGCAGGAAATCGTCGTCCGACGGCTTGGCGCCCACCTTGGTAAAGCAGGTCAGCGGCACGCCCCAGGCACGCTGGCGCGACAACACCCAGTCGGGCCGCGCCTCGATCATCGAATACAGCCGGTTGCGCCCGGTGCGCGGGGTCCACGTGACCAACTCGTCGATCGACCGCAGCGCGCGCTCGCGGATCGTGGTGCCATAGTCGTCCTGACCGTCGCCCACGGGCCGGTCGATGGCGGCGAACCACTGGGGCCGGTTCAGGCGGATCACCGGTGCCTTCGACCGCCAGCTATGCGCGTCCGAGATGGTGATGCGCTTCATCGCGATCAGCGCGTCCAACGCCTTCAGCTTTTCGATCACGGCCTTGCTGGCGCCGCCGGGCTTGCCGTTTTCCTTGATCACCCGCTCACCGCCAAAGAACGGCAAATCGTCGCGAAAGGAACTGTCGTCGAGAATGTTGAACGTCATCTCGAGCCCATGCTTGAGCCCGATCTGGTAGTCGTCGTCGCCATGACTGGGCGCCGTGTGCACAAAGCCCGTGCCCGCGTCGTCGGTGACGTGATCGCCGGGGAACAGGCGCACGGCGAAATCCCATTCGCCATCCGCGCCCTCGGCCCCGGCAAGCGGATGCGCGCAGGTCACGCCCGCCAATTCCTCCGCACTCACGTCGCGCAATCGGCTCACGCCCGCCATCCCGACGCGCGCCTGATCGAAGACACCCTCGGCCAGCGCATCGGCAACCAGCAGTGTTTCACCGACCTTGGCCCAGCATTCATCAGGCGTCTTCTGCACCTCAAAAAGACCATAAGAGATCCCCGGCCCAAAGCAGATCGCGCGGTTCTGCGGGATCGTCCAGGGCGTCGTCGTCCAGATCAGCACAGTAGCATCCGCCAGATCGCCAGCCGCCTCGCGCACCGGAAACCGCACCCAGATCGCATCGGTCTGGCGATCGTGATACTCCACCTCCGCCTCGGCCAGTGCGGTCTTTTCCACCGGCGACCACATCACCGGCTTGGATCCCTGGTACAGCACCCCGTTCATCAGGAACTTCTGGAACTCCTCGGCGATCACCCGCTCGGCGTGGAAATCCATCGTCAGATACGGCCGGTCCCAGCAGCCGGTGATCCCCAGCCGCTTGAATTCCTCGCGCTGGATATCGACCCAGCCTTCGGCGAACTTGCGGCATTCCTGCCGGAAATCGACAATGCTGACCGCGTCCTTGTCCTGCCCCTTGGCACGGTATTGCTCCTCGATCTTCCATTCGATCGGCAAACCGTGACAATCCCAGCCGGGGATATAGCGCGCGTCGCGGCCCATCATCTGGTGGCTGCGCACCACCATGTCCTTGAGGATCTTGTTCAGCGCGTGCCCGATGTGCAGATGTCCGTTGGCGTAGGGCGGGCCGTCATGCAGGGTAAAGGGCGTGCGCCCCTCTTTCTCGCGCAGCCGCTCGTAAACGCCGATCCGCTCCCACCGCGCCAGCCACTCGGGCTCGCGCTTGGGCAGGCCCGCGCGCATCGGAAAATCGGTCTTTGGCAGGTTCAGCGTGGATTTGTAATCAAGCGTCTGGCTCGTATCGGTCGTATCGGCGCACATGCGGGGCGTCCTTCGGATGGGGTCGTATGAAAGGGAAATGCGGTCGGTGCGAGCGGCTCAAACACCTTGGCCCGGCGTCTGGTGGTCAGAGCGCCGGGGATATAATTCGAATGATGATCGCGACTGCGCGTGTCATGCCAGCGCTTATAAGCACGCCCCCCCGACACGGCAAGACCCCGTTCCGCTTCCAAATGGACGAAAATACCGCGGGGGGTCTGGGGGGCTGGCCCCCCATTCCGCCCGGCCCGGCAGGCGATGCACCGCCGCGGTGATATCCGCCCCGCGGCGCTCGCCTGCACCGTCGTTGTCAGGGTTTCGACCCGCCGAACAGCCCGGTCAGGCTGCGCTTGATGATGTCGCGCACCTTCGGTCGCGCGGCGCGCACAAATGGCAGCGGGCGGCACACCTCGATCGCGGCCACGCCCACGCGCGCCGTCAGCGCCCCATTGACCAGCCCCTCGCCGAAACGGCGGCTCAACTTGCCGATGATCGACCCGCCAAGGATCGGCTCGAGCATGTCGTCACCCACGGCCACCGCGCCGGTCGCGACAAGATGCGACAGCACCGCGCGGGTCAGCCGCCAACTGCCGAAAAAACCGGACCGGCCGCCATAGACCTCCGCGATGCGCCGGATCATCCGCAAATTCGCGGTCAGCGCCGCGGCCACATCCGCCAGCGCCAGCGGCACCAGCGCCGTCACCGTGGCCACCTGACGGGCCGCCGCCTCGACCTCGCGGCGCGCGGCCTGGTCCAGCGGGCCCAGAACCTCGACCTCCGCCAATCCCAGCAGACCCGAGGCGTCCAGCTGATCGCCCCGCAGATCGGCCAGCCGGTCGCGGCCCCAGCGGGTGTCCTCGCGCCCCTTGTAAAGCGCGACCAGACGGTCCGTCACCGCACGCGCGGCCCCCAGGTCATCGCGCGCCAGTGCATCGCCCGCATCATGGCGCAGCCCGTCCAGACGCCCAAGCCGGCCAAAGGCCGCCAATTCGCGCAGTCCAAGCGCCGCGAGCAGCAGCAGAACCGCCGCGATCAACCCCGTCACAACGGCGCCCAGCAGCGGATTGCGCGCCAAAAGCCCGGTCACGAAATCCCAGGCCGCAATCGCCACAACCGCGCCCACCAGCGCCGTCAGCGCCGCCCAGAACCACCGGACCAGCGGCGAGGCACGGCGCGCGGCCAGCGTTGCGGCCACCTGCATCGCCTGGCCGCGCGGCACGGTCCCGTCCGAATCGGGCACCGGCGGCGCCTCGGCCACGGTCTGACGCTGCGGCGCCGTGTCATCGAGATCGATCAAAACCGGGCCCTTGGCCATCAGATGTCCTTTCGCGCCCATTCAAAGCGGATGTCGGGCAGGCGCGCGTCGTTGCCCGCCCCATCGGTGCGCGCGACCTCGGCAAACCCGGCGCGGGCGTAGAACCGCGCGGCCCGGGCGTTGGCCTGGTAACTCCACAGGCCCAGCCGGTCGCAGGCGGTCTTGGCCTGCGACAACAACGCGCGCCCGATGCCCAGCCCCTGCGCGCCCGGGGCAAGGTACAGGGCATGGATTTCGGTGCGGGCCCGCGCCATGAAGCCTACGATCTCGGGGCCTTGCCGCGCGACATGGACCCATCCGGCGTCGATCATGTCCCCCGCGAACATCACCTCTTCGGCGCGGCTGTGTATCCGCGGCAGCCATGGCAACGCGTCATTGGCACAAGACAGCACATCGCCCACGGCCCCCGCGTCAAGAGGTCGCGCAGGCAAGATCCGGACCCCCGCGGCGACGCCCGTCACAACCGATCCCCCAGCAAGAACTGCGCGGCCTTGTCCAGCCGGATGTGCGGTGGCCCGTCGCCGGGCCGCAGCGTCAGCGGCGCAGGCGCAAACCGCATGACGCTGAAATCCGCGTCAAGCCATTCCGCCGCGCCCGCCCGCGCCGGAGACAACAGATGCGACGGGTCCTCGGGCAGCGCGCCGGGATAGAACGCCGCCTGCTTGCCGGTCTCGAGCAGCGTGCCGCGCACGACCTCCAGCGTCTCGCCGTCATGGGTCAGCGTGTCTTCGGTGGTGGCGCGCAGCGATGCGATGGACATGGCGGCCGTTTCTGCCCCGGCAAACCGCGCCCGGTCCTCGGCGCCGCGCACCAGGGCCTGCATGATGGCGGTCAACTGGCGGTGCTGGCTGTGATGCAGGTGATCGGCCTTGGTCGCGGCAAACAGGATCCGTTCCACACGCCGCCCCTGGAAAAGCTGCGTCAGGAACGCGTTGCGACCGGGCCGGAACGCCGCGAGAAGATCGGCCATCGCGCCTCGCATGTCCTCGACCGCGCGGGGGCCCTTGTGGATGGCGCCCAATGCATCGACCAGCACGACCTGGCGGTCGATCCGGGCGAAATGTTCGCGAAAGAACGGTTTGACCACCTCGCGCTTGTAGGCCTCGAACCGGCGCGCCATTTCGCGGCGGAGCGACTTGCGCGGGCCATCGCCCTGCCCCGGCAGCGGCGCAAAGGTCAACACCGGCGACCCTGCCAGATCGCCGGGCAGCAAAAACCGCCCCGGCGTGCAATCGTAATAGCCCGCGTCGCGCGCCGCCGTCAGGTAAGCGGTGAACCCCGCCGCCAGCGCCTTGGCCTGCGGCTCCTCCAGCGGGGCGGCCGGATCGGTTCGTTCCACCAACGCGCGGTAAGCATCGGCCTCCGCGCGTGCGGCGATCCGCTCCAGCACCTCGGCCGACCAGTCGTCATAGCCTTTGTCCAGCAGCGCCAGATCCAGCAGCCATTCGCCGGGATAGTCCACGATGTCGAGATGCACCGTGCGCGGCCCCTGCAGCCCGGCCAGAAGCCCGCCGCGCCGAACCCGCAGCGACAGGCGCAGTTCCGACACCGCGCGGGTGCTCTCGGGCCAACTCGGGGTGCGTGCGGTCAGCGTGGCCAGATGATGCTCATAGTCAAAGCGCGGGATCGTGTCGTCGGGCTGCGGTTGCAGGAACGCCGCCTCGATCCGGCCTTCGGACGCGGCCAGCAGGTGCGGCATCCGACCCCGGTCCAGCAGATTCGCCACGAGCGAGGTGATGAACACCGTCTTGCCCGACCGTGCCAGCCCCGTCACGCCCAGGCGGATCACCTGCTCAAACAGGGTCTCGGACACCGTGTCCTGCACATTTTCAATCTGCCGCAGAACCGTGTCCGCGAGGGCTGAAATCACCAAAGCTGGCCCGCCTTATCCTTGCAATGACTGCCTACATAAGCCGCCCCGCAGCGCCATGCCAGTGCCGGCGCCGAATTGGCCCGCGGGTATTGCGCGATGCCACACCGCAGGTTAGGGCCTGCGGCATGCCACGATACGCCCTGAAAATCGAATACCACGGCGCGCCATTCGCCGGATGGCAACGCCAGAAGGACCAGACCACCGTGCAGGGCGCGATCGAGGACGCGCTGGCCCGGCTGGAGCCCCGCGCCCACACCATCGCCGCCGCCGGGCGCACCGATGCGGGTGTCCACGCGCTGGCGCAGGTCGCGCATTGCGACATGCAGGGCGACTGGACGCCCTTCCGGCTGTCCGAGGCGCTGAACTATCACCTGAAACCCGCGCCGGTGGCCATCGTCGCCTGCGCGCCCGTGGCCGGGGATTGGCACGCGCGGTTTTCCGCCCGCCAGCGGCGGTATCTGTTTCGCATCCTGACCCGCCGCGCGCCCGCGACGCTTGACGCCGGGCGCGTCTGGCAGGTCAAGCAACCGCTGGACGTGGCCGCCATGCAAAAGGCCGCTGCCCTGTTGGTCGGCAAGCACGATTTCACCACCTTCCGCTCCACCATCTGCCAGGCCGACAGCCCGGTCAAAACGTTGGACCGGCTGGATGTGACGGCGGTCGAGACCCCGCATGGCACCGAGGTGCATTTCGACGTGCGCGCGCGATCGTTCCTGCACAATCAGGTCCGCAGCTTCGTGGGCACGCTGGAGCGCGTGGGTGCGGGGTCGTGGTCGGTGTCGGATGTCGGCCGGGCCCTGGCGGCGCGCGCCCGTCCGGCCTGCGGCCCGGTGTGCCCGCCGGAGGGCCTGTATCTTGCCGGTGTGGACTATGACGACGATCCTTTTACCCCATCCTTTTGACGCTGTTCCGCGGCCCTAGTCGCTGTCGGTCAGCCCCGCGCCCGCGCCGCGCTGCCGCGAAGCGTCGGTTTCCGGCACGAATGTGCGCTCCGCCAATGCCTCCATCCGCTTGACCAATGCGGGCGGCGGGGTCAGGCGCGCCGGGGTCGCGCGCGGCGCAGGCGTGCCGGTGTCGAGGGCAAAGCAAAGCGTCCCGCCCTCCGCCCTCAGGACCGTGACCCGCCACGGCAGGCCCTCAACATAGCTTTGAGCCAGCGCCGGACCGTCCGGGGCGGCCAGGGTGGTCTGTAGTCCGGTCCCGGCATCGACCTGCGCCGCGATCAGGGCCGGCGGCAGCGACAGGATCGGCCCGCCCGGCAGGGCGCCAAGGGCGCGCGCCAGATCCTCGGCCGCGCGGCCCTGCGCCAGGTGTTGCGCCGCCGCGCGGCCAAAGGCCTGCGCCTGCGCCGGCGGGGCGCCCGCACCGCGCGCCGCCTTGGCCGCCAGCGCCGCCCATTCGGTCATCGACCAGCTCATCCGCCATAGACCGGCAGCCACCAGTCATCGGCGCGCGTGGCCAGCTCGTCCGCCAGCGGCGCGCCCTGACACAGCGTGATCCGCGTCCAGCGGTCGGATTTGGGATCGAACTTGGACGCGCCGAAAAACGACAGTTTGCAGCGCAGCATGTCGATCGGCAGACAGTCCGCCGCGATCAGGTTGTCACGGATCTCGGCATAGGGATAGCGCGCGGCCATCAGCACCCGCTCAACCGCCAGCGCATGGTCGGGCACGCGCGCCAAAAGCTCCGGCAAGGGCTCGTCTCCCGCGTCAAGGTCGCCGTGCAAGGCCTTGATCCGGCGCGCAATATCCAGGGGGCTCTCACGCTCCGCGCCCGGCTCCTCGAAGCGATCGCCAAGCCGTGGCTCCTGCTTGGCCGCGCTGACGTACCAGAACTGCCGCGCGTGTTCGGCGCGCTCGTAATCGGTGTCCAACGCCCATGCGAACTCCGCCTCGATCCGCCGGCGGAGCGTCGCGGCATCCTGCACCGGCAAGACCATCGGCCCGAAGGGATCGGCCATGCACTCGGCCAGCCCGTCCACCAGATCACCGAAGGGTTCGATCACCAGCGCGACCATCAGCTCCTGCACGTCGAGGCTGCTCTGCGCCGTGCCCCGGATCGCCGCGTCGAGGGGGTGATCGCCCCGCAGGTGCGCGGGATCGAGCCAGGCGCGGGCCTGTTCCCAGTCGCGGCGCAGCGCGTCGATGCGCGCCTGGTGCGCCGCGTCGGGCACGATCCATTCCGCCAGGTGCGTCGCCGCGCGCTGCGCCAGTCCGTGCAGCCTGCGTGCCTCGTCCACGGTCAGACGCGGCAGCGCGCGCACGCGGGCCAGCGCCGTTTCGCGCGCCATCATCCAGTTGTTGAGCAACACCGGGTGCGTCACCAGGAACGGCGCCATACCCAACCCGGTGGAGTTGCCGATCCCGAGGTGACGCTTGATCCGCCGGTCCAGCGGCCCGCGCCCCACGTGTTCGGCCAGCGCATGGGTGAAATGCCGGATAAGCCAGACGGTCAGCATCTCGGCCATGAACGGCCCTTCGAGCCCGGGGCGCGTGTCGATGCAGGCCCGGTCCGCGATCCCGAACTTGCCATTGCCGTAGACCGCCGTCGTGCGCATCAGGTATCCGATATCGCGCACCAGCGCCTCGTCCGGTTGAACACCGGCGCGCAAGCTGTTGGTCACATGCGAAAAAAGCCGAACGGATTTATTCGCCCGGCTGAGCACCAAATCGCGTTCGGTAAAGCGCGCGGCCTCTTGCAGCGGAGCGGCGGCACAGATCCGCGCGACCTCCTTTTCGCAGGGAACGCCGTCATACAGTACATAGGCCGTGTCCCAGGCGGTTGCGATCACGCGGTCGGTCCGCGCCTCCGGCGGAAGATCGGAGGACACGGCAACCAGCGAATAGACATGGCCGCCAAGATCGACGCGGAACACGGCGTGGCCAAAGCCTTCGGGGCACATCTGCCATCGGTGGCAGGTGACCTGGGCCCGCTCGGCGCCAAGCCGGCGCATCAGGGTGCGCAGGAACGAAATTCGCGTCGGAAACATCGACCCCATCCGCGCCAGTCGCATCACCTGTCCGGGCGGACGCAAGGGCATCTGCCCCGGTGTCGCCGCGTCCTTCATGCCGGGCCGAAACTTTCTGCGTAGAAGCGGTGCCAGTTGCCGCCCATGATCCCATCCACGTCCGCCACGCTCAGCGCGGCATCCAGCAGGCCGGCGCGCACCGTGCCGAAATCGCGGTTGTCGCGAAACCACTCCGGCATAGGCGGAAAACCGGCCTGTGCCGCCGATCCCTCGCCATAGTCGATGACTTTGGACCAGCGCCCGACGCGCATCCATTCCACCACGCTGTCGGGCTGATCCTGGCACAAGTCGCTGCCCAGACCGAGGTGCCGTGCGCCATAGCGGTCCGCGGCCTGCGCGACCATCTGGCAGAAATCGTCGAGCGTGCAGGCGCTGCCGCCGGCAAGATGATGCGGATAGAGCGAAAACCCAAGCATCCCGCCCCGATCGGTCAGCGCGCGCAGCACCGCGTCGGATTTGTTGCGCAGCGCGGCATGCCACCAATGCGGATTGGCATGGGTGATGGCGATCGGGCGCGCGGACAGATCTATCGCCTCGCGCGTCGACCGTTCGGCCGAATGGGACATGTCGATCACCATGCCGACACGGTTCATCTCGGCCACCACCTGCTTGCCCATCCGCGTCAGGCCGGGGTCCTCGTCTTCGTAGCATCCCGTCGCCAGCAGCGATTGGTTGTTATAGCTCAGTTGCATGAAACGCACGCCAAGCTGGTGGCAGATCTCGACCAGACCGATATCGTCGCCGATGGGGTTGGGTGTCTGGAATCCGAAAAAGATCGCCGTGCGCTCGGTGGCCTGCGCGCGCACGACATCCTCGCCGGTCAGCCCGCGAAAGATCAGGTCCGGATACCGTTCGAACCAGCGGTTCCACTGTTCGAGGTTCAGCACCATTTCACGAAAGCTTTCGTGATAAGCGATCGTGACATGCACCGCATCCACCCCGCCCGCGCGCATCTGTTCAAAGATCGCGGGCGAAAAGTTTGCGTATTGCAGATTGTCGATCAAGGGTGCGGTCATCTGACCGACTGTGGAACGCGAGATGCGGCTGCGCAACGCAAAATGCGACGCTATTCCCACTGGCACGACACGCCGGGGGATCACCCGGACGCAGGCGGATCCTTGGGGTGTCTGATACTTTCATGCGCGGACAGACATAAAAGCCCCCCGGATATGGCCCAATTCTTGACAAATATCGACATCTGCCATGGATCAGAAGGGATAAAGTGGAACAGGCTTGTCACCATGCAATAAATCGCCAGCGCCAGTGCGACGGGCGACAACCACAGACCAAAAAGCAGGGCCACCGCCCCGGCGGCGTTGGCCACAGCCGCCGGCCAGACCAGCCACGCGGGCAAGGACCAGGCGACCAACAACCCGCCCGCAGCGGAAGGATCGACCATTTTCTGCACCGCGCCCGCCGCGAACAGCATCGCAAGGCAGGCCCGACCGATCCACATGAGCAAGTCTGCGGGAAACTGCATGCGAGTACCACCTGTCGAAAACGGCCAAGACGGGGATGGCAACAGCCAGGTCGCCCGCCCGGCGCGGGGCCTGGGTCGAACAGCCGACCAAGGTCGGGAAAACAGAATACTCGTTACCAAACTCGGGACCAGGGCTTCGGAAGATCGAGCACCTGAAACGCGGTGGGCCGACGCACGAACACGCTCCGGCCCACCGGTCACTCATTACCCGGACGGGGGATACCCCCATCCGCGCACTCGTTATTTCGGGACAAGGACGCCATCCACTACGTGGATGACACCGTTGGATTGGTCGACATCCGCGATCGTCACGCGGGCGGCGTTGCCGCTTTCGTCATAGATATAGACGTTGCGCCCCTTGACCTGGGCCGAGAGCGCATCGCCGGACACGGCCTTGAAATGGTAGAACCCGTCGGGCGAGGCATTCGCCTTGGCCGCGATGGTGGCCGCCGACCAGTCGCCCGGCACCACGTGCGCGGTCAGCACCTTGACCAGAAGATCCTTGTTTTCGGGCTTGAGCAGTGTCTCGACCGTGCCATCGGGCAATGCTGCAAAGGCCGCGTTGACCGGCGCGAACACGGTAAAGGGACCGGGACCTGCCAGCGTGTCAACAAGGCCAGCGGCCTTGACCGCGGCAACCAGCGTCGTGTGATCGGCGGAGTTCACCGCGTTCTCGACAATGTTCTTTTCCTCGAACATCGCGGCGCCGCCGACCATCGGATTGGCGGCCATCGCGGTCGTGCCCAATGCCGTGGACAAAACCAGGGCGGTGAAACTGCGGAATACTGTCATGTCGTCCTCCAATTGGATGTCCCTCCCTTTGCGGGTGGGTCTGAGGAAGACACGGGCGTCGGCGGATCAGAGTTTCAGCATTTCCAAAAAATTATCGGAAACTTTTTTCCTAAGGCTTTCAGCGTGTTACAGTTCGGTAACAGGTGACGCGGCCAGAACATCGCCGGTGGGCGCACCGGTTGTCGATCCGCCCGGCGGCTCGTCGCTGATGGCAAGCGTCAGCTGCCCGGCGATCGCCGCCAGCGCCGATGGCAGAACCACCCGCGTGGTGGCGGCGTCAGGCAGCACGCCCAACGACACGGGCGCTTGGTCGGGTGCAATCGCCCAAAGCTCGAGCGCGCGGCCCGGACGCGCGGCGCCCGATGTACGGCTGAGCGCAAGATCGCCGCGCGTGGGATCATAGACGGCCAGCACCTGCAACGCACCATCCGCACCGGTCAGTTGGGTGGCATAGACCGGCGCGCGCACCGCGTCGGGTGTCGGTGCCTGGGTCAGTTGCCCATAGCCCAGCACAGCCGCCAGCGCGATCGCGGCGATGCTGATGCCCTGCCACAGCCAGACGCGCTGCAGCAATGGCACGCGCGCGGGCCGGAACAGCCGCCCGAACACGTCGCGTTTGACGCGGGCGGGTGGCGTGACCGGCGCGATGTCATCGGTCATGGCCACCAGCCGTTCGTGCCACATCGCCACATGCGCGGCAAACGCAGGATCGGTGGCGGCACGACGCCGCGTATCGACGAATTCCGCCGCAGGCGTCAGGCCCAGCGCGTATTCCGCGGCCAATGCATTGTCGTCCTCGCGGGGAGTGGATGTATCGCTCATTGGGCCATGCACTCCCGCAGGGCCATCAACCCACGGCGCAGCCAGGTGCGCATGGTGTTGAGCGGAACGTTGAAGCGTTCCGCCAGATCGGCATAGCTTTGACCGTCGAGATAGGCACCGCGAATGGCGGAGCCGCGATCTTGCGGCAATTCATCGAGGCAATTGACCAGCCGTCCCGCCTCGGACCGGGCGATGCTGGCCTGTTCGGGCGTCGGACCGGAGGCCACCAGTTCCGTCTGGACACTGTCAAGATCGGTATTGCCGGACTTGCGCGCACGCAGCCTGTCGATCGAGGTATTGCGCGCGATCGTGATCAGCCATGTCATCGGGCTCAGCCCATTGGCCGAGTAACGCTCTGCGTTGTTCCAGATTTTGACAAACGTATCCTGCATTGCGTCCTCTGCTGCGGCTCGATTGGTCAAGACACGCAGGCAGACGCCAAAAAGTTTCGCGGAAACCGCATCATAAAGTTGATCGAACGCCGCGCGGTCATTCAAGGCCACCCGCGCAATCAGCGTTTCAATCCGGTCGCGATCCATATCACCCTCTTAGCACTCGTCGAAAACCCGCACCGACCGCATCACTAAATGACGCGCCGGCAATGTTTGTCAAATGGGCTGTTGCGTGTGTTTGCGCAGCTCTGCACGGGCGACCTGGCGGCGGTGCACGGCGTCCGGACCATCCGCCAGCCGCAGCGTGCGCTGGTGGGTCCAGGCGATAGCCAGCGGCGTATCCTGCGAAATCCCCTGCCCGCCGTGCATCTGCACCGCTTCGTCGATCACCTTCAGCGCGACGCGCGGCGCGACCACCTTGACCTGGCTGATCCACGGCGCGGCGGCCCGTGCATCGCCCTGATCCATGTACCACGCGGCCTTGAGGCACAGGAGCCGCGCCATTTCGATCTCCATCCGGCATTCCGCGATGATGTCGAAGTTCGCGCCAAGCTGCGCCAGCGGCTTGCCGAAGGCTTCGCGTTCGAGGCTGCGCTTGCACATCAGCGCCAGCGCGCTTTCCGCCTGTCCGATCGCGCGCATGCAGTGGTGGATGCGGCCGGGCCCAAGCCGGCCCTGGCTGATCTCGAAACCGCGCCCCTCGCCCAGCAAAAGGTTGTCCGCCGGCACCCGCACATCCGTGAACCGGATATGCATGTGCCCGTGCGGCGCGTCGTCGTGGCCATAGACCTGCATCGGGCGCAGCACCTCGATGCCTTCGCTGCCCGCAGGCACAACGATCATCGACTGGCGCTTGTGCTTGGGCTGGTCATCGCCCCCGGTCTTGACCATGACGATATAGACCTTGCACCGCGGATCGCCCGCGCCCGACGCCCACCACTTTTCCCCGTTGAGCACATAGTCGTCGCCGTCGCGCACGCAGGACATGCGGATATTGGTCGCGTCGGAAGAGGCCACGTCCGGTTCCGTCATCAGATAGGCGGACCGGATTTCACCCTGCAAAAGGCGCGCCAGCCAGGTGTCCTTCATCTCGTCGGTGCCGTAGCGCTCGAACACCTCCATGTTGCCGGTGTCGGGGGCCGAACAGTTGAATACCTCCGCGCCAAGCGGCGTCTTGCCCATCTCCTCGGCGAAATAAGCGTATTCGACCGTGCTGAGGCCAAAGCCCTTGTCGCTGTCGGTCAGCCAGAAGTTCCAGAGCCCCTCGGCCCTGGCCTTGGCCTTCAGTGTTTCGAGGATTTCGGTCTGCCGCTCGGTAAAGGTCCAGCGATCGCCGGTGTTGACCTCGGCCTGATACTCCGCCTCCATCGGCATGATCTCGTCGCGGACCATCGCGGCCACCCGGTCCAGCAGCTTGCGGTTCTCGTCGCGCATTCCGAAATTCATGTCCATATCGGCCTCTCCCTCTGTACGGTCCATGGGCCGCGCCGGGCCCTTTGCGCGCAGGGTGGCGGCAACGCGCGGGCTTGTCCATCGCTTTCCGCCGGGGCGCGCCGGCGGGTCGCAGGATAGCCATTGACAGCCCCCGCGCCGCGCCACAGCGTGCCTGCATGAAAACCATCGAATATTTCTATTCCGCCCATTCCGCCTATGCCTATCTGGGGGCATGGCGGCTGGCCGGTGTCGCGACAGAGGCGGGCGCAAGGGTCGTCCACCGCCCGTTTGATTTTCTGCCGGTCCTGCGGGCGGCGGGCGCACCGCCATTCGATGCCCGCAGCCAGGCGCACATCGACCATTTCTTTGGCCGCGAGCTCGTCCGATGGGCCGAATATCGCGGCCTGCCGATCCTGCGGCACCGCCCCACCCATCACGACAACCCGCTGGCGCTGGCCAACGGGCTGATCATCGCGGCGCAGGATGCCGGCGCGGATGCCTGCGCGCTCAGCCGGGCGATCCTGCAGGCGCATTGGCGCGACGACGCGGACATCGCCGATGCCGGAACCTTGCTGCCACTGGCCCATGTCACTTGCGGCGACGCCGATGCGCTGTTGCGGGCGGCAACGTCCGGCGCGGTGCAGGCGCGCCATGCCGCGAACACGGACAAGGCGATCGCGCTCAACGTCTTCGGCTCGCCCACCTATATCGTGGATGGCGATATGTTCTATGGTCAGGACCGGCTCGATCTGGTGGCCCGCGCGCTGGCGCGGCCCTTTGCTCCGTGACCGTGACGCTCAAGCAGGTCGAAGCCTTCGTGCGGGTCGCCGATCTGGGCAGCTTTCGCCGCGCGGCGGATCAGCTCAACACGACGCAGCCCAACATCTCCGCCCGGATCGCCGCGCTGGAATCCGCGTTGGGTGCCGTCTTGATGACGCGCGACGCCGGATCGGTCCGGCTGACGGCCAAGGGCCGGGCGCTGCTCGGTCCGGCACGCCATGTTCTGCGCGGCGTGGAGGACATGGTCGGCGCACTGGGCGACACCGCTCTGGTGCAGGGGGTTCTGCGGCTCGGGGTGACGGAAATGATCGTGCACACCTGGCTGGGCGATTTCCTCAAGGCGCTCAAGCGGCGTTACCCGCAGGTGCTGGTGGAACTGACCGTGGATCTGTCGGCGAACCTCAGCACCGCGCTGTTTGACCGCCACCTTGACCTTGCCTTTCAAAGCGGGCCGTTTTCGCGCGCGATCGGTGGCATGGTCGATCTGGGGGCCTATCCGATGGTCTGGGTGGCGGGCGTGCAAATCCCGCTGACGCCGGGTGTTCCGCTGAGCATGTCAGAATTGCTGGCCCATCCCATCCTGACGCACGCGCGCGGCACCCTGCCCTATGACCAGTTGGCCGCCCATGTCGCCGCCGCCCGCCACCCCGGCGCACGGCTGGTGCCATCCAGCAACCTCGCCGCGTGCCTTCAGATGGTGCAGGATGGCTTTGGCGTTGCGTGCCTGCCGCGCGCGATGGTCGCGGATGCGGTGTCCGCCGGGCGGCTGGTCCCGTTGTCCTATGACTGGAGCCCGGCGCCCCTGCGCTTTGCCGCGCGCTATGACGCGGAGCGCGCGGCCGCCTTCGTGGCCGAAGCGGCCACCGTGGCGGCGCAGTCGGCGGGCCGCTACGGCACGTCGCAAGATAACAAATCCTGATCCTCCGGATCGAAGAAAGCGATTAGACGTGATGCTGTGGCCCGCGCTAGGCTGCCTGGAGACAGCAAGGATCGCGACATCATGGGCAAGGCAGACATCAGGTTGGGCGTGGACATCGGCGGCACGTTCACCGACGTGGTGCTTGAGACGGGCGGCGCGCAGACATCGACCAAGGTGCTGACCACCTATGCCGCGCCGGAGGACGCGATCCTCGTCGGTATCGCACAGGTCTGCGCGCGGGCGGGGATCGACGCGGGCGACATCGGCCAGATCATCCACGGCACCACGCTGGCCACCAACGCGCTGATCGAACGGCGCGGCGCCAAGACGGCTTTGATCACCACGCAGGGCTTTCGCGACGTGATCGAGATGCGCACCGAATCCCGCTTCGAGCAATACGATCTGAACCTCGAGTTGCCCGAGCCGCTGCTGCCGCGCCAGCGCCGCTATACCCTGCCCGAACGGATCGGGGCACAGGGCGAGGTTCTCATTGCGCTGGCGCGCACGGAGGTGGAGGCGCTGGCCGACGATCTGGCGCAGGCGGAATATGAGAGCATCGCGGTGGGCTTCCTGCACAGCTACCTCAACGACAGTCACGAACGCATGGTCCGCGACGTGCTGGAAGAACGCCTGCCCGGCGTCATGGTCTCGCTCAGTTCCGAAGTCAGCCCGCAGATGCGCGAATACGAACGCTTCAACACGACGGTGGCCAACGCCTACATCAAACCGTTGATGAAATCCTACCTCGGGCGGTTGGACGGGCGACTGCGGGCGGCGGGCGTGACCTGTCCGATCTTTCTGATGCACTCGGGCGGCGGCATCATTTCCATCGAAAGCGCGGCCGACTTTCCCGTGCGGCTGGTGGAATCGGGGCCGGCGGGCGGCGCCGTCTTTGCCGCGCATATCGCCGCGCGCTACGGGCTGGACAAGGTGCTGAGTTTCGACATGGGCGGCACCACGGCCAAGATCTGCCTGATCAAGGGCCAGACCCCCAAGACCAGCAGGGTGTTCGAGGTCGCGCGCACCTACCGGTTCAAGAAGGGCTCCGGCATGCCGATCTCGATCCCGGTGATCGACATGGTGGAGATCGGCGCGGGCGGCGGATCGCTGGCGCATGTGGATGCGATGCGCCAGATCCGCGTCGGCCCCGAAAGCGCCGGATCGGAGCCGGGCCCCGCCTGCTATGGCCGGGGCGGCACGCGCCCGGCGGTGACGGATGCCGATCTGGTACTGGGCAAACTGGACCCAGATGGATTTGCCGGTGGGTCCATCCAGCTGTATCCGGACCGGTCAGAGGCGGCGTTGATGGCAGACTTGGGCAGCCTGCTGGACATGGACGCCCGGACAGCCGCCTACGGCCTGGCGGAGGTGGTGGATGAAAACATGGCCAATGCCGCGCGTGTGCACGCGGTCGAGAATGGCGAGGATCTGGCCGATTACACGATGATCGCCTTTGGTGGTGCCGCGCCGCTGCATGCCGCGCGGCTGTGCGAAAAGCTGGGTGTGGCGCGGTGCCTGGTGCCGCAGGGCGCGGGCGTCGGATCCGCCATCGGGTTCCTGCGCGCGCCCTTCAGTTTCGAGGCCAACCGCAGCGTCTACATGCGGCTCTCCGACTTCGACGCTCCGGCCGTGGGGCGGCTGCTGAAGGAACTGGCCGACCAGGCCACCGGCTTTGTGCGGTCATGCGACGCGGACGCGCCGATCACCGCGGATTACAAGGTTTACATGCGCTATACCGGGCAAGGCTGGGAAATACCGATCGTGCTGCCCGCGCAGGACGCCGCCCAACCCGATGCCGCGCGGTTCCAGGCCTTGTTCGAGACGGAATATGCCAAGCTGTTCGGCCGGGTGGTCGATGGCATGGACGTCGAGATCACCGTCTGGGCGGTCAACGCCTCGACGCCGCACAGCATGGCCGCGCCGGTGCCCGCCCAAACCCCGACCGAGGCCGCCGGCACGCGCGGCACGCGCGCCCTGTTCGACCCCGCACGCGGCCAGAGCAGCCAGGCCAGCGTGGTCGCGCGGACCGATCTGACGCCCGGAGAATGGCTGCAGGGCCCCGGCATCATAACCGAAGACGAAACCACCGTCATCGTCCCCGCCAGCCGCCGCGCGATGGCGCAGCCCGACGGAACACTGGACATAACGCTCAGCCCGGAGGGCACGCCATGACCAGCACCCAGGTCTCTCATCAGGTCATGTGGAACCGCCTGATCTCGGTCGTGGAGGAACAGGCACAGGCGTTGGTGCGCACCGCCTTCTCCACATCGGTCCGCGAGGCGGGCGACCTCTCGGCCGGCGTCTATGACGCCGAAGGCCGGATGCTGGCGCAGGCCGTCACCGGCACCCCCGGTCACGTCAACGCGATGGCCGACGCGGTGGGGCATTTCATCGCCCGGATCGGGCGCGGCAACATTCACGCGGGCGATGTCTATATCACCAACGATCCGTGGGAGGGCACGGGCCACCTGCATGACATCACCGTCGTCAGCCCGTCGTTCCACAAGGGCGCGTTCGTGGGGTTCTTTGCCTGCACCGCGCATGTGGTCGACATCGGCGGGCGCGGCTTTGGCGCCGATGCCAATTCGGTCTACGAGGAAGGGATATACATCCCGATCATGAAATTCGCCGACCGCGGCACCGTGGACCGCACGCTGATCCATATCCTGCGCGGCAATGTGCGCGAACCCGATCAGCTTGTCGGCGATATCCACGCGCTCGCCACCTGCAACGAGATCGGCCAGCGCCGCCTGTCGGACATGATGGGCGAATTCGGCCTGACGGACCTAATTGGCATCGCGGCCTACATCCTCGACAATTCGCGTCGCGCCACATTGGAGCGGATCGCCGCCCTGCCCCGCGCCGAAGCCCGCGCGGAGATGCGGATCGACGGGTATTCCAGCCCTATCGACCTGCGCGTGCATGTCCGTGTGCACGAGGACCACATCGCCTGCGATTTCGCGGGCACCTCCGGTCCGGACCCCAAGGGCATCAACGTGCCGATGGTCTATACCAAGGCCTACGCCTGTTATGCGTTGAAATGCGCTATCGCGGGCGACATTCCCAACAATGCCGCCTCGCTCGAACCGTTTCGCATCACCGCGCCCCAGGGCACCATCGTCAACGCGCTGCATCCCGCCCCGGTGGCCCTGCGCCATATCATCGGGCACATGATCCCCGACGTGGTTTTTGGCGCACTGGACCAGATCCTGCCGGGCACGGTGCCGGCCGAGGGGGCCGGATGCCTGTGCAATTTCCAGGTGTCGCTGCGGCCCGGCCCGAACGCCCCGCAGGGCGCGCGCCGGGCCGAGGTGCTGACCTTCAATTCGGGCGGGGGGGGCGCGCGACCGGATCACGACGGGCTGAATGCGACCGCCTTTCCCTCGGGCGTGATGACCATGCCGGTGGAGGCGACGGAGCATACCGGCCCGGTGATCATCTGGCGCAAGGAATTGCGCCCCGACAGCGGCGGCACCGGGCAACGCCGCGGCGGCCTGGGGCAATACATGGAAGTCGGAGCCCGCGCGGGCCACGAATTCGACATCTCGGCGATGTTCGACCGGCTGCATCATCCCGCGCGCGGACGCCAGGGCGGCGGCGACGGGGCACCGACCACCGTCACCCGCGAGGACGGCACCGCGATGCGTGGCAAGGGCCGCCAGTTCGTGCCGGCGGGCGGGCGTGTGCACCTGGCCTTTCCCGGCGGCGGCGGCTATGGCCCGGCCAGCGCCCGCGCCCCCGCGCTGGTGGAGCAGGACCTTGCGCGCGGCTACGTCACCCCCGAGGCGGCGATGCGCGACTACGGCCTTGACGCGGCGCAGGTCGCGCGCATTCTGGACGCAGTGAAAAAGGGCACCGCATGACCCAGATCCCGGCCCACAGCAGCTATGACGTGGTGATCGTCGGCGGCGCGATCTACGGATCCAGCGTGGCGTGGTGGCTGACGCGCATGCCCGGTTTTCAGGGCCGCGTCCTGGTGGTGGAGCGTGACCCGAGCTACGAATTCGCCTCCACCAGCCACACGAACAGTTGCATCCGTCAGCAATTCACCAACGAAACCAACATCCGCATTTCGCAATTCGGCGCAGAGTTCATCAAGGGCTTTCGCGATTTCATGGGCGGCGACCCGCAGGTGCCGCACCTGACGCTGCAAAGCTTTGGCTACATGTACCTGGCCGACACGCCCGCCTTTGCCCAAAGCCTAAAAGCGGCGCAGGCCGTCCAGGCCAGTCTTGGAGCAAGCACCCGGCACATGACCCCCGGGGAAATCGCGGCGGACTATCCGTTCTACAACCTGGGCGACATCGTTGCCGCCAATCACAACCGCGTGGACGAAGGCTATTTCGACGGCGGCACCATGTTTGACTGGTTCAAACGCATGGCACGGCGCGGCGGTGTCGAGTATATCGCCAACGAGGTCACCGGCATGACGCTGAACGCGGCCCGAACGGCGGTCGAAAGCGTCACGCTGGCGTCGAGCCACGAAGTGTCTTGTGGCACGGTCGTCAACGCATCCGGGCCGCGCGCGGTGCTGACGGCGCGCATGGCGGGCCTCGATATTCCCGTGGAGCCGCGAAAACGCTACACCTACATCTTTGATGCCAAGCATCCGCTGGATCGCGATCTGCCGCTGACCATCGACCCCTCCGGCGTGCACATGCGCACCGATGGGCGCTATTATATGGCGGGCGGCCCGCCCGACGACGACCCGCCGGTGGATGTCGATGATTTCGCTGCCGATCACGGGCTGTGGGAATCCAAGATTTGGCCCGCCGTCGCCACCCGCATCCCCCAGTTCGAGGAAATCCGGCTGGTCAATATGTGGGTGGGCCATTACGCCTATAACACGCTCGATCAGAATGCGATCGTGGGGCCGGATCCGCAGGTCGGCAATTTTGTGTTCGTGAACGGGTTTTCGGGCCACGGGTTGCAACAATCCCCCGCCATCGGGCGCGGGGTGGCCGAATTGATCGCCTACGGCGCATACCGCAGCCTCGATCTTGGTGCCTTTGGTGTCGAGCGGGTGCTGACCGGCAAGGTTTTCCTGGAACAGGCCGTCATCTGACGGTGCCTGCTCCAGCCATCAGAAAGTGAGGACAAGATGAAGAAACTGGTTTTGACTGGCGCCGCCGGGCGCCTTGGCTCGTACCTGCGCGAACCGCTGAGCGAAATGGCCGACGAATTGATCAGCACCGATATCGTGGAGGATATCGGCATGACCTACCCGTCCGAGCGTTACATCGCCGCCGACTTGGCGAACTACGAAGAGATCGCCGCCGTGCTGGAGGGGGCCGACATGGTGGTGCATTTCGGCGCCATCGGCGACGAACGCACCTTCGAAGAGCTTTTGGGTCCCAACTTTATCGGGGCCTACAACATCTGGGAAGCCGCCTACCGCCATGGCGTGAAGCGCGTGGTCTATGCCTCGTCGATCCATGCGGTGGGCATGCACAAGAAATCGGATTTCATCGGCATCGACGCGCCGCACCGGCCCGACACCTTCTACGGCCTCGCCAAGTGCTTTGCCGAAGACCTCGCATCGATGTATTGGGACAAGCGCCAGATCGAGGCCGTGTGCCTGCGCATCCTGAGTTGCGCGCAGGTGACGAATGCCCGCGCGCTGGGGTCATGGCTGTCCTACGACGACCTTGTCCAGCTTGTCACCCGCGCCATCGACACCCCCTCGGTCGGGTTTTCGGTGGTCTATGGCGTATCGAACAACGATCGCGTGCCGGTGGACAATTCCAAGGCGTCCTTTCTGGGCTACCGCCCCAAGGACAACGCGGAATTCATGGCCGAAAAGATCCTGGCGGACGCGCCGCCCGTGGATGTCACCGACCCCGGCCAGATGTGCCACGGCGGGCCGTTTGCCAGCGTCGAGCTGGGTCAATCGGGCCTCGCCACCATGAACATCATCGACGACAAGAAAACCACCTGACCGATCGGGCGGCCCCCCAAGGCCGGCGCGTCGCGCTGACCTTTGCCGTGGCGCTGGCAGGCGCGCTGGCGTTCCGCGCGCTCGGGCTGCCGCTGCCCTGGCTGCTGGGGCCGATGGCGGGCTGTCTGGTCGCGTCGCTGTCCGGCGCCCGGCTGCACGGGATCAGGCCGCTCAACGACGCGATGCGCGCCATTCTGGGCGTCGCGGTGGGGGCCAGCTTTACGCCCGCGCTGCTGGGCGACCTGGCGGGCATGTGGCCGACCCTGGCGCTGATGCCGGTGATGATCGTGGTCATCGGCGCGCTGGGCGTGCCCTACTTCCAGCGGCTTTGGGGATATGATTTCGCCACCAGCTACTACGCCGCTATGCCCGGCGGGTTGCAGGACATGCTGCTTTTCGGACACGAGGCCGGCGGCAATCTGCGCGCGCTCTCGCTCATTCACGCGACCCGCGTGCTGGTGATCGTGGTGGCGCTGCCGGTGCTGCTGGTGCAGGTCTGGGACGCGAGCCTCGACGCGGCGCCCGGCGCCCCCATCCGCGGGATGGACCCCGGCCAGATCGCGCTGATGGCGCTGTGCGGTGTCGTGGGCTGGCGGGTGGCCAGACGTGCGGGCCTGTTCGGCGCGTCCATCCTGGGGCCGATGATCGCCACCGGCGCGCTTGCACTGGCGGGTATCCTGACCACGCCGCCCCCGGCAGAGGCGATTTTCCTTGCGCAGTTCTTTATCGGCATGGCGGTGGGCCAGGCCTATTCCGGCATCACTTGGGTCGAAGTGCGCCGCGACCTGATCGCTGGAGCGGGGTTTTGCATCGTGCTGATCGCGCTGACCCTCGCCGTGGTCGAGGTCATATGGGTCATGGATCTTGCCCCGCCACGCGAGGCGGTTCTGGCCTTTGCCCCCGGCGGGCAGGCCGAACTGGCGGTTCTGGCGCTGATCGTGGGGGCGGATATCGGCTTTGTCATCGCCCACCACGTGCTGCGCATGGTGGTCGTGATCCTCGGTGCGCCGCTTGTGGCGCGCCTGCTCGGCCCTCGCGGTCGGCGCGATGAACGGGGATGAAACCCCTGCACGCACGGCGCGCACCGGGTGACCCTCGACCACCGGGTCGCGGGCCAGCGCAATTGCGGAACAACATTCCGACACGCGGTATTGGCAGCGCGGCGTTTCGCCACTAACGTCACGACCAGGGAGAGTCGCGCAAACCCCATTCGGGGGCGCAGGCGCGGCGGAGGCGTCGGAGGAGGACCGTTCGCATGGGCACGAAAACGGCAAGGCACCTGCGCGCGGCGCGTGGGGCGAGTTGATGGCGGGACTGACCCACGAGGCCGCCGCGGCCCATGTCACAGCCACCAATCCTACCTTCAAGGTGGGCACCGCCGACATCCGCGGCGTGACCTACAAGGTGTTTGAAAACATCCCCGCCAGTGTGCCCGCCCTCTTGCCCGCAAGCCGCGCGGGCCAGGGCGACGGCGCGTGGGATTACCTGGTGTACCGGGACGAGCGCTGGACCTATGACGCCTTTTGCAATGACGTGAACCGAATGGCCCATGCGCTGATGCGTGACCTGGGCGTGACGCGCGGCCAGCCCGTCGCGATCGCCATGCGCAACTGCCCTGAACTTTTGATCCTGACGATGGCGATCGCATCGACGGGCGCGGTGGTGGTCTTCGTCAACGCGTGGTGGACCACCCAGGAGCTTGACTATGCGCTGCGCGACAGCGGGGCCAAGGTGGTCTTTGCCGATGGCGACCGGATCGCGCGGCTGGCCCCTTTGAAAACCGCGATGGACCTGCGCCTGATCGGCGTACGCGACGGCATCGGCATGGGCGACGACAGCTATGGCGCGCTTTACGCGGGCAGCACGGACACCACGTGGCCCGAGGTTCCGATCGCGCCGGAGAATGATTTCGCGGTGATGTATTCTTCGGGCACGACGGGGCACCCCAAGGGCGTGGTGCAGACCCATCGCGGGGCGGTGAACGCGGTCTTTACCTGGCTGATGCAGGCGGTGATGGCGCCGCTGATCACCCCGCCCGAGGACGGCGCGCCGCCCGCCCCGCGTCCATCGGTCCTGGTCGTCACGCCGCTGTTTCACGTCACGGCCACGCATCCGATGTTCCTGCTGAGCCTGCCCGCGGGCGCCAAGATCGCGTTGCTGCACAAATGGGATGCGTCCGAAGCCGTGCGCGTGATCCGCGACGAGGGCATCACCCGTTTTTTGGGCGTGCCGACCCAATCGGCGGACCTGATGGAGGCCGCAAGGCGGATGGGCGAGCCGTTGCCCACCCTCGACTTCATCGGTTCGGGTGGCGCCAAACGTCCGGCGGCGCAGGTCGCACAACTGGCCGAGGTCTTTCCGCGCGCGCAGGTCGCGACCGGCTGGGGCATGACCGAAACCAACGCCAACGGCATCGGCATGGCGGGCCCCGACTACATCGAACGCCCCGGCAGCGCCGGACGCCTGTATCCGCCGGTTCAGGAGCTGAAGTTCCTCGATGACCGGGGCCGGGAGGTCGCCCCCGGCGCGGTGGGCGAGATCACCGTCAAAAGCCCCTGCAACATGCGCTGCTATCTCAACAAGCCCGACGCCACGGCGGAGGTCCTGCACGAGGGATGGCTGCGCACCGGCGATCTGGGTTTCATCGACGAAGACGGCTTTGTCACCATCGTGGACCGCAAGAAGAACATCATCATCCGCGGCGGCGAAAACATCGCCTGCCTTGATGTCGAGGGCGCGCTGCACCGTCACCCTGCCGTGGCGGAGGCCTGCGCCTTTTCGGTCCCGCACGAGAGGCTGGGCGAGGTCGTGGGCGCCAGCGTGCAACTGCGCGGCGGCATGACCGTGACCCTCGACGACCTGACGGCGTTTCTGCGTGATCACATCGCCAGCTTCAAGATCCCCGCACATATCTGGTTCCGCGACACCCCCCTGCCCCGCGGCGCCACCGACAAGATAGATCGCCGCGCGCTGCGCGCGGAGTGCCTTGCCACGCTTGACGCCTGACATTCCCGAAAGGACCATTATGACCTCGCCGACAGACGCAGAGATTTCCGACCATATCGCCAAGGCGGGCCGCCGCGCATGGGAGGTGCCGGGGCTTGACCCCGCCACCCCCCGCCGCGAGGTCCGCACCGTCGGCATCATCGGCGCCGGGACAATGGGCGGCGGTATCGCGATGAATTTCGCCACCGCCGGTATCGACGTCCGCATCGTCGAGACGCAACAGGAGGCGCTGGACCGCGGCCTGGCGGTGGTGCGCGGCAATTATCAGCGCAGCGCCGACAAGGGGCGTTTTGCGCAGGACGAGGTCGAGGCGCGCATGGCGCGGTTCGACGGGCGGCTGGCGATTGCCGATCTGGCCGACTGCGACCTGGTGATCGAGGCGGTGTTCGAGGACATGGACCTCAAGAAGAAGATATTCACCGAATTGGGCCAGGTGATGAAGCCCGGTGCGATCCTGGCCACCAACACATCGGCACTCGATATCGACGAGATCGCCAGCGTCACGGGCCGGGCCGGCGACGTGATCGGGCTGCACTTCTTTTCGCCCGCCAACGTGATGAAGCTGCTTGAGATCGTGCGGGCGGGCGAAACGGCCGACGACGTTGTCGCCACCTGCATGGACCTGGCAAAGACCATCAACAAGATCGCCGTCCTGGTGGGCGTCTGCCCCGGGTTCGTGGGCAACCGGATCCTGTTCGCGCGGCAGAAACAGGCCAACAAACTGCTGTATCAGGGTGTCTTGCCCTGGGATGTGGACGCGGCGCTCAACGCCTTCGGCTTTCGCATGGGCCCGTTCCAGATGTCGGACCTTGCCGGGCTTGATATCGGCTGGTCCAAGGGCGCCAGGACAGACAACCCCATTCGCGACGCGTTGTGCGAACTGGACCGCCGCGGACAAAAGACCAAGGCGGGGTTTTACGACTACGACGAGGCGCGCACGCCGCATCCCTCGAGCGTGACGGCGGACATCATCCGCGACATCACGGGCGCCGCCCCCGCAACCATGCCGCAGGACCGGATCATCGACACCTGCATCCACCCGATGATCAACGAGGCGGTCAAGATCCTCGAAGAGAACAAGGCGCAGCGGCCCGGCGATATCGACGTTGTCTGGCTCAACGGGTACGGCTGGCCCGCCGACAAGGGCGGGCCGATGTTTTACGGCGACATGGTCGGGGCCAAGGCCGTGCTGGCCACGATGGAGCGTCTGGGCGCCGAAGACCCCGAATTCGCGCCTGCGCGGACCCTGCGCAGATTGGCCGCGGACGGCGGTAAATTCACCGAGATCGACACCGGAGGTTTAAAGGTCTGAGCCATGGCATATGAATTCATCACCACCGAAACACGCGGTCATGTCCTGATCGTGACCATGAACCGCCCCGAGGTGTACAACGCGGTTCACGCCCCCATGCACAACGAGATGGCGCAGATGTGGGACGATTTCGCCGCCGATCCCGATCTGTGGGTCGCGGTGCTGACCGGGGCGGGCGATCGGGCGTTTTCGGCCGGGAACGACCTGAAATACACCGCGTCGGGCAAGGGCGGCAGCCTGCCCGCGTCGGGGTTTGCCGGGCTGTCGAACCGGTTCGATCTGGAAAAGCCGATCATCGCGGCCGTCAACGGCTTTGCCATGGGCGGCGGCTTTGAAACCGCGCTGTCATGCGACATCATCCTGTCCGCCAATACCGCGACCTTTGCCCTGCCCGAGGTCAAAGTCGGCTTTTTCGCCGCCGCCAGCGGCGTGCAGCGCGTCAGCCGCTACATCGGCAGGCTGGCCGCACAGGAGTTGCTGTTCACCGGTCGGCACGTCAAGGCGGACGAGGCGCTGTCGCTGGGGCTGGTCAACGCGGTCTATCCGCCACAGGACCTGATGGGCGCCGCGCTCGACAAGGCAGAGGAGATCGCCTCGGTCTCGCCCTCTGCGGTGAAGGCCACGAAACGGGTTCTGAACCGCATGGCCGAACTCGAACAGTTGCCGCAAAGCCTCGAGCATAGCCGCGAGGTGATCGCCGACCTGTCGAAAACAGAGGATTTCCGCGAGGGCGTCAACGCCTTCGTCGAGAAGCGCACGCCCAACTGGGTCAACCGATAAGCCGCAATATCAAGGGGAGCACCCACATGGGACACAACCAGACGCCGTTCGAGATGAACAACCTAGAGATGTCCGACAAGGCCAAGCCGCTGCTGGCCGAGGTCATCCGCCATATCCACGATCACGTCGATCCGATCACCGAGGAATTCTACCGCCTGGGCGAAGGCCGCGCCGACCGCTGGTCCTATGCGCCGGGTCAGCTTGAGCTGCTCGACGGCGCCAAGCAAAAGGCGCGCGACGCGGGGCTTTGGAATTTTTTCCTGCCGAACGCCGAGACCGGCGAAGGCCTTGCGAACCTGGACTATGCCTATATCGCCGCCGAACTGGGCAAGAGCCCCCTGGCCTCCGAGACGTTGAACTGCTCGGCCCCTGATACCGGCAACATGGAGGTGCTGGAACGCGTCGGCACGCCCGAGCAGAAGGAGCGTTGGCTCAAACCGCTGCTGGCGGGTGAAATCCGGTCGTGCTTTGCCATGACGGAGCCGGACGTGGCCTCGTCGGATGCCAAGAACATTGCCACACGCGCGGTTCTCGATGGTGACGAATGGGTCATCAACGGCGAGAAGTTCTATATTTCCGGCGCGGGCGATCCACGCTGCAAGATCATGATCTGCATGGTCAAGACCTCGCCCGAGGCGGATGCCTTCCGCCAGCAAAGTCAGATCCTGGTGCCGATGGATACGCCGGGGGTCGAGATCCTCGGGCCGATGCATGTCTTTGGTCACGATGACGCGCCGCACGGGCACATGCATATCCGGTTGAAAGACGTGCGCGTCCCCGCCGCCAACATGCTCTGGGGCGAGGGACGCGGGTTCGAGATCAGCCAGGTCCGGCTTGGGCCGGGGCGCATCCACCATTGCATGCGGTCCATCGGGCAAGGCGAAAAGGCGCTGGACCTGTTGATGGAACGCGCGCTGGGGCGCGAGGCCTTCGGCAAGCGGATCATCGACCTGGGCAAGAACATGGAAACCATTTCCCGCGCCCGGATCGAAATCGAGGCGATGCGTCTGATGGTGCTGAAAGCGGCCAAGGCGATGGACACGCTGGGCAACAAGGAGGCGCGGATCTGGGTCAGCATGATCAAGGCGATGGTGCCCGAAAAGGTGTGCCAGATCATCGACCAGTCGATGCAGGTGCATGGCGCCACGGGCATTTCGCAGTGGTCGCCGCTCAGCCATATGTATGCAGGCCAGCGCACGCTGCGCTATGCCGACGGGCCGGACGAGGTGCATCACCACGTCGTCGCACGGGCGGAAATCCAGTCCTTCCAGTCCTCCAACACGCGAAAGGCCGCTGAATGAGCATGTTTGACCTGACCGGCAAGGTGGCCTTGTTGACCGGCGCGTCCAAGGGCATGGGGCTGGCGATGGCCACGGGGCTGGCGCAGCATGGCGCGACGGTCGTCATCTCGGCCCGCAAGCAAGACCAGCTGGACGCGGCGGCGGCGGGCATCGACCAGGCCGTGGGCGCCACACGCGCGCATGGCGTGGCCTGCAACGTCGGCTACAAGGACCAGTTGCAGGCGCTGGTGGACCGCACGCACGATATTGCCGGGCCTATCGACATCGTGGTGGGCAACGCCGGCGTGAACCCCTATTACGGCCCGACCTCGGAAATTCCCGACGACGCCTATGAAAAGACGATGGCTGCCAATGTGCAGTCGAACTTGTGGCTGGCGCAGATGGTGGCGCCGGACATGGTGACCAAGGGGGCGGGGTCGATGATGTTCACCTCGTCGATCGGGGCATTCAAGCCCTCGGTCATGCTGGGCACCTACGGCATGTCAAAGCTGGCGCTGATCGGGTTGGTGCGCAACCTGGCAGCGGAATTCGGGCCGAAGGGGATCCGGTTCAACGCGATCTGCCCCGGTCTGGTGAAAACCGACTTCGCCCGCGAGCTTTGGGACAACCCCGACGTCGCCAAACGGATCGAAAACGACATCCCCCTGCGCCGCCTGGGCGAACCCGACGACTTTGCCGGGCTTGCCGTGTACCTTGGATCGGACGCCAGCCGCTACATGACGGGTCAGGCGCTGACCGTCTGCGGCGGCTCTAACATGTGGACATAAGCCATGGATTTGAAAGATAAAATAATCGTCGTCACCGGCGCGGCGAGCGGTATCGGCCGCGCGCTGTGCCACCGCTTTGCCCAAGAGGGCGCGCGCCATGTCATCTGCGTGGACCGCGACGCCACCGGGGTCGCGCAGACCGCGGCGGACATGGGCGGCACCGCGATCACCGTCGACGTCAGCCGCGAGGCCGAGATCACGGCGATGATCGACCGGGTCGAGGCCGAGCTGGGCCCCATCGACCTGTTCTGCTCGAACGCCGGGATCTCGATCGCGGGGGGCGTCGAAGTGCCCAACGACGACTGGCAGCGGATCTGGGACATCAACGTGATGAGTCACGTCTGGGCCGCGCGCAAGCTGGTGCCGCTGATGACCGCGCGCGGCGGGGGATATCTGCTGAATACCGCGTCGGCGGCGGGCCTGCTAAACCAGGTGGGGTCGGCCCCTTACGGCGTGACCAAACATGCCGCCGTGGGGTTGGCCGAGTGGCTCGCGATGACCTATGGCGACCAGGGGATCAAGGTATCCGTTCTGTGCCCGCAGGCCGTCCGCACCGAGATGACCCGCGGGCACGAGGACCACGTCGCCGCCATCGATGGCATGATGGAGCCGGAGCCGGTGGCGGAGGCCTGCGTGCAGACCATCCGGGACGAGACGTTCCTTGTCCTGCCGCACAAGGAGGTGCTGGGCTACATGCGCCACAAGACGGCGGATTACGACCGCTGGATCGGCGGGATGCGCAAACTGAACCGGCGGTTCGGAGGATTTGAGTGAAGAACCGGGGCGCTGCCCCGGACCCCGGGATATTTGGAAACAAAAGAAGTCAAAGACGGTAGGTGGCGCGGGCGGTGCCAGAAAACATCATCGCCTGCGCTGCCTGGTCGTATTGCGCAGCCATGCGTTTGAAGGCGTTCCACAGCACCGGATAGCCGAGCGCCGTGCGGTCCACCGGGAAATTGCTTTCGAACATGCACCGCGCGGGGCCGAAGTGGTCGATCATGTGGTGAAACCATGGGGCGAAGGCCTGGGCGATTTCCTCGGAGCCCGGTGGCGCGGCGCGCAGGTGCCAGCCCCAGCCATTGTCGGGCATCGCAAGCCCGCCCAGTTTGGCCACCACGTTGGGGCATTTGGCAAGCGCGGCCATGTCGCGCCGCCACGTGTCGAAGATCGCGTCGCGCCGTCCGGCGAAACGGCCCACGCCCAGCGGCGTGGAAAGGTGATCGAGGACCAGCACCGTGTCGGGCACCGCCTGCGCGAGGGCAAGAAACTCGGCGGTCTGGGTGTGATAGTGCCAAGTGTCGTAGCTGAGCCCGCGCGCGCCCAGCCGGGCGACCCCGCGCCGGAAATCTGGATCGGCGTACAGGCCGGGCGTACCGCGGGCCGGCACGATCAACCCCGCCGGGTCGGGATCGTAGGCGCCGGAGTGTCGGATGCCCTTGAACAGCGGACCGCCCGCCGCGCGATGTGCGTCGAGCACCGCGTCGAGGTTGGGGTCGCGCAGGTCGGCATGGGCCACGATACCGGCAATCTGCGCGCGGTCGGGATGCTGGGCCATACCCGCCGCCAGACGCGCGACATGCGCCGTTTCGCCCACCGGCTGCAACGACGGCGAAGCGCCGCGACCATAGAAGGAGCGGCATTCAACATAGACCGTTTGCACCACGTTGTGCCCCGCACCGGTGTCGGACCAAAGCGCCGCCAGATCGTAGACGGTATCGCCGTGCACCCACAGGTGATGGTGAGGATCGACGATGTCGCGCCGTGGATCGAGGATGGGTTCAGTGGTTTGCGCGAGCCAGTCGTCGCGCCGCTCCATCCCCGGGGTCCAAGTCATTTCTTTCGTTTGATGGGGCGCATCAGCCCTTCCTGCGCGGTGCTGGCGACGAGAACCCCGTTGCGGTTGAAGATCGAACCGCGGTTGAAGCCGCGCGCGTGCCCGGTGAAGGGCGCATCCATCGAATAGAGGTGCCAGTCGTCGAACTGGACCGGCGCGTGAAACCACATCGCGTGGTCAAGGCTGGCCGTCATCACCTCGCCCTTGAACCA
Source organism: Sulfitobacter sabulilitoris (assembly GCF_005887615.1). Classification (GTDB taxonomy): domain Bacteria; phylum Pseudomonadota; class Alphaproteobacteria; order Rhodobacterales; family Rhodobacteraceae; genus Sulfitobacter_E; species Sulfitobacter_E sabulilitoris. The sequence continues at coordinate 1,465,489 of NZ_VANS01000001.1, forward strand.
CGTCAGCCCATGCGGGCGCAGCGACGATCCCAGAAGGTTCATGTCGGAGGCGTAAGCCAACAGGCAATGTTGCATCATTGCGGGCTGGCCCCTGGCCGCCTCCATCCGGAACCACAGGTGGTTGCGGTCGTCTGCCGGTTCGGGTTGAATTATGTCGCGCGGTGCGACCTCGCGCAGTTCGATCGGGCGCTGGCGCAGGAAATCCTTGCGGAATTTTTCCGGGATCTGGTCGACGTCGCGGTCGCGCAGTTCCTCGCGGTTCAGCAGACCGTCGGGGCCATCGACCTGCGGCATCCTGTGCTGATAGTCCCAGCCGTCCTCGTCGATGTGGAACGACGCGGACATGTTCAGGATCTGCTTGCCATGCTGGATCGCCACCACGCGGCGGGTGGTGAAACTGCCGCCGTCGCGGGCGCGGTCGACCTGGTAGATCACCGGGATCGCCGGATCGCCGGGGCGGATGAAATACGCGTGCAGCGAATGACAGGTGCGGTCGGGCACCGTGCGGTAGGCGGCCATCAGCGCCTGCGCGATCACGTGGCCGCCAAAGATCCGGGTGCTCGTCTCGCCACCCGATCCGATGCCGCGAAACAGATCGACCTCAAGCTGTTCGATGTCCAGAAGATCAAGCAATTCTTGCGCCACGGCGTCGGTCATTTGGGGTCGTCCTTTTGGCTGCGGGCGGCGGCATAGGCGATGAACGTGTCAAAGCTGTCGGGGTTGGCCATGCTGTCACGGTTGACGATCCGGTCCGGATCGCCGCCCAGAAGCAGCTTCTTTACAGGCACTTCCAGCTTTTTGCCAGAGAGCGTGCGCGGCACCTCCGGCACCTCGACGATCTCGTTGGGAACAAAGCGCGCCGACACGTTCGCGCGGATCGCGGCGTTGATCTTGGCCTTGAGTGCGTCATCGACGGCCACGCCAGGGCGCGGCACCACGAAAAGCGGCATGAAGCTGTCGCGGCCCAGGAACTCAAGATCGACGACCAGTGAATCCTGGATTTCCTCCAGCCCCTCGACGGCCTGGTAAATCTCGGCGCTGCCCAGGCGCAGCCCGCGCCGGTTGATCGTGGCGTCCGAGCGACCGTAGATCACCGATCCGCCCCTCTCGTTGATCTCGATCCAGTCGCCGTGCCGCCAGATGCCGGGATAGGTGTCGAAATAGCTGTCGTGCAGGCGGCTGCCGTCCGTGTCGCCCCAGAAATAGAGCGGCATCGACGGCAGGGGTTCGGTGCAGACCAATTCGCCCACCTGGCCGATCAATTCGCGGCCCTCCTCGTCAAAGGCGCGCACGGCATTGCCCAGTGCGCGGCACTGCATCTCGCCGGCGCGCACGGGCATCATCGGGTGGCCCAGCACGAAGGCCCCCGCCAGATCCGTGCCGCCCGAGATCGGCGCCAGCCACACGTCCGGCTTCACATCGCGGTAGATCCAGTCGTAGGCATCCGATGACAGCGGCGATCCGGTAGACCCGAGCGAGCGCAGATACGACAGGTCCACGTCCTCTCGCGGGGTGACGCCGGCCTTCATGCAGCCGGAAAAGAACGCGGCCCCGGCACCGAAAAACGTCAGCCGCTCTTGCGCGACAAAGCGCCAGACGACGCCCATGTCGGGATGGTTCGGCGCCCCGTCGAAAAGGGCGACCGTCGCCCCCTGCCCCAGCGCCATCCACTGGGCGTTCCACATGATCCAGCCCGAGGACGTCATCCAGCAAAAGCGGTCGCGCGGCGTCAGGTCGTGATGCAGCGACTGCTTGGCCGCCTCCAGCACGATACCGCCATGGCCATGCACGATGGGTTTGGGGTTGCCCGTGGTGCCCGAGGAATAGACGATCCAGAGCGGATGATCGAAGGGCACGGGCGTCGGCGTGAAATCCGCCGCGCGCTGGATCAGGTCGGCCCAGGCAACGCGCCCCGGCGCAAGGTCGCGAATGACCGGCACCATGACGACCTGGCCGAGGCTTGGCAGGTTGCCGACGATATCCTCGATCACGTCGCTGCGGTCGATGGTCTTGCCCGCATGGACATAGCCGTCTTGTGCGATCAGCACCTTGGGGTCGATCTGGCGGAACCGGTCGAGAATGGCGACGTGGCCCATGTCGGGCGCGCAGATCGACCAGACGGCGCCGATGCTGGCGCTGGCCAGAAACGCCACCAGCGCGACCTCGGTATTGGGCAGGATCGCGACGACCCGGTCGCCCTGCCCCACGCCCATGTCGCGCAGATGCGCGGCGACACCGGCCACCTGCGCGCGCAAGTCCCGCCACGTCAGTTCGGACCGGCCAAAAGTTTCCGACTGGACCACAAGCGCCGCCGCGTCCGGACTGTCATCGGCATGGCGCAGGATCTGGTCGGTGTAGTTCAGCATCGCACCCGGGCACCATTCGGCACCGGGCATCTGGCGCTTGGCGATGAACCGCGTGCAGGGCACGCTGGCGCGGATGTCGAAGAAGTCCCAGATCGCGGACCAGAAGGCATCGAGATCCGTGATGCTCCAGGTCCACATCGCGTTGTAGTGGTCGAACGTCAGGCCACGATGGTCTTTCAGCCAGCGCATGAACTGCGCCATCGTGGAGGCCTCGGCGCGCTCGGTCGTCGGCTGCCACAGGATGTCGCCCTGCGCGCTCATCCGACCAGCGCCCCATGCACCAGCGCCTTGAGCTGCGGGCGCGCGGGATAGCTGCTGGACGGCGAAAGCTGGGTGAAAAAGACGACCGACAGGTCCAGCACCGGATCGACCCAGAAAAACGTCGAGGCCATGCCGCCCCAACTGAAATCGCCGATGCTGCCGGGGACGCGGGCGCGCGCAGGGTCCAGAACCACGGCCCCGCCAAGACCGAAGCCCATTCCCTCCATCGGCTGTTCGGCAAAGCTGGCCACGCCCATCGACGCGATATCGCCGGGCAGGTGATTGCGCATCATGAAACCCAGCGTGCGCGGCGACAAAATCCGCGTCTCGCCGTTGGTGCCGCCCCTTCGGAGCATCTCGCAAAAGGCCATGTAGTCGTCGATGGTGCCAACAAGCCCGCCGCCGCCCGACTGCATCGTCGCCGCCTCGAACGGCGACCGGCCCGCCACGTCCACAAGCCGCAGCGGATCGTCGCCTTTCCGCGCCGCGTTCAGCGCCATCGCGCCCCCCGCCAGCGGCGTGTAAAGCGATGCGAAACGATCGCCGGTGCCTTCGGGCACGGAAAACCGGGTCTGATCCATGCCCAGCGGCGTCAGGATCTCGGCCTCGAAAAACTCCGCCAGCGATTGCCCCGACACCACCTCGACCACGCGGCCCAGCACGTCGATGGCGACCGAATATTCCCAGCGGCTTCCGGGCTTGAAGGCCAGGGGCAGCGCGGCCAGCCGCTCTGTCATCGCGGCCAGCGATCCCTGATCGGGGCGGAACAGGATGTCCTCCTCCTCCATGGCCTGGGGCAGCACGCCGGGATTGAACGGATAGCTCAGGCCGGCGGTATGCGTCAGAAGCTGGTGGAGTGTGGGCGTCGCGCAGGGCTCGGTCTGGTCGATGCGGGTGGCACCGGGGATCAGCGCGCGCATGTCGCGAAACGCCGGGATGAACTCTCCGAGCGGGGCATCGAGGTGCAACAGCCCGTGTTCGGCCAGCATCATCAGCGCGACGGAGGTCACCGGCTTGGTCATCGAGTAGATGCGGGCCACGGTATCGCGCTCGAACGGCAGATCCGCCGCGATGTTGCGCTGCCCGGCGGCGTGAAAAAATACCTCCTGTCCCCCCTGGGCGATCAGGACCGACGCGCCCGCGAATTTCCGGCTATCGACATAAGACTGCATCCAGGTGGCGATCCGGTCCAGCCGGTCGGTGTCAAAGCGCGGATGCGCGGGGCGGCTCATGTCCATGGTCGGTGCCTTTCGTCGGTGATGCGTCTAGCCGATCATGCGGCGCATGGCGGCGGTTGTCTCGTCGGTGAACCAGCCGTCCTCGGGCGCATTTGCCCCGGCGGCGATGGCGGCCTCGATCCGGGCGATTGTGTCGCCGCGGATCTGGCGTTTGACCGCAGCATAGGCGCGCGGCGGATGACCCGCCAGACCGTGCGCCGTGGACAGCGCGGTTTCCATCAGCTCGCCTTCCTCGGCCAGCGTGTCGACGATGCCGGCGCGCGCCGCCGTCTCCGCCCCGATGGGCTGCCCCGACAGCATCAGGCGGCGCAGCATTTCGGGGGACAGCGTTGCACGGGCGATCTCCATCGGACCGACGGGAAAATCGACGCCGACGCGCACTTCGGCCAGCCCAAGCTGCGCACGCGGGGTCGCCACGCGCATGTCGCTGGCCAATCCGAAGAACAGCCCGCCGGCGATCGCCGCTCCGCCCAGGGCGGCGACCGTCGGCTTGGGACAGGCGAAAAGCCGCAGGAACCCGGTATTGAGCCCCTCGACAACCGCCTGTTGCGCAGCCAGGTCGAAGCCTTGCGCCTCTTTCAGGTCAAGCCCCGCGGAAAACACCTTGAACGCGGACCTGATCACCACCGCGCGTACAGCGTCGTCGGCGGCCAGTTGATCCATCAGCGCGCCAAACTCCATCAGCAGTGCCGGCGACAGCGCGTTCACCGGTGCGCGGTTCAGCGTGACGATGGCAATGCCCCCCGGCTTGTCCTCGCGCAAAAGCAGATCGGTATCGCTCATTGTCTCCCCCTCGGTCCGCATGTTGGCGTTGACAGGGTTTCCCATGCAAACATAACGTTTTCAAATGTTTTCGCCGCCCTGCCGCGCGGCCCCAGGACGACCGGAGACCGCCGATGAAACTGTATTTCGCCCCTCACACCCGCGCCCTTCGCATCGCCTGGCTGCTCGAGGAACTCGGCCTGCCGTACACGCTTGAGCGTTTCGCCCTCGGCGACCCGGCGATGCGCGACCCGCGCTACCGGGCGGTGCATCCGATGGGCCGGGTGCCCGCGCTTGAGGATGGCGACGTCACCCTGTTCGAGAGCGGCGCCATCGTTCAATACCTGCTGGCCCGACATGGCAACGGGCGGCTGCACCCGGCGGCGGATGCGCCGGAATTCCCCGCCTACCTGCAATGGCTGCACTATGCCGAAGGGATGATCATGCCGCATGTGAACATCGTCACGGTCGAGACGATCCTGCTGCCGCCCGACCGCCGCAACGAGGTGAACGTGAAACGCGCGCGCAAGCTGCTGACGCAGATGCTGGGCGCGGTGAACGACCGGCTGACGGATCACGACTATCTTGCGGGTGACTTCACCGCCGCCGATATCATGACCGGCCATGCGGTGATCGGGGCGGTGCGGTCGGGTGCCGATGTATCGGACCTGCCGCACATCCAGCCCTATATCGACCGCCTGACGGCGCGACCTGCCTTGGAACGGGCGCTGGCGCTGTAGTCGCAGAACCGGCCGGAGCCTCACACTTCCAGCCACTCCTTGCGCACGTCGTCGCGCTGGCGCAGTTCCTCTGGCGTGCCTTCGAACACCACCTGCCCGTGGCCCATGACATAGACCCGGTGCGCGATATCCATCGCAATGGCCAGCTTTTGCTCGACCAGCAGGGTGGCGATGCCGCGCCTGGCGATCTCTTGCAACAAGTCGGCCACACGCTGCACCATCTGCGGGCTCAGGCCTTCGGTCGGCTCGTCGATCATCACCAGGTCGGGGTCGCCCATCAGCGTGCGGCACATGGTCAGCATCTGTTGCTCGCCCCCCGACAACACCGACGCCTCGACATCCGCGCGTTCGTCGAGGTTGGAGAACAGGTTGAACATATCCTGCATCGACCACCGGCCCGCGCCGTCCTTCTGCCCGGGCTTGAGGCCCAGCGTCAGGTTCTGCCGCGTCGTCAAGCCCGGAAAGATGTCGCGGTTTTCCGGTACGTAGCCGATGCCGAGGTTGGCGATCTCGAAGGCCTTGCGGCCCGCGATTTCCTGCCCCTTGAACCGGACCGATCCACGCGGAGTGACCTCGCCCATGATGGCCTTGCAGGTGGTCGAGCGACCCACGCCGTTGCGGCCCAGCAGGGCCACGATCTCGCCCTCCTGGATGTTCATCGTCACACCCTGCAGGATGTGCGACTTGCCGTAAAAGGCATGCATGTCTTGAATTTCGAGCATCAGTGTTCGGCCTCCAGCGCGGCGCCAAGGTAGGCTTCCTGAACCTTGGGATTGCCGCGCACCTCTTCGGGTTTTCCGGTTGCGATGATTTCGCCGTAGACCAGCACCGAAATGCGGTCGGCAAGGCCAAAGACCACGCCCATGTCATGCTCCACCATCACCAGCGTCTTGTTCACGGTGACCTTGCGAATGAGGTCCACGATGTAATCCGTCTCCGAATGGCTCATGCCCGCCGTCGGCTCGTCCAGCATGATGACATCGGCGCCCCCCGCGATGGTGATCCCGATCTCCAGCGCACGCTGCTCGGCATAGCTCAGCACGCCTGCAGGCAGATCGCGGCGGTTGGTCAGGTTGATCTGCTCGAGGATCGCATCCGCCGCCTCGGTCAGATCGCGCGACCGCGCCACCATGTGCCAGAACGAATACTTGTACCCCTTGGACCACAAAAGCGAACAGCGCACGTTTTCGAACACCGTCATCGCGGGAAAGATGTTGGTGATCTGGAAACTGCGCGACAGGCCCATGCGGTTGATCTGGAACGGCGCCAGCCCCGCGAGGTCCTGACCATGCAGGCTGACGGTGCCGGAGGTGGGCGGAAACCTTGCCGTGATCAGGTTGAACAGCGTGGATTTTCCGGCACCGTTCGGCCCGATCACCGCATGGCGTTCGCCTTTTTCGATCGACAGGTCGATGCCGCGGATGATCTCGGCCTTGCCGAAACTTTTCTTCAGCCCCGATATATCGAGCGCGGGCGCGGGCGCCGAAGAACGGTTCATCGCGTTCATGCGCTCTCCTCCTCAAGTGAATTGGCGCGGTGCCAGGCCGCGCGCAGGGTGGGCATGTTGCGGCGCATGATGGCAAATGCAACGACCGTGATGACCAGCGCCATCAGCCACGGCACGACGGCATGGCTGTCGAATGTGGTCCAGAACAGCGTCATCTCGCTTTCGCCCAAGGGCGCGTGGCGCAGATGAAAGATCATCTCGATCAGCGCACACAGGCCGAAAATGCCGATGATCGCGGGGATCAGCGTGATGATATAGGGCACCACCAGATGTCCCGCGCGGCCCAGCCGGAAGGCCGGAACATGCATCATCAGAACCCCCGCCAGGCCGCCGGGAAAATACATCACCGTCGCCACGAACAAGGCCCCGACATAGAGCTGCCAAAGCTCGGTCTGAAGGCTGAGCACGGTTTGCAGCAGCGTGAACACGATGGCACCGATGATGGGCCCGAAGAAGAACCCGATACCGCCAAGGAACGTGATCAGCAAAATCGCCCCCGATTGGGTCAGGTTCAGGTTTTCCTCGGTCAGGATCTCGTAGTTGATGGCGAAAAGCCCCCCCGCGATCCCGGCGAAGAACCCGGAGGCGCAAAAGGAATAGAACCGCACCCAGCGCGCGGAATAGCCGAGGAACTCGGCCCGTTCGGGATTGTCGCGGACCGCATTGGCCATGCGCCCCACCGGCGTGCGCGAGAAGAGATACATCAGCAGCGCCGACACGATCAGCCAGAACACGATCAGGTAATAGACTTCGATCTGTTGCAGGAATTCGACGCCAAAGAACGGCAGGCCATAGGTGCGGTCGCCGCTCACGCCTTCCTCTCCGCCGAAGAACGCCACGATGATGATCGAACAGGCCGCGATCAATTCACCCACGCCAAGCGAGATCATGGCAAAGACCGTCCCGGCCTTGCGCGTCGAAAACGACCCCACGATGGTGGCCAGCCCCAGCCCGAACAGCCCGCCGAAGATCGGCAGCAAGGGCAACGGCAGCGGCAGGCTCATGTCCTCAACCATGTTCATGATGTGGACGCAGAAGAACCCGCCCACGCCCATATAGACCGCGTGGCCGAACGACAGCATCCCGCCCTGCCCCAACAGCATGTTGTAGCTGAGCGCGAAGATGATCGTGATTGCCATCTGGTTCATGATCGTGATGGCGGAGTTGGATTGAAAGATGAAGGGCATCGCCAGCAGGAACAGCGTGGCAATGACCCAGGGCGCGGCGCTCAGCGTGCTGATGCGGCCGGCGCGCAGGTTGGTCGGTGTGGTGGCTTGCTCGGTCATGCGTCACGCTTTCCAAACAGGCCCTGCGGGCGCAGCACCAGGATCAGCACCATCAGAAGATAGGGCAGGATCGGGCCGATCTGCGGCAAGGTCAGTGTCCAAAGATCGCGCAGCGCGCTGTCGTCCAGGTCTTCGGGCATGGTGAACCCGATGGCCATCAGGATATCGGCGAACGCGATATTGTAGGCGGCGGCGAAGGTGGTGATCCAGCCGATCAGCAGCGATGCGACCAACGCGCCCCAAAGCGACCCCAACCCGCCGATCACGATGGTCACGAACACGATGGAGCCCAGCAGGAACGCCATGCCGGGGAACGTGCCAAGCACCGGCCCCGCGATCACGCCCGCCACGCCGGCCAGCGCGGTGCCCACGCCAAAGACGCCCATGAACACCAAAGGCACGTTGTGGCCCAGCGCCTCGACCGTGCGCGGATAGCTGAGCGCAGCCTGGATGATCATGCCGACGCGGGTGCGCGTGAGGATATACAGCAGCGCGATGAAGATGCCCACGGACACGAAGATCATGAAGATCTTGTACGCCGGGATCGAGTTGCCCGCGATCGCAAAGGCGGTGAATTGCAGGACCTCGGGGATGTCGTAGGGCATCTGGTTCTTGCCCCACAGAAACTGCACCAGCTCTTCGATCAAGAGCGCCAGGCCGAAGGTAAATATAAGTTCGGGCACATGCCCGTATTGGTGGACCCGCCGCAGCCCGTACCTCTCGACCCCCGCGCCCAACACGCCCACGATCAGCGGCGCGATCAGCAATCCCATCCAGAAGCCGAAGAACAGGCTGATCTGGAAGGCGAAATAGGCACCCAGCATGTAGAAACTGGCATGGGCAAAGTTCAGCACACCCATCATCGAGAAAATGAGGGTCAGGCCGGCCGACAACATGAACAACAAGAGTCCAGTCACCAGCCCGTCGATCAGATTGACGAGTATGAGGTCCATAGCCCCTCCGGTCGGGTCAGATTACAAGGGTCGCGGCGTGTGCGGCCCCCTGCCCCGGACGAACCGGGACAGGAGGCCAGAAGCGCGGATCAGGGGCGCTTCATGTCGCAGGTGCTGGGGCTGTCCATCGCCGCCATTTTCACGGTTTCCTCCGTGACAAGCCCGAAGCCGGAGTTGTCGTAGTCAAAGGTCACACCTTCGTCGGTATGGGCGTGAATATGCATGTCCTGAATGGCCTGATGGTCATTGGGGCGCATGAATACCTTGCCGCCCCACATGCTGTCGTATTCCATGCCTTCCAGCGCGGTGGCGACGGCGACCACATCATCGGCGGTTCCGGCATCTTCGATCGCCAGCTTGAGCATGTCGATCACGTTGAAGATGCGGGACTGGTCGATGTTGCCGTCCGGGTACTTGGCCTTGTAGGCGGTGTACATGTCCGCCGCTTCCTGTGTCGCGGGGGGGTTGATCTCGCCCTGCGCGATCAGGCGGATGGTGCCCTTGCCCTGCTCGCCGAAGGCCGCCGTGATGCCGGATCCGGCGGCATAGTAGGTATAGATCGGCCCGGTATACCCGTTCTCGATCACCGACTTGCCAAGACCCAGCATGTCAGAGCCCCAGTTGCCGGTGATGACCGCATCCGCACCCGATGCCACGATCTTGCGCGCGTAGGGCGTGAAATCCTTGACCTTGCCGATGGGGTGCAATTCGTTGCCGACGATTTCCACGTCGGGGCGTTTCGCGCCCAGATTGGCCACCGCCGCATCGGCCACCGCCTTGCCGAACGAATAGTCCTGCCCGATGATATAGACCTTCTTGATGCTGTCGTCCTTTGCCATCACATCGGTCAGCGCATCCATCTTGATGTCGGCGTTGGCGTCGAAACGGAAGTGCCAGAAGTTGCACTTGTCGTTGGTCAGCGCCGGATCGACGGCGGCATAGTTGAGAAACAGGACCCGGCTGTCGGGGTTGCGCTTGTTGTGCTTTTCAACCGCTTCGGTCAGCGCGTTGGCCACGCCCGAGCTGTTGCCCTGCGCGATAAAGCGGATGCCCTGATCGATCGCGACCTGAAGCTGGATCAGCGATTCCTTGGGGCTGATCTTGTTGTCGAAGGCGACGATTTCGAACATCTCGCCACCCAGCACACCGCCCTTTTCGTTCACCAGCTTTTCAGCCGCGAATTCGAACTGGTGCAGACCGTTCGTGCCGGTGCTGGCAAAGGGCCCCGAAAGCGGGTCGATGAACGCGATCTTGATCGTATCTGCGAAAGATGCACTTGCACCCATCACCAAGGCCAGCGCGGTTGTCACGCCAAGCGTGGTCGTTTTCTTGAGCATTTGGTTTCCTCCCTAGGACGGCCCCAACATGTTTGAATGCATCTCATGTGCGTCGGGTCCTTGCGAAAGCCTTGCACAACGGGGACCAAAGTCAAGCTTTTGGCGCACCCCGAAATGAATCTCGTCCGGGCCGGTTTCTACCCGTTGTGAAATGCTGCGCTGCACTATCCGCGACGGCCGCGTCAAACCACGTTCGGCGGGTCCGCAAACACCCACTTGAACGACAGGACATCATCGCGCATCGCATTGTTATAATTAAATTATTCACAACAACACCTTGGCCGGGAATCCATCGAGGGCAGCGACGCGACCAGGCGGGCACGCGGACCATCCGCGCGCGTATCTCGCACTTGCAGCAATATTCAGGGGCGATAACCGCCGCGCCGAACCGGGAAATACTGTGGCGGCAAGGCGGATCGACGCCGCACGTTTGGCGCGAATTATTCCGCTCTGCGGAACTACCTTCCGCCCGGTTGAATCACTTCGTCACCAGCGCGCGGCCCAGACCTCAGCCCCGGATGCTCAGCGCTTCGGCGGCCTGGATCAGACGCTTGGCATAAACGCTTTCCAGTTGGCGCTTCTTGACGTGAAACGACGGGCCGCCAACGTTCAGCCCATAGACCCGCGACCCGCCCAGCGAATACACCGGCACGGCGATGCCATTCACATCCGCCCGCCACTCGCCGTAGCCGCTGCAATAGCCGACATCGCCGTATTCTTCCTGGGCACGGGCAAAGCTTGACAGGCGTTCGGCCTGCGTGTCCGGTTCCGTCCGGGCGGCGTAGTCGAAGATCTCCGCGCGCTCGTCCTCGCGCATCCCCACCAGGATCGCCCGGCCGATGGCCGAGAAAAACAGCGGCAGGCGAGAGCCCACACGCATCGACAGCGACACATCCTCGCGCGAGGGCTGGACCGCGACATAGACCACATCGAGCCGGTGGCGTTCACCCAAGGCCACCGTGATATAAGAGTTCGGGCCGTTGCGCAGGGCGGTCATCTCTTCCTCCGCCCGCTCGCCGATATCGAGGCCCGCCATCACGCCAAAGCCAAGTTGCAGCACCCCCGCGCCAAGCCGGTACGTGCCGGTGCGCGCATCGGCAACAAGGTAGTCGAGCGCACAGAGCGTATGCGTCAGCCGCGAGATCGTCGCCTTGGGCAGCCCGGTGCGATCGGCGAAATCCGCATTGGTCAGCGTGATCTCTCCGGGTTGGTAGCAGCGCAGGATATCCAGCCCCCGCGCCAGCGCGGTGACGAAATTGCGGTCTTTCGCCTCGGCCGGGTCGGTGGTGAATTCCGATTGCGCCATCCTCAACCCTCGTTCAGCGCCCTGAGACCGTTTTCCGCAAAGACCGGCACATATTGCCCTACCTTCAGGGCGCGCTCGGGGTTCGAGGCATTGCCATCCAACGCGCGTTTCAGCACGCCCTGAATGATCGCCGACATCCGGAAAAAGCAGAACGCGAGGTAGTACCCGAAGTTGTCCACCCCCGGCAGCCCGCGCCGTTCGCAGTAGCGCGCGATGAATTCGGCATCCGTGGGCAGGCCAAGCGCCGCGCGGTCGATCCCCGCCAGCCCGCGCCCTTCGGTGCCCGCGGGCATCTGCCATTGCATGATGACCGACGCCAGGTCGGCGTAGGGATGTCCGATGGTCGACAGCTCCCAATCCAGCACGGCCAGGCACCTGGTCCCCTCCGCCTCGAAGATCATGTTGTCGATGCGGTAATCGCCATGCACCAGTGTCCGTTGGCCGTCGTCTTTGGGCATCCGGGCGGCAAGGTCGTCCATCAGCTTGTCCATCGCGGGGATCGTTTCGGTCTCAGACGCCCGGTACTGCTTGGACCAGCGGCCCAGTTGCCGCTCGAAATAATTGCCGGGGGGGCCATAGTCGGACAGGCCGACCGCATCGACATCGACCTCGTGCAGGGCGGCCAGCACGCGGTTCATGTCGTCGATCACCGCGCCGCGTTCGGCGTTGGACAACCCCTCCATCCGCGGATCGGTAAAGTTGCGGCCCGCGACGTGATCCATGATGTAGAAGGCCGATCCGATGACGTCGTCATCGTCGCACAGCAGATGCATCCGGGCGACCGGAACGTCGGTGCCGGCCAGCGCCTTTTGCACGCGGAATTCACGGTCCACCGCATGCGCCGACTTGAGCAGCACGCCCGGTGGCTTGCGGCGCAGGACATAGGAATGACCGGGCGTTTTCAGCAAGAAGGTCGGGTTGGATTGCCCGCCTTGGAATTTGCGTGCCTCGATCGGCCCCTCGAACCCCGGCAGATGCGCTTTCAGGTAGGTTTCGACCGCCGCGATATCCAGCGTTTGCGTGTCCATGATCGGGTCCTCAGCTATAGGTCAGAAGCGGCGCGGTTTCGGCGCTGTCAAGATGCGGGGTCGCGTTGAACTGGTGCAGGAAAACGCGCCCTCTGGAAAAGACGAACTTGGTCATCGAGGTGTTCTTTACCTGCAGGTTCAGGTTCATCATCTGTGCCGGCGGTGCGCCCAGCGTGCTGGCCGTCAACTGCCCGATGGGCCCGCCGGAGGACACGACAAGCACTCTCTCCGCTTTGTCCTGCGTGGCAAAGACCAGGGCCTCCGCGACACGGGCGGCAAAGCCCAGCCATGTTTCGCGGGCGCCCACCAGGCCACCGGCCTGCCACTCCAGAATGGTCTCGCGCAGGGTGCGAAAATGCGTCTTGCGATCCGCCTTGACCATGTCCGGAACCTTGCCACCGAATTTGACGTGCAGCAGATCGTGAAAGTCGTATTCGTTGAAGCCCGCGTGCTGTTCCGGCGCGGCGTCGAACCCCATCGACCGCAGTGTTTCGGCCTGCCGCGTCAAGGTGCCGGTGAGCAGCCGGTCGGGCACCCAGCCGTTCGCGCGCAGCGCGTCGCCCGCCAGTTCGGATTGCCGGTGCCCCAGATCGGACAGGCGGTCGTAATTGTCCTGTCCAAAGGACGCCTGCGCGTGGCGGATGACCAGAAGCTCGGCCATGTCAGTCCGCGAACTCCGCCGCCAGCCGTTTTCCGGCGGCGATGTATTCGCGCTCCACCCGGTCCACCAGCGTCGGCACATCCGTGACGGCCTGAACCGCGCCGATGCCCTGACCCGCGCCCCAGATCTCCTTCCAGGCCTTCGGTTTGGACGATCCCGACGAGAAATTCATCGACGACGCGTCCGCATCGGGCAGGTTGTCGGCATCCATCCCGGCGGCGGTGATCGACGGCTTGAGGTAATTGCCCGACACGCCGGTGAACAACGACGAGGTCACGATATCCTCGGCCCCGGAACTGGCGATCATGTCCTTGTACCCTTGCTGCGCGTTGGCTTCCCTGGTGGCGATAAAGGGCGACCCCATATAGCCCAGATCGGCCCCGAGTGCGCGCGCCGCCAAGAGCGCCTCGCCCGTGGCGATGGCACCCGACAAGAGCAGCGGGCCGTCGAACCAGCTACGGATTTCGCGGATCAGCGCAAAGGGCGATTGCTGCCCGGCGTGCCCGCCCGCGCCCGCGGCCACGGCAATCAGCCCGTCGGCGCCTTTTTCGATCGCCTTGCGGGCAAAGGTGTTGTTGATGATGTCATGCAGCACGATCCCGCCACAACTGTGCGCGGCCTCGTTGACCTCGACCCGCGCGCCCAGCGACGTGATCCAGATCGGCACCTTGTGGCGGGTGCAGATTTCGAGATCGCGGTCCAGCCGGGTGTTCGAACGGTGCACGATCTGGTTGACCGCAAAGGGTGCCGCGGGGCGGTCGGGGTTGGCCTGGTTGTGGCGGTCCAGCTCTTCGGTGATTTGCGTCAGCCACGCCTCCAGCAGCGGCGGCTCCCCCTCGGCCTCGCGGGCGTTGAGCGCGGGAAACGATCCCACGATCCCCGCCTTGCACTGTGCGATCACCAGGTCCGGCACCGAGATGATGAACAGCGGCGAGGCCACCATCGGGATGCGCAGCCCCTGCAACGCTTTTGGCAAATGGGAATCGTCTCTCTTGGTCATTGTCGGTCTTTCTGGCTTTGAGGTCGCCCGGCGCATCATCTGTGCCGGGCGGTTTGTGTCTGGCGGCGGCGGGGGGCGTCAGAGAACTTCGAAGAGGCCCGCAGCGCCCATGCCGCCGCCCACGCACATGGTGCAGACGACATATTTCACGCCCCGGCGCTTGCCTTCGATCAACGCGTGGCCGACCATCCGCGCGCCGGACATGCCATAGGGGTGGCCCACGGAAATCGCACCGCCGTCCACGTTCAGCAGATCGTCGGGGATGCCCAGCTTGTCGCGCGAATAGATCACCTGGCAGGCGAAGGCCTCGTTCAGTTCCCACAGGCCGATGTCGTCCATGGTCAGCCCATGCGCCTTGAGCAGTTTCGGTACGGCAAAGACCGGGCCGATGCCCATTTCGTCGGGCTCGCAGCCCGCGGCCATCACGCCCACGTAGCGGCCCAGCGGTTGCAGGCCCTTTTGCTCGGCGACCTTCGCCTCCATCACCACGGCGGCAGAGGCGCCATCGCTCAACTGGCTGGCGTTGCCGGCGGTGATGTACTTGCCTTCCTTGATGTGGATCCCGTCCTTGAACACCGGCTTGAGGCCCGCGACGTTGTCATAGCTGGTGCCGGGGCGGTTGCCCTCGTCCTTTTCCAGTGTCACGTCGCGATTGCTGATCTCCTTGGTCTCCTTGTCCTGCACCATCATCGTGGTGCTCATGGCGACGATCTCGTCGTCAAAGCGCCCGGCCTCCTGCGCCGCTGCGGTCCGCGCCTGGCTGCGCACGGCGTATTCGTCCTGCGCCTCGCGGCTGATGCCATAGCGTTCCGCCACGGTCTCGGCGGTTTCCAGCATGGACATGTAGATCTCCGGCTTGTGCTCCTTCAGCCAGCCATCGGCCTTGACGCGCATCTCGGGGGTTTGCACCATCGAGATGCTGTCCACGCCGCCGCCCACGACCACGTCCATGCCGTCGGTGATGACCTGCTTGGCCGCCGTGGCGATTGCCATCATGCCAGAGGCGCACTGACGGTCGAGCGACATGCCCGCCACCGTAACCGGCAGGCCCGCGCGGATCGCGGCCTGGCGGGCGATGTTGCCGGCGGAATGACCCTGCTGCAGGGCCGAGCCGATCACGCAATCCGCGATTTCGGATCCATCGATTCCTGCGCGTTTCACCGCGTTCTCGATGGCATGTGCGGCCAGCGCCTGTGGCGTGGTGGCGTTGAATGCCCCCCTGTAGGCCTTGCCGATGGGGGTGCGGGCGGTAGAGACGATAACGGCGTCACGCATGGGTGAATTCCTTTTTCTGGGGTGGGGTCAGTCGCCCCAGGGCAGCGTCAGGCCACGGGCCTCGGCCGCCTTGCGGGCGTATTTTCGGGTTTGGGTGAAAGCATCGCCAAGCTCTTGCTGGCCGTGCGGGTCGGTGATCCGGTCAAAGGCGGCGGCGACGGCTTCGGGCGTGTTGTCGCCATCCAGAAGCGTCACGCCTTCGGTCTCGTAGATGCGGGTCTGCGCGAAGCTGCCGGCGCCCGCCCCCAAGATGACGCGCGACGGCGCGTCGTCACTGACCAGATACAGCAGGCCCGGTGTGATCGTCTCGGGCGCCAACAGGTCCAGCGCCTCGGGCGGGAGCAGGTTTTCGGTCATGCGCGTGGCGGCCGTGGGGGCCAGCGTGTTGACGCGGATGTCGTCGCGCGCGCCCTCGATATGCAGCACGTTCATCAGCCCCACCATCGCCGCCTTGGCCGCGCCATAGTTCGACTGGCCGAAGTTGCCGTAAAGCCCGGACCCCGAGGCCGTCAGCACGATGCGGCCGTATTTCTGCGCTCGCATGATCGGCCAGACGGCGTGACAGCACGTCGCGCTGCCCATCAGATGCACGTCCACGACCTTGCGGAAATCATCCAGCGTCATCTTGGCAAAGGTCTTGTCGCGCAGGATGCCCGCGTTGTTCACAAGGATGTCGATGCGGCCCCAGGCCTCCATCGCGCGCGCCACCATATCGGCCACGCCCGCCTCGTCGGACACGTCGGCGCCATGCGCCATCGCCACGCCGCCCGATGCGCGGATCTCCTCCACCACCGATCCGGCGGCCTCGGACGATTGTCCCTGGCCGTCCGTGCTGACGCCCAGATCGTTCACCACTACCCTGGCCCCGCGCGCGGCAAGACCCAGCGCATGACTGCGGCCCAGGCCCGTGCCCGCCCCGGTGACGATGGCCACGCGGCCGTCAAAGTCGATCGTCATGGCACGCCTCCCTCAGCTTAGCGCCGCGTCAAAGATGTTGGGCCCGCACATCACGTTTATCCCTCCCGATACGGGGATCACCGCCCCGGTGACATAGGCCCCGCCCATGCCGCACAGAAACAGCATGCAACCGGCGATATCCTCTGCCCGGCCCACCCGGCGCAGCGGCACGTCCTGGCCCACCTTGTCGCGCATGTCGTCGTCGGCGGTGGCAAAGGCGGTCATGCCCGACACGAACGGCCCCGGCGCCAGCGCGTTGACCGTGACGGCATGCCCCGCCAACTCCTTACCCAGGATGCGCGTCAGGTGATGCACCGCCGCCTTGGACGCCGAATAGCTGTAGGCGCCGTCGCCCATCTCGCGTTCGCCCATAACAGAGCCCACGTTGACCACCCGCGACGGGTCGTCGCGCGTGCCGGATGCGACCAGCATCGGCAGCAGTTTCTGCGTCAGGTCGAACAGCCCGGCCACATTGACCGACATCACCTTGTCCCAGGCGCCAAACGGAAACTGGCCCATTGGCGCGCCCCATGTCTTGCCCGCGTTGTTCATCAGGATATCAAGGCTCTCGCTGCGCTTTTGCACCTCGGCCACCAGCGCGT
Organism: Sulfitobacter sabulilitoris; assembly: GCF_005887615.1. Taxonomy (GTDB): domain Bacteria; phylum Pseudomonadota; class Alphaproteobacteria; order Rhodobacterales; family Rhodobacteraceae; genus Sulfitobacter_E; species Sulfitobacter_E sabulilitoris. The sequence continues at coordinate 1,482,768 of NZ_VANS01000001.1, forward strand.
CGACACCCGCCTCCGTGCCGACGTCGCCCGCGAAGCCCTCGGCCTTGCCATGCGCGCCCAGCGCATTCAGATCCCCGGCCACTTCGGCGCAGGCGTGGCCCTTGCGGCTGGCGATCAGCACATGCGCGCCGGCGCGCACCAGCGCCTCGGCGGCCATGCGGCCGATTCCGGTGGCGCCGCCGGTGACAAGGGCCGTCTTGCCGGTCAGGTCAAAAAGTTTTTGCGGTGTCATGTCAGTCCCCTCAGAACCCGCGCAGGCCGGCGACCACCTCGGCGTGGTGGCCATAGTCGCCCAGCCATTCGGCCGCGACGCGCGCGCGTTTCATGTAAAATCCCATGTCGTAGGCGTCGGTCATGCCGATGCCGCCGTGCATCTGCACCCCTTCCATCACCGCCAGCTGCGCGGTCGCGGTTGCGCGCGCCTTGGCCAGCGATACCGCGAGCGTGGCATTTGCCGCGTCCTCGTCCAGGGCCCGCCCCGCGTGCAGGATGGCCGATGCGGTCACTTCGGTCTCGCACCACAGGTGTGCGGCGCGATGCTGCAACGCCTGAAAGCTGCCGATGGGCACGCCGAACTGCTTGCGTTCCTTGAGATACGCAACCGTCATGCCGAAAGCCCCCGCCGCCAACCCCGACATTTCGGCGGCCAGGGCGGCCTGCCCCGCCTCCAGCGCGGGGCGCAGGACGGTCATCGCGTCATCGACGGCGCCCAGCACGTCGTCGCCTGTCGCGGCCACATCGTCAAAGCGGATGCGCGCGCTGTCGCGGGAGTCGATCATGTGCTGCGCATCGCGGGTGATGCCCTCGCGGTCGGCGGGAATGTCAAAGAGCGTGAGGCCGCCGCCGGTTCGCGCCAGCACCAGCAACCGATCCGCCAGCGCGCCGTCCACGACAAAGGTCTTGGCGCCGGACAGGCGAAACCCGTTGCCATCCGCCTTGGCCTCCATCTCCGTCGCGTCGGGGGCGAACTTGCGGCCCTCGTCCACCGCCAGCGCATAGGTCGCCTCGCCCGCCGCGATGGATTTCAGCGCCGCGATGCCGCGCGCGTCGCCCACCTGCTTCAGCGCGGTCGCGGCGATCACGGCCGTGGACAGGAATGGGCTGGTGACCAGTGTCTTGCCCATTTCAGCCGCCAGGACACCGGCGGCGGCATGGCCCATGTCCGACCCGCCCGCATCCTCGGGGATCAGGATTCCGGCCCAGCCCATCTGCGCCATGTCGCGCCATAGCCTGGCGTCGTGGGTCTTGCCCGCGTCGCGCAGGCCGCGCAGGTGCGACACCGGGGCCGCGCCATCCAGAAATCCGCGGGCGCTGTCGGCCAGCATGGTTTCTTCTTCGGTATGGATCAGTTTGGTCATGGTTTACCCCGGCAATCCCAGAACGCGCCGCGACACGATGCTCAGCATCACCTCGGATGTGCCGCCCTCGATCGAATTGGCCTTGGTGCGCAGCCAGTCGCCCGCGCGGTTGCCCAGCGGACCGTCCCATTCCAGCGCGTCGCTGCCGCCCGCGGACATCAGCAGTTCATGCCGCTGCTTGTTCAACTCCGTGCCCATGTATTTCAGCATGGCCGAGGCATCGCCGACCCCGCCGCCGGCCTCTGCCTTGTCCTTGTACCGCTCCAGCGTGAGGCCAATGGCCAGCGCGTCCACCTCGCAGCGCATCGCGGCGGCGCGCAGGGTGGCGTCGGTCAGGCCGTGCCCGCCCGCATCCTCGGCCAGAACGGCCCCGAGGGGGCGCCCCCCCTGCAATCCCTGGCCCCCGCCCGAGATCATCTCGCGCTCGTGGGTCAGCAGGTATTTCGCCACGTCCCAACCGCGGTTTTCCTCGCCCACGATCTGCGATTTCGGCACCTTCACATCGTCAAAGAAGGTCTCGCAAAACGGTGATGCGCCGGAAATCAACTTGATCGGCCGGGTCGAGACGCCATCGCTTTGCATGTCGATCAGCAGAAAGGAAATGCCCTTGTGCTTGGGCGCCTCGCGGTCGGTGCGCACCAGCGCGAAAATCCAGTCCGCCTTGTCCGCGTAAGAGGTCCAGACCTTTTGCCCGTTGACCAGCCAGTGATCGCCCCTGTCTTCGCCGCGCGTCTGCACGCTGGCCAGATCGGAGCCGGCGCCGGGTTCGGAATAGCCCTGGCACCAACGTATGTCGCCGCGCGCGATGGGCGGCAGATATTGCAGTTTCTGCTCGTGCGTACCGAAATGCAAAAGCGCGGGCCCCAGCATCCAGATGCCGAAACTTTGCAATGGCGGGCGCGCGTTGATGCGGCCCATTTCGGCGTGAAAGATTTTTTCCTGGTCCCGGGTCAGCCCGGCACCGCCGTAGTCGCGCGGCCATGTGGGCACGGTGTAGCCCTTGGCGGCACAACGCTCGAGCCAGTCCTTCTGCGCGTCCGACTGGAACCTGAACTGCTTGCCACCCCAGCAGATGTCATCCTCGCTCGCGGCCCCGTCGCGCATCTCGGGCGGGCAGTTCTGCTCAAGCCAGGCGCGCAGATCGGCGCGAAATTCCTGTAGGTCCGTGCTCTCCGGCATCCCGTTTCCTCCCCCGTGATGCTGCGGCCGGCGTGGCGGCGCCGACCATTCCGCTGTGCAGAATTGCATTTCGAATTTCAATTGACAAGACGGTTCTGCCCCGTCCCTACTGCCCGCAAATCATACGACATCCGACCACAGGGAGACACGAAATGAAAGCCATGCTGAGCACCGAACCCGGTGGCCCCGAAACGCTGAAGCTGACCGAGATGCAGACGCCCGAGCCGAAAAAAGGCGAGGTGCGGCTGCGCGTACATGCGGCGGGGGTGAACTTTCCCGACACGCTGATCATTCGCGATCTCTACCAGATGAAACCGCCGCGCCCCTTTGCGCCGGGCGGCGAGATCGCGGGCGTCGTCGAGGCCGTGGGCGAGGGTGTGACGGCGTTGAAATCCGGCGACAGGGTGCTGGCGCTGACGGGCAGCGGCGGGTTTGTCACGCATATCTGCATCCCCGCCGCAACCGCGATCAAGATCCCCGACGACATGCCGTTCGAAGATGCCGCCTGCTTCATCTTCACCTACGGCACGTCGCATCACGCGCTCAAGGATCGCGCCAAGCTGCAAAAGGGCGAGACGGTCCTGATCCTGGGGGCGGCGGGCGGTGTCGGCAGTGCCGCGATCGAATTGGCCAAGGCGGCGGGCGCGCGGGTGATCGCCGCCGTATCGTCACAGGACAAGGCGGATTTCTGCCGCGATCTGGGCGCGGATGAAACACTGGTCTATCCACGCGAGCTTGACCGTGACGCGCAAAAGGAATTGTCGGGCCAGATCAAGAAACTGGCCGGGTCGGACGGCGTGAACGTGGTCTATGACGCGGTGGGCGGCGACTACGCCGAACCCGCCCTGCGCGCACTGGCATGGGAGGGGCGCTTTCTGGTGGTGGGCTTTCCGGCGGGCATCCCCAGGATCCCGCTGAACCTGACGCTTCTGAAGGGCAGCCAGATCGTCGGCGTGTTCTGGGGCGCGGCCGTGCGGATGGACCCCGAAGGCCACGCCGAAAACATGCGCGAGCTGTTTTCGATGTATTCGAGGGGACAGGTCAAACCACGCATCAGCGCCACCTTTCCGCTGCAGGATGCACCCAAGGCGCTGGAGCTGATGCAGGACCGCAAGGTGCTGGGCAAAGTCGTGCTCAAGATCGACTGACCGCTAGTCCAGATGCGCCACGTCGTTGAACCCCCGCACGAACATCTGCTCGCCCAGCACAACAAGACGGCTGATCGAGCCGTTGGCGGCGCCGTTGAAGGCAAAGGGTTCCGCCCCGCTGGCCACCGCCATCGCGGCCCCGATGACACCGCCGTGCACCACCACGGCAATCTGTGCGTCGGCGTGGCGCGCCGCGATGCGCAACAGCGCCGCGCGGACGCGCCTGTGCAGCGCGGCGGTGGTTTCCGCGCCCGGCAGTTCGCCCCATTCCTGGCGCGCGCGGGCGCGTTCGAACTCGGGCGCGCCCTCGGCCGCCTTGATGCGGTAAAGCCCGCCGTCCCAGTCGCCCAGGTGCACCTCGCGCAGATCAGGCTCTATCACCGGGTCGATCCCCAGATGCCGGGCCAGCGGCGCGGCGGTCTGATGGGTGCGGCGCAGCGTGGTCACGTAGATCGCCGCCAGCGGCGCCGATTTCAGCCGCTCGCCCACGCGGCGCGCCTGCGCCTCGCCATCGGGATGCAGGGCCGGGTCGCCATGCCCGTCCTTCATCGCAAAGGTTGCCCCCGGGCGCGCGGGCTCGCTTTCGCCATGCCGGATCAGCAGCATGTCGCAGGCCCCGGCAGGCGGGCGATAGACGTGTTGGCGGTATTCCGTGGTCATTGGCGCTCTCTCTTCCTTGCGGTTCCTTGCGTGATAGCGGCCCCTGCCCCCGCATGGCAACCGACCCGCCCCGTCCTCTCTCGATCCCAACGAAAGACATGCCAATGAACACCTACCAGATCATCGTCGCCGAATTGCCCGAGGGCACACTGACGTCCGGCCACTTCAAGATGCGCGAGGTCGCGATGCCGAAACCGGCGGAAGGCGAGGTGCTGTTGCGCACCATCCTGATGTCGATCGACGCCGCGAACCGGTCGTGGATGCAGGGCGCCACCTATCGCGAAGCCGTCAAGGCGGGCGACGCGATGGCGACCTATGCGATCTGCGAAGTGATCGAGAGCCGCAGCGACCGTCTGGCCCCGGGCGATATCGTCGCGGCCGAAAGCACCTGGTCGGAGCATGTCGCCCTGCCCGCCAACAAGGTGCAAAAGCTGCCCGATGTGCGCCCCCTGTCGAACCTGTTGTCGGTTTACGGCATCGCGGGCAAGACGGCCTATCACGGGCTGATCGGCGTGGGCCGCGCGATGGCGGGCGAAACGGTGCTGGTGTCTGCCGCCGCCGGGTCGGTGGGCGGCTACGTCGGGCAGATCGCCAAGGCGATGGGATGCCGCGTGGTGGGCATCGCGGGCGGCGAGGAAAAATGCAGATGGGTGCGCGACACATTGGGTTTTGACGACTGCGTGGACTACCGGGACAAATCGTTTTTCAAGGCCCTGCGCGCCGTCTGCCCCGAGGGCGTGGATGTCTATTTCGACAACGTCGGCGGCAGCGTTCTGGAATCTGCGTTGTTCATGATGAACGAACGCGGGCGCGTCGTATGTTGCGGCGCGATCAGTCAATATGACAGCACCAAGCCGACGGGCCCGCGAAACCTGCCGGGGCTCGTCGTCGTCAAACGCCTGCGTATGGAAGGATTCATCGTGATGGATTTCGCCCGCGACGATGCCCGCGCCCTGCGCGCGCTGCGCACATGGGTCGACGCGGGCCGGATCAAGGTGACCGAGGACATCACCGACGGGCTGGCCAGTGCCCCCGGCGCGCTGATCGGTTTGCTGGCCGGCGACAACAAGGGCAAACGCATGGTGCGCGTCGCACCGGACCCGAAATAAGGAGAGACCCCGATGACCCCATTGCAAGCCGCCGTGGCCGAAGCCGAAACCCAGATCGGCACCGAGGTCGGCGTGTCGAATTGGATCACCGTCGATCAGAAGATGATCGACGAGTTTGCCAAGACCACATTTGACGAACAGTGGATTCACGTCGATCCCGTCCGCGCCGCCGCCGAGACGCCCTTTGGCGGCAGCATCGCGCACGGGTTCCTGACGTTATCGCTTGCCAGCAGGTTCGCTTATGACTGTTTCGGAATGCTGCCGAGGCAGGTCATGGGCATCAACTATGGCTTCAACAAACTGCGCTTTCTCACGCCCGTGCGCGCGGGGGCCCGGCTGCGCGGTCGGTTCACACTGCAAAACGTCTCTGCCCGGTCAGAGACGGACATGCTGCGCGAAAACCTGTTGACCATCGACATCGAAGGGCACGACAGGCCCGCCTTGATTGCCGAATGGTTGGGCCTGGCCGTTTTTGCCCCGAAGTGACGCAAGGTAAGCTTCTGACGCAAATTGTGTCAGGCAGCTAAAATTCGTGAATTTCCCGTTATTTTATGCTATGCAGGTTGTATGAAGCGAGTCTGATACGCCTCAAGACTAGGATAACCCTGAAGCCAGAGCGTAATTGAGATGCTTCTTGAAACCGCCGCGCTGCCCGCGGCGGTTTTTCACGCGGGATACCCCCTGCGATGCCGCGCGATGCATTCGATTATTTCTGCACGCTGCGCAAAAATTCCAGAATATCGGCGATCGGGGCACTGGTCATCACCGGCTGGCCGCTGGGCGTCTTGAACGTCACATCACTGCCCTCAAAGAACCATCCATAGACGGGCATGTCGCTGCCGTGGCTCACCAGCGGATCGCGCCCGTCGATGCGTGTCACGATACGCTCTACCGGAAATCTGCCGTCATTGCGCTGCGTCAGCGTCGTCAGGTTCGACGGCTGAACCAGCAAGGCCGAGGCCATCGGCCCGTCGCCTTCGGCGGCACCGCCGTGGCAGGCCGCGCAATATTCGAGGAACAAGTCCGCGCCCGCGACCACGTCCTGTGCCGCAAGCGGCCCGGCCGCAGACGCGATCAGAAACGGCGCAAGAACACAGGTCGCCAGACCGGTTGCGATACGCATGAAACACCCTCCGAAATGCCTGTCGGTATCGGTGTAGCCGGACCCGTGCGGCGCGACGTTGATCCACGTCAAACCGTGGAACGCCCCGGGCAGGGGTCACAAATCAGAGCGGCCTGGGCTGTCCGGCCCCCCGCCGAGGCATCGCAACAGACCCGTCCCATCCCCTGCAGCGGTTGTTCCGGCAGGCGGATCGAGACATTGTCGCCCCGAAGGACCTTGGTCTTGCGCGGGCCGGACAGTCCCGGTGTCTCAAACGCTGTCCGGCCCGCGCGAAGAGGCCGCGCGGGGATGTGGCCCCCGCGGCCCGTCGGGGTCACAGGATGAAATCATCCGCGCCGATGGTGGGGGCGCCGCTCAGTTCCAGCACCCAATCGGCGGATCCGTTGCCATCGGCGTCGCCGATCAGCAGCCCGCCCCCGGCGAAGTAGTAGAACGACGACGTGCCGCCCCCGCTCAGCCCCGCGGCGCCGTTGAACTGGGTCTCGAGCGCGGAGAGGTCGATCTTGTCGGTGCCGCTGGTGAAATCGGTGATCACATCGCGCGCCGCCCCGACGCCGATCTGCGCGGCCGAGTTGAACACGAAGGTATCGACCCCGGGCCCGCCGGTGACGACATCGCGTCCGGCGCCCGCGACGAAGGTGTCGTTGCCCGTGCCGCCATAGACCCGGTTGCCCCCCGCGCCGCCATAGATCACGTCGTTACCCCCGCCGCCGCCGACATTGTTGTTGCCGACGCCGCCAAAGATCGTGTCCGCACCGGCATTGCCGCGGATGATGTCGTTGCCGGCCCCGCCGCCCACGAAATCGCCGCCACCCCCGGTAAAGATCAGATCGTCGCCATCGTTGCCGAAGAGCCGGTTCCGATCGGTATCGCCGCCGCCGTAGATCGTATCGTTGCCGCTGCAGCCCTGGACGGTGTCATTGCCGAACGACCCGAAGATCGAATTGGCCCCGGCGCCGCCATAGATCACGTCATTGCCCGCACCGCCACCGCCGGTGTCATTGCCCAACCCCAGATAGATCACGTCGTTGCCGGCTTCGCCCACCACGAAATCGTTGCCCGCGCCACCGGCCAGGAGATCGTTCCCCAGACCGTCGCCGCCGTAGATCGTGTCGTTGCCGTTGTCGCCAAGAACAGTATCGTTGCCGACGCCGCCCGCCAGGTAGTCGTCGCCATCGCGGCCCGAGATATTGTCGTCGCCGCCATCGCCGCGCAGATCGTCGTTGGTGACATGCCCCAGCATCCTGTCGTTGAACGCGGTGCCGATGATGCGCTCGATGTTCGACAGGACCAGAGCATCCGCCCCGACCGTGGTCGGAGTGTCGCCGGAGAGATCCAGATCAAGCAGATATGGCGCGGTCCGGCCCGGCACATCGGGCAGAGCGCTGAAATTCAGGATGTCGAAGCCCGCGCCGCCATCTACCGTGTCCGACCCGCCACCGGTCGTGATGATGTCATCGCCGCCGAGTGCGAGGATGATCTCGGTCGCGGTTGTGCCATTCAGGGTATTCGCGCCTTCGGTGCCCCGGATCGTCGTCGGAACGAAGATCGCCAGGTCCGCGACCTGACCATAACTCAGCGTTCCATCCGTGAATTCGAAGCTCTCGACATCGTTTGCGTAGAAATCGACACCCATGGAGGAGGTCAGGGTCAATCCGCCCGCCACTTCGGCCACGGTGATGCCGGCCTGGCTGACGCCGACCCTTGCAACGTCGATACCGTCGCCACCGCGCAGCGTGTCATCGCCTGCCCCACCTTCCAGAGTGTCCGCACCGATCCCCCCGATCAACTGGTCGTCACCGCCCAGGCCGTTGATCAGGTCATTTCCGGCCAGCCCGTCGATGGTTTCGTTGCCCGCCGTCCCGGTCAGGATGTCATTGCCTGCCGTGGCCGTATTGTTGAGCTGCGAAACGACCTCGGCATAGGTTCTGGTGACATCGGTGAACTGGAACAGTTCGACATCGTTGTCCACGACGTCTGTGCCCTCCGCCGAGGACGTCAGTTGAAGCGCACTGGCAAGCACCTACCCCGTGATATCGGTGCTGGCCACGTTGAACACCGCGGTGTCGATGCCGCTGCCGCCATGCAGCGTGTCGTTGCCGGTGCCGCCGTTCAGCGTGTCGTTGCCCGTGCCGCCACCCCACAATTCGTCGTTGCCGCTGCCGCCGATCAGCAGGTCGTTGCCGGTGCCGCCGTCAAGGCGGTCGTTGCCCGCTTCGCCGTCGAGGACGTCGTCGCCATCATCCACGAAGAAGGACGTGTTGCTGACCGTTTCGCCGGGATTGCGCAGCGTCGAGGGGGTCGGATCGGGATAGGGCGTGACGGAAACGTTGTAGTTTTTCTTGTCGCCCTTGCCGTCAAACAGCACATCGTCGCCCGCATAGCCGACCAGCCTATCGTTCTGGTAAGACCCCGTCATCGTGTCGTTGCCGTTGAAGATGTTGGTCTCGTAGAAGGCCCAGGTTGCCGTCTGCATCGTTGCAAGGTTTTGCGAGAATCCCTGAATGCCGAAACGCGCCGTATTGCCGCCCAGCGGGTCCACCGTGACGCTGTTGACCGTACCGGTCGAGGGGTTCAGAAAACCGTTGCCCTGGAAATAGGCCAATCCGCCGGCCACCGGCGTGAAATGAAATTCGTTGCCGGGGTTCGACTGCTGCGAAGCAGACCCGCCCACAAGGAATTGCGTGCCGCCGCCTTCGCGCGACAAATCAATTGCCGCCCCCGTAAAATAGTCGCCTGCAAAACCGTAGCCATAAAAATAATCCGCCAACTGCATTAAGAAAATTCCCTGCAAAAAAGCTCACAAGAAACGATGACCGTAATTTTCGGTGCTAATATCGTTGACGGTATTATTTGGATGTCGCAGGACGCACGTAAAACGATAGTTCGCAGCGACTGAGTGTGTCGCTTCAGAAAACAAAAATACAATTTACCGAAAATAACGGGCAAGAAAATGACAGGAACAGCGCCTGACGCGGCGCTTCGATGGTTTAATCAAATCTGTGTGTCTATGAAAAAGGACCACTGGCAAAGCAGCTTGGCGTGGACGGAACCGCCCGAAGGCATCGCGTCAGCCTTCAAAATAGTGTGTCTTATGACATAACTCTGACTCTCAAGAGGCTGACATTTATTTTCAAGGCGGGACCGCAAAACCACCCTAGATTGAACGCCATGCGACTCATAGGTCAACGCCGAAGGCCCTCAAGTTGTGGACGGAATTTAATTACTCGGAATTGGATAAGGCATATGCCATTCCGAATTCACCTTCATTCCTGCAATGTCCGGCGTCATGAATGGACCCCCTGGCAGGACCGAAAATACGGTATCTGGCGTCGATCACATGATTTGAACACAGGCGCATTACCACGCATCGGGGCCGAAAGAATAAGATCGGCACAGTCGAATTGAAATGCAATCGCCCAAGTCGGATTTGACAAAAGGCGCATTCGGGCCGCCTGCCGCGCCAAGATATGCGTTCGGGCAATCCGTCCCGCCCAACCCCGTGACATCCGCACCTTTCAAGGGTTTGCCAGTCCTGCTACCCTGTGCCGATGTTCAGGCAACTTCTTCCGATCAGTGCGCTTCTGTTGGGTTCGGCCCTGCTGCTTTTCGCCGGGGGCGTTCATAGCCTCATCCTGCCTGTGCGCGGGTCTGCGGAAGGGTTCACGGCAAGCTCGCTTGGCCTGCTGGGCACGGGCTGGGCGATCGGATACGTGCTTGGGTGCCTGACCGCGCCGCGACTTGTCGGTGCCGTCGGGCATACGCGCACCTTCGGTGTGATGTGCGCATTCGCCGCCGTATCGGTTCTGTTGCAGGCGATCGTCGTCGCGCCCTGGGCCTGGATCCCGGTTCGGGCGGTTTCGGGCTTTTGCTTTGCCGGCGCCGCGATGATCGTCGAATCCTGGCTGAACGACCGGGCGCAGCCCAGCACCAGGGGCAAGATCTTTGGCATTTACACGATGGTGAACCTTGCGGCCGTCACCGGGGGCCAAATGGTGATTTCCGCAGGCGACGCCACTGGCTTTCTCTTTTTCGCGGTTGCGGCGATCGTGTATTGCCTTGCCTTGATTCCAACGGCCCTGTCCACATCGGAGTCGCCCACCCCGCTCACGTCCGTGCGTCTGAACCTGCCTGCGCTTTGGCGCAACTCTCCGGTGGCTGTCGCCGCGGTGTTCCTCGTCGGCATCTCGAATGCTGCGTTCGGAACGCTTGCGGCCGTCTATGCCGACCGTGTCGGGCTTGCGCTGACGTCGATCGCCCTCTTTGCGAGCATCCCGGTTTTGGCGGGGGCGCTGTCGCAAGTGCCGATCGGGTTTGCCAGCGACCGCATGGATCGCCGGGTGGTTCTGCTTGCGGCCGCCGTTGTCGCGCTGGCGGCGGACCTCGCCTTTGTCCTGCTCGCTCCGGAAGGCCGCACGATGAATCTTTTCCTTGTCGGCGTATTCGGTGCGGCGATATTCGCCATGTATCCCGTCATCGTGGCACATGCGAATGACCACGCCCCTCCCGGCACGTCGATCCAGGTCTCTGGCGGTCTTCTGATGGTCTTCGGGTTGGGGTCGATCGTCGGGCCGCTGCTTGCCGGTGTCCTGATGTCCGAGGTCGGACCGCGGGGCCTGTTCCTGACGACGGTCGTCGCGCATGTGGTGATGATCGGTTTCACCCTCTGGCGGATTGCCCGCAGCCCTGCCGTCGCCCTCGCCGAAAAAGGCACGTTCAAGGTCAGCGGACCCGCCCGCGCCGCGACACCGGAGACGGCCGCGCTTGCCGAAGGGCAGATGGAAGCGATGCCGTTCGCACAGCCGACCGATCCGCCCGACAACCCTGCACAGGATCTGCCGCCAGCGAAAGAAGCTCCTCAGCACTAGAGCGCGCCGGCCAAGGGGTGGGACGCGTCGGTGACCAGGGCAAAGGCGAGATGCGCCGCGATGACGCCGACACCCACAAAAGACCCGTTGCGGGCGGATTGATCCAACGCGCGTCCCCGCCCGAATCCTCCGGTGCAACCAACTGTGCCATGCAAACCGCAAAACATGCTACACTGGTCCTCGGCTGCCGCGCCTCGGTCGATCCCGGGGCGGACAAGCCCGTTAGTCAGTGGGGGCCGCGCCCGGCTCCAACACGTTTGGAGGACCTGAGTTGGAAGTCATCAGCCTGACCCTGCCGATGTCCGTCGTTCTGGGGTTGCTGCTGTTCACGGTTGTCCTGTTCGTGTCGGAAGTGGTTCGGATAGACTTCGCCGCAATTCTCGTGATGGTTTTGCTCGGCCTGCTCAGTCAGCTTCCCGGGCTGCACGCGCTGGCGGATGTCACGCGCCTCTTTGACGGGCTGGCCTCCAATGCCGTCGTCTCGATCATCGCGGTCATGATCATCGGCGCGGGTCTGGACAAGACCGGGATGATGAACAGTGTCGCAGCGCTGATCCTCAGACGCGGCGGCAAGACCGAGGCGCGCGTCGTTCCGATCATCTCCGGCACCGTCGGTTTCATTTCCTCGTTCATGCAGAACGTGGGCGCGGCCGCGCTGTTCCTGCCGGTGGTCAGCCGCATTTCGGTCCGGACCGAAATTCCGCTCGGGCGCCTTCTGATGCCGATGGGCTTTTGCGCCATCCTCGGCGGCACGATGACGATGGTCGGCTCCTCGCCGCTGATCTTGCTGAACGATCTTTTGATCAACACCAATCTGACACTGCCCGAAGCGCAGCATGTCTCCACCTTCGGGCTCTTCTCCGTGACGCCGATCGGCCTGGCGCTGGTGGCCACCGGGATGCTGTATTTCATGCTGCTCGGGCGCTGGATCCTGCCCGGCGAACAGAAAAACGGCGACGCGGCGAGCGGGCGTTCGGTCAAGGAATACCTCAAGTCGATCTACGGCCTGAAGACCGACATCTTCGAGATCTCCATTCCGGCCGACCATCCTTGCGTCGGTCAGACGTTCGACGACCTCATGAAGCGCTATCACGTCTATATCATCGCAAGCGCCTATCAGGGCAGCACCTGGTTCGCGCCGGTCATCCAGACCAAGATCACGGCACCCTGCCGGCTGGCGTTGCTGGGGCGCGAAGAGAACATCAGACACATGGTCGAGGAGCAGGGCTTTGAATTGCACGACGATCTGGATGTCTTTGCCGAGATGTGCGCGCCGACCAAATCCGGCATCGCCGAGATGGTCATACCGCCGGGGTCGGCGGTGATCGGCAAATGCGCTCACGACCTCGTCTTTCGAAAGACCTACGGCGCAAGCCTTTTGGCGATCCATCGGGGCGAGGAGACGATGAGCCTTGTCGCGACGGAAGATCACGCGCCGACGCAGGTCGGGGAGGTGCCGTTCCTTGCGGGCGATACGCTGGTGATCCACAGCACATGGGAGGCCCTGACCCGCCTGACCCGCGACCGCAACTTCGTCGTCGTGACATCGGAATTCCCGCGAGAAGAGCTGCGTCCCACCAAGGTCGGATGGGCGCTGTTTTTCTTCGCGGTGGCGCTTGCGCTGATCCTGCTGACCGATCTGCGCCTGTCGCTTTGCCTGCTGACGGGCGCTGCGGGGATGATCCTGACCGGGGTCATCGACATCGACGAGGCCTACAAGGCCGTCAGCTGGAGCACCGTGTTCCTTCTGGCCAGCCTCATTCCGCTGGGACAGGCGGTTCAGTCCACTGGCACCGCCGCGTGGATCGCTCAGGAGATTCTGCAACTGCTCGACGGCTGGCCGATTTGGTCGTTGCAAGCCGGCGTGGCCGTCCTCGCGACGGTCTTTACCCTTATCATGTCAAACGTCGGGGCCACGGTTCTGCTGGTGCCATTGGCCATCTCGATAGCGCTTGCCGCCGGCGGCGATCCCGCGATCTTTGCCCTGACGGTGGCGATTTCGACCTCGAATTCCTTTCTGATCCCGACCCACCAGGTCAATGCGCTGATCATGGGGCCCGCCGGCTACAAGGTGACCGACTTCATCAAGAGCGGCGGCATCATGACCCTGCTGTTCCTCGTCGTGTCGCTTCTGATGCTGAACATCCTCTTTTGATGTTGAAAGCCCCACGGCTGTGCCCTGGCGGACGTCGCGCAGGGCGACTGGGGCTAAATCATTGATCGGCGCAGAAAGTCATGAAAAAACCGGGGTAAGCAGTGGCACTTCCGTCAATGCCGACATCGTAGCGCATTGATTTCGCATGCCGCAAACCTGTCCCGGCGCTGGATGCAAAGCGCGCGAAGCTTTTGGCTTCGGCGACAAACCACAAATCGGGATGGGTGGCGGAGACGAAGGGATTCGAACCCTCGAGACCCTTCCGGGCCTACTCCCTTAGCAGGGGAGCGCCTTCGACCACTCGGCCACGTCTCCGCCGACGGGTATAGCCAAGCAAGTGCAGGTGATACAAGGCGAAATCACCCTTGCTTTGAAATTTGTCGGCAAGCCCCCGAACCCCCTGAAAAAGCTCAGGAAACGTTTTATTGGCCAAGACCGGCAAGATCCGGACAGTTTGATCCTACCGCTTTTGGGCAGCCGTGTCCGACAGTGGAACAAGCCCTCGCGGCCCTGGGAATGACGCCACGCGACACTTGCGCCCCCCCCTCGACACGCGACGCTTTAGGGGACGCGACCAGGGGATTGATCGCATCCAGACCTCTGAAACACTGACGGCGCGCGGCCGCCCGATGCAAACCAAAGCCGCAAGCCCTCCCTTCGGCAATCACTCTCGACCGACTGGTGACCATCTGGTGATCAGCCCGCGACCACGACCCTTCGGCTTTCCGGCTGAGGCTGCGAGGCTCCCAATCATGCACAAAGACCATAACGAACCGCGCGGATGCGCGTTCTCTCACACGGCGGTGAGCAACTGTGCTTTGAAAACCACGGATCGGTTGCACACCTAATTACCAGACGGCGCGGACGTGCCGCTGCTCTTTGCTGCGCTGCCCGCCTCAGCCCAAAGGAGACAGGACATGAAACTGATCGCAATACCACTTGCCGCGGCTTTGCTGGCGACAGCCGCCCATGCCGACACGTCGGACCGCTATCGCGACATGCGCCTCGATACGTCGCGGACCGGTGCCGCCGATGCGGACAACGCCGCGGACAAGAACCGGCGCGGGGCCTCGCCCCGCCGAGCCGATCCGCGCCCGGCACCGGGGCAGGCGGACCGCACGGATACCTCGGACCGCGCAATCACCGCAGGGCCCAGTTATGCCTATGCGTCCCCCTTCGGCGTGGGGCCCGACAACGACAGCCGCTGATCTTTCGAACGCCCGTCCGATCACCCGGCAACGCGGGTCCGACATAAGCACGTTCAAGGCTCAGACAGGATCGCGCGCCAATGCACAAACCTGTGATGGCCATGTGATACTGGCATCAAAAATACAATCAATACACTGTTTTTAAACAAATTTAACCATCCGCATTTCCGCACCAAATCGGCAAAAATGGTGGAAAACTCGAAAACACTCGCTCTTGGGACGGAACGAACCCACTCCAGGCGGTGTTGAGACCCCAGAACGCAGGACGATGCTTCGAACAGTGCTTCGAACAGCGCCTTGCAAACAGAACTGAAGGAAGAATTGACATGAAACTGATCACAACAACAATCGCCGCCACACTCCTGAGCACCGCAGCATTTGCCGACAACTCCGACCGCTACAACGACTTGCGCCTGGACACATCCAATGCCGCGACGGTCTATGCAGACGGTGAACAGCCCAAGGCAGACGCCGATGCCTCCACCTTCTACAACGACCTGCGGCTGAACACCTCGGACGCCGAGACGTCCGAAGACGGCGTGACCTTCTCCACGCGCAGCGACGCCTCGGCGCGCACATCCGGCGAAGGCTACATCTACGGCGGATTCGGCGACGGCAACGACAGCCGCTAAACCCGCCCGATAAAACGATCAAAGGCTCCCGGTTGGGAGCCTTTTTTCATGGCGTGAGACGGCTTTGGGCCAAGCCCGTGGTCAGGTGTTGAACAAAAAGTGCAGGACATCGCCGTCCTTGACGGTATAGGCCTTGCCCTCCGCCCGCATCTTGCCCGCTTCCTTTGCCGGCCCCTCGCCGCCCAGCGCCACGAAATCGGCATAGGCAATCGTTTCGGCGCGGATGAACCCCTTTTCGAAATCGCCGTGAATGACACCCGCCGCCTTGGGCGCAGAAGTGCCGTGGCGGATCGTCCATGCGCGGGCTTCCTTGGGGCCCACGGTGAAATACGTCTCGAGATGCAAAAGCTCGTAACCCGCCCGGATCAGACGATCGAGCCCCGCTTCGTTCAATCCCATCTCCTCAAGAAACATGGTCGCCTCGTCCGGCTCGAGTTGGCTGATCTCTTCCTCGATCTGGGCCGAGATCACGACATGCAGATTACCCTGCGCCGCTGCCATTTCAGCGACTTTCCGCGACTGGTCATTTCCCTCCGCCGCTTCGGCCTCGCCCACGTTGCAGACATAGAGCACCGGCTTGGTCGTCAGAAGTTGCAGCATCCGCCAGGCCTTGCGGTCGTCTTCGTCCACCTCGACGACTCGGGCGGGCTGGCCCTGCTCCAACACCTCCAGCGCGCGCCGCATGAGCCGCTCCTGCTGAACCGCCTCCTTGTCACCGCCACGCACCTTGCGCACGATGTTCTGCAGACGCTTTTCGATGCTCTCGATGTCGGCCAGCATCAATTCGGTCTCGATCGTCTCGGCGTCGGCAACCGGATCGACCCGACCCTCGACGTGGGTCACGTCGCCGTCCTCGAAACAGCGCAGGACATGGGCAATGGCGTCCACCTCGCGGATGTTGGCCAGGAACTGGTTGCCAAGGCCCTCGCCCTTGCTTGCGCCTTTGACGAGGCCGGCGATGTCCACGAATGTCATGCGCGTCGGAATGATCTGCTTGGACCCCGCAATCGCCGCCAGCTTGTCCAGCCGCGCGTCGGGCACCGCGACCTCGCCGACATTGGGTTCGATCGTGCAGAAGGGAAAGTTGGCGGCCTGAGCGGCAGCCGTTTTCGTCAGCGCGTTGAACAGCGTGGATTTACCCACGTTGGGCAGCCCCACGATTCCCATTTTGAAACCCATACCATCTCTCCTGACATCCGGTTTGCGCGCTTCTACGGCGCGTGAGGCCTGCGTGCAAGCGCCGCCCCGACGCGCGACGCACCGAAAAACTCGAACTTGCCGGCCCGGATTTTTCAAACAATCCGCACTCCGCGGCCCGTGTTGTGCATTGATCTTTGCGACCCGTTTGGGCACACCGCTTGCAGACACCACCAAAAGGCCATCCCATGACCCGTATCGACGCCAAATTCGCAGAGCTCAAAGCCGCCGGGAAAAAGGCGTTCGTGTCTTATGTGATGGCGGGCGATCCCGACTACCAGACCTCGCTCGACATCGTGCGCGGCCTGCCAAGCGCGGGCGTTGACATCATCGAACTGGGCCTGCCCTTCACCGACCCCATGGCCGATGGCCCGACGATCCAGCTGGCCGGGCAACGCGCGCTCGACGGCGGGATGACCTTGCAGAAAACGCTCGATCTGGCGCGGGAATTCCGCAAGGGCGACACCACGACCCCGATCGTTCTGATGGGCTATTACAACCCGATCTACAGCCGCGGCGTGGACAAGTTTCTGGTCGATGCCAAGGACGCCGGCATAGACGGGTTGATCGTCGTCGATCTGCCGCCCGAAGAGGACGCAGAGCTTTGCATCCCCGCACAGGCGGCGGGGCTGAACTTCATCCGGCTCGCGACCCCCACCACCGACGACAAGCGCCTGCCCCGTGTGATGCAGAACACCTCGGGCTTTGTCTATTACGTGTCCATCACCGGAATCACCGGCGCGGCCGAGGCTGAAGCCGCCGATGTCGCCCCCGAAGTGGCGCGCATCCAGAAAGCCGGCGGCCTGCCGGTGATCGTGGGCTTCGGCGTCAACACCCCCGACAAGGCCCGCAGCATTGCAAGCGTCGCCGACGGCACCGTGGTCGGGTCCGCCATCGTGTCCAGGATCGCGGCGGGTGACAGCGTGCCCGATGTGCTCGCATTCGTGAAAACCCTGTCGGACGGCGCGCACTCCGCCTGATCCGGGGCGCGCCTGGTTCTGTGGTGCCCGCCCCCCCCGACGTCGCGCCGCATTTGGACATACGCGCGGCGCGGTCGCGCCCAAGGCAAGGTGCCGCAGGGCTGGTCGACGATGCCGGCGCGACCGAACATCGCGAACAAACCAGGCGCTGCCATCGGCCACTCCCTGCCCGGTGCGGGGCTAAGCCTTGCGATATGCCATGTCCAAATCAGTCGCCCCCATCTGGCGTGAAAAGTTGCAGCGCCGAAGAATGCTCCGGCGCCGTCGGTTTGGATTGATCTGCCGCCCCGTGATTGGTAATGAAAACTGACCAAAGCGCCGAGGTATGCAATGCCCGTCATCACCAACATCGAAGACCTGAAACGGATCCACGAACGCCGCGTTCCGCGCATGTTCTACGATTATGCCGAAAGCGGAAGCTGGACCGAGCAGACCTTTCGCGACAACAGCACCGATTTTGACCAGATCCGTCTGCGCCAGCGGGTGGCCGTTGACATGTCGGGCCGCAGCACCGCCAGCCAGATGATCGGACAGGACGTATCGATGCCCGTGGCGCTTGCGCCCGTGGGCCTGACGGGGATGCAGCACGCCGACGGCGAAATGAAAGCCGCCCGCGCCGCCGAGCGGTTCGGCGTGCCCTTCACATTGTCCACCATGTCCATCAACTCGATCGAGGACGTGGCGGGCCACACCAATGCGCCCTTCTGGTTCCAGCTTTACACGATGAAGGACACCGATTACGTCAGCCGCCTGATCCAGCGCGCCAAGGATGCCAAATGCTCCGCTCTGGTCATCACGCTCGACCTTCAGATCCTCGGCCAGCGGCACAAGGATCTCAAGAACGGCCTGTCCGCCCCGCCCAAGCTCACCGCGAAAACCATCGGCAACCTGATGACGAAATGGGCCTGGGGCATTGAGATGCTCAGTGCCAAGCGGCGCGAATTCGGCAATATCGTGGGACACGTCGAAGGCATCTCCGACGCCTCCTCTCTGAGCGCCTGGGCAGCGGAACAGTTCGATCCCTCGCTCGACTGGAGCAAGATCGCGAAGATCAAGGAGCAATGGGACGGCAAGGTCATCCTCAAGGGCATCCTCGACGCCGAGGACGCCAAGATGGCGCTCAAGGTCGGTGCGGACGCGATCATCGTCAGCAATCACGGCGGACGACAGCTCGACGGCGCGATCAGTTCGATCCGCGCCCTGCCCTCGATCCTCGACGCGGTGGGCGATCAGGTCGAAGTCCACCTCGACAGCGGCATCCGCTCGGGACAGGACGTGCTCAAGGCGCTGGCGATGGGGGCGAAAGGCACCTATATCGGGCGCGCCTTCATCTACGGGCTGGGCGCGATGGGCCAAAAAGGCGTGACCACCGCGCTGGAGGTCATCCACCGCGAGCTTGACACCACGATGGCGCTTTGCGGGGAAACTTCGGTCCAGAACTTGGGGCGTCACAACCTGTTGGTCCCCGAAGGCTTCTCCGGCCGGTGGGAAGCCTGATCGGCGCGTAGGGGGACCGACCCATGCTGGTGTTTCTCAAGGCAAATCTCGCCTTTCTGGCGGTGCCTAAAACCGGAACCACCGCCGTGGAAATGGCGTTGAAACCGCGCGCCGACGTCATCTTTGCGCGTGGGCGCAAGCACACGACGGCGGCCCGCTACCACAACAAGGTCGCCCCCTTCCTTCATGACACCTTCGGCACCCGGCCCGAGGCGGTTGCCGTGTTGCGCGACCCGGTGGAGCAGATCCGCAGTTGGTACAGATACCGCTCCGGCCCGCGCCAGACCGGCACGAAGGTCAGCACGCGCGGGTGTAGCTTCGATGACTTCGTGCTGGCCGTGATCGCCGACGACCCGCCCGATTTCGCCGGTATCGGCAGCCAGCACAGCTTCCTGACGTCCGGCTCCGGCACCTTGCTGGTGACGCATCTCTTCGCCTACGAGGCACAGCCCGCGTTTCGCGGCTTCCTGTCCGACCGGCTCGACACGCCGGTAAACCTGAAACCCAAGAATGTCTCGCCTGCCGCCGCCGCCCCCCTGTCGCCCCGCGTCGAACAGGCCCTGCGCGCCGCGCGCGCGGCGGACTTCGCGCTGCATGACCGGCTTGTGGCCACCGGGGGGTACATCCATACCGAAATCGGGACAGGGTGATCGACCTGCGCCATGCCTCCGGCGGGGATATTTGAAGAACACAAGAAGAGAGAAGCTGCCATCTTCTTGTGTTCTTCAAATATCCCGGGGTGCGGGGCAGCGCCCCGCGGCGCAGACGTCGGGTGCCAAAAACCCTCTTTCCATGCCGGTCGATCCGGTCTATACGCGCGGCTTCACGTGGACATACAGCCTTGGAGGATGTCCGCCCTAATTATTGGAGACTACAACAATGGCCGGAGAGATCCCTGATCTTGAAGCCCAGGAACGTACGGGGACAGGCAAGGGCGCCGCTCGTGCCGCACGCCGTGCCGACATGGTTCCTGGTATCGTTTTTGGTGGTGACGTTGACCCGTTGCCGATCAACATTCCCTTCAACGTGCTGATCAAGAAGTTGCGCGACGGGCGGTTCAAATCGACCCTGTTCAACATGAAGGTCGAAGGCCACGACGACGTCCGCGTCATCTGCCGCGACGTTCAGCGTCACGTTGTCAAGGACCTGCCGACGCACGTCGATTTCATGCGCCTGCGCCGCACCACCAAGATCAACCTCTTCATTCCGGTCGAAGTCGTCGGCGAAGAAGAAAGCCCCGGCCTGAAGGCGGGTGGCGTTCTGACGCTCATTCGTCCCGAGGTGGAACTTGTCGTGACAGCGGGCGATATCCCCGATCACGTCACCATCGACGTGTCCGCGCTCGAGATCGGCGAGAATGTCTCGATCTCTTCGGTCACGCTGCCCGAGGGCGCGAAACCGACGATCGACCGTGATTTCGTGATTGCCAACCTGTCGGCCCCCTCCGGTCTTGCCTCGCAAAAGGATGAGGACGAGGAAGAGGTCGAAGCGGACGAAGTGCCCACCACCGAGCAGGGCGACGGCGAAGCCAGCGAAGAATAGGACGCACCACGGTGACGTCACAGGATACGGGGTCGCTTGCGGCCCCGTATTTCGTTTGTCCGCCGCACTTGGTATGGTGCGGCGACAAAGAGCATCGCAGCCGGGAGACAGGCAATGAAACTGATCGTGGGGCTGGGCAATCCGGGCGCCAAATACGCCCGTCACCGGCATAACATCGGCTTTATGGCGCTTGACCGCATCGCACAGGATCACGGCTTTCCGCCCTGGAAGGCCAAACATCAGGGCAGCGTGAGCGAAGGGCGTTTCGGCACTGACCGCGCGGTCCTGCTCAAGCCCGAAACCTTCATGAACAATTCCGGCCAGTCGGTGCAGGCCGCCATGCGATTCTACAAGCTGGAGCCTGCGGACGTGATCGTACTGCACGACGAGATCGACCTGGCCCCCGGCAAGGTCAAGTGCAAACAGGGCGGCGGCCACGCGGGCCACAACGGCCTGCGGTCCATTCACGCCCATATCGGCCCCGATTATGCCCGGGTGCGGCTGGGCGTCGGTCATCCCGGCCACAAGGATCGCGTGCCGGGCTACGTGCTGCATGATTTCGCCAAGGCAGACGAGGCGTGGCTCGACGATGTGTTGCGCGGTGTCAGCGACGGCGCACCGATGCTGGCGACCGGCGACATGCCGAAATTTCTCAATGCCGTGGCCATGCGTGTCGCCCCCCCGCGTTCGGGCACCGGCCAAAAGGACCCGCGCGGCGCCAAACCGCCGGCAGACAGCACGCCGGGCCGCCCCGCGCAGGCGCGCCCGCCGGTCGATCCCGCGCCGTCCGGCACGGACAGCCACGCGGCTGAAGCGGCGCCCCAGAGCCCGCTGCAAAAGCTGATGCAGAAGTTCCGCTAGACATCACATGCAGGGTCGCGCGCGGGGCCGCCTGTCCGGGACTGGCGCAGCCGTGTCCGGTGTGAAACTGTGATGGACGACGATCAAAGGAAAACACACATGCGGACATTTGCGACATGGATACTGCGCGCGGCCTTGGCGCTGGCGCTGGCGGCTTTGGTGATAGGGCTTTGGAAACGCGAGGAAATCACACGCCTTCTGGCGGTCAACAGCCTGTTTGCCGAGGACAGGATCGTCCGGAATTTCAGCAACATGGACGCCGCTTTCCTGACGGCCCCCCTGCCGCGGGGTGACGGCCCGGTGTCCGCCCTGCCGCAAGGCGACCGGATCAGCCTTCCGCCCGGGGTCGCGGAGTGGAAAGCGGCGCGCAGCGTCACATCGCTTCTGGTGCTCAAGGATGGCCAGATCGTGCACGAGGATTACGCCCTTGGCACCACGTCGCAGGACAGGCGGATCAGCTGGTCCGTGGCCAAAAGCTTTCTGTCCGCCCTGACCGGCGTGCTGTTGGACGAAGGTGCGATTGCCTCGCTCGACGATCCGGTCACGAAATACGCGCCGATGCTCGCGGGCGGCGCCTATGACCGGGCCAGCATCCGCCATGTCCTGAACATGGCCAGCGGCGTCAGCTTTGACGAAGACTACCTTGATTTCTACAGCGACATCAATCGTATGGGGCGTGTTCTGGCGATGGGCGGCGCAATGGATGTCTTTGCCGCAAGCCTGGTCGACACCTTTGCGGACCCTGGCACCGACTGGCAATATGTGTCGATCGACACCCATGTGATCGGCATGGTGATCCGCGGCGCGACAGGGCGCAGCGTGTCAGACCTGCTGGCGGAAAAGATCATCGCACCGCTCGGTCTCGAACAGCAGCCCTACTATCTGACCGATGGCGAGGGCGTCGCCTTTGTGCTGGGCGGTCTGAACATGACCACCCGCGACTATGCACGATTTGGCCAGATGATCGCGCAAGGGGGCCGCTGGCAGGGTCGGCAGATCGTGCCGGAGCATTGGATCGACGCCTCGACCAAACCGACGGCGCCGACCGGCCCGGATGAATTCGGATATGGCTACCAATGGTGGATTCCGCACAATAGCCGGCCCGGCGAATACATGGGGCGTGGCATTTACGGCCAATACATCTACATTGACGAACAGTCGGGCGTGGTCATCGCCACCACCGCCGCCGACCGGAAGTTCCGCGCCCCCGGCGTCAACGCGCAGAACGTCGAGATTTTTCGCCGGATCGCCCGCAGCCTGTAAAGGAAAACATCTATGGAACCCGATGACAGCATCAATGTGCTGGACGAACCGCTGGCGCAGTGCGGGATGGACCCGGTCACGGGCTTCTTTCGGGATGGGCACTGCAACACCTGCGCCGCCGACCAGGGCAGCCACACCGTCTGCGCCGTAATGACCGCCGAATTTCTGGCGTTCTCGAAATACGTTGGCAACGATCTGAGCACCCCGCGCCCCGAATTCGGCTTTGCGGGGCTCGCTCCTGGCGATCCGTGGTGCCTGTGCGCCGCGCGGTTCCTGCAAGCGCACGACGAAGGCTGCGCACCGCGTGTGAACCTTGACGCGACCCATCGGCGTGCGCTCGACATCGTGCCGCTGGACGTGCTCAAACGCTACGGCTGACCGGTTGGCGGCGATCCTGCGGACCGCCGGTTTCCTGCGGTCGGTGCGACCGGCAAGGCCCAAGCTGGTCGGTCAGCCGACGCCGTCCCCGCCCCGACAGCAGCCGCAGCGGTGCCCTGTCAGGCGAAGTCGCCCATCTCGAACTCAAGCGCCTTGGCCACGGTAAAGATGTCCTTGTCGCCGCGTCCGCACATGTTCATGCAGATGATGTGATCCGCCGGAAGCTCCGGCGCGATCTTCATCACGTGTGCCAATGCGTGCGACGGCTCCAGCGCGGGGATGATCCCTTCAAGCGTGCAGCAAATCTGAAACGCCGCCAGCGCTTCCTTGTCGGTGATCGACACGTATTGCGCGCGCCCGATGTCATGCAGCCACGAATGCTCCGGACCGATACCCGGATAATCGAGACCCGCCGAAATCGAATACCCTTCGAGGATCTGGCCGTCATCGTCCTGCAACAGGTAGGTGCGGTTGCCGTGCAGAACGCCGGGGCGCCCACCGGTCAGCGAGGCGCAATGCTCCATCTTGGCGTTGACGCCCTTGCCGCCCGCCTCCACGCCGATGATGCCAACCTCCTTGTCGTCGAGAAACGGATAGAACAGACCCATCGCATTCGATCCGCCCCCGATGGCGGCGATCACCGTATCGGGCAGACGCCCTTCGGCCTCGTCCATCTGCTCGCGGACCTCCTTGCCGATGATGCTTTGGAAATCGCGCACCATCGCGGGATAGGGATGCGGGCCCGCCACGGTGCCGATGCAATAGAACGTGTCGCGCACGTTGGTGACCCAATCGCGCAGCGCATCGTTCATTGCGTCCTTGAGCGTCCCGCGGCCCGAGGTGACCGGGATCACCTCGGCGCCCAGCAGCTTCATCCGGAACACGTTCGGGGCCTGGCGTTCGACGTCATGCGCCCCCATGTACACCACGCACTGCAACCCGAACTTGGCACAGACCGTGGCGGTGGCGACACCGTGCTGGCCCGCGCCGGTTTCCGCGATGATGCGCTTCTTGCCCATGCGGCGGGCCAGGATGATCTGGCCCAGCACATTGTTGATCTTGTGCGCGCCGGTATGGTTCAGCTCGTCGCGCTTCATGTAGACCTTGGCACCACCCAGATGTTCGGTCATCCGTTCCGCGAAATACAAGGGGCTGGGGCGGCCGACATAATGCTTCCACAGGTAGTCCATCTCCGCCCAGAAACTGTCGTCGGTCTTGGCCCTCTCGTACTGCTCTTCCAATTCGAGGATCAGCGGCATCAGCGTTTCCGAGACGAAGCGCCCTCCGAAATCGCCAAAGCGCCCGTTCTCATCCGGGCCGGTCATGAAGCTGTTGAACAGATCGTTTGCCATTGGTCACTCCTCGTGTGCTGCGCTCAGCCTTAGCCTGCCGCCCCAGCGTCGTAAAGGCAGCGCTGGCGCGCGCGTTGCCGCAGACGGAAAATTTGAAATTTTCCAGTCTGGGTTTTTGGAATAATCCGGTCAGACGTCGCGCGCCGCCTCCTTCTCTCGCCAATATGCGAGGGCTTGGCTCATCCGTGGCGGCTCCTCGCTTTGGAAGTGGTGAAAGCGAAACCACGCCACCAGCCAGCGTGACGCGCGCAGCGCCTGCGCATGAGCGCCGCTTGCCGCGTACCGCTTCATGTCGCCGGGGCTTTCCCAGACCGACACCGACAGGTAACACCCGTCCGCCGCGATCAGCCCGGCCTTGACGCAGCCCTTGGCCCGGCGCGCCTGGCGCAGCGCACGGCGCGTGTAGAAATAGAACGGCAGCAAATGCCACATCCGCTTGGGCTGCCCGCCCCCGACCGCAACCAGATACATGCCTTCGTCCTTCCTTGTCAGCCGACGCCGCCGCAGTCGAACCGGACCACGAAGGCCACCGTCAGAGCGTCGGGACCCGGTCTTGCGCCGCTGCGACGAACTGTGCGATCAGCGCCGCGTCCTTGGTCCCCGGCGCGGATTCCACGCCCGAAGACACATCGACCTGCCGCGCGCCGGTCATCGCGACCGCCTGCGCCACGGTATCGGGCGTCAGCCCGCCGGCCAGCATCCACGGCACGGGCCAGCGCCGCCCGGCGATCAGACGCCAGTCAAAGGCCAGCCCGTTGCCGCCGGGCAGGTCCGCGCCTTTGGGTGGCTTGGCATCGACCAGGATTTGGTCCGCAACGGCCATGTAGCTGTCAAGCTTCGGCAGGTCGTCCGCGTCGCCGACGCCCACCGCCTTCATCACCGGCAGGCCATAGCGCGCCTTGACCTGCGCCACGCGCGCGGGTGGCTCGCTCCCGTGCAGTTGCAGCATGTCGAGCGGCACCCGCGCCACCAGCGCATCGAGGAACGCATCGTCGGCATTCACCGTCAGCGCGACCTTGGCAAGGCCCAATGGCGCCTCGGCCGCCAGCGCCGCCGCGGCCTCCAGCGTCAGGTTGCGCGGGGACCTGGCGAAGAAGACGAAGCCGCCATAAGCCGCACCGGCGCGCGCCGCCGCAGCCACGTCCGAGGCGTGCGTCAAACCGCAGATCTTGACTGATACCGGGGTGTTGTTCATGCCTGCCTTTGACCACGCACGGTCCCGTTCGGCAAGAGCGGGCCTCAGCCTGCTTCGTCGAGCAGCGCCAGAACCTCGTCCTTGTCCTTGTGCTTCTCGCCCTTCAACCGGGCGATCTCACGCTCCAGCCGGCGCATTTCGCGGGCCTGGCGCGCGGCTTCGGCCCGTTCGCCGTATTCGCGGATCCATTCCCAGACGAAGCCGACCAGCAGACCCACCAGGATACCCCCCAGAATGACCAGAAACAGCGGCAACTGGATCGACGGATTCACGGCGAAAAAGCCCGCGACCTCGTTGGGCAGAACCTTGAGCATGACCATGTCACGATTGGCCAGGGCCACCGCGATCAATGCGATGGCGAAAATTGCAATGCAGGCATAGCGGATGTAACGCATCAGGATTTCCCGTTCAGGCGGTCACGCAACAGTTTTCCGGTCTTGAAGAACGGCACGTATTTCTCTTCGACATGAACGGTTTCACCCGTCCTTGGGTTCCGACCGACCCGCGCATCGCGCTTCTTGACCGAAAACGCGCCAAAGCCGCGCAGCTCGACCCGGTCGCCCCGCGCCATGGCACCCGTCACTTCTTCGAAGATGGTATTCACGATACGCTCGACATCCCGCTGATAAAGGTGTGGATTTTCATCCGCGATCTTCTGGATCAGTTCGGACCGTATCATGGCAGTGACTCCCCCGGGGTTGGCGCATGGTTTTCCCATCGTGTCTTTCCAAACTATAGAAAGAAACCGGTTACGGGAATAGAAGCCTTGCGCCCCGGTGCGTTTTTTGGCCGGGGAAGGGTCTGTTTTTGAGGGATTTTTTGCCAAACCCCGCATCCAAACCCGGCGCACAGCGGCACGCAGGTCGGGGCGATAACCCCGCGCGGGCCCGATTCGCACCAACGAAAAAGGCCCTGCACGTTGCGTGCAGGGCCCCATTCAGTGTGTGTCGTCACGACGCAAGGCCGTGGATCAGTCGTCGTCGCCCTTGAGTGCCGCACCCAGGATGTCGCCCAGGGATGCGCCGCTGTCGGAAGAGCCATACTGCTGCACGGCCTCTTTCTCTTCGGCGATTTCACGCGCCTTGATCGACACGCCCAGACGGTGCGCCTTGGCATCGACGTTGGTGATGCGCACGTCGACCTTGTCACCGACGCTGAACCGCTCGGGGCGCTGCTCGGCACGGTCACGGCTCAGGTCGGAGCGGCGGATGAAGGACTTCATGCCCTCGTATTCCACTTCGATCCCGCCATCCTCGATCGCGGTCACGGTCACCGTCACGATGGAGCCGCGCTTCACGCCGCCAACCGCTTCGGCGAACTTGTCGCCACCGACGTTCTTGATCGACAGGCTGATGCGCTCTTTCTCGACGTCAACCTCGGACACGACCGCCTGGACGGTATCGCCCTTGCGGTAGTTCTGGATCGCGTCCTCGCCACGCTCGTCCCAGGACAGGTCGGACAGGTGAACCATGCCGTCGATGTCGCCCGGCAGGCCAACGAACAGACCGAATTCGGTGATGTTCTTGACTTCGCCTTCGACCTCGGTGCCCTCGGGGTGCGTTTCTGCAAACACTTCCCACGGGTTGCGCATGGTCTGCTTGAGACCAAGCGAAACGCGACGCTTGGCCGCGTCGATTTCCAGAACCATGACTTCGACTTCCTGAGAGGTCGACACGATCTTGCCGGGGTGGACGTTCTTCTTGGTCCAGGACATTTCGCTGACGTGAACCAGGCCTTCGACACCCGGCTCAAGCTCGACGAATGCGCCGTAGTCGGTGATGTTCGTCACACGGCCGGTGTGCACCGAATCCAGCGGATACTTGGCGCCGACCAGATCCCAGGGATCTTCCTGCAGCTGCTTCATGCCCAGGCTGATACGGTGGGTTTCCTTGTTGATCTTGATGACCTGCACCTTGATCGTCTCGCCGATCGACAGGATCTCGGACGGGTGGTTGACCCGGCGCCATGCCATGTCGGTGACGTGCAGCAGGCCGTCGACGCCGCCCAGATCCACGAACGCACCGTATTCGGTGATGTTCTTGACCACACCGTCGACGGTCTGGCC
This sequence comes from Sulfitobacter sabulilitoris, assembly GCF_005887615.1. GTDB lineage: Bacteria > Pseudomonadota > Alphaproteobacteria > Rhodobacterales > Rhodobacteraceae > Sulfitobacter_E > Sulfitobacter_E sabulilitoris. Next base: position 1,510,538 of record NZ_VANS01000001.1, read on the forward strand.
TTCGGTCAGGTTGCCGATGACTTCCGCGCGCTGCTCGGCACGCGATTCCTCGAGGATCGCACGGCGCGACACCACGATGTTGCCCCGGCGGCGATCCATTTTCAGAATCTGGAAGGGCTGCTTGAGACCCATCAGCGGGCCTGCGTCGCGCACGGGGCGCACATCGACCTGGCTGCCGGGCAGAAACGCCACTGCGCCGCCCAGATCGACGGTGAAGCCACCCTTGACGCGGCCAAAGATTGCGCCTTCGACGCGCTCTTCGTCGGCATAGGCCTTCTCAAGCCGGTCCCAGGCTTCTTCGCGGCGGGCCATCTCGCGCGAAATCACGGCTTCGCCGCGCGCGTTCTCGACCTGACGCAGGAAGACTTCGACTTCGTCGCCCACTGCGATCTTCGGGCTTTCGCCCGGATCTGCGAATTCTTTCAGCTCGACGCGGCCTTCCATCTTGTAGCCGACGTCGATGATGGCCTGGCCCGCTTCAATTGCGATCACCTTGCCTTTGACGACACTGCCCTCTTCGGGCGTGTCCATTTCAAAGCTTTCTTCCAACAGTGCTTCGAAGTCTTCCATTGAGTTTGATTGAGCCATGTAGCTTACGTTTTCCTTTTGCGTGTCAGTTTTCTGGCCGCGCGGTTGTCTCCGCCGGTCTGTGGATGTCAATTTGGACGAAGGTGGACGCAAACAAGAAAGGGCCGGTTGGAACCGACCCTGCCCGCAGATGTACGCCCGAGGCTGTGACCGCCCCTTCGACAGACGCTCCTATAGGCCAGTTGCCCCCTGTGCGCAAGGGGCTGGCGGGCGTTTCGGGCAAATCCGGCGCAGTGTTCCGCCCGGCCCGCGCCGCGTGCTGGAACCCGGTGGTCAGCCGCGTGCCGCCTCGACCGCGGCGATGGCGGCGGCGACGGCCTCGTCGATGGACATCTCGGAGGTGTCGATCACAACCGCATCCGACGCGGGCTTGAGCGGCGCCTCGGCGCGCTGCATGTCGCGGGCGTCGCGGTCCTTCACATCGGCCAGCACCTGTTCGAATGACGTCTCGACGCCGCTGTCGCGCAATTCGGCAAAGCGGCGCTGCGCCCGGACCTCGGCGCTGGCGGTCACGAACAGCTTGGCATCGGCATCGGGGCAAATGACCGTGCCGATGTCGCGTCCGTCCAGAACCGCGCCGCCGTCACGCCGGGCGAATTCGTGCTGAAATTCGCGCAAGGCGGCGCGGACATCCGGAATCACGGCCACCCGGCTGGCCGATTGCGCCACTTCGGGGCTGCGCAGGTCGGGCGCGTCCAGATCGCCGGGCACCAGCGCGCGCGCCGCCGCCTCGGGCGTCATGCCCAGCAGCACCTTGGCCCCGACCGCGCGATACAACAGGCCGGTATCCAGATGCGCCGCCCCGAAGTGCGCCGCCACCGCGCGCGAAATCGTGCCCTTGCCCGCCGCCGCGGGGCCGTCGATGGCAATGGTGAAAGCCCCCTTCACGGCATGTCCTTTCGCGGTGCGGCCCCGGTTGGCGCCAAAAGCCATGCGCCCAGCGCCACCCCCCCCGCCAGCCCGAACAGCGCCCATTTCACCACCGTGAACTGGCTTGCCCGCAGGATGGCCGTTCCTGTGGCGTCCGCACCGCTCAGCAGCAGCTCGGCCACCAGCGCGTTTTCCGCCAGATCCATCAGCAGATACCCCGCCGGGGCCAACAGGGCGATCAGCCGCACCCATTGGCGCAGCCCCCGCGCCTGCACCCAGGTGACACCGCCCAGCGTAAAGGCCGCCAGCACCGGAAAGACCGTATCCCAAAGCCGGAACGTGCCCAGATAGATCAGCGTCGCATGCGGCGATATGGCCGCCAGATAATCCCGCGCCTGCGCCATCGTGTAGCCGGTCAGATGCGCGTCGAAGGGCGCAAGCCCGGGCGCCGGCGTCAGCACCGTCCGCGACAGCCAGGCCAGATAGGCAAAACACAGCACGGCCATGATGCCCGTGGCCCACAAGAGACGCGTGGCGCGGGTCATCCGCCTGTCCGCTCGACCTGCGCGCCAAGGGTCTTCATCAACGGCTCGAAGATCGGGAAGGATGTCGCGATCGGGCCGCCGTCATCGACGCTGACGGGGTTTTGCGACGCCATGCCGAGAATCAGGAACGACATCGCGATACGGTGGTCCAGGTGGCTGGCGCAGGTGGCCCCCCCCGGCACGTTGCCGTGGCCCAGCCCGGTGACGGTCCACCAGTCGGGGCCGTCCTCGACGGTGACGCCATTGGCGCGCAGGCCCGTGGCCATCGCGTCGATCCGGTCGCTTTCCTTGACGCGCAATTCCTTGACACCCCGCATCACGGTATCGCCCGTGGCAAAGGCGGCCACGACCGACAGCACCGGGTATTCGTCGATCATCGACGCCGCGCGCGCGGGTGGCACCTCGATTCCCTTCAGGTCGGGCGAAAACCGCGCCCGCAGGTCCGCCACCGGCTCGCCGCCCTCGACCCGCTCGTTTTCAAAGGTCAGATCCGCGCCCATCTCGCGCAGCGTGGTGAACAGCCCCGCCCGCGTCGGGTTCAACCCGATCCCCGGCACCAGCACGTCCGACCCCGGCACGATCAGTGCCGCGCAAACCGGAAAGGCGGCCGAGCTCGGATCGCGCGGCACATCGATCCTTTGCGGTGTCAGTTCCGGCTGCCCGGTAAGCGTGATGACGCGCGCCTCCTCGGTGTCCTCCACCGTGATCTGCGCGCCAAAGCCCGCCAGCATCCGCTCGGTATGGTCGCGCGTCGCCTCTGCCTCGATCACGACGGTCTGGCCCGGAGCGTTCAGCCCGGCCAGCAGCACCGCCGATTTCACCTGCGCCGAAGGCACCGGCACGACATAGCGCACCGGCACGGGATCCGCCGCGCCGACCAGCGTCATCGGCAACCGTCCGCCCGCGCGTCCCACCGCCTGCGCGCCGAAGTCCGCCAACGGGTCCGTGACCCGCGCCATCGGACGCTTGTTCAGGCTTGCGTCGCCGGTGAACGTCGCCGTGATCGGCGAGGTCGCCATCGCGCCCATGATCAGCCGAACGCCCGTGCCGGAGTTGCCGCAGTCGATCACGCCGTCAGGTTCGGCAAACCCGCCCACACCAACGCCCTGCACCGACCAGTTACCGCCGCCAAGGTCGGTCACTTCGGCACCGAACGCGCGCATGGCCTTTGCCGTATCCAGCACGTCCTGCCCTTCCAGCAGGCCGCTGATCGTCGTCTCGCCGACGCAGAGCGCACCCAGGATCAGCGCGCGATGTGAAATGGATTTGTCGCCCGGCACCTCCGCGCGGCCCGCAAGGGGGCCGCAGGCACTGGAGGTCATCGGGATCGGGGCGCCGTGGCTGGACATATCGAACTACTCGTCTGACTGCTTCGGCACCGTCTTAGACCAGCCGGGGGGGCGGCGTCCATCGCACGGCGGCGCCGGATCACGTTTTGCGAAAGGTCAGGTAGTGCGGAGTCCGTCCCTCGCGCAGCGCCTTCTGCTCGTAGCGGGTCGAAATCCAGTCATCCCAAGGCGTGCGCCAGTCATCGGGCCCTTCGGCCAGCCACTCGAACCCGTGCCGCGGCACCTGCTCGAGCGTCTGGCGCACGTAATCCTCGATGTCGGTGGCCACGCGGAACATCGCCCCCGGCCTGAGCACCCGCCCCAGCGGCTCAAGGTGTTCGGGCGTGACGAACCGGCGGCGGTGGTGGCGCGCCTTTGGCCAGGGATCGGGATACAGCAGGAACGCCCGGTCGATCGATCCATCCGGCAGAACGTCGAACATGTCGCGCACGTCGCCGGGGTGAACGGCAAGGTTGTCCACGCCTGCGCGTCGGATCTTGCCCAACAGCATGGCAACGCCGTTGATATAGGGTTCGCACCCGATGATGCCGACCTGCGGGTTGGTGGCGGCCTGATGCACCATGTGCTCGCCACCGCCAAAGCCGATTTCCAGCCACACCGGCTTGCCGTCGAACAGCGTCTTCAGGTCCAGCGGTGTGCGTTCCGGGTTTGCATCCCAAGCCACGGCGCCGGGCGACAGCGCGTCGAGGTCTTCGTCGATGTAGCCCTTCTGCGACGGCTTGAGCGATTTGCCCTTGAGGCGGCCATAGAAGTTGCGGCGGGGGCGGGTTGGATGTGTCATGGCGCGCGGTTTAGCCGGGCCGCGCGCGGGGCGCAACGGGGGCGGTGCACCGCCGCGCCGCAGCCCGAGGCAAAACCGCCGCACCCCATGCATCTGACGCGCATTGGCTACAGCGCATGACGTAGCGCGCGCTCTGTTGAACTCGCGGGGCAGTCTGGTAACTTAAGTGTCGCTCGTGCTCCGACAGGTTCACCCCCCAGGCGGAGCACGAGTGATTTTGTGCGCATTCCAAGGAGATCAGCGTGAACGTCGAAGGCGGCCGAGAAAGCTGGAACAACCGCGAGGATCTGGCGATGGCGCAGGCATTGCGTCACACGCGCCTGCCGCTGTGTTTTACCGATCCCACCCTGCCCGACAATCCGATCATATACGCCAACTCGGCCTTCTGCGAATTGACCGGCTACCCGCTGGATGAAATCCTGGGGCGCAACTGCCGGTTTCTGCAGGGTGACGCCACCACCACGGACAGCATCGACAACATCCGGCGGATCATCGAAAAGCAGGAGGTCGCGACCGTCGAAATCCTGAACTACCGCAAGGACGGCACCCCGTTCGTGAACGCCCTCCAGATCGGGCCGATCATGGACGATGACGGAAAGATCGCCTTTTACTTCGGATCGCAACTCGACATCACGGCCGAACACGAGCGTCAAAAGACCGCAAGGAAGCTCGCGAATGACGAATTGCTGCACCGCCTGCGCAATATCGTGAATGTCATGTCGGTCACGGTCAAGATGACCGCACGGTCCGAACGCGACCCGGTCGATATGGGCCACAAGATCAACGCCCGCCTGCATGCGCTGAGCGATGCACATTTCAGCACATTCGGCGAATCGATGAACAACAGCATCGAGGTCTCAACGCTGGCCAGTTCGATCCTGACCGCCTATGCCCCGCTCGGCCAGGCGCAGTTCGAGCTCTTGGGCCCGAATTTCCTGCTGCCCGGCGGGTTGACCTCTCCGGTGACGCTGCTGATGCACGAACTTGCGACAAATGCGGTCAAGCACGGCGCATTGAGCGTCGAGACCGGGCATGTCGCCTTTCACTGGTCGCTGTCCGAAACGGCGAACGACCGGACGCTGATCTGCCATTGGCGCGAAACCGACGGCCCCGAGGTCAAGGTGCCCGAACGCGCCAGCGGATCGCAGATCGTTCAGGCGCTGGTCGCGGCGGCGGGCGGCACCCTGTCCTTCGATTGGCGCCCCGAGGGGCTGGTGGTCGAGGCGAGCCTGCCGGTCGGCAACTGATCACCGGCATCGCTGCCAACGCGGCTTGCGCGGTCTCGCATTCGTGGCACAGTGGGCGGCGATCGTCCCGTCCACAGCCCCGGAGCCGCGCCCATGTCCAACGATCCGCTGTTGCAGCCCTACCGGTTGAAGCACCTGACGCTGAAGAACCGGATCATGACCACCGCGCATGAACCGGCCTATCCCGAAGACGGGATGCCCACCGACCGCTACCGCGCCTATCACGAAGCGCGCGCGCGCGGGGGTGTGGGCCTGACGATGACCGCCGGATCGGCTGTGGTGTCGCGCGACAGCCCGGCGGCGTTCAACAATATCCTCGCCTACCGCGACGAGGTCGTGCCGTGGATCCGGCGGCTGACCGACGCCTGCCATGCGCATGGCTGCGCGGTGATGATCCAACTGACGCACCTGGGCCGCCGCACCGGCTGGGACAAGGGCGACTGGCTGCCATCGGTGTCGCCCGGCCCCGACCGCGAACCCGCGCATCGCGCCTTTCCCAAGCTGATCGAGGCCTGGGACATCGCGCGGATCACTTCGGATTACGCCGACGCCGCCGAACGGATGCAGGCGGGCGGCATGGACGGGATCGAGCTTGAAGCCTACGGGCACCTGATGGACCAGTTCTGGTCGCCGCTCACCAACCGGCTGGAGGGCGCCTATGGCGCGCAGAGCCGTGACACTCGCCTGCGCTTTGCGCTCGAGGTGCTGGAGGCCATCCGCGCCCGCGTCGGCCCCGATTTCATCGTCGGCCTGCGCTTCATCGCGGACGAGGACGCGCCCGGCGGCATCGACGCCGACGAAGGACTGGCCATAGCCCATGCGCTGAAAGCCACCGGGCATGTCGATTTCCTGAACGTCATCCGCGGGCGCATCCATACTGACGCGGCCCTGACCAAGGTCATTCCGCTGCAAGGGATGCGCAGCGCGCCGCACCTGGATTTCGCGGGCCGCGTGCGGGCCGAGGTGGGCCTGCCCACATTCCACGCCGCGCGCATTCCCGATGTGGCCACCGCGCGGCACGCGGTGCAGGCGGGGCTGCTGGATCTGGTGGGCATGACACGCGCCCATATCGCCGACCCGCAGATCGTGCAAAAGATCATGACCGGGCGCGAACACGACATCCGCCCCTGCGTCGGCGCGACCTACTGTCTGGACCGGATCTACCAGGGCGGCGAGGCGCTGTGTATCCACAATGCGGCAACGGGCCGGGAACTGACCATGTCACACGACATATCGCCCGCCGCGGCAAAGCGCCGGATCGTCATCGTCGGCGCAGGCCCCGGCGGGCTGGAAGCGGCCCGCGTCGCGGCAGAACGCGGCCACCACGTGACCGTGTTCGAGGCCGCGGGCGACCCCGGCGGCCAGATCCGCCTGACCGCGCGCAGCCCCCGCCGCCGCGAGATGATCGGCATCATCGACTGGCGCATGGCCCAATGCGCCGCACGCGACGTGGTATTCCGCTTCAACACCTATGCCGAAGCCGACGACGTGCTGAACGAGGCCCCCGACGTGGTGATCGTCGCCACCGGCGGGCTGCCCAACCTCACCCTGTTCGAAACCCGCGCCGAGGCCGCGCATATCCTCAGCACCTGGGATCTGATCTCGGGCGATGTCAAAGCGGCCGGGCGGGTCCTGGTCTATGACGAAAGCGGCGACACGCCGGGGTTGCAGGCCGCCGAAGTCGCGGCAGAGGCGGGCGCGGAGGTCGAGGTGATGACCCCCGACCGGACCGTGGCCACGGACATCATGGGGATGAACGTGACGCCCTACATGACGGCGCTCCAGGCCCGCGACGTGACCTTTACCGTCGCCCGTCGTCTGCTCGACGTCGCGCGCGACGGCAACCGCCTGCGCGCGACCATCGGCACCGACTACGGCGACCGGCGCTGGCAACAAAGCTACGATCAGATCGTGGTGAACTACGGCACCCGCCCTCTGGACGACCTGTATCATGCGCTCAGACCCTTGTCCGGAAACGGCGGCGCGGTCGATTACGATGCGTTGATCGCGGGACGTCCCCAGCCGCACGCCGGCGACGGGTTTCAAGTGTTCCGCATCGGCGACGCCGTGTCGCCACGCAACACCCATGCGGCAATCTACGATGCGCTGCGGCTGGTCAAGGATCTGTGAAAGAGGTCGCGACCAAAGCCGCGCCCTGGCCGGTCCCGCCCCCCGTGGTATCCGCAAGGCAGCGACGTTGGGCAGGCGTTCCATCCACCTTTGACGTGCCGTAAGGGAATGGTCCGACCGCGTCGGCGGCGCGGATGAGACCCGCCCGAACCTTGCGACGAGTTCAGGAACGGGCGCTTTTTCGTCCACGGCACCGGACAGGGCGCAAGGCCCGGACGGGTCAATCGCGCTCACACCCATGGCCGGACTCCGTCGCATCTGGGCCCGGAGCGTGACCGCCGCCGTCTGTGACGGCCGCGATCGTGCGCAAGGCGCGCCTCCCGTGCAGCAATGGTACGCCTGCGGGCGCCTAGATCGCCGCCTTCAGCCTTTCGGCCAGATCGGTCCGCTCCCACGAAAATCCGCCATCGGCCTCTGGCGCGCGGCCGAAATGCCCATAGGCCGCCGTGCGCGTGTAGATCGGCTTGTTGAGTTGCAGATGTTCGCGAATGCCGCGGGGGGTCAGATCCATGATCTTGCGGATGGCCTTTTCGATGGCGCTGTCGTGTATGTCGCCATCCCCCGTGCCGTAGGTATCGCAGTAGATCGACAGGGGTTGGCTGACCCCGATGGCATAGCTGAGCTGGATGGTGCATTTGTCGGCCATGCCCGCCGCCACGACATTCTTGGCCAGATAGCGCGCGACATAGGCCGCCGAGCGGTCCACCTTGGTCGGGTCCTTGCCCGAGAATGCGCCGCCGCCATGCGGCGCGGCGCCGCCATAGGTATCCACGATGATCTTGCGGCCCGTCAGGCCCGCATCGCCATCCGGCCCGCCGATCACGAAGGTTCCGGTCGGATTGACGTGCCACACGGTATCGGCGTCGATCCATCCCTCGGGCAGCACCTCGCGGATGTAGGGTTCCACGATGTCGCGGATATCGGCGCTGGTCTGATGCGCATGCGCGTGCTGGGTGGACAGCACGATTGAGCTGACGCCGACCGGCTTGCCATCGACATAGCGCACCGAAAGCTGGCTTTTGGCATCGGGGCGCAGGGTGGGTTCGCTGCCGTCCTTGCGGGCCTCGGCCAGACGCCGCAGGATCGCGTGGGAATAATGGATCGGGGCCGGCATCAGCTCGGGCGTCTCGGTTGTGGCAAAGCCGAACATGATCCCCTGGTCGCCGGCGCCTTCGTCCTTGTTGCCCTTGGCATCGACGCCCTGGGCGATATGGGCGGACTGCTCGTGCAGCAGGTTGGTGACCTCGCAGGTCGCATGGTGGAACTTGTCCTGCTCGTACCCGATGTCCTTGATGCAGGCGCGCGCGATGCCGTCGATGCGGGCCATGTACTCGGTCAGCTTGGCCTTGTCCGACAGCCCCACTTCGCCGCCGATCACCACGCGATTTGTGGTGGCGAATGTCTCGCAGGCGACTCGCGCCTCGGGCTCTTCGGTCAGGAATGCGTCGAGCACCGCATCCGAAATCCGGTCACAGACCTTGTCGGGATGCCCTTCGGAAACGGATTCCGAGGTGAAGATATAGTTTTTGCGGGACATGTCGTGCTCCAGTAAAAAGATCAAGTGCCACGTCAGGAAGCCGTTGTGACACGATTACGAGGGCTTACGTGGCCGCCAGTGCAGCGTCAATCATAAACTGCTGCGGCGTTTTCGACCTTTGCCCGCGGCCCTGCGGCGGGGGGGCCGTATCGTGCGCCTGCGCCGGTTGCGGCCTGCCCGCAGGGCTGCGGCGGAGAGCACGATGGTCAGGAAAATCACCAGCGGCGTATCGCCGGTGCGGCTGTAGAGCGTCGGCGGCAACGCCGCGGGCAGCGCCGCATCGACATAGCCCGCCTGCCCCAGCGCAAGGCTTTGGACGATGCGGCCACGCGGGTCGATCATCGCGGATATGCCGGTGTTGGCCGCGCGCATCATCGGCAGCCCCTGCTCGATCGCGCGCATCCGCGCCTGCGCAAGGTGCTGCTGCGGGCCGGAGGTCTGCCCGAACCAGGCATCGTTGGTGATCTGGATCAGCATCCCCGGTCGCGACGGCGCGGCATTCACATCATGCGCAAAGACCGCTTCGTAGCAGATCAGCGGCAGCGCGGTGCCCAGTGCCCCCAGGTCCAGAAGCCGCGCGCCCGGGCCGCGCCCGTAGCCGTTGCCATCCGCCGCCGCCAGACCGCGCAGGCCGAAGCGGCCCAGCAAATTGCCGAAGGGCAGGTATTCGCCGAAAGGGACGATATGGTGCTTGTCATAGGTCTGTGCGACGCCGCCCTGCCCGTCCAGCAGCACCAGCGAATTGTAAAGCGTGCCCGCCTCGCGCCGTTGCACGCCAAGGATCACCGGTGTCCCGCCCGCGGCCTCGGCGATCTGTTCCAGCGCGGGGGGCGCCGCCTCCAACAGCCACGGGATCGCGGTTTCGGACCAGACCACCAGGTCGGGCGCGCGGGCGGCGGGCGCGGGCGGCGCCGCCGTCAGCGCAAGCTGGCGTTCATAGAACATCCGGATCTTGTCGGGTTGCCATTTTTCCTTTTGCGGCGCGTTGGGCTGGATCAGGCGGACCCATGTCTCCGTCAGCGCCGAGGGCGCGCGCGCAGGGGGCAACATCACCAGCGTCACCGTCGCGATCAGCAAGAGCGTCTGGCCCAGGCGCAGGGCCGTGCCGCCGCGATACACGGCCGGGTAGGACAGGGCCCAGGCCATCAGGCACATCCACAACATCGCACCATGCGGACCCACCCATGCGAGGCTTTGTCCCGCCAGCGCCGACACAAGCACCTGCGGCGGGGAGGCCCAGGGAAACCCGGTGAAGAGATAGGCGCGCAACAGCTCGGCCGCCGTCCAGGTCAGCACCAGCGGAAACGCCCGCCGCGACAGCCGCCGCGCGGCCCAGAACGCCAGCCCCCAAAACAACGCCAGCCCCCCCGCCAGCAGCGCCAGCGCAAAGGGGGCCATCCAGCCATAGCGCGCGGCATCGATCTGGAACGGCTCGACAATCCAGAGGAGCGACACCGCAAAATAACCCGCCCCGAGCGCCCAGCCGGTCAGCGCCGCGCGCCCCGCGTGGGTCTGGCGGCGCAGCATCACGAAGGCCATCACCATGACCAGGGGCAGCACCAGCGCGAAATTATGGGGCTCCTGCCCCAACGCGCCCACGGCCCCAAGGGCCGCGGCCACCAAAAGCTGGCTCCAGATCGGGAGCTTCGGGAACCAGCCCCAGACCTTGGGCAGGCGCCGTGGCTCCAGCGTGCTCACCCGGCGCCGCCGACGCGCACGCGCAACCGCTTGATCCGGCGCGGATCGGCGTCGATCACCTCGAATTCGATGCCGTCGGGGTGGATCACGACCTCGCCGCGCGCGGGCACACGGCCCGACAGCATGAACACCAGACCGCCCAGCGTGTCGATCTCTTCCTCGTCCACTTCGTCGTGGTCGGTCAGGGACTTGCCGATTTCGGCCTCGAATTCCTCCAGCGGCGTCTTGGCCAGCGCGAGGTAGCAGCCGGGCTTTTCCTCGGTCCAGTTGAGACCCTCGTCGACATCGTGTTCGTCCTCGATCTGCCCGATGACCTGTTCGATCAGGTCCTCGATGGTCACCAGCCCGTCCACGCCGCCGTACTCGTCGATCACCAGCGCCATGTGGCGGCGTTCGGCCTGCATCTTGGTCAGCAGCACGCCGATGGTCATCGACGGCGGCACGAACAGCAGCGGACGCAGCATGGCGCGCAGATCGAAACCGGTCGCGTCGCCGTTGAAGCCGTGGGTCAGCGCCAGATCCTTGAGATGCGCGAGCCCAACGGGCGTATCGAGCGTGCCGTCGTAGACCGGCAGGCGCGTCATCCCGCTTTCCTTGAACACCGCGACCAGTTCATCGAGGGTCGAGGTGACCGGCACGGCGACGATTTCGGCCTTGGGGATGGCCACGTCATCGACCCGCATCCGGCGCAGGTTGATCATGCCGTGCGTGGTGGGGCGTTCGGGTGCCTGCGGCTCCGGCGCGTCCTCGGTTTCGCCCTCGTAAGGGCTGAGCGCGCCGATCACGCGCGACAGAAAACTGCCAGATTTTCCAGTGGGTTCATCGTCGGTAGAAGGGTCAACATCCGACTGCGCGCCAAGCGCTGCGTCAGACGATCCGTCGGTGTCGGGCATGTGGTCCTGTCCAGGGCAATTACGGCGGTCTTCGCCTATCCAACCCTATATGGGTCATCAAGACCCAATTTGCCAAGTATTTCAGTCTCGATGCGCTCCATCAGCGTGGCATCCGGGTCACGAACATGATCGTAGCCCAACAGGTGCAGGATACCGTGCACGATGAGGTGGGTCACATGGGCCGATACCGGCTTGCCCGCGGCCTGCGCTTCGGCGGCGCAGGTGTCATAGGCGATGGCGATATCGCCCAGCTCAAAGGCGCCGCCCGGATCGGGCGCGGGCGGGTCCGGCCGCCGCCCCGGTTCGTCGGCGGCCAGCTCCTCGGCGGGCCAGCTCAGTACATTCGTGGCGGTGGGCTTGTCGCGGAACTCGGCGTTCAGAACGGCGATGCGCGCATCGTCGCAGGCCAGGAGCGCGATTTCGACGGCGCCGGGGTCGATCCCCTGATGTTCAAGGGTCGCGGTGGCGGCGGCCTGTGCCAGCGCATCGAGGTCCAGCGCCTGCCAGCGGGGATCCTCGCAGACCAGATCGACGGGGCCCATGTCAGGCCTGCGTGGGGGCCAGCCCCCACACCCCCGGGATATTTGGAAACACGAGAAGCATGAAGGGCACCATCAGACCAGACCGGTATCGGCCTCGTAGGCTTCGATGATGGCGGCGACGAGCGGGTGGCGCACCACGTCCTTGGAGGTGAAATAGTTGAAGCTGATCTTGGGGATCGTCTTGAGCAGACGCTCGGCGTCAGCGAGGCCCGACGGGACACCGCGCGGCAGGTCGATCTGGGTGCGGTCTCCGGTGATGACCATGCGCGACCCCTCGCCCAGACGGGTGAGGAACATCTTCATCTGCATCGAGGTGGCGTTCTGCGCCTCGTCCAGCACCACAAAGGCATTGCTGAGCGTGCGCCCCCGCATGAAGGCAAGCGGGGCGATTTCGATCTTTTTCTCCTCGACCAGCTTGGCCAGCTGCTTGCCCGGCAGAAAGTCGTTCAGCGCGTCATAGAGCGGCTGCATGTAGGGATCGACCTTGTCCTTCATGTCGCCGGGCAGAAAGCCGAGGCGTTCGCCCGCCTCCACGGCCGGACGGCTGAGGATGATCTTGTCCACGTGGCCGCCGATGAACATCGACACGCCCACGGCCACGGCGAGATAGGTCTTGCCGGTGCCCGCGGGGCCGATGCCGAACGCCAGTTCGTTGTCGAACAGGGACTGGACATAGGTCTTTTGCGCCTCGGTGCGCGGTTCCACCCGTTTCTTGCGGGTCTGGATTTCGATCCGCGCGCCCATCGGCATTTCCAGCTGGTCGCCGTTCTCGACATCCACGGGGTCCTCGAACGGGCCCATGCGCAATTCGCGATCCACATCCGCAGGCTCCACGCTGCGCCCCCCTTCGAGGCGGGCGTAAAGCGCGTGCAGGACCCGCAGCGCGTCGGTCTGCGCCTCGGCGGCGCCCATCACGGAAAGCTGGTTGCCCCGGCGCACGATCTGCACGTCGAGCGCGGTTTCAATCGCGGCAAGATGCGCGTCGTAGGGGCCACAAAGATCGATGAGAAGGCGGTTGTCGGGAAACTCGACCGTGCCACGGGGTATGTCGCGCACGGGAGGAGGCGGAGTTGAGATGCTGGAAGGCAATACCTGCTCCTTGCGGGTAAGAGTCGCTGTGAGGGTGCCAACTTCGGGCACCATGCGCAAGCGCGCGCGGACGTATTTCGCCGCTTTGGATCAAAAAAGCCGTGGTGCGTTGCGGCAACCTGCCGCATCGGCGGGCAGCGGCGCTGCGGCAGGCCAAGGCATCGCGGCGCAGGCGTCGATGCAGATGACCGAGGCCGATCTGCGCGCGCCGGGTGTCCCGGTGCCGGTGCCGCCCCCGCTGGCCGCGCGGCGCGCACATTGGACATCGCGCAAGGCCCGAGAGGATCGCGGCCCCGTCGAGGTGGGGCAGACCGAAAAAGGCCGGGATGCGATTGCGCCCCGGCCAAAATCTTTACGATGCCCCCTATGGGATCAGTTGGGATCGCGGATGCTTGATCCGGCCTTGAAATCGCCCACTGTCTGCGTCGGTGCGGCCACGCCCGAACAGACCGGTTTGCCATATTTGTCGAGCCGCGCGGACAGATATCCTTCGACGCCATCGTCGATGATCCAGTGATCGCAGCCGTTGGGATCGACCCAGATACCGGCCTTGAGCTGGCTCAGGTCCTTGCCATCGACGCCGCGGTCGACCGTCTTGTCAGCCGGATAGCCGTTGCCGAAACCGGCTTCGTAATCACCGCAGGCCGATAGGCCAGTGGCGGCAGAGAGGACCAGTATGAGTTTGAATGATGTCACTGTCTTGTCCCCTTAGCGGATGCAGATGATTTCGACGCGACGGTTCTTGGCCATCCCGGCAACGCTGTTATTGGGCGCCGCGGGCAGCCGTTCGCCGTAGCCGCGCACATCGGAAATACGCGCGCCGGCCGCTTTGGCCACGCGCGCCACCGAATTGGCCCGGTTCAGCGACAGGCGCATGTTGTAGGCGTCGGACGCCCGGCTATCGGTGTGGCCGGTGATGATATAGGCGGTGGCGTTGGCGTCCTGGAAGAACTTGCGCAGGGCTTCCTGGCCGGGTTTGTGGATGCGGTAGCTGTCGGTCGCGAAATACTGGTCGGTGTTCATCACGCCGCACACATCGCCACGCCGGCACACCGGGATCCCCTGACGGGTGGTGTGCGGGGTCATGTATCCCTCGGCGCCATCATCCATGACCCAATGTTCGCATCCGTCGGGATCGACCCAGATCGTCGGGATGTACTGGCCCTTGTCGCGGCCCTGCTGCGATTTGGTCTGTGCCTGCGCCTGGGCGCCGTGCAGCGCCACGGCCGCGGCAATCGCCAGTGCGGCGCACCCGCGCATTGCCTTGATGATGGAAGATCCCACAGCCTTGTCCCTCACTCTTGTTCCTCATGAAAAAACGGCCATGGCGAACAGAGCGGCCACGCCTCGCGGAATGTGGAAAGACTATGTAATATTTATGGCGCTGTGAAGATGATTAAACCACATATTGTGTCTAATTTGGCACCACTCCCCAATGGAGAGGCGCATTATCCACAATCACAAGGCAATGGCGGCGCGTCGCACAGGGTCAGATCGGGCGACCGGCGAGCGAATTTGCCTTGGCCTGCACGATTCTGACGGGGACGATATCACCCACCTTGGCCTGCCCGCCATCGATGTGCACGGCGTGCAGATACTCGGATTTTCCGACCATCTGCCCCGGCAGGCGGCCGGGTTTTTCCACCAGCACACGCACCTCGCAACCGACCATGTCGGTCTGGATCTGCTGCTGGTGCCGGGTGATCAGGGCCTGGATGCGCTGCAGGCGGTCGTCCGCGGCGGCGGGGTCGATCTGGCCGCGCTCGGCGGCGGGGGTACCGGGGCGCGTCGAATATTTGAACGAATAGGCATAGCCGTATTTCACCTCTTCGATCAGGTCCAGCGTGGCCTGGAAATGCGCTTCCGTCTCTTCGGGGAAGCCGACGATGAAGTCGCCCGACAAGACGATATCGGGGCGCGCGGCGCGGATGCGGTCGATCACCCGCAAATAGCTTTCGGCGGTGTGGCTGCGGTTCATCCGTTTGAGGATGTAATCGCTGCCCGACTGCACCGGCAGGTGCAGGTATGGCATCAGCTTGGCGCAGTTGGCATGCGCCTCCAGCAGATCGTCGGTCATGTCGTTGGGGTGGCTGGTGGTAAAGCGGATCCGCTCCAGCCCGTCGATCTCGGCCAGCGCCCAGATCAGCGCGGCAAGCGAATAATCCCGCCCTGCCGGCCCTTCGCCATGGTAGGCATTGACGTTCTGGCCCAGCAGGGTGATCTCGCGCACGCCACGCTCCACCAGGTCCCTTGCCTCGTCCAGGATACGGTTCACCGGGCGGCTGACCTCGGCGCCGCGGGTGTAGGGCACCACGCAAAAGGCGCAGAACTTGTCGCAGCCTTCCTGCACCGTCAGGAACGCGGCGGGCGCGCGCGCGGCCTTGGGGCGGGCGGCAAGGTGGTCGAACTTGTCCTCCGCCGGGAAATCGGTGTCGAGCGCGCTGCGCCCCGCGCGGACCTCGGCCTCCATTTGGCCAAGACGGTGATAGGATTGCGGACCGACCACCAGATCGACGGCCGGCTGGCGGCGCATGATTTCCGCGCCCTCCGCCTGCGCCACGCAGCCCGCCACGCCGATCTTGAGATCGGGATTGGCGGCCTTCAGCGGCTTGAGACGACCGAGTTCGGAATAGACTTTTTCGGCGGCCTTTTCCCGGATGTGGCAGGTGTTGAGCAGGATCATGTCCGCATCGTCGGCCCGGTCCGTCGCCACATACCCCTGCGCGCCCAGCGTTTCGGCCATGCGTTCGCTGTCGTAGACGTTCATCTGGCAGCCGTAGGTCTTGATAAACAGCTTTTTCGGCGCGGACATGGGGCGGCTCCGGTAAGAATGTGCGAATGGCCGGGTCACTAGCAGTCGCAGCGCAGGCTTGCAATGCACAGTGATTTAACCGATTCTGCCACACAGTCCCGCAGTCGAGGTTCCATGCGCTATTCCAGCTTAAGCCAATTCCTGAAAGACGGCAAAGCGGCACTTGCCAAGGGGCCGGTCGCCATCGTGATGGTCGAGGATGACGTGGAGATCGACACCACCCTGCGCCACCACCAGCAGGCGGGCTTTGCCAGCGTGATCGCCCTGATGCCGCCCATGTTCGACCTGCCGCGCGATCTGACGGAAACCGTGTCGCGCATCGACCATGACATCAGCACCGAGGGCGCTGTCGAAGACGCGCTCAACCGGATCATTGCGGTCGCCCCACCGGTCTGGATGTATTACGGCTTCAACGCCGAATACCTGTTCTACCCGTTTTGCGAGACCCGGTCGGTGGGCGAAATGCTGGCCTTTCAGACCGAAGAGCGGCGCGATGCGGTGCTGACCTATGTGGTCGATCTGTATGCCGAGGATCTCGGGCGATTTCCCGACGCGGTTTCGCTCGATCATGCGCATCTGGACCGATCGGGGTATTACGCGCTGGCGCGCAGCGATCCGGCCAACCACAACCACCCCAAGGAACGGCAGCTCGACTTTTTCGGCGGGCTGCGCTGGCGGTTCGAGGAACACGTGCCAAGCGCCCGGCGCAAGATCGACCGCATCGCGCTGTTCCGGGCCAAACCGGGGCTGAGGCTGCGTGCCGACCACACGTTCAACGACGAGGAATACAACACCTACGCCTGCCCCTGGCACCACAACATCACCGCGGCGGTCTGTTCGTTCCGCACTGCCAAGGCGCTCAAGCGCAATCCCGGCAGCACCTACGACATCGAGACGTTCAAATGGCACAATTCCGCGCCGTTCGAATGGCATTCGCGGCAGTTGCTGGATCTGGGCCTGATGGAGCCGGGCCAGTGGTTCTGACCGGCTGAGCGGCGACCGGCAGCCGCGGCGGCGGTCGGCTTCAGATGGTTTGAGCCATAAGAAACCCGCGGCTACCGCACCGGATCAGCGGTATCGCGGCGATAGATGGTCGGAAACCAGTCATCGCGCAGCCGCTGGCCCTGCACCATGTCATGCCCCGGAAAGGGCGGCGATGTGGGGCCGGGCCGCCGGGTATACCGCGCATCATCCCCCACCATGCGGACCGAAAACGCGCGCCGCCGCGCCGCGGTGGCATTGCCCCGCGCGCCATGCAGCACCGCAAAGTGAAAGGCCACCGCATCGCCCGGCTGCATCGCCCATTCCAGCACGCGCAGGCCTTCCGCGTCGGGGTCCGGCACGGGAATATAGGCGTCCGTCTCGGGATAGAAGCTGGTCTGCGACAGCCAGCGGGTCGGCAGCACGGGGCGCGGCCAGAGGTGAGAACCCGCCACGCAGCGCAGCGATGCGTCCGTCACCGGGTCGAGCGGCGACCAGAAGCTGACGGTCTGTCGCCCCTCGACGAAATAATAGGGGCCGTCCTGATGCCAGGGCGTCGGCTTGGCGGTGCCCGGTTCCTTGACCAATACGTGATCGTGGAACAGCTGCGTCGTCTCGCTTTGCATGAGATCGGCGGCCACCTCGGCCGCCGGGCTGGTGCGGATCGCCTGTTCGAACGCGGGGATGCGCTGCCAGTTGCAGTAATCGTCAAAAAACCGCCCCGCCGCGCCCGGCTCGAGGTTTTCGGCCGCATAGGGGCCGGGCGACGCCATGTTCTGCGCCACCCCGTCGCGCAGGCTGTCGACGTGATCGGCGAACAGCCCCTTGACCAGGACTGCACCGTCACGGGCGAAGTCATCGATATGGCGTTGGGTGATCAGGGGGTGCGGCATGGGCGCAATGTCCGGTTCGGGCCGCCGCCGTCAGGGCGTCGGACAGGGATCAGGAGCGGCGGCGCAGGCGGATCACCACATCGACCGACGCGATCTGCGCGCCGTCCGGGGCATCGGGCAGTTGCGAAATCACAAGCTGGTCCGAAGGCGCATCGGTCAGGCGACCGTCGTCTTCCCAGAAGAAATGCGGGTGGTCGTGCGTATTGGTGTCGAAATAGCTCTTGGAGCCGTCCACCGTGACTTCCTGCATCAGGCCCGCCTCGCAGAACGCGCGCAGCGTGTTGTAGACCGTGGCCAGCGACACCGCCTCGCCCTGCGCCTTGGCCGCGTCGAAAAGGCTTTCGGCGGTGACATGGCGGTTCTGGCCGTCGCCCACCAGCAAGGTGGCAAGCGTCACCCGTTGCCGCGTGGGCCGCAGCCCCGCCTGCGCGAGCCAGTCTGTCCCGATGTCATGTTGCGTGCGCACGATAGCAGCCCCTTTGAACCTTGCGCACTATATAAGGCGTCTTGGCGGGAGTTTTCAAATGAAAATCCGGTGACGGCCGCAGGACCGTCCGGCGCCGACGCATCCCCCGCGCCCGATCCCCGGCGGGGCCTGCCCGCGTGCGCCGGGTCGTGGCGCACGACGCGGCACTCTTGCAGGATCGTCCAAGGCGGTGCTAGACCGGGTGAAATATTCAAGCGACACCGAGCAGGAGACGTGCGCACCGATGGCCGATTACCCCACGAGCTTTGACAAGGACGACCTATTGAAATGCGCCCGTGGGGAGTTGTTTGGCCCCGGCAACGCGCAACTGCCCGAACCGCCGATGCTGATGATGGACCGGATCACCGACATCTCCGGCGACGGCGGCCCGCACGGCAAGGGCCACGTGGTCGCGGAATTCGATATCACCCCCGACCTGTGGTTCTTTGAATGCCACTTTCCCGGCAATCCGATCATGCCCGGCTGCCTGGGCCTCGACGGGCTGTGGCAACTGACCGGTTTCAATCTTGGCTGGCGCGGATGGCAGGGGCGTGGCTACGCACTGGGCGTGGGCGAGGTCAAGCTGACCGGCATGGTGCGCCCCGACCGCAAGATGCTGACCTATCATGTCGATTTCACCAAGGCGATCCAGACCCGCCGCCTGACGATGGGTGTCGCCAACGGACGGGTGGAAGCGGATGGCGAAACCATCTATCAGGTCACCGACATGAAAGTCGCGCTGTCGGAAAACTAAGCCGGCGCGCCAATTTGCCGGAACAAAGGAGTGCGCCATGCGCCGTGTGGTCGTGACAGGGATGGGCATCGTCTCATCCATCGGAAACAACGTCGAGGAGGTTCTGGCCTCGCTCAAGGCGGGCACCTGCGGGATCGTGGCCAGCCCCGAGATGGCCGAGCACGGCTTTCGCAGCCGGATCGCCGGCACCCTCAAGATCGACGTGGCCGAGCATGTGGACAAGCGCACGCTGCGCTTCATGGGCCCTGGTGCGGCCTATGCGCATATCGCGATGGGTCAGGCGATCGCCGACGCGGGCCTTGACGAAGATGTCATCTCCAACCCGCGCACCGGGCTCGTGGCCGGCTCCGGCGGGCCATCGACCAGCGCGATGTTCACCGCGCACAACGTGGTAAAGGACACCGGCGCGACCAAGCGGATCGGGCCGTTTTCGGTGCCGAAATGCATGTCCTCCACGGTCAGCGCGAACCTGTCGACGGCCTACAAGATCAAGGGCATCAACTATTCCATCACCTCGGCCTGCTCCACGTCGCTGCATTGCATCGGCAACGCGGCCGAACAGATCATGATGGGCAAGCAGGACGTGATGTTCGCCGGTGGCGGCGAAGAACTGGACTGGACCCTGTCGTGCCTGTTCGACGCCATGGGCGCGATGAGCAGCAAGTACAACGACGCCCCCGAAACCGCGAGCCGCGCCTTTGACGCGGACCGCGACGGGTTCGTGATCTCGGGCGGCGGCGGCATGTTGGTGCTCGAGGAGCTGGAGCACGCGAAAGCGCGCGGCGCAAAGATCTATGCCGAAGTCACCGGCTATGCCGCGACCAGCGACGGCCACGACATGGTGGCCCCGTCGGGCGAAGGCGGCGAGCGCGCGATGCGTCTGGCACTGGGCACCCTGCCCGAGGGGCGCAAGGTCGGGTACATCAACGCGCATGGCACCTCCACCCCCGTCGGCGACGTGGGCGAGATCGAAGCCGTGCGCCGCGTCTTCGGGCAAGGCAACACGCCGCCCGTCAGTTCGACCAAGTCGATGACCGGCCACGCCCAGGGCGCCGCCGGCGCGCTCGAGGCGATCTTCAGCCTCTTGATGCTCGAGCATGATTTCATCGCCCGGTCGATCAACGTGCAAAACCTGGACCCCAGGCTCGATCCCTCCGAAATCGCGCTTGAGCGGGTGGACAATGCCGGTCTTGACAGCGTGATGACCAACAGCTTCGGCTTCGGCGGCACCAACGGGTCGATGATCCTTTCGAAATTTCTGGGATAAGAAATCATTATGTCTGATCTGCTCAAGGGAAAACGCGGCCTGATCATGGGGGTCGCGAACGACCGCTCCATCGCATGGGGCATTGCCAGGGCGATGGCCGGGGCGGGCGCCGAACTGGCCTTTACCTACCAGGGCGAAGCCTTCGGCAAACGCCTCGAGCCGCTGGCGGCCTCGATCGGGTCGGATTTCATGGTGGACGTCGATGTGACCGACGATGCCTCGCTCGATGCCGCCTTCGGGCAGTTGGGCGCGCGCTGGCCCACGATCGATTTCGTGGTGCATGCCATCGCCTTTTCCGACAAATCCGAACTGACGGGGCGGTTTCTCAACACCAGCCGCGCCAATTTCAAGAATTCGATGGATATCAGCGCCTATTCCTTCATCGAGGTGGCGCGCCGCGCGCATCCCCTGATGGTCGAGAACGGCGGCACCCTGCTCACGCTCACCTACCAGGGCAGCAACCGCGTCGTGCCCAACTACAACGTCATGGGCGTGGCCAAAGCGGCCCTGGAAAGCGCCACGCGCTATCTGGCCAACGATCTGGGCCCCGAGGGCATCCGCGTCAACGCCATCTCTCCGGGTCCGATGAAGACACTGGCGGGGGCGGCCATCGGCGGTGCGCGCCGCACCTACAAGCACACCGACATGAACGCACCCCTGCGCGCCAACGCCACGCTTGAGGCAGTCGGCGGCACGGCGGTCTATCTGGCATCCGACGCCGGCGCCTGCACCACGGGCGAGATCATCCGCGTCGATGGCGGGTTCCACATCCTTGGAATGCCGCAGGCCGAAAACCTGTAGCATCGCAAGGCGGGGCCGCTGATCGGGCGGGCACGACCCCACCCAAAACTTGATCAAGATCAACACCCCGCCGGCGAATGCAGCCAGACTGCGCGCAAGCGGGAGTGATACTCATGCGATTTCTGACAAAATTCAACGGCGGCGGTCATGCGTGACAAGCCAAACCTGGCGTCCCTGCCCGGATTGGCGTTCACCACCGACCGTGACGGCATCATCGTGGATATCGGCGCCGCGAACTGGAAKCGCTTTGCCGCGCGCAACGACGCGCCCGAACTCACATCCGACGCGGTGCTGGGCCAAAGCCTTTTCGACTTTGTCGCGGGCGCGCAGGTCCAGGACCATCTGCACGACACGCTGGAGCGCCTGTCCACTGACCCGAGCCTGTCGTGGGTGTTGCCGTTTCGCTGCGATGCACCGGATGTCAGGCGCACCATGCGCCAGTTCCTGCGGCCGATGTTCTGCGGCGCGGCCTGCTCGGGGTTCATCTTTCACACCGTCGAGATCTACGAACTCAAACGTCGCCCGGTGGGCATGTTCCAGTTCAAGCGGCTGCGCAAGCTGACACGCGAAAGCGGCGCACTGCTGCCGCCGATGACCATGTGCAGCTGGTGCCAGCGCGTGCGCGGCGACGCGACCGGCGGAAAGTGGGTAGAGGCGGACGCCTTCGAGGCCGCAGGCGGCAGCGCCGATGTGGTGCTGAGCCACGGGATCTGCGGGGACTGCCTGGAACTGGCGGCCGATCTTTTCCTGTGGAGCTGACCGCCGCGCACGGCGCGATCGCCAAGTTCCCGTCACAATGCCCGCCCGCCGCGCGCCGGAACCCAATGGGAATTGACTGGAAATCGAATTATTAAAATCGCCGACGGTCCTAAGGGTGCCATATTTCCATGGCTCCATCGGATCATGGATTTCACAGACGCCCCCGCCCGCCGCCAACTCCGTTACCGCGCCCGCGCGCGCCGTGCCAGATGGGCCGCGCGCCTGATGGTGCCGGTCTGCGCCCTGACGGTCTCTGCCGCCCTCTGGACCGAACCGCAGATCGCGGTCGAGTTGAAACGCGGGCTTGAGACATTGCAGCCTCTGCTCGAGGGCCGGACCGCGGCGGCTGAACGCGAGCCTGCGGGCGATGCGGTCATGGCCGCGGCCGACCAGACCGCATCACTGGGAAATGGCCTGCCGCCCTCCGCGGTTCAGGTGCGCCGCGCGGGCGCCATCGCCATCGATTGATCCGACATGAAAAAGGCGGCCCCCCGAGGGACCGCCTTCTGTCTTGCTCCATCCGCATGACCGCCGAACGCGGTGCCGCGTGTCTGGCCCCGTTCAGGCGACCTTGACCAGTTCGATGTCGAACTTCAGGTCCTTGCCCGCCAGCGGGTGATTGGCGTCCAGCGTCACGGTCGCCTCGTCCACCTCGACCACCGTCACCGGCATCGCCTGGCCATCGGGGGTCTGCATCTGCAACTGCGTGCCGATGTCCAGCGGGATCTCGGCGGGGATGCCTTCGCGCGGAACCGCCTGGCGCATCTCGGGGTTCAGCGGGCCATAGGCCTCGTCCGAGGGAACCTGAACCGTTTTCTTGTCGCCGACTTCCATGCCGGGCAGCGCCGTATCCAGACCGGGAATGATCTGGCCCGAACCCACGGTGAACTCAAGCGGGTCGCGGCCCTGGGAACTGTCGAAGGTGGTGCCGTCCAGCAATGTGCCGGTATAGTGAATTTGTACGGTGTCGCCCGATTTGACCTGGGTCATCTGAATCTCCAATCATGTAAGGGAAAAGGGTGCGGGAGGCCGCGTATCTGCGCGGGTGCTCCTGAGATACGCCCTATGTGGGCATCCTTGGGCGCAGAGTAAACCCCGCAGCGGCGGGTTTTCGCCCTTTTCCACGGCGCGGACCCGTGACACTCTGACCCGGATCGACGAAAATTCAGCGCCAAGGACCATTTCCCATGCCCATCACAACCTGCATCTTCGACGCCTACGGCACCCTGTTCGATGTCGCCGCCGCCGCGCGGCAGGCCGCGGCGGAGCCGGGGTTCGAAAAGCTGGCCGAGCGGTGGCCCGCACTGGCCGATCACTGGCGTCTCAAGCAGTTGCAATACACCTGGCTGCGGGCCGTGGCGCAGGCGCACACCGATTTCTGGACCGTCACGCAGGAAGGGCTCGACTGGGCGCTGGAAAAGACGGACCTGGCGGGCGACGACGCGCTGCGCGAACGCCTGCTCGCGCTCTATTGGGAGCTCGAGGCCTATCCGGAGGTGCCGATGATGCTCGCCGCGCTGAAAGAGGCGGGGTTGAACACCGCGATCCTGTCCAACGGATCGCCGGAAATGCTGGCGGGTGCCGTCGATTCCGCGGGCATCGGCGACGTGCTCGACGACAGCCTGTCGGTAGAGAGTGTCGGCGTGTTCAAACCCGATGCACGGGTGTACGACCTTGTGGGCCAGCGCTTTGGCTGCGCCACGGACGAGGTGCTGTTCGTGTCCTCCAACGGCTGGGATGCGGGATGCGCCACCGGGTACGGGTTTCAAACCGCCTGGGTCAACCGGGCGGGCGACCCGGTGGACCGCCTGCCCTGGACACCGGCGCATACGCTGGCGGATCTGGGTGGCATCCCCGCGCTGGCGGGGATCTGATGGCGCGGTTCACCACCTCTGACGGGCTCTCGCTGCATTACGAGGACGACGGCACCGGCCTGCCCATCCTGTGCCTGGCGGGTCTGACGCGCACCGCCCGCGATTTCGACTACGTCGCGCCGCATCTGGCGGATCACCGGCTGATCCGCATGGATTACCGCGGCCGCGGCCAGTCCGACCGCGATCCCGAGTGGCGCAATTACACCCTGCCGGTCGAAATTCGCGATGTGCTGGAACTGCTGGCGCATCTGGAGCTTGAGAAGGTCGCGGTCCTCGGCACCTCGCGCGGCGGGCTCAACGCGATGGGGCTGGCGATGGCGGCGCGGGACAGGTTGCTTGGCGTGGCGCTCAATGACGTGGGGCCCGTGATCGACCCCGCGGGCATCGCCGTCATCATGACCTACCTGGGGCGCAACCCCGCGGCCAGGACCCATGCCGAACTTGCGAAGGCGCTTGCGCATGTCATGATCGGGTTCGAGAACGTGCCCGCAAGCCGCTGGCTGGAAGAGGCCCGAACCCATTACACGCAGACCGACGGCGGATTGCAGATCACCTATGACCCCAAACTGCGCGATGCGGTCGCGGCGGGCGACACCGCGCCTGACCTCTGGCCGTTTTTCGACGCCTTGCAGGGGCTGCCGCTGGCCTGCATCCGCGGCGCCAATTCCAACCTTCTGTCACCCAAGACCCTGGCCGAAATGCGCCGCCGCCGCCCCGACATGATCGTGGCCGAGGTGCCGGGCCGCGGCCATGTGCCGTTTCTGGATGAACCGGAGGCCATCGCCGCCCTGCACAAATGGATCGAGGCCATGACATGAACACCGCCGCCCAGACACCCGTCACCATCGACATGATCCGCGCCGCCGCCAAACGGCTTGACCGGCATGCCCGTCGCACGCCGCTGCTGTCCTCGCCCTTTCTGGACGAGATCGCGGGCCGCCGGGTCTGGGTCAAGGCCGAATGCCTGCAACATACGGGCAGTTTCAAGTTTCGCGGCGCGTGGGCGGTGGTGTCCGGGCTGGATCCCGCCACGCGCGCCAAAGGCGTGATTGCCTTCTCCAGCGGCAATCACGCGCAGGGCGTGGCGATGGCCGCCCGCCAGCACCAGGTGCCTGCCGTCATCATCATGCCGCGCGACGCGCCCCGCCTGAAGATCGAAAACACCCGCGCGCTGGGTGCTGAGGTCGTGCTGTACGATCGCGCGACCGAGGACCGCGACGCCATCGGCGCCGCCATGGCGGCAGAGCGGGGCCTGACCCTGATCAAGCCCTACGACGACCCGCGGGTGATCGCCGGGCAAGGCACCACCGGGCTGGAAATCGCGGCGCAGGCGGCATCGGCCGGCGTGACGCAGGCCGATGTGATCGTCTGCTGTGGCGGCGGGGGGCTGTCCGGCGGCATCGGCCTTGCGCTCGAGGCCGAGGCGCCGGGCCTGCGCCTGCGCACGGCGGAACCGCAGGGCTTCGACGATGTGGCGCGGTCGCTGCGCAGTGGCCGGATCGAGCGGAACGCGGCGCTGACCGGCTCCATCTGCGATGCGATCATCACGCCGCAACCGGGCGACATCACCTTTCCCATTCTCAAGCGGCTGGCGGGTCCCGGCCTCGCGGTCAGCGACGACGAGGCGCTTGAGGCGATGGCGCAGGCCTTTACGCGGCTCAAGGTCGTGGCCGAACCGGGCGGCGCCGTGGCGCTGGCCGCCGCCCTCTATCGTGCCGACCAGATCGAAGGAACCGATGTGATCGTGACCATTTCAGGCGGCAACGTCGATGCCGATGTCTTTATCGATGCGCTGCGCCGCTTCGGCGCCTGACCCGCGCGCGGGATGCACCAAGGGAGAAAACATATGAAACTGGCCGACGTGGGCGACGTGCGCCTTCACTACCGGATCGACGGGCCGGACGATGGCGCGCCCGTGGTCTTTGCCAATTCGCTGGGCACCGATATGCGGCTGTGGGATCCGATCCTGCCGCTGCTGCCGCCGGGCTACAAATATATCCGCTTTGACAAGCGCGGGCACGGGTTGTCCACCTGCCCACCCAGCCCCTACACGATGGGCGCGCTGATCACCGACACCGAGCGCCTGCTCGATCACCTTGGCGTCAGGGATTGCGTGTTCGTCGGCCTGTCGATCGGCGGCATGATCGCACAGGGCCTCGCGGTCAAGCGGCTGGACCTGGTGCGTGCCATGGTTCTGTCGAACACCGGCGCAAAGATCGGCACGCCCGCCATGTGGGATGACCGGATCGCCGATGTGGCCAAGGGCGGGATAGAGGCACTGGCAGACGCGGTGATGGAGCGATGGTTTTCCAGCGAATTCCGCGCCACGCCCGAGCTTGAACTGTGGCGCAACATGCTGGTGCGGCAGGAGGACCAGGGGTACATGGGCTGCTCCGCCGCAATCTCGGGCACCGATTTCTATACGCCCACGAGCGGCCTGCGCCTGCCCACGCTGGGCATCGCAGGGGCGCAGGACGGGTCGACGCCGCCCGATCTGGTGCGCGAAACCGTGGACCTCATTCCCGGCAGCCAGTTTCACCTCATTCGAAAGGCGGGCCACCTGCCCTGTGTCGAACAGCCCGAAGACTATGCCGAGGTGCTGACGAAATTCCTTCGCGAGGTCGGACATGGCTGACATCCTTCTGATCCACGGATCGGCGCATGGCGCATGGTGCTGGCGCGATACGATCCCGGCCCTGCAGGCCCTTGGCCACAGCGCGCGCGCCATTGACCTGCCCGGCCACGGCGACGACCCGACGCCGGTCAACGAGGTCACGCTCGACGCCTATGCCGATGCCGTGGTCGCGGCCTCCACCCCCCGGACGGTCGTGCTGGGGCACTCGATGGGCGGCTACGTCATCACCGCCGCCGCCGAACGCGCGCCCGAGCAAATGTCGCGGCTGATCTACCTGTGCGCCTATGTCCCGATGTCGGGCAAGACCCTGTCGGACATGCGCATGATGGCCCCGCGCCAACCGCTGCTGCCCGCTCTGCGGATGGCCCCGGACCGGCGCAGCTTTACCATCGATCCGGCCATGACCGGCGAGGTGTTCTACCAGGATTGTCCGCCGGGCACGGTGGACTATGCCAATGCGCATCTTTGCGCGCAGGCGGTGGCGCCCAACAACACCCCCCTTGACGTGACGGACCGGTCGCGCAGCCTGCGGCGCGATTATATCCGCTGTCTCCACGATCAGACGATTCCGCCGGAATTTCAGGTGACGATGACCGAGGACTGGCCCGACGGCACCGTGACCGAGATGGCGACGGGGCATTCTCCCTTTTTCGCCGATCCCGTGGGGCTTGCCGCGCGGATCGACCAGATCCTACAGACCTGAGCGAGGACACAGATGGCCGCCAGCCCGTTCGACAGTCCGCTTTACGCGCAGCTTTTCCCGACCGGAGAGGCCGGGCGCCTGTTTTCCGACAGCGCGGCGTTGCGCGCCATGCTGCTGGTCGAAGGGGCGCTGGCAAAGGTGCAGGGCAGCCTTGGCGTGATCCCCGATCTCAGCGCCGCCGCGATCCACCGCGCCAGCCTCGAAATCCAGATCGATCCGGGTGCCGTGGCGCGGGCCGCGGGTGAAAACGGGGTGCCCGTGCCGGGCATCGTCGCGGCCTTCCGGCATGAGATGCAGGCGCCCGAGCATGCGCAGTTCGTGCATTGGGGCGCCACCAGCCAGGACGTGATGGATACGGCCCTGATGCTGCGCCTGCGCCAGTGCCTGGCGCTGGCCGAGGCGGACCTGCGCGCCCTGCTGGGCACCCTTGCCGATCAGGCCGACGCCCATGCCGAAACGCCGATGCCCGCGCGCACCTATGGCCAGCATGCCACGCCGACAAGCTGGGGCGCGGTGATCGCCACGTGGGGGATGCCGCTTGCGGATGCAGTGGACGCGCTCGACGCCCTGCGGCACGGCGCGCTCTGGGTGTCGCTGTCGGGGGCGGCGGGCACGGCGTCGGCGCTGGGGCCGCAGGCCGCGGCGACCCGCAAGGGCCTGGCCGAGGCCCTGGGGCTTGGCGATCCGGGACGCGGCTGGCACACCGACCGCGGGCCGGTGCTGCGGATCGCCGATTGGATGGCCCGGATCACCGCGACGCTGGGTGCGATGGGCAGCACCCTCATTTCGCTCAGTTCCAGCGACTGCGGCGAAGTCGGTCTCGGGGCGGCGGGCGCGTCCTCGACCATGCCGCAGAAACAGAACCCTGTGGGCCCGTCGGTTCTGGTGTCGCTGGCCAATCAGACGGCAGCCCTGCGCGCGGGCCTGCAAACCGCGGCCACGCATCAACACCAGCGCGATGCAGCCGCGTGGTTCACCGAATGGGCGCTTCTGCCGCAGATCTGCCTTGCCACCGCGACCGGCCTGCAACAGGCCCGCGCGGCGGCGGCAGGCCTGTCGCCCGACACGCACCGGATGGCGGCCAACCTCGACAGCGGTCTTGGCCTGATCCACGCCGAGGCGCTGAGCTTTGCGCTCGCCGAGATGATGCCTCGCCCGCAGGCGCAGGCCGCGGCCAAGGCCCTGTGCCAAAAGGCGGTGGCGACGCAAACACCCCTGCCCGCGCTGGCGCATGCCGCCTATGCCGATCTGCCCGCGACGCTGTTCGATGCGCGCCATCAACTGGGAACGGCGCCCGCCGATGCCCGCGCCTTCGTGGCGCGCATCAAGGCGATCTGAATGACGCTGCGCCCGGCGGTCGTCTTCATCCTGCTGACGGTGATGATCGACAGCATGGGCATCGGCCTGATCATCCCTGTCATGCCCGACCTCATCCGCGAGGTGCAGGGCGGCGATCTGTCCACCGCGGCGCTGTGGGGGGGTGTGCTGTCCACCACCTTCGCGGTGATGCAATTCCTGTTCGGCCCCGTGATCGGCGGGCTGTCCGACCGCTTCGGACGGCGGCCCGTGCTGCTGATCTCGCTTTTGGTGATGGCGGCGGATTACCTCGTCATGGCCGTGGCGGGCAGCATCTGGCTGCTGCTGGCGGGGCGCGTGGTGGGCGGCATCACGGCGGCCACCGGATCGACCGCCAATGCCTACATGGCGGATATTTCGCAGCAAAAGGACCGCGCCGCGAATTTCGGCCTGATCGGCGCGGCCTTCGGCATCGGCTTCGTGCTGGGTCCGCTGGTTGGCGGTCTGCTGGCCGAATACGGCACCCGCGCCCCCTTTTACGCCGCCGCCGCGCTGGCCGCGCTGAACGTGATCTTCGGCTATTTCGTCCTCAGCGAAACGCTCGGTCAGGCGGTCCGCCGCCCGTTTTCGCTGAGGCGCGCGAACCCGCTGGGCGTGGTCCGGCAGTTGAACCGATTGCCGGGGATCGGCGCGTTGCTGGCGGTCTATTTCCTCTACCAGGTGGCGTTCATGGTCTATCCGGCGGTGTGGTCCTTCTTCGGGCAGGCGCGGTTCGGCTGGGGCCCGTCGACCATCGGGCTGAGCCTTGCGCTGTTCGGGATCATGATGGCGGTCGTGCAGGGCGGGCTGATCCGGCAGGTGCTGCGCCTGTTGGGCGAACGGGGCACGGTGATCTACGGGCATCTCTTTGACATCGCGGCGTTTCTGGCGCTGGGCTTCGTGACCAGCGGAACGCTGGCGTTGATCCTGACCCCGCTGGCCGCCTTTGCCGCGGTGATCACCCCGGCGTTGCAGGGCATCATGTCGCGCAGCGTCGCCGCCGATCAGCAGGGCGAACTGCAGGGCGCGCTGACGTCGGTCGCGGCGCTGGCCATGATCGTGTCGCCGCTTGTCATGACGGGGGTCTTCGCCGCGTTCACGGCGCCCGGTGCGCCGCTGTATCTGCCCGGAATGCCGTTCTTGCTGTCCGCGGTGCTGATCGCCCTTGGGCTGGGCGTTTTCATCGCGCGCGGGCCGCGCCTGGCCACCGCGCCCGACCTGTCGTAGCCGGGCGCGTTCGCGTCGCCTTGGCCCTTGCAACGCGGCCCGCTTTCGGGCCACGCTGCGGCGGAAACGCAATGCCTGATCCGCCCCCGCGCGGCCACCGAAAGACACCCCGATGCAGACAATCAAAGCCGCCGTATGCCATGCCTTCGGCGATCCGCTGGTGATCGAGGAGATCCGGATCCGCGCGCCGGAAATGGGCGAGGTCGAAGTGACGCTGGACGCCGTGGCGATCTGTCATTCGGACATCTCGTATGCCGAGGGCGCCTGGGGCGGGTCGCTGCCGGCGGTCTATGGCCACGAGGCGGCGGGCATCGTGACCGCCGTGGGCGCAGGTGTGCGCGGACTGGCGCAGGGCGACAGCGTCGTCGTCACCCTGATCCGCACCTGCGGCAGTTGCCCCTCCTGCGCGGGCGGCCAGCCGACGCAGTGCGAAACGCCCTATGATGGCGACGCCGGACCGATCAAGACGGCCGATGGCGGCAAGCTGCATCAGGCGATGGCGTCGGGTGCCTTTGCAGAAAAGGTCGTGGTGGACCAAAGCCAGGTGGTCAGGATCAGCGCCGACATTCCCAAGGCATCCGCCAGCCTGATCGCCTGCGGCGTGATCACCGGAGTGGGGGCGGTGGTCAACGCGGCCAAGCTCAGGGCGGGGCAGGACGTGGTCGTGATCGGCGCAGGCGGTGTCGGACTGAACGCGATCCAGGGCGCGCGGATCGCCGGCGCGCGCCGCATCGTGGCCGTGGACATGAGCGAGGACAAGCTGGAGGTCGCCCGCGAGTTCGGCGCGACCCACGGCGTTCTGGCCACGCACCAGAAGCCCTGGCGCGCGGCGATGAAGGCCCTGGGCGGGCGCGGAGCGGATGCGGTGATCGTCACCGTGGGCGCGATTGCGGCCTATGAGCAGGCGCCCCGATATCTTGGCAGGGGCGGCAAGGTGATCATGGTCGGCATGCCGCATTCCGGTGCGATGGCAAGCTACGAGCCCGTGGTTCTGGCCGCAGTGGGCCAGGGCATGGTCGGATCGAAGATGGGCGACGTGGTCATTCAGCGCGATATCCCGTGGATGGTGGATCTCTATAGCCAGGGGCGGCTGAAGCTCGATGAGCTGATTTCGGGGCGGTGGAGCCTTGGGCAGATCAACGAGGCGATCGCCGACACCAAGGGCGGTGCCGCGCGGCGCAACGTGATCGTGTTCGACCGGTGAGCACCGCGGGGGCCAGCCCCCGCACCCCCGGAGTATTTCTGACCCAAAGAAGACAGGAGCAGCGCCATGAAGCTGATGGACCTCGATGTGATCGTCACGGCGCCCCCGGCACCGGGATGGGGCGGCAGATACTGGATGCTGGTCAAGGTCACGACCGATACCGGGATCGTCGGTTGGGGCGAATGTTATGCCGCATCCGTCGGACCGCGGGCGATGACGGCGGTGATCGAGGACGTGTTCGCGCGGCACATGCAGGGCGAAAACCCCGAGAATATCGAATTGATGTTTCGCCGCGCCTATTCGAGCGGTTTCACCCAACGCCCCGATCTGACGGTGATCGGCGCGTTTTCGGGGTTGGAGATCGCCTGTTGGGATATCCTCGGCAAGGCGCGCGAGCGCCCTGTGCATGCCCTTTTGGGGGGGCGGATGAACGACCGCGTGCGGGCCTATACGTATCTTTATCCGCTGCCGGCGCATGATCCGGCGCAGTTCTGGACCTCACCCGAGATGGCGGCGCAGGCGGCGGCGGACTGCGTCGCGCGGGGGTATACGGCGGTGAAGTTCGATCCGGCGGGCCCCTACACGATGCGCGGGGGGCATATGCCGGGGATGCGCGACATTTCGCAATCCGTTGCCTTTTGCAAGGCGATCCGCGCGGCGGTCGGCGACCGGGCGGACCTGTTGTTTGGCACGCATGGCCAGTTTTCGAGCGCGGGCGCGATCCGGCTTGGCCAGGCGTTGGAGCCTTATGCGCCGCTGTGGTTCGAGGAGCCCATTCCGCCCGATGCCGTCGAGGAGATGGCCAAGGTGGCGCGTGCGGTCCGGATCCCGATCGCCACCGGCGAACGGCTGACCACCAAGGCCGAATTCGCCCCCGTGCTGCGCAGCGGGGCGGCGACGATCCTGCAGCCGGCGCTGGGGCGGTCCGGGGGCATATGGGAGACCAAGAAAATCGCGGCCATGGCCGAAGTCTACAACGCGCAGATGGCGCCGCATCTTTATGCCGGTCCGATCGAATGGGCCGCGAATATCCAGTTCGCCGCCTCTATCCCCAACCTGCTGATGGCCGAGACGATCGAAACGCCGTTCCATGACGCGTTGATCAAGGGAACGATCCGGGTCGAGGAAGGCTATGTCACGCCGCCGCAGACGCCCGGCCTTGGCATCGAGGTCGACGAGGAATTGGCGCGCGCCAACCCCTATACGGGCGACGGTTTGCATCTGCAGATGCAGGATGCGCCCTGCGACTACACCCATGGCAATGCCTTCGAAGGGGGCGCGCCGGCCCCGCGCGACTGACGTCCTGCGGGGGGCTCTGTCAGTCGTCGGCGCGTGCGACCTGCCGCTGGCGGCCCAGCCCCTCGATACCGACTTCCATCACGTCGCCGGGCTTGAGAAACCGCTGTGGGGTCATTCCCATGCCGACGCCCGGCGGGGTGCCGGTCGCGATGACGTCGCCGGGGTGCAGGGTGAACAGCGTGCTGAGATGCGCGATGATCTGCGCCACCGTAAAGATCATCGTCGCCGTTGTCCCGTCCTGCAGCCGCTCGCCGTTCACATCCGCCGTCAAACGCAGCGCCTGCGGGTCAGGGACCGCATCCGCGCTGACCAGCCAGGGGCCGAGCGGCCCGAAACTGTCGCAGGATTTGCCCTTGGTCCACTGGCCGGAAAGCTTCAGCTGCCGGTCGCGTTCGGACACGTCATTGCAGACGCAATACCCCGCCACATGGCCCATCGCCTCGGCTTCGGTCACATATTTCGCGGGCTTGCCGATCACGACGCCCAGCTCGACCTCCCAGTCGACCTTGTCGGCGCCGCGCGGTATCAGCACATCGTCATTCGGGCCGCAGATGGCCGAGCTCGCCTTCATGAACAGGATCGGATGCTCGGGGATCGCCATGCCCGCCTCTTCGGCGTGGTCGCGGTAGTTGAGGCCGATGCACATGTACTTGCCGACCCCGCCCACGCAGGGGCCGATCCGTGGATCGCCCTCGATCAGCGGCAGGCTGGCGGGGTCCAACGCGGCGATGCGCGCCATTGCCTGCGGCAGCAACGCGGCGCCCGACAGATCGCCCAGATGCCCCGAAAGATCACGCAGACCGCCATCGGCGTCCAGCAGGCCGGGGCGTTCTTGCCCCGGAGGGCCATAGCGGAGCAGTTTCATCGTGGGGATCCTTTCGTGTGAGCGGTCAGCGCCGTAGCTTGCCCCGGCATGTCTGGCAGAGCTTGGTCCCTACCGCAACGCCTTGATCGCGGCGGCGCGACCCACCTGCCCGTCCCAAAACCTCCGGACCGACTTTGACGCAAAAAGCCGGCGCACCGTCATCCAGACGGCCGCCGGCTCAAAAGTCGTCATGCCTCGGGCGGGGCTGTTTTCAGCCAGAAGAAAGCCAGATCGCCCGATCGTTTCATTTGGCGCGAAACACCTTCGGGGAAGGCCGGAGGGCAGACAGCCCCCAGCCCCGCCAGGGATCAGTAGAACGCCTGAATGCCGGTGATCGCCCGCCCCAGGATCAGGGCGTGCACGTCATGGGTTCCCTCGTAGGTGTTCACCGTCTCGAGGTTCATCATGTGACGGATCACCTGGAATTCGCCGGAGATACCGTTACCGCCGTGCATGTCGCGCGCCATCCGCGCCACATCCAGCGCCTTGCCGCAATTGTTGCGCTTGACGATGCTGACCATTTCAGGGGCCGCCTTGGCCTCGTCCATCAGACGGCCGACCTGCAGGCTGCCTTGCAGGCCCAGCGAGATTTCGGTCATCATGTCGGCCAGCTTTTTCTGGAAGAGTTGCGTGCCCGCCAGCGGCTTGCCGAACTGGTGACGGTCCAGACCGTATTGACGCGCGGCATGCCAGCAGAATTCGGCGGCGCCCAGAGCACCCCAGCTGATGCCGTAACGTGCGCGGTTCAGACATCCGAACGGCCCCTTGAGGCCCTGGACGTGGGGCAGCAGCGCGTCCTCGCCCACCTCGACGTTGTCCATCACGATTTCGCCGGTGATCGACGCACGCAGGCTCAGCTTGTTACCGACCTTCGGCGCGCTCAGGCCCTTCATGCC
Source organism: Sulfitobacter sabulilitoris (assembly GCF_005887615.1). Classification (GTDB taxonomy): domain Bacteria; phylum Pseudomonadota; class Alphaproteobacteria; order Rhodobacterales; family Rhodobacteraceae; genus Sulfitobacter_E; species Sulfitobacter_E sabulilitoris. Next base: position 1,544,578 of record NZ_VANS01000001.1, read on the forward strand.
CTTCTCCAGAACGAAGCCGCGGATTTTTCCGCCGTGTTCCTCGGACTTGGCCCAGACCACGAAGACATCCGCGATCGGCGCGTTTGAAATCCACATCTTGGAGCCGGTGATCTTGTAGCCGTTCGCCGTCTTGACCGCCCGGGTCTTCATCCCCGCCGGGTCGGAGCCCGCATCGGGTTCGGTCAGGCCGAAACATCCGATCCATTCGCCGCTGGCAAGCTTGGGAAGGTATTTCTTGCGCTGCGCTTCGGACCCATAGGCATAGATCGGGTACATCACCAGGCTCGACTGGACCGACATCATCGACCGGTAACCCGAATCCACCCGCTCGACTTCGCGCGCGACCAGACCGTAGGAGACATAGTTGCCGCCCAAGCCGCCGTATTCCTCGGGCAGCGTGACGCCCAACAGCCCCATGTCGCCCATCTCCTTGAAGATGCCGGCATCGGTTTCTTCGTTCTCATAGGCCTTGATGACGCGCGGCTGCAGCTTTTCCTGCGCATAGGCGCGGGCGCTGTCCTGAATCATCCGCTCCTCTTCGGTCAACTGCTCGGCAAGACGGAAGGGATCGGACCATTCGAACTGCCCCAGGTCGGGGGCGTCTTTGGCTTTGAGAATCGGCGCTTCGGCATTCATGACATATCCTTTCGAAATCGGCGGGCAGATCCGCCAGTTGCCGACAGTATTGCAAAGATCGCCGCGGATTTCTATGAATGCTTTATCCTGTAATCCATGAGAAAAAGTCATAATGATCGCGCCACGCCGATATCTGCCCTCCATCAATGCGCTTTTGGCCTTCGAGGCCGTGGCACGGCTTGGCAGCGCCACGCAGGCGGCCGGCGAGCTGTCGCTGACCCAAAGCGCGATCAGCCGCCAGCTCAAGACGCTGGAAGAGCAGCTTGGCGTCGATTTGCTGACGCGGCAGGGGCGGCGGCTGTTTCTGACGCCTGCGGGCCAGAATTACGTGACCCCCGTGCGCGAGGTGCTGCAACGATTGGCGCAGGCCTCGATCGCGGCGCGCGCGAATCCGGCAGGCGGCACGCTGAACCTCGCGATCCTGCCCGCGTTCGGGATGCATTGGCTGGCCCCGCGGCTGCGCGATTTCGCGCGGCTGCATCCGGAGGTGACGGTGAACCTCTCGACCCGGTTGCGGCCCTTCGATTTCCGCGCTTCGGCCTTTGACGCCGCAATCCACTTTGGCCGCGAGGACTGGACCGGCGTGCGCTACCTGCCGTTGATGCCGGAAATCGTGGTGCCGGTCTGCGCGCCGGGCTTGATCGCCAGCCCGCTCACCGATCCCAGCGACATGCTCGGCTTTGACCTTCTGCACCTCGAGACACGACCGCGCGGGTGGGCGCGGTGGCTGTCGGCACTCGGCGTGACCGACGATCTGCCGCCGGGCATGATGTTCGACCAGTTTTCGACAATGGCGCAGGCGGCGATCCACGGGCTGGGCGTGGCCTTGCTGCCAACCTTCTTTGCCGACCCCTACCTGTCAGACGGGCAATTGGTGCTGGCCTCGGAACGGGCCAGCGAAAGCATCGGCAGCTATTACCTGGTCTGGCCCGAGGATCGCCCCGACACCGCGCCGCTACAGTCGTTTCGCGGTTGGGTGGCGGATCAGGCCGCCCGGCAGGATGGCAGCGACTGAGCGCAATTCGCCTGCGGCGCAAGCGGGCGCATCCCGCCCCGACGACCGCCCGCGAAGCGCGCCCTGCCCGAACCGCGCCCATCTGTCGCCGCAATTCCGCCGCAATCGCATTGTAGTTAATGATTTGTGATTTCCGGGTGGGGCCGAATCTAAGGAACGTTAAAATGCTGCTCAACTTCAAAACAGGCGCGATTGCGACGGTTCTGGGCGTAGCAACTCTTGCCGGATCAGTCGCCCACGCCGAAGAACATATCGTGATGGTTCTTGGCTCCTCGTACTTCCCGGCGATCGCCTATGTCGATCCCGGCGATACCGTGCGCTTTGTCAATGCCAGCGAAACGCTGCATATCGTGTCGGGGTCCGATGGTGACTGGACCACCGGGATCATGCAGTCCTACGAAGAAGTCGTCATCCCGGTCGTGGCCGATATGACCCTGACCTACTTCGGCGACGAGGCAAAGACGATCGAAGGCAAGCTGGATTTCGGCAACGCGCCGATCAACTGACCTTTGCGTCGGCGGCCCCGTCCGCTCCCGCGCCCCTCTTCGACAGTCATGGCGCCTCCGCGGTTCTGCGGGGGTCTTGCCGTGTCTGGCGGCGCTTTTGACGATGCTCAAAGGGGCTCTATCAAGTGCGACCCCGATGCGCGGTTTGAATTGACCTGCGTGCCGACCCGATGCCAGGTCAGTGCGTCTTCGGGCGCGGGCCGCATCAGCGGGGCGGCTCCATGCCCCGCCTCGCCCAGCCACAGCGGCCAGTCGGGCTGCGCCACGACAACCGGCATCCTTGTGTGGAGGGCCGACATGGCCTGGCTGGCGGTGGTGGTGACGATGGCACAGGTGCGCAGGCGCGTGTCCTCAGGGCCCGTCCAGTCCTGCCAGATTGCGGCCATCACCACGGGATCGCCATCCCGCCGCGTGATATACCACGGCAGGCGTTCACCCTCGGGCGTTTTCGTCCATTCGTAGAACCCGCTGGCCACCACCAACCCCCGCCGGTCGCGCGCCGCTTTTCGAAAAGCGGGCTTTTCGGCAATGGATTCGCCGCGCGCGTTGATCAGCAGCGGCCCGTCGGTCGGCGTCTTGTACCAGCTTGGCACGAACCCCCAGCGCATCGCGCCCAGCAGGCGCGGCTCATCGCCCGCGCCCGCCGTGACCACGTGAATGTCATTCGTCGGGCAGACGTTGTAATTCGGCACGTGGGGCAGATCGTTGGCCGGCCGCGCCGCGAAAAGCTGCGCCATCGCATCGCTTGGCAGTGTGATGGCAAACCGTCCGCACATATCCTGATCCTTCGGTCCGCCCCGTCCTTGCGGGGCCTGCGCGGTCACAGCATCCCGCCCCTGCCTCGAAAAGAAAAGCCCACCTGCCCGAAATTCGCAATCGGTCGAGTGCCACCCCGCGCGCCTCGGCCTGACCGCGACGCGCCCTGCCCGCCAGCCGGCCCGTTGGACCAGAAAAAACCCTCGCACCGCCAGCGGCACGAGGGTCGATTTCGACGTGTCGGCGATGCAAGCGGTTACTTCACCGTGATCCGCCCATCGACGAAGGGCGCATAGGGCGCGTTCTGCGCCAGGTACTCCGCCGTGACATCCGCCAGATCCGGCCCGAAATCATAGGCGTTTTCCGCCGTCTTGAACATCGCGTAGCCGTCGCCGCCGTTGCGCACGTAGTTGTTGGAGACGACACCGTAGATCGCCGCCATGTCGATGGGCGCGCCGCCCACCATGACGTCGCTGACCCGACTGCCGACGGGCTGTGCCGCATCAAAGGCATAGCTCATGCCGGCGACCTGCGGAAAGCGGCCCGCGCCCTCTTCGATCTGGCTCACGCCGTTCTCCAGCGCTTCGACCAGCGTCGCACCGCTGACCTGAAACGTGCTGAGCGTGTTCTGGAAGGGCAGAACCGTCAGCACCTCGCCCATCGTCACTTCGCCCGCGTCGATCGACGCGCGGATGCCGCCGCCGTTCTGGATCGCGACCTGAATCCCCTGATCGGCGACCCGCGCCAGCATGGCGTCGGCAATCAGAATACCCATCTCGCAGGCCTGCGCACGGCAGACCGCCCGGTCGCCGCCGATGGGCTGCTCGGTCTGGGCAACGACCTTGTTGCGGATCTCGTCCAGTGGCACGGCCGCCTCGGCGATCCGCTCCACGGTGCCCGCGTCCTCGGTCACGGCGGCATCCATGATCAGCGGCTCACCCACCGCTTCGGTCACGTTGCCATCGTCGTCGAATGTCACGTTCAGCTCGCCCAGGAACTTGCCGTAGGCATAGGCCTGCACGATGGCCGTGGCGCCGACCATCGTCGGATATGGGCCCGCGGCGCGGTCATTGGTGTTGCTTAGCAGCGTGTTGGAGTGGCCGCCCACGATCACGTCGACGCCGGTGGTCTGTGCCGCGACACGCTGGTCGACGGCATAGCCCGAATGGCTCAGCACGATGATCTTGTTCACACCCTGCCCGGTCAGCACATCGACCTCGGCCTGCACCGCGGCCACCGGATCGGTAAAGACGATGTTCTCGCCCGGGCTGGCCAATTCGTCGGTGTCCTGCGGCGTCAGACCGATCAGGCCCAGCTCTTCGCCACCCCGTTCGATCACCGTGGATTTCGCCAGCTTGCCCGCCAGCAGCGGCTCGCCGCTCACGTCCGCGTTCGACATCAGGATCGGAAAATGCGCCGCCGCCATGAAGCCGGCCAGAACCTCGGGCCCATCGTCGAATTCGTGGTTGCCCACGGTCATCGCGTCATAGCCCATCTTGTTCATCATCTCGGCCGCCAGCGCGCCCTTGTAATAAGTATAGAACAGCGTGCCCTGAAACTGGTCGCCGCCATCCACCAGGATCGAATTGTTGGTGCGCCCGCGCGCCGCCTCGATCGCCGTGGCCAGACGCGCCGACCCGCCAAAGCACTCGCCCGCCGTGTTGTCCTCCGCCGAGCAGGGGCCGTCGTATTTGCTGATCGGCTCGAACCGGGCGTGGAAATCGTTGGTGTGCAAAATGGTCAGGCTGTAATCCGCCGCGGCCATGCCACCGGTCAGGGCAAGCGCCGCCGTGGCAGTCAGGAATCGTTTCATGTCTGGTGTCCCCTCAGGAATGTGATGACCGCATCGTGGCGGGCCCCGCGCGACCTGTCAAAGCCTCTGTGCGGCGTCCGCCCCCCTGCCCCGGCGTCACCGCCGAAAACCTGTGCGGCCTCCGCGGTCTTGACCCGACCTGCCCACCGGGGCATGACGCTTTGCATGATCATTTACAAAATATTCCGGGCCGACGAATGGGCCCATCTCCGCACCCAAGGCGAGACCCTGGGCGCTCCCGTCGATCTGGCCGACGGCTACGTGCATTTCTCGACCGCCGGGCAGGCCGAAGACACCGCCGCCAAGCATTTCGCGGGGCACGACGACCTGATGCTGGTTGCGGTGGACACCGACCGCCTCGGCGATGACCTCAAGTGGGAGGTCTCGCGCGGCGACGCGCTGTTTCCGCATCTCTACCGGGCGCTCCGGCTCGGCGATGTCGTCTGGGCGCAACCGCTTCCGCTGAAGGATGGCACGCACCGGTTCCCCGCTGGCTATGCAGAGGCCGAGGGATGATCAATCATGTCGATCCCACCCGCGCGCAGTTCGACGCCTTCAAGGCGCTGGACCGCGATTGCCCGATCGACATGCTCAACCTCGTGGCGCTGAACCCCACCGCCGCCTATCCCGGCGATCATCCCTTGGCGGACCAGGGGCTGACCGGGGCGCAGGCCTATGCCAACTATGGCCGCGACAGCGCCCCGGTCCTGGCCGAGGTCGGCGGCAAGATCGTCTGGCGCGCAACCTTTGACGCCATGCTCATCGGTCCGGCGGACGAGGCATGGGACATCATGTTCATCGCCCGCTATCCCACCGCGCATGCCTTTCTGGCAATGATCAGCCACCCCGCGTATCGCGCCGCCGTGATCCACCGGCAGGCCGCGGTCGCCACCTCGCGGCTGATCCGCTCCGCCGCGCGCGACACCGATGGCAGGTTCGGATGAGCAGCACGATCGAACGGCTCGGCCTTGCGGCGCTGCGCCGACTTGATCCCGAAACCGCGCATGCACTGGCGCTCAGAGGGCTGCGCGCGGGGCTCGTGCCGCTGCCGGGGGTCATGACCTCCGATCGGCTGCGCAGCACGCTTGCGGGTCTCGACCTGCCCAACCCGCTCGGCCTCGCCGCCGGTTTCGACAAGAACGCAGAGGTCATCGGCCCCCTGTCGCGCGCAGGCTTCGGATTTCTGGAGGTCGGCGCGGCCACGCCGCTGCCCCAACCCGGCAACCCGCGCCCGCGTCTCTTTCGCCTCGCCGCTGACGCGGCCGTGATCAACCGCTTCGGCTTCAACAACCAGGGGATGGAGGCGATCACGCCGCGCCTCGCCGCCCGCCGGCCCGGCATCCCCGTGGGCCTCAACCTCGGCGCCAACAAGACCAGCCCCGACCGCGCCGCCGACTTTGCCACCGTGATGGCGCATGTGCGCGACCATGTTGATTTCGCCACCGTCAACGTCTCCTCGCCCAACACCGAAAAATTGCGCGACCTGCAGGGTCCTGCCGCATTGGCCGCCCTTCTCGACGGCGTCATGCAGGTGCGCGGCACCACGCCGGTCTTCCTCAAGATTGCCCCCGACCTGACTGACAGCGAAATCGCCGACATCGCGACCGTGGCCCGCGACGCCCGAGTCGACGCCATCATCGCCACGAACACGACGCTGGTCCGCGACGGGGTGCACGACCCGCAGCGCGACCAGGCGGGCGGCCTCTCCGGCCAGCCTCTCTTTGACCGCTCGACCCGCGTGCTGGCCCGGCTCGCCGGTCTCACCGACATCCCGCTCATCGGCGTGGGCGGCGTCGGCTCCGCCGATCAGGCCTATGCCAAGATCCGCGCCGGGGCGTCTGCGGTGCAACTCTATACCGCGCTGGTCTACGGCGGCCTGTCCCTTGTGGCCGACATCCTGCAAGGCCTCGACGCCCTGCTCGCGCGCGACGGCTTCTCGAACGTCGCCGAAGCCGTGGGCACACACCGGAACGACTGGACGTGATCACCCTCTGGCACAACCCGCGCTGCTCCAAATCCCGCGCCGCCCTCGCCCTGATCGACGCCTCGGGCCACCCGGTCACGATCCGCCTCTACCTCAAGGACACCCCCGGTCTCGCCGAACTCGACGCCGCCCGCACGGCTCTGGGCGTCGCGGCCATCGACATGATGCGAACCGGCGAACAGACCTTCAAAAACCTCGGGCTATCCACCGCAAGCCCCGACGAGACGCTGCTGCGGGCCATGGCCGACCATCCCATCCTGATCGAACGCCCCATCGCCTTCGCCGGATCCCGCGCCGCCATCGGCCGCCCGCCAGAGGCGATCGCGGACCTTCTGTGACCCCGGCTTCTTTGGGTGGAAAATACTCCGGGGTCTGGGGCAGCGCCCCAGCCAGCGCTCTCAGCCTTCGCCCCGGTCCGCCGCCCGCTCCAGCGCCGGATAGCGCAGCCCAAGGGTCACGCCCCGCGCGACAAAGGACACCAGCAGCGCCAGCCAGAGACCGTGATTGCCCATCACCGGCATCAGCACCAGCAGCGCAGCCGCGTAGACGACGAACGACACCGCCATCATGTTGCGCATGTCCCGCGACCGGGTGGCGCCGATGAATATCCCGTCGAGCATGAAGGCCCCCACCCCCAACAGCGGCGCGGCCATCATGTAGGGCAGATAGGTCCGCGCCACGTCGCGCACCGGCGCCGCCGTGGTCATCAGGTCGATGATCACGCCCCCCGACGCGGCAAAGGCGATGGCCAGGGTCAAGGAACTCGCGGCGCCCCAACCGCCCGTCAGCAGCGCGGCACGGCGCAGCGCGCGCCGATCCCGCGCGCCCATCGCCCGGCCGACCAGCGCCTCTGCGGCAAATGCGAAACCGTCCAACGCATAGGAGGTGATCATCAGGAACTGCATCAGCACCTGATTGGCCGCCAGCGTCACATCCCCCAGCCCGGAGCCGAAGAACAGGAACGACACGAACATCGCCTGAAGCAGAAGCGACCGGATCAGGATGTCGGTATTCACCGCCGCCATGATCCGCAGCTTCGCCATGTCGAACACCGCCGCCCAGTCGCGCCACGCCGGCACCGCGAAGGCGGCACGGCAAAACCACAGGCCCAGTGCCAGTCCCGACCATTCCGCGATCACCGTGGCCAGCGCGACCCCGCTCACGCCCCAGCCCAGCGCCAGCACGAACCACAGGTCGAGGCCGATATTCAGCCCGTTTATCCAGAGTTGCAGCACCAGCACCGCGCGCGTCCGCTCTGCCGCGATCAGCCAGCCGGTGATTCCATAGATCGCGATTGCCGCCGGCGCCGACCAGATCCGCACCGACATGTAGTCGCGTGCCAGCCCCTCGACCTGCGCGCTGGCAGGCGCCAGGGCAAAGGCCCCGGCAAAGATCGCCGCCTGCAACGCGATCAGCACCGCCCCCGCGCCCAGCCCGATCGCCAGAACCCGCGTCAGCAGGGCCGCCACCTCGGCCCGGTCGCCGCGCCCTTCGGCCTGCGCGGCCAGCCCCACGGTGCCCATGCGCAGAAAGCCGAAAATCCAGTAGACCGCGCTCAGGATGATGGCGCCCAGCCCCACGGCCCCGATCGGCGCGGCCAGACCCATCTGGCCCACCACGCCGGTATCGACCGCGCCCAGGATCGGCACCGTCGCATTGGACACGACGATGGGCAGCGCGATCTTCAACACCCGCCGGTGGGTGACGGTGGCACCCGACCCGACGGAGGACGCCGCCGCCGCCGCCGCGCTGTCAGTCACGCGGCTGCGGCATCAGGAAATGACCGGTCGCTTGCGCAAAGAGCCGCGTGCGGTTGTCCTGCCAGCCCTCGACATGCACCGATGCATACCGCCGCCCCGACCGGTTGATCCGCGCCCGCGCATAGGCATCGCGCGGCAGCCCCGAGCGCAGGTAATCGGTCGAGAAATCGATCGTCTTGGGCAGGCGCGGCAGCCCTCCGGCCTCGAGGCTGGCGGTGTCGATGGTGCCCGATTCGATGTCTTCCCAAAGATACGTCCAACTGAGCGTGATGATCGCCGTCACCTCGAGAAACGCCGCCGTCACGCCGCCGTGGATCGCCGGCAGCATCGGATTGCCGATCAGTTTCTGATCGAACGGCAGGATTCCGGTCAACTCGTCCCCGCGCCGTTCGAACTGGATCCCCAGGTAGCGGATGTATGGAACGCCTTCGACCAGCGCGCGCAGGGTCGCATCGCGGCGCTTCTTGACGACCTGAACGGGTTCGGGCGTGCGGCGGGCGGTCATGTGCGGCCCTCGACGGTAAAGGCGCCACTGGCGGTGGCCACCGGGGTGCCGCCGCTTTCATCCGTCGCGGTGGCGCGCACGAAAGCCACCGACCGCGTGACATGATAGCACTCGGCGCGCGTCGTGATCGCCTGCCCCGGCACGGCCGCGCGCATGTAGTCGATCCGCAGGTCGATCGTCGCGGTTCCGCCCAGGTTGGAGGGGTGGCACATCGCCGCCGCGCCGCAGGTGGTGTCCATCAACGCCGAAACCGCGCCGCCATGCAGCACGCCGGTTTCGGGATCGCCCACCAGGTTGTCGGCATAGGGCATCTCGATGACGGCCACGCCGCCCTCCATCTCGACCAGCCGCATGCTCAGCGCGCGGCTGTGCGGGATCGCCTCGATAAATTGCCGCGCCAGTGTGATCTTGTCCGTCATGCGGTCCTGTTCCTGCCTGTGATAGCGCCCTTTATCATCGCAGCGGGACCAAAAGGGCAAGGGCACCTGTTGCCCTTGCGGCGGCTTGGCCCTAGCTTTGCTGCAAGGGAGTACCGTGCCATGCCAGACAAGCGTCTGTCGTTCAAAGAGATGTGTGCAGAATTCGACGTCACGCCACGGACGCTGCGCTATTACGAATACATCGAACTTCTGCATCCCGACCGCGAAGGCCGGTCGCGCTATTACGGCCCGCGCGAACGCGCCCGGATGAAGCTGATCCTGCGCGGCCGCAAATTCGGCTTCCAGCTCGAGGACATCCGCCAATGGCTGATGATCTACGAGAACGAAGGCACCGAGGCGCAGATGCAGGCCTGGGTCAAGATGGCCGACACCCAGCTGGAAGAGCTTGCCGATCAGCGCGTGCAACTCGACGAGGCGATCACCGAATTGAAGGCCCTGCGCGACAACGTCGCCTCCGAACTGGGCAAGGGCTGACGCGGCCGCCCGTCTGATCCGCCGCGGCCGATCGGGGCACCTTTTCCCAAGACCCAAGATTCGCCCCTGACGTGCACGGGGCACCGCCGGCATGCGACATGCACCGCCCGAGACTGCGCCGTTTTCCGCATGATTTCGGCGAAAAACTGCTGATGTCGCGTGAAAACCTCGCTCCCGCCCCGGTTGACCTGCCAAAACACAACGTCACGCGCCAAAGTGACGTGACGTTCAACTTACGTCAACGTCAACTGATGTTGTATCACGTCCATCACACGCCCATTTGGACGGTAACCTGATCCGAAAAAGAGCATGACATGACCGAACCGACCCTGACGATCCGAGAGATGTGCGACGCCTATGACGTCACCCCCCGGACCCTGCGATTCTACGAAGCCAAGGAACTGCTGTTCCCGATCCGCGAAGGGCAGAAACGCCTGTTCACCAAGCGCGACCGCGCGCGGCTGAAACTGATCCTGCGCGGCAAGCGCTTCGGCTTCAGCCTCGAGGAAATCCGCCAGCTTCTCGATCTGTATCACATGGGCGACCAGCAACAGACCCAGCTTGCGCGCACCTACGAGATCGCCCGCGACCGCCTGTCCGACATGGAAAGCCAGCGCGACGCCCTGAACGAGGCCATCGACGATCTGAAGTCCCAGTTGAAATGGGGTGAAAAGATGATCGCCTCGATGAACCAGTCGCGCAGCGCCGCGGAATAACCGCGCCACCGCCCCTGCCCATTCCTCACCGTTGATTACCTCTTAGGGAGAGAGCCCGATGCCCAGCTACACAGCCCCCACCAAAGACATGCAATTCGTCCTGCATGACGTTCTGAACGTCACCGGCAGCACGATCCCCGGTTACGATGAACTCGAGGCTGATTTCACCTCCGCCATCCTCGAGGAAGCGGGCAAGATCAGTTCCGAAGTGCTTGCCCCGCTGAACCCCGTCGGCGATCGCGAGGGCTGCACGCTTGAGAACGGTGTCGTGCGCACGCCCACCGGGTTCAAGGCAGCCTTCGAAAAGGTCAAGGAAGGCGGCTGGCCGGGTCTCGACATGCCCGAACAATACGGCGGTCAGGGCATGCCCTATGTCATCGGCACCGCCGTGGGCGAGATGTTCTCGGCCTCCAACCAGGCCTTCACGATGTACCAGGGCCTGACCCACGGTGCGGCCTCGGCGATTCTGGCACATGGCACCGAGCAGCAGAAAGACACGTATCTGCCCAAGATGGTCAGCTGCGAATGGACCGGCACGATGAACCTGACCGAGCCGCATTGCGGCACCGATCTGGGCCTGATGCGCACCAAGGCCGTTCCGCAGGACGATGGCAGCTACAAGATCACCGGCCAGAAGATCTTCATCTCGTCGGGCGAGCATGACATGGCCGACAACATCATCCACCTCGTGCTGGCCAAGATCCAGGGCGGCCCCGAGGGTATCAAGGGTGTGTCCCTGTTCATCGTGCCCAAGTTCCACGTCAAGGACGACGGCACCCTGGGCGCACGCAACGGCGTCGCCTGCGGCAAGATCGAAGAAAAGATGGGCATTCACGGCAACTCCACCTGCGTGATGAACTACGATGACGCGACCGGCTATCTTTTGGGCGAAGAGCACAAGGGCATGCGCGCCATGTTCACCATGATGAACGAGGCACGCATCGGTGTGGGCATGCAGGGTCTGGCGCAGGCCGACATCGCCTATCAGAACGCGCTGTTCTACGCCAAGGACCGCCTGCAGGGGCGCGACGTCACCGGCGCAAAGAACCCCGACGGCCCCGCCGATCCGCTGATCGTGCACCCCGACATCCGGCGCAGCCTGATGGATCAGAAATCCTTTGCCGAGGGCGCGCGCGCCTTCATCCTGTGGGCCGCCACGATGATCGACGCGGCACACCGCTCGGACGACAAGGATGCCGATGGCCTCGTGTCGCTGATGACCCCCGTCATCAAGGGCTTCCTGACCGATCAGGGCTACGACATGACCATCAAGGCGCAGCAGGTCTACGGCGGCCACGGCTATATCGAGGAATGGGGCATGTCGCAGTACACCCGCGACGCCCGCATCGCGATGATCTACGAAGGCGCCAACGGCGTTCAGGCGCTGGACCTAGTGGGCCGCAAGCTGGCGCAGGACGGCGGCAAGCACGTGATGGCTTTCTTCGACCTGGTGAAGACCGTCATCAAGGACAACGCCGGTCAGGATGCCGAATTCGACAAGGCCTTCCTCGATCCGCTCAAAGCGGCCTCCAAGGATCTGCAACAGGCGGGCATGTACTTCATGCAAAACGGCATGAAGAATCCAAACAACGCGCTCTCGGGGTCGTATGACTTCATGCATATGTTCGGCCATGTCTGCCTTGGCCTGATGTGGGCGCGGATGGGTCTGGCGGCCAAGAAGGCCCTGGCCGGCGACACCTCCGACACCGCCTTCTACGAGACCAAGCTGGCGACCGGCCGCTATTACATGGCGCGCCAATTGCCGGCCACGGCGCTTCACCTGTCGCGCATCCAGAGCGGTGCCGATCCAGTGATGGCGCTGGACGCGGCGAACTTCTAAGATCCGGCGGGTGGGGGTACTATCCCCCACCCTGTCCCACGCCGAGGAACGTTCCGCCCATGCCCAAACGCTTTCGCCTGACCCGCCGGTTTCCTGTCGCCATGACCGAAGACGGCTACAGACGGCTCAAGAAGTTCGCCAAGGAGGCCGGGTTGGACGAGGGCGAGGCACTGTCCTTTCTGTTCGAGAATTTCGACAGCGTCCTGAACGAGGAGACCTTCGGCCACCGCCTGCGGCTCTTCAATGCCGAACTGGACGACAGAAAACGCTGACCACACCGGCCGGGGGAGGGCCGCGCGATGAAAGACACCGGCACCGAGACAGCCACCTGGATGACCGACGAGCACCGCATGCTCGCCGACATGACCGCGCAGTTTATCGGCACCGAATGGGCGCCCCGGTTCGACGCATGGCGCAAGCAGGGCCAGATGGACCGCGACTGCTGGCAGGACGCCGGCGCATTGGGGCTTCTGTGCCCTTCGATCCCCGAGGAATATGGCGGACCGGGTGGCGATTTCGGTCACGAGGCCGCCATCCTGATCGAAGCGAGCCGCGCTAATCTCGCAAGCTGGGGCGTGGGCATCCATTCCGGCATCGTGGCGCATTACGTGCTGGCCTACGGCACGCAAGAGCAGAAGAAACGCTGGCTGCCCAGGATGGTGACCGGCGAATTGGTCGGCGCATTGGCGATGACCGAACCCTCCACCGGATCGGACGTGCAGGCGATCAAAACGCGCGCGCTGCGCGACGGGAATGCCTATCGGCTGTCGGGGCAAAAGACATTCATCAGCAACGGCCAGCACGCCAACCTGATCCTCGTGGCGGCGAAAACCGACCCGGCGCTGGGGTCGAAAGGCATCTCGCTGGTCGCGGTGGAAACCGACGACGCCCCCGGTTTCGCGCGGGGGCGTAACCTCGAAAAGGTGGGGCTGCACGCCGCCGATACCTCCGAGCTTTTCTTCGACAACGTCGAAATCGCACCCGAAAACATCCTCGGCGGCACCGAGGGCCAGGGCTTCTACCAGATGATGAACCAACTGCCGCAGGAACGCCTGATCATCGGTTGCGGTGCCGTGGGCGCGATGGAAGGCGCGGTCGAGCGCACGATCCGCTACTGCAAGGAACGCGAAGCGTTCGGCGGGCCACTCACACAATTCCAGAACACGCGCTTCAAACTGGCCGAATGCCAGACGCGCACAACCGTCGCCCGCACGTTCCTCGACGCCTGCATCGCAGAGCATCTCCAAGGGCGCCTGACGGTGGAAAAGGCCGCGATGGCGAAATACTGGCTCACCGACACCCAGGGCGAGGTTCTGGACGACTGCGTCCAGCTTCATGGCGGCTACGGTTTCATGCAGGAATACGCGGTTGCCGAAATGTGGACCGATGCGCGCGTGCAGCGGATCTACGGCGGCACGAACGAAATCATGAAAGAACTGATTGCGAGGTCCCTGTGATCTGCGGACACTCTCGAAATCCGGTCCCGACCAAAGCCTCCGGCGGGAGTATTTCGGACCCAAAGAAGACGGGGCGCTGTCCACCCTGCCATCCGGCACCGCAAGACCGGGCGGGACGGCAGGGCTTCTTCGGGTGCGGCCATCGGCTCTCCAGCCTGTTCCGCACCCCCGATCAGACACCTTCGAAATTAACAATTTGTTACCCAAGGAAGAAATTCACCTCTTCTTTGGGTCAGAAACACTCCACGGGGGCGTGGGGGTGTGAAACCCCCACTCCGACATATGCAAAAGACGCCTTGGGAGGGGCTACCTCGATATGACGATCAGACTTTACTGTTTTGGGGAAAGCGGAAACGCCTACAAGGCGGCCCTGGCGTTGGAATTGTCCGGCCTCGACTGGGAACCCGTCAAGGTCGATTTCTTCGGCGGCGAGACACGCAGCCCCGACTACCGCGCGCGGATCAACCCGATGGGCGAGGCGCCCGTGATGATCGACGGCGACCTGCGGCTCACCCAGTCCGGTGTCATCCAGGACTACGTGTCAGAGAAATCCGGCAAGTTCGGCGGCCGTGATGCGACCGAGCGCCGTGAGATCTTGCGCTGGGTGCTGTGGGATAACCACAAGCTCTCCAGCATGGCGGGCATGACCCGGTTCCTGATGAATTTCCTGCCCGAAGACAAGCGGCCGAAGGAGGTCATCACCTTCAACCAGGGCCGCCTGCAGGCCGCCTATGGCGTTCTGAACGACCACCTCGAGGGCCGCGACTGGATCGTCGGGGATGCGATCACCAACGCGGACCTTTCGTGCTGTGGCTACCTTTATTACCCCGAACCCTTCGGTTTCGACCGCAGCGCGTGGCCCAACATCGACGCGTGGCTCACGCGTCTCAGCGACACACCGGGCTGGAAAGCCCCCTATGACCTCATGCCCGGCAGCCCTGCTGACCGCGCCTAAAGGAGACCACAATGACCGAAGCTTATATCTACGACGCGATCCGCACGCCGCGCGGCAAGGGCCGCACCGACGGTAGCCTGCACGAGGTGACATCGCTGCGCCTGAGCGCGCAGACGCTGAACGCCCTGAAAGAGCGCAACAACCTCGAGGGTCATGCCGTCGAGGACGTCATCTGGGGCAACGTCACGCAGGTGATGGAACAGGGCGGCTGCCTCGCGCGCTCGGCCGTGCTGGCCTCGGACCTTGACGAGCGGATCCCGGGCCTTGCCATCAACCGTTTCTGCGCGTCGGGCATGGAGGCCGTGAACCTTGCCGCCAACCAGGTGCGCGGCGGGGCCGGCATGGCCTATATCGCGGGCGGGGTCGAAATGATGGGTCGCGTGGCGATGGGCAGCGATGGCGCGGCAATTGCCGTCGATCCGACCCTGGCGATGGAGAAGTACTTCGTGCCGCAGGGCATTTCCGCCGATATCATCGCCACCGAATACGGCTTTACCCGTGACGAGGCCGACCAGCTGGCCGTGGAATCGCAGCGCCGCGCCAAGCAGGCCTGGGACGAGAAGCGGTTCGCCAAATCCGTTATCACGATCCGCGATCAGAACGGCCTCGAGATCCTGAGCCATGACGAATACATGCGTCCGCAGACCGACATGCAGAGCCTTGGGTCGCTCAACCCCGCGTTTCAGGCGATGGGCGAACAGATGCCCGGCTTCGACAAGATCGCGCTGATGAAATATCCGCACCTCGAGCGGATCAACCACATCCACCACGCGGGCAATTCCAGCGGCATCGTCGACGGCGCCGCCGCCGTTCTGATCGGCAACAAGGAATTCGGCGAGGCGCATGGCCTCAAGCCGCGCGCGCGCATCCGCGCCACCGCCAAGATCGGCACCGACCCCACCATCATGCTGACCGGGCCCGTGCCCGTGACCGAAAAGATCCTCAGGGACAACGGCATGGACATCAAGGATATCGACCTGTTCGAGGTGAACGAGGCCTTCGCCGCCGTGGTCATGCGCTTCATGCAGGCCTTCGACGTCGAGGACAGCCGCGTCAACGTCAACGGCGGTTCCATCGCGATGGGTCACCCGCTGGGCGCCACCGGGGCCATGATCATCGGCACGCTGCTGGACGAGCTTGAGCGCGCGGACAAGGAAGTCGGTCTTGCCACGCTTTGCATCGCATCCGGAATGGGTGCGGCCACCATCATCGAACGCGTGTAAGCACCCGGTCAGGAGACAGAGACATGACAGATTTCACACTGAAAACAGACGCCGACGGCGTCGCCATCATCACCTGGGACGTGCCGGGAAAATCCATGAACGTGATGTCCTTCGAGGGTTTGCAGACGCTGGGCGACCTGGTCGATCAGGCGCTGGCGGATGACGCGGTCAAGGGCGTTGTCATCACCTCCGGCAAGGACGGATCCTTTGCCGGCGGCATGGACCTGAACCTGCTGGCCAAGATGAAGGAAGACGCGGGCGACGACCCGGCCAAGGGCCTGTTCGAGGGCACGATGAAGATGCACGCCCTGCTGCGCCGCATCGAACGTGCCGGCATGGACCCCAAGACCCTGAAGGGCGGCAAGCCCATCGCATCGGCCCTGCCCGGCACCGCCGCGGGGATCGGGCTTGAACTGCCGCTGGCCACGCATCGCATCTTCGTGGCCGACAACCCCAAGGCACGCATCGGCCTGCCGGAGATCCAGGTCGGTATCTTCCCCGGCGCGGGCGGCACCACCCGGCTTGCCCGCAAACTGGGCGCGATGGCGGCCTCGCCCTTCCTGCTGGAAGGCAAGATGGTGGCCCCCGCAGCCGCAAAATCCGCCGGCCTGATCGACGAGGTCGTGGCCGACCCGGTCGCCGCCGCCAAGGAGTGGGTGCTGAACGCCAAGGACGCCGATCTGGTCAAGCCGTGGGATGCAAAGGGCTACAAGATGCCCGGCGGCGCGCCCTATCACCCGGCGGGTTTCATGACCTTCGTGGGCGCCAACGCGATGGTCAACGGCAAGACGCAAGGCGTCTATCCGGCGGCCAAGGCCCTGCTGAGCGCGGTCTACGAAGGCGCACTCGTGCCCTTCGACACCGCGCTGAAGATCGAGGCACGCTGGTTCACGTCCGTGTTGCTGAACCCGTCGTCGGGCGCGATGATCCGGTCGCTGTTCCTGAACAAGGAAGCGCTGGAGAAGGGCGCCGTGCGCCCCGAAGGCATCCCCGATCAGCGGGTGAAAAAGCTGGGCGTGCTGGGCGCCGGCCTGATGGGCGCGGGCATCGCACTGGTGTCGGCGCAGGCGGGGATCGAGGTCGTTCTGATCGACCGCGACCAGGCCGCCGCCGACAGGGGCAAGGCCTATACAGCCAACTTCATGGACAAGGGCATCGCCCGCAAGAAGGCGACACCGGAAAAGAAAGAGGCGCTTTTGAATCTCATCACCGCGACGCCGGATCTGGACGCGCTGCAAGGCTGCGACCTGATCATCGAGGCGGTGTTCGAGGATCCCAAGGTCAAGGCCGAGATCACGGCCAGGGTCGAGGCGGTGATCCCCGAGGATTGCATCTTTGCCTCCAACACCTCGACCCTGCCGATCAGCGACCTGGCCAAGGCCAGCAAGAACCAGGAGCAGTTCATCGGCATCCACTTCTTTTCACCCGTCGAAAAGATGCTGCTGGTCGAGATCATCAAGGGCCGCGAAACCGGCGGCCGGGCCGTGGCCAAGGCGCTGGATTACGTGCGCCAGATCCGCAAGACGCCGATCGTGGTCAACGACGCGCGGTTCTTCTACGCCAACCGCTGCATCATTCCCTACATCAACGAAGGCACGCGCATGGTGACCGAAGGGGTTGAACCCGCGCTCATCGAAAACGCGGCCAAGCTGGTGGGGATGCCGCTGGGCCCGCTGCAACTGACCGACGAGACGGCGATCGACCTTGGCGCCAAGATCGCGCGCGCGACCAAGGCTGCCATGGGCGATGCCTATCCCGACAGCCCCTCGGACGACCTGATCTTCTGGCTGGAGGCGGAGGGCCGTCTGGGCCGCAAGGCCAATGCGGGCTTCTACAGCTACGATGAAAAGGGCAAGCGTCAGGGCCTTTGGGAGGGTCTGAAGCAGAAGTATCAGACGGCGGACGAACAACCGGACGTGACCGAAGTCCAGCACCGCCTGCTGTTCGCCCAAGTGCTCGAAGCTGTGCGCGCGCTGGAGGAAGGCGTGCTGGAGGATATCCGCGAAGGCGACGTCGGCGCGATCCTCGGTTGGGGCTTTGCGCCCTGGTCCGGTGGACCTTTCAGCTGGCTCGACATCATCGGCGCGCCCTACGCCGCCGAGCGCTGCGACCAGCTTGAGGCGAAGTTCGGCGAGCGGTTCAAATGCCCTGCCCTGCTGCGCGAGATGGCCGACAAGAACCAGACGTTCTATGGCCGGTTCGGCCCCAAGGACACTGCCGCGGCCGCTTGAACCAAGTCGCTGAAAAACCCCGAAACAGCCGCCGAACCGTCGGCGGCTGTTTCATTCGTACCAGCGGTCAAGGCACCCGGAGAACAGCCCCGCCAAGGTCCGGGCTCTGGCACAAGACGGTGGCGCCGCCCCCCAGCGGATGACCGCCCCCACCTGCAACGATCGCTCAGATCAGCATTTCGGCCAACGCGATAAAAAGCGGTATGCTCAGTATCGCGACCGGAGTGCCCAAGCCGGTTGACGTCCCCACATAAGCCGACGAATTCGCCTCGGGCAACGCGCCGCGCAGCGTGGGAGGACCCGAGATGTCCGAGCTTGATGCGGCCATCACCGCCAGCAGAATGACACCCCCTGCGGAAAAGCCGGTCAGTTCATGTGCGACAAGTCCGACGGCAAACCCGATGAGGCCGTGAATGATCGGCGCCGTGATCCCGTAGAGAATGTAGGCATGCGCCACCTTGCGAAGCTCCGAAAGCCGCGTCCACGCCTCCATGCCCATGATCAGCATCAGGATCGACAGCAGCCCCCGGAACAGCGGCTCGTAAAAGCTTTTGTAGACCGTGTCGGGTTGCGTGAACATCCCCAGGGCAAGACCGGCCAGCAAGGCGGAAATGGCCGGGCTGCGGAAGGTATCGACGAGAATTCCCCGCACCAGCATCGGGTCGCCCTCGGTGGATGGCAGGGTGGCCGCCCTCGTCTGTCCGGGGGCCGCCAAAGTCCCGTCGCCGGAGGCATAGGCCGACCGCGCCGTGCGCCGTGCTTGACCGGCCTTGGCCATCACGATGGCCGTCACCAGGGCCGCAATGTCCATGAAGGGGTACAACGCACCGATAAAGCCTTCGTAGGCGATTGCGCTGTCGTCGAGTATCGCCATGCCCGCGGCCAGTGTCGACGCAGAGACCGCCCCGAACAGACCTGCGGTGGCCAGACCGTCCACCGGCGATACGCCCCGCCAGCGGGCAAGTGTCCGACTGCCCAGCAAAACGATTGCGATGCCGACAATCGCGGCACCGAGCGCTGGCACCATGAGCGACGCGAGATCCGCTTCACGGATCGAAAGGCCGGCCCCGATCCCGACTTTCAGCAGCAGCAAGATGACGATGAACTTGTAGACCGGATCGGGAACCTCGAACTTGCTGCCAAGCGCCGCAAGCATCAATCCGGCGATCAG
This sequence comes from Sulfitobacter sabulilitoris, assembly GCF_005887615.1. Taxonomy (GTDB): domain Bacteria; phylum Pseudomonadota; class Alphaproteobacteria; order Rhodobacterales; family Rhodobacteraceae; genus Sulfitobacter_E; species Sulfitobacter_E sabulilitoris. The sequence continues at coordinate 1,564,060 of NZ_VANS01000001.1, forward strand.
AAAGGCGAGAGTTGGTTTTTGCAACTGTTCGATCACAGTGCCGAAAATCGTCACGACAAGATCCATGGCGGGCTCCTTTTGGATATGTCCCGAACAGCTACGCCGCCACATCAGAGAATAAAAATATATCTTTCATGCCTTTTCGTTCTATAAAACAGAATGAACTCCCGTCTCAATTACCATCACCTGCGCTACTTTCGCGAAGTTGCCATCGAAGGGCATCTGGGGCGCGCCGCCGACCGCCTGAATGTCTCGCAATCCGCCTTGTCCGTTCAGATCCGCCACCTCGAAGACCGCCTTGGCTTCGATCTGTTCGAACGTGTCGGGCGCACGCTGGTCCTGACCGAAGCGGGGCGCATCGCGCTCGATCATGCGGATCGGATATTCGGTGCGGGCGATGAATTGCTGGCAACCTTGCAACACAGCGGCACCCTTCGCTCGCCCCTGCGCATCGGCGCGCTGTCCACGCTGTCACGCAACTTCCAATTGCAGTTCCTGCGCCCGCTTCTGACGGACGGCGCCAGCACCATCACCCTGAGATCCGGCAACACCAAGACGCTGTTGGAAGACCTCGAAGCGCTTGCGCTCGATGTCGTTCTGACCACCGAAGTCCCACATGGCGGATTGACCGCCCGTTTCGCCGCGCAGCGGATCGCCGAACAACCCGTCCTTGTTCACGGCAAACCGCAATACCTGCGCCATGACACCCTTGCCGGGCTTCTCGAACATGAGCCTTTGATCCTGCCGACCGAAAGCGTGATCCGCGCAGGGTTCGAAAATCTGATCGCCGCCATGGGGATCGAACCGCGCATCGTGGCGAATGTCGACGATATGGCGATGGTCCGGCTGCTGGCCAGAGAAGGCGCTGGCCTTGCGATCGCGCCGACGGTGGTGGTTGCCGACGAAATCGCCAGCGGCAGCCTGGCAACCGCGCCGTTCGATCTGGGTCTGACCGAACCGTTCTTCGCGGTCACCCTGCCGCGAAAATTCCCGCATCCTGCCCTTGCGGACCTGCTGCAACGGCAGGCGGCCTGAGCACCGGTCGGACACGCAGTCGGGTCATGGCCCGCGCGACCGGTCCGCCGTCAGTCCGCGTGCGTCACAAGCTTCGCCACGTCGACCAGGGCCGTATGCGCGCTGCACCCCTGCCCAAGCCGCGACGTACCGACATCGAGGGTCAGCACATTGGGATTGCCATGCGGGTCGATGTTGCTTCCCGGGTCGCCGAACCAGGCGCCGGTCGGCAGGGCCACGACGCCGGGGGTTATGTCATCCGACACCAGGGCACGCGCCCGACAGGCGCCACGGCTGTTGAAGACCCGAAGCAGATCGCCGGTGCCGATGCCGCGCGCCGCCGCATCCACGGGATGAAGGACCAGGGTCTCGGGGCGCGCGCCCTCAACATCGGCAAGGGCGCTTTCCAGCTGACTGTGAAGCTTGTCGCCGGGTTGCGGCGACACAAGGTGCAGCGGCGCGGCCCCTGTCGCTGTCCCAAGCCACTCCGAAGGCGGCAGCCAGACCGGATGACCGGGGCAATCGTCATAGCCAAAGCCATCCACCGTTTCCGAGAAAATCTCGATCCGGCCCGACGGTGTCCCCAGTGGAAAGGCCTCCGGATCCTCGCGGAAGGGGGCAAAGAACGTGCGGTTCGGACCCTTTGCCTGGATCGGCAGGCGCATCCAGTTGCGGTCTTTCAGCGTGTCGAGATCGGGCACCTCGACCCCGGCGTCCGCGGCCAGGTCGCGGTATTCGCCGTAAAGCTGCGCAATCCACGCCTCGGCGCTTTTGCCTTCGGTAAATTGCTCGCCAGCGCCAAGCCGCTCTGCAAGGTCGGCAAAGATCGCGTAGTCGTCGCGCGCCTCGCCCTGCGGCGGGATCAGCCGCGGCATGTGGAACAGATAATCGTCAAGGTTGGTCCGGCCGATGTCCTCGCGCTCGAAGGGGGTCGTCGCCGGGAACACGATATCGGCGCGCTTGGCCGTGGCTGTCCACCACGGTTCGTTCACGATGATGGTCTCGGGCTTTTGCCAGGCCTCGTGCAGGGCATTCAGATCCTGATGGTGGTGAAACGGGTTGCCCCCCGCCCAGTAAATCAGCCGGATATCGGGATAGGGCGTGCGCCGCCCGTTGAAATCATACGCTTCGCCCGGCTTGCGCAGCATGTCGGCAATCCGCGCCACCGGAATGGTCGCCTCGACCGGGTTCGTCAGCTGGGGAAACGTCATGCCGCGCAGGCCGATCAGCGACTTGCCGACACCGCCGATCGCGCCGTAGCCATAGCCGACACCGCCGCCGGGGCAGCCGATCTGACCAAGCATCGCGGCAAGCACGGCCGACATCCAGTAGGGCTGCTCGCCATGTTCGGCGCGTTGCAGGGACCACGCGACGGTGATCAGCGTGCGGGTCGAGGCCATTCGCCGCGCCAGATCGCGGATCGCACCGGCCTCGACGCCACAAAGCGGCGCCGCCCACTCCGGGCTTTTCGCAATGCCATCCGTCTCGCCCATGAGGTAGGGCCGAAAGCGCGCGAAGCCCGTGGTGTGGCGGGCAAGAAAGGTGCGATCCGTCAGGTCCTCGTGTTCCAGCACATGCGCCAGCGCCAGCATCAGGGCGGTATCGGACCCGGGCCGCACCGGCAGCCATTCGCATCCCCCGGGGGCATCCGTGCGCTGCGGGCCGATATTGATGCAGCGCATGTTCTTGGCGGCGAAGCGATCGAACCAGTTGGCCGTCTCGTGCTCGGTGATCCCGCCCATGCTGACCTGAGAGTTCTTGGGGTTTATCCCCCCGAACATCACCAGGGTTTTGGTGTGGTCATGAATCGTCTGCCATCCGTCCTGATGCTCGTAGAGCAGCGACAGGAAATTCACGCCAAAGACATGCGGCATGATCGACTGCGCGCAGCCGGTCGAATAGCTGCCGAATGACGCGACATAGCCGCCGATACTGTTGAGGAACCTGTGCACCTGGCTTTGGGCATGGTGGAACCGCCCTGCTGACCCCCAGCCGTAGGAGCCGCCGAAAATCGCGCCGTTGCCGTGATCACGGCGCACGCGGTCGATCTCCTGGGCCGCGATATCAAGCGCTTCATCCCAGCCAAGTTCAACGAATGTGTCGCTGCCCCGCCCCTCGCGGTGGCGTCCATGCAGCCAGCCGCGCCGGATGGCGGGTCGGGTCACGCGGGTATGGTGGTGCACCGCCGCGGGCAGAATGGCGGAAATGCGCGGCGGGTTGGGATCTTGGGAAAAGGGACGGGTTGCGACAATCCGGTCGTTTTCGACATCGACCTCGAAAGCGCCCCAATGGCTCGAGGTGACCTTGGTCGACTTCGAAGACACATCGGCCATTTGCCCTTCCTCCCTGTCCGGCGCGGCGGCACCCTGCGGTGCCTGTGTCGCTACCACGGCCTGCACACAAAGTCACGCAATCGGGCGACGCGTCAAGCCGTGCCGAAGGCGCATTGCGTACATGGCCAAGCCGATCGCGGGCCAACCGCCGGTGCGGCCCATCTCGGCCGGCGTGGGGGCCGGATGACCTTTCGGGGCACCGCGTCGGTCGCCGGACCCGGCAATCATGCCTCGCAGGCGTGGCACTCCTGGGTCCCGCGCGCGCCCTCCTGCGCTCAGCAGGCCGCGTTGGCCTGCGCCGCCTGATACCCGCCCGAGGCCACGATTTGCGCCTCCATGTCCAGACAGTCGACCAGGAACGCGGCATCGCGCCCGGTCAGCACGTCATAGACCGGGGTCGCCGGCGCAAGCATGTCGTCCAGCGACACGAAGGTCCGTGGGCAATGCACCAGCAACCCGCCTTCGGCATAGATCACTTCCTCGCTCTCGAAGAAAAGCGTGATCAGTTCCACCGGCGTCTCGACCGGCTGGCGGTGGATCCCGTGCAAGCCCTCCAAGGCCTGCGCGGGAACCACCGCGAACGGGTCGCCCTGCATGTCCTGCGCGGCATCGCAGTCGACCATGACGCCCTGATCGGGCAGCAGCGTGATCTCGCAACGATTGCCCATCGCCCCCTGCGGCACCACGACGGGCCACAACTGCGCGGGCGTGGCGCGGGCCTGCGGCCAGATCACGCTGCGGTGCACTTCGGCCACGCGCTGCATCGCGTTGTCAAAGGTCAGAACCTCGTCACCCACCGCGATCTTGTCCACCGCGCGCCAGCCCAGGTTCGAGGCGACCCGCGTGCCCGCAAGCAGCCCGTGTGTCTGGGCGATCAATCCGCCATCCACCGCTGCGGAAACTTCCGGTGCCCGTCGCGTCATTCCGGCGACTTTCGAGGTCCAGTTCATCAGCATTTGTCCATCCCCATGGTGCAAGCCCGTGGCAGCGGGCGGTTGAGCTGTCTGTTTCTGATTCTGCGATTCGCGTGACGCACCTTGGTCGGAAAAGGGGCGAAAATCGGGCACTGTTGCGGCCAGAGGGCACAATGACCGGGGACACACCGGAATTTAGGCAAATTTGGCGACAACCCTGTGCGGTATCCTCATCCCCGGCTGAGACATGCGCCCGCCGGGGTCAGTCGAACCGATACCCGAACCGCGCGATGTCTTCGGCGCAGGTCTCGGCCACGATCTGACGCAGCGACGGGTCGTAATAACCGCGATAGTCCGCCACGCGGTCCGACGCGTTTTCGCGCCCCGGTGTCAGGTCGAACCCCAGATGATCGAACAGCGCACGCGCATCTCGGGCGAACGCCTCGATCCGGACATAGGCCGCCGCCCGGTCAACGCCCCCCGCGTCACGCATGTAGGATGCGGCGGGCGCGGCGCGCAGGCTGGCTTGCGTCTGCGGATCGCGCAGGAACCCATCGAACGGCAGCGCCCGCGCCAGGGTGACCGCCGGGTGGTCGAAACGCTGATCGCGCAGCCAGTGATAATAGCTGACCACCCGGTCCCAGGGATTGCGCACCAGCGTAAAGCAGAACATTCCAGCCATGTCCTCGGGGCTGACCAGCCCGTCGATATCGGCAAGGGTGGAGTGCTTCCAGAGCCGGCCCGCCGCCGTGACCCCCCGAACCCGGCCACGCCGCCGCCTCGCCTTGGGCGTATCGCCCACAAGGATGTCATCCTTCATCGCCCGCCCTTCAAGCGCCCGCGCCAGCGATGTGCCGCCAGTCTTGGGGATATGGACAAAGATATAGCGGCGGCCGGGGCTGATGATCATGGCGCCACTAAAGCGCGGCGCGGGTCCCTTGCCAAGCAAAGCCCGTCGCACGCTGGTTTTTCTTTTCATTCCGCCCCCATCTGCCCTAGCCTTTCGATGCGGAAGGTGACACCGACCGCGCGGCGACGACACCCCGAGCGGAGGACGGCTGATGGGCTGGATGCAGGATGAAACCGGACTGGAGATGTGCAAGGCCAACTATGTGCCCCTGACCCCGCTGTCGCATCTGCGACGCGCCGCGACCGTGTTCGCCGGGCGCACGGCCGTCGTCTATGGCGACCATCGTGTCACCTATGCGCAGTATCACGACCGCTGCACCCGGCTGGCCTCCGGTCTGGCCCAGCTTGGCGTGACCCCCGGCGACGTCGTGGCCACCATCCTTCCGAACCTTCCCGCACAGGCCGAAGCGCATTTCGGCGTGCCGGCCTGCGGCGCCGTCCTGAATACCATCAATACCCGGCTTGATGCCGGTACGGTCGCCTATATCCTTGAACACGGCGCAGCCAAGGTGCTGCTGGTCGATCCGCAGTTCACGGACATGGCCGAGGACGCGGTCGCCCGCATCGACGGCCCGAAACCCGCTATCATCGAAGTCGCGGACCCGCACGGCGGTTTTCCCGCCACGGGCCGCCATACCATCTACGAAGACCTGCTTGCCGGGGCGGATCCCGCGTTCGACTGGATCATGCCGGAGGACGAATGGGAAAGCCTGTCGCTCAATTACACGTCCGGCACGACGGGGCGCCCCAAGGGCGTGGTCTGCCACCACCGCGGCGCCTACCTGATGACGATGGGCACCGTGATAAGCTGGCGCATGGTGCTTTATCCGGTGTACCTGACCATCGTGCCGCTGTTTCACTGCAACGGCTGGAACCACACATGGCTGATGCCGGTGCTGGGCGGCACGCTGGTGTGCTGCCGCGACATCACGGCCCCCGCGATCTATGACGCCATCGCCGACGAAGGCGTGACGCATTTCGGCGGCGCCCCCATCGTGCTCAACATGCTGGTCAACGCCAAGCCCGACCAACGCCGCGCGTTCGACCACACGGTCGAGGTCTTTACCGCCGGCGCGCCGCCCGCGCCCGCCACCCTGACCAAGATCGAGGCGCTGGGGTTCAACGTCACCCACGTCTATGGCCTGACCGAAACCTACGGCCATGTTACCGAATGCGTCTGGCGCGAGGACGACTGGGGCGAATTGGACAATGCCGGCCGCGCGGCGGTCAAGGCGCAACAGGGCGTGGCGATGCCGATGATGGAACATATCACGGTGATGGATGCCGACATGGCGCAGGTCCCGATGGACGGCAAGACCCAGGGCGAGATCATGATCCGCGGCAATGCGGTGATGAAGGGCTACTACAAGAACCCCGAAGCCACCCGCGCGGCCTTCGAAGGGGGCTATTTCCATTCCGGCGACATCGCGGTCCAGCACCCGGACACCTACATTCAGATCGCCGACCGCGCCAAGGACATCATCATTTCAGGCGGCGAGAACATCTCCTCCGTCGAGGTCGAGGGCGTGCTGATGGGCCACCCGGACGTGATGCTGGCCGCGGTGGTCGCCAAGCCGGATGACACGTGGGGCGAAGTGCCCTGCGCCTTTGTCGAACTCAAGGACGGGGCCAGCCCGGACGAGGCCGCGCTGATCGCCTATTGCCGCGAGACGCTGGCGGGCTTCAAGACGCCCAAACGCGTGGTGTTCCAGGAATTGCCCAAGACATCGACCGGGAAAATCCAGAAATTCGAACTGCGGAAGATCGCCGCCACCCTCGGCTAGCCCGGAGCTGGCACACCTGACGGACCGCGCGGCGTATCATGTGGCGCACCGCGCGGCACTGCCGGTGCCAAGGGGCGGGGTGCGACCGCCCCGCGGCGCGGGAATCGCCCGCATGCGGCTGAACCGAAACCCTGTGCGCGTCGCCCATTGCCGCACCCACAGCACATGCTAAGGTGCCGCCACGCATTGAAAAGAGCAGCACACCCGCCCCATGACGGCCCTGACCAAATATGATCGCCTCGAAGCGAGCGCGCTGTGGCGTGCCACGCCTGACGACCAACGCCGCGAGGTCGTCGTCTCGATCGGCGATGCGACCCTGATGATCAGCGATTTCAAGGAACAGGCGATCACCCATTGGTCGCTGGCGGCGGTGGAACGCGCCAATCCGGGCGAACGCCCGGCGATCTTCTATCCCGATGGCGATACCGGCGAAACGCTGGAACTGGCCGAAGACGAGGCCCAGATGATCGACGCCATCGAGACCCTGCGCCGCGCCGTCAACCGCGCGCGCCCCCGTCCGGGGCGATTGCGCTGGGTCGGCGCGTTGGTATCGGTCACCGCGGTCGCGGCGCTGGCGGTGTTCTGGCTGCCCGGCGCGCTTATCGAACATTCCGTAACGGTCGTGCCGCAGGTCAAACGCGTGGCGATTTCCGACGCACTTCTGGCACGTATCGAACGGCTGTCGGGCCCCGCCTGCGCCGATCCCGCGGGCCAGCGGGCCCTGGCGAACCTGTCACGGCGGCTTGGGACCGGCACGATTCAGATCCTTCCGGGCGGCGTCACCACCAGCCTTCATCTTCCCGACCGGCGGATCATCCTGAACCGCGCGCTGGTCGAAGACTACGAGGAACCCGACGTCGCCGCCGGCTATGCGCTGGCAGAGGCGACGCTGGCGCAAGGCGATGATCCATTGCGCGCGATGCTGCGGCACATGGGGCTTTTCGCCAGCTTCCGCCTACTCACCACCGGCGATCTGCCGCAGCCGACGCTGGACGCCTATGCCGAAGACCTGCTGAAAGCGCCGCGCCCTGACCCCGAGGCCGAACCCATGCTGGCCAATTTCGCCGCCGCAAAGCTGCGCGCGCGCCCCTATGCCGACGCGCGCGACATCACCGGCGAAACCGTTCTGCCCCTGATCGAAGGCGACCCGATGGCGGGACAACAGCCCGATCCCCTGCTCACCGACGGCAACTGGCTCCGGCTGCAATCCATCTGCGGCGGGTGATCCGGGCGCATCCGACCCGCAAACGCGGGCGGGGACGTCCCATGCCGGGGGTCAGACATCGCGGCGACGGTGCGCGACATCACCGTGGCTGCGGGCGCCCCGGCGCCGCGCAACCCAAGCAACATACGGTTTGAAACCTGCGCCGCCTAGCGGCGCACGAACGCATCCCCGAAACCCGCACCACGGACCCGTCCCAGCGCGGTCCGGATATCGCCGTCGGTGGCAAAGGGCCCGGCCAGCACGATGCGATAGCTTTTGCCCGACCTGGTGTATTGCCCCATCCGCACCGGAAGCCCCAGCGCCTGCATCCGGCGCGCCGTGGCCTGTGCGTTCGCCGCCTGGCCGAATGTGCCGACCTGCACGAAGCGCCCCGCGCCCGCCGCGACGGCCTGCCCCGCGGGGCGCACCTCGGCGCGGGCTTTGGCGGCAGGCGGGTTCGGCGCGGTGGCGGAACGGCTGGAATACACCGGCGCCCGCGATCCGGGATTGCGGACGATCCGCTTGACCAACCGGCCATCCCGCCGACCCAGCGTCACCTCGCCCAACTCACGCCTTTGCGTCATCACATCGGTATAGGGATAGACCAGCGGCACCTGCGCCGTCACGTCGCGCCCGTTCGTCCCGTTGATCAAGCGGCGCGGCACCGTCTCGGTCCAGACAAGCTGCGATCTGAAATGGCCCGTCAGGGTTTGCTCGGCCCGTCTGGGATTGAGCCGATCATCCTCCCAGGCGGGTTGATAGCCCTTGGGGATCGGCCCGTTCCGGGTGTTGATGCGGTTCTGATAGACATGCTTGGGCACGATCCGTGTGCCGGATTTCATGCCGCCCGTCACCGCCACAAACCCGTCGACCGGCGCCGTATCGGCGATCACGATACCGCCGGGCATCACACGGCCACCCGTCGTCGCCGTGCGCGCTGACGACCCTGTCGCCGGTGCCCCCGGTGCCGCCGCAGTGCGCGCGCCGATGATCGACGCGTCCTGCGGGCCGCACCGCACGGGATGCTCCCGACCGCTGTTGATATAGCGCTGGCTCAGCGGCGACGCGGCGGGACACGCGGACCGGCGCGCCGGCGCGGCCGCAATCACCGGCGGCGCGGGGGCCACTGCCGGCTTCGGCACGGGCGTCCGGGCGCGAACCGGTGCAGGGCTCGCGACTTTCCGCTTGACCGGCTTGGGGGCCGCGACGCGTGCCGGCGTGGCCGCGGGCTTGGCAGCCGGGGCCGGTGTGATCTGTTTCGGCGGCGTCTCCGGGGCCGGCGTCAGCTCGGCCTCGGCAACTTGCGTGCCGCCCAACGTCGGCTGAAAGCCGCAGACCATCTTGCGGTCCCGCGCGACGCGCGGCACCCAGGTCACGTTGCCATCGATGCCGGCGCGGATGAACACGCACCCGCGGCTGTCGACATATTGTTTGCCCTTGTAGCTGCTGGGGGGAAATTCCGCCGGAGCCTCGACACGGCTCAACTGTTGCGCCTGACCCATGCCCGACCCGACGCCGAAGGACGCGGCGATCACGGCGATGGCGATAATTCTGGTAAGTTTCATCACTGCCCCCACAAGATATGGGGGCAACGATGCCTCAAACCGCTAGGCGAGTAAAGCGCAACACCGCCCCGAACCCACAAAAAACACGGGCTTTACTTGGTCCCGAACATCCGGTCCCCGGCATCGCCGAGCCCGGGCACGATATAGCCGTCGTCGTTCAGACACTTATCCACGGCCGCCGTCACGATGGGCACATCGGGGTGCGCCTCTTTCATGCGCGCAACGCCCTCCGGCGCCGCCAGCAGACACAAAAAGCGGATGTTGTTCGCCCCCGCCCGTTTCAGCAGATCAATCGCCGCCACCGACGAATTGCCCGTCGCCAGCATCGGATCCACCGCGATCACCAGCCGATCCTCCAGCGCTTCGGGCACCTTGAAGTAATACTGCACCGGCTGCAGCGTCTTTTCGTCCCGGTAAAGCCCGACGAACCCGACCCGCGCCGAGGGGATCAACTCCAGCACACCGTCCAAAAGCCCGTTGCCCGCCCGCAGGATCGAGATCAGCGCCAGCTTCTTGCCCGCAAGCACCGGCGCGTCCATCTCCTCCATCGGGGTTTCGATCACCTTGCTGGTCATCGGCAGACCGCGCGTCACCTCATAGGCCAGCAACTGGCTGATCTCGCGCAACAGCTGCCGGAACACGGCGGTCGACGTCTCGCGCTCGCGCATGAGGGTCAGTTTATGCTGCACCAGCGGGTGATCGACGACGGTCAGATGATCGGACATGGGCCAGGGCCTCCCTCGGAAAGATGTGCGTCGGGTTTAGCCGCGTTCCGCGTCCCACCGCAACCCGACCTCCCGCTTCTTTTGTTCGGAAATATCCCGGGGGAGGCACCCGCAGGGGGGCCGGGGGCAGCGCCCCCTCTTTGCGCGCCGCAGGCGTCAGTCCTCCGCCGCGGCGCCCGGCACCGCAACCCCCAGATGCGCGGCCACGATCCGCGCCACATCGACGAACCCGATCAGCCCAAGCGCCTCCTCGCCCCGCCCCGCGATCAGCACCGGCACCCGTTCGCGGGTATGATCCGTGCCGCGCCAGGTGGGGTCGTTGCCATGATCGGCCGTCAATACCAGCATGTCGTCCGGGCGCAGTCGGGCGATGATCCCGCCGATCCGGGCATCGAACCACTCAAGCTGCCGGGCATAACCCGACACGTCACGGCGGTGACCATAGAGGCTGTCGAACTCCACGAAATTGGCAAAGGTCAGACTGCCGTCCCCGGCACTGTCCACCAGGTCGTCCAGATGCTCCATCAACTGCGCGTCCGGCCCCTTGCGCAGATCGTCGATGCCCTGCATCGAAAAGATGTCGCCGATCTTGCCCACCGCATGGACATGGCCCCCGCTGTCGTGAACCCAGTTGGTCAGTACCGGCGCGGGCGGCACAATAGCATAGTCGCGGCGGTTGGCGGTGCGGGTGAACCCGGTCGCGGCCTCGCCGACGAAGGGGCGCGCGATCACCCGGCCCACCTTCATCGCGTGCAGATAGGGCGCGATGGCCTCGCACAGGGCCAGCAACCGGTCGAGGCCAAAGCTGTCTTCATGCGCCGCGATCTGGAACACGCTGTCGGCGGAAGTGTAGCAAATCGGCCAGCCGGTGCGCTGATGCTCCGCCCCCAGACGGTCGATGATCGCCGTGCCGGGCGCATGGCAATTGCCCAGAATACCCTCGGTTCCGGCCGCGGCGCAGACATGCGCCACCAGGTCGTCGGGAAAGGCCGGCGTCTCGTCGGGGAAATAATGCCACTCCCACGGCACCGGCAGCCCGGCCAGTTCCCAATGCCCGGACGGGGTGTCCTTGCCCTGCGACACTTCGGTGGCGGCCCCCCATGTGCCCCGCGGCGTGGCCCCGAGGCCCGGCGCCTGCGATCCGCTGGCCAGCGCGATCGCCGCTCCCAGGCCCAGCGCATCCAGATGCGGCAAATGCAGCGGGCCCTTGCGCCCCTCGTCCGCAGCGCCGCGCGCGCAGACCTGCGCGATATGCGCCACCGTATTGGCGCCGCTGTCGGGCAGGTCGCCGTTGAAATACCTGTCCGCGTCGGGCGCACCGCCGATGCCCACACTGTCCATCACCACCAGAAACGCACGCGCCATCAGCCCATCCTCTCGTGCACCAGAGCGGGCACCTGCACCGCTTCCGCGCCCTGGGTCATCGCGGCGCGCACTGCCGCCACGGCATGGTCCGCCGCATCGGGACGGCTGGCATGGACCACTGCCAGCGGCTGCCCCTTGTCCACCCAGGCGCCCAACCGGGCCACCTGCGCCAGCCCCACGGCGGGGTCGATCTCGGCCCCCTCGACCTCGCGTCCGCCGCCCAGCGACACGACCCCAAGGCCCAGCGCCTCGCCGTCGATGGCGTTGACATATCCCGCCCGTGGCGCGGCCACTTCGCGGATCACCGTCGCTTCGGGCAGAAAACGCGACCAGTCGTCCACGAATTTCACCGGCCCGCCCATCGCGGCCACCATGCGGCCGAACCGCTCCGCGGCGCCCCCCCCGGCCACGGCCGCCCGGATCGCGGCCTCTCCGGCGGTCGCGTCCTGCGCCAGTCCCGCGTCGGCCAGCAACACGCCGCCCAAGACCGCCGACATCTCCAACAGCGGGCCGTCAGCGGCACCGGTCAGCACGCGCATCGCCTCCGCCACCTCCAGCGCATTGCCAAGGCTCGGGGCCAGCGGCTGGTTCATGTCGCTGATCACCGCACGGGTCCGGCAGCCCGCGGCATTGGCCGTCTGCACCAGCGCTTGCGCCAGATCGCGCGCCGCCGCCATGTCCTTCATGAACGCGCCCGAGCCGACCTTGACGTCCAGCACCAGCCCGTCCAACCCGGCGGCCAGCTTCTTCGACAGGATCGACGCCGTGATCAGATCGAGGCTTTCGACCGTCGCCGTCACGTCGCGCACCGCGTACAGACGGCGATCGGCGGGGGCGATATCGCCCGTGGCACTCACGATGGCGCACCCGACGCGCCCGACCACATCGCGAAACCGCGCCTCGTCCAATTGCGTGGCCAGCCCCGGAATCGCCTCCAGCTTGTCGAGCGTCCCGCCGGTATGGCCCAACCCCCGGCCCGAGATCATCGGCACATACGCGCCACAGGCCGCAAGCGCCGGCGCCAGCACGAGGCTCACGCAATCGCCCACGCCCCCGGTCGAATGCTTGTCGAGCACCGGACCATCCAGATCCCAATGCAGGACATCGCCGCTGTCGCGCATCGCCAGCGTCAGCGCCACGCGACCCGCATCGCCCAGGCCCCCCATGCAGACAGCCATCGCAAAGGCCCCGGCCTGGGCGTCGCTGACGCTCAGATCGGCAAGCCCCCGCGCCATCCAAGCAAGGTCTTCTTCGCGCAGGGGCTGGTGCCGGCGCAGCCGGGCCAGAATGGATCGGGCGGTCATCTCGCTCATTTGGCCATGTGGTCCGTGCCGAACGCGCCGGGCAGCAATTCGTCCAGCGTCGCGCGCTCCTCGACGCCGCCGGTGGTGGCCATCGTCACGACCACGTCGCCCGCGCCGAATTCGGCCAGTTTCTGGCGGCAGCCGCCGCAGGGCGACACCGGCATCGGGCTGCCCGCGATCACATAGACTTCGGTCAGCGCCGTCTCGCCGGCCGCGACCATCGCGGCAATCGCGCCCGCCTCGGCGCAGGTGCCTTCGGGATAGGCCACGTTTTCGACGTTGCACCCGGCATAGACCGCCCCCGACGCCCCGCGCAACGCGGCCCCCACCTTGAACCCCGAATACCGGGCATAAGCATTTTCGCGCACGGCAGTGGCCGCTTCCTTCAGTGACATGTGATCCGCCCTTTCGTTTCCATGAGGCCGTCAGTTTTGGCGACCCGGCACACCCATTGCAAGCCATTGGCCTGCCTGCCGCACCGTCAGCCGCATCGCGCGGGGCCTAGCCGACGCGCGTCTCGAAAACCCCCGGCAGCGACACTTCCAGCAGTTCCAGATCGTCGCTGGCCTGCGCATAGCGGGTGCGCATACCCGGCGGAATGACAAAGGCATCGCCCGGCGCCAGCGCATGCGGATCGCGGCCCTCGCCCTCCAGCACGAGGGTGCCGTCCATCACGAAGGTGAACAGGATGTCGCCGTCATGCGCGGTCCAATCGGTCGGGGCATCGGCGCGGCGCACCACATGCACACCCGCGACATTCCGCGTATGCTCCGCGATGGTGGTGTCGCGGCTTTGAAACCCCGGCACCCGGAACGGCGCCCATGTGGCGGTGTCGGCCTTGTGATGCACGAACCGCTGACCCTGGAACACGCGGTCGGGATTGGCCGGGCCGTTGGGCAGCGCCATCTCGTGGTCGATCGTGGTCACATGCTCGGCCGGAACGCCGATCTCGATCACCTCGATATTGTCTGAGGCATAAAGCACCCTGTGCCGGATCTCGGGCGGCTGGATCACGCAGTTGCCCGCGTGCAGGCGGAACGGCTCGCCCTGGTCCTCGTAGACCAGATCGACCCAGCCCCGATAGCAAAAGATCAACTGAAACCCGACGGTGTGATAATGCACCATGTCGGGCACCGGTCCGCCGTCGGGGATGCGGATATGGCTGGCGATGATCGACCCGCCCAGCCGGTCGGGGATCAGGTCGCGGTAATGCATCCCCGCGCGCCCGATGATCCAGGGCGCCTGGTCGGCGAGCCGCCGCACGACGAAACTGTGCACCGTCCGGGGCATGACGACGGGCGCGTGCAGGGGCTCGATTTCGATGCGGGTGCCGTTGGGCGCGGTCAAGGCGCGCCGCCCTTCGGCAAAGCTGTCGGGGTCCTCCACGAGAACGCGCAGCGTACCCGGTGCCTCGGTCGCGCCCTTTTCGATCCGAAGACGCAGCCCGTGACCGGAAAACACCGCGACCGTGGGGTCGTCGGCCGGATAGATGCTGTCCATCCGCATCCCCAACACCTTGGTGTAGAACGGAATATCGTCGCGCAGCTCTTGCGTCGGCAGGCGCATTTCCATCTGTGTCTCGGCCAAACTCGGGCCCTCCCCCCGTCATTGCACCGCATAGTGTTCTGTTGCGCGCCCCGGCGCAAGACGCGCCTGGCAAAGTCGCGGACCGCGCCGGAATGGCATTTGACGCCGCGTCCGATCCTCGGGATAGTGACCGACAGACCGGGGAACAAAAGACACGCCGCATGAAACTTCTATCGCGCCTCCAGGCCAGGATCGGGCGATCCTGGCGCCACGCCCGCGCCCGTGCCAGTTTCCGGCATATCGCAGGGCCGCGCCGCTTCGATCTGGCGGATGATGACGCGGTGGTGGTGGTGGTCGTCAAGGACGGTGCGTATCACCTGCCCTATTTCCTCGACTGGCACCGCGGCCTGGGGTTCAATAAGTTCGTGATCGTCGACAACCTGTCGCGCGACACCACGCTCGACATCGCCAAGGCGTCGCCCGACACAATCGTGGCGTCCTGCTCGGCCGATTTTTCCAGGCTGGAGCCCTGCATCCGCTACTACGCCAACACGCTTTATACGCGCGGTGGCTGGAACCTGATGGTGGATGTGGACGAATTGTTCGAATACCCCCGCGCCGCCACCGTCCCGCTGCGCATGTTCCTGCGCAACCTGAATGCGCAGGGCGCCACCGGCGTGATCGCGCAGATGCTCGATTTCTTTCCCCGCCGTTTCGCCGATCTGCCGCCCGGGATCGATTTCAAGGCGGCGGTCGACCGGATGGACCGGTTCGATCTGGCGTCCATCGTCCACAAGGAATACGACGATCCCGACATCGGCTTCAGCTATTTCATGGCGCAAAACACACGCGCCAGCCGCCGGACCAATTTCATGTTCGGCGGCATCCGCGCGGCCGTGTTCGGCGAAACCTGCTGCCTGACAAAGCACCCGCTGTTTCGCCACACCGCCGATGTCATCCCCGGCGAGCATCCCCACGTCAGCCGCCCCCTGCATTGCGCCGATTTCACCTGCCTGCTGCGGCACTATAAATTCACCGGAGATTACGTGGCCCGCGATCTGCACCGGGCGGATCACGACAGGTTCGACACCGACGAATATGCCCTGCGCGCCGCGCGGTTCCGCGATCGGGGGGTGATCGAATTTCACCGTGAAACCAGTGTCCGCTACCAGGGCTTCGACGATCTGATCGCGCGCGGCTTCCTCGTCGCGCCCCCGCCCGACAGCGCGCCGGCGCCATCGTCCGACACACCCTATTCCACGGACTGAAAAAATAGTTTAGCACTAAACTACCTTCGGGAGGAGAACCACATGACCGACCAACCCACCCAGCGTCAGGCGGCGCTAGACTATCACGAGTTCCCCAAGCCCGGAAAACTGGAAATCCGCGCGACCAAGCCGCTGGCCAATGGCCGCGATCTGGCGCGCGCGTATTCGCCGGGCGTGGCCGAGGCCTGCCTCGAGATCAAGCAAGACCCCGCCACCGCCTCGCGCTATACCAGCCGCGGCAACCTGGTGGGCGTCGTGACCAATGGCAGCGCGGTGCTGGGCCTCGGCAATATCGGGGCGCTTGCATCCAAACCGGTGATGGAAGGCAAGGCCGTCCTGTTCAAGAAATTCGCCGGCATCGACTGCTTCGACATCGAGCTGGACCAATCCGACCCCGAAAAGCTGGCCGAGCTTGTCTGCGCGCTTG
This sequence comes from Sulfitobacter sabulilitoris, assembly GCF_005887615.1. Taxonomy (GTDB): domain Bacteria; phylum Pseudomonadota; class Alphaproteobacteria; order Rhodobacterales; family Rhodobacteraceae; genus Sulfitobacter_E; species Sulfitobacter_E sabulilitoris. The sequence continues at coordinate 1,580,399 of NZ_VANS01000001.1, forward strand.
AACCGACCTTCGGTGCGATCAACCTCGAGGACATCAAGGCGCCCGACTGTTTTACCGTGGAACGTATCTGCCGCGAGCGCATGAACATTCCCGTGTTCCACGACGATCAGCACGGCACCGCCATCGTGGTGGGCGCGGCGGTCAAGAACGCGCTCTTCGTGGCGAACAAATCCTTCGAGGACATCAAGATCGTCTCGACCGGGGGCGGCGCCGCAGGCATCGCCTGTCTCAACATGCTGCTCAAGATGGGCGTGCGGCGCGAAAACGTCTGGCTGTGCGACATCAACGGGCTGGTCCACGAGGGCCGCGAAATCGACATGAACCCGATCAAATCGGAGTTCGCGCAAAAGACGGATCTGCGCACGCTGGACGACGTGATCGACGACGCGGATCTGTTTCTGGGCCTGTCGGGCCCCGGCGTGCTCAAGCCCGAGATGGTCAAGCGGATGGCCAAGCGCCCGATCATCTTTGCGCTGGCGAACCCGACGCCCGAGATCCTGCCCGATCTCGCGCGCGAGGTGGCCCCCGACGCGATCATCGCCACCGGGCGCAGCGATTTTCCCAATCAGGTCAACAATGTCCTGTGCTTTCCCTTCATCTTTCGCGGCGCGCTCGACGTCGGGGCCACCACCATCAACGACGAGATGGAGCTGGCCTGCATCGACGGTATCGCGGCGCTGGCGCGCGCCACCACCAGCGCCGAGGCGGCAGCCGCCTACCAGGGCGAACAGTTGACCTTCGGCGCCGACTACCTGATCCCCAAGCCCTTCGATCCCCGGCTGGTGGGCGTCGTCAGCTCCGCCGTGGCGAAGGCGGCGATGGAGACCGGCGTGGCGACACGGCCCATCGACGATCTCGATGCCTACCGCCACAAGCTTGACGGTTCGGTGTTCAAATCGGCCTTGCTGATGCGCCCGGTGTTCCAGGCCGCGCGCACCGCGCCGCGCCGCCTTGTCTTTGCCGAGGGCGAGGACGAGCGCGTGCTGCGCGCGGCGCAGGCGGTCCTCGAGGAGACCACCGAACGGCCCATCCTGATCGGTCGCCCCGACGTGATCGAACGGCGGATCGAGCGGGCGGGCCTGACCATCCGCCTGGGCCGCGACGTCGATCTGGTGAACCCCGAAAACGACCCACGTTACCGCGACTACTGGGAAACCTATCACGAACTGATGGCCCGGCGCGGCGTGTCGCCCGACATCGCCCGCGCGATCATGCGGACCAACACAACCGCCATCGGCGCGGTCATGGTCCACCGCGAGGAAGCCGACAGCCTGATTTGCGGCACCTTCGGCGAATACCGCTGGCACCTGAACTATATCCAGCAGGTGCTGGGCACCAAGGCGCTGCATCCGGTCGGATCGATGTCACTGATGATCCTCGAAGACGGGCCGCTGTTCATTGCCGACACGCATGTCCATTCACGCCCGTCGCCCGCGCAACTGGCCGAAATCGCGGTGGGCGCCGCACGCCATGTGCGCCGGTTCGGGATCGAGCCCAAGATCGCGCTGTGCAGCCAAAGCCAGTTCGGCAACCAGTCCGGCGGATCGGGCGAACGCCTGCGCGAGGCACTGGCGATTCTGGACGAGCAGGGCCACGGTTTCTGCTACGAGGGCGAGATGAACATCGACGCGGCCCTCGACCCGGAACTGCGCGGCCGTCTTCTGCCCGGCAACCGGATGGAGGGGGCCGCGAACGTTCTGGTCTTTGCCCATGCGGATGCCGCAAGCGGCGTGCGCAATATCCTGAAGATGAAGGGCGGCGGGCTCGAGGTCGGGCCGATCCTGATGGGCATGGGCAACCGCGCGCATATCGTCACCCCGTCGATTACCGCGCGCGGATTGCTGAACATGAGCGCCATCGCCGGCACCCCCGTCGCCGATTACGGCTAGGGCGCGGAGACGGGGTCCGGGGGCTGACGCCAAGCGCGCGCGCACACTTGCCCAACAGGGCGGCTTGGGCGTATCAAAACGACATCACGAGGGAGGAGCGCCGCCATGGGGTATTCGGAAATTTACAAGGCCAGCCTGTCGGATCCCGAAGGGTTCTGGCGTGAGGCCGCGCAGGCAATCGACTGGGACCGCGCACCGACCCGCGCGCTCAGCCACGATGGCGCGGGGCATTACGAGTGGTACGCCGATGCGATGGTCAACGGCTGCTACAATGCCGTGGACCGGCATGTGGCGGCAGGCCACGGCGACCGCACCGCCATCATCCATGACAGCCCGATCACCGGAACCCAGTCCAAGCTGAGCTATGCCGAGCTGCAAACCCGCGTCGCGTCGCTTGCCGGGGCACTGGTCGCGCAGGGCATCACCAAGGGCGATCGCGTGATCATCTACATGCCGATGGTGCCCGAGGCGCTGGAAGCGATGCTGGCCTGCGCGCGGATCGGCGCGGTGCATTCGGTCGTCTTCGGCGGTTTTGCCGCCAACGAGCTTGCCGTGCGGATCAACGACTGCACGCCCAAGGCGATCCTCGCCGCGTCATGCGGGCTGGAGCCGGGGCGCGTCGTCGCCTACAAGCCGCTTCTGGATGCCGCCATCGAGATGGCCGCGCACAAACCCGATGTCTGCCTGATCCTGCAACGCGCGCAGCTCGAGGCCGACCTTATCCCCGGTCGCGATCACGACTGGCACGCCGCGCAGGACGGCGTCGCCCCGGCGGAATGCGTACCCGTCGAAGGGATGCACCCGGCCTATATCCTTTACACCTCCGGCACCACGGGCGCGCCCAAGGGCGTCGTGCGCGCCACCGCCGGACACCTTGTCGCGCTGAACTGGACGATGAAGAACATCTACGACGTCGATCCCGGCGATGTGTTCTGGGCCGCGTCCGACGTCGGCTGGGTCGTGGGGCACAGCTATATCTGCTATGGCCCGCTGGTGCACGGCAACACCACCATCGTATTCGAGGGCAAGCCCGTCGGCACACCCGATGCGGGCACGTTCTGGCGGGTGATCGCCGAGCATAACGTGCGCAGCTTCTTCACCGCGCCGACCGCCATCCGCGCGGTCAAGCGCGAGGACCCCAAGGGCGAGGAGATCGCCAAATACGACTTATCGTGCCTGCGCGCGCTGTATCTTGCCGGTGAACGCGCCGATCCCGACACGATCGAATGGGCGCAAAAGGTGCTGGGCGTGCCAGTCTACGATCACTGGTGGCAGACCGAAACCGGCTGGACCATCGCGGGCAATCCCGCCGGCCTCGAGGCGCTGCCGGTCAAGATCGGGTCGCCCACGGTCGCGATGCCCGGCTACGACGTGCAGATCCTCGACGAGGCGGGCCATCCGCAAAAGCCGGGCGAACTGGGCGCGATCGCGATCAAGCTTCCCCTGCCGCCGGGCACCCTGCCGACGCTGTGGAACGCCGACGACCGGTTCCGCAAAAGCTATCTCACGACCTTTCCGGGCTATTACGAAACCGGCGATGCGGGCATGATCGACGCCGACGGCTACCTTTATATCATGGCGCGCACCGATGACGTGATCAACGTAGCGGGCCACCGCCTGTCCACCGGCGCCATGGAAGAAGTGCTGGCCGGCCATCCGGACGTGGCCGAATGCGCGGTGGTCGGCGTATCGGATGCGCTCAAGGGGCAGGCTCCGGTCGGTTTTGTCTGCCTGACCAAGGGCGTGAACCGCCCGCATGACGACATCACCGCGGAATGCGTCAAGCTGGTGCGCGACAAGATCGGGCCCGTCGCCGCCTTCAAGCTGGCGCTGGTCGTGGACCGGTTGCCGAAAACCCGGTCGGGAAAGATCCTGCGCGCGACGATGGTCAAGATCGCCGACGGCGAGGATTTCAAACTGCCCGCCACGATCGACGACCCCGCCATTCTGGATGAAATCCGCGACGCGCTGCAAGCAATCGGATACGCCAGGGCCTGACCTCGAACACGCACCGCCGCACGCAAGGGAATCACAGTGACACATCCCCCGACGCAGGCTCCACCCGACACCCAAGGCGGCCTGGCCGATTGGGTGATCCAGCAGGGTCTGGATGGCACCGAGGTGGCCGATCTGCTGGAGGGGTATTGCGAACGGCTGATCGGGCTCGGCGTGCCGCTCTTTCGGCTGCATATTGCCTTGCGGGCCTATCATCCGGAAATCGGCGGCCTCGGGTTCAACTGGGTACGGGACGCCAGCGTCGGGCGCGATCAATTCGCCCATACCGCGACACCGGTCGCCCAATGGGTGCAAAGCCCGCTCTATCACCTGCTAGAAAGCGACTGCGCCGAACTGCGCGAACGCCTGTGCGATCACCCCGCACCCAGCCGCTTTCCCTTTCTCGAAGACCTGCGCGCGCGCGGCGCGACCGATTACCTCGCCGCCAAGATCACCTTCACCAAGCGCACCGGTTCGCTGGCCGTGGATCCCAACGATCCGCCCGAAGGGTTCTTGATTTCATGGGCCACCGATGCGCCGGCCGGCTTCAGCGACGCGGATCTCGCCGTGCTGCGCGATGCGACGCCGCCCCTGGCGCTGGCGCTCAAGACCTCTTCGTCGCGGCAAATGGCGCACGACCTTCTGGCGACCTATCTTGGGCAGGACGTCGGCAACAGGGTGCTGTCGGGCGACATCCGGCGCGGCTCCTGCGAGGTCATCAACGCCGTCATCTGCTGCTTTGACCTGCAGGGCTTTACCAAGCTGGCAGAGCGGTTGCCGGGGCCACAGATCATCGACCTTCTGAACGATTATTTCGACGTCGCCGTGTCGGTGATCGAAGCGCACGGCGGACAGGTCCTCAAGTTCATGGGGGACGGGCTTCTCGCGATTTTCAATCTGGATGCGGACAAGGACGCCGCGGCCAAGGCCGTGGCTGCCGCCGCTCGGCTGCGCGACGACATCAGCGCACTTAGCGCCGCGCGCACCGCCAGGGGGGCGGCGACAACCGGGTTTCACCTCGGGCTGCACGCGGGCGATGTGCTGTATGGCAACGTCGGCGGGCCGAACCGGCTGGACTTCACCGTCATCGGCCCCGCGGTCAACACCGCGGCGCGGATCACGGCGATGAGCAACATGGTGGACGAGCACATGGTCTTATCGGCCCCCGTGGCCGATGCCGTTCGGCCCCTGCGCGACGATATCGTGTCGCTGGGGCAGTACAAGCTGCGCGGCGTCGCGGCGCGCCAGGAACTCTTCACGCTCGTGCAGGATCGCGACACGTAGCAATATCCCCCCGACGGCGGAGCCGTTCCGGGATGCCGGACACGCGCGGTACGATTTCCCGCCGCCCGTTGCTCGTTCGGGGATACCTGCATTTCGTCTCGGTGAGCTTCGCCCTACAAGCGGACAATCAGTTTTTGGCGGTCAATCCAGCGCGTTCCAATGTCCGGTTCGAGCCCGGAGTGACGGATGCTGCGCTTGTGCGCGAACGTCAGGTTTGGATTGCCCGCTATAATTTGCGTATGCTCACGGTTGCGTCTTCTTCAGTCTGGTGGATGAACACTTCTAGGTCAGATTTGCCATCGGTGTACGCTATGAAGCCATTGTCGAGCGCACCAACCGGAGAAAATCCGGACTCAAGTAGATTTTCTGCAATTTTTGACCGAAGATTGTCACCTTCTAGATCTCTGACGCTGATATTCAGTCCGGCGCGGCGTTCGAACAAATCGTCTTTTGGAGAAAACTCGACGACAATTTGATCGAGAAAGCTCTTTCCTCCGTATTGGCGAAGATAAAATGGTGTCCTGAAAGATGGTTTCTGCCGATGGTATTTTGCCTCAGATAGGACGTCGTCTGAAACCTCACCACCTGAGATGTACAGCAATGACTGTTTGATCAGCAGTGCAATCTCCTTTTCCCAAAGATGGGGTCTCCTCCTGCTGTTGTGCTTTGCCATGTTGGGGACCACTCTCACATTTCAATTAAAGCAGAATTTGCAAAATAGGTGGTAACGAGATCGACCGTCAAATCATAATCAAAGCAGCCATTGGCGCAAACGCGGCGAAAGCTCACTTCGTCCTGCACACAAGACTTTTGCGCTCTGCGTACCGGAGGCTCGGTTCCAGCCCCTTGCGGCGGAAACCGCTAACGGCCCAGAGCCGACCTTCAGGCAACGTGCAGCGAAGGTCGGGATCGAGCCCAAGCTACCGAATGCTGCGCCGTGCATGAATGTCCGGATCCTCGGCGACCGCGGTCTTATGTATCAAACGCACCAAGATTTACTCAACAATATCAGCTAGATTCCACGCATGGAACATACAATATTCGGACTGATCAAGAAACGCGGTGAGATAGCAGGCCAGCACAAGGTTGCGCTCAAGGCCGCTGACGCACTCAAGGCCGATCTGGAGGCCATAGACCGCGCCCTGGTGCTGTGCGGCTATGAGGACGACCCCAAGGCGATACCAGCGCGCGGCAAGTACAAGCAGCTATTCGGGCGCAATGAGTTGAAGCTGACCATCATCAATGCGCTACGGATTGCCCCGGCGGATGATGAGGCGATAGCCGCGCAGATCATGGCGGCTAAGGGCTGGGACGATGATATCCACGCCGATGTGCTAAAGCGGGTGCGTGACGCGATCCAGAGGGCGCAGAAAGATGGGCATGTAGTGCAGGACTTTGGGCCAGATGGATGTTTGTGGCAACTTGCAGCTTAAGCCTCCCGCTGCCAGTACCCCTTCCAGTCGCGCGAAACAGGCGCTTCCATCGCGTTAGACACAACGATCTGCGCCAGCGTGCCGTTGTCGGTGCGGCGGTTGTCTTCCAACCATGCGGAGTGGTTCGCATACTGGTGCAGGTACTTGGGGATACGCCGTGGTGCTGACCTTGGATCATGTTGCGCAGACGAGAGAAGAAGCTTTCCACCATGTTGGTGTGCTTGCCGTGGTCGCTGTAAATCTCTGAGTGGTTCACGCGGTCAACGTGGTAGCCCATGTGCAGCACGTCCCAATGGCTTGCTTCATCCGCTGACATGGTTGCCATGCGAGATACATTCTCGTTTGCCAGTGCTACGCCTTCGCCTTCATTCAGGGCAACGAAGGGCAGTGTGCGGCCCTTACGCTCACGCATGGCGATCACAACGCGGCGTGTGCCTGTCTGGTGCTCTTTCAGGCGGCGATCAACGCGCTTGGCCTTCTGGTTGTGCGGGCGGATGTGGCCCCCAAAATAAGCGCCGTCAATCTCAACATGGCCTTCCAGCACTTCGCCCGTCTGGACCTCACTCGCAATCGCCTCACGCAGCTTGTGGGCCAGCACGAAGGCTGTCTTGTACTGGCAGTCGATATCGCGGGAAAGCTGCACCATGCTCATGCCCTTGGATGCGTTCACAATCAGGCAGATCGCGGCCAGCAGATCAACGAAGTCCATCTTGCGTGATGCAAAGATTGTACCGGACGTGACGCTAAACTGGTGGTGGCAGTTCTTGCACTTGAACTTGCGGCGCGTGGTGATCTTGTACGTCTCATGGCTGGAGCATACGGGGCAAACCGCTTCGCCGTCTGTCTCAGGCCAGCGCATCTTGCAGAACGTCTCATGCGCCGCCGCTTCGCCTGCTTTGTAGATGCTGCGAAGGCTGAGGGTGCGTGATGCCGCTGAAAGAAGAAAGTGCTGTGCCATGTTATAATCATATCCTGTGCTTGTGCACCATATATGATGATATTGACGCATCAAGTCAAGTGCTATAGCACGTTAAATGATGATATTAGCAATTTAGGACGTGATATGCCCGAAAGAACAGACTGGGAAGAACGCGCAAAGGGTATCCTGCGCGCAGAGATGGCGCGCAAAGGAACCACCTATGCGCAGCTTATCGAACTGCTTGCGGAGAAAGGAATCGAAGACAATGAACGGAACCTGCGCAATAAGGTAAGCCGAGGCAAATTTACCGCAGGATTTTTATTACAATGTCTTTCCGCACTTGGCTGTACGTCTTTGCATTTGGAATAGCGTTAGCCGCATCAGTTGCCGCGCAGGAGGTTGATCCCGCCCTCAAACAACAGCCAGTGACTGAATCCGGGCAAGGCGATGCCACCAATGACAGCAATGAAGCTGCCCAACCCAATGTAGCAAATAGCCCCGAAATATTGGCGGCTATCAAAGGGATCGAAGCCGCGATACGCGACCTGATAGCCGAAGAAGACCAAATAGAGACTGAACGCCAAAGAAAAAACGAAAGCAGGGATCTCAATGCGCAAGAGGCGATGGCTAAGTGGGCGCGTTGGATGTTCTGGGCAACTATTGGCACAGCCTTTGTAACTCTCGTCGGCTTGATCCTGATCGGCTTTACTCTCCGATACACGCGCAAAGCTGCCGAACATACTGAGGGAATGCTCATTGAGGCAAAGGCCACGACCCTCGCTGCGAAAGAATCCGTAACCGTTACAAGAAAAATAGGAATGTCTCAGGTCAGACCATGGATCAAGTGTACTATCGAAATGAATGCCGGTCTGATGGCTAACAAGGGCAGCTTGCCATTCAGTTTGAACGTCAGCGTTCAGAATGTGGGTAATGGGCCTGCAACAGATACCCTCTACGATGTCTTTCTCTTCGAAAGCTTCGGTCATTCTGACGAAGACGCTGTTGCTAAGTTGAGAGATAAAATGATATCTCGCGTTGAGACTGGCCACAATCGGCCCAGCATTATCTTCCCTGCTGAATCTGTGAGCATAAGCCGAGCTGAGAACTTGATCATAGACGGAAGCTCCATAAAGAGCGATGCCATGGGTGTGGTCCCTGCCGCTTGCGCTGTTGCAGTTTATCGTATCGACGGCGAGAAAGAGTGGCGATGTACAGCGTCCATCTTCGATATATTCGTCAGGGGTGACGTTGGTCTCGGTCACGCATTCCCTATGGACGGAAAAGCTATTTCCGCCGAAGGGCTGAATGTCGTCCATCGCCGCAATGCCATCGGCACCTGACAAGTGAAATAAAGACAGTAAAATGGCTATGAACACAGCGCACCTCCTCTGAACAGAATAGGCGCAAACCTGTTCTGTTGCGTCTTGTGCCATATGAGCGCGCGCATGGTTAAGGAACTACTCACCCCGCTTGGTGCGTTTGATACATAAGGCCGGGCGACCGCCATAAGCGTAAAAAAGTTCATCTCTGTCAACGCATTGATCGCACGGGGCAGGCGACGTGCCTACTAAGACTTTCTAACGCTCCATGTAGGCCCTGAAATTTTCTAAGATCGCCTGCCAGCCGTCGCGCTGCATCTCGACTGGATTTTCAGCTTCCGCATCAAAAGTCGTCGTCACCTTTGTCTTTCCATCCAGCGGTACAAAGATCGTGCGCGCCCTGCGACCGTCTGCCATGGCAAGGGTAAGCGCCTTGTGCAAGTTCAGTTCTTCGTAGACGGCCTCGAAATCAAAACCGAAACTGCCGTCCTTCGCCTCCATTCGCGCCTTGTAGCTGCCCCCGACCCGCAGATCGGCTTCGGCGCTGGGGCAGCACCAATCGTCCGATGCAAAGTTCCACCGGGCGATGTGGTCTGGTGTCGTGAAACCCTCCCAGACGCGCTCGACCGGGCTGCCGATTGTCGTCTGGACGGTGATCTGCCGCGATGCCATGTCGCCCCCTACTATGCGGTCACTTCGCCACCGAGATCGACCAGAGGCACGAACCCGCCATAGATCAGCCGCATCCCGTCAAAGGGCATCGGATTCTTCTTGGGATCCATGCGGGGATCGGCCCCCTCGGGGTTCTCCATCCAGTCCGTCATCTTTGCCATCGCTGCATCACGCGTGACCTTGTCCGGCCATTCGACCCACGAGAATGCGACCGTCTCATCAGCCTTGGCCTGCACGGCCTTGCGAAAGTCCGTGACCTTTCCGTCCGGCACATCATCGCCCCAGCATTCGACGACACGGGTCGCTCCGAGGTCCATGAATACGCCGTCACCCTTTTTCGCATGGTCGATGAATTTCTTTCGGTTCTCGGTCGGCACTGCGATCACGAAACCGTCCACGTATCTCATAGCCTTTCCTCCCTTAGCGGTCTGCGACAGCTGCTTCCAGCGCCGCGATGTTGATCTTGCCCATGTCCATCATCGCCTCGAAGACGCGTTTCGCCTTGTCCCTGTCCGAACCCGTCATCAGGTCCAGTAGCAGCCGCGGCGTGATCTGCCAGGAATGCCCCCAGAGGTCCTTGTACCAGCCGCAGGCGCTTTCCTGCCCGCCATTGGCGGTGATCGCGTCCCAGTATCGGTCGGTTTCCTCCTGGGTCTCCGTGATGACCATGAACGAAACTGCCTCGTTAGGGGTGAAATTCGGACCGCCGTTCTCGCCGACGAACATGCTGCCGAGCACGGTGAACTCCACGGTCAACTCGTCGCCTTCCTTCCCGCCGGGATAGTCGGCGGCGGCCTTGTTCACGCGGTCCAAGCGGCTGTCGGGAAAGGTTGCGGCATAGAACTCTGCCGCCTTCCTCGCTTCGCCGTGGTCATACCACAGACAGGTGACAAGGTCGGTCATGCCGGTGCTCCATCTGACCTGTTACCCTCATAATTCAGCATCCACGGGGTGCCGTATCGGTCGATGAACGTGGCGAAGCGTTCAGCCCAGAAGGTTTCGGCTGGGGCCATTTCGACGTGTTCGGCATTCTTGGCGAGGACTTCGAAGATGCGGTCGAAGTCCTCAAGCGAACGCGGCGCGATGGACACTCGAAAACCCTGCGTTTTCTCGTACATCGACTCCGCATTGTTGGATGCCATGACCGTCGCGCTGCCCAGTGTCATCATCATGTTCACGACCAGATCGTCGCCGCCGGGCATCCGGCTTTCCGCGTCCGGCACGTCCTCGTTCCGGAAGACTCCCGATATCTTGCCGTTCAGCACCTCGGCATAGTGGCACATTGCCCCAAGGCATTTCCCCTTGAAAAAGAGGTAGATCGTCGGTTCCATGTTTCACCCGATAGAGACCCGGTCTGGTGCTGCCAATGAAGGCGGAATCAGTCCATAGTAATTATTCTCTACCTAATCCGTACCACTATCAATCGTCGGTTTCAGGCAGGAAGCGGAGAGACCAGCGGAAGTACGTGATTTGTTGCGATCCTCACTTTTGCATCGCGATAGCCCGCGCCAGGACGCGCCGCGAAACCCCGCCCTAGACATCTATGAGCGGACCTTCCGTTTGCAAAGGCGGACGGCAGCAAAGTCCGCACAGCGGACTAACACAATATCCGGACACCCCCAGAGTGTTCATGGCGCAGGAAACCGCTGCTCGCGGGACGTTCGCGCCTCACGTAAAATTGGTCTTAAAATCAAAGATGTCGTCGAAATTCGGCTGTTGACGCATAAGGCTGCCAACAGTCCCGCTGACAGGCTTTCGAGGCCCCTAATTCACACCGAAAGGGCGGCCCAGACGGGACCGCCCCTTTACATCGTGTCGCGGTGAACGACCCTCAGCCCTGCTTGGCCAAGAACTCGTCGATCTGCCGTTCGGCTTCTTCCTTGGCCACGCCATAGCGTTCCTGGATCATGCCCGACAGTTTTTCTCGGTTGCCCTCGGCCTGGGCCACCTCGTCGTTGGTAAGCTCGCCCCATTTGCTTTGGATCGAGCCTTTCATCTGGTCCCAATTGCCTTTGATCTGGTCCCAATTCATAGCGATCTCCTTTGCGTTGTGTCTGGTGCAGCGCGGGCTGTTGCCCCGCTGATGTCTGATATTCAAACGCAGCGCACGCGCGAATTGTTCCACAAACGTGATCGGCCGCGACCGCCAAAGCCGTTGATCGGATTCGAACCCGCCACTACCATTTTCCAATCTTATCTTTTTCAGAACGGGATTTCGCCATGCGCCAATTACTTTCCTTGCTGTCCTGTTGCCTGGCGCTGCCCGCGCTGGCGTCCGAGGGCACCCGCATTCAGGTCACCGGTGAAATCATCGACACCTGGTGCTATTATTCCGGCGTCATGGGGCCACCGGACGCGGTGCGCGGGTCGGGCCATCATACCTGTGCCTTGTGGTGTTCGGCGGGCGGCATCCCCGTCGGTCTGCTGGCCGAGGATGGAACGGTCTACATGGTGTTGAAAATCGGGCAGGACGCGCAGTCCGCCGGCGGCGACACGCAACTGACACTGGCCGCGCATACCGTCACCGCCGATGGCATGCTGTATGAACGCGACGGGCAGAATTACATCATCGTCAACGACGTCGTCGAGGATGCCGATATCACCCTGCGCACCCACGAGGACTATGGCGTCGTGCCGCCCTTCGCCGTTCCGGAGGACGCGCGATGACCCGGATCGCCGCCACAGCCCTCGCCCTGCTTGCCACACCCCTGGCCGCACAGGATTTCTCCCAAGGGTCGGAGGCGAGGTCCTGGAACCTCTACGCAGAGGTTCCGGCCCGGTTCGAAGCGCGGGTGGTCGATGTGCTGTGCGAACTGACCGGCGAATGCGCCGCGGACTGCGGCGCGGGCGGGCACCAGATGGGGCTGGTGCGCACCGCCGACGGTGTTCTGGTGATGCCGCTCAAGAACAATCAGCCGGTGTTTTCGGGCGCGGCGGCCGACCTCGCCCCCTATTGCAACCAGACGGTCGAAGTCGATGGGCTGATGATCGAGGACGAGGATCTGAACGTGCGCTATGTCTATCAGGTCCAGCGGATCAAGCCACAGGACGGCGAATGGACCAAGGCCAACCGTTTCACGCAGGTCTGGGCGCAGTCGCATCCCGACGCCGCCGGCGACGGGCCATGGTTCCGGCGCGATCCGCGCGTGAACGAGGTCATCGATCGCGAAGGCTATCTGGGCCTCGGTCCCGAGGAGGACGCCGCCTTTATCGAGGAAAACGATTGAGGATGCTCAGGCCGATCGCGGCGGGCCTGCTGGCCTGCGCGAGCGTCGCGCAGGCGGACAGCCCGCGCCCCGCCACCCTGCCCTTTGCGCTTGGCGGTGCGTACAGCCTGACCGATCAGCACGGCGCGCACCGCTCGCAGGCCGACCCCCAAAACCATGCGCAACTGCTGTTTTTCGGCTATGCCAACTGCCCCGGCATCTGCAGCGCCGCGATGCCACTGATGGCCGATGTGACCGATGCGCTGGCGGCGCGGGACATGGCCGTGACACCCGTGATGATCACCATCGACCCCGCGCGCGATACCGTCGATACGATGGCCGCCCCGCTTGCCGACCTGCACCCCGCCTTCGTGGGCCTGACCGGCGACACGGCTGCGTTGCAGGCCGCGTGGCGCGCGTTTTCGGTCGAACACAACCTGGCCTATGTCGATCCCGAACATGGGCCGGTCTATTCTCACGGCAGCCTGATCTACCTCCTGGATGGCGCGGGCGTCGTGCAGACGATCATTCCACCGGTCCTGGATGCCGCCGCGGCCGCACAAATCGTGCTGACCTATACCGCCCCCAATGGCTGACGCGCTAGGGCGGGCCGTCGCGCAGCTCCGTTTCGGTCGGGGCAAGGTCATAGGGCGCGGCCAGATCCCAGACATGGCGCGGCACCATGTGCTTCATCCGGCGCGGTTCCTCGCGGCGCAGGTGCAGCACGGTTTCCGCCGCTTTCATCTCGACGCGCGCCCGCGCGAACTCAAGGCCTCTCGGCCCGATCCGCGGCATCAGGAAACTGACGATGGGGCGCATCCAGCCGGGCATCCGGCGCAGCGGCAGGCCGCCGGCGGCGCGTGCGGTATTGGCGATGAACCCCCGGACCGCCCCGGCCCGCCGGCCCGCCGATCCCGGCGCGCCCAGCACCACGGCGTCGCCCAGATCTTCCAGCATCTCGGCCCCGCGGTCGTTGCGCACGACCAGCCACTGATCGCCCTGCCCGCCCATGTAGCCCACCGTGATATCGGCCAGCACATTGGTGTAATCCACACAGGTCCGACAGGTCAGCGGAAAGAAATCACGCGGCAGATCGGAAATCGGCAATTGCAAAAATGGAACCAAACGGACCGATTTATCCACATATCGCAGCTCGACCTTATAGTCAGCACGGAATTCCAGGTAAGTTATGCTATCCGGGTCCACATCCAGAAGCGACAGGAAGCGGTGGAAGTTCTCGGTGGTCGTATTGTCGGAACAGGGCGTGCCGATGACATAGATCCGCGCGAACCCAAGCTCGGCCTCGAGGCTGCGCAGCGCGTAGATCTGGCAGGGAATGCCGATCACACCCAGCCGGGTGATCCCGCGGGCGCGCGCCACCTCGAGCAGCGCCAGCAGCGGCGCATAGCCCATGCGCATTCCGCGCGCGCGCGCCATGTCGGCGGGATCGGTGATCAGCGCGGGCACCGGCCGCCAGCGATCCGCCGGGTCGGGCACCATCGTCAGCACCGCCTCCACCGCGCCCCGTTCCAGCAGGCGCGCCGCCAGCGTCGTGGTGATCCCGGTCCACTGCGCCCCCGGCTTTGGCCGTGCCAGCCGCGCACGGTACATCGCCTGGTACGGGCCAAAGAACCGCTCGTCGCCGCCGCCGCGCGCCCGGCCCTGAACCCGGCGTTCAAGCGTCGGATAGTCGGGCGCGATGAACTGGCATGCCCGCCCGCAGGCCTTTGGGTCCGCGCTGCGCGATATGCCGCAATCGGTACACAGCGCACGCGGCGCGGCGGGGCCGACCTCGGGGGTCAGTGTCACGTGAACTGCTCGCTGATCAGCCGCTCCTCGAGCCCGTGACCGGGATCGAACAGGATCCGGTGCACCACCGATGGCTCCGACGTGATCTCGACGGTGACCACATCGCGCACCGATTTCGAATCCGCCTCGGCCATCACCGGCCGCTTTTCCGGCTCCAGCACGTCGAAGCGCACCTGTGCCATCTTGGGCAGAAGCGCCCCGCGCCAGCGGCGGGGGCGAAAGGCGCTCATCGCGGTCAATGCCAGCACGTCCGACCCGATGGGCAGGATCGGCCCGTGCGCGGAATAATTGTATGCCGTCGATCCGGCGGGCGTTGCCACAAGCGCGCCGTCACAGACCAGTTCCTGCATCCTCAGCCGCCCATCCACGGTGATCTGCAACTTGGCGGCCTGCGCGCCCGCCCGCAACAGCGACACCTCGTTGATCGCCAGCGCGCGGTGCACGGTGCCGTCGATCTGCGTCGCGGTCATCGACAGCGGGTTGATCTCCGCCTCCTCGGCGGCGGCCAGCCGGTCGCGCAGATCCGCCTCGGAATACTCGTTCATCAAGAACCCGATGGTGCCCCGGTTCATCCCATAGACCGGCGCGGGCAGGTGTTGCGTCGCGTGCAGCGTGTGCAGCATGAAGCCGTCGCCGCCCAGCGCCACGATCACGTCCGCCTCCTCCATCGCGACATCGCCATAGCGCGCCACCAGCGCCGCCCGGGCCGTCTGTGCCACCGGCGCATTGCTGGCGGTAAAGGCAATTTTCAGCGGCATCTGGTCAACGACAGATGCGGCATGGGGGCGGGGATGTTTCCGATCGGGCACAGCATGAGCCGAAACAAGCACATAATTTCCCCCTGCACCAGCATTGCCGCACAAAGCGCGACGCGCGTCGCATTACCGCCTTTTCGATATTCGCGGTTTCCGATAGGAAAGCGCAGACTTCAACGCAGCGACTGCCTGTCCCCTGAACGGACCCGCACCTTGAAAGGAGCCTCGCCCATGAACGCACCGCACCGCGCCCCCGGATTTTTCACCGACAGCCTCGCCAAAAGCGACCCCGAGCTGTTCGCCTCCATCACCGACGAGCTGGGCCGCCAGCGCGACGAGATCGAGCTGATCGCCTCCGAAAACATCGTCTCCAACGCCGTGCTCGAGGCGCAGGGCTCGATCATGACCAACAAATACGCCGAAGGCTATCCGGGCCGCCGCTATTACGGCGGGTGCCAATTCGTCGACGTGGCCGAGAACCTTGCCATCGAACGCGCCTGCAAGCTGTTCGGCTGCGATTTCGCCAACGTGCAGCCGAACTCCGGCAGCCAGGCCAACCAGGGCGTGTTCACCGCCCTGCTGCAGCCCGGCGACACGATCCTCGGCATGTCGCTGGACGCGGGCGGCCACCTGACGCACGGCGCGCCGCCCAACCAGTCGGGCAAATGGTTCAACGCCGTGCAATACGGTGTGCGCCGCGAGGACAACCTGCTAGATTACGACCAGGTCGAGGCGCTGGCCAAAGAGCACAAGCCCAAGATGATCATCGCCGGTGGCTCCGCCGTGCCGCGCCAGATCGATTTCAAGCGCATGCGAGAGATCGCCGATATGGTCGGCGCCTGGCTGCATGTGGACATGGCGCATTTCGCGGGCCTCGTGGCGGCGGGCGAACACCCCTCGCCGTTCCCGCACGCGCATGTCGCGACGACGACCACCCACAAGACCCTGCGCGGTCCGCGCGGCGGCATGATCCTGACCAATGACGCGGCGCTGTCCAAGAAATTCAACTCGGCGATCTTTCCCGGCATTCAGGGCGGGCCGCTGATGCATGTGATCGCGGCCAAGGCCGTCGCCTTCGGCGAGGCGCTGGACCCGTCGTTCAAAACCTACATCCAGCAGGTGATCAAGAACGCGCAGGCGCTGAGCGATCAACTGATCCAGGGCGGGCTTGACACGATCACCCACGGCACCGACACGCATCTGCTGCTGGTCGATCTGCGGCCCAAGGGGGTCAAGGGCAACGCCACGGAAAAGGCGCTGGAGCGCGCACATATCACCTGCAACAAGAACGGCGTGCCCTTCGACCCCGAAAAGCCGACGGTCACCAGCGGCATCCGTCTGGGCACACCGGCGGGCACCACGCGCGGCTTCGGCGAGCCGGAATTCCGCCAGATCGCCGACTGGATCATCGAGGTCGTGGATGGGCTGGCCGCCAATGGCGAAGACGGCAACACCGCGGTCGAGGCCAAGGTGAAAGCCGAAGTCGCGGAGCTTTGTGCGCGCTTCCCGCTCTATCCCAACCTCTGACCCCCCTGCGCGGGCCCGCGCGCCCGCACCCCCGACGCCCCGGTAAAACCTTGCCGGGGCGTTCGCGCTCCGACAGGCACATTCCGGCGCCGCGTTGATACCGGTCAAGACCGATTCGCGGCACCCGTCCAAGACTGCCGGCCATGACCAAGGCCCAGATCCAGACCGCCGCCGCCCCGGACCTGCGGATCGACACCGACCGCGCGATCCGGCGCATCTGCGACGATCTGCAACGGCGCGTCGCGCGCGACGCGTCCAACGGCGTGATCCTCGGGCTGAGCGGCGGGCTGGATTCCTCGGTTCTCGCCGCACTTGCCGTGCGCGCGCTCGGGACGGACGCGGTGGCGGCCCTCTATCTTTATGACCGCGACAGCGCGCCCCTGATCGCCACGCATGCCCGCGAGATGGCCGACCGTCTGGGCCTCAGGCTCGAACAGATCGACATCACCGGCGACATGGCCCGGCTCGGCATCTACGCGCCGCTTTTCATCAAGGCGCTGCGCCTGTCGCCGCGGGTTGCCCGGATCAGCGCAGGCGCCTACCGCAGGATCTGCGGCGAGACACCTTTTGCCTCGACCCTGCGTGCGGGTGGCGGCGAGGTGCTGACGCCCTGGCACAAGCGGTTCTTGTACGATCACACCATGCGGCACGTCGATCACGGCTTTGCGCAGCGCCACGTGTTCCGCCGGCAGGTTCTGGAACGGCTGGCCCGCAGGCGCAGGTTGACGGTGATCGGCGCCGCCAACCGCTCGGAGGTCGAAGTCGGCTGGTTTGTCAAGGACGGCATCGACGATCTGCCGGTGCAGCCGATGACGGGACTGTTCAAGACGCAGGTGCGCCAACTGGCCCGCGCGCTGGACCTGCCCGACCGCGTGCGCGACCAAAGCCCCTCGCCGGACATGGCGCGCGGCGTGACGGACGAATTCGGCATCGCCCACACCTACCGGATCGTGGATATCGTGATCGACGGGCTGGACCGGGGCCTCGGGGATGCGGCGATCGCGGACCTTGGCGTGCCCCGAGCCGAAATCGCGGACATCCGCAGGCTCATGCACCTGTCCGCGTGGAAACGCACCTCCCCGCACGAGCCGCCTCCGGTCAGCGGTGCCGCGGGGTCGGATCTGCGGATCGCCGTCGGCGCTGCCTGTGCGGCGGGCGGCCCGTCAGCTATGCCCTCTGGATAAGCCGGTCAGCAACCGCAGCGGCCTGCCGGATCGTGTCGATGTTCTCTTGTGTCCAGCGCCGCTGCCGCACTTCCAGCGCACAGATCGCACCGGTCGCCTTGCCCCGACGGTCATGCACCGGCGCGCCCAGATAGGCCGCGACCCGCAGATCCGAGAACGCCGAATTGCCCTGCAACAGCGGGTGCGTGATCGTGTCGTCGATCGCCAGCGGAAAATCCATCGCCACCGCATGCTGACAGATCGAATGGCTCAGCGGTTGCCAGCTTGCGAGCGTCGCAGGCAGCGCGATACCGCTGTTGGCCAGAACGATCTGGCGGGTGTTCGTGACCCGCGTCACCAATACGCCGACGGCGCCCAGGACATCGTTGGTTGCCTTTACCAGTCGCTCCAGGGTCGGGGCGGTTTCTATTCTGTCGGCAACATTGATCACGGGGGCACGCTCTTTGCTTCTGGTGGCCGATCTTACCCGAAAACGGCGGCAAGGGACAGACCGCAGGTAACGCAGGGTAAACCACCGGCGACAAGGTGCTGAAATCCGCGCTCAGACATAGCCGCGCCAGCGCAGCCAGATCACGAACAGCGCAAAGATCACGACCAGGTTGAACGCGATGACCGCCAAGATCCCGATCAGCCGCGCCCGGCGCAGATCGGCACGGTCCACCTGTGCCAGATACCGGTCAACCGCGTCAAAGGCCGCCGCGAGACGGGTCGCATCCAGCCTGCGTTCCAGTTTCGGATTGCCGCCAAACCGTTCGGCGCGCGCAATCATCTGCGCCTGCGCCCGCACCCGGCGCGGCAGGCGGCGGCCCGCCCGGCGCAGCGCATGGTCCAGATCGCGGCCGCGCACGCCCAGATGCGCCTCTATCGCACGCCGCAGGTGATCTGCCTTGCCGGTGATATCGATGCCCTGCGCCATGCCGCGCATCCTATCCGCAGCGCGCGTCCGGGCGCAATGCCCGCCACATCGACGGCGGATCGGTGGGGGGGGCCAGTCGCCCGGCACGCGCGGCCATCGATGACACGCTCCCAACCCCTCCCATCTCTCCTCCATCACCCTGAAAGGGCGGAAATCCTCTGGCCTTGATCCGCTTGGGCCGTTAACCCTGATACCATGCTGAACCTGACCGATTACCCCGCCCGGACCGAGACCGGCACCGATGCCCCACCGCTGCTGATCGCACATGGCTTGTACGGATCGGGCCGCAACTGGGGCGTGATCGCAAAACGCCTGTCGGACACCCGCCGCGTGATCACCGTGGACATGCGCAACCACGGCGACAGCCCATGGTCCGACAGCCACAGCTACACCGACATGGCGGGCGATCTGGCACAGGTCATCGACCACCTTGGCGCGCCGATGGATGTCGTCGGCCATTCGATGGGGGGCAAGGCCGCGATGACGCTGGCGCTGCTGCACCCCGACCACGTGGACCGCCTTGTCGTCGGCGACATCGCACCGGTCACCTATGGCCACAGCCAGATGCAGTTCATCGAAGCGATGCGCGGTGTGGATCTGTCGCGCGTGACCCGCCGCTCCGACGCCGAGGCGCAGCTTGACGCGCTGGGGGTCGAGCCCGCGCTGCGCAGCTTCTTCACGCAGTCCCTGGATGTGGCGGACCGGCGCTGGCGGCTGAACCTCGACACGCTCGAGGCGCAGATGCCGCAAATCCTGTCCTTTCCCGATCTGGCGGGCCGCTTCGATCGCCCGGTCCTGTTCCTGGCGGGGGGGCAATCCGACTATGTGCAGCGCGCGCATCGCGACATCATCAAACCGCTTTTCCCCGCCGCGCGCTTTGCCAAGCTGCCCGGCGCGGGCCACTGGCTGCACGCCGAAAAGCCCCGCGAATTCGAAGCGGCGGTGCGCGCCTTTCTCAGCCGCGGCTGACCGCAGGCGCGCCACCGCCGGTCACGGACAAGTGCTTTTCAGAACAGGGAAAATGTGTTAATTTACACGACCTGATCCAACCGATGACCAAGTGAGAAGACCATGTGGGAGCGTCTGTTTGACCGCTTTGCCCGCGGTCTGTTTCAGACCGGGCAACTGGATGTCACTTTCCCCGGCGGGCACACGCGCCGCTACGGGCCGGGGTCGGGCGGGCCCCATGTCGCGGTCACGATCCACGACGACGCAACGCTGCGGGCGCTGTGCCTCAATCCCGACCTGGGCCTTGGCGAAGGGTACATGAACGGCACCGTCACCATGGCCCCCGACGCGCTCGAGCCGCTGTTGAAACTGGCGGTCCGCAATCGCGAAACCGGCGGTCGCATGCCGGGCTGGATGGTCGCCGCCGACGCGATGCGCTACGGGCTGCGCCGCTGGATCCAGCGCAACGCGCCCGAACGCGCCCGCTCCAACGTGGCGCATCACTACGACCTCAACGATGACCTCTACCGCCTGTTCCTGGACCGCGACATGCAGTATTCCTGCGCGTATTTCACCGACCCCGACATGTCGCTGGATGCCGCGCAAGAGGCCAAGAAGGCGCATATCGCGGCCAAGCTGTGCCTGACGCCCGAATGTCACGTGCTCGATATCGGCTGCGGCTGGGGTGGCATGGCGCTGACACTGGCGCGCGATCACGGCGTGCGCGTGACCGGTGTGACCCTGTCGGAAAACCAGCTTGAGACCGCCCGCGCCCGCGCCCGCGACGCCGGGTTGCAGGACCGCGTCACCTTTCGCCTCGAGGATTACCGCGACACCGGCGGCCAATTCGACCGCATCGTCAGCGTCGGCATGCTCGAGCACGTGGGCGTGCCCAACTACGATGACTACTTTGACCGCGTGGCGCGGCTGCTGACCGACGATGGCATCGCGCTGATCCACACCATCGGGCGGTCCGCGCCGCCCACGGCGCACAGCCCGTGGATCAACAAGTACATCTTTCCGGGCGGCTATGTCCCGTCGCTGTCCGAATTGTCACCGGCGATGGAACGCTCCGGCCTGTGGCAATCGGACATCGAGATCTGGCGCCTGCATTACGCCTATACCCTGCGCCACTGGCGCGACCGGTTCGAGGCCAATACCGGCAGGCTCGGCATCCTCGAGGACGAGCGGTTCATCCGCATGTGGCGATACTACCTGACCGCCTGCATCGTCAGCTTCGAGGACCAGCGGCAGGCGGTCTATCACCTGCAACTGGCCAAACGCCGCGCCACCGTGCCGATCACGCGCGACTACCTCTACCGCGGCCCCGGTCGGACGGCGACAGCCCCGCGCATCGCCGCCGCGACGGCCCGGCCACGGACCGGCAGCAGGCCGCAGCCGGTCTCAGTCGTCCCGCGCGCGCAAGAGCGCGGGGGATAGCTCCTCCAACACCGTGGCGGCGTCGGGAAACGCGTCGTCATCCAGGCCCGAACGGGGGTAGACCAGCGTTCTGATGCCCGCCGCGATGGCCGCCTCGGCGTGTTCGGGCGTGTCCTCGATGGCCAATGCGGCATCGGCCGTCACATCCATGCTGCGCAGCGCATCATTATAAATATCCTGCGCGGGCTTGGGCCGGGCGGCTTTCGTTCCATTGCCGATATAGTCGAAGACCGACAGGTCCAGATCGCGGCCCAGCGCGGACAGCACCAGCTTGACCAGGCGCGGCGGCGCATCGCTGACAAGTCCCAGCTTGAGATCCTGCGCGCGCGCCTCCGCGATCACGTCGGCGACCCCATCGCGCAGGCTCAGCCCCTCCGCCGCGGCAAGGGTTTCAAGCTGCGTCATCACGCTGTCCGCGATCGCCCCTGCATCGATCTCCTGGCCGGCCGTTGCGGCATAGCTGGCGATCCGCTCCTCGTCATCCGGCGCCCCGCCCGGATCGCCCAGCGTTTCGGCGTCCCAGGTCCAGCCGAGCTCCGCTTCGGCAAAGGCGGCGTTGAACGCGCGGGCACGCATGTCGGCGGTCTCCGCAAGAACCCCGACAGATCCCAAGAGCAGGGCGGAATAGGTCATGCTGGCGGTCCTCGGCTCAATTGGTCTTGGTTCAATCTGCGACATGCGCCGCGGGTCAGCTTATTCAATACACCGCAAACGGCTTTTTTCGCCGCGCCGTCGATGCCACGGCGGGCAGTTTGGACAAAACCGCATCTTCCGCCCCTTCACCGGGCGCAAACCGCGAAGGGGCTCTTGCGCCCCGCCCCCCTATACCATTAAACGCAGGACAATTTGGGCGCAGGGGGCGTCCGGTTGCCATGAGGGTCCGAACATGCCGAAAAGAACCGACATCAAATCAATCATGATCATCGGTGCGGGTCCTATCGTCATCGGACAGGCCTGCGAATTCGACTACTCCGGCGCGCAGGCCTGCAAGGCCCTCAAGGAGGAGGGCTACCGCGTCATCCTGGTAAATTCCAACCCCGCGACGATCATGACCGATCCGGGCCTGGCCGACGCCACCTACATCGAACCCATCACCCCTGAAATGGTCGCCAAGATCATCGAAAAGGAACGCCCCGACGCGCTGTTGCCGACGATGGGCGGGCAGACCGGGCTCAACACCTCGCTCGCACTCGAGGAAATGGGCGTGCTGGACAAGTTCAACGTCGAAATGATCGGCGCCAAGCGCGCCGCCATCGAGATGGCAGAGGATCGCAAACTGTTCCGCGAGGCGATGGACCGCTTGGGCATCGAAAACCCCAAGGCGACCATCTGCACCGCTCCCAAGGACGCCAAGGGCAAGAAAGACCTTGCCGCCGGTGTCGCCATAGCGCTCGAGGCGCTGGAGGAGGTCGGCCTGCCGGCCATCATACGCCCCGCGTTCACCATGGGCGGATCGGGCGGCGGCGTGGCCTACAACCGCGACGATTAC
This sequence comes from Sulfitobacter sabulilitoris, assembly GCF_005887615.1. Lineage (GTDB taxonomy): Bacteria > Pseudomonadota > Alphaproteobacteria > Rhodobacterales > Rhodobacteraceae > Sulfitobacter_E > Sulfitobacter_E sabulilitoris. The sequence continues at coordinate 1,603,184 of NZ_VANS01000001.1, forward strand.
GAATTCTTCTGCCGCTCCGGCATGGACGCGTCGCCGGTGGGCCAGATCCTGATCGACGAATCGCTGCTGGGCTGGAAGGAATTCGAGATGGAGGTGGTGCGCGACACCGCCGACAACGCGATCATCGTCTGTTCGATCGAAAACGTCGATCCGATGGGTGTGCACACCGGCGACAGCATCACGGTGGCGCCCGCGCTGACGCTGACGGACAAGGAATACCAGATCATGCGCAACGGCTCCATCGCCGTGCTGCGCGAGATCGGGGTCGAAACCGGCGGATCGAACGTGCAATGGGCCATCAACCCCGCCGATGGCCGCATGGTGGTGATCGAAATGAACCCGCGCGTCAGCCGGTCGTCCGCGCTGGCCTCAAAGGCGACGGGGTTTCCCATCGCCAAGATCGCGGCGAAACTGGCCGTCGGCTACACGCTTGACGAGCTGGACAACGACATCACCAAGGTGACCCCCGCCAGTTTCGAACCGACGATCGACTATGTCGTGACCAAGATCCCGAAATTCGCCTTCGAAAAGTTCCCCGGATCGGAGCCGAACCTGACCACCGCGATGAAATCGGTGGGCGAGGCGATGGCCATCGGCCGGACCATCCACGAAAGCCTGCAAAAGGCGCTTGCCTCGATGGAAAGCGGGCTGACCGGCTTTGACGAGATCGCGATCCCCGGCGCACCCGACCGCGCCGCCGTGATCAAGGCGATCAGCCGCCAGACCCCCGACCGCATGCGCACCATCGCACAGGCCATGCGCCACGGCCTGTCGGATGACGACATCCACGGTGTCACCATGTTCGACCCTTGGTTCCTGGCCCGCATCCGCGAAATCGTCGAGACCGAAGACACCGTGCGCGCGCATGGCCTGCCCCAGGATCAGGCCGGGCTGCGCCGGCTCAAGATGATGGGCTTTACCGACGCACGGCTGGCCCATCTGACCGGCCAGCACGAACGCGACGTCCGGCGGGCGCGCATCGCCCAGGGCGTCACCGCCGTGTTCAAGCGGATCGACACCTGCGCCGCCGAATTCGAGGCGCAGACGCCCTACATGTACTCCACCTACGAATCGCCCGTCCTGGGCGACGTCGAATGCGAGGCACGGCCCTCGGACCGCAAGAAGGTGGTGATCCTCGGCGGCGGCCCCAACCGCATCGGCCAGGGCATCGAATTCGACTACTGCTGCTGCCACGCCTGCTATGCGCTGACCGACGCGGGCTACGAGACGATCATGGTCAACTGCAACCCCGAAACCGTCTCGACCGACTACGACACCTCCGACCGCCTCTACTTCGAGCCGCTGACCTTCGAGCACGTGATGGAAATCCTGCGGGTGGAGCAGGACAACGGCACCCTGCACGGCGTGATCGTGCAGTTCGGCGGCCAGACCCCTCTCAAGATCGCGCAGGCGCTGCACGACGAAGGCATCCCGATCCTTGGCACCACGCCCGACGCCATCGACCTGGCCGAGGACCGCGAGCGGTTCCAGCGCCTGGTGCAGGACCTTGGCCTGAAGCAGCCGCACAACGGCATCGCCCATTCCGACGCCGAAGCCTTCGAGATCGCCAAGGGCATCGGTTTCCCGCTGGTCATCCGTCCGTCCTACGTGCTGGGGGGCCGCGCGATGGAAATCGTCCGCGATCAGCCCGGGCTCGAACGCTACATCTCGGACGCCGTGGTCGTGTCGGGCGACAGCCCGGTGCTGCTCGACAGTTACCTGTCGGGTGCGGTCGAACTGGACGTGGACGCGCTCTGCGACGGCAAGGACGTGCATGTCGCGGGCATCATGCAGCACATCGAGGAAGCCGGCGTGCACTCCGGCGACAGTGCCTGTTCGCTGCCGCCCTACTCCCTGCCCAAGTCCATCATCGACGAGGTCAACGTCCAGACCCGCAAGCTGGCGCTGGCGCTCAATGTCGTCGGCCTGATGAACATTCAGTTCGCCGTGAAAGACGGCGAGATCTACCTGATCGAGGTCAACCCCCGCGCCTCGCGCACGGTGCCCTTCGTGGCCAAGGCGACCGACAGCGCCATCGCGTCGATCGCCGCGCGGATCATGGCGGGCGAGCCGTTGTCGAATTTCCCGCTGCGCCCGCCCTATGACGCCGATGCCGCCTATGACGACGTGCTGCCGCTGGGCGACCCGATGACGCTGGCCGATCCGAACATGCCGTGGTTTTCGGTGAAAGAGGCGGTGCTGCCCTTCGCCCGCTTTCCGGGTGTCGATACGCTGCTCGGTCCCGAAATGCGCTCCACCGGCGAGGTCATGGGCTGGGACCGCGATTTCCCGCGCGCCTTTCTCAAGGCCCAGATGGGCGCGGGCATGGTGCTGCCCACCTCGGGCTGCGCCTTTGTGTCAATCAAGGACATGGACAAGACCGACGACATGCTGACGGCCACACGCATCCTCATCGATCAGGGCTTTACCCTTGTCGCCACGCGCGGCACGGCCGCATGGCTGACGGATCACGGCGTCGACAGCACCGTCGTCAACAAGGTCTACGAAGGCCGCCCCGACATCGTCGACATGATGAAGGACGAAGCCGTGCACCTGGTGATGAACACCACGGAAGGCGCGCAGGCGGTCGAAGACAGCAAGTCCATCCGCTCGGTCGCGCTGTTTGACAAGATCCCGTACTTCACCACCGCCGCCGGGGCCTATGCCGCCGCACTGGCGATCCGCGCGCAGGCCGATGGCGACGTGGGCGTAAAGGCGCTGCAGGGCTAGGCCCGATGTGACCCCGCGCGATCCAGCCGCCGCGCCGGTCCGCCCTGCGCGCGGACCGGCGCGGCGTCCGCGCGGCACCGCCACTCCGTCATGCGCAGCAGGACTTGCCTTGCTGGATCGGTGGGCAGGGCACCGTCGCGTAAGAGCAATAGACGCAACAGTCGCCTTCGAGCGGCTTCAACACCCGGTGGCATGACTTGCACTCATAAAACCATTGGCAGGCATCGGTCGGCATGGTTTCAGTTTCGACGTGTCCGCATGACGGACAGGTCAGGGTGGACTGCAATGTCACCTCTGGGTCTTTTGCCGCCATAGCGCGTACCCCGTCAGCATGAGAAAACCAGCCAGAACCGGCAGCAGAACAGCATCGGTGTAGATGATGCCGATCAGACCGGTCAGGCCAAGCGCCGTCAGCACGATCGGCAACAGCGGCGTGAAACAACACAGGGCCGCCAGCAGCGAACCGCCGAGCCCAAGCGCCAATAGTCTATTCTTCATCTTGTCGATCTCCGTAGATCCCACGCCAAGGGCCGTGGCCGGCCGGCGCCAATCGATGACACAGGCAAACCGCGACAGGCCTCGCAGGCCGCGCCGCGAAACCGGGTTCGAAAGGCCTGTCTCGCGTTGCGTTCCTATCCATCTTGCCTATCTAATTCCTGTAGCCACTACAGGAGCAAGCCAAATGTTCGCCATCGGACAGGCGTCGCGGCAAAGCGGGGTCAACATCGAAACCATCCGCTATTATGAACGCGAGGGCATCGTTCCCGCGCCGGGACGGTCTGCCGCAGGCCGACGGCTCTATTCCACGGAAGAGATCGCAATGCTGCGGTTCGTAAGGCGCTGCCGGGATTTGGGATTCCCGATTTCAGTCATAAAGACCTTCTTGTCGCTGTCCGGCCAAGACGACCGGCGGTGCGCAGAGGTCAAAATTCTGGCGGACGATCACCTGTCCCAGATCAGCGCCAAGATCGAAACCCTGACCCGCTTGCAAGACGCGCTGGCCAACCTGTCGCGGAACTGCGACGCGGGAACGGCAGCCTGCCCCATGCTCGAGGCGCTGATGCAGGATGGCTTTGGCGCGGATGAGGCTGGGTGACCGGGGCTAGGGATGCGACGCCCAGTGCCACGGAAGAGTTGCGCGAACAGGCCATGGCGGACCCTGGCACGCCCCGCGCCGGCGGGCCATATCCGTGTCGCGCGCGCCCGAAAATCAGGGCCGCGCAAGCGACTGCAATCGGACCCGCACATCGGACACATGCGTCACGCAGGCACGCCAGGCCGGGCGCGGCCCTCGCGGTTACGGCGCGGCGGCGCGTCCGTGCCGCACCATGGCCATCCGCATGTCCTCCCCCCCCCACCCGAGCGTCTCTTCGCTCAATGGTCGCCGCGCCATTGCACCCCCGCTCCGATCCCCTACGGTGAACTCATCCGCCCCTTTCGAAAGACCTGCCCATGCGCGCTCTGCTCCTTCTCGCCCTTATCACCCTCGCCGCCTGCGACGTGCCCTTCGTGCCGCTGATCTGACGGTCGCAGGGGCCGACAAATCCGCCCCCGGCGGGGCGCGGCGCAATTCCTGTGCATATTCGGCCGTAAACTGTACGGATGCGGGCCCGGTCGGGTTTTCGGCACCGCGAAATCCGTACACATACCGCCCCGAAACCGTACGGATCCGCCGCTTGCGCCCCCCGTGCCGCCCCTGTAGCCTTTCCAAAACTGTCCCAGCAAAGGCCGGCTCGTGACCCATATTCCCGCCATCACCGGAACCGGTGTCTTCACCCCCTCGCAGACCATCACCAACGCCGAGTTGGTCGAGGCGTTCAACGCCTACGCGGATCTCTTCAATGCCGAACACGCGGATGAAATCGCCGCCGGAACGCTGGTGGCCAAACCCTATTCGTCAGAAGAATTCATCGTCAAGGCCAGCGGCATCGAGCAACGCTATGTCATTGACAAGACGGGTATTCTTGACCCCCGCGTGATGCACCCCCTGCTGCGGCAACGCAGCGACGACGAACCCTCGCTGATGGCGGAAATGGCGCTGGATGCCGCGCAAAAGGCGCTGGCGCAGGCGGGCAAGACGGCGGCGGATGTCGATGCCGTGATCTGCGCCGCATCGAACCTCGAACGCGCCTATCCGGCCGTCGCGATCGAGATCCAGCAACTGCTTGGCATCAAGGGGTTTGCCTTCGACATGAACGTCGCCTGTTCGTCCGCCACTTTCGGAATCCAGGCCGCCGCCGACATGGTCCGCTCCGGCTCAATCCGCGCCGCTCTGGTTGTGAACCCCGAAATCTGCTCTGCCCACCTGGAATGGCGCGACCGCGACTGTCACTTCATCTTTGGCGATGTGGCCACAGCCACCCTGATCGAACGCGCCGAAGACGCCAACGGCCCGTATTTCGAAATTAAATCAACCCGTTGCGCCACAGATTTTTCCAACAACATCCGGAACAACAACGGCTTTCTGCGCCGCTCGCGGCCCGATGGCGTGGCCGACCGGCGCGACATGCAGTTCATGCAGAACGGTCGCAAGGTATTCAAGGAAGTGCTGCCCATGGTGGCCGATCACATCGGTGGACACATGGCAGACGAAGGCGTCGAGGCGGCGGATCTGAAACGGCTATGGCTGCATCAGGCCAACAAGTCGATGAACGATTTTATCGGCCGCAAGGTACTGGGCCGGGTGCCTGAGGCGGGCGAGCAGCCCAATATCCTGCAGGATTACGCCAACACGTCCTCCGCCGGGTCGATCATTGCGTTTTCCAAGTATTCCAATGACCTGAGCGATGGCGACACCGGGCTGATCTGTTCCTTTGGCGCAGGCTATTCGGTCGGATCAGTGCTGGTGCAGCGTCACGCGCGATGACCAGTGGCCCCCGCCCGGCCCCCCTCTGCACTTTCCGCCTGCCCGACGCTTGAAGGGCACCCCCCCGCATCGTAACACCGCGCCATGGCCAAGCTTTACTTTCATTACTCCACCATGAACGCGGGCAAGTCGACCGTGCTGCTGCAAGCCGCGCACAACTACCGCGAACGCGGCATGGTGCCCTATCTGATGACCGCGCAGTTCGATCACCGCGCGGGCGACGGGCGCATCGCGTCGCGTATCGGCATCGGCGTCACCGCCGACACCTTCTCAACCGGCGAGGATCTTTTTGCCAAGATCGACGCGCGCAAGGCACAGGGCCCGGTCGCCTGCATCTTCATCGACGAGGCGCAGTTCCTGTCGGAGGATCAGGTCTGGCAACTGGCGCGCGCGGTCGATGACCTGAAGGTGCCGATCATGTGCTACGGCTTGCGGGTGGATTTCCGCGGAAAGCTGTTTCCCGGCTCTGCCACCTTGCTGGCGCTGGCCGATGAAATGCGCGAGGTCCGCACGATCTGCCACTGTGGAAAGAAGGCGACCATGGTGGTGCGGCAGGACGCCGATGGCCGCGCGATGCGTGACGGCGCGCAGGTTCAGATCGGCGGCAACGAGACATATGTCTCGCTCTGCCGCCGCCATTGGCGCAAGGCCATGCAAGGCTGATCACACCGGGTTCGGCGGCGCCTTGCCTTCGAAAAACGCGGTCAGGTTCTCCACTGCCATCAGCCCCATGGATGTCCGCACCTCAAGCGCCGCGGTGCCCAGATGCGGCAACAGGACGACATTGTCGAGCGCGCGCAGGGCCTGTGGCACATGCGGTTCGTGTTCGTACACGTCCAGCCCCGCACCGCCGATGGTCTTCTGTTCGAGCGCGCGGATCAGCGCCGTCTCGTCCACCACGTCGCCGCGCGAGATGTTGATCAGGTGGGCGTGATCCTGCATCGCGTCCAGCACGTCGGCGTCGATCAGGTGATGCGTTTCCGCCCCGCCCGGCACCGCGATGACCAGCACGTCGACGACCTGCGCCAGTGCCTTGAGGCTTTGCACCGGCGTCGCCTCGTACTTCAGCGATTTGGGCGAACGGCTGTGATAGCAGACCTGCATGTCAAAGCCGAAGTGACAGCGCCGCGCGATGGCCTGCCCGATGCGGCCCATGCCGACGATGCCCACGATCTTGCCCGTCAGGTGCAGGCCCAGCATCTGCGTCGGGTGCCAGCCCGGCCAGTTGCCGGCGCGCACCATCCGCTCGCCTTCGCCGGCGCGGCGCGTGCTCATCAGCATCAGCGTCATGGCGATATCGGCGGTGGCATCGGTCACGGCGCCGGGCGTGTTGGTGACCATAACGCCGACCGCCTGCGCCGCGTCCACGTCGATGTGGTTGTACCCCACCCCGAAATTGGCCAGGATCCGGCACCGCGGGTCCGGCACGTCGTCAAAGACTTCGCGTGAAAACGCATCGCCCAAGGTCGGCAGCACCCCGTCGAAATCGCGCAGCGCCGCGCGCAGTTCCGCGTCGCTCAGCGGGTCGGTGCCGGGGCGCACCGTCACGTCGAAGGCCCCCCGCGCCGCGTCTTGCACCGCATCCGGCAAGGGCCGTGTCATCAGGATCTTTTTCAATGCATCCGCCCCCCTGTCGGCACGTCGCGGTCCGGGCTGACCAGCACGATCGCGCCATTTTCATCCGGCACGCCCAGCACCAGAACCTCGGACCGCACCGGGCCGATCTGGCGCGGCGGAAAGTTCACCACCGCCATGACCCGTTTGCCGATCAGGCTTTCGGGTGTGTAATGCACCGTGACCTGCGCCGAGGTCTTGCGTTCTCCGATCTCGGGGCCAAAGTCGATCCACATCTTGATCGCGGGCTTGCGCGCCTCGGGAAAGGGCTCCGCACGGGTCACGACGCCCGTGCGGATATCGACATTCAGGAAGTCGTCGAAGGAGATGTCATCCATCCGACAACTCGCGCGAGCGGGCCGCGGCGGCCCCCACCGTGCGGCGGATCAGCGGCGGCAGGCCGTCGTCCTCGTTCATCAGCACGTCAAGACCCGCCTGCGTGGTGCCATTGGGGCTGGTCACATTGATGCGCAGTTGCGTCGGCGTCTCGTCCGACTGATCGACCAGCGCCCCTGCCCCGGCGACCGTGGCGGTGGCCAGTTGCAGCGCCAGTTCGGGCGCAAGCCCCTCGGCCTCGCCCGCGGCGGCCATCGCCTCGATCATGTGAAACACATAGGCCGGGCCGGATCCGCTGACGCCGGTCACGGCGTCGATCTGGCTTTCGTCCTCCAGGCGCACGACCTGCCCCACGGCCCTGAGCAGGTCTTCGGCCTCGTCCAACGCCTTGGCGCCCGCCGCGTCATTGCCGACGATGGCGGTAATGCCCCGGCTGATCGCCGCGGGTGTGTTCGGCATCGCGCGCACGATGGGCGTCTTTGCGCCCAGCACCCGTTCGAAATATGCAATCGGCGTTCCGGCGGCGACGCTCACGAAAACCGTCTCGCCTTCGCCCATCGCCTGCAACGTCGGCAGCGCATCGGCCATCATCTGCGGCTTGACCGCCACCAGAACGACCGCGGGCGCGGGGGGCAGATCCTCGTTGAGGTGAACGCCGGTGCCTTTCAGCCAGTCGGAGGGATACGGGTCTGTCACCCAGACCGATGATGCGGGCAGCCCACGGTCCAGCCACCCGGCCAACATCGCCGATCCCATCTTGCCACAGCCCAACAACACAAGGCCATCTGCCGCGATACGGCTCTTTTCCATGATATATCTCCCGAATTTTTAGGTTCGGGGGCGTTGTTACGCGCGTCCGTAGGCCTCTGCAATGGCGACCTGCAACGCATCCTTTGGCGTCCGATCCCCCCAGGCCAGCAATTGCAGCGCCGGGTAGTATCGCTCCGCGCTCATCACGGCGGCGCCGATCATGGTGTCGATCTGATCGGGACCGGCCACTTCGCCGCCCGCCAGAACCAGCCCGTAGCGATAGACCATCAGCTTCTGCTCGGCCCAGTAGGTGAACGACCCCGCCCAGCATTGGTCGTTAATATGATTGAGCAATTCAAAGATGCCGCCAATCTTGTCCTCTGGCGGCTCCATCTCGAACGTACAGATCAGGCGCAGCGTCTCGTCGTAGGCCGACCAGGCCAGCGTCAGCGAATAGGTGCGCCACTGACCCTCGACCGCCATGGCGATCTGTTCGTCGGAAATGCGGTCGAAATCCCATTCGTGGTGAGCCGCCAGATTTTCCACGATGTCGATGGGGTGAATGTCGTCTTCAAGATACTGCTCGGACAGTGCCATGGTGCCACCTCTTTTTACCGCTCTAGCGATGGGAGCATGGGTTACCCCCAACCCTAGGTGCCTGTGCCACAGGCCGGGGCGATCCCCCGTGCCTATACCAGATATGGTGCTGTGTGGGCGGCTGTCTGGCAACCCCTATTCTTGGGGATAACCTCAATAAGTTGTGGATGAATGTGAAATCGCCCCAAAATAGCGCAATTGGCAACCGGCCATCCCGCCGCAACAGGTCACGGCCCTGCGGCACGGCACTCCATACCGCGCCTAGCGGAGATTGCGCGCGGGGGAAAGCGCCAAGCGCCCCGGCCGGGGGCACGCGCGACGCCGCGAGGTAAAAACCGTGACATCGGGTCTGGCGAACCGCGAAAAGACACGGTTATAACGGCACAAATTACAATAAAGTCAGCTGCAAAGGTAAAACGGGGGCTGGTCCAACGCATCGGTCTCCGTAATAGTCGCGCCATGTCATTGTTTATCATCGTCGCCCTCCCGTTCCTCGGTGCCCTGCTGCCCGGCCTCATGATCCAGGCCGGCAGACGGGCGTGTTTCATGGCAACCTTTCTGGTCACGGCGCTTGCCTCGATCGGTCTGGCCACCCACGCCCCTGCCGTTCTGCGCGGCGAGGTGGTGACGGCGCGGTTGAACTGGCTGCCCGATCTGGGCCTGAACGTGAACCTGTTCCTCGATCCCCTGGGCCTGATGTTCGCGGCGCTGATCCTCGGCATCGGGCTGCTGATCATCGCCTACGCGCGGTATTACCTGTCGCGCGACGACAACATGGGCGAATTCTACAGCTACCTGTTGCTGTTCCAGGGGGCGATGGTGGGTATCGTCCTGAGCGACAACATCCTGATGTTGCTGATCTTCTGGGAGCTGACGTCGCTGTCTTCCTTCCTGCTGATCGGGTTCTGGAAACACCTGCCCGAAGGCCGCCAGGGCGCGCGGATGGCGCTGGCCGTGACCGGCATGGGCGGTCTTGCGATGATCGGCGGCATGCTGCTGCTGGGGCAGATCGTGGGCAGCTATGACCTCACGGTGATCCTGTCGCAGCGCGACCTGATCCAGCAGTCGCCGCTGTACATGCCCGCGCTGATCCTGATCTTGCTGGGCTGTTTCACCAAATCGGCACAGTTCCCGTTCCATTTCTGGCTGCCGCACGCGATGGCGGCCCCCACGCCCGTCTCGGCCTATCTGCACAGCGCCACGATGGTGAAGGCCGGCCTTTTCCTGCTGGCGCGCATGTGGCCGGTTCTGTCGGGCACCGACGCCTGGGTGCTGATCGTGTGCACCGCCGGGCTGGTGACGATGGTGCTGGGCGCGGTGATCGCGTTTTTCAAGGACGACCTCAAGGCGCTGCTGGCCTTCTCCACGGTGTCGCACCTGGGGTTGATCACGTTCCTTCTGGGCACAGGCACGCCGTTCGGCGCGATGGCGGCGGTGTTCCACATTCTCAACCACGCCAGTTTCAAGGCCGCACTTTTCATGTCGGCGGGCATCGTCGATCATGCCGTGCATACCCGCGACCTCAAGCGGCTGGGCGGGCTGCGCCACGCGATGCCGATCACCTTTGCCATTGCCACGCTGGCCGCGTTGTCGATGGCGGGTATTCCGCTGCTCAACGGGTTCCTGTCCAAGGAAATGATGCTGGAGGAGGCGTATCACACGACGCTCTACGGATCGCCGCTGCTGGTGGCCGCCGTCGCTACGCTGGGGGCGCTGTTCTCTGCCGCCTATTCCTTTCGCTATATCAGCCACGCCTTTCTGGGCGCGGAGCGGCACGACTATCCGGCGCATCCGCATGATCCGAAATGGGGTCTGTGGCTGCCGCCCGCGCTTTTGATCGTGCCGGTCGTCGTCATCGGTCTGGCCCCGTTTCTGGCCGAACCCTTTGTCCGGGCGGTGACGAAAGCCGTGATCGGCGGCACCGCCGAGATGCCGGGCGGCTATCTGAAAATCTGGCACGGTCTGACCCCCGCGCTGGGGATGTCGGCCATCGCGGTGCTGGGCGGCGCGGTGGTTCTGGCGGCCTATCGTCCGCTGGCGCGCGGCTGGGCGGCGGCCCCCCGCCCCGAGGCAAAGGCGATCTTTGACGCCCTGATCGCCGGATGCGTCGCCCTTGCCCGCGGCTTTTCCCAACGGCTGCACGACGGGGCGTTCACCCGCTATGCGGCGATCATGGTGCTGACCGTCGTGGCCATCGGCGCGCATGCCTGGCTGACCGGCAGCAGCGCCGGCCCCACGCGCGCGATGATGCCCGTGACCCCCATTGCGCTGGCCGCCTGGACGATGCTGATCGCGGCCGCCTGTTTCCTCGTGACCGTGCACCACAACCGGCTCGCCGTGCTGATCCTGATGGGCATCATCGGGCTCATGGTCTCGGTCGGGTTCAACTTCTTCTCGGCCCCCGATCTTGCACTGACCCAGATCTCGGTCGAGGTGGTGACAATCATTTTGCTGCTGCTGGCGCTGAACTTTCTGCCCAACCGCAGCCCGGTGGAATCCACCCTTGCCCGGCGGATGCGCGACGGCACGATCGCCATCGCCGGCGGCGTGGCCGCGGCCGCGTTGATCTATACCATTTTGATGTCCGATTTTCCGCAGGCGCCGATTTCCGAATACCACCTCGCCAATTCCTACAAGGGCGGCGGCGGCGACAACGTGGTCAACGTGATCCTTGTCGATTTCCGGGGCTTCGACACCTTCGGCGAAATCATCGTCCTGGGGATCGCGGCGCTGGTGATCTACGCCCTGACCGAAACGCTCCTGTCGGGTCCGGTGCGCGCGCGCCTGCTCAACCGCGGCTACGAGGAAGAGCGTGCCGGCGATGCACACCCGCTGATGATGGTCGTCCTGACCCGCGTGATGATGCCGATCGTTCTGATGGTCGGCGTCTACATCTTCCTGCGTGGCCACAACGAACCGGGCGGCGGCTTTGTCTCGGGGCTTGTGGTGGCGATTGCCGTTCTCATGCAATACATGGCCAGCGGATTTGCCTGGGCCGCGAACCGCCAGCGCTTTCCGTATCACGGGATCATCGGATCGGGCGTTCTGGTGGCCGGGCTGACGGGCATCGGCGCTTGGTTCGCGGGGGCACCGTTCCTGTCGTCGGCCTTTGGGTATTTCCGCATCCCCCCGATGGAGGAATTCGAACTGGCGACCGCGATGGGCTTTGATCTGGGCGTGTTCCTCGCGGTGGTGGGCGCGGTCATGCTGTCGCTGGAAAGCTTTTCGCGACTGGGGCGGCGCGCCGGTACGGAGGTCAGCGAACACCCGATGGATATCGACCCCTCGCGCAATCCCGACGGGATGGACGCGGCCACCTACGTCGAAGAGGAGAGCTGAGATGGAACTACTGATTGCCTCGGCCATTGGGGTCCTGACGGCGGCGGGCATCTACATGGTGCTGCGCTTTCGCACCTTTCCGGTCATCATCGGCACCTCGCTGCTGAGCTATGCGGTCAACGTCTTTCTGTTCGCCTCCGGGCGGCTGGCGGTGAACGCACCGCCGGTGCTGCGCGACGGTGTCGAGGTGTATACCGATCCGCTGCCTCAGGCCCTTGTGCTGACCGCTATCGTGATCTCCTTCGGGATGACGGCGGTCGTGGTGATCATTGCCCTCGGGTCATGGCTCAGTTCCGACGACGACCTTGTCGATGTGCCCGCGGTCCCGGCCGCGGCAGGGGGCGCCGATCCCGCGCCCCGGGGCGAGGCCGCACAATGACGCATTGGATCATCCTTCCCGTTCTGATGCCCGCGATGCTGGCGGCGGTGCTGGTGCTGACCGCGCGGCATCACCTGATGTTGCAGCGTATCTTTTCGATGTCCGGCGCGCTGGCGTTGTTTGGCGTGGCGGCGGGCCTCTTCTGGCAGGCCTCCGACGATACGATCACGCTGTATCAACTGGGCAACTGGCCCGCGCCGTTTGGCATCGTGCTGGTGGCGGACCGTCTGTCGACGCTGATGGTGCTGCTGACAGCCACCCTCGCCCCACTTGTGCTGCTTTATGCGATGGGCTCCGGCTGGGATCAGCGCGGACGCCATTTCCATCCGCTGTTCCAGTTTCAGTTGATGGGCATCATGGGCGCGTTTCTCACAGGCGACGCGTTTAACCTTTTCGTCTTTTTCGAAGTCCTGCTGATTGCGTCCTACGGGCTGATGATCCATGCGGGCGGCGCCGAACGCCTGCGGGCGGGCACGCAATATGTGCTCTACAACCTTCTTGGATCGACCCTGTTCCTGTTCGCGCTCGGTGCGCTTTATGCGCAGACCGGTACGCTGAACCTGGCCGATCTTGCCCTGCGGGTGGCCTCGCTCGACCTGGCCGACAGCGCCGGGATCCGCGTAGCTGCCGTGCTGCTTTTGATGGTCTTTGCGATCAAGGCGGCGGTGCTGCCGCTGCATTTCTGGCTGCCCGCCAGCTATTCCGAAGCGCCGGCACCGGTGGCAGCGCTTTTTGCCATCATGACCAAGGTCGGCGCCTACGGGATCATCCGGGTCTACACGCTGGTGTTTCCGCCTGACCTGGCGATCACGCAGGGACTGTTCGATACCTGGCTGATGCCGGCCGCGCTGCTGACGCTGGCGCTGGGGATGATCGGGGTGCTGGGCGCCAGCCGGGTGGACCGGCTGGTGGCGTTTTCGGTCATCGGGTCGATGGGCATGCTGCTGAGCGCGGTGGCGGTGTTCACGCCGGCGGGCATCACGGCGGCCCTGTATTACGCCATCCATTCGACCTTTGCCGCGGCGGCCCTGTTTTTGCTGGTCGACGTGATGCGCGAGCGGCGCGGCGGCATCGGCACGCAGCTGGCCGATGCCGCACCCATGGCCGGTGGCGCGCTGGTAGCGGGCATGTTCTTTCTCGCGGCGATCGCGATGACGGGCCTGCCGCCGCTGTCGGGGTTCCTGGGCAAGCTTCTGATCATGGACGCCGCTTGGGGCACGCCCCTGGTCTGGTGGATCTGGGGTGTCATCCTCAGCGGATCGCTGGTCGCGGTCGTCGGTTTTTCGCGCGCCGGGTCGCAGGTGTTCTGGAAAGCGCACCAAGCCGCCGATCCGCAGCCGGACGAAACCGATGCGGAGGCGGACGACACCGCGCGCGTCGATGTGTCCCTGCCCGCATCGCCCCTGCCGATGATCGCGATCGGCGGGCTGGTGGCGCTGCTGGTCGCGCTGACGGCGGCGGCCGGCCCCGTGAACCGCACCCTGGCCGCCACTGCGGCACAGCTTTTCGCACCGGCCCCCTATATCGACATCGTGATGACCACGCCCGGCAAGGTCATCGGCAAGGGCGGTCACGGCGATGACGCCTATGCCAAGGACGGCCAGGGCGATGACGCCAAGCCCGACACCGGACAGAAGGATCACTGACATGCTGACGCGTCTGAACGCGCTGTTGTTTCCCCACCCGCTGCTGACCGCGCTGCTGGTCATCGTGTGGTGCCTCTTGATCAACGGCCTGAGCCTTGGGACGGTCGTGTTTGGCGTGATCCTCGGGATCCTGATCCCGATCGCGACCTCGGTCTACTGGCCCGATCGGCCACGTGTGCCGCGCCCCTCGCGGTTGCTCGCCTACGCGGTGATCGTGATCTGGGATATCATCTTGGCGAATGTGCAGGTCGCCATGATCGTCCTGTTCAAACCCAACAGCAAGATGTCGCCGAACTGGGTTCCGGTTCCGCTTGACCTGCGCACGCCAGAGGCGATCACGATGCTGGCGGGCACCATCACCCTGACCCCCGGAACGGTCAGTGCCGACCTGTGCGACGACGGCAGCGCGCTGCTGGTCCATGCACTGGACGCGCCCGATCCCGACGCCGTGCGCGACGAGATCAAGCATCGCTACGAGCGACGACTGAAGGAGATTTTCGAATGATCGACATCGCACTCTATTTGGCTCTCGGGGCGGTCGGTCTGTCGCAGATATTGGCGATGGTCCGCCTTGTGATGGGTCCCCACATCGGCGATCGGATCCTGGCGCTGGATACGATGGTGATCAACGCCATCGGGCTGATCGTGCTGCTGGGGATCGCGCTGGGCACGCAGATCTATTTTGAAAGCGCCATGATCATCGCCATGCTCGGCTTCGTTTCGACCGTGGCCCTCGCGCGCTTCGTGCTGCGCGGCGACATCATCGAGTGAGGACGCATCATGCTGGCTGATATCCTGATCTCCGCCTGCCTGCTGATCGGCGGCTTTTTCACGCTGGTGGGCTCTTACGGCCTGATCAAACTGCGCGGTTCGATGTCCCGTCTGCACGCGCCGACCAAATCATCGACGCTTGGCGTCGGGTCGCTGCTGTCGGCGTCGATGATCCATTCGTTCGCCTATGGCGAGGGGTCGTTGCATGAGTTGCTGATCATGGCGTTTCTGTTCGCCACCGCCCCCATCGCGGGCAATTTCATCGCCAAGGTCCACCTGCACCGCCAGCGCGGCAAACCCGATCTGCCACCGCCGCCCGACGACTACGCCTGGAGCACTTACGTCAAGAAGTAGGACCGGGCGACACCGTCAATCGCGGTCACGGCAGGGCATTCGCATAGTCGCTGACCAAAAGATGCAGGGGCGCGGTGTCCTCTTCGATGGCGGGGAATCGGCCGATGGGATCGCGGAACACATTGTCGTGCGCGTCATCGTTCACGGTGCTGACCTCGCCGATCAGCACGTCGCCCCCATCGCCCCAGAAGGCATGCCAGTCGCCGGGGCGCAGGGTCACGCTTTCGCCCGGGTGCAGCGTCAGCCTTTCGCCCGGATCGTAGTCGCGCACGATACCGTCGCACATGACCTGTCCGCCGCGATCCCCGGCAAAGGCTCCGGCATCGTCCGAGCCGTAGAGTTCGACCACCAGCGTCGCGCCGCCCCGGTTTATGATGTCCTCGACCTTGATGACATGCGTATGCATCGGCGACACCTGGTCGCGCCGCGCAATCAGCAGCTTTTCGGCATAGCACATTCCCCGCCCGGCGGTCAGATCCCCCGGCAGGCCGTTGCGCAGGGTGAACAGGACCAATCCCAACGCGTCAAAGCGTCCGGCGCCATAGTCGGTGATATCCCAGCCGCAGCGCGTTTCGATGACATGCTGCGCGCGCGTCGCATTGGCCCTGAACCGGTCCGGCGACCAATAGGCAAAGGGCGGCAGGGCAAATCCGTGTGTCCGGATCATCTCGTCTGCCTCGACGATGATACTGTTGATGCGGGATCGTTTCATGCGCTGTGCGGCCTTCGGTGAACTTGGGGGTGGGGCGTGGGTGGCGCGGCTCAGTCCGGGGGCCCCGGATGCGCCGTCAGGAAATACTGTGCGTAGATCGGGCCGCAGGCCGCCCCGATGGCGCGGGCTTCGCCGCCAATCGCGCCTTCCTCGATCCGGGGCAGGATCAGCCCGCGGCTGTCTTGCTGCGGCAGGCGTGCCCGCACACCCGCGACCAGTCGCGCGCGCACATCGGCGGGACAGGCCCCCGCGATCACGATGGCCTCGAAGTCTATGATCGCACAGGCGGACAGACAGGCCTGCGCCACTTCGTTCGCCGTGGTCTCGATCCAGTCCGACACATGCGGCTCGAATGCGGACCAGTCCTGCGGCTGCGCCCACAACCCGCGCGGATCGTGCCCGGCGCGTTGCAGCGTGGCCTCCAGCACGTGGATGGAGGCCACGTCGATCAACTGGCGGGTGTGCCCGTCACGGTCGCCCACCCGCAGCGATCCAAGCGCCCCGGCATTGCCGCGCGCGCCTTCGTACACCGATTGGTTGATGACGATGCCGCCCCCGATGAAGGTCGAGATAAAGAAATACGCATAGTCGCGAAATTCCTTGCCGCGGCCATGGACGTGCTCTGCCCAGCAGGCGCTGGTGGCGTCGTTGACCATGAAAACGGGGAGGTCGGTGAACCGCGCGACCTCGTCTTCGAACACGATGTCCTTCCAGCGCAGAAATTCCTGCGGCGTATTGCCGTCGGAGGTGCCCCATTTCCAGATCTCGAAGGGCAACGCGATCCCGATTCCGCACAGCTTTTGCGCGGTGACCGGACCGACATGCGATAGCGCGTCCTCAAAGCTGTCCCGCATGAAGGCAAAGATCGCTTCGGGGATGGCGATGTCGTAGGTGATCCGCCGCTCGAACAGGACCTCGCCGCACAGGTTCATCAGGAAAAGCTCGCTGCCGCGCCGACCCAGTTTGAACCCGACCGACAGCGCCCCGCCGGGGTTCAGCGCCATGGGCACCGACGGCTTGCCGATCTTGCCCCTTGTCGGCCTGCCCTTTCTGACCAGATCGTCCTGTTCCAGTTTGCGCAGGATAACCGACACCGTCTGCGCCGACAAATGCGTGCGCCGGGCGATGTCGCTGCCGGACAGGTCGCCGTGGCGTTGCAGCACCGACAGGATCAGGCGTTCGTTGTGGTTGCGCACCCCCTTCTGGTTCACGCCGTTGCTCAGGGCTCTTATGACTGTGGTTTCGTTCATTGCGCTTTCGCTTTTTGCCGTGCTTGCCGAAACACTGGCGGCGCCAAGTTAATAAATCAAGTTTATTTACTAATTGACACAACCGGGGGTGCCCATCGAAACTGGGGCACCGGCGCACGATTCGCTGCGCCGCTTCGATTTCCTGGGAGGATTACATGAAAAGACTTATCGCGGGGACAGCATTGGGCCTGATCGCCATGACGGGCGCCGCATCGGCCGCCGGCCATTCGGTATCGGCCTGCCTGATCACCAAGACCGACACCAACCCCTTTTTCGTCAAGATGCGCGAAGGCGCCGCGGCAAAGGCCGAGGAACTGGGCATCGAGCTCAACTCCTACGCGGGCAAGGTGGACGGCGATCACGAAACCCAGGTGGCGGCCATCGAAACCTGCATTGCCAATGGTGCAAAGGGCATTCTGCTCACGGCTTCCGATACCTCCTCGATCGTGCCCGCCGTCCGGCAGGCGCGCGATGCGGGTATTCTGGTGATTGCGCTCGACACGCCGCTGGATCCGATCGACGCGGCGGACATGACATTCGCCACCGACAATTTCCTGGCCGGCGAATTGATCGGCAAATGGGCCGCGGCCTCGCTGGGCGACGATGCGGCGAACGCCAAGATCGCGATGCTCGATCTGGCCGTCAGCCAGCCGACCGTGGGCGTTCTGCGCGATCAGGGCTTTTTGCAGGGCTTCGGCATCGACATCGGCGATCCCAGCAGATGGGGCGATGAAACCGACCCGCGCATCGTCGGCCATGACGTAACCGCCGGCAACGAGGAAGGCGGTCGCACGGCGATGGAAAACCTGTTGGCCCAGGATCCAGAGATCAACGTCGTCTATACCATCAACGAACCCGCCGCCGCGGGCGCTTACGAAGCGCTGAAATCCATCGGCCGCGAAAACGACGTGCTGGTCGTGTCGGTCGACGGCGGCTGCCCGGGCATCCAGAACATCGCCGACGGCGTCATCGGCGCCACGTCGCAGCAATATCCGCTCTTGATGGCCTCGAAGGGCATCGAGGCGATTGCCGCCTGGGCAGAGGACGGCACCAAGCCCAGCGCGACCGAAGGCAAGGAGTTCTTCGATACCGGCGTTGCCCTGGTGACGGACAAGCCGGTCGATGGCGTGGACAGCATCAGCGTGGCGGAAGGCACCGATCTTTGCTGGGGCTGATCCGAAACGCATTTTTCGTGTAGTGTACAGGTAACGGGGCGGACCGCGGTCCGCCCCGTCGATCCTGCGCTTGCGGGGCGACACAAGGGAGGACATCACCATGTCCGCACAGGACAACTACGAAGCCGCAGCCTCCGGCGCCGCCACCGAGGTCGCTTCTTTCAACGACCTCGATCAGGGCTGGCTGGGGCGCGTTCATCATGCGCTGCACGTCACGCCCGCGCTGGTGCCGCTGATCGTGCTGCTGTCCTCGATCATCATCTTCGGTCTCGTGCTCGGCTCGAAGTTCTTCTCGCCCTTCGCGCTGACGCTGATCCTGCAACAGGTCCAGATCGTCGGCATCGTCGCCGCCGCGCAAAGCCTGGTGATCCTGACCGCCGGCATCGACCTGAGCGTGGGGGCCATCGCCGTGATCTCCTCCGTGGTGATGGGTCAGTTCACCTTTCGCTATGGCCTGCCGGTCGAAGTGGCCGTTGTCTGCGGTTTGCTGTTCGGCACGGCGATCGGCACGCTGAACGGCTGGCTGATCGCGGTGATGAAACTTCCGCCCTTCATCGTGACGCTGGGCATGTGGCAGATCGTACTGGCCGCGAATTTCCTGTACTCGGCGAACGAAACCATTCGCAGCCAGGAGATCGCCGCCGAGGCGCCCCTGCTGCAGCTTCTGGGTTTCAAGTTCAACATCGGCGGCGCTGTCTTCACGCTTGGCGTGGTGTTCATGCTGCTGCTGGTGCTGGTGCTGGCCTACGTGCTCAAGCACACCGCATGGGGCCGTCACGTCTATGCCGTGGGCGACGACCCCGAGGCGGCGGAACTGTCGGGCGTCAATGTCCGGCGCACGTTGATTTCGGTCTACGGGCTTGCCGGGCTGATCTGCGGCTTTGCGGGCTGGGCGCTGATCGGGCGCATCGGATCGGTCTCGCCCACCTCGGGCCAGCTTCTCAATATCGAAAGCATCACCGCGGTGGTGATCGGTGGGATTTCGCTCTTTGGCGGGCGCGGATCGATCCTCGGCACGTTTTTCGGGGCCTTGATCGTCGGGGTCTTCACTCTTGGTCTGCGCCTCATGGGGGCGGATGCGCAGTGGACCTTTCTGCTGATCGGTGTGCTGATCATCGCAGCCGTCGCCGTGGACCAATGGATCAGAAAGGTAGCCGCCTGATGGAACCCATCCTGAAAGCCCGAGGCCTGGTCAAACGCTATGGCCGCGTCACCGCGCTGGATCACTGCGATTTCGACCTGATGCCGGGCGAGGTGCTGGCGGTGATCGGTGACAACGGCGCGGGCAAGAGCTCGCTTATCAAGGCGGTGTCGGGCGCGGTCATCCCCGATGCGGGCACGGTCACGCTTGAAGGGCGCGAGGTACGCTTCGCCTCGCCCATCGACGCGCGCGAGGCGGGCATCGAAACGGTGTACCAGACGCTTGCCATGTCGCCGGCCCTGTCGATTGCCGACAACATGTTCATGGGCCGCGAACTGCGCAAGCCGGGGTTCCGTGGCAAGATCCTGCGCCAGCTCGACCGCAAGAGGATGGAAGACCTGGCCCGCGAGAAGCTCAACGACCTGGGGCTGATGACGATCCAGAACATCAACCAGGCGGTCGAAACCCTGTCGGGCGGACAACGGCAGGGCGTCGCGGTGGCGCGGGCGGCTGCCTTCGGCTCCAAGGTCATCATCCTCGACGAACCCACAGCCGCGCTTGGCGTCAAGGAAAGCCGCCGCGTGCTCGAGCTTATCCAGGACGTGAAAAGCCGCGGCATCCCGATCATCCTGATCAGCCACAACATGCCGCATGTCTTTGAGGTGGCCGACCGCATCCACGTGCACCGTCTGGGCAAACGGCTCTGCGTCATCGACCCCGGGGAATACACGATGTCCGATGCCGTCGCCTTCATGACCGGCGCAAAGGAACCCGACACGGCCGCGGCGGCGTAGGACGGGACGCCAGGTGGATATCGCGGCGCTCGCACGGACGATCAGGGATGTTCCCCTTGCCGGGACGCGCAGGCTGGTGGCGTTGGCGGGGCCGCCTGCCAGCGGCAAGTCCACGCTTGCCCACGATCTAGCCGGGCAGGACAGCGGCTTTCGCGTGGTGCCGATGGACGGCTTTCACCTCGACAATGCCGTCTTGAGGGAGCGCGGCCTGCTGCACCGCAAAGGCGCGCCCGAGACATTCGACGTGCAGGGCTTTGTGCACCTGGTGCGGCGCCTGACCACCGAAGATGAAATCATCTTTCCCAGCTTCGACCGCGTGTCGGACCGCGCCATCGCGGGCACGGGCGTCATTGGCCCAGATACCGATACCGTGATCGTCGAAGGCAATTACCTTTTGCTGGACCGCCCCGCGTGGCGCGATCTTGCGCCGCTCTGGACCTTTGCCATCACCCTGTCCGTGCCGCTGCCGATACTGGAATCCCGCCTGATCCGGCGCTGGGTGGATCATGGTTTTTCCCCCGACGCCGCGCGGCGCAAGGCCGAAGAAAACGATCTGCCCAACGCCCGGCTCGTGGCCGAGGCCTCCCTGCCCGGCGATGTCGTGCTGGGCACGGACAGCCTGGACACCGCGGGCGCGTGAGCCTGTGGCGCGGCAGGCCGCGACCGGACCGGCGCGCCTGCGAAGCCTGGGATCACCGACGGCACGGGCATCGCCATGCGGCGCCGGGCAGACGGCTCAGCCGTCTTTTGGAATGATGGCCTCGAAGCCGCGCAGCACCTCAAGATACTCCGGGTCGTGGTCCCACGCGGGCAACCCTTCCAGCAGCGTTTCCGTCGACAGGCCCGGATGCGCCGCAAGCCATTTCCGGCCCGCCTCGATCGCCCGCTCCCGTTCGCCCATCAGCCAAAGGGTTCCGAACAGCATCCTGTAGGCCCAGTGCGCTTTCGGCGCGGCGCGCAGCCCCTTTTCGATCAGCGCCACCGCCTCTTCGTAGCGCCTCAGCGTCCGCACCGCGGCCGAACGCCCGAAATCCATGTTGAACAGGAACGGATCCAGCGGGCTCAGCTCCTCCGACCTGTCGAAATGGGCGATCCCTTCTTCCGGGCGGCCCAGATAAACCGCAACCCATCCCAATCGAAGCCAACCCCAGGCATTGTTCGGGTCAAGGTCGAGGGCGCGGCGCGCCAGGTCTTCCGACGTTCGGAAATCCTTGAGGGCCAGCGCCGAAGCCGCACTGAGCGCCGTAAGCGTGGCTGGATGATCCTGCGCCCTGGGCAGCGCCCGGTCGAAGGCCGCCCGGCTCGCGGCACGCGCCTTGTCCGGGGGACGCGACCACAGGTAGCAACAGTCATGTGCATGGCACCAGGCCTTCATCGCCAGCGCATACGCCGAATCCGGGTCCTTGGCGACGCCACTGTCCAGAAGCGCCAGCGCCCTGCGGTTCTCTGCCGGGTCATGCACCCAGAAGTGCGGCAGCGCGGTCAGAACAAGGTCATAGGCGCTGCGGATTTCCGGCGGATGCCGTCTGGCACGCAGAATTTCGGCCGCGCGCAGATTGGGCGAAAGCTGGCCCGCCACATGCGCCGCGATACGGTCCTGAAGGTCGAACAGATCGTCCAGACGGTCGTCGAACCGCGCAGACCAACGGGTATGCCCGTCGGCTCCGCTGACAAGCTGAACCGAAATCCGCACACGTTCGCCCACGCGCCGAACCGACCCCTTCAGCAGGTAACTCGCCCCCAACCGCTCGGCGATGTCCGGCACGGACAGCGCGTCGCCCTTCAGCATGAATGCGGATTGCCGCGCGATCACGTCGAAATCCCTGTTCCGGCTCAATGCCCCGGTGATCTCCTCAACGATCCCGTCGGCAAACATATCCGCCTCGCCCACGCCGATTTCCTTGAACGGCAGGACCGCCAGTGCCGGTTGCCCATCGCGCCGCACCCGCATGTCGGGCGTGGGCGCGGTCGTCTCTTGCCGGCGCGCCCTCAACCAATCTTCGAATCCCTCGGACCCAAGATCGAACCCCTCCAGAAACGCCCCCTGCCCTTTTTGGATCTCGACCGCCCCGGCATCGAGCCAGACGCACTGCCGGTCGGCCCCGACCGTTTCCCCGAGCGACTTGCGCAGAACCGAGAGTTCCTGACGCAGGGACGCCCGCGCCTGCGTCTCGCTCCGGTCGGACCACAACAGATCAGCCAGTGCGCCCCGCTCCGCCCGCATCCCCGTCTGGCACGAGAGATACGCCAACAGCGCCTGCGCGCGGCGGCTTAGGCCATCAAGCCTTGCGCCGCCATGCTCGGCGCGGAAGGGACCTGAGAGATGCAAGACAAGATGCGGCATATGGCGTCTGGCGGGCTCGAATTCGCGTTTTTTTGCGCAGTTTGACGACGATTTGACGAAAGTATTGCACGCCTCGGCCCACGGCGCAGCCTGGAATTTACGCTGGCCTGACGCGGCCAGGTGAAACTGGATGCATCGAAACACCTGCCATGGAGACATCCAATGACCCACATCCTCACCCTTTCCCGCCTCGGCCTGACCCGCTCCTTCGCCATGGCCTTGCACGCCCTGCGGGAACGTCGCCGCATGTCGGCAGATGCAAGGCACCTTGACGCTCTGCCGCGGGACCGCCTCGACGATATGGGGATCGCCCCCCGCACCGAGGCCAACCGGCGACATAGCGGGCAGCCCGCCCGCATGCCCCGCCCCCCGATCTGGTAAGGCGGCGCTCACTTGGCACAACGCCAAGCCCCGATCGGGATCCGGACGATCGCGTGCCGCGACCGGCACGCTTGACCCTCGTGCCGCGAGCGCCCGCGATCCGAGGGAACAAACAGAGGCGCAACACGTCCTTGGGGGATGCGACGACTGAAGTAGAACCCCCGTCTTTGACGAAGGTGACCTTGGGTGAAATGGCCTCCGACACGGCCCGCGGCTCCAAGCAGTCGCTAAAGCTGGCGTGAAACCAAGGTGTTACCTGAAGAAGTGGTGCCGCTGAAGGGACTCGAACCCCCGACCCCATCATTACGAATGACGTGCTCTACCAGCTGAGCTACAGCGGCATCCTTCTTTCGCGCGGCTTGGGTCCGGTGCCGCCCATTCCGACGGATCGCCCGCACCCGGCGAAACCCGCCATCCGGTGCAAACTGCCCCCAAGACCCGCGCATCACGCGTTGCATCACAAGGGCCCCAAGGAACGGCACACGAGATTTTCGAAGTCCGCGCGTGCGGCTCAAATATCAATGCGTGGCGGCGATCTCAAGCCCCTTTGAACGCGACTGAGCCTGTCCATTGCCGGTAGCGCAAAGCGCCGTCACGGGGGTAGCACAAGGCTCCCACCCCGCATTTCCGGGTGCACAGTCAATCATGTCGTGGCGCGTCAGCGCCGCTTTTGGATCAGCCCTTGGTGCCAGCCTCAAGCTTGTCCAGCCTGGCTTTCAGCGCCTTGTTCTCTTCGCTGGCTTTCTGAGCCATCGCGCGCACGGCGTCGAACTCCTCGCGGGTGACGAAATCGCGATCTGCCAGCCAGCGGTCCATCAGGCCCTTCATCGCTGTCTCGGCTTCTTCGCGCGCGCCCTGCGCCACGCCCATCGCATTGGTCATGATCTGCGAAAGATCGTCGAAAATCTTGTTGCGGCTTTGCATCTGTCATCTCCGTTTGGGGTCGGGTCTTATATGGGCCGCAAACCGCGCTGCTGCAAGGTTGACTTCCCGCGGCAGGCGGGGTCAATCAGGCGCATGACAGCCATGATCCGCTTCCCCGATATCTCTCCCGACATCTTTTCAATCTCGATCTTCGGGTTCGATATTGCCCTGCGTTGGTATGCGCTGGCCTATATCGTGGGGATCCTGCTGGGCTGGCGGCTGGTGGCGATGGCCGTCAAGACCCCGCGCCTGTGGCGGCACGACGCGCCCGTCATGACCACGCGGCAGCTCGAAGACCTGCTGACATGGGTGATTCTGGGCATCATTCTGGGCGGGCGCCTCGGGTACGTGCTGTTTTACCGGCCCGATTACTTTGCCCAGAATCCCGGCGAAATCCTGATGCTGTGGCAGGGCGGCATGTCGTTTCACGGGGGCCTGCTGGGGGTGATGCTGGCCGCGCTGGTCTTTACGCTGCGCCACCGGATTCCGCGGATCGGGGCGGCGGATGCGCTGGCGCTGGGTGTCCCGCCGGGGTTGCTGCTGGGGCGGATCGCCAATTTCATCAACGCCGAACTGTGGGGGCGGCCCACCGATCTGCCGTGGGGTGTCGCCTTTCCCACGCAGGCGGCGCAGTTCTGTCCCGATGTCGCGGGCATCTGCGCGCGACACCCCTCGCAACTTTACGAGGCCGCGCTCGAAGGGCTGCTGCTGGGCGGTGTCCTGATCTGGCAGGTCTGGCGGCGCGGCGCGTTGAAACGGCCCGGTCTGATCGCGGGGCTGTTTTTTGCCGGCTACGGTCTGGCGCGATTCGTGGTCGAATTCGTGCGCCAGCCCGACGCGCAATTCATCGGCCCCGGCAATCCGCTCGGGCTTGCGTGGCACATCGGCGGCTATGGCCTGACAATGGGTCAGATCCTGTCGCTGCCGATGATCGTGCTGGGGGCCGCCCTGATCGCCTGGGCGCGACGGCGGCGCGTTCGATGACCCTGCGCGCCGAACTTGTGGCGCGCATCTCCGCGCAGGGACCGCTGAGCGTGGCGGACTACATGGCGGACTGCCTGCTGCATCCGATCCACGGCTATTACACCACGCGCGATCCGTTTGGCGCGACCGGCGATTTCATAACCGCGCCGGAAATCAGCCAGATGTTCGGCGAACTGATCGGCCTGTCGCTGGCGCAGGCGTGGATCGACCAGGGTCGTCCGACCCCCTTTACCCTGGCGGAACCGGGCCCCGGCCGCGGAACCCTGATGGCCGACATCCTGCGCGCCACCCAAGCCGTACCCGGCTTTCACGAGGCCGCGCGCCTGCACCTGATAGAGCCGTCCCCGACGCTTGCGGCCCGCCAGCGCGAAACACTGGGCGACACCCGCGCGACCTGGGTCCAGGGCGTGGGCGATTTACCGCATCAGCCGCTGTTTCTGGTCGCGAACGAATTTTTCGACGCCCTGCCCCTGCGCCAGTTCGTGCGCAGCGGCACGCAGTGGCGCGAACGGCAGGTCGGCGTCGCGCAGGGCGAATTGCGGTTCGGGCTTGGCCCCGCTTCGCCCCAGCCTGCCCTGGCGCATCGGCTGGCCGATACCGACGAGGGCGACATCGTCGAATACGCCCCCGCTCTGGCGCCCATCACCGCCGAAATCGGCGACCGGATCGAACGATCGGGCGGTGCTGCACTGATCATCGACTATGGCGACTGGCGCAGCCGGGGCGACACGCTGCAAGCGGTCATGGCACATGAAACCGTCGATCCGCTGGCCACACCCGGCCAGGCCGACCTGACCGCGCATGTCGATTTCGAAGCCCTGACACTGGCCACGCCCAGCGCCTTTAGCAGGGTCACGCCGCAGGGCGTATTTCTGGAACGTCTGGGCATCACCGCGCGCGCGCAAGCCTTGGCAAAACCGCTGACCGGCGAGGCGCTCGCGGCGCATGTCGCCGCACATCGGCGCTTGACGCACCCCGATGAAATGGGGACCCTGTTCAAAGTGCTGGGGCTCTACCCGTCTGCCGCTGCCCCCCCGCCGGGACTTTCTCGATGACGTTGGAAATTTTGACCAGTGACCGACTGCACCCGCTCCGGCACGGGTTTTTCACGCGGCGTGGCGGCGCCTCCTCGGGGGTGTTTTCGGGTCTCAACTGCGGCACGGGCAGCACCGATCTTTCGGAAATCGTGTCGATCAACCGTGCACGGGCGGCCGCGGCGATCGGGATCCCGCCCGACCACCTGATCGGCGTGCACCAGGTTCATTCCGCCGGTGTCATCACCGTGGATGGCCCGCTGGAAGATAGACCGCGCGCCGATGCGATGGTGACCAATACGCCGGGGCTGGCGCTGTCGGTTCTGACCGCCGATTGCCAGCCTGTACTGCTGGCCGACGCGGATGCGGGTGTCATCGGCGCGGCGCATGCGGGATGGCGCGGAACGCTGGACGGGGTGCTGGACGCCACTCTGGACGCGATGGCCGCGCTGGGGGCCGCGCGCGAAAACACCATCGCCGTGATCGGGCCCACGATCAGCCAGGCCACCTACGAGGTCGGACCGGAGTTCTTCGACACCTTCATGGCACAAGACGATGCCTATGCCCGGTTCTTCGCGAACGGAACCGGCGACCGTCTGCATTTCGACCTGCCCGGCTTTGGCCTGTTCCGGCTGCGCGAAGCAGGCGTGGGCCACGCCGAATGGATCCGCCACTGTACCTACAGCGACGCGCAGCGCTTCTTCTCCTACAGGCGCAGCGTGCATTCCAAGGAAGCAGACTACGGTCGCCTGATCTCGGCGATCGTGCTGTAGCGCCGCAGGGGACGCGGCCAAAACCGTCCAATTCGGGCAGGAATTTGGCCAAACCGGCCCCGCGATTGCCCCAATCCACGGAAACAATATTGCTGAATTCGCGGGATTGGCCACGCACCTGCGCTGAAACCCCATAAAAATATGGGCCTGCGTGATTAGGGCCAGGCGACCACAAATGACGCATCGCGCCGCAACACTTTTTTCAGTTTTTTGATCAATCGCCCCAAACCGGCCCGATTGCTCTGTCAGTTTGATCCTCAAGCAAAGGCAAGCGCCCACAGCACAGGATCAGGAGAGCACGCCATGAAAACCAACACACGCTTCATCAAGTCGATCACTGAAACCGCCGCCAAGTCGGACACCGTGATGCCCTGGGCGCGCGGTACGCGCCGCGCCGCATTCATCGCCAAGCGCAAGAGCCTGTCCGAGACCCGCAAGTCGGCCTGACCGCCGCGCCAAGACCCCCCCAGCCGGAATCCCTTCCCGGCCCAAGGTCTGCCAGTCGTTGATTCGACAGGCAGGCCTTTTTTATGCCGCATGATTGTGGCGGCATGCCCGCTTTTGCCGAAACAAATTGTAGAAAAACCGCGTCATTGGTTCGAATGACGCGTCAAACGCGCACGAATCTTTGACAGTGAGGCATCTTTTGGGCGACCGTGGCCACATCCAAGACAGGAAAGAGCGCAAATATGTCCTTTCCGTGTTCGTCGGTGGGGGCCGACACGGGATGTGACCAACCTTGAAAAGGTGATCGCATGACTGCCACGACCACACTCTCCGCCCGGACCCACCCCGCGAACGCACGCCGTCGCATCTCGGCGTCCGACCCCTATCGCAGTGGCGCCATGCGCCCCGCGCAGACGGCCCAGGCCGCGCCGAAGATCGGTGTGCGCAGCTATGAAATCGCGGCCCTGCGCGAGGATGGCAGCCTGTTCATCGGTCAGCAGCGTGCGCCCGCCATGCCTCTGTTCGAATCCGCCTATTCCGCGTTTGCACGCGGATCGGTCATTCAGACCACCCAGGGCCCGGTCGCCATCGAAGACCTGCAACCGGGCGACCGCGTCGCGACCGCCGATGGTCGGGACGCCGATGTGGTCTGGATCGGGTCCAGCACCTTCGTACCCGCCGATGCCGGCAAGCGGACCCCGCTCTACCGGATCATGGCCGACAGTTTTGGCCCGTCGCGCCCGTCGCTGTTTCTGACCGTCGGGCCGGGCGCGCGCATCCTGAAAACGCCACCCCACTTGCGCGCCGAGACCAACGGCGCACCGATGCTGACGCCGGTCCGCGACTTCGTCGATGGTGTGAACGTGATCGAAGTCGTTCCGCCGACGCCCGTCCGCCTGTTCCATCTGTGCCTGTCGCGCCATGCGGCGATCATCGCGGGCGGGCTCGAGATGGAGAGCTTTCACCCCGGCCCCAACGCGACCAAGACGGTCTCGCACGGAATGCGCGATCTGTTTCTGTCGATGTTTCCACAGGTCGCGCACATATCGGACTTCGGCCCGCTGGCCTATCCGCGTGCGCCGGAAAGCGGCGGCGCCGAGGCAAGTGCCGCGTCGATGGCCTGACGACGGTCAGGCGCTCGTCTGCAACCGCGCTTCGAGCACGTCGAACGGCACACCGGGGTCGTCCTTGGCCCCCCGGATGACAAGCGACGTCTTGACGCTGGCCACATTCGGCGTGGTCAGCAAATGACCTGTCAGGAAGCTCTGAAAACTGCTCAGGTCGGGGGCCACGCATTTGAGGATGAAATCGACCTCGCCGTTGAGCATGTGGCATTCACGCACCAGCGGCCAGGCGCGGCATCGCTCCTCGAATGCGCTCAGATCGCTTTCGGCCTGGCTGGCAAGCCCGACCATCGCAAAGACCTGTACCTCGAACCCCAGTTCGCGGGCGTCCACGTCGGCGTGATATCCCTTGATCAGCCCCGCGTCTTCCAACGTGCGCACCCGGCGCAGGCAGGGCGGCGCCGAAATGCCGACACGCTTGGCCAACTCAACGTTGGTCATGCGCCCGTCAGCCTGCAATTCGGCCAGAATTTTGCGATCGATTGGATCCAGTCGTGCACCGGCCATAAATTCCCCCTGAATTTGCGGTTCTTATAGCACCGCCAATGTTGTGCGCAATATTGTTTCACGCTTGCGCAAGATTCTTTCCAACAGATCGGCGCACCTGGTCTGCGCGACCCGGCCACGGCACACCAATGGCATGCACGGCGCGCCGATTTACGGGGTTTAAGCGGGCCGCGCGCATCGTTATATCGGTCGGGCCGCACACCAACACATCGGGGATTTATCATGGCCGAGACACGTCACACAAAGGTTCTGATCATCGGCTCCGGCCCGGCGGGATACACGGCCGGTGTCTATGCCAGCCGCGCCATGCTCGAGCCCATTCTGGTGCAGGGCATCGAACCGGGCGGTCAGCTTACCACGACGACCGAGGTCGAAAACTGGCCCGGCGACAGCGAGGTCCAGGGCCCCGACCTGATGATCCGCATGGAAGCGCACGCGAAAGCGATGGGAACCGAGATCATCGGCGACATCATCACCGATCTGGACCTGTCCAGGCGCCCCTTTACCGCAAAGGGTGACAGCGGCACCACCTATGTCGCCGACGCCGTGATCCTGGCCACCGGGGCACGCGCCAAATGGCTGGGCCTCGAGTCGGAAGAGAAGTTCAAGGGCTTCGGCGTCAGCGCCTGTGCAACCTGCGACGGGTTTTTCTATCGCGGCCAGGAAATCGTCGTGGTGGGCGGCGGCAACACCGCCGTCGAAGAGGCGCTGTTTCTGACCAACTTCGCCTCGAAGGTGACGCTGATCCATCGCCGCGACGAATTGCGCGCCGAAAAGATCCTGATCGACCGCTTGATGAAGAACCCCAAGATCGAACCGCTGTGGTTTCACGAACTGGCCGAAGTCTACGGAACAGACACACCGCCGGGTGTCGAAGGGGTCAAGGTTCGCCACGTCAAGACCGGCGAGATCACCGACATTCCCGCCAAGGGCGTGTTCATCGCCATCGGTCACGCCCCCGCCAACGAACTGGTCAAGGACGTGCTCGAGACGCATATGGGCGGCTACGTTGTCACCAAGCCCGACAGCACCGAAACCTCCATCCCCGGCGTGTTCGCCGCGGGCGATCTGACCGACCACAAGTACCGCCAGGCAGTCACATCCGCCGGCATGGGTTGCATGGCCGCGCTCGAGGCGGAACGGTTTCTGGCCGAAGTGGGCGACGATGCGGGCAAGGACACTTCCCTTCCGCTGGGCTATGGCGCCGAAGTCAGCGAAAGCGCGGCAGAGTAACGGGCAACGCCCCGGTCGCGCGGCAAGCAGATCCGCGGCCGGAACTCTGGAGCGCGGATCGGGGTGATGCGCGGATGCCTGTCCCGTGCGAAGCATTCGTGCCGCAACTCCGTTCCAATCTGCCCTTGCCGGGCACACGGGTGCTTGAAAACGCCCGTTTTTGCGCGTTTAAGGCCAGAAAATCCGACACGGCCGAAATTTGAACAGCGAAAGACCGACATGCAAACGCCAAACCTCGCTCCCATTCCCGAACTCTATGTGTCCTACGATTCGGCGCAGAAGCTGAAAGTCGAAGCGGCCCAATTGATCAGTCACGATCTGACGCCGCGCCAGATCTGCGATCTGGAATTGTTGATGAACGGCGGGTTCAACCCGCTCAAGGGGTTCCTGTCGGAAGAGGATTATAACGGCGTCGTCAACGACATGCGCCTGTCGGATGGCGCGCTCTGGCCGATGCCGATCACACTGGATGTGTCCGAAGATTTTTCCGAAAAGCTCGAGATCGGTCAGGATATCGCCCTGCGCGACCAGGAAGGCGTGATCCTGGCCACCATGACCGTGACCGATCGCTGGACGCCGGACAAGGCGCATGAGGCCAAAATGGTTTTTGGCGCTGACGACGATGCGCACCCGGCGGTCAACTACCTGCACAATCAGGCGGGCAAAGTGTATCTTGGCGGCCCGATCACCGGTATCCAGCAGCCCGTGCACTACGATTTCCGCGCGCGCCGCGACACGCCCAACGAATTGCGCGCGTTCTTCCGCAAGGTGGGCTGGCGGCGCGTGGTGGCTTTCCAGACGCGCAACCCGCTGCATCGCGCGCATCAGGAGCTGACCTTTCGCGCGGCGCGCGAGGCCCAGGCCAACCTGCTCATTCACCCCGTCGTCGGCATGACCAAACCCGGTGACGTCGATCACTTCACCCGCGTGCGCTGCTACGAAGCGGTGCTCGACAAATATCCCGCCGCCACCACGTCGATGTCGCTGCTGAACCTTGCGATGCGCATGGCCGGCCCGCGCGAGGCGGTGTGGCACGGGCTCATTCGCCGCAACCACGGCTGCACCCATTTCATCGTCGGTCGCGATCACGCGGGCCCCGGCAAGAATTCCGCCGGCGAGGATTTCTACGGCCCCTATGACGCGCAGGACCTGTTCCGCGAGCATCAGGCGGAAATGGGCATCGAAATGGTCGATTTCAAACACATGGTCTATGTGCAGGAACGTGCCCAATACGAGCCCAACGACGAGATAGAGGACAAGGACAACGTCACGATCCTCAACATCTCGGGCACCGAATTGCGCCGCCGCCTGCAAGAGGGCCTGGAAATTCCCGAGTGGTTTTCGTTCCCCGAGGTGGTGGCCGAGTTGCGCCGCACCCGCCCGCCGCGCAGCCGCCAGGGCTTTACCGTCTTTTTCACCGGTTTCTCGGGTTCGGGCAAATCCACCATCGCCAACGCGCTGATGGTCAAGCTGATGGAAATGGGCGGTCGTCCCGTGACGCTGCTTGATGGCGACATCGTGCGCAAGAACCTCAGCTCCGAGTTGGGCTTTTCCAAGGAACACCGCGATCTGAACATCCGTCGCATCGGCTATGTCGCCAGCGAGATCACCAAGAACGGCGGCATCGCCATCTGTGCGCCCATTGCGCCCTATGCCACCACGCGCCGTGCGGTCCGCGAGGACGTGGAAAGCTTTGGCGCGTTCGTGGAAATCCATGTGGCGACCAGCATCGAGGAATGCGAACGCCGCGACCGCAAGGGTCTCTACAAGCTGGCGCGCGAGGGCAAGATCAAGGAATTCACGGGCATTTCAGACCCTTATGACGTGCCCAAGGATCCCGAGCTGAGCCTGGACACGGAAAATGTCGATGTCGACAACTGTGCCCACCAAGTCCTGCTCAAACTTGAATCCATGGGCCTGATCAGCGCCAACGTGATCTGAGCGCGGCGCCGCTGGCCCTAAAGGCTGGCGGCAAGCGTTTCCGCCGCGCGGCGGTGCAGGTCGATCCACTGCACCGCCTGCGCCTTGGCCGCCTGCAAGGCACCCTGCCGGGTGTCGTAATCGGCCTGCGATGTCTGCGCGATCGCCGCCAGCACCTCGCTTGCACTGGTGCAGATCATCAACCCGCTGTCCTCCACGAAATCCCCGATATTTGGACAGCCCCAATAGATCGGCACCGTGTCGCACAACAGCGCATCCATCAGCTTTTCGGTGAAATAATTGCGCTCGCGCACGTTCTCGATCACCACCGAATAGCGATAGGGCGCCAACCCGTCGGACTTGTTCGCGAAGGGGGCATAGCCGCGCCCGAGGATATCGACATCGAGTTCCTGCGCTTTGATCCGCTCCACCAGGTCATGGCGCAACACATGCCCCACCTGATCGCGCTTGGCGCTGGCGATCAGCGAGACGCCCTTTGACTTGGTCGTGTCGAGGGTCGCGTGATCCGGCACCCATGTCGTGCCGTAGGGCAGGAAAAGCCCGTTGGGAATATCCGCCAGCAATGCCTCGTTATAGCTCAGCACACGGAAAAACCGCCGATGCGTCCAACGCAACAGTTTGAGGTGGCGACCGTGGATGATCGAAGGTTCGACAAGCATCATGCTGACCCTGGCCGCGATGCCGAAGCGGGGCTGATAATGCATCGCCGTCTTGGGGTACACGATCAGGTGATCCTGCGCCGTCAGATCCGCTACCGTGCCCTGCGCGAGCCGTGCAGGCCGCCCCATCGGCCAGTCCAGATCGTCCAGCGGTCTCGACGCCAGTTTCGGCCCCAGCCGCCCCCCGTAAGGCAGAATAGCGATTGCAGGCTCGGTCATGGCACGCTCCGTGGTTTGAGGGCTGATAGCGCGATCAGCCGGGCATGAAAACCTTGCCCGACATCACCAACGCTCCTTGTCCCGCGACCCTGACACCGGTGATCGCGTCGCGCGGCCCCAGCACTTCGACCTCGGCCCGGCCCGGTCGTCCCATCGCGTGGCCCTGCTCGGCCACGAACCGGGGCGCATCGATCAGGCCCTGGGCCCAGAGGAAGGCCGCCATCGCGCCGGTGGCCGACCCGGTAAAGGGATCCTCGGCCGGGCTCGGCGGCGCCATCAAAAGCCTTGCATAGGTCCGGCCCGTCTGCGTCGCTCCGTCCAGCGTGACCCAGAACGGTTCCATCATGTCATCGGCGGATTGGCCAAGCGCGGCGCAATAGCGGCCCAGCGCATCCAGATCCAGCCGCGCGCGCAGCAGGGCGTCGCGATCGCGCAGCACGGTAATGCAGAACGGCAGCCCCGTGGACACGATCCGGGGCGTGGCAATGATGTCCGCAGGTTCCAGCCCGCCGACGGCGGCGACCAGTTCCTTGGCGACCTCGGAACCGAACACCGGTGCGATCTGGGTCATGGTCACGGACGTGCCCCGCACCTCGGCGGCGATGATCCCGGCCTGCGTCTCTATGCGTAGCGGGCCGTCGGCGATCATGCCGCGGTGGCGCAGCGCGACGATGGTCGCGACCGTTGGGTGCCCCGCAAAGGGGATTTCACGGCTGGCCAGGAAATACCGCACCCGCACATCCGCCACATCGGAGGGGCCGGTAAAGGTGCATTCCACCAGCGCCGTTTCCCGCACGTAGGCCATGCAGGTGTCATCGGGCAATACCGCACCGCCATGCACCACCGCGCAGCCGTTGCCGCCAAAGGCGCTGTCGGTGAAAGCATCCACCCAGTCAAACTCAAAGCTCATCGGTCGGTCCCCACTCCGCGCAGCAAAAAGGCCGCAGAACACTGCGGCCTTGCTCGGAATATCAGCCTAGCGGGTCGCCACCGCGCGTCAATAGCGCCCGGCACAGGGGTGCCTAGTGTACCGGCACCGGCGCATAGTCGTTCTCGATCGCCAGCCGGAATGCGAGCTTGCGATCCGCCACCAGCGCGAGCTGCTGGCCCTCGGCGTCATGCACCGCATAAAGATGATCGAGCCCGTCCGCCTGATCGCGTACTTCGCGCGGCAGGTCGGTCACGTCGATGGTCTTCACGTAAACGATCCGGTTGTCGGTGTCGGGTGTCTGGGAGGATGTCTGCATCGGTTACCCTTTCTTGATGTTGATCGTCTGGACGACAGTCTGCGGCTTGGCGCGTGTCAGATCCACGTGCAGCAGGCCGTTTTCCATCACGGCTTCGCCCACATCGACCCCGTCCGCGAGGACGAAGGATCGCTGAAACTGCCGTGCCGCGATTCCGCGGTGCAGGAACACGCGCGTGTCTGGCGTGTCCGATTGACGGCCACGAATGACCAGTTGTCTGTCCTCAACCGTGATCGACAGGTCTTGTTCCGCAAATCCCGCCACGGCCAGCGTGATGCGGTAGGAGAAATCCGATGTCTGTTCAATGTTGAAAGGCGGATACCCTTCGTTGCCGGTCTTCGCGGTGCGCTCCAGCAACCGCTCCAGTTGTTCGAACCCCAGCATGTGAGGATACGACCCAAGCGTCATTTTCGTCATCAAGCACGTCCTTATCAGTCAAGCGACAGTCCTTTGCGGCCCCGCTTTCGGCAACCGCGTACGGTAAATATGGGGCGCAACCCCGCCTCTCGCAAGGGCTATGCGGAATCAACATGACCGCCTATGTTGCAGTTCAACCTGTCTGACGGAATCATCGCCCCCAATGAACGCCTCTGCCGATCTGTCGATGAAAACGGATGATGTTCTGCGGGTGGAACTCGAAGTGTTCCGCCGCGAACACCGCGATCTCGATGATGCCATTCACGCGCTGGCCGAAAAGGGCACCGCCGATCAGCTTACGATGCAACGCCTGAAGAAACGTAAACTGCGTCTCAAGGACATCATCGCCCGGATCGAAGACCGCCTGACGCCTGATATCATCGCCTAGAAAGCCCGGATCAGACGCTCCATTGCGCCCCCGTCCGCCTTGGCTATAGTGCGCGCTCATTCCACAGGGCGCAAAGGGGCACCTGATGAGCACACCGACCGTTGGCCTGATCATGGGCAGCCAGTCCGACTGGGCGACGATGAAACCCGCCGCCGACATCATGGACGAGCTGGGCATCGCCTTCGAGACGCGAATCGTCTCGGCGCATCGCACTCCAGACCGGCTTTGGGACTATGGCAGGACCGCCGTGGACCGTGGTCTGCGGGTCATCATCGCGGGGGCGGGCGGGGCGGCGCACCTGCCCGGCATGATGGCCTCCAAAACGCGGGTGCCGGTGATCGGCGTGCCGGTGCAGACGCGCGCGCTTTCGGGGGTCGAT
The DNA here is from genome assembly GCF_005887615.1 of Sulfitobacter sabulilitoris. Classification (GTDB taxonomy): domain Bacteria; phylum Pseudomonadota; class Alphaproteobacteria; order Rhodobacterales; family Rhodobacteraceae; genus Sulfitobacter_E; species Sulfitobacter_E sabulilitoris. The sequence goes on from NZ_VANS01000001.1 coordinate 1,638,639, forward strand.
TCGCTTTATTCGATCCTACAGATGCCGCGCGGATACCCCGTGGCGACAATGGCCATCGGGGCGGCAGGCGCCGCCAACGCAGGGCTGATGGCCGCCGCCATCCTCGCCCTGCACGACACCGGCCTGGCCGGGCGCCTCGATGCGTGGCGCGCGGCCCTCTCCGCCTCCATCCCGCAGGAGCCTGTCGATGACTGATCCCCTGCCCAACGGCGCCACCATCGGCATCCTTGGCGGCGGGCAACTGGGCCGCATGCTGTCGGTTGCCGCCGCACGCCTCGGGTTCCGCTGCCATATCTTCGAGCCGGGCGCGCACCCGCCGGCCGGCGACGTCGCCCATGCCGTGACCACCGCGGCCTATGATGACGCGGGCGCGCTGACCGCCTTCGCACGCAGCGTGGATGTGGTGACCTTCGAGTTTGAAAACATCCCCACCACGGCACTGGACCTGATCGAAGCGAATACCCCCATCCGACCCAACCGCGAGGCGCTTCGGATAAGCCAGGACCGCCTCACCGAAAAGCAGTTCCTGCAAGGTCTGGGCCTCGCGGTCGCACCCTTTGCCGACGTGCCCGACGCCGCCGCGCTCGATGCCGCATTGGCGCAGGTGGGCACGCCGGCGATCCTGAAAACCCGGCGCTTCGGCTATGACGGCAAAGGACAAGCGCGCCTGACGTCGCCGAATGACGCCACGCAGGCGCTGTCCGAGATGAACGCCAATCCCGCCGTGCTCGAGGGCTTCGTCGATTTCACCCGTGAAATCAGCGTGATCGCCGCGCGCGGCGCCGATGGCGGCGTGGCCTGCTTCGATCCTGGCGAAAACATCCACCGGGACGGCATTCTGCACACCACCACCGTGCCCGCGCATATCTCTGCCGCTCAGCGGACAGATGCGGTTTTGCTGGCCGCCAAAATCCTCTCTGCCCTCGACTATGTCGGCGTGATGGGCGTGGAACTCTTCGTGACGCCGCAGGGTCTTGTCGTTAACGAAATCGCCCCCCGTGTGCACAATTCCGGTCACTGGACGCAGAATGGCTGCGCCGTGGACCAGTTCGAACAGCACATCCGCGCGGTCGCAGGCTGGCCCTTGGGCGACGGACAGCGCCATGCCGATGTCGTGATGGAAAATCTGATCGGCGACGACATGTCCCGCGTGCCCGACCTCGCCCGCGCGCCCGACACCGCCCTGCACCTCTATGGCAAGGCCGAAATCAAACCCGGCCGCAAGATGGGCCACGTCAACCGCATCACGCGCTGATCCCTGCTTCTTTGGGTCAAAAATACTCCCGCCGGAGGCGGACTGCCCCCTCAGCCCATGAACCGGTCGGCGACGGCGCCAGAGAGATAGCCAAACCGCCCGCCGCTCATCGTGGCGGCGACGCGCCCGGTGCGCGCCTCCAGAATCACCAGGTCGGCGCGCTTGCCCGGGCTCAATTCGCCCCTGTCGGCAAGCCCCAGCACCCGTGCAGGCCCCGACGAGACAAGCGCCCAGGCCCCGGCCAGGTCAAGCAGGCCACTGCCCTCCAGCAACAGCGCCGCGCGCCGCGGGCTCGGGTAGTGGTAATCGGACGCCAACGCATCGCAGAACCCCATCGCAATCAGGTCCAGCGCACTGGCGTTGCCGTTGTGCGACCCTCCCCGCACCACGTTGGGCGCCCCGAGAACAACGGCGTCCCCCCGGGCGCGCGCCGCCTCCGCGGCGTCCACCGTCTCGGGGAACTCCGCCACGTGCACGCCACGACGGTGCCACTCATCGCGCGTCTCCGGGTGGCGGTCGTCATGGCTGCCCATCGTCACGCCCTGCCCGGCCAGCACCCCGCACAACCGATCCAGCGCGGCCGGCACATCGCCGCTCCGGCCATGCAGCGCAAGCATCTGCGCGAAATGCGCGTCCGGATTGCGCCCCGCCTTCAGCGCCTGCCCAACCAGCCGCGGCGGCCTGCGCCCCTCGGCCAGCCGGTCATGCGGCAGGTGATCGTTGAACACCACGTAAGTCAGGCCCCAATCCGCGATCCGCTGCGGCAGGTCGCCGTAAAGCTCCAGCAGATGCGTCTCGAACCGCAATTGCGCCCGCAGGTCGGTCACCAGATCGGGCGCGGTGTCCCTGATCGCCGACAGCACCTTGTCGCCAAACTCAAGCCCCCGCAGGCCGCCCTCCCAGCTGATGAATTGCGCCAGAACACCCGTCGTGATGCCGTTGGCCGACAGCTCTGCCTCGGCGGCGATCAGCCCTTCCGCGACCTGCTTCATCGCCCCGCGCCGCGGCGCCAGGTGTCGCTCGAACCCGTCGCCATGCAGATCCACGATGCCCGGCAGAACCCGGTAGCCGCGCAAATCGACCGGACGGCCCACCGCGTCTTCGACGACGAGTCCGTCAGCCAGCGACAGGCGCCCGGGGTGCAGACCCTCCGGTCCCAGCACCTCCGCTCCGATCAGGTCAAGGTCGGGCATCGTCCGGCCCCAACCCGGGCACACAGTCCCCGTTGGGACAGCCCAATGTCTCAAGCACCGCGTCCATCCAGCTCATCGAGCGGTCGAAGTTGCCGTGTTTGAGATAATGCACCACCTGCGCGATCACGCGCGGGTTGTTCATCATGAAGGTATGCGTGACCGGGAGCACGATGTGATCCAGCATCCCCTCCACCCTGGTCGAGGCGACGGACACCTTGCCGTCGTCCGGCCCCGGCAGGATCGACGAAAAATAAGGGTTCAGCGACCGGTCCCCCGCAATGATCCCCAGGTCGAAATCAACCGGCGGCAAACGGTTCGGCAGATCCTCGCTGCCGGTGCCAAGCTGCGCGCCCGCCGGGCCGTTGATCCAGTCAAAGACCTCGATATCGTCCAGTGCATCCACGACTTCGCTGCCGTGGTTGGGCGGGGCCAGCATGACCACCCGCCCGATCCGGTCGGGCTTGGTGTCAGCCGCCCATTGCCGCACCAGGATGCCACCCATCGAATGGGTGACGAAATCGACCTTGCCCTTCGACCCGCAGGCCGCCACCGCATCCGGCAGGGTCCGGCGGACAAGCTCCGCCACCGGCGCTTCGGTCGAAGGGTAGCCGGGGCGCACCACGCGGTATCCCTCGGCTTCCAGCGCGGCCTCCATCAGGGCAAAGGACGTCTCTGTGCGCGCCAGACCGTGCAGCAAAACCACACATCCAGCCTCTTGCTTCGCGGCGCTCTGCGCGCGCGGATGGATCACGCCCAAGGCGACGACGAAGCCGGCACAGACCAGCGCAAGGGTAACAATGTGTTTCATCACCCTTGAGATAGGGCCAATTCCCCCGCTACAAAAGCGTTACCTCACATCACATCGGATGAAAGCGGACCCATGCCAGTCAAAAGCCCTCGCATCGCCGTGCGCGCCATCATCGTGCACGAGGAGCGGTTGCTTCTGGTCAATGCCTGGCCCAAGGGGCGCAGCAGTTTGCTTTGCGCGCCGGGTGGCGGTGCGGAGCCGGGAGCGTCACTGCCGCAAAATCTGGCGCGCGAGGTGCACGAGGAAACCGGACTGACGATCAGCGTGGGGCTGCCCTGCCTGATAAACGAATTCCACGATCCACGCTCCGGCTTTCATCAGATCGAGGTCTTCTTTCGCTGTGCGCTGACCGGAAGCGCGACGATATCGCCGGACTGGAAAGATCCCGAACACGTGGTCACCGAGCATCACTGGGTCACGCGGGCGGACATGGCGCGGCTGAATGTCAAACCCGACGCCCTGTCCGACGTTGCCTTCAATCTTGACGCCGCGCTGCGGTACGACCCGCTGGAAGCGGTCGCGCACTGACCGCCCAACCGATGCCGCCCAGCACCAGCACCGCGGCCGCGATCACGATCGCGCCGGGTCTTTCGCCCAGCACAAGCGCGCCGCCCAGGATGGCGAGGATCGGAACGCTGAGCTGCACGATCGCGGCAACGCTCTGTTCAAGGCGCGGCAGGACGGAATACCACAGCGCATACCCCAACCCCGAAGTCAGCCCGCCGCTGACCACGGCCAGCGCCACACCGGTCGGTCGCACCTCGAGCGCGGGACCGATCAGCAGGATCGCCAGAACCGGCAGACACAGGATGAAGTTGGCGGCGGTGGCGGCCGTCGGGTCGGCCGATTGTCGCCCGGCGATCGTATAGGCCGCCCACCCCAGTCCGGCCAGCACCATCAGCCCCGCACCCAGCGGATCGGCCTGACCGCCCGGCCCCGGCCAAAGCGCCAGCAGCAAGCCGCAGAACGCCACCCCCGCGCCCGCGATCTGCCGTGCCGTCGGGCCGGCGCCCGACCATGCCGCATGGGCGAACATCGTCATCTGGACCACTCCGAACAGGATAAGCGCACCCAGACCGGCATCGAGGGTAAGATAGGCCAGCGAGAACCCGATCATATAGGCCGCAAGGCTCAGCGCGCCGGTGATCCGCGCGCGGCGCAACAGCGGCAGTTGCCCGCCCTTGACCGTCATCACCATGCCAAGAACGACGGCGCCTGACAGAACGCGGATCATAGCAAAGCCGGACGGATCGATATGCCCGCCGTCAATCGCCATCCGGGTCAGGACCGAATTCGCCGCAAAGGCGAGCATTGTCACAAAGGTCAAAAGGAAAAGCCGCATGAAATGAGGGCTTAGCGTCATGCGGACCTGTCGCCAAGACCTAGTTGGCAACAACGGCCGACGGATCAGTGAAAGATGAATTCGTCGTCCTGCATCAACATCTCGACCATCAGGCTCAGGTCCTGCGCGTCAGGGCCGGGCAGGCCAAGGATCGGGCTGTTTGCCGTTCCGAACCCCGATTGCGGACCCGCGGCGGCAACACCCGCATTGCGCAGATGCCTCTGCAGAATGCCGACAAGCGTGTCCTGCATCGAAACGTCGCTCAGCGCATGCGCAATGGTTTCGCGGATCTGCGCGTGCTGGGCCGCCTCGGACAATATGTTGCGAGCCTGTATCGACCGCTCCATCGCGTTCAGCATGGCACTGCGCAACAGGTCCACGGTCATCCCGTCCTTGGTCAGGTAGTCATGGCACCCGTTCTTCAACGCGGCGACGGCGGTGTCGACGTTGCCATCGCCGGTGATCATGATGGTTCCGGCGGTTTTGTTGCGCGCCGTATTCTGGATCTTTGACAGCGCCGACAGTCCGTCGCCTTCGGGCAGGCGGTAGTCGATCAGGATCAGGTCGTAGTTTTCCTTCTCAACCGCCTGTTCCATATCCGCAAGGCAGCTGACTTCGTCGAGGTCCAGCGCCAGGTCCGTCTTGCGGCTCAATCGGCGGATACGGTCACGGTCGAATTTGCTGTCATCGAGCAACAGCGCCCGGATCGGCGGCGCAGGTGGCATGATCGGTGTGGTCAGGGTGCTGCAATTCAACTGCATGGCCGGTCCTTACTGATGAGGGTCGTATCTGCCCACAAGGCTAATCGGCGATACCGTACCAAACTGTGAACGCAGCCCTGCAAACCTTTGGAATTCTCCCCTCCATTTATCGCGAAACGTCTGTAAATGCGCCCCGATCAATTGGGTCGTGATCGCGGCAGGCGCACTTCGATCCGGGTGCCGCGCGTGCCGTCGGTGCTGCTGATCCTGGCGCGACCGCGATAGTGCTGTGCGATCTTGCGCGTCAGGGCAAGGCCCATCCCGCTGCCTTCGACCTCGTCGCGCGGGCGCAGCGTCGTCATCGCGCCGAACACCTTTTCATGCGCGCCTTCCGGAATGCCCGGGCCATTGTCCTGCACCGAAAGCACGAGATCGCCGCGATCCTGATAGGTTGCCACGATGATCTTGCCGCTGTCGCGGTCGTGATGCTTGATCGCATTCGTGATCAGCGCGGTCAGCAGAGTCAGGATATCACGATCCCCGATCGACAGCGTCGTGCAATCCAGCGCCCGCACGATCTGGTATCCCGATGGCACGTGAATCTCTTCGAGGACGTGATCGAGCGCCTTTTGCAGATCGACCTCGCGGGTGTCCTGCATCCGGCCCACACGCGAAAACGTCAGCAGATCGACCAGCATCCGGTCCAGACGACAGGTATGACGGTTCATCAGCGAAATGCTGTCCTCGACCGATCCGCTGATCGGCACACCGGCTTCGGCAAGGTCTTCCGTGATCCACTGCGGCAGTTCCAGCAGCGCGCGCACGGAATTGCGCACATCGTGGCTGATCAGATAGATGAAATCCTCGAAATCCTTGGACGAGCCACCGGTTTCAGTGTGCGTTTGTGGCTTGGCCGTCGGTTGCGCGACGCTGGATCGTTTGTGATCGAACCGCATGGTGGACCCCTTCTAGATGCTGTTGACCCAGCCCTAGCAGCAGTCCTTGAAATTTCTCTTAAGATTTGGCCAAGGTCCGCCCGCGCCCCTAGCCCGATGCGTCGAAAGCCGCAGGATACCTTAGCGTGACCGCCGGGGCGTCCTGGCCCGGCCCCGCCAGCAAAAGATGCTCCACCGGATAGGCCGATTGCAGGCGCGCCGCACGGTCGGACGAAAACCCAGCCCCGCCATAGATCGCAGGGTCGCCCAGCACCACGACATAAGTACCGCTGAGCCGGGCCCATTCCGCCAGTTGCGCGACCATGCGCCGCCCGTGGCCAAGCATTTGCGAATCGGGGTGCACCGCCACCGGCGCCAGGCACAGCCACCCTTTTGGCGCGCGCATCCACGACAGCGCGTAATATCCGACGATCGCATCGTCCGCCGCCACCACCATTTCCCCGGCCATGTCGCGTTGCCGGCGCAGCGCCCGCACCAGCGTTGCTTCCTCGGCCCCCCCGAAGGCCGCGCGCAGCACCGCCTCTGCCGCAAGCTCTTCGCCGGGGGCCAGAGGACGGGTGAATTTCGTGGCTTTCAGCACCATCGCGGTACACGCTCCCTTGAGGGCAGACCATTCCACCGCCTGCCGCATAGCACGAAAAAAGGGCCCGCCAAATGGCGGACCCTTCTGTATCTGTCGCATATGGACAGGGTGGCTTACATCATGCCGCCCATGCCGCCCATGCCGCCCATGTCGGGCATGCCGCTGCCGCCGCCGGCACCTTCCTTGGAAGGCTTGTCGGCAACCATGGCTTCGGTGGTGATCAGCAGGCCGGCGATGGAGGCCGCGTCCTGCAGAGCGGTGCGCACGACCTTTGCGGGGTCGATCACGCCGAACTTGAACATGTCGCCATATTCTTCGGTCTGCGCGTTGAAGCCGAACTTCAGATCGTCGCTTTCGCGGATCTTGCCGGCCACGACCGACCCGTCCACGCCTGCGTTTTCCGCGATCTGGCGCAGCGGCGCTTCGAGTGCCTTGCGCACGATCGAGATGCCGACGTTCTGGTCGTTGTTGGCACCGGTCAGACCCTCGAGGGCCTTGCCCGCCTGCACAAGCGCGACACCGCCGCCGACGACGATACCTTCCTGCACGGCCGCACGTGTCGCGTTCAGGGCGTCATCGACGCGGTCCTTGCGCTCTTTCACTTCGACCTCGGTCATGCCGCCGACGCGGATCACGGCAACACCACCGGCCAGCTTGGCCACGCGCTCTTGCAGCTTTTCACGATCGTAGTCGGATGTGGTCTCTTCGATCTGGTTACGGATCTGGGCGACGCGCGCTTCGATCTCGGCCTTCTCGCCCGCACCGTCGACGATTGTGGTCTCGTCCTTGGTGATGGTGACCTTCTTGGCAGAGCCAAGCATGTCCATCGTGACCGACTCAAGCTTCATGCCCAGGTCTTCGGAAATCACCTGGCCACCGGTCAGGATCGCGAGGTCCTGCAGCATCGCCTTGCGACGATCGCCGAAACCGGGTGCCTTGACGGCAGCGATTTTCAGACCGCCACGCAACTTGTTCACGACCAATGTCGCCAGCGCTTCGCCTTCGACATCCTCGGAGATGATCAGCAGCGGCTTTTGCGACTGGATCACCTGCTCGAGCAGCGGCACCATCGGCTGAAGGCTCGACAGTTTCTTTTCGTGCAGCAGGATGATCGCGTCTTCCAGCTCGACAGTCATCTTGTCGGCGTTGGTCACGAAATAAGGGCTCAGGTAGCCGCGGTCGAACTGCATGCCTTCGACGACATCGGTCTCGGTCTCGAGGCCCTTGTTCTCTTCGACGGTGATCACGCCCTCATTGCCGACCTTCTGCATCGCGTCCGCGATCTGACGACCGATTTCAGCTTCGCCGTTGGCGGAAATGGTGCCGACCTGTGCGACTTCGTCGCTGTCGGTCACGTCACGGGCCGCGGCCTTGATCGCGTCAACGACCTTGTGCGTTGCCAGATCGATGCCGCGCTTGAGGTCCATCGGGTTCATGCCGGCGGCAACAGATTTCATGCCTTCCTTGACGATGGCTTGCGCCAGCACGGTGGCGGTTGTCGTACCGTCGCCTGCTTCGTCATTGGTGCGCTGGGCCACTTCCTTGACCATTTGCGCGCCCATGTTCTCGAACTTGTCCTCAAGTTCGATTTCCTTGGCAACCGATACACCGTCCTTGGTGATGCGCGGTGCGCCGAAGGATTTGTCCAGAACCACGTTGCGGCCCTTGGGGCCCAGCGTGACTTTTACCGCGTCGGCAAGGATGTTCACACCCTTGAGCATGCGGTTGCGAGCGTCGGTCGCGAATTTGACGTCCTTAGCAGCCATGTCTTGTTCTCCTAAATCTTGGGTTTGATGTCAGCGTGTCGTGGGGCGCATGCTCCCATGCGCCATCCCCGGGCAATTGCCTCAGGAGATGATCCCCATGATGTCGCTTTCCTTCATCATCAGCAGTTCTTCGCCTTCCAGCGTGACTTCCGTGCCGGACCACTTACCAAACAGGATCTTGTCGCCGGGCTTGACGGCCATCTCGATCAGCTCGCCGCTGTCCTTGCGCGCGCCTTCGCCGCAAGCAACGACTTCACCCTCGGAGGGCTTTTCTTTTGCGCTGTCGGGGATGATCAGACCACCCTTGGTTTTCTCTTCGCTTTCCGTGCGGCGTACCAGCACGCGGTCATGAAGCGGTTTCAATGCCATCTTTGCAGCTCCTTAAGGCTCAAAGTTTCTCCTTATGACGCGGTCCACCTTGCGGATCCGTGCCGTTATCACTCAGCGGACCCGAGTGCTAACGGCGCACAGTTAGGCAATAGAAGGAAGTCTGTCAACCAATCGATTTGGAAAATCGAGCGCAGTCCGGGGACTCCGGAGGGCTCAGGACGAGCCCAGCACGCGATCGCTCTTGCCGATCGCCTCTGCACCCTTGGACGTAAGGCCGTATATTCCTTTTTCAACCCGTTCGAACCAGCCGTAGTGATCGTCGCGCATGATCCGCGTCGCCTGCGGCACGGCGACCTCGCGCGCGACCTCGGCCCCCTTGCTCGCGCCGGCCTCGAACAAGTAGAGCGCACATTTCAGCGCGTCCTGACGATACGCGGTGACCAGCCCCGCCCGTGTCTGTCCTCCATCGTTGGGGTCGCCCTGCCTGCGCGCGAATTCCCGTAGCAACCGCCCTTGACGCAGCCTTGACTTGCGCGGCGTGAACGGCCCCGGATCGCAATGCACCTCGACCAGCGCATCCGACAGCCGCACCGTGACCACCCCCAGCCCCAGACGCCGCGCCAGCGCCACGTTGTCTTTCAACGCCTTTTGAAACCGCTTGCCCGGCTGGCGCGCCACGGCCAGATAGACGTCATCCGTGACCGCCTGACGCGCGATGCACTGGTGCACCAGCGCCAGCGAGAACCCCAGCTTCAGTTCCACCACCACCGGCGGTTCGGCGCCGCGCACCGCCACAACATCCGCCGCGCCGACCTCGGCCTTGACGACATACCCCTGCTCCTCGAGGAAGGCCTTGACGGGCGGGTAAAGATCGGTTTCGCGGGGCGTGGACATGCGCGGCACTCTAGCCGCATTTCAAACGCCGCTCCAACCCGCTAGAATACGCCGCATGACACGCGACGACTTCAACGCCTTCTGCGCCGCCCTGCCCGCCACGACCCATGTCGTGCAATGGGGCAATTCGGACGTGTGGAAGGTCGGCGGCAAGGTCTTTGCCATCTGCGGAACGCCCGACGATCCGCCCGCCTTTACCTTCAAGGTGACCGAACTGGCGTTCGAGGTGCTGGGTGACAGCCCCGGCCTGCGCCCCGCGCCCTACCTTGCGTCCAGGGGCCTCAAATGGATCCAGCAGCATGCGGCACCCGGCCTGTCCGACGCCGAATTGCGCAGCCATCTGCGTGCGTCCTACGACATGATCGCAGCCGCCCTGCCGACGCGCAAACGCGCCGATCTCGGGCTGTGAGACGGGCGCGACGCCGGCTCCGTGCCGCAGCGCAGCATTTCCGGCGGTCAGGAGGTGACAAGCCGGTTCACCGACCCTATAAGGCGCGCAAATCGATCCGCACACAGATAGGACACGCCCCATGACCACGCTTGTATTCGGCCACAAGTCGCCCGACACCGACAGCACCGGATCGCCCATCATCTGGGCGTGGTATCTGAACCGGATCAAGGGCGTGGAGGCCAAGCCGGTGCTTCTGGGCGAACCCAACACCGAGGCCGCCTTTGTGCTGGAGCGCTGGAACCTCGACAAGCCCGAGATCGTGACGGAGGTGCCCGCCGATACGCCCGTGGTCATCGTTGACACCAACAACCCGGCGGAACTGCCCCGCGGCATCAACGACTGCGACATCACGGGCATCATCGACCATCACAAGCTGGTGGGCGGGTTGGAAACACGCGGCCCCATCGAGATCCGCATCGAACCGCTGGCCTGTACCGCGACGATCATGTGGAAGATGATCGGCGACGACATCGCCCAGATGCCGACCGAGATCAAGGGCGCGATGCTGTCGTGCATCCTCAGCGACACGCTGGAATTCCGCAGCCCGACGACAACCCAGGAAGACACCGCGATCGCCTGGGACCTGGCCAAGGACCTGGGCGTCGACATTCCCGCGTATGCCGCCGAGATGTTCGCCGCGAAATCGGATGTCTCCGCCTTTTCCGAAGCCGAATTGCTGCGGATGGACAGCAAGGAATACGAGGTCGGCGGCAAGCAGCTTCGGATCTCCGTGCTCGAAACCACCGCGCCGCACCAGATCCTCGACCGCAAGGAGGCGCTGATCGCGGCAATGCCCGGCGTCGCGGCCGAAGATGGCGCGGATCAGGTGCTGCTGTTCGTCATCGACATCCTGAACGAGGAAGCGACCCTGCTGGTGCCCGACGATCTGGTCAAGCGCATCGCCGAGGCGTCTTTTGGCGTCACGGTCGACGGCGACACCGTCGTGCTGCCCGGCGTGATGAGCCGCAAGAAGCAGATCATCCCCAACCTCAAGGTCTGACGCTCCCCACCCGCTATTGTCCGCAACGGCACCGGACGGTTAGGCTCCCTGAACCAACAGGGAGCCTTTTTCATGTCCACCGTCCTATACGAACGCACCGGCCGCATCGCGCGGCTGACGCTGAACCGCCCGCAGGTGATGAACGCGATCGACGACGACCTGCCGCGCGATCTGGCCGCGGCCGTGGCACGCGCGGACGCCGACCCCGAGGTGCACGTGATGATCCTTGCCGGGGCCGGGCGCGCATTCTGCGCAGGCTACGACCTGGCGCATTATGCCGCCGATCCGAACAACCCGATGACGCAGGACATGCCGTGGGATCCGATGCAGGACTACCAGTTCATGTGGTCCAACACGCAGGCCTTCATGTCGCTGTTTCGCGCGATGAAGCCGGTGATCTGCAAGGTGCACGGTTTTGCCGTCGCGGGCGGCTCCGACATCGCGCTGTGCTGCGATCTGGTGGTGATGGCCGATGACGCGCAGATCGGCTACATGCCCAGCCGGGTCTGGGGCTGTCCCACGACGGCGATGTGGGTGTACCGCCTGGGCCCGGAAAAGGCCAAGCGCATGATGTTCACCGGCGACAAGATCACCGGGATCGAGGCCGCGGACATGGGGCTTGTGCTGAAATCCGTGCCCAAGGCCGATCTGGACGCCGAGGTCGAGGCGCTGGCGGCCCGGATGGCCAGCGTGCCGGTCAACCAGTTGGCAATGCACAAGATGGTCATCAACCAGACGATGGAGGCAACGCTGACCCAGACCCAGCGGCTGGCCACGGTGTTCGACGGAATCACCCGCCATTCGCCCGAAGGGCTGCATTTCAAGGCGCGGGCCGAAGCGGTGGGATGGAAGCAGGCGGTGCAAGAGCGCGACGCGGGCAGCTTTGACTGGACCCGGAACCGGCAAATCCCCGGCAACGCGGACTGACCCGCGGCGGGCGCGCCGGCCGCTCTCTTGAACCGCCGCGCGATCCATGCTCTGACCCGATCGTCCCCGTCACACGAAAGCTGCCCGCCATGACCCAGATCATCACCGCCCTGTCCGAAATCTCCGGCCGCTACGAGGCCTTGTTCGTCGATCTGTGGGGCTGCGTCCACGACGGCGTGCGCGCCCTGCCCGATGCCGTGGCCGCACTGCAGGCCTACCGCAGGACGGGCGGCAAGGTGGTTCTGGTCACGAACTCGCCGCGCCCGCGCGCCGGCGTCGAAAAGCAGCTCGGCCATTTCGGCGTGCCCGACGACGCGTGGGACGCGATCGCCACATCCGGCGACAGCGCCCGCGCGGCGATGTTTCGCGGCGTCGTGGGCGACAAGGTCTGGCACATCGGCCCCGACAGCGACCTCAAGTTCTTCGAACCCCTGCAATTGGTCGATGACCCGCATCCCATCATCCGCGTCGATCTGGACAAGGCCCAGGGCATGGTCTGCACCGGCCCCTTCGACAGCCTCGCCGACCCCGCCGTGATGCGTCCGCAATTCCTGGTGGCCAAGCAACGCGGACTGAAACTGCTCTGCGCCAATCCCGATATCGTGGTCGACCGGGGCGACACGCGCGAATGGTGCGCCGGCGCGCTGGCCAGGCTGTACACCGAGATGGGCGGCGAAAGCCTGTACTTCGGCAAGCCGCATCCGCCGATCTACGACCTCGCACGGCGGCGGCTGGCCGCCCTGGGACAAGAGATCGCCAACGGCGACATCCTGGCCATCGGGGACGGCATCCATACCGACATCAAAGGCGCGATGGGCGAGGACATCGATTCCCTGTTCATCTCGGGCGGGCTGGCGGCATCGGAAACAAAAACCGACGGGCAACCGGACAAGGACGCCCTAAACGCCTATATCGAAAAGGAGATGTCCAATCCGACCTATACAATAGGTCACCTGAGGTGACCCATTTTTCGCTTGATTTTCTGCGCTCGCAAAGTAATTAAGTTACAAGTTGCGCGCTAAAAGCGTTAGAAAATTACCGGAAGGGTCATCATGTTGGACAATCTGCCCCGCGGCACAATCTGCATCGAAGACATCGAAATGGACATGTCGCGCCACCTGCGCAAGGTCGTGACGGACGAGGATATCGAGATGTTCGCGCAGATTTCGACCGACCGGAACCCGGTCCATCTGGATGACGACTATGCCCGCGACACGATCTTCGAGGGGCGAATCGCGCATGGCATGCTGACCGCCGGCTTGATCTCCGCCGTGATCGGAGAGCAGTTGCCGGGGCATGGCACGGTCTACATGGGGCAGTCGCTGAAGTTTCTGGCCCCCGTGCGCCCCGGCGACATGGTCTATACCGAGGTCCGCGTGACCGCGATCGACCATGCCAAGCGCCGCGTGACGCTCGACTGCCACTGTTCGGTCGAGGGCAAGAAGGTGCTGGTGGGCGAGGCGACGGTTCTGGCGCCGTCGCGCAAGTTCGACTGACCAGCGGGCCAGTCCCGTAGCGGTCTGCAAAAGCGTTTCACCCAGGGTTTATTTGCCGTCATGAGGCGCAAGAGCGCCTTGCCTCCACCCCGTGTCGCCGCTACGCAAGGCACATGCGGATCATCCGGGATTACCAGTTCGTGGAAGACATCGATCGCGGCGCCAGCGCCGCGATTGGAAATTTCGACGGCGTGCATCTGGGGCATCGCGCGGTCATCGACATGGCACGTGCCGCAGCGCCCGACGCGCCGCTTGGCGTTCTGACGTTCGAGCCGCACCCGCGCGAATTTTTCGCCCCCCATGCCCCGCCCTTTCGCCTGATGAGCCGCAAGGCGCGCGCGCATCGGCTTGAAAAGTTGGGTGTCGAACGGCTTTACGAATTGAATTTCAACGCGCATCTGGCCTCGCTCAGCCCCGAAGCTTTCGCCCGCGACGTGATCTCGGGGGGATTCGGCCTGACGCATGTGATCGTGGGCGCCGATTTCTGCTTTGGCAAAGGGCGGGCGGGCACCGCCGCGCATCTGCAACAATTCGGCGCCGAGATGGGGTTCGGCGTGACCGTCGCCCCGCTTGTCGAACAGTCCCACCACACCATATCCTCGACCGCGATCCGGGCCGCCCTGACCGAGGGACGCACCCGCGACGCAGCCGCGATGCTGGGCCATTGGCACCGGATCGAAGGCCCGGTGATCGGCGGCGAGCAGCGCGGCCGCGAATTGGGCTACCCGACCGCCAACATGTCCATCGACGGGCTGCACCCGCCCGCGTTCGGGGTCTATGCCGTGCTGGTCGATGTGCTGGAGGGGCCCCACAAGGGTAGCTATCACGGCGTTTCGTCCCTTGGCGTGCGCCCGATGTTCGGGGAAAACCGGCCCAACCTCGAAACGTTTCTGTTCGATTTCAAGGGCGATCTCTATGGCACCGAACTGTCTGTCGCGCTGGTCGAACACCTGCGCGGCGAGGAAAAGTTCGACAGCCTTAAGGCGTTGATCGCGCAGATGGATGCCGACAGCGCCCGCGCCCGCGCCATCCTGGCCGCGCTATGACCGGCGATCCCATCGCACGCAACGGCCTGTCCCCCCGCTTCTGGGAGAAAAAGCCGCTCGCAAAGATGTCCCAGAAGGAATGGGAGGCGCTTTGCGACGGCTGCGGAAAATGCTGCCTCAACAAGCTCGAGGACGAGGACAGCGGCGAGGTCGCGCTGACCCGTGTCGCGTGCCGCCTGCTGGACGACGCCACCTGCCGGTGCGCGCATTACGACACCCGCCATCACTTTGTGCCCGACTGCATCGTGTTGCGGCCCGACAATCTCGACACTCACGCCTACTGGATGCCCGAAACCTGCGCATATCGCCTGCTTTGGCAGGGCAAGCCCCTGCCCGAATGGCATCCGCTGTTGACCGGCACAGCGCAGTCCGTGCACGACGCCGGCATCAGCGTGCAGGGCTGGACGCTGAGCGAATTCGACATTCCCGAGGACGAATGGGAAGAGCATATTATCGAGGAGCCAACCTGATGTTTTTCGCCTCTGACAACGCGGGCCCGGTGCATGTACAAGTCATGGACCGGGTGATCGCAGCCAATGCGGATTACGCCATGCCCTACGGCAACGATCCGATCATGGACGAGGTGCGCCAAAGCATCCGCACCGCATTCGAGGCACCCGATGCGGCGGTCTATCTGGTTGCCACGGGCACGGCGGCCAATGCGCTGGCGCTGGCGTGCTATTGCCAGCCCTGGCAGACGATCTTCTGCAGCCCCGTGGCCCATATCCACGAGGACGAATGCAATGCGCCGGAATTCTACACCGGGGCGGCCAAGCTGACGCTGGTGCCCGGCGGCGACAAGATGACGCCCGACGCGCTGCGCCGCAGCATAGCGGGCGAGGAAGTGCGCGGCGTGCACGGGCCCCAGCGCGGCCCGGTGTCGATCACGCAAGTCACCGAGCGCGGGGGGGTCTATTCGCTGGACGAATTGCGCGCCCTGACCGCCGTGGCCAGGGATCACGGACTGCCCGTGCATCTGGATGGGGCACGGTTTGCCAATGCGCTCGTGGCGCTGGGGTGCAGCCCCGCCGACATGACGTGGAAATCGGGCGTCGATGTGGTCAGCTTTGGCGGCACCAAGAACGGCTGCATGGGGGTCGAGGCGGTCGTGTTCTTTTCGCCCGAAAAGGCGTGGGAGTTCGAACTGCGCCGCAAACGGGGCGCGCATCTGTTCTCCAAGCACCGCTATCTGTCGGCCCAGATGGCCGGCTACCTGCAGGACGACCTGTGGCTGACGACCGCCCGTCAGGCCAACGACAACTGCGCCTATCTGGCGCAGGGGCTGCGCGCTGCCGGGGCCTCGTTCCTGCACACTCCGCAGGCCAACATGATCTTTGCCAGCTTTCCGCGCGCCACGCATCAGCGCCTGCATGACGCCGGTGCGAAATATTACATCTGGGAAGGCACCCTGGAGGGAGACGACCCGTCCGAGATGCTGGCCGCCCGGCTGGTGTGCGACTGGTCGGTCGACCGCGCCGCGATCGACGCGTTCCTAGCTCACTTCCAGTAGCGCGTGAATGGCGGCGCCCACCGCTTCGGGGTGGGTGATGGGGGCCATGTGCCCCGCGCCTTCGATGACCATGCGCCGGGCGTCCGGCAGGCGTCGGGCAAGCGCGCCGTTGATCGCATCCACCACGTCGATCGACGCCTCGCCTTCGATCAGCAGGCTGGGCATCGTCACGCGGTCCAGCGCGCCGGGCACCAGAAGTTTGGCATTGTCGTCGAACAGCATCGGCGTGCCGTCGGGGACGATGCGAATGCGGGCGATCATGTAGTCGCGCACCGATTTCGGTATATCGGCCCATTTCGTGCCATCGCCCCAAACCCGGTTGAAGCCGCGCGCCGCGGATTCCATATCGCCATCGGCCAGGCCCTGTTCATAATCCGCGACCAGATCGTCATGGGCCTGCACGCGCTCCGGTTCATCCGCCAGTGCGGGCGCAAAGAACACCGGCTCGATCATCGTCAGGCTGCGGACATGCGCGGGATTTTCCACCGCAAGCCGCAGCGCCACGGTCGCGCCGAACGAATGACCGACCAGGTCCATCGGCTGCGTCAGCAGGGCCCGCCCCATGTCGGTGCTGACCTGGTGCAGATCGCCCTCGCCTGTCCAGTCGCCGCTTTTGCCGTGGCCCGGCAGATCGTAGGCGGTGAGCGTCAGATGCTCGCCCAGAACCTTGGCCACCCCCGCCCAGGCCCCGGAATGCGCCAAAGTGCAATGGATCGCCAAGGCGGGGCGATCCCCGCTGCCAAAAGTGCGCACATGCGTGGGAAACCCGGCGGCCCCGTTCACAATTTTCCGCCAAGGTGGGCGTCCAGATCTTCCAGACGGTCCTGACCCCAGAACCTGTTGTCGCCGTCGGCGATGTAGAATGGCACACCGAAAACGCCCCGCTCGACCGCTTCCTCGAGGTTCTGGGCATAGGTTTCCGCCCCTTCCAGCAACCCGCTGTCCGCCAGCGCGGGATCAAATCCGGCCTCTTGCAGGCACGCCTTGATCACCGCCTCCTCCGCGATGTCCTTTTCCTCGGCCCAGACGGCGCGGGTGATCGCATGCACCAGTTTGCCCAGATCGCCGCCCCCGGCATTCTGCGCCGCGATAAAGGCATAGGCCGCGGGCGCACCATTGGTCGGCCAATGCGCCGGCTTGAGGTTGAACGGCATGCCCAGCTTTTTCGCCTGGCGCACCAGTTCCTGCGCGCGGTATTCCATGCGCGAGGGGTGGCGGTCCTTGGGCGGCGTGCCGCCGGTTCGGCCAAAGAGCGCGATCACATCCACCGGCTTGTAGGTCACCGATGCTCCATGCTTTTTCGCGATCTCCTCGAACCGGTTCCCGGCGAGGTAGGTGTAGGGAGACAATGTCGCGAAAAAATAATCGATATGGGCCATTTGGTCCCTCCTTGGGGTGTCTGTTGCTTTGCCGGACGGTACTGCCGTGCTAAGCGGTGTCAACATCACGAATCTGTCACATTGCTCTGATGCTGCTGCGGGAATCCCATCACATGCCGAATATCACCGAACCCAAGCTGATCTCTGGGAACGCCAACATGCCACTGGCCCGCGCAATCGCGCGGCGCATGTCGCTGCATCGCGGCAAGAACGTGGGCCTTGTCGATGCCCGGGTCGAGCGGTTCAACGATGGCGAGATTTTCGTCGAAGTGTTCGAGAACGTGCGCGGCGAGGATATGTTCATCATCCAGTCGACGTCGAACCCGGCCAACGACAACCTGATGGAACTGCTGGTCATGGCCGACGCGCTGCGCCGGTCGTCGGCGGCGCGCATCACGGCCGTGCTGCCTTATTTCGGTTACGCCCGGCAAGACCGCCGCACCAAGGCCCGCACGCCCATTACCGCCAAGCTGGTGGCCAACATGCTGGTCGGCACGGGCATCGAACGGGTCCTGACGATGGATCTTCACGCGGCACAGATCCAGGGGTTCTTCGATATTCCGGTGGATAACCTCTACGCCTCGCCGATCTTCGCGCTCGACATCAAGTCGGAGTTCAAGGACCGCATGGACGAACTGATGGTCGTATCGCCGGATGTGGGCGGCGTGGCACGGGCGCGCGAGTTGGCCAAGCGGGTCAATGCGCCGCTGTCGATCGTCGACAAGCGCCGCGAAAAACCCGGCGAGATCGCAGAGATGAAAGTGATCGGCGACGTCACGGGCAAGATCTGCCTGATCGTCGATGACATCTGCGACACCGCGGGCACGCTCTGCAAGGCCGCCGAAGTGCTGATGGAGCATGGCGCCAAGGAGGTCCATTCCTACATCAGCCACGGTGTCATGTCCGGCCCGGCGGTCGAGCGTGTCACGAGTTCGGTGATGAAGTCGCTGGTTCTGACCGACACCATCGCCCCCACGCAAGCGGTGCAAGACGCCGCGAACATCCGCGTCGTGCCGACCGCGCCGATCTTTGCCCAGGCCATCCTGAATATCTGGAACGGAACGTCGGTGTCGTCGCTGTTCGAGGCCGACACGCTCGGGCCGATCTACGATGGCATGTACGCCGCGGAATAGACGCGGGGTCAGTACAGCTCCCATTCATCCTCTTCCGGGTCGCCCAGCTCGCCAAAGGCCAGCCAGGCGATACGTACGCGAGCGACGCGCGTGTCACCCCATGTCCGAAACACCATGTCGAAGCCATCCTTTGTCACGGCCTCGGCGCTCAGGTCCGCGCGCATCACCGTCGCGGCATCCATATCCCACAGCGACAGCGACAGGTGCACGACCGGGGCCGCGGCAAACTTTTCGCTGAACCTGATGCGGCGACGGCGTTCACGCTGGCCCCTGCCGGTCCACATCTCGCCGTTGTCCTCGAAATCCGAAAACAGAACGACATCGTCCTGATCAATCCCGATCCGGTTGCTGCTGAGGTGTTTCATGCTGTCGTTCCCTTGTCGCGCGCAGCCTAGGTCAGTGGAGACCTCAAAGACAGGCCGCAAATACCAAAAGGCCCCGCGTGTTGCAGGGCCTTTTGCTGAAATCTGTATGAACCGGCAGGGTCAGAGGCTGGGCTGCTTGGTGGACAGACCGATGTGATCCCCGATCGCCACCATATCCGCCAGCAGCTTGGCGGCGTCGTCGACGGGGCCCGGCTGGTTCTTGAAGGTCTCGCGCGCCTGTTTGTACGCAGTGTGCGCTTCCTCGATCATCTCGTCCATATGCGCCTGGGTCATGTCGGCGCGGGCCATTGCCCGCTCCGCCAGAACGGTCACGCCACGGCTGCTGAGTTCGGCAAAGCCACCGGTGACCACGTATTCCGATGTGCCGTCGGGCCCTTCGGCCCGCAGCACGCCGGGGCGCAGCGTCGTGATGGTCGGCGCATGATCGGGCATCGCCGTCATGTCGCCATCCGCACCGGGGATCTGCACGGCGGTCACCTGCACCTGGGCCAGGCGCCGCTCCGGCGAAACAAGGTCGAATTGCATCGTGTCTGCCATTGTAGAGGCTCCCTTAAGCGGCGTCGGCCGCCATTTTTTCAGCTTTCGCTTTCACTTCTTCGATGCCACCCACCATGTAGAACGCGCCTTCGGGCAGGTGATCGTATTCACCCGCGACCACGGCCTTGAAGCTTTCGATGGTTTCGGTCAGCGGAACCTGCTTGCCATCCGCGCCGGTGAACACCTTGGCCACGTCGAACGGCTGGCTCAGGAAACGCTGGATTTTCCGGGCACGGGCCACGGTCAGCTTGTCCTCTTCGCTCAGTTCGTCCATGCCGAGGATCGCGATGATGTCCTGAAGCGACTTGTAACGTTGCAGGATCCCCTGGACATCGCGTGCCACCTGGTAGTGTTCCTCGCCCACGATGGACGGGTCCATCAGGCGCGACGTGGAATCGAGCGGGTCCACGGCCGGGTAGATGCCCAGTTCGGAAATCGCACGGTTCAGAACCGTTGTCGCGTCGAGGTGGGCAAAGGTCGTCGCAGGCGCGGGGTCTGTCAGGTCGTCCGCAGGCACATAGACCGCCTGGATCGAGGTGATCGAGCCGGACTTGGTCGAGGTGATGCGTTCCTGCATCGCGCCCATGTCCGTGGCCAGCGTCGGCTGATAGCCCACGGCCGACGGGATACGACCCAGCAGGGCCGACACTTCGGACCCAGCCTGCGTAAAGCGGAAGATGTTGTCCACGAAGAACAGAACGTCGGTCCCGGACTGGTCGCGGAACTGCTCGGCCAGCGTCAGACCGGTCAGCGCCACGCGGGCACGCGCCCCCGGAGGCTCGTTCATCTGGCCGTAGACCAGCGCCACCTGAGAGTCCTCGAGGTTGTCGGGCTTGATCACGTTGGATTCGATCATCTCGTGGTAAAGGTCATTGCCCTCACGGGTCCGCTCGCCCACACCGGCGAACACCGAATAGCCCGAGTGCACCTTGGCGATGTTGTTGATCAGTTCCATGATCAGAACCGTCTTGCCCACACCGGCACCGCCGAAAAGGCCGATCTTGCCGCCCTTGGCGTAGGGGGCCAGCAGGTCGATCACCTTGATGCCTGTCTCAAGCACTTCGGACGCGGTCGACTGCTCGGCGAATTCGGGCGCGGGCTGGTGGATCGCGCGGCGCTCGGTCGCGTTCACGGGGCCCTTTTCGTCGACGGGCTCGCCCACGACGTTCAGGATGCGGCCCAGCGTGGCGTTGCCCACAGGGATCGAGATCGGCGCGCCGGTGTCTTCGACCCTCTGGCCCCGCACGAGGCCTTCGGTCGCGTCCATCGCGATGGTGCGCACGGTGTTTTCGCCAAGGTGCTGCGCCACTTCGAGGACCAGCGTCTTGCCGTTGTTCTCGGTGGTCAGCGCGTTGAGGATCTCCGGCAGGTGATCCTCGAACTGCACGTCGCAAACCGCGCCGATGATTTGGGTAATTTTCCCGACAGCTTGTGCCATGTCGTTTCTCCGATGTGTTCTACAGCGCTTCCGCGCCGGAAATGATTTCAATCAGCTCGTTGGTGATCACGGCCTGACGCGAGCGGTTGTACTCGATGGTCAGGTCTTCGATCATTTCGCCCGCGTTGCGCGTCGCGTTGTCCATCGCGGACATGCGCGCGCCCTGCTCGGACGCCCCGTTTTCCAAAAGCGCGGCAAAGATCTGCGTTGCCACGCCGCGTGGCAGCAGATCGGCGAGGATTTCCTCTTCGCCGGGCTCATAGTCGAACAAAGTCGATGCCTCGTCGCCCTCCTGCGCCTCGTAGGATGCGGGAATGATCTGCTGGGCCGTCGGAACCTGCGTGACCACGTTTACGAACTCTGCGAAAAAGATCGTCGCGACGTCGAATTCGCCTTCGTCAAAGCGCGACAACACGTCCTTGGCGATGCCCTGCGCGTCGGCGTAGCTGACACGCTTGACCTCTGTCAGGTCCACATGACCCACCAGATGCTTGCCGAAATCGCGTTTGATCTGATCGCGGCCCTTCTTGCCCACGGTCAGGATCTTGACGGTTTTGCCCTCGGCCACGAGCTTGCGCGCATGGGTGCGCGCGAGTTTGGTGATGTTGGAGTTGAAGCCACCGCACAGGCCACGTTCGGCAGTCAGCAGTACGAGCAGGTGAACCTGCTCGCTGCCTGTGCCGCTCAGCAGTCTGGGCGCTGTATCGCTGTCGCCAACCGACGCCGCCAGGCCACCCAGAACGGCGTTGAACCGCTCCGCATAGGGGCGCGCCTGCTCCGCGGCGTCCTGCGCACGGCGCAGCTTGGCGGCTGCGACCATTTGCATGGCCTTGGTGATCTTGCGGGTCGATTTGACCGACGCGATCCTGTTCTTAAGGTCCTTGAGGTTAGGCATAGGCCTGTAATCTCCCCCCTTAAATTACGCGAAATCTGCGGCGAATTCGTCCAGCGCGGCGCGAATCTTGTCCTCGGCGTCGCCCTTGATCTTGGGGTCTTCCTTGGTGATCATGTCCAGCAGGTCCTGATGCTTGGACCGCAGGTGCGCCAGCAGACCGGCCTCGAAGCGGCCCACCTGCTTGGTCTCGATCTTGTCGAGATAGCCCTTGGTGCCCGCGAAGATCACGCAGACGATTTCCGCGTTGGTCAGCGGCGAATACTGCGGCTGCTTCATCAACTCGGTCAGACGCGCGCCACGGTTCAGCAGCTGCTGTGTCGCGGCGTCGAGGTCCGAACCGAACTGCGCGAAGGCCGCCATTTCGCGGTACTGCGCCAGCTCGAGCTTGACCGGGCCCGCGACGGATTTCATCGCGTTGGTCTGCGCGGACGAACCCACGCGAGACACCGACAGGCCGGTGTTCACGGCGGGGCGGATGCCCTGGTAGAACAATTCGGTCTCGAGGAAGATCTGACCATCGGTGATCGAGATCACGTTGGTCGGAATAAACGCCGACACGTCGCCACCTTGGGTTTCGATGATCGGCAGCGCCGTCAGCGAGCCGTTGCCGGCATCGTCGCCCAGCTTGGCCGAACGTTCCAGCAGGCGGGAGTGCAGATAGAAAACGTCGCCGGGATAGGCTTCGCGCCCGGGCGGGCGGCGCAGCAGCAGCGACATCTGACGATAAGACACGGCCTGCTTGGACAGATCATCATAGACGATCAGCGCGTGACGACCGTTGTCGCGGAAATGCTCCGCCATCGCGGTGGCAGAATAGGGCGCGAGGAACTGCATCGGCGCAGGCTCGGACGCGGTGGCCGCAACGACGATGGAATAGTCGATGGCGCCGGTTTCTTCGAGCTTCTTGACCAGCTGCGCCACAGTGGAGCGCTTCTGACCGATGGCGACGTACACGCAGTACATCTTCTTGCTCTCGTCGTCGCCGGCGGCCTTGTTGACCGACGCCTGGTTCAGCATCGCGTCGAGCGCGACGGCGGACTTGCCGGTCTGGCGGTCACCGATGATCAGTTCGCGCTGGCCACGGCCGATCGGAATCATCGCGTCCACGGACTTGAGGCCGGTGGCCATCGGCTCGTGCACGGATTTCCGCGGGATGATGCCCGGCGCCTTGACGTCGGCCACGCCGCGCTTGGACGCCTTGATCGGGCCCTTGCCGTCGATCGGGTTGCCAAGGCCGTCCACGACCCGGCCCAGCAGTTCGTCACCGATCGGCACGTCCACGATGGAGTTGGTGCGCTTGACGATGTCGCCTTCCTTGATGTCGCGGTCGGAACCGAAGATCACGACGCCGACATTGTCGGATTCAAGGTTCAGGGCCATGCCCTGAATACCGCCGGGGAATTCGACCATTTCGCCGGCCTGAACGTTGTCCAGACCGTAAACTCGGGCGATACCGTCACCGACGGACAGAACCCGGCCCACTTCGGCCACTTCCGCTTCTTGACCGAAATTCTTGATCTGGTCCTTCAGGATCGCAGAAATTTCTGCTGCTTGGATACCCATTTATCCGACCTCTTTCATTGCATTCTGGAGGGAATTGAGCTTCGAGCGGATCGAGGTGTCGATCATCTTGGAGCCCACTTTGACGACAAGACCGCCGATGAGGGATTCATCAACGGTCGCATTCAGTGTCACGGTCTTGCCCGTGTTTGCCTTGAGTGTCTTGGCCAGCTTGTCGGCCTGCGCCTTGGTCAGCGCCTTGGCGCTTGTCACCTCTGCGGTGACCTCGCCCTTCTCGGTCGCGATGATCTCGCGCAGGGTCGCGATGAGCTGCGGCAGAACGAACAGACGGCGTTTCTCGGCCATCAGCGCCAGCGTGTTGGACAAGATGTCCGACAGCGCCATTTTCTTGGCCAGCGCCACGATGGCGGCGGATTGCTGTTGGCGCGAATAGATCGGCGAATGGATCAGCGCGTTGAAATCGTCGCTGGACGACAGCGCCTCGCTCAGCGCGTCGAGATCGGTTTCAATCGCTTTGACCTTTTTGCCATCTTTGGCCAGGCTATAAACCGCAGAGGCATAGCGCTCCGCGATGCCTGTGGAAATCGAAGCTGGTTCGGACACGTCCACCCTTCCGATGTTCTGGCCCCGACAAACGCGCATTGGACGCGTCACCGGGGGTGTTGGCGCGGCTTGAGGTTTCTCAAGACGTCGAAATCAGGGGCGATGTAGCAGACGGGCCCAGACCCCGCAACACAGTATAGTGATATCTAGTCTAGCGCTAACCCACTTATTTTCAGGGCTTTGCCGCATATGCGACGCTTTGGCAGTGGATAAAATTCAATTTTTTGACGGCTTTACGGCGGTGCCATCCGATTCCCGCGGGGCAACTGCCCAATTTTTCAGCGCTCGCGGACCGCCCGTCGCACTGCGCCTAAATTGGTTTGGCCTGCGGTTTCATCACCCCGACGACGCGGCGCGCGCGCGCGGGCTCGATCTTGCCCTTTGGCGGATAGACCAGTTTCGTGGCCTCCACCATGAAGGCTCCGCCCGCCATCATCGTCGGCATGCGCGCGCCGAACTTCTCGAAGGCCGGGCCGGACTTCATCCAGATCCGCTTGGCCGAGGGGATCTGGTAGAGCGCGCCCAGGTGCCGTTCCGGCAGGAACTGGTGCTTGCGCAACTGCGTCTCGAGCTGGCCCGGCGAATAGGGCCTGCCATAGCCGAACGGCGTGCGGTCGCGCCGCGCCCAAAGCCCCCCGCGGTTCGGCACGATGAACACCGCGCGCCCGCCCGGCCCCAGCACCCGCCAGCATTCCTCCAGCAGATCGCTGACACGCTCGGATGTCTCGAGCCCGTGCAGCAACACCAGCTTATCCACATGCCCCGTCTCCAGCGGCCAGAGGGTTTCTTCGGTCAGCACCGACACGTTGGGCATGGACTGCGGCCAGGGCATCACCCCCTGCGGCCCCGGCATCAGGGCAATCACCCGCCGCGCGTCCTTCAGGTAGGGGCGCAACAGCGGCGCGGCGAACCCATAGCCGACCACGGTCTGCCCCTTTGCTTCGGGCCACAGCTCGTCCATACGCCGGCGTAGCGACGCCTGTGCCGCGCGCCCCAGGGCGTTGCGATAATAGAAATTCCGCAGATCCTGCACATCAAGATGCATTGCAGCCGCCCTCATGATCCGTCACTCTGGCGACAGTCTAGCTGCGCAGAGGAAAATGACCATGCCCGTCGAAATCGTGACCGTCCCCTGCCTGAGCGACAATTACGCCTTTGTCGTTCATGACGACGCGACCGGCGAGACCGCGGTCGTGGACGTGCCCGAAGCGGCCCCCATCGCGGCGATCCTGAAACAGCGCGAATGGACGCTGAGCCAGGTCTGGCTGACGCATCACCACTGGGACCACGTGGACGGGCTGGCCGAGCTGCTGGCCGATCACCCGGCCAGGGTCGTGGGCGCCAAGGCCGACGCGCACCGCCTGCCGCCGCTCGACCACGCGGTCACGCCGGGCGACACCTTCGATTTCGCGGGTCACGCGGTGCATGTGATCGACGTGCCGGGTCATACGGTCGGTCATATCGCCCTTCATCTGCCCGATGCCGACGCGGTCTTTACCGCCGACAGCCTGATGGCGCTTGGCTGCGGGCGGCTGTTCGAGGGCACGGCCGATCAGATGTGGGGATCGATGCAAAGGCTCATGGCGCTGCCACGCGACACTGTCGTCTATTCGGGCCACGAATATACCGCGGCGAACGCGCGCTTCGCGTTGACTATTGATCCTGAGAATTCCGCGCTTATATCGCGTTCGCAGGACATCGAAGCGGCCCGCGCCGCCCAGACCCCCACAGTCCCGTCAACCCTGGCGCTCGAGTTGGAGACCAACCCGTTCCTGCGCGCCGCAGACCCCCATATCCGTGCCCATCTGGGGCTGGCCGATGCGTCCGATGCACAGGTCTTTGCCGAAATCCGCGCCCGCAAGGATGCGTTTTGACGCCCCCAAACAGCCCCTTCGAATGCATTCACACAAATTGTGACAGCGAATTTGAAGAAAAAACTTGAAGCTGGGGCACGATCAACCAAACTCTAATACTATGAGGCCATGGTCTTTGAGGGGCCGACATCACTTGGTTCCCCCATCGACCTCCGATCAGAAGGAGCACGCACCGTGCCTTCATTTTCGAACACACTCGAACAGGCAATTCATTCGGCGCTGGCATTGGCCAATGCGCGCCGCCACGAATTCGCAACGCTGGAACATCTGCTTCTGGCGTTGATCGACGAACCCGACGCCACCCGCGTGATGAAGGCGTGCAGTGTGGACATCGACGAGCTGCGCAGCACGCTTGTCGAATTCGTTGACGAGGACCTCAGCAACCTTGTCACTGATGTCGATGGTTCCGAAGCGGTGCCCACCGCCGCGTTCCAGCGCGTGATCCAGCGCGCCGCGATCCACGTGCAATCCTCTGGCCGCACCGAAGTGACCGGCGCCAACGTGCTGGTCGCCATATTTGCCGAGCGGGAAAGCAATGCCGCCTATTTCCTGCAGGAGCAGGACATGACGCGCTACGATGCGGTGAATTTCATCGCGCATGGCGTCGCCAAGGACCCCGCCTACGGCGAACCGCGCCCCGTGTCCGGCGCGCCCGAGCACGAGGAAGAAGCCCAGGGCGTCACCGATGGCGAGAAAAAGGAATCCGCGCTCGAGAAATACTGCGTCGATCTGAACGCCAAGTCGCGCGAGGGCGATATCGATCCGTTGATCGGTCGCGAGGACGAGGTCGAGCGCTGCATTCAGGTGCTGTGCCGCCGTCGCAAGAACAACCCGCTTCTGGTGGGCGATCCCGGCGTGGGCAAGACCGCCATCGCCGAAGGGCTCGCGCGCAAGATCGTCGCGGGCGAGACGCCGGAGGTTCTCGAGAACACCACCATCTATTCGCTCGACATGGGCGCGTTGCTGGCCGGCACCCGGTATCGCGGCGATTTCGAAGAACGGCTGAAGGCGGTCGTCACCGAACTGGAGCAGCACAGGGATGCCGTTCTGTTCATCGACGAGATTCACACCGTCATCGGTGCGGGCGCCACATCGGGCGGCGCGATGGATGCGTCCAACCTGCTGAAACCCGCTTTGGCGGGCGGCAAGCTGCGCACGATGGGGTCCACCACCTACAAGGAGTTCCGCCAGCACTTCGAGAAAGACCGTGCACTGGCCCGGCGCTTTCAGAAGATCGACGTCAATGAACCCTCCGTCGAGGATGCCGTGAAGATCCTCAAGGGTCTCAAGCCCTATTTCGAGGATCACCACTCGGTCAAATACACTGCGGATGCCGTGAAAACCGCCGTCGAACTGGCGGCGCGCTATATCAACGACCGCAAGCTGCCCGACAGCGCCATCGACGTGATCGACGAGGCGGGTGCCGCGCAGCACCTGATCGCGGCCACCAAGCGGCGCAAGACCATCGGCACCAAGGAGATCGAGAATGTCGTCGCCAAGATCGCGCGCATTCCGCCCAAGAACGTCTCCAAGGACGATGCCGAGGTGCTCAAGGATCTCGAAGGGTCGCTCAAGCGCGTCGTCTTCGGGCAGGACAAGGCGATCGAGGCGCTCAGCTCGGCCATCAAACTGGCGCGCGCCGGTCTGCGCGAACCGGAAAAGCCCATCGGTAACTACCTGTTCGCCGGACCCACGGGCGTCGGCAAGACCGAAGTGGCCAAGCAACTGGCCGATACGCTGGGTGTCGAACTTCTGCGGTTCGATATGTCCGAATACATGGAAAAGCACGCGGTCAGTCGTCTGATCGGTGCGCCTCCGGGCTATGTCGGCTTTGATCAGGGCGGCATGCTGACCGATGGCGTCGATCAGCACCCGCACTGCGTGCTGTTGCTCGACGAGATGGAAAAGGCGCACCCGGATGTCTACAACATCCTGTTGCAGGTCATGGACCACGGCAAATTGACCGATCACAACGGTCGCACAGTCGATTTCCGCAACGTGGTGCTGATCATGACGTCGAACGCGGGCGCGTCCGAACAGGCGAAAGAGGCCATCGGCTTCAACCGTGATCGCCGCACGGGTGAGGATACCGCCGCGATTGAACGGACGTTCACGCCGGAATTCCGCAACCGGCTGGATGCGGTGATTTCCTTTGCGCCGCTGCCCAAGGAGGTCATCCTGCGGGTGGTCGAGAAGTTCGTCCTGCAGCTTGAGGCCCAGTTGATGGACCGCAACGTGACCATCGAACTGACCAAGCCCGCGGCCGAATGGCTGGCCGACAAAGGCTATGATGCGAAAATGGGAGCGCGCCCGCTGGGTCGCGTCATCCAGGAGCACATCAAGAAGCCGCTGGCCGAGGACCTGCTCTTTGGCAAGCTGTCCAAGGGCGGCGTGGTTCGGGTCGGCATCAAGAACGGCGAGATCGATCTCAAGATCGACGGCCCCGACAAGCCGCGCCTGTCAGGCAACAAGCCTCCGCTTCTGACGGCGGAATGATCCTTCGGGCAGCGGTCTGCCTGCTCTTCTCCTCCGCCGTGTCACTCGCGGCGGAGGGTTTCGTTCTGTCCCCTCCCCTTGACTGCGATCTGACCGACGACTGCTATATCCAGCAGTACGTGGACCACGACGACGGCCCCGGCGCGCGCGACTATCGTTGTGCCCCGCTAAGCTATGATGGCCACAAAGGCACCGATTTCGCACTGCCCAGCCTTGCCCGCATGCACGACGGTGTCGATGTGATCGCCGCTGCCCCCGGCGTCGTGCGCGGCACCCGCGACGGCATGGCCGATATCGGCTACAGCGACGCCACGGCAGACAGCATCCAGGACCGCGAATGCGGCAACGGCGTGGTGATCGCCCATCTGGGCGGCTGGGTGACGCAATACTGCCACATGAAACAGGGCTCGATCACCCGCACGCGGGGCGAACACGTCGCTGCCGGCGATGTTCTGGGCCAGGTCGGGCTGAGCGGTCGCACCCAGTTTCCGCATGTTCACCTGAGCGTAAGGCAGGGCGATACCGTCGTTGACCCCTTTGCCCCGGATGCGCCGGCAGGCACTTGCGATCCTTCCGCCGACACCCGGACCAGCCGCGGCACCCTTTGGCAAACACCGCCGCCGTACCGGCCCGGCGGGCTGATCTCGGTCGGTTTCGCCGATGCCATTCCCAGCTTCGACGACGTGAAATCCGGCGCCGCGCAGATCGCCGGGATCGGTGCGGATGCGCCAGCGCTCGTGCTCTATGGCTACGCATTCGGCGGACAGGAAAACGACACGATCACCCTGACCCTGACCGGTCCGGACGGCGTGATCGTAGATCAGACCTTGACGTTGGAAAAGACGCAGGCGCAGGTCTTTCGCGCGGTGGGCAAGAAACGCCGCAGGGATCCGTGGCCCGACGGCGCGTATACCGGCACCGTGACCCTGCTGCGCGACGGCGCCGTGATCGACCGCCGCAGCCGCGACATGACGCTGCCGTAGCGCGCACACACCTGCCGCGACAACTCCGCCGCGCGGCTTATTTCTCGGTGAATTTCAACTCGATGCGCCGGTTTTGCGCCCGCGCGGCCTCGCTGTCGCCCGGCGCCACGGGCTGGTATTGCCCAAAGCCGTTCGCGGCCAGCCGGTCGGGCGGAATACCCAAGGCACCGACCATGTATTTGACCACCGACAAAGCCCGCGCCTGGCTGAGCTCCCAGTTGTCGGCAAATTCGCCGAATCCCGACAGCGGCACATTGTCGGTGTGCCCGTCAACACGGATCACCCAATCGATCTCCTGCGGGATGTCGTCCACCACGCCTTGCAGGATGGCGGCCACCTTGGCGACCTCGCCGCGGCCTTCGTCGGACAGGGTGGCCTGTCCCGGCGCGAACAGCACTTCGGACGAGAACACGAAACGGTCGCCCTCTATGCGCACGCCCGGCTGCTGGCCCAAAACGTCGCGCAGACGTCCGAAAAACTCCGACCGGTAGCGCGCCAGATCCTGCGCCTCGGCCTCCAGCCGCTTGCGCTCTGCTTCCTCCAACGCCGCGCGGCGGCTTTGTTCCGCGGCGACACGCGCCAGCGCGGTGTTCAACTCGGACCCAAGCGATTGCAGTTGCACCTGTGCGGCGGCATCGCGCGCCACGGCGTCATCCAGAAGCGCCTGCAAGTCACCCAGTTGCGCGCGCAGGGCCGCAACCTGCTGGTTCAACAACTCGGTCTGGCGTTGCGCGGCGGCGCTTGTCGCCTCCTCCTCGGCCAGAGCCCGGTTCGCCTCGGCCAACAGTGCCGCGCGACGCTCGGCGGCGGTGCTGGTGTCCTCGGCCAGCGTTTCCGCGGCCAGCTTGGCGGCCAGCGCTTCGGCCAATTGTCTGCGAAGGGCCTCGCGGTCCGATTGCGCCTCGGTCCGAAGCGCGGCCAACTGCGCCTCCGCCTCGGCGAGACGCTCTGCCAAGGTGCTGTTTTCCGCGGCCGCGTCCTCCAGTGCCGTCTGGGCCTCTGCCCCGCGGGCGGCCCGCTGTTGCAGGTCCTCGACGCGCAACAACGCTTGAACCAGTTGGTCGTCCAGCGTGGTTTTCGCGGCCCGCGCCGCCGCCAGCAGGGTCAGGGTATCCTCCGCCTCCTGGCGCTGCGCCTCAAGCGCCAGTGTCATCGCCGTCAGTTCCGCATCCGCGTTCTGCAACCGGTCGCGCA
This sequence comes from Sulfitobacter sabulilitoris, assembly GCF_005887615.1. GTDB lineage: Bacteria > Pseudomonadota > Alphaproteobacteria > Rhodobacterales > Rhodobacteraceae > Sulfitobacter_E > Sulfitobacter_E sabulilitoris. The sequence goes on from NZ_VANS01000001.1 coordinate 1,669,336, forward strand.
GGGCCTGCGCGGCCGCAGCCTCCGCCAGCCGCGCGGCTTCCTCCTCGCTCAGCGCGGCCTGCGCGGAATCAAGCTGTCCGGTCAGGGTATCGACCTGCTGCTCTGCCTTGGCGTTGCGCGCCCGCAGGTCCGCAACCATCGCATCCAGCGCCTCGCGCCGCGCCGCCGCCAGGCGCGCGATTTCAGCCTGCGCATCGACCTCGCTGCGGGCCTGCGCAAGTGCGGCATTCAGTGCCTCCTGTTCGGTCAGGAGCGCGGCACGATCCGCCTCCAGCCCGGCAACACTGTCCCGTGCATCGTCACGTTCCGCCAGCAGGCTGGCCACCTGCGCCTCGAAGCTGGTGATCCGCGTCTCGGCTGCCGCCAGTGCATCCGCCTGCGAGTCGCGCTGTGCGGTCAGCGACGAAATCAGCGCCGACTGTTCGGCGATTTCATCCTGCGCGCTGTTCAGCGATGTCGTCAGCGCACCCAGACGCGCCTCAAGCTGGCGGCTGGTCCGCTCTTCCAGCCCAAGCGCTTGCGCCAGCGCCGCGACCTCCCCCGCGAGCTGGTCCAGCTCCGTCTCCTGCCCGGTGATTTGTTCGCTCAGCACGAATTGCACCACCATGAAGATCGTCAGCACGAACATCAGCACCAGCAAAAGCCCGGTCATGGCATCCACGAACCCCGGCCAGATCGAGGCCTGAAACCGGGTTCCGGTGCGCCGCGACAGGGCCATGCTCAGCGCTCCCTGCCTGACAGGTCATTGGCGCTGAACGCGCGGCGATCCTGCCCGCGCGGCTGGCTGAGCGCCTTTGCCAGATTGGCGATGTCGACCCGCAGTTCGGCCATGGTTTCCTGCCGTCCGGCCGAAATTTCCTCGAGAATGCGCAACATCTGCACATCGATGGAGCGCAGGCGCATCCGGCTTTCGGCATCCGGGCCCTCGCCTTGCCCTTGGCGCTCCAGCGCGGAGACCACGCGATCCTGACCCGCCGCCATCCGTTCCAGCGCCTTGCGAAGACCGTCGGACCCGTCATTCGGACGGTCCAGGGTATCGGTCATCCGTTCGACCGCACTTGCCAGTTTGTCCAGACGCTCGTCCACCGTGCTGCGGCTTGTCTCGTTGCGCGCGATCAAAAGCTGCAAACTCTCCATCTGCTCGGCCATATGGTCGATGACGCTCGCCAGCACCGCCTGATCGCCGCCGCCCTCCTCGCCGGTGGCAAACCCCACGCGGGTGATCGAACTCAGCCATTCTTCGAGCTCGCGGTAAAACCGGTTCTGGCCATGCCCTGCAAAAAGCTCCAGCAGGCCCACGACCAGCGATCCCGCAAGCCCCAGAAGCGACGAGGCGAAGGCCACGCCCATGCCGCCCAACTGTGCCTCCAGCCCGGTCATCAGGCGGTTGAACACGTCCACCGCGCTTTCACCATCCTGTGGGGCAAGGCTGCGGATGGTATCGACAACCGCCGGAACCGTCGTGGCCAGACCATAGAAGGTGCCAAGAAGACCCAGAAAAATCAGCATGTTGACGATATAGCGCGTGATCTCGCGCACTTCGTCGATGCGGGTCGCGACGGAATCAAGGATCGACCGGGTCGAGGTTGCGCTAACCTGCATCTGCGCACCGCGCGACCGCAGCAGGCTGGCCAGTGGCGCGAGCAGTTGCGGCGGTTTGACCGAACCGTCGATCGAGTCGGATGCAAAGCCCTCGATCCACCGGACAGAACCGATAAGCTGCGTCACCTGATAGAAACAGGCGATGACACCCAGCACGAAAACAAAGCCGATGAAGCCGTTGAGATAGGGGTTGGCCTCGAACACCGGAAGCACCCGCGGCAGGGCCACGAAGGCCCCCAGTCCGGTCAGGATCAGCACCATCACCATCAGGCTGATCTGGCGCACGGGCTGCGAAAACTGTGGTCTTGCCTTATGGTCTGGCTGCGACATGCGCCGTGCTCCTGACCTTGTTGATTGATCTGCTCAGGGCAGAGTTTACACTGATAACCCGGTGAAACGCCAAGGGTTTATACCGCCAGGTCGCGCACGCGCGCGTGCAGCCATTCAAGGTCGGGATCGCGCAGGCCGATTTCAAGCAAATGGGCGACGGTATTGTACAGATATTCCGTATTCGGCCCTCGCCCACCCACGGCGCGCGCGATGATCTGGGCCTGCTCCTCAAGCGGCAGGCCGCCGCAATACTGCACGTGATCGGCGTCGATGACGTAGGTGACGGCCGTGACCTGACGCCCGCCCTGCAGATCGACCGGCAAGGTCTTCTCCACGTAGGCCGAGGAAATCAGTTCGCGCGCGCGCAGGTACTCCAGCGTCGCCTCTTCCTGGCCCTGTGCCACGGCCAGCGCCACGCCGGTGCAGGCGGCATGCGGTTGCGGGTCGAGCGCCAGCACGAGGCCCGGCCGCTCTTGGGTGCCGCGATGATGGATGGAGCGCATGCAGAACGACCGCGCATAGCCCGGCAAGGTCGCCACGGCGCGCTCCGCCACCTCGAAGCCGGGGTTCCACAACAGGCTGCCATAGCCAAATACCCACATCGTCATCGCATCGGTCCTCTTGCTTTGGACATCGGTAAACCTCAAAACGGAGACAATGCAAAGGGGGTCGCGATGCGGCGTGTGATCTTGGGTATGGTGCTGCTGGCGGCGGTCTGGTCGGCTTGGTGGGGCGTGGCCGCCGGCGGATTGCATCAGGGTCTGACCCGCTGGTTCGATGCACGGCGCGCCGAGGGCTGGCAGGCCGATGTCGCGAGCCTGCCGATGCACGGGTATCCTTTCACGCTTGGCGTGACGCTGGTGCGGCCGGTCCTGGCCGACCCGGCCACCGGCGTCGCCATCGAGGCCAGCGGCCTGACGATCCGCGCGCCGGCGTACTGGCCGGGATATGTCACGCTTGAGGTCCCGGATGATCCGATCCTTCTGGCCAGCCCGCAGGGCCGCGCCAGCCTGACCCTGCAAGACGGGCGCGCGGATCTGCGTCTGCACCCCGGCACCGCGCTGGCGCTGGACAGCATGGCCGTCACGACCGGAGCATGGTCGCTCGACGCCCATGGCGACGGCAGCGTGATGAGCGCGCAAACCCTCACGCTGGCCATGACCGAAACCGACGGCCCCGAGGCGGCCTACCGCTTTGACATCGTGGCGGAAGGGTTTCGCCCCGGTGATCTGCCCCGCGCGCGGCTGCGCGTTCCCCGCGATTGGCCGTTGCGGTTCGACAGCCTGAAGGCCCGGATGGACGCGACATTCGATCGGCGCTGGGACCGTCGCGCCATCGAGGACGCGCGCCCGCAGCCGCGCAGTCTGGACCTGAACCTGCTGGAGGCAGTCTGGGGCGATCTGCGGATCAAGGCAGCCGGCACGCTGACCATCGACGCCGAAGGCGTGCCCGATGGCACAGTGTCGGTGCAGGCCGAGAATTGGCGCGACCTGCTGGACCTGGCCGATGCCGCCGGCCTGTTGCCCGGCCCTGTCCGGTCGCAGGTCGAGCGCGCGCTTGGCACGCTGGCGGGTCTGACGGGCAACCCCGACACGCTCGATGTGCAACTGAACGTCAGGAACGGATTTGTCGCGGCGGGGTTCCTTCCGCTGGGTCCGGCGCCACGGCTGATCCTGCGTTAGCGGCAGTAGGACCCGTTGCGATAGCGCGCGGTGTCAAAGTGGAAGTGATCGAGGTGATAGCTGTCCGCCTCTGGGCCCAGAACCGTGCCGAAGGGGCCGCAGGCGCCGCGATGCATCTGCCGCAGGGTGCGCGACGTGCCGCGCGCGGTCCAACCCTTGAGCACCGTCACGGTCGATCCATCCGCAAGCACGAAGCCCGAGATGTCGATGGCGCGCCCCTTGCCATGTTCGGAAATCCTGCCCCCGGCCTTGTTGTTGCGCGTCCGGCAGGAATAATGCGCCGCGACCCGCAAACGGCTCAGCCCGCCGCCCTGTGATCGCAAGGCTGGCTTCGCGGTCGCCTCCAGCCAGGTTTTCAGGGCTTTCGCGGTGGTGCAATCCATCACCGACTTCTGCGTCAGACCAACCCCCGAGACGGAGCGCACGCGCACGGCCTCGTCAATGCCGCACCCGCCCAGGCGGCCCGGCACCGCGCCGACATATTCGCCCTGGATATCCGGGACACCGCAGACGGCGCCGCGCGCGCGTTCCTGCCGACGTGCGATCGCGCGCATTTCCACCGTCGGGCTGCGCAGTGCCGGTCGCAACGACACCCGCAGGCCCTGCCCCCGCTCTGCCACGGCCGCGGCCACCGCCGCCGCAACCGGGTCGCGCGCGGGACGCACGATGGCCCCCGCCGTCGTCATCATCATCGCGGTGGATCCCGCGCGGCCCACGGGGCGTTTGGATGCATCCGGCGCGGGCCCGGCCCCTGCGGCGACCCCGGCGCACAGCGCCAAAAAGATCGCCAGGCGCCTCATGGCTTGCGCTTTCCCCGTCCGAAATCGGGTGCATCCGTATCCTGCCCCGCTTCGATGATGCCGCGCCGGATCGCGCGGGTGCGCGTGAAATAGGCGTGCAGGTGATCGCCATCGCCGGTCCGGATCGCGCGCTGCAATGCAAACAACTCTTCGGTGAAGCGCCCCAGAATCTCCAGCGTCGCTTCCTTGTTGGTCAGGAACACATCGCGCCACATCGTCGGATCGCTGGCCGCGATCCGGGTGAAATCACGAAACCCGGCGGCGGAGTACTTGATGACTTCGCTGTCCGTCACGCGGCGCAGATCGTCGGCCACGCCCACCATCGTATAGGCGATCAGGTGCGGCGCGTGGGATGTGACGGCCAGAACCAGATCGTGATGATCGGGGTCCATTTCCTCGACATTGCTGCCAAGCCCTTCCCAGAACGCGCGCAACTGCGCCACGGCACCGCGGTCCGCGCCCTCGACAGGGACCAGCAGGCACCAGCGGTTGTCGAACAGTTCGGCAAAGCCGGAGGTCGGGCCGGAGTGTTCGGTGCCCGCCAGCGGGTGGCCGGGAATGAAATGCACGTCGCCCGGCAGATGCGGCGCCACCTGCTCGATCACGTCGCGCTTGACCGATCCCACGTCGGTGACGGTCGCGCCGGGCTTCAGCGCGCCTGCGATCTCCTCGGCCACCGCGCCCATGACGCCCACGGGCACGCACAGCACGACCAGGTCCGCGCCCTCGACGGCCTGAATGGCGGTGTCGCAAATGCGGTCGCACAGCCCGATGTCGCGCGCGGTCTGGCGCGTCGCGGCGCTGCGGGCATAGCCCGTAACCTCGCCGGCAAGGCCCGCGCGCTTGATCGCCCAGAACATCGAAGACGCAATCAGCCCGAGACCGATCAGGGCCACGCGGTCATACATCTGCGCCATGCCCTCAGCCTTCCTTGAACTGGCGCACGGCATGGACGATCCGTCGGCAAGCGCTTTCATCCCCCACGGTGATGCGCAGGCAATTGGGCAGCTTGTAGCCGGCCACCATCCGCACGATCAGACCCTGCGACTTCAGGTAGGCGTCACAGGCCTGCGCCTCGTCGGCGCTGGAGAAGCGGGCCAGCACGAAATTGGCAAGGCTGACATCCGACGGCACGCCCAACTCCGCCAGCGCATCGGCCAGCCAGCTGCGCCAGCGCGCATTCTCCGCCCGGCAGTGATCGGCATAGGCGGTATCGCGGATCGCGGCTTCCGCGGCCGCCAGCGCGGCGTTGGACAGGTTGAACGGCCCGCGCACCCGGTTCAGGACGTCGATGACATGCGCCGGGCCATAGCCCCAACCGACGCGCAACCCGCCCAGACCGTACAGCTTGGAAAAGGTCCGTGTCATCACCACGTTCTCTCGGCTCTCGACCAGTGCGACACCGCCGTCGTAGCCTTCGACATATTCGGCATAAGCGCCGTCGAGCACCAGAAGCGCCTGCCGGGGCAGGCCATCGGCAAGCCGCGCCACATCCGCCGCGCCGATCATTGTGCCGGTGGGGTTGTTGGGGTTCGCGATGAACACCAGCCGCGTGGCATCGGTACAGGCGGCCAGGATCGCGTCCACGTCCGTCACACGTTCGCGTTCGCGCACCTCGACCGGTGTGGCCCCCGCCGCCAGCGCGGAGATGCGGTACATGCCAAAGCCGTGTTCGGTGTGAATGACCTCCGACCCCTCGCCCGCATAGGCCTGACACAAAAAGGCGATGACCTCGTCCGAACCGGCGCCGCAGATGATGCGATCGGCGTCGAGCCCGAGCACCTCGGCAATCGCTGTGCGCAGGGCGGAATGGTCCGACGACGGATAGCGGTGCAGGTCGTACGAGGCCCGGCGATACGCCTCGATCGCCGCCTCGCTGGGGCCAAGGGGGTTTTCATTCGAGCTGAGCTTGACGACATTGTCGAGCCCCGCGACATGGCTCGTTCCGCCCTGATAGGGCGCGATGTCCATGATACCGGGCTGCGGACGGATGGCTTTGGTCATGCTGTGCGAACTCCTGCTCGCGGTGTTTTAGCGGCGCAAGCGACCCTGCGCCACCATCATATTGTCACGGGCATAGTGTCACTGCCCTCAGCTTGCCAGCACGTTGCGAAAGAGCCACGGATCGCTTTCGTCGATATCCTCGGGGAAAAGCTCCCAGCGGTCCTGCAACGGAGTCCAGTCGGTATAATGCGCCTCTACGGGTCCAAGATAGGGGCGCTGCACCTCAAGGCACCGCGCGTGGTCCATCTCGTCCGTCTCGACGATGCCGGCTTGCGGATTTTCGAGCGCCCAGACCATTCCGGCCAGCACGGCGGATGTCACCTGCAGGCCGGTCGCGTTCTGATAGGGCGCCAGCGTCACCGCTTCTGCATTGCTGAGCCGCGATCCATACCAGAGCGCGTTCTTCTCATGGCCGTACAACAGCACGCCCAGCTCGTCGATGCCCTCGACGATCTCGTCGGGTTCCAGGATCTGGTGCACCGTCTGCTGGCGACCCGATCCGAACATTTCGTGCAGGCTCAGCACGGCATCGTCGCTGGGGTGGTAAGCGTAGTGGCAGGTCGGGCGGAACTCCGGCGCCGCCGGCTCGCCTAGGGTATAATAGTCGCTGATCGACACCGCTTCGTTATGGGTCACCAGATACCCGAATTGCGGCCCCGGCGTGGGGCACCATGTGTGCACCCGGGTGATGGCGCCCGGACGCTCCAGCCAGATCGCGGCCTGACAGCCCGTGTCATAGCCATGCGCATTTTCCGGGAACCACGTCTCATGCGTGCCCCAGCCCAGTTCCGCCGGCTGGAACCCTTCGGAGATGAAGCCCTCTACCGACCATGTGTTCACGAAGGTCCCGCGGGGCCGCGGTATCGCGCGCGCCTGCGTGTCGCGCTCGGCGATATGCACGCCCTTGACGCCAAGACCCTGCATCAGCCTCGCCCAGCCCTGACGATCACCGGGCGCATCGGCCGGGTTGCCGGTGTCCCTCGCCAGGGTCAGGAGCGCCTCCTTGACGAACCAGCTGACCATGCCGGGGTTCGCGCCGCAGCACGACACCGCCGTGGTCGCGCCGGGGTTGGCGGCCTTGGCGTCGCGCACCTTCTGGCGCAGGGCATAGTTCGTGCGATCCGCATTGTCCGGCGTCTCGAAATAAAAGCCCGCCCAGGGTTCGACCACCGTGTCGATATACAGGACGCCCAACTCGCGGCAGACCTGCATCATGTCGAGCGACGACGTGTCGACGCTGAGGTTCACACAGAACCCCTTGCCGTCGGGAAACAGCCGCTTGAGTTCGGACCGGTAATTGTCGCGCGTGATGGCGATGTTATCGAACCGGATGCCCTGTTGCGCCAAAAAGTCAGCGCCGGTGGGATTAGGATCGACGACGACCAGCTTGTCCGCGTCATAGTCGAAATGGCGTTGAATCAGCGGCAGGGTGCCCTTGCCAATCGAGCCAAAGCCGATGATCGCGATTGTTCCGTCGATCCGGCCATAGTTGGGGTGCGTGTCGCTCATGTTCGGTTCTCCCTCGGGCGTCGAAAAAAGAAAGGGCCGCGCCGGTGTTGTCCAGCGCGGCCCCTCAGGCATGTCAGATGCGAGGAACCTTAGTTCTTCGCATAGAATTCCACGACGAGGTTCGGTTCCATCACGACGGGATACGGCACATCGCCCAGCCCCGGAGTGCGCACGAAGGTCGCTGTCATCTTGGAGTGGTCGACGTCCATGTAGTCGGGCACGTCACGCTCGGGAAGCTGGATGGCTTCCAGAAGGGCGGTCATCTGCTTGGAGCGGTCGCGCACTTCGATCACGTCACCCTCTTTCACGCGGTAGGAGGGAATGTTGACCTTCTTGCCGTTCACGCGCACGTGGCCGTGGTTCACGAACTGGCGCGCGGCGAACACGGTCGCGACGAACTTGGCACGGTACACGACCGCGTCCAGACGGCGCTCCAGCAGGCCGATCAGGTTCTCACCGGTGTCGCCCTTGACGCGCTCGGCTTCGCCGTAGATGCGGCGGAACTGCTTTTCGGTCAGGTCGCCGTAGTAGCCCTTGAGCTTTTGCTTGGCGCGCAGCTGGATCCCGAAGTCGGAGATCTTGCCCTTGCGGCGCTGGCCGTGCTGGCCGGGGCCGTATTCACGACGGTTGACGGGGGATTTCGGACGGCCCCAGATGTTCTCGCCCATCCGGCGGTCGATTTTATGCTTGGCAGACGTGCGTTTTGTCACGGCTGATCTCCTTCTGTGTGCTCGACGCCCGAAACCGGGCGACTGTGAAGGGCGTTGTCCTCTGGCACGTGCCTGACAGGGATCCCCTCGCGGGGTCCACCAACACCAATGAAGCCGCGCTTATACGGGCATGAAGGGCGGAGTCAACGGGTCTTTGCCCTGTCCTGCGCCAAGGCCGCGCAGGGCGCGTGACGGTGGCAGGTGACAAGGTGGTCGTTGACCATGCCCACCGCCTCCATGAAGGCGTAAACGATGGTGGGGCCGCAAAACCGGAACCCCTCGCGCTTGAGGTCCTTGGAGAGCCGGACGCTCAGGGAGGTCTGGGTTGGAACCTGCGATTGGCTCGTCCACCGGTTTTGCAGCGGCACCCCATCGACATATTTCCATAAAAACCGATCGAAACCCTCGCGCGCCTCGATCTCCTGCCAAACGCGCGCGTTGCCGATGGCGGCTTCGATTTTGCCGCGATGGCGGATGATGCCGGGATCGCCCAACAGGCGGTCCACCTCGGGCGCGTCCCATGTGGCAATGACATCGGGCTCGAACCCGGCAAAGGCCGCCCTGAAATTTTCCCGTTTTTTCAAAATGGTAATCCAGCTGAGCCCGGCCTGGAACCCATCGAGGATCAGCTTTTCCCACAACGCCCGACTGTCGTATTCCGGCACGCCCCAATCGGTGTCGTGATAGTCGAGATATATTTGCTCCGGTCCGGCCCAGTCGCATCTTTTCATTGCAGCCATCCTGTTCTGCCCCCGTTGGTATAGCTTTAGTCAAATTAGAACAAAATGCGAAAATTAACTCCCTATTAGACGTTTGGGCGGCATGGTGGCGCGATCACGAATGCAGGGGGATGCAGACAGTGGATCCGAAAAGACGGCAGTTTGCGGACCTGGAACCGGGATCCGAGAGTCCGCTCAGCTTTGCCGTCTCGCGGCGCGATCAGGCCACGCTGGACATGGTGGCCGAGGCGGTCGCGCATAAACAGACCCTGCTGGCCTATCAACCCATCATGCGCAGCGACGCCCCGCACAAGGTCGCCTTTTACGAAGGGCTGATCCGGGTGCTGGACGATACCGGCCGCGTGATTCCCGCCGGCGACTTCATGCCCGCGGTCGAGGCGACGGAATTGGGCCGCAAAATCGATGTGCTCGCCCTCGACATGGGGCTTGAAGCGCTGCACGAAACGCCCTTCCTGCGGTTATCGATCAATATGTCGGCGCGGTCGATCGGCTATTCCGACTGGATGACGACACTCAACAAGTGGCTGGAGCGCGACGATACCATCGCCGAACGCCTGATCATGGAAATCACCGAGTCGTCGGCGATGATGGTGCCGGAGCTTGTCGTCGATTTCATGGATCGGCTGCAAATGCGCGGCATCTGCTTTGCCATGGACGATTTCGGCGCTGGCTACACTGCCATCCGCTACTTCAGGGATTTCTGCTTTGATATCGTCAAGATCGACGGACAGTTCTGCCGCGGGATCGCCACGAATCCCGACAACCAGGCCCTGACCCGCGCGCTGGTGTCCATCGCGCGCCATTTCGACATGCTGACCGTGGCGGAATTTGTCGAAACGCCGTGCGATGCCGAAACGCTGGTCGCGTTGGGCGTGGATTGCCTGCAAGGCTACTATTTTTCCGCCCCCACGACGCGGCCCGACTGGCTGCGCGGCGGATCGGCGCGCTGGGCCTCTGCCTGAGCCCAAGATCGGTTGCTGCTGCACGGGGGATGGGATATGTTTCCTGTCAGAAGGCGGGGGAGGCCGGGAGCAAGCGTCTGTCGCGGACTCCCGAATGCGTGATCCTTTGTCAGAACCGGTAGAGGACATAATCCATGACAAACGTTGTCATCGCATCCGCCGCCCGCACTGCCGTCGGCAGCTTCGGTGGATCTTTCGCAAACACGCCCGCGCACGATCTGGGCGCCGTGGTGCTTGAAGAGATCGTTGCCCGCGCCGGCATCGACAAATCCGAGGTGTCCGAGACGATCCTGGGCCAGGTGCTGACAGCGGCGCAGGGGCAGAACCCCGCGCGGCAGGCGCACATCAACGCCGGTCTGCCCATCGAAAGCGCCGCCTGGGGCATCAACCAGGTCTGCGGCTCCGGCTTGCGCGCCGTGGCATTGGCCGCACAGCATATCCAGTTGGGCGATGCATCCATCGTCGCGGCGGGCGGCCAGGAAAACATGTCGATGTCGCCGCATGCCGCGAACCTGCGCCAGGGCCACAAGATGGGCGACATGAAATACATCGATACGATGATCCGCGATGGCCTGTGGGATGCGTTCAACGGCTATCACATGGGTCAGACGGCGGAAAACGTCGCCGAAAAGTGGCAGATCAGCCGCGATCAGCAGGACGAATTCGCCGTCAGCTCGCAAAACAAGGCCGAAGCGGCGCAGAAGGCGGGCAGGTTCGCCGATGAAATCGTGGCCTTCACGGTCAAGGGCCGCAAGGGCGACACGGTGGTCGACCAGGATGAATACATCCGCCACGGCGCCACGATGGAGGCGATGCAGAAACTGCGCCCCGCCTTCACCAAGGACGGATCGGTCACGGCGGCAAACGCCTCCGGTCTCAATGACGGGGCGGCCGCGGCCCTGATGATGAGCGCGGATGAGGCCGAAAGGCGCGGGATCACCCCGCTTGCGCGGATCGCCAGCTATGCCACTGCGGCGCTGGACCCGTCTATCATGGGCGTGGGTCCGATCTATGCCAGCCGCAAGGCGCTGGAAAAGGCCGGCTGGAAAGCCGAGGACCTGGATCTGGTCGAGGCCAACGAAGCCTTTGCCGCGCAGGCCTGTGCCGTGAACAAGGACATGGGCTGGGACCCGGCGATCGTGAACGTGAACGGCGGCGCCATCGCCATCGGCCACCCGATCGGCGCTTCGGGCGCACGGATCCTCAACACTCTGCTGTTCGAAATGCAGCGCCGCGGCGCGAAAAAGGGTCTGGCGACCCTTTGCATCGGCGGCGGCATGGGCGTTGCCATGTGTCTTGAGCGTCCCTGATGCCACATGCACGGCACGCGGGCGCGTGCCGTGCATCATAGCCGGATGAGCCAGACACAAGACTCAATTCACTATGACCAGATGGTCTGCTCCGGCGGGGGCACACGCTGTTTCTGGCAGGGTGGCTTTCTGGATGTCGTGCGGGACGGGATCGACCTGTCGCCTGTCCGCATCAGCGCGGTCAGCGGCGGCGCCCTGACCGGCGCCGGTTTCATCACGCGCAAGGGCCGTGACGTGCTCGACGCGATGATGGCGGCTTTTGCCCACACCGACGCCAACGTAACCCTGCATGACCTGACGCACGGCACCGGATCGACCCCGCACCAGCGCATCTACCGCGAGGTGGTGGGCGATGTGTTCGACGCAGCCGCCTGCAGGATCGTGGCGAACGGCCCGTCGTTTCAGGTGCTGATCGGCCGCCCGCCACTGGACCGCGCACCAAAGCTCAGCGGCAGCGCCGCCGCGCTGGCCTACGAGGCCGAATTGCATCTGATCGGCAATCCGCATTTCAACTGGGCCGAAAAGATCGGCGTCACCGCCGAACTGGTGGATGCGCGGCAAGCAGCCCGCGACGGGCGGCTTGTCGATCTGATCTGCGCCGCGGCCGTTATTCCGCCGGTCTTCGACCCGCCGCTTTGGGATGGCAGGCCGGTGATCGACGGCGGCATGGCCGATCAGGCCCCCCTGCCCCAGCCCGACGAGGGCAGCACGCTGATCCTGCTGACGCGCGATTACGCCCGCATTCCGCAAATAGAGACCCGCCATTATGTCAGGCCCTCCCACAAGGTCGAGGCCGACAAGATCGATTTCACGGATCCCGACAAGATCGCGCGCACCTGGGCACAGGGCGAGGCGGACGGGCGTGAATTTCTCAAGACCCGCAAGACAACCCAGGAATGAGGAGAAAACCTATGGGACGTACAGCATTGGTGACAGGAGGCAGCCGGGGAATCGGCGCCGCAATTTCAAAGGCGCTCAAGGACGCAGGCTATACCGTGGCCGCGACCTATGCCGGCAACGACGAAGCCGCCGCCAAATTCACCGACGAAACCGGCATCAAGACCTACAAGTGGAACGTGGCCGATTACGACGAATCGACCGCCGGGATCGCAAAGGTCGAAGCCGATCTGGGCCCCATCGAAGTGGTCGTGGCCAATGCCGGCATCACCCGCGACGCACCGTTCCACAAGATGACCCCGGAGCAATGGAAAGAGGTCGTCGACACCAATCTGACCGGCGTCTTCAACACGTTGCATCCGGTCTGGCCGGGCATGCGCGAACGCAAGTTCGGTCGGATCATCGTGATCAGTTCGATCAACGGCCAGAAGGGCCAGTTCGCGCAGACCAACTATGCGGCGACCAAGGCAGGCGATCTGGGCATCGTCAAATCGCTGGCACAGGAAGGCGCGCGCGCCGGGATCACCGCCAACGCGATCTGCCCGGGCTACATTGCGACCGACATGGTCATGGCCGTACCGGAAAAAGTGCGCGACAGCATCATCGCGCAAATCCCCGCCGGGCGTTTGGGCGAGCCCGAGGAAATCGCACGCTGCGTGGTGTTCCTTGCCGCCGACGACGCTGGCTTCATCAACGGTTCGACGATTTCGGCCAATGGCGGTCAGTTCTTCGTCTGATCTCTTGCCGAATCTTCAGAAAAGGGGCCTGTTCATCCGAACCGGCCCCTTTTTCCATGGCGTCACGGGTTGCCTGCGCGCAACTTTGCGGACCGCAGGACCGCAGGACCGCCGCTGACGCTTAGCGGGCGGACCGCGACCAGATCCAGGCCCAGGCGCTGCGCATGGCCTGTGCTCTTTCTTCATGGGCGGCGGCCATTGCGGTGCGGGCGGCGGGGTTTGTGGTTGCTTCGATCATGGGACTATCCTTTGACATGGGAGTGGTTTAATGTTTCTTGCTTGAACCCAATATGGCCCTTTCAAACGAAGCCGACAAACGAGACTTTCAATCGTTTGAGACAAGAAATACTTAACTGAAAATGACTGACCGCCTGCCTCCTCTGACAGCATTGCGCGCCTTTGACGCGGCGGCCCGGCATATGTCGTTCGCGCGCGCGGCCGAGGAATTGAACGTGACGCCCGCGGCCCTCAGCTTTCAGATCAAGTCGCTCGAAGATCATTTGGGCGCGCCCTTGTTCCGGCGCCTCAACCGCGCGGTTGAACTGACAGAGGCCGGGCGCGCGCTTGCCCCCGGCGCCGCCGACGGGTTTCAGACCCTGGCCGCCGCATGGCGCGCGGCGCAGCGATTGCAGGACAATCAGACGCTGACCGTGACGGCGGGCCCGGCGTTTACCGCGAAATGGCTGGCGCCGCGGCTCTATGAATTCGCCCAGTCCCATCCAGAGGTGGAGTTGCGCTTTTCCGCCTCGCTCCGGATGATGGATTTCGGCCGCGATGCGATCGACGTGGCGATCCGTTTTGGCTACGGGCCCGATCCGGGGCTGTATTCCGTTCCGCTGGCCGAGGAATGGGTGACGCCGGTCATGACGCCCGAACTGGCGGCCCGCTATCGCGATGCGCAAAGCCTGACGACCGCACCGCTGATTTTCGACGACTCGATCAGTTTCCTGTCGCCGCCCTGCGACTGGACCGCTTGGTTCCGTGCGATGGGCATCGATTTCACCCCAACTCATGGCCCGAGGTTCAGCCAATCCGATCACGCCGTGGATGCGGCCCTGGCCGGGGTGGGGGTCGTGCTGGGGCGGCGTGCACTGGTGGTCAAGGACATCGCCGAAGAGCGCCTGATCGCGCCCTATGGCGTGGCGCTGTCGACCGGCGCGCGGTTCAGATTTCTGTGCCCCGAAGGCACCGAGACCCGGCCCCAGGTCAAAGCCTTCCGCGACTGGATCCTGTCCGAGATCGACAAGACCGCCGCCATTACCGACGCTCTGACTGTCCTGGCGGTGTCGGAGTATGCCCAATGACCACCGCCCGCGCGACGGCGGTCGGGTTTGTCGCCGTTCTCTTGTGGGCGCTTCTTGCGCTGCTGACCGTGGGGTCCTCGCCGGTGCCGCCCTTGCTGCTGAACACCATCTGCTTTGCCATTGGCGGGGCGATCGGGCTGATCTGGACCGGGCTGACGGACGGCTTTCGGGCGCTGCGGGCGGTTCCTTTGCGGGTCTATGTGGTGGGCACCTTCGGCCTGTTTGGCTATCACGCGCTCTATTTCTCCGCGCTGCGCCTTGCCCCTGCCGCCGAAGCCGGGCTGATCGCCTATCTCTGGCCGTTGCTGATCGTCGTGCTGTCGGGGCTGTTGCCGGGCGAACGTGTCCGCCCGGGGCATCTGCTTGGGGCGGTCGTGGGGTTCATCGGGGCCGTGCTGATCATTTCAGGCGGCAGTACCGGGTTCGACATGGCGGCCCTGCCCGGCTATGCGCTGGCTTTGCTCTGTGCCTTTTTCTGGTCCGGGTATTCCGTCTTGTCGCGCTTTGCCGGGACCGCGCCCACACAGACGGTTGCAGTGTTCTGCATCGCCAGCGCGGCGTTGTCGCTACCGCTTCATCTTGTGTTTGAAACCGCGCAATGGCCCGACACCGGCATTGGCTGGATCTCTGTGATCCTGTTGGGGCTGGGGCCGGTGGGGTTTGCGTTCTACGTCTGGGATATCGGCGTCAAACACGGCGATATTCAGCTTTTGGGAACGGCCTCCTATGGCGCGCCACTGCTGTCCACGCTGGTTCTGGTCGTGGCGGGCGTGACCGTTCCAAGTTGGTCGCTGGCGCTGGCGGCCGTGCTGATCACGGGCGGGGCCTTGATCGCCGCCCGCGCCAGTTTCCGGAGCTAGCGACTAGGGTGTCAGCCGCGCGATTTCCTCTTTCAATCGTAGCTTCTGTTTCTTGAGCTCAGCCACATGAAGATCGTCCACACCCGGCGATCGCTGGGCTTGTTCGACCTTGTCGCTCAGCGACGCATGCTTCTTTTTCAGTTGGTCAAGATGCGCGTTCAGGCTCATTCGGTCCTCCATTTTGAAACAGTTGCACGGCGATCTGACCACAGCTTGCGATTCAAGTCACGCCGCACCCGCAGCATAACCCGCGCAATTCTTAATGACGGCTTAATGCTGCCTGAAATTTCAACCCTGCGCCGTCGCGCAGCACCGCGCGGATCGCGGGGACATAGCTGTCGCCGTCGCGCAGGTGGCGCGGGCCTTCGTGCATCACCAAAGGCGCATACAGCCGAAACGCCGCCCGTCCGGATTTGCGCGCGCGCAGAATGATCAGTTCGGCCCGGCGCCCGACCCGCGGGGCCAGCGGCAGCACTTCGATACTGCCCATGTCGTCGGCAAGCGCACGCATCAGTTCCGGCAGCCGCTCGGCGCGGTGAATGAAATGCGCGTAGCCCTTTGGCGCGAGCCGCTTGCCCGCGACGCGCACCCACTGCGACAAGGGCACGCTTTCGCCCAGCGACGGCTCGCGACGGGCATTGCCCGAAGCGCGGCTGGCGGAGCGGTCGAAATAGGGCGGGTTGGCGATGACGTGATCGAACTGGCGCTGGCGCAGGTCCGGCGGCAGGTCGGTCAGGTCCGCCGTCACGACCTCGAGCCCCGCCTGTGCACCGTTGCGCCGCGCAAGATCCGCATAGGCGGGCTGCAATTCCACGCCTGTCAGCCGCAGGCCCGGCACCCGCGCCCCCAGACACAGGATCGCCGCCCCCGCGCCGCAGCCCAGTTCGAGCACACGCTGCCCCGGCTGCGCATCCACGCTGGCCGCCAGCAACACCGGGTCCACACCTGCGCGGTAACCCGACCGGGGCTGCCACAGGTGCAAAAGGCCGCCCAGAAACGCGTCGTGGGTCAGATCGCTCTGCGAAAACGCCCTGTCTGTCGCCGATCCGCCGGTCATAGCCCAAGCGGAATATCGTTGTCCCGCATCGCGCGCACCGCGGCGGTATGGTCGTCGGGGCGCACCATGATCCGGCGCGGGAAGATCCCGATCCCGCCCTCCAGCACGCTCATGTTTACGTCCATTTCAAAGCAGTCTATACCCTCCCCCCTGAGAAGGGCGGTGGCGAAGGCGATTATGGTCGGGTCTGTGCTGCGCAAAAGTTCCTTCATATCAGTGATGTAGATGAAGTAGGCCCGCCTTGTCGAGCCTGAGCCACGAGACAGTGATGAGCAGTACAGTCAAATCGCACAAACCGCATGACCGGATGGCGGCCTACCTGACCGAGGACATGGGTGCGGTAAACCGTCTCATCGCCGAGCGGATGGCCTCGGAACACGCGCCGCGAATCCCGCAGGTGACCGCCCATCTGGTCGATGCGGGCGGCAAGCGCCTGCGCCCGATGCTGACGCTGGCGGCGGCGCATCTGTGCGGCTACACCGGCGGCTATCACGTGCATCTGGCTGCAACGGTCGAGTTCATCCACACCGCCACGCTGTTGCATGACGACGTGGTGGACGAAAGCGGCCAGCGGCGCGGGCGGCCCACAGCCAACCTGTTGTGGGACAACAAATCCTCCGTTCTGGTGGGCGACTACCTGTTTTCGCGCAGTTTTCAGCTTATGGTGGAAACCGGCAACCTTAGGGTGCTCGATATCCTCGCCAATGCCTCGGCCACCATCGCCGAAGGCGAAGTGCTGCAACTGACCGCCAGCCAGGATCTGGCCACGACCGAAGGCATCTATCTCCAGGTGGTGCGCGGCAAGACGGCGGCGTTGTTTTCGGCGGCGACCCAGGTCGGTGGCGTGATCGCTGGCGCCCCGGACGCGCATGTCCAGGCACTCTACGATTACGGTGACGCGCTTGGCATCGCCTTTCAGATCGTCGATGATCTGCTGGACATGCAGGGCGACGCGGCGGCCACGGGCAAGAACGTCGGCGACGATTTCCGCGAGCGCAAGCTGACCCTGCCGCTGATCAAGGCCGTGGCCCGCGCCGACGCGGAAGAGCGCGCCTTCTGGGTGCGGACCATCGAAAAGGGCAAGCAGGTGGAGGGCGATCTGGATCATGCGCTGGCGTTGCTGCACAAGCACGATGCCCTGATCGACACCAGCACCGATGCCCGCATCTGGGCGGCCCGCGCGGTCGAGGCGCTGCAACCTCTGCCCGATCACCCGGTCAAGACCATGTTGTCGGAACTGGCCGACTACGTGGTCGAGCGCATCACCTGATCAGCCGCGCAAGACAGGCGCATCCGCCACCCACCAATCGGGATGATCCGACGCGATACGCGCCGCCGCATCACGCGCATCCCGCGCCGAGGCGTGTAGCCCGAAACAGGTGGCCCCGGATCCCGACATCCGCGCCAGCATCGCGCCGTCCAGGGCGGCCAGTGCCCGATCTATCTGCGGCAGCAGCGCGCGTGCCGGCGGCTCCAGGTCGTTGCGATGCTCTGCCAACCACGCGGCAAAGGCGGCTGCATCGGGCCAGTCCGGCAAGCGATCCGGCATGGGCGGATTCGATTTCGAGGCAAGCGCGGCAAACACCTGCGGCGTCGGCACCGGCACACCGGGATTGACCAAGACGACCCACATCGGCGGCACGCCGTCCACCGGTGTCAGAACCTCGCCCACCCCGCGCATCCGCTGCGGCGCATCCGACAGGCACACCGGCACATCCGCGCCCAGCCGCGCCACATCCTCGGGCAGCGGTACGCCCCACAGCGCGGACAGCGCCAGCAGCGTCGCCGCCGCATCCGCCGATCCGCCGCCGATCCCGGCGGCATTGGGCAATTCCTTGATCAGGTGCAGCGCCGCACCGCGCCCCGCGCCCGCGTCCACCAGGTAGGCGGCGCGCATCACGAGGTTCTGCGCGCCGGTGGGCACGCCGCCTGCGCGCGGGCCCTCGACCGAAAGGCTCAAGCGATCATCGAGCACCGCCGTCAGAGTATCGCCCACGCCCACGCGCACGACCAGGCTGTCCAGCAGGTGATAGCCGTCGTGGCGCTGCCCTGTGACGTGCAGGCACAGGTTTACCTTGGCATAGGCCGGCCGCACGACATGCGCGCCGCGGTCAGGGATCGTCATTTCTCCTTGGCGGCGACGGCGGTCAGCGGCTTGGCGCCTTCGTCGGCCAGTACCCTGTCCAGGCCGACCTCCAGCTTGGCGCGTATCCGCTCCGGGTCCGCTTCGCTGTCGGGCTCGTCATTGTCCACGAAGGACAGGGCCCGCGCCCATTGAAACTCCGCCTCTCGGGTGCGCCCGACGGCCCACAACACGTCGCCCAGATGATCGTTGACCACCGGATCGACCGGCATCAGTTCCACCGCGCGCTCCATGTGGCCGATCGCCTCTTCGTAGCGGCCCAACCGGTACAGAACCCAGCCAAGGCTGTCGATGATGTAGCCGCTGTCGGGGCTCGCGTCCGCCGCGCGCCTGATCATGTCCAGCGCCTCGTCCAGCTTGACCTGACGCTCCACCAGCGAATACCCGAGGTAATTGAGAACCTGCGGCTGGTCCGGATTAAGCGCGAGCGCGGCACGAAAGTCAGCCTCGGACGCGTCCCAGTTGCCCAGGCGTTCCTGCGCGATGCCGCGGGCATAGAGCAAGAACCACTGCGCCCGCGCGCCGTCCTCGGTCAGCGCAAGCGCGCGGTCATAGGCGGCAACCGCTTCTGCATGGCGGTCCTGCGCACGCAGTGCATCGCCCAGCGACGAATGAACGATCGCCATATCGCCGTGGCTGCGTGCCAGTTGCTCCAGCACTTCGATCGCGGCATCGGGCCGGTCGGCCTGCCGCAGGGCGGCGGCACGGCCAAGCTCCGCCGCGTGATACGCGGGATGGTTCGCGGGCACACGCTTGTATGCCGCGATGGCCAGATCCGACTGGCCCAATGTCTCGAGCAGTTCGGCCGTCAGCAAAAGCGCATCGACATGGGCCGGACGCAGGTAGAGCGCGACCTGGCTGTAGAGCAGCGTATATTCCGGCCCCGCCTCAGAGCGCAGCGCGGCGGCAAGGGAATAGAACACTTCCGCAAACCCGTCGCGCACCGATGCGACATGCCGGAACGGCACGCTTTCGCCCTCTTCAAGCGCTGCGGTCAGCGCGTCCAGTTCGGGGTCGGTCGCTCCGGCGAACGCCTCTCTCAAAAGCGCCAGCGCGTCGTCATTCCGATCGAGCTGCGACAGGATTTCGGCACGCGCCATGGCGCCGCGACGGGTCAAAACCATGACGCCAGCGCCATCGTCGGCGAAAATCGCCTCCGCACCTTCGAAATCGCCGACCAGCGCCAGCGCCATGGCCTTGTGGAACATTGCAAAGCCCTGCAGACCGACTTCGCTTGACACCCGGTCGAACTGCGCCAGCGCCTCCTTTGCCTCGCCCGCGCCCATATAGGCCCAGGCCTTGATCAACCCATCGACCAGCGGTCCGATGCCCTGCGCACCGGTTTCGCGCGCAATCAGGGCAAGGTAATCTTCCTGGTCCAGCAGATCCGCGGTCAGCACCATCTGAGCGACCTGGCTCTCGCGGCCCGATTGCTGCATCGTGCGCGCAATCGGCACGGCGCGGCCGATCTCGCCCAACGACATGAAGGACACGACCGCGTTTTCCATCAGATCCACGTTGGCGGGATCGCGGACAAGCGCCTGCGTGAAATAGGAGGCTGCCGCGCCGTAGTCATTTTGCGCGGCGGCCTGCCGCGCGGCAAGGTACGGCCCCGCAACGGATTGCGCGGCGGCGGCTGCGGCCAACCC
The DNA here is from genome assembly GCF_005887615.1 of Sulfitobacter sabulilitoris. Taxonomy (GTDB): domain Bacteria; phylum Pseudomonadota; class Alphaproteobacteria; order Rhodobacterales; family Rhodobacteraceae; genus Sulfitobacter_E; species Sulfitobacter_E sabulilitoris. The sequence continues at coordinate 1,689,632 of NZ_VANS01000001.1, forward strand.
CGCACAGAGCGCGACAATCGCGGCGGAGGATGTCAGGAATCGGATCGCACGGGTGCACTGCATCGTCGGGGCCTCATCATTCTGATTTTGGACGAGAGGCTATCAGGTTCGCAGCGCAGCGCAATGGCACGGGATCGTGAGCCGCGCAGGCCCGTGACCGCAACGCCGCACATCTCAGCGAAGTCTTGCCGGTGGCCGCGACGCTGTGCGGGTCGTGGCATCGGGTGGGAAGACGATCCCCACCCGGCCGGGTCACATGTTGGGATAGTTCGGCCCGTCGCCCCCCTGCGGCGTGGTCCAGTTGATGTTCTGGCTCGGGTCCTTGATATCGCAGGTCTTGCAGTGGACGCAGTTCTGGAAGTTGATGACAAAGCGCGTGTCCTTGCCCTCTTCCTCGACGAATTCGTACACACCCGCCGGACAATAGCGCGCCGATGGCCCCGCATATTTTGGCAGGTTCACCTTGACCGGCACATCGGGGTCCTTGAGCTTGAGATGCGCAGGCTGGCTTTCCTCGTGGTTGGTAAAGGAAAAGGCCACGTTGGTCAGGCGGTCAAAGCTGATCTTGCCGTCGGGCTTGGGATAGTCGATGACCTTGTGCTTGGCGGCCTCCTCGGTCGCCTCGGCGTCCGATTTGCCGTGACCCAGCGTGCCCAGCAACGAAAAGCCCAGCGTGTTTGTCCACATGTCGAAGCCGCCCAGCACCAGCGACGCAGTCAGCCCGTACTTGGACCACAGCGGTTTGACATTGCGCACCTTTTTCAGGTCCTTGCCGATTTCGCCGTTGCGCACCTCCGTCTCGTAGTCGGACAGTTCGTCGCCGCTGCGATCCGCCTTGATCGCTGCAATCGCGGCTTCGGCAGCCGCCTTGCCCGACAGCATTGCATTGTGGTTGCCCTTGATCCGCGGCACGTTGACCATGCCCACCGAACATCCCAGCAGCGCCACGCCCGGCGCCACCATCTTGGGCATCGACTGCCAGCCGCCTTCGCTGATCGCGCGGGCGCCATAGGCCACCCGCTTGCCGCCCTCCAGCAACTCCTTGACCATCGGGTGATGCTTGAACTGCTGGAACGACAGGTAGGGGTTCACGTAGGGATTCTTGTAGCCCAGGTGCACGACGAACCCGACATAGACCTGGTTGTTGTCCAGGTGATAGATGAACGACCCGCCGCCCGCGTTGCTGCCCAGCGGCCAGCCCATCGTGTGCGTGACGGTGCCCTCCTTGTGCTTGGCAGGGTCGACCTCCCAGATCTCCTTCATCCCCAGGCCGAATTTCTGCGGCTCGTGGCCCTTGGACAGGTCGTATTTCGCCATGACTTCCTTGGCGAGTGATCCACGCACGCCTTCAGACAGGAACACGTACTTGCCGTGCAGCTCCATCCCCGGCTCGTAGCCGTCGCCCTTGGTGCCGTCGGCATTGATCCCGAACTCGCCCGCGACCACGCCCTTGACTTCGCCCTTGTCGCCGTAAACCAGCTCGGAACAGGCCATGCCGGGGAAAATCTCGACGCCCAGCGCCTCGGCCTGCTCGGCCATCCAGCGGCAGACATTGCCCATCGACACGATGTAATTGCCGTGGTTGTTCATCAGCGGCGGCATCGGGAAGTTCGGCACACGCACACTGCCCGCCTCGCCCAGCATGTAAAAGTTGTCTTCCTTCACCGGAACGGTGATCGGCGCGCCCTTGTCCTTCCAGTCCGGGATCAACGCGTTCAGGCCGACAGGATCCAGAACCGCACCGGACAGGATGTGTGCGCCAACTTCGGAGCCTTTTTCGAGCACAACAACATTGCAGTCGGCATCAAGCTGCTTGAGCCGGATCGCCGCCGACAAGCCCGCGGGGCCCGCTCCGACGATCACCACGTCATATTCCATCGCTTCGCGTTCGATCTCGGCCATTCCTGTCGGCTCCTTTTGCATTTGTGCGGGCTGGCGGGCTGCCCACGAAAGATTGTGTCGCGCTTGGCTAGCCTGTCCGCACGGTCAATGCAATCGCAACGACACGTAAAATGGGGGCGGCAGGCTCCGCTGTCCACTGGGATGTTTCGCCGCGCACCCCTTCCCGGCCCGGGCCGCCACAGTCGGAGTTTTGGAAAATTCCGATCCGTTTTCCGTACAACAGAACGGCCGGCAGCCCACCGGCGCGGCTCCCATCGGGCACCCCGGCCCATGTGCCCGCCCCTTCAGGACCACGCCCTCTCAGGACCACGCCCCCGGACTGCGGTTGCGCTTTCACGACCACCGGCGACACGCAATCCAACGCCGCACGCTCTCCCGGGCAAAACGCCTCGGCGAAGCCCCGCCAAGGGGCCTTGCATTTTCCCCCGCCTTTGGGTCAGGTACGGGCTGACCCCGAAAACGGCGGCCCCGGATCCGACCGGTCGGCCGCCTCAATTGCCTGGACGTACCGCTATGGAAAAAGTTCCCATGACCCGCAAGGGCCACTCCGCCCTGGAAGCCGAACTGAAACATCTCAAGTCCGTGGAGCGCCCGGCGATCATTCAGGCTATTGCGGAGGCCCGCGAACACGGCGATCTGTCCGAAAACGCGGAGTATCACTCGGCCCGCGAAAAGCATTCCTTCATCGAAGGTCGGATCAAGGAACTCGAAGGGGTCTTGAGCCGCGCCGAGGTGATCGACCCGGCCAAAATGTCCGGCACCGTGAAATTCGGCGCGACCGTCACGCTGGTGGACGAGGACACGGACGAGGAAAAGACCTGGCAGATCGTGGGCGAACACGAGGCCAATATCGAGGCCGGGCTTCTCAACATCAAATCCCCCATCGCCCGCGCGCTGATCGGCAAGGACGAAGGCGACAGCGTCGAGGTGCGTACACCAGGGGGCGAGAAGTCTTATGAGGTCCTCAAGATCGTTTATGCCTGACGGGACCCGCTGACATGGCCGACGCCCCGAACCAGCAACAGCCGACCCAAACCGCCGCGCCCAAGACGCGGCCTACGCCGCTGGGCATCTATGACCGCCCGAAATCCGAAGGGATCACCGGGATCGAGATCACGGCCCTGGCGCTCAGCATCATCTGGCTGCTAGGCGCGGGCCTGTTCTTTCTGCTGATGCCACCCAGCGCCGGCACGGGCGACGCGGGCATCGACAGCCTGCGTTTCCTGATGACGATGCTTGCGATCTTCATGCCCGTGGCGATGATCTGGGTCGCGGCCACGGCGGCGCGATCGTCGCGCGTCATGCGCGAGGAAAGCCAGCGCCTGCAAGCCGCGATCGACGCGATACGCCAGGCCTATATCGCACAACAACAGGGCCGCGACCTGAATAACGAACCCTCCGTCGCCCGCAAGCTCGATGAAATCGCCGCCGCAGCGCGCAAGACCGAAACGGCGCTTGCCACATTCTCGTCGCGCCGCGAGGCCGAAGCGTCCCGCCCCCGCCCGCCGCTGGTGCAGCCCGCCGCGCCCAACGACCAACCCGTGCTGGCGCTGGGAACGCCCGCAGGCGACATGACGCCGCCGCTCTCGACCGAAGATTTCATCCGCGCGCTCAACTTTCCCGAAACCGCAGAAGACGAAAGCGGCTTTGCCGCCCTGCGCCGCGCGCTCAAGGATCGGCCGGCGGCACAGCTCATACAGGCCGCCCAGGACGTGCTGACCCTGCTCAGCCAGGATGGCATCTACATGGACGATCTGCGCCCCGACCGGGCCCGCCCCGAGGTCTGGCGCCAATTCGGACAGGGCGCGCGCGGACGGCCCATCGCGGCTCTGGGCGGCATCCGCGACCGGTCGTCGCTGGCCCTGACGGCCGGGCGGATGAAACAGGACCCCATCTTTCGCGACGCCGCGCATCACTTCCTGCGCCGCTTCGACAAGACCTTCGCGGAGTTCGAAAAAACCGCGTCCGACGGTGAAATCTCGGCTCTGGCCGATACCCGCACCGCGCGGGCCTTCATGCTTTTGGGGCGTGTCGCGGGCACGTTCGACTGACCGCACGGCGGACACAACCGATCGACCGTTTCTCCTGGCCCGACATACCTCGGGGTCCGGCGCACAGCCCCGGAATGCCTACAGCCCGAAAGCGGCGAACGGGATATAGCGCACCCTGTCGCCCGGTCGGACATCGCGCGCCTCCGGTCCCAGCTCGACAAGCCCGTCAGCCCAGCTCAGGCCGCTGATCCGCCCCGATCCTTCAGAGCCAAAGACCTCCGCCGCACCCTCCCGGATGCGGGCCCGCAGGAATTCCGTTCGCCCCGGCTTCTTGCGCTTGGAAAACGCGGCGGGCACGTCGAACCCCTGGGGCACCGGCCACGCCTGCCCCGCCAGCCGCGCCATCGCCGGATGCGCGAAGATCAGCGCGCAGACCAGCGCCGCCACCGGATTGCCCGGCAAACCAAAGACGGGCACGCCGGACCACAGGCCCAACGCCAGCGGGCGCCCGGGCTTGACCGCAATGCGCCAAAGCTCCATCGCGCCCGCCGCGCGCAACAAGGCCGAAACATGGTCCTCGTCTCCGGCCGACGCGCCGCCGCTTGTCATGATCACATCCGCGCGCCCGGCGGCTTGATCCAGCCGCGCCCGCAACGCCTCTCGGTCATCGCCGACGCGGCCCATGTCCACGGGCTCATGCCCGAAGGCCGTGATCATCGACAGCAGCATGGGCCGGTTGGCGTCGTAGATCTGGCCCGGCAAGGCGGGCGTGCCCGCCTCCACCACTTCGTCGCCGGTGGACAGCACGCCGACGCGCAGGGGTTTGCGCACCGGCACATCGCCCACGCCCGTCGCCGCCAGCAACGCCGCCTGCGGCGGCCCGATCCGCGATCCGGCCTCCAGTATGATCTCTCCCGCGTGCACGTCCTCTCCGGCGTTGCGGGTGTTGGCGCCCTGCCTGACCGGACCCTGAAAGGCGATCTGCCCGCCGCCCAGCGTCACGTCTTCCTGCAAGACGACCGTATCGACCCCCTCGGGCAGGGCCGCACCGGTGAGCACGCGGATGGCCATCCCGTCCGGCACGCGCCGCGGCGCATCGCCCGCCGCCGCACGCCCCTCCGCCAAAGGCATCACATGCGCCCCCGCATCGCGCCCGCCGGCAAAACCATAGCCATCGACCGCCGTATTGGGCAGCGGCGGATTGGCGCGAACCGCGCGCACATCCTCGGCCACGATACGGCCCGTGGCCCTGGACGCAGGCAGGCTTTCGACTGCGGTCACCGGCGTCAGGCCCGCGCGCAGCAGCGCCAGTGCATCCTGGACCGGGGTCCAATCCACACCGGCAGGCAGGGCAAAGCAATCGTTGCGCAACGGCGGCGGCGCGGGCGGCTGGCTGCGCAGGATCTCCTCGTGTCCCAGGCCGAAAATCCAGCCCTCTTCCGAGGCCTCGACCGCAAGGATGTCCGCCAGGACTTCGGGCGCGAGCGCAGAGACCGACCGGGCAACCTCGCAGACCTGCCATGCGTCCTTGATCATCCCCTCGGGCGCTGCGCCGACGGTCAGCGACGGCCAGATCTCGACCAGCGCCACCGGCGTCTCGAGCGGCTGGAACGGCCAGACCGACACCGCATCGCCCAGCCGCGCGCGCAGCCGCGCCAGAACCGGCAGACCCATGAAGACCTGGCTGCCCACCGCCCCCGCGCCGGCCATCTGCCAGCAGGTGAACGCACCCTTGGCCTGCGTCTCGGCCTGCCGGCGATCCGCAAAGGGGTTCTCGTAATCCGCCTTGGTGCGCGGCAGCCCGTCGATATCGCGCCCCGGCAACCCATTGGCCCAGAACGGCCCCTTGCCGCCAAAGCGCAGGTTGATCTCTGCGGCGAGGTCAAAGCGGTTGTTGGCCCCGGGCTCATCCGTCACATGCGCCGCGTACCAGTCCCACAGCGCCAGCGGATCATCCAGCCCGGTCAGCGCCGCGGCATACCCGCGCGGATACCCGAACGGAAAATCGAACCCCGCCAGCACGCGCCGCCCCGCCTCCAGTTCCGTCTCCAGCAGTTCGGCGATCCACGCTTCGGCGACTTGACGATTGCGCAGGTAAACCGGCGCCTCCGCCGCGCCGGCCCGCGCGACGCAGGCCCAGATCGCGTCTTTCACCGGCTTGGCGCCACGGTCGTTGCCGCCCGACCAATCCACCATCAGCACCGTGTCGAAATGGCTCACAGGCCGACCTCTCGCAGGATGAAATCGGCGATCGTGCAAGTATCGTCGAGGTCGAACACAGGGCGATCCAACGCAAGCTCACTGTCACTGGCCACGGCCCGGATCGTGGGATCACCGGGTGCGATCAGCGGATTGCCGGTGACCGCGCGATGCGCTTCGATCTTGCGATGTCCGTCGCGCTTGTAACCTTCGATCAAAACCAGATCGACCGGCGACAACTTGGTCAACAGCACCTCCAGCGGGGGTTCATCCTCGGCCCGCAATTCGTGCATCAGCGCAAAGCGGTTGCGCGAGGCCAGCAGCACCTCGGTCGCGCCAGCGACGCGGTGGCGATGGCTGTCCTTGCCCGCGTGGTCCACGTCAAAGCTGTGGTGGGCGTGCTTGATCGTGGACACGGTGACGCCGCGGCCGGTGATTTCGGTCACCAGCCGCTCCATTAACCCGGTCTTGCCCGCGTTCTTCCATCCGACGACGCCGTACATCCTCATGCCAGTGCCTCGGCGCGGGTCAGATCGTCGGGGGTGTTGACGTTGAAGAACGGGTCCACGCCGGCGACCGCGAACACCGCCTCGCGCCCAGCGTGCCGATCGGTCCAGACCACGACCTTGCGCAGCCCGTCCTGCAAGGCCGCGCGCAGATCGTCGCGCAGCGCCACGGGCCAGAGGCCGAAGGTCGGGTGCCGCACCTGCCCGCGATCGGGGTCCGGCGTGGCGGCCAACACCAGCGGGTGCGCCATGCCCTCGCCCGCCTCGATCAGGCGGGGCACCAGGTCGCAGGGAAAGAACGGCGTGTCGGCAGCAGCGGTCACGATGCTGTCCGCGCCCTGCGCCGCCGCCCAGTCCAGACCGGCCAGAACACCGGCCAAAGGCCCTGCGAACCCTTCGACGCTGTCGGCCAGCACCGGCAGGCCATAGCCCGAGAACCGCGCCGGATCGCCGTTCGCATTCAGCGCCAGCGCCGCCACCTGCGGCGCCAGCCGGTCGATGACGCGCGCCAGCAGCGTCTGTCCGCCAAGCGCCAGAAGCCCCTTGTCGCCCCCGCCCATGCGGGTCGCCTGCCCTCCGGCAAGGATCACGCCCATTGGTTGCTTCATACCGCCCCCTTGCGCCCCGCACGGCGCGGTTCTTCGGCGACGGATGCCGGATCGGCGTCACGCAGCAGCCGGTCCTCGCCCGCCAGGCAGACGAACCGCTGGCCGCGCATCCGGCCGATCAGCGTCAAGCCGACCTGCTGCGCGATTTCCACGCCCCAGGCGGTAAAGCCCGACCGCGAGGCCAGCACGGGGATGCCCATCATCGCGGTCTTGATCACCATCTCCGACGTCAGCCGACCGGTGGTGTACAGGATCTTGTCCTCCGGCCCGGTGCCGCTACGCAGCATCCAGCCCGCGATCTTGTCCACCGCGTTATGCCGGCCCACGTCTTCCATATAGACCAGCGGGCGATCGCCCTGGCACAGCACCGTGCCATGGATCGCCCCCGCCTCGAGGTACAAGGACGGCGTGCGGTTGATCTTGGACGACAGCGCATAAAGCCAGGATGTCCGCACCGGGGTCGCCGGAAGCCGGACGCCCTCCAGTCCCTCCATCATGTCGCCAAAGACGGTGCCGACGGCGCATCCGCTGGTGCGGGTCTTCTTGCGCATCTTGTCCTCGTAATCGGTCTTGCGCGCGGTGCGCACGATCACGGTCTCAAGCTCTTCGTCGTAGTCAACGCCGGTGATCTCGTCGCTGTCGCGCAGCATCCCCTGATTGCGCAGGAATCCCAGCGCAAGGTAATCGGGATAATCCCCGATGGTCATCGCGGTCACGATTTCCTGCGCATTGAGAAAGATCGTCAGCGGGCGTTCCTCGACCACGTTGGTGATCACGGGCGCGCCTGTGTGGTCGAACCCCTCGACCGCACGGGTCAGGCCCGCGCGCCCGGGATCGGGCGCGATCAGGTAGTCGGAAATATCGTCATGGGCCGTCAATTGCATCCCCCCCGGATCGGCGCTAAGCGGTTGATCCGTAATGTAGGGGCAACGCATGGCCATCACCACCATCAAATCGGCCTATTGGAAGGGCTTTCGTGACGGCGCACCGTTTTTGCTGGTCGTGGGGCCGTTTGCGCTGCTGTTTGGCGTATTGGCGATCGAGGCGGGGCTGAATGTCTTTGAAACGATGGCCTTTTCCATTGTCGTCATCGCCGGCGCGGCGCAATTCACCGCGCTGCAACTGATGGATGAAAACGCGCCCACGGTGATCGTTCTGGCCTCGGCGCTGGCGGTCAACCTGCGGATGGCGATGTACAGCGCGTCGCTGACCCCCTACATCGGCGCGGCGCCGCTGTGGCAGCGGGCGCTGGCGGCCTATTTCACGGTCGATCAGTCCTATGCCTGTTCGGTCGCGCAATATGAAAAGGAGCCGGACATGACGGTGCCGGAGCGTATGGCCTATTTCGCCGGCGCGGTCAGCCCGGTCTGTCCGATGTGGTACGTGTTCACGCTGGTGGGGGCCCTGATCGGCGCCCAGATCCCGGACGGATGGGCGTTGGATTTCGCGCTGCCGATCACCTTTCTGGCGCTGGTTACGCCGATGCTGCGCACGCCCGCCCATGTGATCGCGGCGCTGGTCGCCATCGTGGCAAGCCTGGTCACCGCCGGTGTGCCTTACTCGTTGGGGCTGATCCTGTCGGGCGTTGCGGGCATGGTGGCCGGCGCACAGGCCGAAGTGTGGCTTGAAGCGCGCAAGGGGGGGCAGCAATGATCGATCCCGTCACCTTGTGGACCGTGATCATCGGGCTGGGTGTGGGCAGCTTTGCCCTGCGCTTTGCCTTTACCGGGCTGGTCGGCAACCGGCCCATGCCCGCATGGCTGCTGCGGCATCTGCGATATACCGCCGTGGCGATCCTGCCCGCGCTGGTCGCGCCGCAGGTCGTGTGGCCCGGTGCGACGGACGGCCAGATGGATGCCCCCCGCCTGATGGCCGCGCTGGCCACGGTCGCGATCGGTCTTGCCACGAAAAATGTCTTTGCCGCGATCATCGGCGGCGCCGTGACGCTATATGCGCTGCTCTACCTGCTTGGCTAGAGCTTGAGCGACGCAAGCCCGTCCAGCACGTCGCCCGCGTCATTCTCGTAATAGCGATCGGTCCGCACGTCAGGGCGTTGCGCGATCGCCTCCATCAGGGTGACGGGAAAGAACGTCACGCCGACGTTCTCGAACCCCGGCACATCGCGCAGCAGTCGCGTTGTGGAATTCGTGCAATAGGCGGCGGCGACCGGTCCATAGGTCTGCGCCAGTTGCAGGGCCCGCTCGGCCTGTTCGGGCGTGACTTCGATTTCCTGCGTCACCACGTGAAAGCTGTCGCGCGCATGGGCGCTTTTGTAGGAGCTGACCCAATTGGGCGTGATCCCGTAGAGCACGTCGTTCTTTTCCGGTACGGTTTCGTGCCGGAACGATCCCGCAGGATCAAAGATCACACGCTGCGATCCGTTGATCATCAGTGCCGTGTGGCCGCCGCTGCCCGTCCGGTTGTTGACCATGGTAAAGATGGTCAGCGTGGCGGGGCCGGGCGCGCGGTATGCGCTGGCGGCGATCGCCTGCGGGCTGGCATCCTTCCCGTCCGGAACCGCACAGGCCCCAAGGGCGGTCAGAACCGCCATCGAAAAAACGATACTCTTCACGCGCGCAGATCCCCGCCACAGAGGTGTCAGGTGATGAACAGCGCCATCAGGACGATGATGGCCAGGATCACGATCACCGACCACGTGGTGAAGCGCATGAAGCCTTCGAATGTCTTTTCCTGGGTTTCGGTGTTCATCTCACCGTGCTTGTGTTCTGCCATGGGTGCAGTCCTCTTTGAATGACGCTGGCTGCTGACTAATGGATTCTGCGGGCCGTGTCACGCCGTCAAAGCGGCGCAGGCGCAGATCAGGTCTCCGCAGGGGTATCGCCATCGAGATCCTGCGCCAGGCGAAAGCCGATCCGGCTGGGCGTCTCGCGTTCCACCGGTTTCGGCAGGGCGCGCAGCATCACGTTCAACTGGCTGACGTGCTGAACAAGCTGGGTCCGGCCGCCGCTGCCATCTGTGCCGTAGAAGGTGACGATATCGGGGTCGAAATACCCCATTCCCTCGATGCGCAGGACACCGGCATCGCCGCCGGTGAACCCCATTGCGACCTCCTGGTCGGCATCGAGCTGCTCTTCGAAGTTCCTGAGATACAGCACGACCCGCTCATAGGCCCATTGCGCCGGGCTTTTCTTGGCGAGCGGGGTGTCCTTCACCGCCCTTGGGATTGGTTGGTCGCCCGCATTGGCGGTGTTCGGGTCCGCGTGAACCTCGTGGCACCGCGGCAGCGCATCGTCTTCGTGGGCCTCCGCGGCGGTCCTGATGTCGTCGTCCATATGCTCCTCCCCGGTTCAGGCGGCGCGCTGGTACACCCATGCGCCGTCGTCGCGCATTTCGCGCGTGGCAAGGCCGGTCTGATAGAGATGGCTCAGATGGGCCACCGCCTCGACCAGCGCAAGGCCGTATTCGCCCTCGCCGATCTTGCGCTTGAACAACGGCGCGAAACACTCCGACGCGGCCTTTGGCGTGTCGATGAAGGCCAGCAGGCGCTTCAATGCGCCGTGATGATTGTCGATCAACTGGCGCATCCGCGTGGGCAACCCTGTAAAGGGCAGCTTGTGTCCCCCCAGCACCAGGTGGTCCTCGCGCGCCAGAGGGGCCAGACGCTCGCAGGCCTCCAGCCATTCGCCGATCGGGTCCGCCATCGGCTCTGTCGCATAGACGCCGACGTTCGGGCTGATCGACGGCAGGATCTGATCGCCCGCCAGCACGAGGTTGTCGTCACGGCTCCAGAAGGTCGCATGCTCGGGCGCGTGGCCGTTGCCCATGTGCACATCCCACGTGCGGCCGCCCATCGTGATCGTGTCATCCTGCCTGATGCGGGTATAGCCCAGCGGCATGGGCGACACGACGTCGGAAAAGTTGAAGGGCCGCTCGCTCGCGCGCTTGTCGTAGATTTCGGAATGCATGCCGGACTGGCGGTAGAACGACAGCGATTCGTCCGACGGAACCTGCTGTTCGTCCAGGGTCAGCATCCGTGCGGTCAGCCATGCGGTGCGCGTGGTGACCAGTTCGGCCCCGTGGTCTGTCTGGAACCACCCGGCCAGGCCCACGTGATCGGGATGATGATGCGTGACGACGACGCGGGACACGGGCTTGCCCCCCAGGGGCCCGGCCATGATGTCGGCCCAGATTCCCTTGGATTTCTTCGACGCGAACCCGGTATCGATCACGGTCCAGCTATCGCCTTCGTCCAGCGCGTAGACGTTGACGTGGTCCAGCTTCATCGGCAGCGGCAGGCGCAGCCACAGCACACCTGGGGCGACCTCTATCCCGGTGCCGGCGTCGGGCGGCGTCTCCCATGGATAGCGCAGTCCTCGGGGGGCTTGGGTATTCATCACGCGGCCAAATCGTCGGCCGTCAGCGCGTAAAGGTCCTGCGCCCCTGCTTGCGCATGGGCCAGCAGGCCGACATGTTCGGGCAAAAGCCGCTGGATGTAGAATCGCGCCAGCTTTTCGCGGGCGCCGCCCTTGTCGGCCAGCGCGGCACGCAGGTGCAGATGCCCGCCCAGCACCCGCGCAAAGGCCCGCAGATAGGGAACGGCCCCGGCAAAGCGCGCATTGAGATCCTTCTGCTCGGCCAGCCAGTCGGTCGCCTCGCGCAGGCTTTCGGCGGCGTTCCAGACGGCTTCGGCCAGATCGGGCAGCGTGGCTTTGGCGGCCTCGGCGGTGGCTTCGACCTCGTCGAGCAGCCGGCCCGCGGCATCGCCCCCGTCCATCATCTTGCGTGCCACGAGGTCCATCGCCTGTATGCCGTTGGTGCCCTCGTAGATCGCGGTCACGCGCACATCGCGGCTGAATTGCGCGGCGCCGGTTTCCTCGACGAATCCCATGCCGCCGTGCACCTGCACGCCGGTGTGGGCAACCTCCATCCCCACATCGGTGCCAAAGGCCTTGGCGATGGGGGTCAGAAAGGCCGCGCGCGCCTTCCAGTCGGCGTCGCCGGTGGCATTGGTCATGTCGATCGCCACGGCACAAGACAGCGCGATGGCGCGGGCGGCAAAGATGTCCGCCTTCATCGTGGTCAGCATGCGGCGCACGTCCGCATGATCGACGATGGTGCCGGTGTGGCCGTCCTTGCCCTCCAGCGCGGTGCGGCCCTGCTTGCGGTCCATCGCGTAGGCCAGCGCGTGCTGATAGGCGCCTTCGGCAACGCCGATGCCCTGCCCGCCGACGCCCAGCCGCGCATTGTTCATCATCGTGAACATCGCCGCCATGCCGCCCTGTTCGGGCCCGACCAGCCAGCCGGTCGCGCCGTCGTATTGCATCACGCAGGTGGGCGAGCCGTGCAGGCCCATCTTGTGCTCGAGGCTGACCACCTTGACGCCGTTGAGCTTGCCGGCATTGCCGGCGTCATCCGGCAGGTATTTGGGCACCAGGAACAACGAAATCCCCTTGGTGCCCGCGGGCGCACCGGGCAGCCGCGCCAGCACCAGATGACAGACGTTGTCGGCCAGGTCATGATCGCCCCAACTGATGTAGATCTTCTGGCCGGAGACGGAATAGGTGCCGTCACCATTGTCCTCGGCCTTGGAGCTGAGCGCGCCCACGTCCGATCCGGCCTGCGGTTCGGTCAGGTTCATGGTGCCCGTCCACTCCCCCGAAATCAGCTTGGGAAGGTACAATTGCTTGATCGCGTCCGAAGCATGGTGCTCCAGCGCCTCGATCTGGCCCTGGCTCATCAGCGGGGCCAGTTGCAGCGACAGGCAGGCGCCGCTCATCATCTCGTTCACCGCGCTCGTCACCGTCATCGGCAAGCCCATGCCGCCATATTCGGGATCCGCCGACATGCCGATCCAGCCGCCCTCGGCGATCGCCTTCCAGCCCTGGTCATACCCCGGCGAGGTGCGCACGACACCGTTTTCCAGCCGCGCGGGATGCAGGTCGCCGGGGCGTTGCAGCGGGGCCAGGACCTCGTCACACATCTTGCCCGCCTCGGTCAGGATGGCGCGGGTCACGTCGTCCGTGGCATCGGCAAAGCGGTCGGTGGCGCGGACCTGGTCCAGCCCCACGATGTGATCGAACATGAATGCATAATCGTCGACGACGGCGTGATATGGCATGGGAATTCCTCCTGGCGCGGGCCGCGCGCTTGGCAAGGCGCGCGTCACACTGTAATGGGCTGTCTTTGCACCGGAACATGAGCCGCGGATCGCGCCGCGGCAACCAAAACGCCGCGTCACGAGGACCGAGCATGCCCCAGAAGACCACCCGGACGCTCCGCCCCGACGCCGCCGGCATCGCCGCGGCGGCCGATATCCTGCGCGCGGGCGGGCTCGCCGCCTTTCCGACGGAAACCGTCTATGGTCTCGGCGCGGATGCCCGCAACGGGGCCGCGGTGGCGGCCATCTACGAGGCCAAGGGGCGGCCCAGTTTCAATCCGCTGATCGTGCATGTGGCCAGTGCCGTCATCGCCCGCCGTTACGGTCTGTGGTCCGATCTGGCGGAACGGCTGGCGGCCCCTTTCTGGCCCGGTCCCCTGACGCTCGTCCTGCCGCTGCGCGATGGTCACGGCTTGTCCTCGTTGGTGACGGCGGGCCTCGGGACAGTGGCGATCCGGGTGCCGGAACACCCGGTGGCACAGGCGCTGCTGGCGGCGTTCGACGGGCCGGTCGCGGCCCCCTCGGCCAATCCGTCGGGCCGGATCAGCCCGACCACGGCGGCGCATGTCCTGGACGGTCTGTCGGGCCGGATCGACGCCGTGATCGATGGTGGCCCCTGCCCGGTCGGACTGGAAAGCACGATTGTCGGGCTTGGCGGTGACGCGCCGACCCTGTTGCGGGCGGGCGGCCTGCCATCCGAGGCGATCGAGGCGGCGCTGGGTCACGCGCTGACGCAGCCGCGCGAGGGCGCGATCACGGCGCCAGGGCAACTGGGATCGCATTATGCCCCTGCCGCCCATGTGCGCCTTGGGGCGACCGCCGCCGGCGAGGGCGAACTGCTGCTGGGGTTCGGACCGATGGACTGCGATCTGAACCTGTCACCCGCCGGCGACCTGACAGAGGCGGCCGCGAACCTCTTCGATCATCTTCACCGTCTGGATGCGAGGGGCCGCCCCATCGCCGTGGCGGCCATACCCGATCACGGATTGGGCCGCGCCATCAACGACCGCCTGCGCCGCGCCGCCGCGCCCCGCTAGCGCGGGATCACGCGCGCCCGGCCGCCGACGACAGGCTCAGCGGATCTACCCCGATGCTCTCCAGCGCCGCCGACCATTGCGCCGAGGGTTTGGTGGCGAACACCAGCTCTGTGCTTGCCTCGGCGGTCAGCCATCCGTTCGCCGCGATCTCCGCCTCGATCTGTCCGGGGGCCCAGCTGGCATAGCCCAGCATCATCAGGATCTTGTCGGGGCCGCGTCCGCTGGCGATATCCTCAAGGATGTCCAGGGTGGCGGTCATGCCGAATCCTCCCGGCACCTTCAGCGTGTGCAGGCTGGATTGGTAATCGGGCGAATGGAGCACGAAACCGCGCCCCGTCTCGACCGGGCCGCCATAGAAAACCGGCACCACCGGGACCGCACGGTCGACGTCGATATCGAGCTGGTCGAGGATATCGCTCATGCGGACGTCCGGATTGGGCTTGTTCAGGATCAACCCCATCGCGCCCTGATCGGAATGCACGCAGATCAGCACGACCGACCGCTCAAAGCGCGAATCCCCCATGCCCGGCATGGCCACCAGTAGTTTGCCCGTCAGGTCCAAATTACGATCCCTTGTGCCAAAGCGAGGATGCGCCGATGCGCCCTGGTGAATAGAATGGCCGCAAGGAATGCATCGCGCAAGGCCGCTCGCAACATCCGACAGACCGTCGCGTCCGGTGCGGGCGGAAACATCGCTGACCAAGACGTGACTTGGCTTTCGCGCGTCCATCGCCCATGTAAAATCATATGAGACATGCATGCCTGATCGCCGCCGCCCTGATCGCTGCCGCCCCGATGACCCTCGGGGCGGCGGGACCATCTGGCACGGGCCCCTCCGCGACAGCGCCTGTTACAGCGCAGGTGCTGCCGGGGTGGGTGCAGGCAGATGGCAGCCGCGTCGCCGCGCTCGAGTTGTCGTTGGCGCCGGGGTGGAAGACCTACTGGCGTGCGCCCGGCGATGCGGGCATTCCGCCGGAATTCAACTGGTCGGAGTCAAAGAACCTGGGCGGGGTCACGATCCATTGGCCGACGCCTCAAGTGTTCGACACAAGCGGGATGCGCACCCTTGGCTATACCGACCGCCTGGTGATTCCGCTGGCGATTGCGCCGCAACGCGCCGGTCAGCCGGTGCATCTGAACGCCGAGATGAACCTTGGCATCTGCAGCGACATCTGCATGCCCTATGCGCTCAGCTTTGATGCGGTGCTGCAGGGCACCGACACCCGCCCCACGCCCGCCATCGCCGCGGCCCTTGCGCAACAACCCTTCACCTCGGACGAAGGTCGCGTGAGCGCGGCCACTTGCAGGGTCGAGCCGACGGCCGACGGCCTTTGGATCGAGGCGCGGATCACAATGCCCAGCGCGGGCGGCGCAGAGGTTGTCGTGATCGAACCCGGACAGCCCGACATCTGGGTGAGCGAGGCCGAAAGCCAAAGGCAGGGCCAGGACGTCGTCGCGGTGGCCGAAATGATGCAGGTCAACGGCCAGATGATCGCGCTGGATCGCTCGGCGATCCGGCTGACGGTACTGGGCACGTCCCATGCGGTCGATATTCAGGGCTGCACGCCGGACTGAACCTTGCTGCGGATCGTCCGTCCGTCCTCAGGCGCCCACCGTCAGGCGCGGGCGGTGCGGCGCCTGCGCGCGATCAGCACCCCGATGGCACCGACAAGGTAGCCAGCGGCAACGATCCCGGTCACACCCGCCACGAACAGCACGAGAGCCGCCTGCACGGCAGGCCATTCGGCAATTGTCGGAACCAGCCGCAGCACGGGACCGGGAAGCGCGCCCTGCCAGATGGCCCAGCCCAGAGTGACGCCGACCCAGCCCAACACGAGCCCCCAAAGCCCGCGCGCCGCCCAGCGCACGCCGGGCACGGGTGCGTGCAGGGCACGCCGCATCGCCGCGAACTGCCGGGCCAGATCATGCTGCATCGCGATCAGCGCGGGCACGATCAGCAGCACCAGCACCATGCCGAAGCCCAGGCCATACACCAGCGTGATCACCGTGGGTTTCAGAAACTGCGCCTGCTGCGATTGTTCGTAAAGCAATGGCGCCATGCCAAGAACCGTCGTCATCGTGGTCAGCATCACCGGCCTGAGCCGTGACGCCGCCCCGTCGATGATCGACGGGATCAGACCCCGGTCACGGGCATATTCGTCGATCGTCGTGATCAGAACGATGGAATCGTTGATGATGATCCCCGTCATCCCCAGCAAGCCCACCACCGTGAACATGCTCAGCGGCACATCCCAAAGGGCGTGGCCATAAATCGTGCCCACCAAGCCGAAGGGGATGATCGCCATCACCACCAGCGGACGGGTCCAGCTGCCGAATATCCACGCCAGCACGGCGAAAATGCCGGTCAGCACCAGGATCAGACCGGTCAGCGCATCGCTGAGAAAGCTGTCCTCCTGCTCGCTCAGCCCCGCCAGCCGCCACTCCACCTGACGCTCCGCCGCGATCCGGGGCAGAATGTCGCGCTCCAGCGCCTGCTGGATGGCGGTCGCGCGCGCCGGATCGTCCTCGGATATGTCGCCGGTGACCGACACCACGCGGACACCGTTTTCACGCCGCACGGTGCCAAAGCCCAGCCGCCGCTCCGCGCTGACGATATCGGCCAGCGGGACGTAGCTGCCCTGCGCGGTGCGCAACTGCGTGCGATCCAGGAAATCGGCCGTCAGCTCGCCCTCGGGAAGCTCGACGCGAATCGTGGCGCTGCGCGGTCCGTCGGGGTACGTCGCCGCCTCGATCCCGCCCAGCCGGTCGCGCAACACGCGGCCCAGCGTGTCGATCGTGAACCCCAGCGCCTGCCCCTGCGGCGTCAGATCCAGGATCAGCTCCTGCTTGTCATAGGCAAGGTTGTCCTGCACCGCGCTGACTTCGGGATAGTGCAGCAGGGCGGTCTGCAAATCCTGACTGGCCGCTTTCAGCACATCCGTCCCGGCCCCGAAAAACTGCACGTCGAGCGCGTCGCCGCCCGGACCCGACCGCCAGCCGCGAAACGATACGGTTTCCACCATCGGATGGTTGATCACCGCATCCTGCAAATCCGCCACGAAGGCAAAGCTGGAATAGGGACGCAGGTCGGCGTCGATCAGTTCGATGGAAATGCCGCCCAGCAGATCTTCGTCCTTGGTATCGGCGCCGGCAAGGCCATACCCTGCGTTGCCGCCTATTTCCGCGATGACGTAGTCGATGGGATTGCGGCCATGACGCTCGGCGTAGTCGGCGCCCAGCGCCTGCGTGGCGCGTTGCAACTCGCGCATCATCGCCAGCGTGTCGGCGCGCGTGGCCCCTTCGACCATCGCGAAATTGCCGGTGACCGACCCGCGTTCGGGCGCGTTGAAGAACCGCCATTGCACGTCGCCGCGGACGAACAGCGCGATCTGGCTGGCCAGCACCGCGACCGCGCCCGCCAGCACCACGTACCGTGCCGCGATCACGCCGGCCATGAAGGGCCGGAACAGCCGTTCGCGCATCCACATGAACCCGCGGTTGACCTGACGGCTGGGCCAATCGTACCAGCGCGCCTTGGCCGTGGAGGCCAGCGCATGCGCCATGTGGTGAGGCAGGATCAGGAAACATTCGACCAGCGACGCCGTCAGCACCACGATCACGGTAAAGGGAATATCGCGGATCAGGTCGCCAAAGCGTCCGCCGACCACGACCAGCCCGAAAAACGCGATCACGGTCGTCAGCGTCGCAGCAAAGACCGGCATCGCCATGCGCCGGGCGGCGGTTTCGGCGGCCACCACGGGCGTTTCGCCGTAATGGCGGGCACGGTGATCGGCGTGTTCGCCCACCACGATGGCGTCATCGACGACGATCCCCAGCGTGATGATCAGCCCGAACAGCGACACCATGTTGATCGTCAGCCCGCCCAGATACATCAGCGCGATCGCCGCCATCATCGCGACCGGGATGCCCGCCGCCACCCAAAAGGCCGTGCGCGCATTCAGAAACAAAAACAACAGCCCCACCACCAGCGCCAGCCCCATGAGCCCGTTGTCGATCAGGATATCGAGGCGCCCGCTGATCGCCTCGGCGCGGGTGCGGATCAGCTCGACACTTACATCGGGCGGCAGGGTCGCCTGCAGGCTGGCGGCGACATGCTCGACCGTCTCTTGCACGCCGATCGCGTCGCCCTTGTCAGACCGGTCCACCCGCACGGAAATCGCCGGGTTGTCGCCCACGAAATAGCTGCGTTCGCGGTCGACGCCCTGCGCGCGGACCGTCGCCACATCGCCGACCAGCAGCTTGGATCCATCGGGGTTGGAGCGCAGCACGATGCCCGCGATCTCGCGCGCGCTGCGCTTTTCCGAACCGGTGCGCACGCGGGTGTTGGAGCCGGTCACATCGCCCGCGGGGGCGGCATCGACCTCTGCCGCGATGGCGCGCGCGATGTCCGCCATCGCAATGTCATGGGCGATCAGCTTGGCGGAGGGGACTTCGACCAGCGTCTGCGGATCCGCGACGCCCTGGATCGTGCTGCGCGTGACCCCGTCGGCGAACAGGCGCGTCACGAATTCATCTGCAAAGAGCCCAAGCTGCTCGGGGCCGATCGGTCCGGTGATCACGACATCGGTCACCCGGTCGCGCCAGACCCCGCGCCGCACCAGCGGGTCTTCGGCGTCCTCCGGCAGGCCGGTGATCGCGTCCACGGCGGTCTGTACATCGTCGGTGGCGCGGCTCATGTCCCAGTCGGGCTCGAATTCCAGCGTGATGACGCCGCGGCCTTCGCGCGACGTGCTGGCCGAACTTTCGACGCCTTCCACCGAGAGCAGCGCGGGCTCGAGCACCTGCACGATCGCGGCATCGACGTCCTCCGCGCCCGCGCCCTCCCAGACGGCGGTGACGCTGACGTTTTCGAGGATCACATCGGGAAAGAATTGCGCCCGCATGTTCGGCGCGGCGGCAAAGCCCGCGACCAGCAAGATCACCAGCAGCAGGTTCGCGGCGGTCGGATGCCTGGTGAAATACGACAGCACCCCCCCTGCGGCGCGGGGAATATCGCGG
The DNA here is from genome assembly GCF_005887615.1 of Sulfitobacter sabulilitoris. Taxonomy (GTDB): domain Bacteria; phylum Pseudomonadota; class Alphaproteobacteria; order Rhodobacterales; family Rhodobacteraceae; genus Sulfitobacter_E; species Sulfitobacter_E sabulilitoris. The sequence goes on from NZ_VANS01000001.1 coordinate 1,709,012, forward strand.
GCCATCGGTCTAGCCTCCCATGCGCGCTTCGATCCGCTCGACCATGCGGGCCGGAACTTCGCGTTGCGCCAGTTGTGCCAGGACACGCGCCTTGGCCTCCTGCGGCATGCGCGTGTTGCCTTCGACGAACGCCACCAGCCGGGCGCGGCGTTCCGCGCTCAACTCCAGCATCGCGGGCGCGGCGGCGGCGGCCGGCGCGGTATCGCTGCGCAACGGTCTGACCGTGATCCCCGGGCCCAGCAGCGGTGTGCGCGCCACCACGACGTCGCGCCCGGCAAGGCCATCACCCCGCACCAGAACATCGTCACCCTGCCGCCGCATCACCGTCACCGGCAGCGCCTCCAGACGGTTGTCATCACCGAGCACCAGCACCTCGTCGCCCGAACCAAGTGCGGCGGCGGGCAGGCGCACCACGGCATCGAGCGGGGGTTCGGTGACGCGCACCGTGACGAAATCGCCGGGCTTGAACCCCGGCGCGGCACCAAGCCTCGCAAAGACCAGCCTCCCGGTCTGCCCGTCGCCCGCCCCGGCGCTGACGCGGCTGATGCGGCCGGTCGCGGTCAGGTCCACCCCGGTCACGTCCAGCGTGACCGTCACATCGGCGCGGGTGACAGCGCCGGAGGGGTCGAGAAGCCGGACATATTGCGCGGTCGAGACGCGAAACGACACCTCGAGGTCGTCGGGATCGACCAGGTCGGCGACGCGCTCGTTGCTGCCCACCAGCCGCCCCTCGACGACGGTTGGGTCGGACAGAGTTCCGTCGAACGGCGCGCGCAACACGGTGTCGGCCAGACGTCTTTGCGCTTCGGCGCGTGCGATCCCGGCGCGCGCCAGACGCGTTGCGGCCTGATCGACGCGCGCCTCGGCCTGGGTCAGCGCCTGCCGTCGCGCCAATACTGCCTGTCGTGCGGCGGATGCGGCAAGCTCTGCCACCTCGACCGCTGCGGCCGTGCCGACACCGCGTTCCGCCAGATCGACCTGCCGCTGGTAGGCGCGTTCACGCAGGGTGGCCTGATCCTCGGCGGCGGCCACTTCGTCGCGCGCCAGCACCAGGGCGCGCGCGGCATCGCGCTGCTCGGCCTGCGCATCGGCAAGGTCGCTTTCGATCCGCTGCACGACCAGTTCCGCATCCGCCGGATCGATCCGCAGCAGCACATCGCCCTTGTTCACCGTGCCGCCGTCCTCGAAGCCGGGGGCCAGTTCGATCACCCGCCCGCCCACGGGCGCGCGCACCTCCATCGTGCGGCGCGATTGCACCTCGCCAAAGGTTTCGAGCACGGGCGTCCGGGTGCCTTCTTGGGCAGTCAGGACCTTCACGGCAAAGACCCGTTCCCGCGCCGGGGGCGCGGCGGTGTCGCGGCTCATGCGGTCCTGCACCGCGCTGCCGATAATCTGGGCGGCATAGATCAGCAGGCCCAGCGACACCGCCGCCAGAAACAGGCCAATCATGCTTTGCCGTAAAAATCGCATTCGCGTCCTTTGCCCGCTGGTCCCGGCATATTAGTGTTATCTAAGCCGGGCGGGGAAAAATACTATGTCTTGGGGGCAAACGCCGCAGGCCGCTATTTGCGTCGCTGATGTTCGTCCAGCCGGGGCATGATTTCCACGAAGTTGCAGGGGCGATGGCGATAATCGAGCTGTTTGCCGAGAATTTCGTCCCATGCGTCCTTGCAGGCACCGGGGCTGCCGGGCAGCGCGAAAAGATACGTCCCCTGCGCCACGCCCCCCGTGGCGCGGCTCTGCACGGCGCTGGTGCCGATCTTTTGCATCGACACGATGGTGAACACCGTGCCGAAGGCGTCGATCTCTTTTTCATAGACGTCGCGGTGCGCCTCGACGCTGACATCGCGACCGGTAAGCCCGGTGCCGCCGGTGCTGATCACCACGTCGATGTTGGGATCGGCGCACCATGCGCGCAACTGGTCCGCGATCGCGGCGCGGTCGTCGCGCAGGATCTTGCGGGCGGCAAGGCTGTGGCCCGCGCCCTCGATCCGTGCGACCAGCACGTCGCCGGACTTGTCCTCCTGCGGACCGCGTGTGTCGCTGACGGTCAGCACGGCGATGCGCACGGGAATGAAATCAATGCTCTCGTCGATGCGGCTCATGGTTCAGGTCCTTTCCAAGATGGCCAGCCGCAGCGCGAGCGCGGCAAAAATTCCGCCGGTGATCCAGCCAAGCGCGCGGGCGCTGCGGGCCAGCCGCGTGCCCAGACCGCCCGCGAACACACCCACCAGCGCATTGACCGCGAAGCCGCCCAGCGCCAGAACCGCGCCCAATGTCAGGAACTGCGCCAGAACCGGCCCGGCCTGCGGCGACACGAACTGCGGTACGAAGGCCAGCACGAACAGGATCACCTTGGGGTTGGTCAGGTTCACGATCAGGCCCGCACGAAACGCCCGTGCCGCGGTCAGCGGCGGCGCATCGCTCCGGGTGGTGCCGCCGCGCACCGACTGCACCGCGAGACACAACAGATACGCAACCCCGGCCCAGCGGATCACGTCGAAAGCCAGCGGATGCGCGGCCACCAGCGCCCCGAGCCCGACCCCGGCCAGCGCGACGTGTACCATGGCCCCCGCAGAGATGCCGGCGCTGGCCGCCACGGCGGCCCGCGGCCCCGACCGCAACCCCTGCCCGAGACAAAACATCATGTCCGCACCGGGCGTGAGGTTCAGCGCCAGCGCCGCCGGGACAAAGGCCAGCAAGGTCACCAGGTCAGGCATCCGACAGCCGCGCCTTGAGCGCCAGCAGATCGGCCCAGGCCTCGCGCTTGGCCGTCGGATTGCGTAGCAGGTAGGCCGGATGCACCATCGGCAGCACCGGCAGGCCCAACGCCTCGCCCCACTGGCCGCGCAGACGCGTGATGCCGCGCTTGCCCAGAAGCGCCTGCGCGCCGGCATTGCCCATCACCACCAGCACCTCCGGTTTGGCCAGCGCGATGTGACGTTCCAGAAACGGGCGCATCATCGCGATCTCGTCGGGCTTGGGTTCACGGTTCTGCGGCGGGCGCCAGGGCAGGACATTGGTGATGTAGACCGGCGCATCCGCCCGGTCGCGGCCCATGTCGATGGCGGCCAACATCCGGTCCAGCAACTGGCCCGCGCGGCCCACGAACGGCCGGCCCTCGCGGTCCTCGTCGCGGCCGGGCGCCTCGCCGACGATCATCACGCGGGCGCCGGGGATGCCGTCGGAAAACACCATGTTGCGCGCGCCACGCTTGAGATCGCAATGCTCGAACCGCTCCATCGCGGCGCGCAGGGCATCAAGATCGCCGGCCGCCTCTGCCGCGCGGCGGGCCTCCGCCACGGGGTCGATCTCCACCGCTTTGGGCGGAGCGCTGCGCCTGGCAGGGCCGGTGGGGGCCGCCGCGGCCTTGGGCGTCTCGACGCGCGCGGGCACCTCGTAGCGATTGACGCCCGCGTCGCAGATCGCCTCGGTCGCGCCCAGTTCGACCTGCCAGTTCAAAAGCGCCAGCGCGTGATGATATTCGGTTGATTCCATGCCCGCAGTTTAGGCGCCCGCCCGGGGAAACAGAACCGCTTGTTGCACGCCGCGCGCCTTGCCCGTGCTGGCGCCTGTCCCTATAAGACAAAAAATAGCTCAAGGTTGCCGCCCATGACTTTCGCACACCGCCATCTGCTTGGCATCGAGCCGCTGCGCCAGCCAGAGATCGTGACCCTGCTGGACCTGGCCGATCGCTACGTCGATCTGAACCGGCAACCGCACAAACATGCCGATGCGCTGGCCGGGCTGACGCAGATCAACATGTTCTTCGAGGCCTCTACCCGCACGCAGGCCAGTTTCGAGATCGCGGGAAAACGGCTTGGCGCGGATGTGATGAACATGGCGATGCAGGCCAGTTCGATCAAGAAAGGCGAGACCCTGATCGACACGGCGATGACCCTGAATGCGATGCACCCCGATCTGCTGGTTGTGCGGCATCCGCAGTCGGGCGCGGTCGATCTGCTGGCGCAAAAGGTGAACTGCGCCGTGCTGAACGCGGGCGACGGCAAACACGAACACCCCACGCAGGCGCTTTTGGATGCGCTGACGATCCGCCGCGCCAAGGGACGGCTGCACCGCCTGTCGATCGCGATCTGCGGCGATATCGCGCACAGCCGGGTGGCGCGGTCGAACATCATCCTGCTGGGCAAGATGGAAAACCGCGTGCGACTGATCGGGCCGCCCACATTGATGCCCAGCGGCATCGCCGACTTTGGCGTCGAGGTGTTCGACGACATGGAAGAGGGCCTGCGCGACGTTGACGTGGTGATGATGCTGCGGCTTCAGAAAGAGCGGATGGACGGCGGGTTCATCCCCAGCGAACGCGAATATTACCACCGCTACGGGCTGGACGCCGACAAACTGGCCCATGCCAAGGACGACGCCATCGTGATGCACCCCGGCCCGATGAACCGCGGCGTTGAAATCGACGGCACGCTGGCCGACGACATCAACCGCAGCGTGATCCAGGATCAGGTGGAAATGGGCGTTGCCGTGCGCATGGCCGCGATGGATCTGTTGGCGCAGAACCTGGCACTGACCCGGGCCGAGGGTGCGGCATGACGCAGGCGGACTGGAGCGATGTTCTGACCGAGGGCGAGGTCGTGCAATGGCAGGGCCGCCCGGCGCCCGTCCCGACCTGGCAGAACAGGCGTCTTTATGGCCAGATGGGGTGGAGCGTGGTCTTGCTGCTGATGGTGACGACGGCCTTTGCCGTCAGCCCGGAGGCGCGCGACGCGCAACCGCTCAGCCTCGTGCTGCTTGTCGCGGTGCTTGGCTTTTCCTTCATGCGGTCCTGGTCGGCGTGGTTCGCGCTGCGCAAGACGCGCTATGCGATCACCGACACGCGGATCCTGTGGCGGCGGGGCGGCCAGTTGCGCGAATTCGACCGCGACGGCGCCACCGCAGAGCCGTTTCGAGATACACTGCCGCCGTCGCTGCTGATCAAGCGCGCGGACGCCCGGTCACCTTCGGATGCGCTGGCCTTTGAATTCATCGAGGATGCGCAGACAGTGACAGACCTGATACCCGGCACTCGAAAGGCGAACCCCGTATGACCGGCCCCATTCACATTCCCAAGGGCGAGCGCGGCAAGATCCGCGTCTTTGCCATCAACCGCCCGGTGCCCGAGATCCTGAGCGCGCTCGAGACCATGTCCAAGCCCGATCTGGCCCGCGACCTGCTGGCCAACGCATCGCTGGACACCGCCACCGCCGAGATCTTTCCGGTGGCCGATCTCGTCGGGGTCGGGCTGGCGGGATACCTTGCCGATGGCTATGCCGTGGACGAGGCGCAGATCGCCCCGGATCGCGCCCGCCTGGAGGCGCTGGACGGTTACGTGCTGATCGTGTTCTCCGACAGCTTCGGCGGCGAAGAGGTCACGCTGACCCCAGGTGCGGATCTCACGCTGATCGGGACCTATTCGGAATTTGAACCCGTCACCGACCTGCCGCCGCTGACCGCGGACAGCGCGCAGCCTTACACCGGCGCCCCCGGCGTGACCCCGCCCGCGCCGGCGCGCGGCCCCGCGGGCAGCGCGATGGCCGTGATGGCCGTGATCGCGGCGCTGGCGCTGCTGGTCTGGTGGCTGTTTGCCTGATCCCCTTTCCCTGACCCGGAGGTCGCCATGAAAGAGCCGAAACCCGATCCGAAAATGTCCGGGCGCATCGCGATGATCGCCCTTCTGGTGGCCTTCGGCGTGGCCGGGATGATGGTCTGGATCGCATCGTGAGCGCGACGACCTTCCTGAATGCCCGCCTGATCGACCCGGAACGCGGCACCGTCACGACCGGTGGGTTGCGGGTCGAAGACGGCGTGATCACCGCGCTGTTGCCCGCTCAGGCGCCGGCGCCGGGCGGTGACACCGTGATCGACTGCGGGCTCAGGCACCTGGCCCCCGGCATCGTCGACATCGGCGTCAAGGTCTGCGAACCGGGCGAGCGGCACAAGGAAAGCTATCGCTCGGCCGGGCTGGCGGCGGCGGCGGGGGGCGTCACCACGATGGTCACACGCCCCGACACGACGCCCGCCATCGACAGCCCCGAGACACTGGAATTCGTCACCCGCCGCGCGAACGAGGCAGCCCCCGTCAATGTCGTGCCGATGGCCGCCCTGACCAAGGGCCGCGCGGGGCGCGAGATGACGGAAATCGGGTTCCTGATGGACGCGGGTGCGGTGGCCTTCACCGATTGCGACCGGGTCGTCACCGACACCAAGGTGTTTTCGCGCGCTTTGACCTATGCCCGCAGCCTAGGCGCGCTGGTCATTGCCCATCCGCAAGAGCCGATCCTGAGCCTTGGTGCGGCTGCGACCAGCGGCAAGTTCGCGTCGCTGCGCGGTCTGCCCGCCGTATCGCCGATGGCCGAGCGGATGGGCCTCGACCGCGACATCGCCCTGATCGAGATGACGCGCGCACGCTATCACGCCGACCAGATCACCACCGCCCGCGCCCTGCCCGCACTGCAACGCGCCAAGGCCAACGGCCTTGATATCACCGCCGGCACGTCGATCCATCACCTGACGCTGAACGCGCTCGATGTCGCCGACTATCGCACCTTCTTCAAGCTCAAGCCGCCCCTGCGCGACGAGGAGGACCGCCTTGCGGTGGCGGAGGCCGTCGCCAGCGGGCTGATCGATGTGATCAGTTCCATGCACACGCCGCAGGACGAGGAAAGCAAACGACTGCCGTTCGAGGAAGCGGCCAGCGGTGCGGTGGCGCTTGAAACCTTCCTGCCCGCGGCGATGCGGCTGTATCACGCGGGGCTGATCGATCTGCCGGTTCTTTGGCGCGCCATGTCGCTGAACCCCGCCACCCGGCTTGGCCTGCCCGGCGGGCGGCTGGCGGTTGGCGCACCTGCGGATCTGGTCCTGTTCGACCCCGATGCGCCCTTCCTGATGGACCGCGCGACGCTTCGGTCGAAATCCCGGAACACGCCGTTTGACGGGGCGCGGATGCAGGGTAAGGTGCTGGCGACATACGTCGCCGGACATGCCGTTTATGAAAGAACCTGATGCCGATCATTGAAACTTCCGCCGCACTGCTGGGCCTTTGGGCCATCGTCGCCTACCTTCTGGGGTCGGTCCCCTTCGGGCTGATCCTCACCCGTGCGATGGGGCTGGGCAATCTGCGCAGCATCGGCTCCGGCAATATCGGTGCGACCAACGTGCTGCGCACCGGCAACAAGACCGCCGCCGCGCTGACGCTGCTGCTGGACGGGGTCAAGGGGGCCATCGCCGTGCTGCTGGCGCGCGCCAGCACCGGCGAGGATGCGGCACAGGTCGCGGCGCTCTTTGCGATGATCGGCCATTGCTATCCGGTCTGGCTTCGGTTCGCGGGCGGCAAGGGCGTGGCGACGTTCCTTGGCGTGATGCTGGCGCTGGCTTGGCCCGTCGGCTTGGGCTGCTGCATCGCCTGGGTCCTCGGCGCGCTGGCGTTCCGGATCTCGTCGATGGGCGCCTTGGTCGGCGCCGCGGCGTCCACCTTCCTGATCATCTTGCTCGGTTATGGGACGATGCTGCTGCTGGGGATTACGCTGACACTGCTGGTGTTCTGGCGGCACCGCGGCAATATCGCCCGGATCAAGGCGGGAACGGAACCGCGGATCGGCGAAAAGCGTGACGCACCGTCCTCCTGACAGCTTTGTCAAAGCCCTGGCCGCCCTGCCCGCGGGCACCATGACAGGGCGTGCCTGCGGTCAACGCTGGATCCTCTGCAAAACGATTTTCAATGGCGGCAGATCGATCAAGCTGGTGGCAGAAGAACTGGGCGGCCGCGACTACATCAGCTTCAATCTGTATAATCTGGACAGCGGGCCCGCGCTGTTCCCCTGCGAAATGAGCACGGGAAAGGTCGTCGCCTTTCTGACTGGTTTCCAGTTGGATCCAGATCCCTGAACCGGGTCAGACCGTCGCCCTGCGCCGCGCACCGCGAAAGAACCTCTCGATCGGGTTGATCGTATCCTTGGGAATATCCCGGAGCGACACGACACCCACAATCCTGCCACCTTCGCAGACGGGCAAATGGCGGAAACGCCCCTTGATCATCACCTCCAACGCCTCGGCAGGCCGGGCATCGGCGGGCAACCACTGCGGGTTCGGGGTCATCACCTGCTTGACCGTGGTGTCCTCGGGCAGGCGGTTGACGATCACGCAGCGGCGTATCACGTCGCGTTCACTCAGGATCCCGACCAGTTGCTTGCCCTCCACCACCGGAAGCGCACCGATGTTGGCGGCGCTCATCGCGGTACAGGCCGACCGGATGCTTTCTTGCTGTTCGGTGACATGGACAGGCCCGTTTCCGATCAGATCCTGAAGTGTTTTCGCTCTCATGGTGATCCATCCCGATGGCTGTGCGTTGCCTGCAAGCCTAGACCGGATCACCTTAAGACTTGGTGAAGGGGCGCAATGATCCTCGGGGGGGGCGATCCGCTCCCGGCACCGTCAATAGCTGTATTCGGCGTAGATCCGCGTCAGGTCGCCGCCCCATTCCCCATGGTACTTTTCCAAGAGCTCGTCCGCCGGAACCCTGCCGGTTTCGATGCTTTCGTGCAGAGTGTTGAGGAAATGCGTCTCGTCGGGGATCAGACCGCCCGCGCCGGGCCGTGCCCGCGCCTTCAGCCCCGCATGGCTCAGCGCCACGGCCTCGCGGGCGATGTCGTGCATCCTGATCCCGTTCACCTCGGCCTGCAGCGCATCGACCGATGCGGCCACACGCAGCGCATCGCGGGTCTCCGCGTCCCAGTCCTTGACCATGTCCCACGCCGCGTCGAGCGAGGATTGATCGTACATCAGACCGACCCAGAAGGCCGGCAAGGCACACAGCCTGCGCCACGGCCCACCGTCGGCGCCGCGCATTTCCATGTATTTCTTGATCCGCGCCTCGGGGAACGCCGTCGTCAGGTGGTCCGCCCAATCGCTCAGCGTCGGTTTCTCGCCCGGCAGCGCGGGTAATTCGCCCTTGAGGAAATCGCGGAACGACATGCCCAGCGCGTCGAGGTACTTGCCGTCGCGATAGACGAAATACATCGGCACATCGAGCGCGTACTGCACCCACCGCTCGAACCCGAAGCCGTCTTCGAAGACGAAGGGCAACATGCCGGTGCGCGACGAATCGAGATCGCGCCAGACGCGGCTGCGCCAGGACTTGTGACCGTTCGGCTTGCCCTCGAAAAATGGTGAATTCGCAAACAGCGCGGTCGCCACCGGCTGCAGCGCCAGCGCCACGCGCAGTTTCTTGACCATGTCCGCCTCGGATCCGAAATCGAGGTTGACCTGCACCGTGCAGGTCCGGCGCATCATCACGCGCCCCATGGTGCCCACGCGGGTCATGTATTCGTTCATCAGCTTGTAGCGGCCCTTGGGCATCAGATCCATGTCATCATGGGTCCAGATCGGGGCCGCGCCCAGCCCGATGAAGCCCGCGCCGATACGGTCGGCCACGTCCTTGACCTCGCGCAGGTGCGTGTTCACCTCGTCGCAGGTCTCGTGAATGCTCTGCAAGGGACCGCCCGAAAGCTCAAGCTGACCGCCCGGTTCGAGGCTGATGTTCGCATCGCCCTTTTCCAGCCCGATCAGCTTGCCGCCCTCTTCCACCGGGCTCCAGGCATGGGCGTCGCGCAGGCCCTCGAGCATGGCGCGGATCGACCGGTCGCCTTCGTAGGGCAGCGGCTTGAGCGTGTCCTTGCAATAGCCGAACTTCTCGTGCTCGGTGCCGATGCGCCAGTCGGACTTGGGCTTGCAGCCATCGGCCAGGTACTCTGCCAGTTGTTCGTGCCGCTCGATCGGGCCGCCGCCGTTTTGGGGAATGGACATGTGGGGTGGCTCCGGTGCTTGGGACTACGATCTGTTGCGGCAGGGATGCGGTGATTTGCCCGGTGTGTCAATGCAGAGGCAAATGTGCGGGACGTAACGGTTCGCGTTCCCAGATCACCACCGACACACCGCGCCGGGCCTGCAATTCGCCCAGCATGCGCTCGGTTCGAAACCCCGGCAGCGTGGCAAAGGCATCGAACAGCGCGTCCGTCCCTTCGGCATTCACCGGGATCAGCAGGGGCGGCTGTCCGGGTTGATCCAGGCGCCAGTGCGGCGGATAGACGGTGCGATCGAGTGTCAGGCGATCCAATTCGCGCAGGGCCACCGCGCCACCGTTGAGCGGCCCGAAATAGGTCACTTGCCCCTCGTCCACCTGCACCGCACCCGTGCCGCCGCCATCGCCGCGAAAGCGCCCCCGTTGCACGCCGATCCAGATCAGCGCGCCGCCCGCGACCAGAAGCGCAGCCCCCGGAATGGCCAGCAGGCCGCTGGGACCGACAGTCCACCAAAGCCCCACAAGCACTGCCGCGCCGCCCACCAGGGCCTCGCGCCAGCGCATCACGGCCCGCACGGCCTCGGGCCGGAAAAAGCCACTCACGCCCAGTCTCCGAACCGCTGCTGCCACAGGGTCATCGCCGCCACCGCCGCGGTATCTGCCCGCAATATCCGTGGGCCAAGCTGCACCGGGTGGGTGTGGTCGGGCTTGTGCAGACGCGCGCGCTCGCGGTCGGAAAACCCGCCTTCGGGGCCGATCAGGATGGCCCAGGGCGCGCCATCGTGGCCCGCCGCGCCAAAGGCGGGTTTGGGCGGCGCATCCGCCAGCGCCTCGTCGCAGAACATCACCTGCCGGGCGGTATCCCAGCCATCGATCAGACGGTCCAGCCGGATCAGATCGTCCACCTGCGGCACGAACGTGCCCCCGCATTGCTCTGCCGCCTCGACGGCGTGGGCCTGCAGGCGGTCGCGCTGGATCCGGCCCGCGTTGGTGAATTCGGTCTGCACCGGCAGAATGCGCCGCGCGCCCATCTCGGCGGCCTTTTCAACGATGAAATCGGTTCGCGCCTTCTTGATCGGCGCGAACACCAGCCACAGGTCGGGCGGCATCTGCAAGGCGCGGCTTTGCTCCACCAACACCAGTGTCCCGCCGCGTTTGCCCGCCTCGGCCACCGTGGCCAGCCATTCGCCATCGCGCCCGTTGAACAGCGCGACCGCGTCGCCCACCCCCTGCCGCATGACGCCAAAGAGGTAATGCGCCTGATCGCGGGACAAAGGAACAGATTGCCCCGGCCCCAGTGGGTGCTCTACATACAGTCTGATTTTCGCAGTCATCTTCTGATCCATAAGGCAGGTACATATGCAAGGCGACACGCCAACACCAGATGGTCAGGTCGCGGACGCGGTCAAGGACAACTGGGTCGACCGCTGGGCCCCGGCCGCGGCGCGCCCCTATCTGCGGCTCAGCCGGGCGGACCGGCCCATCGGCACCTGGCTGTTGCTGCTGCCGTGCTGGTGGGGATTGGCCCTGTCGATGCTGCACGACCAGCAGGCAGGCTGGTTCGATGCGTGGATCGCCATTGGCTGCGCCATCGGGGCGTGGCTGATGCGCGGGGCGGGATGCACGTGGAACGACATCACCGACCGCGACATCGACGGCAGGGTCGAACGCACCCGATCGCGTCCGATTCCGTCGGGACAGGTCAGCGTCGCCGGTGCGCTGGTCTGGATGTGTGCGCAGGCGCTGCTGGCGCTGTGCATTCTCCTGACCTTCAACCTTGCCGCCATCGGCCTTGGCGTTCTGGCGCTGCTGCCGGTCGCGGTCTATCCCTTTGCCAAGCGTTTCACCTGGTGGCCGCAGGTGTTTCTGGGTCTTGCGTTCAACTGGGGCGCGCTTCTGGCGTGGACCGCGCATGGCGGACAGCTGGGGGCGCCGGCCGTGGTTCTGTATCTTGCCGGCATCGCCTGGACGTTGTTCTACGACACCATCTATGCCCACCAGGACACCGAAGATGACGCGCTGATCGGCGTGAAATCCACCGCGCGGCTATTTGGCGACAAGACCGCGCAATGGCTGCGCCGGTTCCTGATGGCGACCGTCGGGCTGATGGGGATCGCGGTGATCTACGCCGCCCTGCCGCAGGCGTCGGTGCTGGCGATGGTGCTGGCCCTGGGCGGGCCCTGGGCGATGGGCTGGCACATGGCGTGGCAACTGCGCGGACTGGACACCCAGGACAACGCCAAGTTGTTGCAGCTGTTTCGCGCCAACCGCGACACCGGCATGATCCCGCTTGTGTTTTTCGTGGCGGCCCTGCTGGTGTGATTGAAACCCCGCGCGCTGCGGCGTATCAACTGACCCAAGTCAGACAACACATACGGTGACATGCGCCTTTCCTCCATCTTCATCACAGGGTTGACCTTTGCCGCGGCCGCCGCGATTTCGCTTGTTGCCGCAAATTTTTCCGTCGAATTGATCGAGGATTCGTCAGAGATCGGCGTGCGCGATGCGCTCGACGCGCGCGGCCTGACATGGGCCGAAGTGGAAGCCGACGGGCTTCAGGTCACGCTGGCCGGGCTTGCCCAGAGCGAAGCGGTCCGGTTTCAGGCGCTGACCGCCGCCGGAACCATCGTGGATGCGGCGCGCGTGATCGACGAGATCGAAGTGGAGGCGCAGGCCGCCATAGCGCCCCCCCGGTTTTCCGCCGAAGTGCTGCGCAACGACGCCGGTCTTTCGGTGATCGGCCTGATCCCCGTCAGCACCGACCGCGAGGCGATGGTCGACCGCTTCATTCGGGTCAGCGGTCAGGACCGTGTGACCGACCTGTTGGAGGTCGCGGACTATCCTGCCCCGCCGGGATGGGAGGACGCGCTTGGCTTTGCGCTGACCGCGCTGGACGACCTTCCGCGGGCCAAGGTGTCGATCAGCGCGGGCCGGGTCGAGATCACCGCGATCACCGACAGCGCCAAGGACAAGGCGGAAATGGAACGCGCGCTGAGCCGCGCGGCCCCGCCGGCGGTGTTGCTTACGCTGAACATCGCGGCGCCGCGCCCCGTCATCACGCCCTTCACGCTGCGCTTTGTCATCGACGACGGCGGGCCCCATTTCGACGCCTGTTCGGCAGATACCGAGCACAGCCGCGACGCCATCCTGAAGGCAGCCGCCGCCGCGGGCATGACCGATGTCGGTCGGTGCACGGTGGGCATGGGCGTGCCCAGCCCGACGTGGTCGGAGGCGGTGACGCAATCCATCGCCGCACTGGCCAGGCTGGGCGCGGGGTCGGTCACGTTTTCCGATGCCGACATCACACTGATTGCCGCCGAAGGCACAGCGCAGGACACGTTCGACACGGTGGTGGGCGAGCTTGAAAACAGCCTGCCGGATGTATTTGCGCTTTTCTCCAAACTGCCCGAAACCGTCGATCCCGACGTCGGCCCGCCCGAGTTCATCGCGACCCTGAGCCCCGAGGGCCAGGTGCAGTTGCGCGGCCGGGTGCCGGACGAGGCGTTTCGAAATCTTGCCGACAGCTTTGCCAAGGCGCGGTTCGGGTCCGACCGTGTCTATGTCGCGGCGCGCGTGGTGCCGGACCTGCCCGCCGATTGGGCCGCGCGGGTTCTGACCGGACTGGAGGCCCTCTCCGAGCTGAGCAACGGCGCCGTCCGCATCCAGCCCGACAGCCTTTCGGTGACGGGCAACACCGGCAATTCCGATGCCCGCGCGGTGATCGCAAGCCTGCTTGCCGCCAAGCTGGGCGAAGCCGAAAAATTCGAGATCGACGTGACCTACCGCGAAAAGCTGGACCCGGTCGCGGGCCTGCCCACGCCCGAGGAATGCGAGGCCGAAATCGGCGCGATCGTCGCTGCGGGCAAGATCAATTTCGAGCCCGGCAGCGCCACCATCGACGCCTCGGCGCTGGCCACGATGGACGACATCGCCGAGGTGATCAAATCCTGCGGCGATCTGAGGCTGGAAATCCAGGGCCACACCGATAGCCAGGGCCGCGAGGAAATGAACCTGTCGCTGAGCCAGAGCCGCGCGCAATCGGTCCTGAACGAATTGCGGGCGCGCCGGGTGCTGACCTCGTCGTTCACCGCCAAGGGCTACGGCGAGGCGCAGCCGGTTGCCGACAACGACACCGAAGAGGGCCGCGAGGCCAACCGCCGCATCGAATTTCGTCTGATTCAACCCGAACCAAGCGTGCCCGAGGGCGATTCAGCGCTGGAATCCATCGCTGAAAACAGCGATATACTGCCCAACGAGACGACGAGCGAAGAAGGGCCCGGGCAATGAGCAGGACGGAATTTGTTGTTGCCACAGCGATCATTCTTTTCGTGGCATTCTGCCTGGGATGGTTTTCCAACTGGCTGGTGCACCGGTTTTCGCGCGTCGCCGCCAACGATGTGGCAGAACTGGACCGGATGAGCCAGGAATTGCACGAGGCGGAAGAGACCCGCGATCAGGCGATCACCTACCTTCAGCAGCGCGAGGCCGAACTGACCAACCAGTTGGCACAGACCGAGGCCGAATTGCGCGCGGCGATGGACGGACTGCGCGATGCGCGTCACGAGGCCGAGGAAATGCGCGCCCATATCGACCGTCAGCAGGCCGGCTGACCGCGCGCGCGCCACCGCACAATGCGGGCCACCCCTGCCGACGTGACCGGCCCTTACGCCCAGCGGTCCAGCGCGTCCTCGTCTTCGGCTTTCGACGCCACCCAATCGGCGCCCTTGGCTGTCATCTCGCGCTTCCAGAACGGCGCACGCGATTTCAGGTAGTCCATCAGGAATTCCGCCGCCTCGAAGGCATCGCGGCGGTGCGGTGCGGCGGTCGCCACCATCATGATCATCTCGCCCGGTGTCAGGCGGCCGTGCCGGTGAATGACCAGCACATCGCCCAGCGACCAGCGGTCCAGCGCGGTCGCGGCGATGTCGTGCAGGGCGCTTTCGGTCATGCCGGGATAGTGCTCTATCTCCATCGCCTCGAGCGGATCGCCGGGCAGGTCGCGCACGACGCCGGTGAAGGTGACGATCGCCCCCATGTCACGGTGGCCCGCCGCAAAGGCAGTGCTTTCGGCGCCAAGGTCGAACGGCTCTGACTGGACAGAGATGCGCATGGTCTATCCCCCCGTCATCGGCGGGAAAAAGGCCACCTCGCGCACACCGGCCAATGGCGCGTCGAAATCGGCAAGCTGCTGATCGACGGCCACGCGCAGCGCCGACAGATCGGAAAACGCCATGGCATAACGGTCCTCGCGGGCGCTCAGTTCGGCGACCAACTCGGCCACCGTCGCGGCTTGGGTGTCGACCGTGTCGCGCGGATGACCGATGCGTTCCCGCACCCATGCGAAATACAGCACATCCATCAATGATCCTCCTTCAGATGCGGCGTTGCCTTGAGCATGTAATCGACGCCCGTGATCATCGTCAGCAATGCCGCGATCCACAAAAGCCAGAGCCCGACATGCCCTGCCCCCTTCATCGCCACGGCCTTCCAGCGCAGACCGTGCAGGTCTTCGGTGGTGCCGTCCAGGATGCTTGCGATCATCGCCTCGTCCATGCCCCAGGCCGACACGATCAGGTAATGTTCGAACACGCCTTGCGAAAACAGCACCGCGATGGCGACCATCTGCAGGGTGGTCTTCCATTTGGCCAGATAGGTCACCTTGAGCGTGCCCGCCGTGTCACCCAGGAATTCGCGCAGGCCAGACACGAACACCTCGCGAAAGAGGATCATCGTGGCGGGCAGCACCAGCCAGGGCGACCAGCTCGAGAATCCGATGATCACCATCAGCGCGATCACCACCATCGCCTTGTCGGCGATCGGGTCCAGCATGGCGCCCAGCTTGGTTTCCTGTTTCCAGGTCCGGGCAAGGTAGCCGTCGAACCAATCCGTGATCGCGGCGGACACGAACAGGATCAGCGCGAACCAGTCCGCATAGGGCCGGGTGAAATACAGGAACATGATGGCGACCGCAGGCGCCGCGACCAACCGCAAGGCGGTCAGGATATTGGGTAAAGTCCAATTCATACCAACACATTATACTCTGCGAAGTCGGGGCGAAAGCACCAACCGCACACGCAGGCGATCAGCCGCGATCATGAAAGAAATCATAGATCTTTTCGGCCAGCGCGTCAGAGACGCCCTCGACCGCCTTGAGATCGCTCAGATTGGCGCGGCTGACGGCCTTTGCCGATCCGAAATGCGCCAAGAGCGACCGCTTGCGCGCGGCCCCCACGCCCGGCACATCATCGAGCGGAGTGGCGCCGACCGCCTTGGCCCGCTTGGCGCGGTGCGTGCCGATGGCAAAGCGGTGCGCCTCGTCGCGCATGCGCTGCACGAAATACAGCACCGGGTCATTGTGGCGCAACGCAAAGGCCCGTTTGCCGGTGCGATAGAATTCCTCCTTGCCCGCGTCACGATCGATGCCCTTGGCCACGCCGACCATCGGGATGTCATCCACCCCGTGCTGCGCCATTATCTCGCGCACGGCACTGACCTGCCCTGCGCCGCCATCGATCAGCAAAAGGTCCGGCCACAATCCCCTGTCGCGATCCGGATCCTCCTTGATCAGGCGCTTGAAACGGCGGGTCAGCACCTCTTTCATCATTCCGAAATCATCGCCGGGGGTCAGGTCGTCGCCCCGGATGTTGAACTTGCGGTACTGGTTTTTCAGGAAACCGTCGGGGCCCGCCACAATCATGGCGCCCACCGCGAACGCCCCCTGAATATGCGAGTTGTCGTAAACCTCGATCCTCTGTGGCGGGCCCGGCAATTCGAACGCGTCTGCCAGTCCCTGCAACAGCTTGGTCTGCGTGGCGCTTTCCGCCATTTTGCGCGCCAGCGATTCCCGGGCGTTGCGCAGCGCGCCCTCGATCAATTCGGCCTTTTCGCCGCGCCGGGGCACAAGCAATTCCACCTTGCGGCCCAGCTTGCCGCTCAAGGCTTCGGCCATCAGGTCGGGATTTTCGATCTCGTTGCTGAGGATCAGTTGCCGGGGCGGTTCGCGGGTGTCGTAGAACTGTCCGATGAACGCCTCCAGCGCCTCGGCGGGGTCCACATCGGCCCCGACACGCGGGTAATAGTCGCGGTTGCCCCAATTCTGGCCC
Organism: Sulfitobacter sabulilitoris; assembly: GCF_005887615.1. GTDB lineage: Bacteria > Pseudomonadota > Alphaproteobacteria > Rhodobacterales > Rhodobacteraceae > Sulfitobacter_E > Sulfitobacter_E sabulilitoris. The sequence continues at coordinate 1,725,920 of NZ_VANS01000001.1, forward strand.
GAGCGGATGAAGAACACCTGCACGCAGGCCTGGCCGCTGTCCATATGCAGCGCGATGATATCCGCCTCGCTGACGCCCTTGGGGTTGATGCCCTGCGCCGTCTGTACCTGCGTCAGCGCACGAATCCGATCCCTCAGCGCGGCGGCACGCTCGAATTCCATCGCTTCGGATGCGGCCTCCATCTCCCCGGCCAGCCTGACCTGGATATCCGTCGATTTCCCGGACAGGAATTTTTCCGCGTCGCGCACGGTCTGACGGTAATCCTCCGCGCCGATCTTGCCCACGCAGGGCCCCGAGCAGCGCTTGATCTGATATTGCAGACAGGGCCGCGTGCGGCTTTCGAACATCGCGTTGGAACAGTCACGCAGCAAGAACACCCGTTGCAATTGGTTCAGCGTTCGGTTCACCGCGCCGGCGCTGGCGAACGGGCCGTAATACTGGCCCTTTTCCTTTTTCGCGCCGCGATGCTTCTTGATCTGCGGATAGGCGTGATCGGCCGTCACGAGGATATTGGGAAAGCTCTTGTCGTCGCGCAGCAGGACGTTGAATTTTGGCTTGAGTTGCTTGATCAGGTTCTGCTCGAGCAGCAGCGCCTCCGTTTCGGTGCGGGTGGTCAGAAACATCATCGACGCGGTCATCGAGATCATCCGCGCGATCCGACCCGAATGGCCAGTCGGCCGTGCATAGCTGCCAACCCGCGCGCGCAGGTTCCGCGCCTTGCCGACGTACAGCACGCGCGCCTGACCATCCAGCATCCGGTACACCCCCGGCGAGCTGTCCAGCGTCTTGAGATACCCCTGGATGACATCGTGGCCCGTGGGCACATCCTTGGGGGGAGTGTCAGTCGGTTCTGTCATCTTGATGCGGTTCTGATTCTCTGGTTTGGCTGCACTGTAGCGCGCGCATAGACAAGACATAAGAAGTCCACGGTTGCTGTGGATAACTCTTTGGGTAACTTCATGGCAGCCAATAATTTTCCTTGTTTCATGGGTGTTTCTTGAGATTGCCTATTTTTTGGGCACAGTTTCAACGCGTTGATATCAAATGATATTTTCTTTTCGCATTGGCAAGGCCCTGAAAACAATAGGGTTTTGGTAACGCTTTTGTAACACCCGTAAAGACGGTGCAGAACTTTCGTCCGCAACCCGTCTATTCCACGCCCTGAACATCCGGCGTTTCCCAACCGAGGTGCTGCCCGCCGTCCACGCACAGCAACTGCCCGGTGATCGCGGGCGCATCGAGGAAATAGCCCAGCGCGGCGGTGATGTCGGCCGGATTGGCCCCCCGTCGCAGCACGGTCGCATCGCGTTGCGCGGCGAAATGCGCATCCGTCTGGCGCGCGCCCTGCAGGGTCGGCCCGGGGCCGATGGCATTCACCCTGATCGCGGGGGCCAGCGCGCGTGCCGTCGTCTGGGTCATCGCCCAAAGGCCCATCTTGGCAATCGTGTAGGTCATGAACTCCGGCGTGAGTTTGCGCACGCGCTGGTCCACCATGTTGACGATCAGGCCGCTGGCGTGCGGCTCCCCTCGGGCATCGACCTCGGGCTTCAACCCTTGAGCGGCCATTGCCTGGGTCAGCACGAAGGGCGCGCGCAGGTTGCTGCCAATGTGACGATCCCAACTGTCCCGCGTGGCGGTGGCCACGGTATCGTATTCAAAGATCGACGCATTGTTGATCAGGCAGGTGATCGGACCACCCAATGCCTGTGCCGCGGCAGGCAGCAGGCGTTCCGCCTCTGCGTCCTCCAGCAGGTCGGCCTGGACCAGGACGGCGTTGCGGCCCATCGACTGGATCTCGTCCACCACGCTTTGCGCGGCGTCGCGCGAGGTGGCGTAGTGCACCGCCAAATCGTGCCCGCGCCCGGCGAGGTACAGCGCCATGGCGCGGCCCAAGCGGTGGCCGGCTCCTGTCACAAGGCTGCGGGTCATGGCAACGGTCGTCCTTTCGTTGTGCGCGGTTCAGCTGAGTACAATCGCCAGATAGCCCAGATACAACGCGGTCAAGGCAACGCCCCAGCGGCGCGTCAGGTCGCGCCCCATGAACACGAACGGCGCCAGCAGAACCGAGGCCCCCAGCATGACCCACAGATCGAACCGCAGAAACTCGGGATCGACCGGCATCGGCCCGACGAAGCTGGCGATCCCGATGATGGCCAGAAGATTGAACATGTTCGAGCCGATGACATTGCCCAGCGCCACGTCGGCCTGGCGCCGAAGCGCGGCCATCACGGTGGTCGCCAGTTCCGGCAACGATGTGCCGACCGCCACAAGCGTAAGACCGATGACGGTATCGGTGATGCCGTAGGTCTTGGCGATGATGGTGGCATTCGTCACCAACAGGTCCGCGCCCAGCGGCAGGCCGATAAGCCCAAGCACGAGATACACCGAAATCCGCCACCATGGCATGTTCGGGTCCGCGCCTTCGACGTCTTCCAGGTCGTTGTCGCCGTTGCGGCAGGCCTCGCGGTGGTTTTGCGCGTCGCGAAACGCGATCCCCAGCATCAGGGTCAAGGCGGTCAGCAGCACCGCGCCGGCGATCCAGTCGAAGGTGCCGCGGAACGCCAGCGCGATGAACAGCACCGAGGCCGCGATCATCTGCAGGTAGGTCTTGCGCGTGTTGCATTCCGATGTGCGCATCGTCGCCAGCAACGCCGGGATACCCAGCACCAGAAGGATGTTCGCCGTATTCGACCCCACCACGTTGCCAAGCGCGATCCCCGGCGCGTTGTCGAGAACCGCGTTGATCGAGATCAGCAATTCCGGCGCGGACGTCCCGAAAGCCACGATCGTCAGGCTGACGATCAGCGCGGGCACGCCCAGCCGCAGGCTCAGGTTGACCGCCCCCTTGACCAGTGCGTCCCCCGCCAGAAGCAGGATCACGAGCCCCAGGCCACACAAAAGCCACGGCGTCAGCATGTCACGCGCTCCCCTTGCCGCATGAACACGGACCACGCCCGATGCGGTAGCGACCGCAGCCGCGGCATTTGGCCTGGCTCAGGCGTTTGCCCCCGAGCCAATGCATCTTGCCGAACATGGCCAGCACACCGATGACCACCAGAAACAGGGAGACGATCTTGAAAATCATGCGCTACAGGCCAAACTGCGCATAGGCCGCGCGCTCTTCGATGCCCTGCACCGCATCCTCGACGACCTGCGCGCCAAAGCGTTGCAGGAAGGGGCGCCGCACCGCGTAGCGGCGGAACTTGACCTTGTCGCCGAACCGCTCCTGCATCATCGGCTTCACATGGCCCAACCCGTCGATCAGCCCAAGTTCGGCAGCGCGCCGCGCAAGCCAGACCTCGCCGGTGAACAGGTCTTCGCCGTCTGCCAGCTTGGCACCGCGGCGAGCCTTGACGTGATCGATGAAGTTGGTGTGGATGTCGCCCAGCAGCCCCTTGAGGCGTTTGACGTCGGCGGGCTGTTCGGGGCGGAACGGATCCAGCATGGATTTGGATTTGCCCGCCGTGTAGACGCGCCGCTCCAGGCCTTGTTTCGCCAGGAATTCATGCGCGCCGAACGACGCCGAAATAACGCCAATGGACCCGAGGATCGAACTTTCGTCGGCATAGATTTCATCCGCCGCCGCCGCCAGCCAGTACCCGCCGGATGCCGCCACGTCTTCGATGAAGGCAAGGACAGGCACGTTCTTTTCGCCCGCCAGCCGTCGGATCCGGGCGCCGATCAGCGAGGATTGCACCGGCGATCCGCCGGGCGAGTTGATCTCGAGCACCACCGCATCGGGTTTGCCGCGCGCGAAGGCTTTTTCAAGGACCGGCGCCAGCGTCGCGTCATTGAGCGTGCCGCGCCCGGAGGCACCGATAATTCCCGCAAGGCGCACGACGGCCACCGTGGGGGATGATTTCACAAAGGGGATCCAGCGTTTCATGTCGCTCCATGTAATCGGATAGCTGCGGCAAACAAGGCGCGTGCGCGCCCAGTCCCCGAGGTCACGTGGCGTTTAATCGCGGATACGCCACCCGGTCCTGAAAATCCACCAGATCGCAGCAAGGCAGATCCCGGTGAAGGCGGCGATGGCCAGCAGGCTGATGCCGATCGGCACATCGGCCGTGCCGAAGAACGACCAGCGAAAGCCCGAGATCAGGTAGACGACCGGATTGAACTTGGAAATGACCTGCCACACCGGCGGCAGCATCGAGATCGAGTAGAACGAGCCGCCCAGGAACACCAGCGGCGTCACGATGAGCAGGGGCACCAGCTGCAACTGTTCGAAATTGCCGGCCCAGATGCCGATGATGAAACCGAACAGCGCAAAGCTGAGACAGGTGAGGATCAGGAAGGCGATCATCGCCAGCGGGTGCTGGATGTCGATATCGACAAAGAAGAACGCGGTGATCAGGATGATGACCCCGATGAACATCGCCTTGGTCGCGGCCGCGCCGACATAGCCCATGACGATCTCGAGAAAGCTGATCGGCGCCGACAACAGCTCGTAAATCGTGCCGATGAATTTCGGAAAGTAGATGCCGAATGACGCGTTGGAAATCGCCTGTGTCATCACCGACAACATGATCAGTCCCGGCACGATGAACGCGCCGTAGCTGACGCCTTCGACCTGATCGATGCGGCTGCCGATCGCCGCGCCGAACACCACGAAATACAGCGACGTGGACAGCACCGGTGAAATCAGGCTTTGCATGATCGTGCGGAAAAATCTTGCCATTTCAAAAACGTATATGGCACGGATCGCGGTCCAGTTCATGCTGCGGCCTCCTTGTCTTCATGCACGAGGTCGACAAAGATATCCTCGAGACTGCTTTGCCGGGTCACGACGTCGCGCAGGGTAAGACCTTCGTTCGCCACCTGCGCCAACAGCTTGGTGATGCCCGTCCGCTCACCGCGCGTGTCGTAGGTGTAGATCAGCTCGGCACCGTCTTCGGACAGGGTCACGTGTTCCGATTTCAATGAAGCGGGCAACGCATCTATGGGTTCGGTCAGCTGCACGTGCAATTGTTTCTTGCCCATGCGCGCCATAAGCTTGGCCTTGTCCTCCACCAGCAGCAATTCACCCTTGGCGATCACGCCGATGCGGTCCGCGATGGCTTCGGCCTCTTCGATATAATGCGTCGTCAGGACAATGGTCACGCCGTCGGATTTCAGCCCGGCGACGATGTCCCACATATCCTTGCGCAATTCCACGTCGACCCCCGCCGTGGGTTCGTCGAGAAACAGAACGCGCGGCTCGTGCGCCAACGCCTTGGCGATCAGTACACGGCGTTTCATTCCACCCGACAATTCGCGGATCTGGCTGTCTTTCTTGTCCCACAGGGACAGTTGCCGCAGGATTTGCTCCAGCTTTTCGTCCTTTGACGACTTTCCGAACAGCCCGCGTGAAAACCGCACCGTGTTGATGACCTTCTCGAACGGCTCGAGCGCGATTTCCTGCGGCACCAGCCCGATCATCGACCGGGCTTCGCGATATTCGGTCTGGATGTCGTGACCGCCGACCGTCACGCTGCCCGCCGTGGCCGTGGTGATGCCGCACACGGTCGAAATCAGCGTGGTCTTGCCCGCGCCATTGGGCCCCAGAAGCGCTATGATCTCGCCCTCTTCGATCTCGAGGCTGACCCCCTTGAGCGCCTCGAACCCGCCGTCATAGGATTTGCGCAGGTTGGATATCTTCAGAATGGGGGGCATGCCTGTCTCCGGTTTGGTCTTGAGGCGCAACCTAGGGCGCGGACAGGACCTTGAACAGAGCAGAAGCGCACATCCCCGCCGCACAGCGCGCAGGGACCGGCACGCAGGCTGCGATCAGGATTTGCCGGTCAGACGCTTCAGCCAGCTTTTCTTGTCCGTCTCGGGCGCGTCGTCGGCAGGGGCGTCCGCGGACTGCGCCGGCCCTTCCAACGTTTCCTGCAGATTGGAAAAGAACTGATCGGCCATCTTCTTGGCGAAGCCGTCGATGATGCGGCTGCCCAGCTGCGCCAGCTTGCCGCCGACCTTGGCCTCCACGTCGTAGCTCAGTTCGGTCCCGCCGTCCTTTTCCGCCATGCGCACCTGCGCGCCGCCCTTGGCAAAGCCCGCCGCCCCGCCCTTGCCTTCTCCGCTGATCGTCATGGACTGGTCCGGCACCATGTCGGTCAGCGTCACCTGCCCCTTGAAGGTGGCCTTCACCGGGCCGACCTTTTGCACCACTGTCGCCTCGAAACCGTCGTCGGGGTTGCCCGTCACATCCTGCGCGCCGGGCACACAGGCCTCGAGCACTTCCGGCGTGAGCAAGGCCGCGTAGACCTGTGCGGGGGTCGCTGCGATCTGGCGGGTGTCGGACATCTTCATGGCGCGAGGCCTCCTTGGGGGTTGGTCTTGCTTCGTCATAGCGCACCGCGCACCACCCCGCCAACCGATTTGCGCCACATGCGCCCTTTGATACGGCGTTATCGGTGCTGGACAGGGCCGCCGGGGCTGATAGGTCTGGCGCATGACACCTGTACCTCTCAACCGTGCGGGGCTGGCCATTGCCTTTGTTCTGGCGGGGGTCTTTGCCATATCGATCAACGATATGCTGGTGAAACAGCTGTCGGGCGGCTACCCGCTGCACGAAATCGTCCTTGCCCGCTCGGCCATCGGGATCGCGTTTTCCCTGATCATCGTGCAGTTCGAAGGCGGCCTGGGCATTCTCAAGACCCGCCGCCCGGCACTGCACCTGTTGCGCGGATTGCTGGTGGTCGTGGCCAACATGACGTTTTTCCTCGCGCTCGCCGCGATCCCGCTGGCGGATGCCACGGCCCTGTTCTTTGCGGCGCCGCTGTTCATCACGCTCCTGTCGATTCCGATCCTGGGCGAAAAGGTCGGGCCGGTGCGGATGACGGCGGTCATGGTGGGGTTCGCCGGCGTCGTCATCATGCAACGCCCCTGGGCGGATGCCGGCCAGCTGGAGGCCAGCCGCCTCGTGTTGCTGCTGCCCGTCGTGGCCGCGTTGACCTATGCGCTGAACCAGTTGATGACCCGCAAACTGGGAGTGGACACCAAGGCGTCGGCGCTTTCGATTTATATCCAGGGCACCTTTATCGTCGTGTCGCTGTTGTTTTTCGCCATCGCGGGCGACGGCCGCTTCGTGACCGACGCCAGCAGCCCGTCGATGCAGTTCCTGTTGCGGGCGTGGGTCTGGCCCACACGCACGGACACATGGGTCCTGCTTGGCATGGGGGCCAATGCCGCCGTCATCGGCTACTGCCTGAGCCAGGCGTACCGCATGGCGGACGCGGCCACCGTTGCGCCCTTCGAATACATCGGCCTTCCGCTGGCCGTGTTCTGGGGCTGGATCATCTTTTCCGACCTGCCCGTGTGGGAGGTCTGGGTCGGCATCGCGTTGATCCTCGCCTCCGGCGTGTTCGTGTTCCTGCGCGAGCGGCAAAAGGCCCGCGGGATCACGCGCGGACCCTTGCAGCGGCGCTGACCTTGCCTAGCCGTCGATCGTGACGACGACCTTGCCGGTCGCCTTGCGCGTCCGCAAAAGCTCGAGCGCTTCGTTCGCCTGCTCCAGCGGCAGCACGTTGCTGACATGCGGTTTGATCTTGCCATCGACATACCACGCGATGAGCTGTTTGAAGCTGTCGGTCAGCACCGCCGGGTTCACCCGCGTATATCCGCCCCAGTAGTAGCCGATGACGGTCAGGTTCTTGACCAGCAGGATGTTGGCGGGAATCTGCGGGACCGTGCCCGAGGCAAAGCCCAGCGGCAGGATGCGCGCCTCGGGGTTGCAGGCACGCAGGGCCGCCATGAATTGGTCCCCGCCGATCGGATCATAGACCACATCGGCCCCGCCAAGCGCCTTGACCTGCGTGCGGATGTCGTCGGAATCGGAATTTATCAGGTGGTCGGCCCCGGCGGCCTGCGCGACCTCGAGCTTGTCCGCGCCGCGCGCCACCGCGATCACCTCTGCGCCCATCAGCTTGCCCAACTCGACCGCGGTCAGCCCCACACCGCCCGACGCGCCCAGAACCAGCAGCCGTTCGCCGGGGCGCAGGTGCGCCTTGTAATCAAGCGCCACGTGACTGGTGCCATAGGCGATCAGGAACGCCGCCGCGTCGATATCGGTCATCGCATCGGGAATCGCCACGCAGATATCGGCCGCCATCACGGCATAATCGGCCAATCCGTGGACACCGGTATAGGCCGCGATCCGCTGGCCGACCGACAGCGACGTCACCCCCTCGCCCAGCGCCGTGACCGTGCCGCACAATTCCATCCCGAGGGTAAAGGGCAAGGACGGTTTTTCCTGATAGGTGCCCTTGATCAACAACAAATCCCCAAAATTCAGCCCGCAACTGTGCACTTTGACCTGAACTTCGCCGGGTCCCGGATCCGGAACGGGGATGTCGTTCAGGCGAAGCGGTTGATCGTATTGGGTGACTTGCATGGCGCGCATGGGTAAATCCTTTGACGGGTCGGTGGTGCGCGCGAAAAGGCCAGACTGCGCCACAAATGGCAAGGCCCGTGGCCGGACGCAGCCGCCATGCCCGCACATTTTGACGCCGGACAAGGTGCGCCTATTAACGCTTGGTTCAGACCTGATGGCCTATAGCTGACGCGGAATGAAAACGCGGCTCCACAGCACTCAGGCGGTTTGACGATCATGCAAGAGTCCGAACTCAAAGATCTCGCGACAGAACGCTCGGCAATCGCCCGTATGGGGTCGCTGCACCGGATGCACTGGATCGTGGTGGGCCTGTCGCTCTTGCTGACTTTCGGCGCATGGTACATCACGCGTGAACAAATCAATTCCCGCGTCGCGGACCGGTTCGACCGAAACGCCGCGCAGGTCCTGGAATTGGTGTCCGAACGGTTGCAGAAATACGAGGACGCCCTGTGGGGCGGGGTGGCCGCGATCCAGGCCGCGGGCGGTGATATCAGCTATGATAAATGGCGGACCTACGCGGACACGCTGAATATCGAGACGAAATACCCCGGCATCAACGGGATCGGCGTGATCCATCATGTCCAGCGCACCGAGATTGACAATTTCCTCGCCCGGCAACGTCTGGTCCGTCCCGAATTTCGCATCCATCCCGATCAACCGGGCGACGACCTCTTTCCCATCACCTACATCGAACCCTCCGCCCTGAACGCGGCGGCTGTCGGGCTGGACATTGCGCATGAGGCCAACCGGCTGCGCGCGGCACGGCGGGCGGGCGACATCGGCGCGGCGCAGATCACGGCGCCCATCGTCCTGGTGCAGGATGCCGAACGGACGCCGGGCTTCCTGTTCTACGCGCCCTTCTACACCGAAAACGTGTCATCGACACTGGCACAAAGGCGCGACAATTTTGGCGGGCTGGTCTATGCCCCGTTCATTTTCCACAAACTGGTCGAAGGGGTATTGGGCCGCGACAGCCGCCTGGTCCGGTTCTCGATCCACGACAACGACGACGTCCTGTTCGACGAAGGCGACACCATGCCGGAGGGTTTCGTTCCGCAATTCACCAAGACGCGGACGTTGCACCTTTATGGCCGCGTCTGGACCTTCAAGATCTGGGATGCGCCGCAGTTCCAGGCCCTGACCGGCAGCAGCGAACCGATGATGATCCTGATTGGCGGGCTGTTCATCGACACCATGCTGCTGATCCTGTTCGTCACCCTCGCGCGGTCCAACCGTCGCGCGCTCGCCTTTGCCGACCGCATGTCGCAAGAGCTTACCCGGCAGATGCACTCGCTGGCCCAGTCGAACAAGGAACTGGAACAATTCGCCTATGTCACCTCCCATGATCTCAAGACGCCCTTGCGTGGGATCGGGTATCTTCTTGATTACCTCGGAGAAGAGCTTGAGCCGTTTGTCAGCGGGCCGGAGGACACACAGGAAATCGAAGATAACCTGACGCGGCTGCACGGGCAGGTTCGGCGGATGGAAAACCTGATCGCGGGAATCCTCGAATATTCGAGCATCCAGAACACCAACAACAAGCTGTCCGTGGTCGATACGCATACTCTCGTGCGGGAGATTTGTTACACTCTCGATCTGCGTCAGGATCAGTTCGTGTTCGATGGGCACTTTCCTGAATTCACCACCGACTCCATTCGACTGGAACAGGTTCTGACAAACCTGATCTCGAACGCGCGGAAATACAACGATAACCCCGATACCGCCGTGATCCGCATCAACGTCCGCGACATGGGCGAACGGCTGCGGTTTACGGTGGCTGACAACGGTCCGGGCATCGAGCCGCGGTTTCACGCCCGCATCTTCGAGATTTTCCAGACACTGCAACCCAAGGATGAAGTGGAAAGCACCGGGATCGGTCTGTCGATCGTCAAGAAAGCCGTTGAACTTTATGGCGGCACGATCGAGCTGAAATCCGAACCCGGTGCCGGAACGGAAATCAGTTTTGACTGGCCGTGGCGCATAGATATCGAAAACGGACCGGAACAGAAAAGGGCGGCATGAGCGTGTCACGCAGTAAGCAAATCCAGTTTCTGATCGTTGAAGACAGCGACCTCGATGCCGAACGTGTTTTACGCACGTTCAAGAGGTTGAAGATCCCGAACAAGACCCATCGCGCAAAAGACGGGATTGACGCGCTGGATCTTCTGCGCGGCGCACAGGGCGAGATATTGCCGAATGCCCCGCTCATCGTATTGCTCGACATCAACATGCCCCGCATGAACGGGCTTGAATTTCTGCGCGAAGTGCGCAGCGATCAGGCGCTCCGCGACATTCCGGTGTTCGTCTTCACCACCTCCGAACGACCCGATGACGTCGACACGTCTCATCAGCTGAATGTCTGCGGCTATATCGTCAAACCTCTTCATTCCGCCGAGATGACGCATGCGTTCGAAACGCTGAGCCGCTTTTGGGCGCTATGCAAGTACCCGCGCGCGGCAGCCTGGTAGCTTGTGCCACAGGCGGTCACGTCCTGCCCGGACAGCGCCGTAGTGGCATCACCATGCCTTTTGGCCGACCATGCCGATCGGCAGATCGCCGCGGTTTCACGCCACAAGGCCAATTTCGATATAACTCCAGTGCGGGTGCGAAAGTTCGGCCCTGGCCGAGCCGCAGGATGCCTGCGCTCAATTGAGGCGCGCGCCTTCATCCGCCGTGTGGTCTTTCTGCACGTCATGGACGTGTTTGCTCATTGTCGATCCTCACGATCACTCACTCTGCCGGCGTTGGCGCTGACTTGCGTTCCGGCCAATGATCCGGGTGCCACAAAGGCGACCGAATAAGCGATTTCGAGCAGTTCATGAAGGTTTCCTCGCGATCAACGACGAGGGCCAACCATGGCTCCCTTCGCTTGTTGATGGCATATTATTTGTTGATTGCCGCATCCGGCAGGATGCGCGCCTTGCCGGCAACGCGCAATGTATCACCATGACCTGGCACGACGAACAAGAGCGCCGTGTCGGGGGCTTCGATCAAGATGTGAAAGCCCTCGACGCGAAGATTGCCGAGCCGATCCGGAATGATCGGCGTCTTGTCGCCACAGACCTCGACGACCCCGGAGGGCCCCCATTTCGGAGAGATGTCGATCAGGCCTTCGGATGCCTTTGTCGCGATGATCACGAATGGCCTATGTTCAATGAATTTCCACGCGACATCGTTCCGCCGGTCACTCACCTAGAGAAAGGTCTTCACAAAACTCTTGTCGGCAGGAGCTCTCTTTCTGGCCTACGACGGTCTTGATCTGTTGATCGGCTTCGAGCACGGCAGCCTCAGCAAGGGGATAGGTCAAGCCCCAGGGCAAGTGCGCCCATTCTCCTAACCGCTATTTCTATCGGTCAAGGTAAATGGCGTATCGGCAGTTGGTCAGCCACCCCCCGAACCTGTCCCGGTTTTCGACGCAGGTCGCACGCCGACCAATGGCGATTGTGCCATCCAGTCCTGCGCGGCATTGATCAGGTGCCGAGGCCCGTCAAGAAAGACGGTCTTTGCCTCGATCGCGTCCCGAACCGTCACATCCCCCAGCCAAAGCGATATCAGATCTGGAAGCGGTGCGGTAAGGTAGACATCGACTTGGTGGCCCGGATCATCGGGGCAGAGGTCGACGGCATCGCCGTTCGCCATCACCCACCATGTATTAAGATCGGTGCGGTCGGAGATTTGCACGAGGATCACGGTTTCCCCGTCGGGCAAGCCTTGGGTGTTCAACGTGCGGTGAAAATCCCACATGAACCCGCCGACATCGCAGTCCTGTGCCGCGATACTGCGCTTGCGCCACCGCATCCCCCAGATTGCCATATTTTCGACAATCGGCCCCAGTTCCCGGCCAGAGCGCGTCAACTTGTACTCGGTAGCCTGCCCGGACTGCGCCGCCCTTCGGATGATGATCTCGGCGGCTTCCAGCGTTTTTAACCGCTTGCTCAGGATAGACGGGGACATCCGTGGGATCGCTTTTTGAAACCGGCCGAAACGCGTGGTTCCCAGAAACATCTCGCGCAGCAACAAAAGGGTCCACTTGTCCCCCAAGATATCTGCAGAGGCCATGGCCGGGCACAAGCTGCCCGAAGTGTTCTTTGTTCTGATGTCCATCGGCAGAGCATACTTCGTGCGAAGGCGCCCTGACTACTTCGGATTGTGTAGTGGTTTGATACGGATTGCGAAGTATCCTGCCTCTCTACATGCGCACACCCTATGGCAGAGCCCGGCATCACGGGCGATTTCACGCGAATGGGGCATGCCATGGGCCGCTCAATCATCTTTGTCTACGGCATTGCCGCCTACGTCATCTTTCTGGCTACATTCCTCTATTCAATTGGTTTTGTTGGAAATATTCTGGTCCCGAAATCCATCGATTCCGGCGTGCAAGGCCCTGTGGGTGTATCCGTCGCGATCAATCTGGCGCTGCTGTCCATCTTTGCGCTTCAGCATAGCGTCATGGCGCGCCCGGCCTTCAAACGTGTCTGGACCAAGATCATTCCCAAGGCCGCCGAACGCAGCACCTACATCTGGATGACATGTGCAGCGCTGATCCTGATCTTCGTCTTTTGGCAACCGCTTCCGACACCGATATGGAGCGCCGCCGGTACATTCGCGGGCACGGCCTTGTCGGCGCTGTTCTGGGTCGGCTGGCTGGTCGTTCTGGCCTCGACATTCATGATTGATCATTTTGATCTGTTCGGCCTGAAACAGATCTACGCAAACCTGAGAACCCGCGTGGCAACACAACCGGAGTTCATGAAGACCGGTCTGTACCGACTGGTGCGCCATCCTATCATGACCGGTTTTCTGATCGCATTTTGGGCCACGCCCATCATGACAGTGGGGCATCTTTTGTTTGCGGTGGTGACGACGGGCTACATCGTCATCGCGGTTCGACATCTTGAGGAAACAGATCTTATTGCCGAGATCGGCGACGACTACTTGGCATACCGGCGCGACGTGCCCGCATTTGTTCCAGGCTTTCGGTGGGGTCGATGAGATGACGCTGGGCCCCAAACGTCTCAGCCACATCCAACCTTGCGCAGAGACAGGGCCGCTTGACTCGCCAGCACTTCAAATGCGGCATGCGCGAATACTTCGCGTCGAATGTGACGCGATGCTGCCTCGTCCCATGTCGGCCCTCCAAAGACCAAGGCAAAAATTCATTGACTCGGGGGGCAATAAAAACCTGCGGTCCCTTTAGCGACCGAAGGGTCGATCTAATGAACAGGGCAGAATCTGAAAATGACTGGAAAACTGATACTCACAACGACTGCGCTGGCGCTGCGCGCCCATCTGGGGCGCAAGATCGTCTATCGCGGCGCTGACCTGAATGCCTGGGTCAAGGAAGGCTGCGTCGGGCCTTCGGTAAGCGGGCGATCATGAAAGGTGCTCTTCACCACGTATCGCAGAGCGTGCATTCATATTCCCACCTCCTCTCTATCGGTCGGCCTGCATCGGCCTCGGTGGACAGAGAGGTCCAGTGTTTGGGCGCGCCTCAGTCGGAGACGCAGTGAAGCCAGCCCGGCGGCTGACCAAGACCCGTGCCGATGCGTTCATATCGACAATGTTCCAAGACCGGTCAATCGCAAAGGACGGTTAAGGGCCGATACCGTCCCTTTGAAAGCGTTGCGTGGATCGCCCGTCTGCTCAGGTCATCAGTCTTCGACGCAGGTTATCGTCGGGCGTGGCGCACATGTCGGCCTTGCCGAAGCGATACCGATTGTGCGCGATCCGGCGATATATCCATTCGCGAAGGCCTCGCGGGAGAACACGCAGAAGTGTGGCGAGCCTTGCTACACCGCCCAACCGCTCGCCGATCCGGATGATCGCTTCCATGCCGGACCATGCTTGCCCATCTTCGATAAAGAGCCAAGTCTCCGGGTCCATCGGGTCCAGTCCGTAGTGACGCACGAGAGCATCGCCAGTTTTCGACTGAGCGGGGCAGATGCGGAAGGTCCCGGCGTTATCAAGTTTCGCAATTGTGCGCGCCCCCCAGGAGCAAAGAGCGCAGTCACCGTCCATGACCGCTATTTGACCACTGTCGTCGAAGTCAGGAACGGCTGGATCCTCCCGATACGAGTAGGCTGTTCTCTCAAGAAGTGCTGCCATTCTAATCTCCACAGGTCTTTGGACCCAGCATGCGTGGTTTCGTGATAAACAACAACACAGGGCGAGTACGGGCGGCAAATGGCAGCTTGGTGATATCAGCTGTGATGGTGGTATCAGACGAATTCGAACCCGTCTCGGTTTGCCGCGGAATACGTGAACTTATCCGGAGCAAAGCTGCCGCCACTCGGACAGAGCAGCGACGCGGTAGAGCTTGAAATTGCCTTTGCTGTAGAGTGAACGCTCTAGGTTGAAATGGGTGCGGACCGAGGCATGAACGGCGGCGAATTTCTGTAAACATCACATGCTCCGGAACCGCTGCATGGCCCGCTCTCGGCGTCGAAACGGCAGGTGTGAATTCTCCGCCCATTGTTGCGCCAGCGCCCCGTTTCCTGACGATTGTCGTTCGCGATGACTTTCATAGCGGCGCCATGGGATCGAAGTTTATCCGTCACGATCAACGGCCCGCCAAAGCTAGTGCTGCGCGCCGTTGATCTTCACGAAAACCTCGTCGAGATGCCATCGCCAGTTCGAGCAATACCGCATCTTCTGGATACGTTTGCGGCAGATTTCAGCGGCAAACATCGGGCCAAATCCATTCCACCAATAGCGCACGGTTTCATGGTCGATGTCGATGCCGCGTTCGTGCAATAGGTCCTCGACGTTGCGAAGCGAAAGTGGAAATCGCACACACATCA
>NZ_VANS01000010.1 GCF_005887615.1 Sulfitobacter sabulilitoris
AACCCCCGACCGTGCCACAGGTGGATATAAGCGCTAGAAGGCCGGTGCCCTACCGACTAGATTGCCCGGAAGCGATGAACAGGAGAACGACACCGCGATGACCACCGGCGCATCCGTATGGACCGGCAACCGGCTGATGGCGCGTGTTGCCCGCTCTTCGTCCTTCATCATCCTCGGCTACGGGGGGTCGCAGGCGATGCGGCTGGCCGCCAACCTGATCCTGACGCGCCTGCTGTTTCCCGAGGCATTCGGATTGATGGCGCTGATCACAGTGGTGACGGTCGGGCTGGCCATGTTTTCGGACGTTGGAATCGGGCCGTCGATTGCCCAAAGCAGACGCGGCGACGATCAGGCGTTTCTGGATACGGCCTGGACGGTTCAGGTGATGCGCGGGTTCGCGCTTTGGGCCGTGGCGTGCCTTGCGGCCTATCCGGTGGCGCAATTCTACGGCGATGCCGCGTTGATGACCTATCTGCCGCTGGCCGGCGCGGCGCTGGCGGTGGCCGGGTTCAACCCCACCCGGATCGAGACGGCGCACCGGCACCTGCTGATGGGGCGGCTGACCCTGCTGGATCTGGCCGCGCAGGCGCTTGGCATCGCGTCGATGATCGCGCTTGCGATGGTGCTGCAATCGGTCGCGGCGCTGGTGATCGGGGGGGTGCTTCAGGCGCTGGCAAAGCTGGTGCTGACGCATCTGTTCCTGCCCGGTCCGGCCAACCGCTTTCACTGGGAACGCGCCGCGCTGCGCGAACTGGTGGGCTTTGGCAAATGGATCTTCCTGAGCACCGCGCTTTGGTTCGTGGCCAGTCAGGGCGACCGGGCCATTCTGGGCAAATTCCTCACGCTTGAATGGCTGGGCGTCTACAACATCGGGTATTTCCTGGCCAGCTTTCCCATGCTTCTGGGCTCTGCCGTGTCGGGGCGGATCTTTTTGCCGGTATACCGTGAGACAGGCGCGGCCACCGGTGACGCGGGCAGCCGCAAGCTGCGGGTTTTGCGCTTTGGGCTGACGGGGGCGGTGCTGGTGTTGCTGGCGGTAATGGCGTTGGCAGGTCCGGCACTGGTAGGCGTGCTCTACGATGCGCGCTATGCGGCCGCGGGCGCGATGGTCGTGCTGATTGCCTGCATGCTGATGCCGCAGGTGATCGGGCTGTCCTATGACCAGGCGGCCTTGGCGGCGGGCGATTCATGGCGGTTTTTCATCTTTTGTGCGCTGCGGGCGGTCGCGCAGGTGTCGTGCCTGCTTGTCGGCGCGGTGCAGTACGGTCTGATGGGTGCCATACTGGGTATGGGCGTCGCCGGGGTCATCGTGCATCCGGCCCTGGTCTGGCTGGCGCGGCGGCATCGGGTCTGGGACCCGCTGCACGATGGCGTCTATGCCGCGCTGGCCCTTGTGTTCGGTGGCGGGGCGGTCTGGTTGAACTGGGCGGCGGTTATCGCGATGGCGGAGATCGTAACGGGATAGCGATGCGCGTCAGTCGCCGCGGGTCAGGGCCTTGCCGTTCCGGTCGCGCCTGAGCGTCGAGGACCGGCGCGCGGCGCGCCAGACGGCAAAGCGTTCGCGGAACGTCGGCTTGGTGCGCGGCAGCTTCATCTCGGGGATAGACACCACGGGCAGTATGCCGATTTCACGCTGCATCTGTGCGGCCGTTCGAATGACCGGCGTGCGCAGATCCAGCAGGAAGGCGATCACCAGGGCCGCGATCACACTGCCGGCCGCACCCAGTACGGCCTTCTTCTTGCGGCTGGGCGTGATCGGGTAGTCGGGCAATTGCGCGGCCTCGATGATGGTCAGCCGTTCACCCTGTTCCGTCGCCTCGAGCCTGTACCCGATCTGGGCCTCGTTGCGGCGGGCCGCGACACCGTCGAGCTGGTTTTGCAACTGCTCCATCTGGCGGTCGAAGTCGATCAGGGCACGTTCGATTTCGGGGCTGGCGTCGATGCTGTCCGTCAACCGCCTGCGCCGTTCCTCGAGGATGGCGCGCTGCGCCTCAAGGCTCTGGATACGCCCGTTGATCTCGGCCTCGGTCCGCTCGATTGTGGCTTGCCGGGCGGTCCGGTCGATCTGTGTCAGCGCCAGACGCGCGGCGACAAGGTTACGGTCGATCTCCAGCAGGGCGGTGTTCAGGCTGGCCACTTCGGCGCGGCGAAATTCGACACCGCCGGCGATCGACAGATCGTTTTCGGTGCGAAAGGCGGTGATTTCGGTTTCCAATGCTGCGATCTCGGCGACCAGGGCCGCTTCCTGCCGCTGAAAGAATTCAAGCGTCCGGCGGGTCTGCTCGGCGCGCTGCGCGGCGCTCAGGGTGCGGGTGCGTTCCGCGAACTCATGCGCGACCTGCTGCGCCAGTTCGGGGCTGCGCATGTCTGCGGTGATGGTCAGGACCGAAATCGTGCCGTCGTCCGCAAAGCCCTCGCGCGCGGCGGCAACACCTTCGATCGAAATCGCCTGGCGCAACCTGTCGATTTTCTCACTTGGTTTCAGGGCGGCCAGATCGGAATAGAGATCGTATTTGTCGATGATGTCCTGAAGGTTGGTGCGTGCCATCAACTGCTGCTGGATAAGCTGCAACCGTCGCGCAGAGGAGCCTTCGACGGTTGATGGGGCCAGGTCGTTCGCGATTGTCGGCCGCTCGATCTGCAGAACTTCGGCAGAGCGGTACACATGCTGCTGCGTCCACGCGAGGAACAGCGAGATCATCGCCCCCAGCACGATCACAACGGTCATCACACCCGCGCGACGGCGGATCATGTCGATCAGATCGTCCAGTGAATAAATCGGACCCATTCACGTTCTTTCGAAGGCTAGGCCACATCGGGCCGGTATCTGCAGATCGCTGGACCCTGACACCGAACCGGATCGCGCGCACGACAAAATGCGGGCTAAACTATGACGATTTGATCATCCCCGTCAATTCCGCGTCACTGCGGTGCGACACCCCGCCGATCGGGCGGTCAGGAGTAGCTTTCGATGCCGGACGCGCGGGCCCGGTTCAGGATCACGCCCAATAGCTGGGTCTGCCCGTCAAGGATGCGTTCGCATTCGGCGAGGTGCTTGGCCTGTGTCTGCGTCCCGTCCGAGATCAGCAACACGCCATCGACCTGCGGCAGAAATGCGGCCACGTCGTCATGCGCCAGCATCGCGGGCATGTCATACAGCACGATGTCCGTCTGAAAGGTATTGCGCATCCGATCCAGCGTGCGGGCGGTGCGCGGATCGTGCAGACATTCGGCCGCATTCGCATCCGGTGTGCTGTTCAGACCCAGCGCAAGGGTGTCATTCGCGCGCACGATATGCCGCGCCAGCGGCGCTTCGCCCTGCAAAAACGCGCGCATGTCGCCTTCGCCGTGCAGATCCAGTGCATCGGCCACGCCCGGATTGCGCAGGTTCAGATCCATCAACACCGTGCGCGACCCCGGCACGCGCGACAGGCTGAGCGCGAGGTTGACGGCCGTGAAGGTGCTGCCGCAGCCGCTGGTGGGTGCGGAAATCGCGATCCTGCTCCAACCGTTCAGCTTGATCGTCTGGATAAGCCGGGTGCGCAGCAGGTCGAACGCCTTGGACGCGGCGGTTTCGCGGTGGAAATCGACCAGCGGGGCATGCCCGAGGATATGACTGCGCACTCCGGGGGAAACGCCACGCAGATCCTGCCAGCGCGGGGCATCCGGATTGGTCAGATCGGTGCGCGCCGCGGATTTCATCAGACGGTGCTGCATCGCCCGCTCGTGGCTGCGCTTGATCGGCTTGGGGCCCTTGGTCATCGGCTGTCCGCCTGGGGCAGGTGTCATCGCAGATACAATGCCCGATCGGGTGTAGGATGAAAAACTGTCTTTCATGGCAGGCGTGTCCCGTCGGCTTGTGCAGCGGTCTTGTCGTGCGGACCTGTCCCACCGACGGGGCCACATGCTTGGATATCTGCTGTGCCGGTCATCTGCGGTCAGTACCCCGTGCGGCGCAGAACCACGCCCACGGTTTTGAAGAGGATGACCAGATCGCGAAAGAACGACACCGTCTGGTGATAGACCGCGTCGGCCTCTCTGCGGTAGGAAAAATGCTGTTCGTTGCGCGCCGAGACCTGCCAAATGCCGGTCAGGCCGGGCTTGAGGGCGAAATACGCACGCGGATCGCCATAGATCGAGAGTTGATCCGGCATCATCGGGCGCGGACCGACAAGGCTCATGTCGCCCTTGAGCACGTTGAAAAGCTGCGGCAGTTCGTCGATCGACGTGCTGCGCAGAAGCCGGCCGACGGGCGTGATGCGCGGATCGTTCTTGAGCTTTTGCGTCTGGGCCCATTCGCGCTGCAGCTCGGGATCATTGGCAAGGTACTCGGCCAGAACCGCATCGGCATCGCGCGTCATCGTGCGCAGCTTGAGAATGGAAAACACGCGCCCGGACTGGCCCAGGCGGTTCTGCACATAGAACGGGTTGCCGCCCTCGATCCACAGCGCGACCGCACAGAGCGCGATCAGCGGCAAGGACACCGGCAAGCTGAGGATGACGAGCATGACATCGAGCGCCTGTTTGCCGGTGAAACGATACCACCCCTTGCGGTGCCGTGTTCCAGCGTGACGGATAATTTCGGCGGGTGCAGAAAGCGCGCTGACGGCTTGGATCGGCACTATGCTTTTGCCCGACGGGCCGAAGCCGTCGAATGCATGTTTGGTCATATGTACCCCCCAGGGCAAAACGCGATTTACTCATTACCGGCGCAGTCGTTTCCGGCTGCACCCAACGGTCGTTCGTCGAGGTGACAGGCGACCCGAAAATCAACCTGAAATTGAAAATGCCCCGTAATTGAGCATCGCCAACACTGGTGACAACCCGAGTCGTCTGCCGTGGACAGCAGTACCATATTCTTGACACATTTTTGGCCTTTTTCGCCGAAACACACTGTTTCGAACTTTGGCTCTTTCACATCACAGGCGCGGTTTACTTGCGTTTTTTCCCCTATAACAGGGCAATAAAGCGGATCACGAGATTTGTGAACGTTGAGACGCGCGCTGACACAATCCGAAACCCGACCGGAAAAGTGGCATCAATGCGGCATGAGTAGGCATTTTGTTGCGCATCCGGACCCGTATGAAGCGGCCAGATCCTGCCGCAATCACCGGGAGAGGACCGCCCCCGCGCCAAGGGGCCGTGATTTGCGGCCTTCGGGAAACGGGCGCTTGCCCCCATGTGCGGCCACAGGCCATTGTGACGGGACGCCGCGGCAGGCGCTGTACCGCCCGACAGGAGACAAGATCCGCAATGACCCGTATGTCCGCGATTGACTGCGCGACCCGCTATTTCGACACCGGCGCGTTCAAGACCGATCTCGCCCATCTGGTCGCCATCGAAACCGAAAGCCAGACGCACGAAAAATCCTCTGAACTTCGCCGCTATCTGGATCAGGCGATCGTGCCGCGACTGGCCGCACTAGGGTTCGGGTGCAGTGTGCATGAAAATCCGGACCCTGCGGGCGGGCCGCTGTTGATCGCGCAGCGGCACGAAGGGGCAGACCGGCCCACAGTTCTGAGCTATGGGCATGGTGACGTGATCCGCGCCCAGACCGGCATGTGGCGCGATGGATTGCACCCCTTCACATTGGTCGAAGACGGGGACCGCCTTTACGGACGTGGCACCGCCGACAACAAGGGTCAGCATCTGATCAATATCGCCGCGCTTGAATCCGTGTTGGCGGTGCGCGGGTCGCTTGGGTTCAACTGCCGATATCTGATCGAGATGTCCGAAGAAACCGGATCGGCCGGTCTCGCCGCGTTTTGTGCCGCCCATAAATCCGACCTCGCCGCGGATGTGCTGATCGCGTCCGACGGGCCGCGACTTCAGCCCGATACGCCGACGATGTTCATGGGGTCGCGCGGCGCGGTGAATTTCGATCTGGTTGTCGATCTGCGCGATGGCGCGCATCATTCCGGCAATTGGGGCGGGTTGCTGGCGGATCCGGCCATGATCCTGTGCCAGGCGATCAGCACGATCACCGATGCACGCGGGCAGATCCGCATCCCCGAATGGCGGCCCGACAGCCTCACGGATGATATTCGTGCGGCGCTGGCGCGGCTTCCCGTGGACACGCCGGGCAAACCGGAAATCGACCCTGATTGGGGTGAAAAGGGCCTGAGCCCTGCCGAACGCGCGTTTGGGTGGAACAGCTTTGCAGTTCTCGCCATGACCAGCGGCGTGCCCGATGCACCCGTGAACGCGATTTCGGGTTCGGCGCGCGCCACATGCCAGTTGCGGTTCGTGGTGGGCACCGACGCCGATGAGATCCTGCCCGCCTTGCGCCGCCATCTCGATGCCGCCGGCTTCGGGCAGGTGCGCATCAAGGCACAAGAGGGCGCGGTCTTTGCGGCGACGCGACTTGATCCGTCACATCCTTGGGCCGAATTCGTCAAGAACAGCCTTGAACGGACCGCGGGAACGCCGCCGCATGTGTTGCCAAATCTGGCGGGGTCGCTGCCCAACGACTGCTTTGCCGATGTTCTGGGCCTGCCGACGATCTGGGTGCCGCATTCCCATCGCGGATGCAATCAGCACGCACCGAACGAACACGTCCTCAAACCGGTGTGCCGGGATGCATTGCGATTGATGGCGGGGCTGTTCTGGGACATCGGCGCGGGCCGCACCCCGTAGGCCCGTGGCCCACGCCCCCCGTAGGGACCAGATGCAAGTCTAAGGATCGGGTGCCGTGACCGGGGCGGGGCAGGGCACAATCGGCGTACCGGATCCGGTGGCGCGCGCAGGCTCGGGTCGCGTAAGCGCCGCGGTCTCAGGCATCCGGCGGTAAAGGACATATGCCACGCAGGCCGCCGCGCCCATGATCGGAATGAGAATCGCCATCGCGATGACCGCATCGCCCATCGCGGCCCCCAAGGACCCCATCAAAAGCCCCGAACCCATCTGAAAAAACCCGAGCATCGACGCGGCTGCACCGGCGTTGCGGCCAAAGGGGGCAAGCGCCGCGGTGGACATCGCAGGCATCACGAAGGCAATGCCGAACGCGTAGATGCCCACGGGAATCATCACGCCCAGAAAACTCGGCGTCCAGATCAGGCTCGACACCATGCCGACGCTGCCCAATGCGATGAACCCAAGGCCAATCGGCACCAGATCGTCCGACTTCATCCGCTGCATCAAGGATCGCACCACCAGCGACCCGACGAAAAAGCTGCCTGATTGCAGCAACATCCCGACCCCGAACTGAGCGGCGCCAAGACCCACGGCGCCCATCAGGATGAAGGGCAGAAAAGTCGCCTGCGCATAAAGCGCACCCAGGGCGCCCCCCATGACGGTGGCGGTCGTCAGGAAATGCCGGTTGGTCAGAAGCATCGCATAGCTTTGCCCCAGCGCACGGAAATTCAGCCGCGACCGATCCGCGACGACGGTTTCCTTCATCGCGAAAACGGCCACGGCAATCACCCCGAAGCCGATCAGTGCCATCAACACAAAGATCGACCGCCAGCCAAGGATCGGCAGCATCAGACCGCCGATCGTAGGGGCCAGCGCCGGGCCCAGGGCCAGTATGATCCCGATCAGGTTCATGATCCGCGACGATTGTTCGTCGGTGAAAAGATCCCGCACCAGCGCGCGCGAAATCGCGATTCCAGCCGAAGCGCCGATGCCCTGAACAAAGCGTGCGGCCATCAGCACCTCGACCGTCGGTGCAAACAGCGCCGCGATGCTGCCCAAACAATAGATGCCCATGAACGCGATGGTGATCGGGCGCCGCCCCAGCGCATCGGACAGCGGCCCCGCGATCAACTGCGCAAAGGCAAAACCGCCGAAATACAGCGTCAGGGTCAGTTTGATGACCGCGTCCGTCGATCCGAAGGCGCGCACCAGTTCAGTCATCGCGGGCGTGTAGAGCGCCATCGAAACCGGACCGACCGCAACCAGCAGGGCGCCGATCAGGCTGACACGGCGTTCGGTCATCAGGGGCGTGGCAGGTGCCGTGCCGGTCATGCCGGAACCCCCCGACCGGGCACAGCCGCGCGGCGTGCCTGTTCCAGGTTGCCACGCAGGCGCAGCGCCACGTCGCGAAACAGGGCCCAGTCGGCGTCGGAGATGTCACGCCGGGCCAGTGTCCTGGCGCGATCTCCGGCCTGGGCGATCTGTTCCAGCACGGCATCCGCGGCGGGAGTCAGTGTCACGATCTTCGCGCGGCGGTCGGACGGGTCCGTGCCGCGCGCGATCAGTCCCGCCTGCTCGAGCTTGTCAAGAAAGCCCGTCAGGCTCATCGGCGCGACGCCCAATCGGTCGGCAAGCTTGTTCTGCCGCGTCGCCCCGCAGCGCGCCATATGCGCCAGCACCCGCGCCTCTGCCGAGGTAACGGGAACGGCGCCGCGGTCGATCTCGCGCTCGAAAGCGGCGCGCATCAGACGCGCCAGATCGCCAGTCAGAAATCCAAGGCTGTCCGGGTCAATTCGGTTGGTCACGGAAGCGTCCTTCGTCATTTAGTATGTCGGCCTTACTATATGGCTGACTTATAACGCGCGCAACACAAGTCAACGCACAAGGAACTTGTTTTCCCGGCTTCCGGGCGTCGCGAACCGATTGATCGCACCGAACATACCGCCTGGCCGGGACAGCCAGATGTTACCGATAATGCAGATTATGTAATCTTATCCAGAAGTCAGACCTCGGGCAGAACCGCCGTCGCCTCAATCTCGAGCAGCGCCTCGTCTTCGACCAGCGCGTTCACGACGACCATCGTCATTGCCGGGAAATGCTTGCCGAACACCTTTTGATAGGTCTTGCCGACCTCGCGCTGCTTGGCCAGGTAATCGGCCTTGTCGGTGACATACCACGTCAACCGCGTGATATGCTCCACGTCGCCGCCCGCGGCCACCACCACCGCGCGGATGTTGAGCAGCGTCTGCTCCATCTGACCGATGAAATCATGCGCCTCGAACACCTGATCGGCGGTCCAGCCGATCTGACCGCCGACAAACACCATGCGACCGCTGGCGACGACCCCGTTGGCATATCCTTTCGCCGCTTTCCAACCCTCGGGGTGAATGATGTGCAACATGGTAGAAACCCTCGTTTTATGATCTGTCTAAACGGTCTGCGCGGCGGCCAGCGTGGCCCGTGCGATAACCACCTTTTGCACGTCCGACGCGCCTTCGTAGATGCGCAGCGCGCGGATGTCGCGGTATAGCTGCTCGGTGATCCCGCCCACACGCACTCCGTCGCCACCGTGCAATTGCACCGCCTTGTCGATGACCTGCTGCGCCTGATCGGTCGAATAAAGCTTGGCCATCGCGGCCTCGCGGCTGACCCTCGGCGCGCCCATGTCCTTGGTCCAGGCCGCACGATAGACCAGCAAGGCGGCGGCATCCACATCCAGTGCCATATCGGCGATATGCCCCTGCACCATCTGCAGATCCGACAGCGGCGCGCCGAAAAGCTGACGCTCCTGCACGCGGGCCAGGGACGCATCCAGCGCCCGGCGGGCAAAGCCGAGTGCCGCCGCCGCGACGGTCGAGCGGAACACATCCAGCACCGACATGGCGATCTTGAACCCTTCGCCGGGGTTGCCGATCAGGGCACCGGCATCCACGCGCACATCCTCAAAGCTCAGCCGCGCCAAAGGGTGCGGGGCGACGACCTCAAGCCGCTCTGCCACCCTCAGACCCGGCGTATCCGCAGGCACGACAAACGCCGACAGCCCCTTGGCGCCCGGCGCCTCTCCGGTGCGGGCAAAGACGGTATAGACATCCGCGATGCCGCCATTGCTGATCCAGGTCTTTTCGCCGTTGAGCACGAAACCATTGCCATCGCGTGTCGCCGTCATGTCCATTGCGGCCACGTCAGAGCCTGATTTCGGCTCTGACAGGGCAAACGCCGATATCGCCGTGCCCGCGCGTGTCCGCGCCAGCCACGCGCGCTGATCCTGCGTGCCGTGCAACGAAATCGCCCCGGTTCCCAGCCCCTGCATCGCAAAGGCGAAATCCGCCAGCCCGTCGTGGCGCGCAAGCGTTTCGCGAATTAGGCAGAGTGCGCGCACATCGAGGCTGCCCGGATCCGCGGGATCGACCGCGGAATGCGTCAGCCAGCCCCCCTGCCCCAGCATCGACACCAGCGACCTGCACGCCGCGTCGGTGTCGGAGTGATCGATCGACCCGAGGTGCTTGCCACACCAGTACTCCAGAGCCTCTGCCAGTTCGCGGTGGCGCTCCTCGAAGAACGGCCAGTTGAGGAAACTTTGATCGGGCATTGGCTCAATCCCCCTTGAAGACCGGTTTTTCCTTGGCGACGAAAGCCTCGTAGGCGCGGCGAAAATCCTCGGTCTGCATGCAGATCGCCTGCGCTTGCGCTTCGGCTTCGATTGCCTGATCCAGGGTCATCGACCATTCCTGCTGCAGCATCGTCTTGGTCATCATATGCGCGAAATTCGGGCCTTCGGATATTTTCTGCGCCCATGCGATCGCATCGGCTTCCAGATCCGCCGCCGCGACGAGACGATTGAAAAAGCCCCACCGCTCGCCTTCGTCCGCGGTCATTGCGCGCCCGGTATAAAGCAGTTCGTTGGCGCGTCCCTGTCCGATGATGCGCGGCAGCATGGCACAGGCGCCCATGTCGCAACCCGCCAGACCGACGCGGGTAAACAGAAACGCGGTCTTTGCCTCCGGCGTGCCGATCCGCAGGTCACTGGCCATCGCGATGATCGCCCCCGCCCCGACACAGATGCCATCGACCGCCGCGATCACTGGCTTGCCGCAATTCAGCATCGCCTTGACCAGATCGCCGGTCATGCGGGTGAACCGCAGCAGCTCCTTCATCTCCATCGCGACCAGCGGGCCGATGATATCGTGCACATCCCCGCCAGAGGAAAAATTGCCGCCGTTCGAGGCAAAAACCACCGCCGTCACATCGTCGTCATAGTGCAGTTCGCGAAACCAGTCGCGCAGCGCCGCGTAGCTGTCAAAGGTCAGCGGGTTCTTGCGGTCGGGTCGATCCAGCGACACGACAGCGACGGTGCCCTCGCGGCGCAGGTTGAAATGCTCTGGCATCAGTTTCGTTCCTCCAGTTTGTCCGTGATCCGGCCCAGCCGGTTCCTTATCGTGGTCAACCCCTGCGCCCCGATGGGCGACAGCAGGTCATCGACCCAAATCTCGTGCAGGTCGGCCATCTGTGAAAACAGCGCGGCACCCTCGTCGGTCAGTGTCACGCGCAGCGCGCGGCGGTCGCCCTCGACATGGGTGCGGCGCACCAAGCCGTCGGAGACAAGCCGTTCGACAATGCCGGTGACATTGCCGTTCGACACCCGCAACACCCCGGACAGGTCCGACATCTTCAATCCCTCCGGCGCGCGCGCCAGCGCCGCCATCACGTCAAAGCGGGGCAAGGTCATGTCGAAACTCTGCCGCAGCCGTTCGCGCAGCTCCGCTTCGATCATGCGGGTCACCTTGAGCATCCGCAACCAGACACGCAGCCGGTCCTTGGACAGGTCGGAGCGGAGATTGTCGTGACCGGTCACATCACCTCTCCGCCGGACACCGAAATCGACTGTCCGGTGATGGCGCTTGCGCCGGACCCGGCCAGCCACAGGATCGCATCCGCCACCTCATCGGGCTGCACGAACCGCTTTTGCGGATTGCCCGCGGTCAGGGCGCGTTCCGCCTCCTCGCGCGAGCGGCCGGTCTTGTTCATGATGTTGTCGACGCTTTCGCGCAGCATCGGCGTTTCGGTAAAACCGGGGCAGACCGCGTTGACGGTGATCTGCGTATCGGCCAATTCCAGAGCCAAACTGCGGGTCAGGCCGATGACGGCGTGTTTCGCGGCCGAATAGGCACTAACATAGGCATATCCCTTTAACCCGGCGGTAGAGGCCACAGCCAGAAGACGCCCCTTGCCGGTCTTTTTCATCGGGCCGATTGCCGCTTGATAGATGTTAAAAACGCCAAAAAGGTTAGTTGCCAGCATGTTTTGCAGGTCATCTTCCTGCATCTTGTGAAACGGGACGGATTTTGACGTACCTGCGTTGGCGACGACGATCTGAGGGTCGCCAGCCGCCTCAATCATGGCGGCGCAACTTGCCCGATCCGTCACATCACCGGCAAATGCGCGGATGCGATCGTGCCGTTTGGCAAGGTCGTCCAGCGTTTCGAGCCTGCGCCCCGTGATAGTGACCGTCGCACCCGCCTCTGCCAGCGCCAGCGCTATTCCGGCGCCGACTCCCGTGCCGCCGCCCGTCACCAGCGCGTTTTGCCCGTCAAACCGCATCACACCTGTTCCGTTTCGGTCGTGGCTGCATCCTTGTCGGCCAGGCGCCATGCCTGATCGCGGCCCGGAAGATAGGGTGCGGGCCAGTGTTCCTGACGATCGCCAAGCGATGTCGCGGCATGCAGCAGCCAGTACGGATCGGCCAGATGCGGACGCGCCAGGCACACCAGATCGGCCCGCCCCGCCATCAGGATCGAATTGACATGATCCGGCTCGAATATGTTGCCCACCGCCATCGTCGCCATCTGCGCCTCGTTGCGGATACGGTCGGAAAACGGCGTCTGGAACATGCGGCCATAGACCGGCTTGGCCTTGGTCGAAGTCTGGCCCGCCGACACGTCGCAGATATCGACGCCATGGTCCTTGAAGGCCGCGGCGATGCTGACCGCTTCTTCCGGCGTGACGCCCAGATCACCGACCCAGTCGTTCGCCGAGATGCGAACCGACATCGGCCTGTCCGCAGGCCAGGCGGCGCGCATTGCGTCGAACACCTCGAGCGGATAGCGCAGCCGGTTTTCCAGGCTGCCGCCATAATCATCGTCGCGCGTGTTCTGCACCGGCGTGATGAAGCTGGACACGAGGTATCCGTGGGCGGCATGCAATTCGATCATGTCGAACCCGGCCCGCGCCGCGCGTTCGGTCGCCTCGACGAACTGCGCCTTGACCCTGTCCATGTCGGCGCGATCCATCGCCTTCGGCATCTGGTTGCGATCCGACCACGGCACGGCCGAGGCCGACAGCAGCGGCCAGTTGCCCTCGGGCAGCGGCGCATCCATTTCTTCCCAGCCAAGCTGCGTGGAGCCCTTGGCGCCGGAATGGCCCAGTTGCAGACAGACCTTGGCGCCGGTTTCGCCGTGTATGAAATCGACGATCCGCGCCCACGCCGCTTCCTGCGCATCCGAATACATGCCGGGACAACCGGGAGTGATGCGCCCCTCCGGGCTGACGCAGGTCATTTCGGTATAAACCAGCCCTGCCCCACCTTTTGCGCGTTCGCCATAGTGGATCAGATGCCAATCCGTCGGGTTGCCATCCACGGCCTTGTATTGCGCCATCGGCGACACCACGATCCGGTTCTTCAGCGTCATGTCGCGCATCTTGTAGGGGGCGAACATCGGATGGCGGACGCCCTCGTTGTCGCTGACGCCGGCCTGGGACTGAAACCACTTTTCCGCCGATTTGAGCCATTCGGCATCGCGCGCACGCAGGTTTTCATGGCTGATGCGCTGTGACCGGGTCAGCAGCGAATAGTTGAACTGAACCGGATCCAGGTCGAGGTAACGCTCCACCTCCTCGAACCACTCCAGCGAATTGCGCGCCGCCGATTGCAGCTTGAGCACTTCGACACGGCGTTCGTCCTCGTATTTCCGGAACGCGCGCTCCATGTCGTCTTCGTCCGTCAGGTAGTCCGCCAGCGCGATCGCGCTCTCCAGCGCCAGCTTGGTCCCCGATCCGATCGAGAAATGGGCCGTCGCCGCCGCGTCGCCCATCAGAACGATATTCTCGTGGTGCCATGTTTCGCACAGCACGCGGGGAAACTTGATCCAGGCCGATCCGCGCACGTGATGTGCGTTGGTCATCAGTTTGTGACCATCCAGATGCGCCGCGAAGATCTGCTCGCAGGTGGCGATGCTTTCCTCTTTGGACATCTGTTCGAACCCCCATTTATCATAGGTGTCCTGGCTGCATTCAACGATGAAAGTCGCCGTGTCAGGGTCGAATTGATAGGCATGCGCCCAGACCCACCCATGCTGCGTGCGCTCAAAGATGAAGGTGAAGGCGTCGTCGAATTTCTGATGCGTGCCCAGCCAGGTGAACTGGCATTTTCGCAGGTCCACGTCGGGCTTGAACGCGTCTTCGAATTCCATCCGTGTGCGCGAATTCAAGCCGTCGCTGGCGACCACGAGGTCATAGTCTTTCGCAAGCGCCGCGGCGCTGTCAACGTTGACCTCGAATTGCAGATCGATGTCCAGCTCGCGGCAGCGCTCTTGCAGCAGGATCAGCAGCCGCTTGCGGCCAATTCCGCAAAACCCATGCCCGGTCGACACGGTGCGATGCCCCTCGTGGATCACCGCGATATCATCCCAATAGGCGAAATGCTCGCGGATCATCTCGGCGCTGCGGATGTCGTTGACGGCCAGGTTGCCGAGCGTCTCATCCGACAGAACCACGCCCCAGCCGAACGTATCGTCGGGCTTGTTGCGCTCCAGCACGGTGATCTCATGCTCCGGGTTGCGCAGTTTCATCGAGATGGCAAAGTAAAGACCGGCGGGGCCACCGCCCAGACATGCTATTTTCATCGCGTTTCCCATCGACGTGATTCAGGTGCCCTGCAAGGTAGCGGACCCGAAATTTGTTTCAAGCCTAAAAGTTTTAGGCGTGAAGATATTACTGCGCCGCCAGGTATTTCGACATCGCCGCGCGGACGCCATCGGCCCAGGGCACGGGGCGCCCGCTGTCCATATCCAGACAGACCAGAACCGGGGTCGCGACCATGCGCAATTCGTCGCCGGCAAGGGCCGTCACGCGCAGATGCGCGCTGGTGCGGCCCAAACGGATCAGCTCAAGCCGCCAGGTCAGAACATCGCCCAGTCGGCTAGGCGCCGAAAATTCGGCCCCTATCGACACGGTCGGCACGCCGCGCCTGTCCTCGCTGTGCATGCGCGCAAAGGAATAATCGAGCCCAAGCTCGTGCCATTCCTCGACCGTCTGGTTCACCATTTCAAAGTAGCGCGGATAGAACACGATACCGGCGGGATCGCAGTGCTGGAACAGCACCTTGATCGGGAGTTCAAAAATATCAGCCATCAGAGTGATTTGACTGTCTTGATCGCGCCGTCAAGGGCCTCTCCTTCCTCATCCTGCAACGCCGCCTCGCGCAGGCGGCGGATCCAGTCGGCGGCATCGTCGCGCCCCGTCACCAAATCAAGCGCGCCCAGAACGCGGTCGAACTTGGACTGACCGCGCGCGTGGGTGTCGGAATAGCCCTTGATCAGGCGGCGGCACTTGAGCACCTCGACCCCCAGCGCATGATCGCGCGCGCGCACGTCCAGCGCCAGCGCCAGCCAGCGGTCCAGGTGCGTCGCCTCTTGCGCATGACGAAACAACCCGCGTCGCCAGCGCCGCAAACCGCCCAGCATCCACAGAAGTGTAAAGCCGCCGATCCGATCGGTGCGCAGGCGTCGGCCGCGGTTGACCAGACGGTCAAGCCGCTTCTGTGCCTTTGGACGCGCATCGAACCATTGCCCAAGGGCACGCGGCATCAGGCCGATCACCTCCTCGGCGCGGGGGTGGAAATACTCGGTCACCGCCAGCACCTCGGCCTCGTTCGTGGCGAAATCGCGGCGCAGGCGGGCATCGCGACTGCTGCGCGTCTTGAGGTCGGCCACCCGGATGATATCGTCATAGGCCATCGCGTTCGCGATGTATTTCGCCGCCGCCGCTCCAAAGGCAAAAGGTGATTTATCCCCTGTTAGAGCCTGTTCCAACCGATCAAGATAGTCGCTGCCATAAGCGACATCCTGAAAATCGACCACTTTGTGCAGCCCGGCCAGCGCAAGAGGCCGAACCGTTTCCGGCATGTCCTGAACGCGGCGTCGCAAGGCGGCAAAATCCCGCAAAAGCGCCGCCGGACCGGTCAATTCGGGCGCGGCCGGTGCCGTCGCTGCCGTCTCCGCCG
The DNA here is from genome assembly GCF_005887615.1 of Sulfitobacter sabulilitoris. GTDB lineage: Bacteria > Pseudomonadota > Alphaproteobacteria > Rhodobacterales > Rhodobacteraceae > Sulfitobacter_E > Sulfitobacter_E sabulilitoris. The sequence continues at coordinate 15,911 of NZ_VANS01000010.1, forward strand.
CCTCCAGCTCCGGCGTGGTTGTCCGCAGATAGGCGGCTTCAAAGGCGGCAAGGCTCTGTTTGACACCCCGCCCCGACGCCTCGATGACGGCGCGATATGCCTCAAGCGGGAAAGGCAGGGCCCCTGACCCCGCCAGCGCCCCGAACAGCGAGGACGACACCACCGACCCATGGTCCTTGGCCAGCGCCATCATGTCGAAACAGATGAATGTCTGCGCCAGCGCCGCCGCCGCCGCATGGATCGCTTCGGGCGGTTTGCGCCCATCGCCGGGCACCTGTTTTTCGCTGATCGTCAGATCCCGGTGCGACGAGCCGATCAGAACCGTGCGGTCCGGCGCCACCAGATCCCGCAGCAGCGCGCGACCGACCTCGACCAGTTCGGAGGCGACCACGATATCCACGTCGCCCTGCGCGGGCATCAATGCGAACACCGGGCGGCGTTCGGGGCGTGCGGGATCGATGCGCTTCAACTCGATGTAGTAAATCGTGGCCCCGGTTCGTTGCGCCACGCCCGGCACCGATGTCGCCTGCGCGTGATACCCGTTGCGTTCGGCCAGCGCGGTGATCCACCCCGACAGCACGCCACCCCCCTGCCCGCCCACGGCCAGCACGGCAATCTTCAGGATCGGATCGGCCTGCGCGCCTGGCACCTTCGAAATGTCGGATAGCTGGTTCATCGCCTCAGCCCCTCGCATATTGCAGACGCGACGCATCCCGGTGCGATTGAAGCCGCGACCGCCACGCGCTGCGCAGCCTGTCCTTCCAGCGGTCGAAACCGGTGGGGTTCACGACCCGGTCGGCCTGGTAGAACGACGGGCAGAGCACGGCGGCGTCCGCGACCTCGCCACAATTGCCGCAGCCGACACAGGTTTCGTCGATGTGGGCGATGGGGTCGTCGCGCAGCGGGTCGCCCGTGTATTTTAGCGTCAGCGACGGGCACCCCGACAGCCGGATGCAGGCGTGATCGCCGGTGCAGATTTCGTCGTCTATGCCGAATTTGGGCACCACCATCCTCTTGCCGTCGGCCATCGCCTTTGCGCGCTGCGGCTTTTCGCGGCGCTGCTTGTTGAGCATGCATTCGGAACTGGCGATGATCACCTTCGGCCCCGTCTCCGCCGTGGTCAGCGCCTCCTTGAGGGTGTCGCGCACGCGGGCCACATCATAGGTACGATCGATCTGGCGCACCCAGTTGACCCCCATCCCGCGCACCGCCTTTTCAATCGGGTGATTGGTCGATTTCGTCCGGTTGAAGGCGCGGCTCGACAAGACGTCCTGCCCGCCGGTGGCCGCGGAATAATAATTGTCCACGATGATGATGACCCCATCGTTTTGATTGAACACCGCATTGCCGATCGAAGACGTCAGACCGTTGTGCCAGAACCCGCCATCCCCGATGAAGGAAATCGACCTCCGGTTCGCCGCGCTGTCGTTGAACGCCGACGCGCTGGCCGGCCCAAGGCCGTAGCCCATCGTCGTGGCGCCCAGGTTGAAGGGCGGCATGATCTGAAACAGGTGGCAGCCGATATCGCTGGAAATGTGATGCTGGCCCAGCTCCTGCTCAACCAGTTTGGTCGCGGCCATGATCGGCCGTTCCGGACACCCGGTGCAGAACCCCGGCGGGCGCCCCGGCACGACGTCGGCCAGCCCGGCCAGTTCGGTGGGAACCGGTGCCGCGTTGGGCGCGATGTCCTGCGCCGACAACAGATCGGGGGCGTGATCGCGGAAAAACCGCCGCAGCCCGTCCAGCATGACCTGGCCGGTGTATTCCCCCGCCATCGGCAGCAGGTCCTTGCCCAACAGCCTGGTCCGGGCCCCTGCCCGGTGCAGCATCGCGCCAAAGGCCTGCGCGATATAGTCCGGCTGACCTTCCTCGACCATCAGCACCGCGTCCTTCCCCTTGCAGAACGCCAGGAACTCGTCCTCGATCAGAGGATAGGTCACGTTGAGACAGTAGATATCGACATCGCCCTCGCCATAATCATCGGCCAACCCCAGCCGCTGCAACGCGCGCACGACGCCGTTGTACATGCCGCCCTGGCAGACGATGCCGACCTTGCCCGTCCCCGCGCCGAACCGTTCGTTCAGGCGATGCTCCTTCACGTATTGGATCGCGGCGGGCATGCGCTTGTTGATCTTGTCCTGTTCGTGCAGATACGAGGCGGGCGGCAATACGATCCGGTCGAGATCGCGCTTTGGCGCGTCCAGCGCATCCTTGACCGTCATCGGCGGGCGGATGTTGTCCTTGGCGGTAAAGGCGCCCGTGACGTGGCAGCACCGGATGCGCACCTGCAACATTACCGGCGTGTTCGACGCCTCCGACAACTGGAATCCATGTTCGACCGCCTCCACGATCGACGGCAGATCGGGGCGCGGATCCAGCATCCAGACCTGCGACTTCATGCAAAAGGCGTGGCTGCGCTCCTGCATGATCGACGATCCCTCGCCATAATCCTCGCCCACGATCAGCAGCGCACCGCCGGTCACGCCGCCACTGGCAAGGTTGGCCAGCGCATCCGACGCGACATTCGTGCCAACGGTCGATTTGAACGCCACCGCGCCGCGGATCGGGTAATTCACGCTCGCCGCCAGCATCGCGGTCGCGGTCGCCTCCGACGCGCTGGCCTCGTAATGGACACCAAGTTCGCCCAGAATTTCCTGGCTGTCGGCCAGCACGTCCATCAGGTGGCTGATCGGCGCGCCCTGATAGCCGCCCACGTACCCCACGCCCGATTGCAGCAACGCCTTGGTGATCGCCAGAATGCCCTCGCCCGCAAAGACGTCGCCCGCGCCATAGCGCAGCATCTGGACTTCTTTCTTGAAGGACCGTTCAGCCATGGGACACTCCGATTCGGAACTGGATCAATATACTTGCATTTGCATATTAATCATCCCGCGAGGTCCGTCAACACGGGCGTGACCCAAAGCCGCGTATCAGATCGGATTGACCCGGATATTGTGCAGCATCGTGATAAGCGTCGCCATGAAATGCGCCCGGTCGCGGGGCGAAATGCCCTTGAACATGCGGGCCTCAGCCGCTGACAAGGCGGGCCAGATCTGTTCGAACCGATGGCGGCCCGCGGCGGTCAGGTAAATCCGGCGCGCACGGCTGTCCTTTTCATCGGCGCGGCGCTGAATCCATCCCGCCTCTTCCATCTGATCGAGCGTGCGGCTCATCGTCGATTGCTCGGCCACCGCGAACACCGACAATTCATTGACCATCAGGCCGTCCTCGACCGACAGCACCGCAAGGATGCGCATCTTGGGCGTCGTCAGATCGACCGCCGCAAGATCGTCGCGCACGCTGGCATTGTAGCGCCCCATGATCCGGTTCATCAGATAGGGCGCAAACCCTTCCAGCCCGACCTCCGCCAGACTGGGGATCGGGGCATCGATGGTTTTTGTGGGCGCCGCGTTCTTCACTGTGTTCACCTTACATCGTACTGGTCGAAAGAAAACCTGGTCCTGCATCTGCTGGTGCATACTATCCGCGAACGCTCGTCGGTGAAACAACCCGTCTCTTGGCGCGGGACTGGACATTCCCCGACCCGCAGGCGCATGGCCAAAAATCGCAAAACAGCCTGAACAGAGACTGTATTCGGCCACGCCCCTCGGCGACTCTCGGCAGCAATGCCCGCCTGCTGCGCCGATGCGCCACATGATAAATTGGTCCTCAACAGGTGATCAGCAGCCTGTCAAATGGCCCGAGCTCTTCTTCCAACGCCAAAGACAGTGGCCGCGACAACCGCTGCTCGACGAACTGCCCCACGAAACGGCTTGGGGCACGCAGGGTCACGACCCCCCCGCTTTGGCCGACGAACGACAATTTGGCGTACCAGTTGCGCAGATTGGCCGGGTCGCTGCGCGCCAGATGTTCAAGCACGCTGCGCCAGGTTCCCTTTTCGGGCAGGGCCGCATCGTCGGGGGCGGTGTTGCGCGTGTCGAAATCGAACTTGACGACATTGGCCGCCACCGGCTCCGAAAACCCGTCCATACGCGCCACGAAATCAGCACCGACCGCAGGCCACGTCGGTCGCGATAGCTCGGCAATCCGGGCCATGTTCAGACGGTAGGCCCCTACCCTGCCCCGCACGCCCTGCCGCCGGCAGACGATCAGACCGCGTTCAATCATCCGCCGCACTTCGCGTTTCACCGTGCGTTCGTTGACATTCCACATCCGCGCCATGTCCCGCTGCCCGACGCAGAATTCATCCAGTTTCCAATTGTAGCGCGCCGTCACCAGAGCCGCGAGGCGCAGCGCCGTGGTCTGCTCGGTCGGCGATCCGTGCAATGCCATCACGGTCAGCGCGGTTAGCAAGTCGTACTTCAACGATCCGGCCAGCGCGCCGGTCAATCGGGATTGTTCCATACCGCAGTGATATCCTGCTGTTGCCTCGGTGTGACCTCTTGTCGGGCCGATTCTTTGATAGGATCAGATGGTCACGAAATCCCGTATTCTGTCAAGCGTACTGAATTTACAGGATTTGTTTACGATCCACCAATCCAAATGAATATTTGTAGGTTTAATGGTTAAGGGGGACAGCATAAGTGTCACCGTATCAGCCGCCCTGTGTCACCAAAACGAGCCAATTCCGGAATTGGCTGTCACCCCATTCGATCCCTTGGGCGAACTCTCCGCTCCCGCTTTTTCGTTCCGACTTGCCTAATACGCGATTTCGGAAATTTCCATTTGGTAAATTCCGCGAAATCCCGTTATCCAGTGCATGAGGCAAAATAACGGGGCAACGAGCCATGAGAGATCATCACGACCTTCAGGATATGAATGCGCGCAGCCTGACGCAACAGGCGGCAGTGCGTCGCGCGACCTTTTCCCCGGGAGAGGTCAAGGCGCTCAGGCCGTTCTCGATCTGGGAGATCAGCCAGTTCATGTTCGACATTCCCGCCGACACGCTGCGCAAGAAACTGGCGGACGATCCGTCGCTGCCCCAGGGTGTGACGGAGGATGATGGGCGGCAGCGCTGGTTCACCCTGGACGAGATCAACGAACTGCGCCGCCGGGCCCGGTTTCGCGGGCGGTCGCTGCTGCCGGAACGGCCCAAGGGGCGCGCGATGCGGGTCGCCGTGTCGAACTTCAAGGGCGGCGTCGGCAAGACCGTCGTGGCGCAGCATCTGGCCAATGCCGCCGCGCTCGACGGTTACCGCGTGCTCTGCGTCGATTTCGATCCGCAGGCGACCCTGACCCATTCGATGGGCATTACCGAGGTCAAGGAGTGGAACACCGTCTGGGGCATCATGTGCCGCGACCTGTGCCGCGAGGCGGACCGGATCATGGACGGCTACGACGACCCCGACGATTGCCCCTACCCTTCTTCGTCGGAGCTGCCCGAGGACGTGCGCAGCATCGGCGCGCAGCGATTCCAGGATTTCATCCAGCCGACCTGCTGGCCCACCATCGACATCATCCCAAGTTGCGCCAACGCGGCGTTTGTCGAATTCGCCAGCGCACAGTACCGCAGCCTGCACAAGGCCTGGTCGTTTTTTGGGTGCGTGGCGCGCTATCTCGACGAGTTGCCCGACGACCAATACGATCTGATCATCTTCGACTGCCCCCCCGCAATCGGGTATCAGTCTCTGAACGCTGCATTTGCGGCTGACATTCTCTATATCCCGTCCGGTCCGGGGTATTGGGAATACGACAGCACAACCAGCTACCTCGGGCAACTCGGCGATGCGATGGAGGATATTTCGGACGGGTTTGCCGCAATGGCCAAAGACGCCGGCATCACCCTGCCCAAACAGTTCAGCGATGTGCGTCTGCTGATGACGCGGTTCGAAGGGACCAATCCGTTGCACAGCGCGATGATGGAAGCGTTTCGCAACGTCTTTGGCGCAGATGTCTGCCAGAACCCGATCGAGATGACCCGCGCGGTCGAACAGTCGGGGCGCTTTCAGATGTCGGTCTACGAGCAGGACTATCGACAAATGACGCGCGAGACCTGGAAGCGCGCCCGGCAAAGTTTCGACCGGGCGTATGATGAGTTCAAGCAGACCGTTCTGAGTGCATGGCGGGACGAGGCGGACATGAAACGCAAGGAGGCACGGGCATGACGCAGAAGAACAAATTCGGCTTTGCGCCGATTGAAACCAAATCAGAGATCCGGCCGAGAGAGCGCGCGGTCGGCCCGATGGGGGCAGCGGTGCGCGAGGCGGCCGAAAGCCTGACCGAGGCGACGGAGGCGAAGGTCGAGTTGCGCCGTCGCAACGCCGAGGACGCCAAGGCGTTCCGCGCCGCATCCGAAGAGGGGCGGGTCCTGCACGCGCTGCCACTGGTCGAGATCGCCACCGACGATCTGCCCCGCGACCGGCTGGAGCTTGAGGCGGTGGCGGCGTCGGACGCTATGGAAGAGCTCAAGACATCCATTCGCGCGCGGGGCCAGAAAGAGCCGGTCGAAGTGTATCGCGGTGCCGATGGGCGCTACCAGCTCAAGAAGGGGTGGCGACGCCTGACGGCGCTTGGCCAGTTGTTCGACGAGACCGGCGAGAGCCGCTTTGCGACGGTGATCGCTCGGGTGGAGCAGGGCGAGGCCGACCGCCTCGCGCGCTATATCGACATGGTCGAGGAGAACGTGGTCCGCGAGGATCTGAGCTTTGCCGAGATGGCGCAGGTGGCGATCACCGCTGCCGCCGATCCGGCGCTTGAGGGCGAGGACGTCGAGGCGTTGATCAAGCGGCTTTACGGGTCGCTGCACAAGATGAAGCGGTCGTATATTCGCAGCTTCGCGTTTCTTCTGGACAGCCTTGGCAGCGCCCTGCGTTATCCCCGAGAGGTATCGCGCAATCTGGGGGTTGAGGTCGCGCGGCTGCTGAAGTCGGGGCAGGGGGATGCGGAGCAGCTTCGTCGCGACCTGTCGCAGGCGGCATCGCCCGAAGATCAGGCGCGCATTCTGGCGGCGTTCGTGGCCGGCGCGGGCAAGCCGGCCGCGAGCCCGCGCAAGACGTCCAAGCAGGAGAAATACGAATTTCGCGTGGGTCAGACCAAGGTGACTGCCCGCCGCGGAGAGTGCCGCATCCTGGGCAAGCAGGATTACGCATCGGTGCCGCGCGACCGGCTTGAGCGCGCGATCCGGGCCTTTGAAAAGGCGCTGGAGGAGGAAAGTAACCCGCGGATTACCTCGCTGTGAGTTTTGGGCGGTAACCCGTGGGTTACATTTGAAAGTAACAATAATATCATGTGCTTAACGTCAATTTTCGGCTTTGGCGCCCGGGCTGTTCCGGTCGGGGTTCCGCCTGTCCGGCGGCCGCTTTTGGGTCAAGTCACTGGCTATCGGCGGGAAATCAACGCATGTCTGTGCCCGACCCTTGATGACGCGCGAGGCTGGCATGACAGATGACTTACGATCCCCTGCGCGGGCGTGGACGACATGACGCTGCGGCGCTGTCATGCCGTCGTCATCGGCCGCAACGAAGGTGCGCGGCTGGTGGCTTGCCTGACCGCCCTGCGCGGGCAGGTCGCGCGGATCATCTATGTCGACAGCGGGTCGCGCGACGACAGCGTCGTGCAGGCGCGCGCGCTGGGGGCGGAGGTTGTCGCGCTGGACATGACGCGGCCCTTCACGGCGGCGCGGGCCCGGAACGCCGGGCTGGCGATGTTGGCGCAGGACGATGCCGGGTTCGTTCAGATGATCGATGGCGATTGCGTTCTGCGCGACGGATGGATAGAGGCCGCAACCGCGTTTCTCGTTGCGCATCCGGATGTTGCCGTGGTGTGTGGCCGACGCCGCGAGCGGCACCCGGAAGCGTCGATCTACAACCGGTTGTGCGACCTGGAATGGGACACCGCGACGGGCGAGGCGACGGCCTGCGGCGGCGATGCGTTGATGCGACTGGACGCGGTGCGCGCGGTGGGCGGATACCGCGACGACCTGATCGCCGGCGAAGAACCGGAATTGTGCCTGCGACTGCGGCGCGCGGGCTGGCGAATCTGGCGAATGGGTGCCGAGATGACCCTGCATGACGCACAGATGACCCGCTTTGCTCAGTGGTGGCGGCGCAGTCGCAGGGCGGGCCACGCGTTTGCCGAAGGGGCGTTCCTGCATGGCAAAGCTGCCGAGCGGCACTGGGTGGCCGAGGCGCGGCGCAGCCTGTTCTGGGGGGTGGGCCTGCCGCTTGGTATCGCGGGTCTGGCCGTTGCGCTGTCGCCCTGGGCGCTTTTGCTGCTGTCGATCTATCCGGCCCAGATCATGCGCCTGGCGCGACGGTCACGGCAGGCGGGGGGCTGGCCCGCGGCGGCGTTCACGGTCCTGGGCAAATTCGCCGAAGCGGATGGCGCGCTGCGCTATCATCTTGGCCGCATGTTGCGGCGGCGTTCGGGGTTGATCGAATACAAATGATCCGCTGTCAGGGCCTTTTGCGGCGCAGCCTCAGGGCGTCGGCCCCCAGTTCCGGCAGAATGGCGAAACAGCGCGCATAGCGTGGAATCATGCGCCCGGGGCTTTGCAGTATCCGCCACACCCATTCCAGTGCCATCGCCCGCATGATCCGGGGCGCGCGCACCTGTTGGCCCGCCAGAAAATCCAGACCCGCGCCAAAGCAGGCAAAGCCGATGCCGGGCGCCACGGTGCGCCCGAACGCGGCAAAGCGTTCCTGTTTTACGGCCCCGAGCGCCACGATGCAAAACCCAGCGCCCGAAGTCTCAAGCCTTTGCAGGATCGTTGCGGCCTCTGCGCCCGTGGGGTCGAACCCGTGCGGCGGCGCGACGCAGGCGGTCAGCTTGATGCCCGGAATGCGCTGCCGCAAGACATCGGCGGCCCGTTCGAGAACGCGGTCGGTGCTGCCGACAAGGGCGACGGGCGTCGCGGTCTCGGCTGCCAGGGCGCACAACGGCAACAGCAGATCCGAGCCGGGCAGGAGTTCGACCGGTCGTCTGCCAAGGCGCGACAGCCAGACGACGGGGCGTCCGTCCGCGACCACCAGGTCCTGTGCGCGGTATGCCATCGCGAAATCGGGGGAGCTGGCCAGCTTGGCAAGATGATCCAGGTTGAGGGTCGCCAGCGCGAATCCCTCCCGCGCGGAGAATTTCTCCTGGATGCGGCGAAACAAATCGGCCTTTGTGGGCACATTGATCGCGATCTCTTGACCGCCGGGATTGAAAATCATGTCAGCGCCGGCAGGCCAGCGTGACAGATTGGCATCACTGCGTCTTGCGCCATGAAGAATAAGTAAATCAAAACAACCTCTTGCGGAGATTTGGCGGTGTCTGCCGACCGCGTTGCGCAAAATCTAGCGGGATGACAGGGGTAGGGCTAGCTGATATTTTCGGGGCTTCAGGCGGCTGGGACGCTCCCGCGCCGGTGCGCTTTTGGCGACACAAGGACCCGGTGATGCCCAACGCGATTGCCTACCTCATCCTGATGCTCTGGCCGGTGGTGTGCCTGGTTCTGTTCCGGACCGTTGCGCTGGAACGGGCGCTGGTGTGGTCGATCCTCGGCGGTTACCTGATCCTGCCGCCATTGGCGGAGTTCAACCTGCCGCTGGTGCCCGCGATGGACAAGGTGTCGATCCCGAACCTCAGCGTGCTGCTGATCCTGGGCTTCGGAATGCGCACCAGGCTGCGGCTTTGGCCGCGTGCGCGCAGTGCGGGCGTGCTGGTGGGGCTGTTCTTGCTGTGCGCGATTCCGACCGTCGTGACAAATGGCGACCCGCTGATCTTTCGGGTGCTGGCGCATAGCGATCCCATCGTGTTCCGCACGGATGAATTACCGGGCCTCAGCCTGCGGGACGTGGGATCGGTGCTGATCAATCAGGCGCTGATGATCGTTCCTTTCCTGCTGGCGCGACAATTTTTGGCGACCGAACGGGGCCTGCGCGAACTTTTGCTGGCGCTGATGGTGGGCGGTGCCGTCTATGCCCTGCCTGCGCTGGTCGAAATCCGGTTCAGCCCGCAAATCAACGTCTGGGTCTACGGGTTCTTTCAGCACAGCTTCGAGCAGATGATGCGCGAGGGCGGCTTTCGCCCGATCGTGTTCTTGCCGCACGCGCTCTGGCTGGCATTGTTTTTCGTGATGTCCTTGTTCGCGGCGCTGACCTTGGCGCGTACGGCGCCCCCGCGGGCGCGATGGAAATACATCGTGACGGCCCTGTACCTGGCCGGGGTGTTGTTCCTGTGCAAGAGCCTTGCCTCTTTCGCCTATGCCGTCGTTCTGGCGCCGCTGGTGCTGTTTGCGCCGCCGCGCTGGTTGATCCGCGTGGCGGCGCTGTTTGCGGTGATCGCGGTGATCTATCCGATGCTGCGCAACACCGGGCTGGTGCCGTTGGATGACATCGTGGCGCAGGCGCAGGCGATCAGCGCCGAGCGGGCGCAATCGTTGGAATACCGCTTTGACAACGAGCAGGCGTTGTTGGCGCGGGCGGCGGAAAAGCCGTTGTTCGGCTGGGGCGGATGGGGCCGCAACCTGATCCGCCATTCCGAAACGGCGCAAATCCTGTCGATTCCGGATGGCCGCTGGATCATCGTGTTCGGCACCTTCGGCTGGTTGGGGTATATCGCGGAACTCGGGTTGCTGACGCTGCCGCTTGTTCTTTTGGCGCTGCGCACGCGGGGCGCGCGGGCGGTGGTGTCGCCGCATGTCGCGGCGGTGGCGATGATCCTGGGCATCACGATGATGGACATGCTGCTGAACGCGACGCTGACGCCGATCACCTGGCTGGCCGCGGGCGCGGTTCTGGGCCACGCGGAGCGATTGGCGCCAGATCGCCGCGCGGCACGGTATCGGTTCCGCATCCGCCCGGCAATGGGGCAGGGGACCCCCCGCGCGACCCGCCGCACCCTGCTCTAGCGTGCGGCAAGTCCGTTCAGACTTGCGGCAACTGCGCGCAGGGAATTGGGCCGACGGTCAATAAAATGCCTTGTTCTCAACATCTTTTTCCCCTGCGGCTGGGGCAGGTTGCGGAAATTAATCTCTGTCCGCTTGGGGTGGTCATCAGTATGTTGTACCGGTGATGGCAGGCCCTGCCGGACCGGGCCACGGGACAGTGTGACGCGGAATGAACAACGATCAGACACGTCTGAGACAGGATGAAGATATCGCCATCGTCGGGATGAGCGTGACCGTTCCGGGCGCGCGGTCCCTGGACATGTTTTGGTCCAATCTGGCGGGCGGCGTCGAATCCATCACCCGGCTCGACGAAGACGCCCTGCGCGCGGCGGGCGAGCGCGCGGAGGTGATGCGGCGCAAGACCTACGTGCCCGCGGCGGCCGTCCTGGAGGGCTATGACACCTTCGACCCGGAGTTTTTCGGCTTCAGCCCCAAGGACGCGGCGATACTGGATCCGCAGCACCGCAAGTTTCTCGAGGTGTCGTGGGAGGCGATGGAGCACGCGGGCCACCCGCCCGAAAGCATCCCCGGCCCGATCGGTGTTTACGCAGGCTGCGGCATGGGCAGCTATTTCTATTTCAACATCTGCTCCAACCCCGACCTGGTGGACGATGTCGGCATGTTCCTGTTGCGCCACACCGGCAATGACAAGGATTTCCTGACCACCCGCGTCAGCCACGTCTTCGACCTCAAGGGGCCGAGCGTGAACGTGCAGACTGCCTGCTCCACATCGCTGGTGGCGGTGCATTACGCTTGCGAGGCACTGCGCAAGGGCGAGGTGGACATGGCACTGGCCGGGGGGGTCACGATCGAATTGCCGCAGGGCCGTGGCTATCTGTTTCGAGAGAATGAGATTCTGTCGCCCGACGGGCATTGCCATGCCTTCGATCACCGCGCCCAGGGCACGGTGTTCGGCAGCGGGGCAGGGGCCGTGGCGCTGCGCCGCCTGTCGGATGCGATCGCGGACGGCGATCACATCTGGGCGGTGATCAAGGGATCGGCGATCAACAACGACGGTGCGGCAAAGGCGGGATACCTCGCGCCAAGCGTCGACGGGCAGTCGGCGGCGGTACAAAAGGCGCTGGCGGCGTCGGGCGTGGGGGCCGAGAGCATCGGCTATGTCGAATGTCACGGCACCGGCACCTATCTGGGGGACCCGATCGAGGTGGCGGCGCTGACCGATGCCTACCGCCAGACCACCCAAGCGACGGAATTTTGCGGCATCGGATCGGTCAAGACCAACATCGGCCACCTGGATACGGCCGCCGGGGTCGCCGGGCTGGTCAAGACCGCGCTGTCGCTGCACCACGGGCAGATCCCGCCGAGCCTTGGGTTCGAGGCGCCCAATCCCGCGATCGATTTCGCCGCCAGCCCGTTTCGCGTGAACGCGCAGTTGCGCGACTGGCCCGCAGGCACAACGCCGCGCCGCGCGGCGGTCAACGCGCTGGGGGTGGGCGGCACCAATGCGCACGCGGTGCTCGAACAGGCCCCCGCGCGGCCCGCGTCGGACGAACCCGAGTTTCCGTTTCACATCCTGTGCCTGTCAGGGCGCAGCCGCGCGGCGCTTGACGCCAACAGCGCAGCACTTGCCGCGCATCTGCGCCGCACTCCTGCCCCGCCGCTGGCCGACGTGGCCTTTACCCTTAAGAACGGTCGCCGCGGGTTTGAAAAACGCCGGGTCGTCGTGGCCGAAACCCACGCCGAGGCCGCGCACCTGCTGGAGCAGGGCGACGGCCGCCGCGTGTTCACCCATGACGTCGTCGGCGAAGCGCCCGGCGTGGTGTTCATGTTCCCCGGCGGAGGAGCGCAATATCCCGGCATGGCGCGGGATCTGTACGAAACCGAACCGGTGTTCGCGGAGTGGATGGACCGGGGGCTGGATCACCTCGAGCCGCAGCTTGATTATGACATTCGCGCGCTCTGGCTGCCCGCGCCCGAGGACCGCGCCGCCGCGGAAGCCACGTTGCAAAAACCGTCGGTGCAGCTGCCGCTGATCATGATCGTCGAATATGCGCTGGCGCAGCTTTGGCAATCCTGGGGTGTGCGGCCCGCGGCGCTGGTCGGTCACAGCATGGGCGAGAACACCGCCGCCTGTCTGGCCGGTGTGATCGGATTCGAGGATTGCATCGACCTGGTGCTGCTGCGCGGGCGGCTTTTTGACACGGTGCCCGCCGGCGGAATGCTGAGCGTGCCCTTGCCCCTGTCGGAGCTTGAGCCGTTGATCGGCGGCGATCTGGACATTGCCGGCCTGAACGGGCCGCTGCTGACCGCCGTGTCGGGCCCGCAGGCCGCCCTCGACCGGCTTGCCGCCACGCTTGCCGCGCGCGATATCGACTGTCAGCGCATTCCCATCGACATCGCGGCGCATTCGCGCATGCTCGACCCGATCCTTTCCGACTATCGCGCGTTCCTGTCCGGCGTGACCCTGAACGCGCCGACGCTGCCGCTGATCTCCAACCGCACGGGGGTCGAATTGACGGCCCGGCAGGCAACCGATCCCGATTATTGGGTCGAGCAGTTGCGCCAAACGGTCCGGTTTGCCGATTGCATCGACCACCTGAGCCGGCGGCGCGATCACGTCTATCTCGAGGTCGGGCCGGGCAAGGCGCTGAGCGCGCTGGCGCAGATGCACGGCGCGGTCAACGCGGGGCAGGTGCTGAGCGCGCTCAGGCATCCCGATCAGGACATCGCGGACGATATGTACTTCTTTGGCGTGATCGGGCGGCTTTGGGCCACGGGAGTGGAGGCCGATTGGCCGCAGGTCTGGGGCGAGGGCAGGCGCCAGCGGGTGCCGCTGCCGACCTATGCGTTTCAGCGCAGCCGCTATTTCATCGAGGCGAACACAGGCACCGCGCAAAAGGCCGCGCCCGATCTGGAGCACCGCGACGATATCGGCTGCTGGGGCTACCGCCCGGTCTGGAGGCCGCGCCTGCCCGAGGGGGCCATCGACGTCGCGGGGGATCTGGCCGATGCGCCGCGCCAACGCTGGCTGATCTTTACGGATGCCGACGGTCTGGGCCAGTCGCTGTGCGACCGGCTGCGCGGTCTGGGGCACGCGGTGGTGCAGGTCCGCGCGGGCGATGGTTTCGCGCAGGTGTCGGCGGGGCATTACACGCTGGCGCCCGAACAGATGCGCGCCGGGTACGACGCCTTGATGCGCGACCTCGCGGACAAGGGGTTCGTGCCGTCGCGCATCGTCCATCTTTGGCTGGTGACCGGAGGCGAAACGTTTCGCCCCGGCAGCAGCCTTTTCGACCGCAATCTGGAGCAGGGGCTGTACGGTCTGGTGTCGCTGGCGCAGGCCTTGGGTGATCAGGGATGGGGCGACGGTTGCCATCTGACCGTGGTGACCAACGGCGCGGCACAGGTGCGCGGCGAGCCGTTGCCCTATCCCGAAAAGGCGATGATCAGCGGCCCGCTCGGTATGCTGCCGCGTGAATTTCCGGGCATGACGGCCGCGTCGCTGGATATCGAATTGCCCGAGGCGGACAAGGCCCCGCGCGCGGGTTTGGCGCGTCTGACCGGGCGGTCGGCCAAGGACGGTCGGCCGGACGACATGCGCGCCTTGACCGACCGGCTGTTGGAGGACGTTTTGGCCGATCCCGCGAATACCGTCGCGGCTTATCGCGGGGCGCGGCGGTTTGAAAAAGGCTATGCGCCCGAAGCGCTGGAGGCCGCCACCGATCCCGGGCCCTACACCCATGGGGGCACCTACCTGGTCACGGGCGGCTTTGGCGGGATCGGGCTGCGCGTGGCGCAGGACCTGGTCGAAACCGCGTCAGCCAATGTGGTGTTGCTGTCGCGCGATCCGCTGCCGCCGCGCGCGGCCTGGTCGGGGTATCTGGCGCGGCACGGCGCGGGCGACCGGACGGCGGCGCGCATCGCCGCGGTGCAGCGGCTGGAGGCGGCAGGCGGGCGTGTGATGGTGGCGGCCGGGGATATCTGCAACCTGGCGCAGATGCGCCGCGTGATCGACGACATCGACGACGCCTTTGGCGGGCTGACCGGCGTGATCCATGCCGCCGGCGTGATCGACGACGCGCCGCTGATGACCAAGACCGACGCGACGATCGCACAGGTTCTTGCACCCAAGGTGCAGGGGGTGCGGGTGCTTGACGCGCTGTTGCCGGATGGCGCGATCGACCTGCTGGTTCTGTTCGCGTCCAGCAGCACGGCGACGCGGCCCGCCGGGCAGTGCGACTATGTCGCCGCGAATGACTACCTGAACGCCTTTGCCGCGTCGCGGGCGGGCGGGGCGACCCGTGTGGTGGCGGTCAACTGGGGCGTCTGGGCCGAGGTCGGCATGGCGGCGGAGGCGATTGCCCGCGATGCGCCCCTTGCGCTTGACCCCGTGGCGGCGGACCGCGATATGCCGCTGATCGACCGGATCGGCATCGACGCGGATGGTACGCTGGTGGCGGAAACGACGCTGTCGACCGACACGCATTGGGTGCTGGATCAGCACCGCACGGCACGCGGCGATGCCCTGCTGCCCGGCACCGGGTTCATCGAGGTGCTGGCCGAGGCGCTGGCGGTCCGGGGTCATTCGCTGGCCGGTGCGTGCCTGCGCGATCTGTATTTCCTGCGACCGCTGAATGCGCCGGACGGGACTGCGCGCAAGCTGCGCGTTCTGTTGCGCCCCAGCGCGGACGGGTATGACGCCGAGGTGCGCAGCGATACCTCGCAAGAGGGGCGCGAGGGGTTCGTCCTGAACGCACTGGCGCGGATCGTGCTGGAGGATGCGCTGGCGCCGCCCGCACCGCTCGACCTTGCCGCGATCGGCGCGGGTTGCGGGACGCGGGCGTCCGGAACCGCCGCGCAGCGCCTTGCCTCGCCGCAGGAGGCGCATCTGACCTTCGGGCCGCAGTGGCATGTGTTGCGCGACACCGCCCTTGGCGACGGCGAAGGGTTGGCGCATCTGGCGGTGCCGCAGGATCTGCGCGGCACGGCGAGCGCGGGGTATCTGCTGCATCCCGGTCTGATGGATCTGGCGACGGGCTGGGCGATGCATCTGATCGATGGCTACGCCGCGGCGGATCTGTGGGTGCCGCTGTCTTATGGCACGGTCACGGTGCATGCCGCGCTGCCGCCGGATGTCGTGTCCTGGGTGCGGCTGGATCCGGAGAGCGACCCCGACCACGGCATGGCCCGCTTCGATGTGACGATCAGCGATCCGGATGGCCGCGTTCTGGTCGAGGTGACGGGCTTTACCATCCAGAGGCTGGAGGGAGGTTTCGGCGCACCGGCCGCGATTGATCCGCGCGACGTGTCGTTCGATGGTGCGCCCGGCGCCACACCCCACACCCCCGATCAGGACCGGCTGGCCTATGCCGTGTCGCAGGGTATCCGCCCGGCCGAGGGCCCGGAGGCCCTGCGCCGCGCGCTTGGCCTTGGACGCGCGCATGTGGTGGTGTCGTCGATGGACCTGCCCGGTCTGATCGCGCAGGCCAACCGCCCCGCCGGGCCCGCGACCGCGCCGGGCCAGACCTTTGACCGTCCGGATCTGGACGGATCCTATGTCGCGCCGCGCACCCGGCTTGAGACCGAGCTGGCGGAGATGTGGCAGACCCTGCTGGGGGTCAATCAGGTGGGGGTCGAGGACAGTTTTTTCGATCTGGGCGGTCATTCGCTGATCGCCGTGCGGCTGTTCGCCAATATCAAGCGGACCTACGACCGGCAGTTCCCGATCTCGGTCCTGTTCGAGGCGCCGACGATCGAAAAGCTGGCGGCGCTGATCGCACCGGATGCGGCAGCCACAGGGGATGAGCAGGCGCCGACGCCGGACCGTGGCGCCGCGCCAGGGTTCGATCATCTGGTCCTGCTGCACCCCGGCAACGACACGCGTGCGGCCCCCTTGTTCATCGTTGCGGGAATGTTCGGCAACGTTCTGAACCTGCGGCATCTGGCGCAGGCGATCGGACGCGACCGCGCAGTCTACGGTGTGCAGGCGCGCGGCCTGATCGGAACTGCGGAGCCGCACTTGACCATTGCGGATGCAGCGGCGGATTACCTGGCCGAGATCCGCATGGTGCAGCCCGACGGCCCCTATCTGCTGTCGGGTTTCTCGGGCGGGGGCATCACCGCCTACGAGATGGCGCAGCAATTGCGCGCCCAAGGCCAGGATGTGCCGGTGCTGGCGCTGCTGGACACGCCCTTGCCGGTGCGCCCGTCGCTGATGCGGCGCGACAAGGCGCTCATCAAGCTGGCAGAGCTGCGCCGCAAGGGGCCGCGCTATCTGATCGACTGGGCGCGGGATCGCTGGGCCTGGGAAAGGGCGAAACGGCACCGTGCCGCAAAGGGCATCGCCGCGCCGACCGATGCGTTCAACAACGACAAGATCGAAGCGGCGTTCCGCGCGGCGGTGGCGGAATATGACGTCGCCCCCTGGCCCGGCGACATGACACTGTTCCGCCCGCCGCTGGACCGGCATTGGCGGGTGTCGGGCGGTGCGTGGGTCAGTGCCGCGCGGGAATACGTGCTGCCGGACAACGACTGGACGCAATTCGCGCCCAAGCTCGCGGTGATCGAAGTCCCGGGCGATCATGACAGCATGGTGCTGTCGCCGAATGTCGCCGTTCTGGCGCAGGCGCTGCGCGACGTCATCGACCATGCGCTGACGCCCGCCGGATTGGGCCACTGGTCCGATGCGACGGCGGCGGAGTAGGGCGATGGCGACCGATCCCAGCCTGCTGTGCGTGGTCCTGAACTACAAGACGCCGCAGATGACCCTGCGCGCCGCCGAGGCTGCGCTGTCTGACATGGCGGGCCTGCGCGCCGAGATGGTGATCGTGGACAATGCGTCGGGCGACGGATCGGCCGATATCCTGCGCGATGCCGTCGTGGCGCGCGGTTGGGACAAGACCGCAGGCGTGCGGGTCATCGCATCGGCGCGCAATGGCGGCTTTGGGGCGGGCAACAACATCGGTATCCGCGCAGGTCTGGGCAACGGCGACGCGCCCGATTACGTCTATATCGTCAATTCCGACGCCTTTGCCGATCGCGGTTGTATCGCGGCCCTGCTGGACCACCTGCAATCGCACCCCGAGGCCGGGTTCGCGGGCAGCGCAGTGCGCGGCGAGGACGACGCGCCGCATCGCACCGCGTTTCGCTTCCCCTCCATCACCGGCGAGATCGAGGCGGCGGCGCGCACCGGACTCCTGTCGCGTCTGTTCAGCCGGTCCATCGTCGCGATGCCGATCCCGAAAAAGGCGCGCCGCGTCGATTGGGTGGCGGGCGCCAGCGTGATGATGCGGGGCGACATGCTGTGCGAGATCGGGCTGTTCGACGAAACGTTCTTTTTGTATTTCGAGGAAACCGACCTGTGCCTGCGCGGCGCGCGCGCCGGATGGCAGACCTGGTACGTGCCGCAAAGCCGGATCGTGCACATCGGGTCGGTGTCCACCGGCATGAAGACCTGGACGCGGATGCCCGGCTATTGGTTCGGGTCGCGGTGGCATTATTTCACCAAGAACCACGGCAGGCTTTACGCGGCCGCGGCGACGCTTGCGCATCTGTCGGGCGGCGCGGTCTATCGCTTGCGCCGGCTGCTGCAAGGCAAGCCACAGCGCGATCCGGACCGTTTTCTGCGCGACCTGATGCGCCATGACATTCGGGCGATGACGCGCCGACACCCGTGCGTGCCGCCGCCCAAGCCCCAACCGGAAGCGAGCCAGCCATGACGCAGCCCCCCCGCACGACTCCTGCCATGTCCTGTGTTCTGATCGGTCAGGAATCCCTGCTGATCGGATGCGGCGATCTCTTGCTGGAGCGGGGAAACCGCATTGCGGCCGTGATCGCGACCGACCGCGATATCGCGGCCTGGGCGCGGGGCAGGGGCATCGCGTTGCTGGACAGCGCGGATGACCTGCTGCGCGCCGATCTGGGTGCCTTCGACTGGCTGTTGAGCATCGCCAACCTTGCGCTTTTGCCCGATGCGGTTCTGGCGCTGCCACGGGTGGGGGCGATCAACTTCCACGACGGCCCCCTGCCGGGCTATGCCGGGCTGAACACGCCCGCCTGGGCCCTTATGCGCGGAGAGACACGGTATGGTGTGACCTGGCACATGCTGGAGGCGGGGATCGACACCGGCGACATCGTGGCCCAGCAGGCGCTGGACATCGCCCCCGACGACACGGCCTTTACGCTGAATTCCAAGTGCTATGCGGCGGCGATCGATTGCTTTGCCGGACTTGTTCCGCAGATCGAGGCGGGCATGCCCGAACGGCGCGCGCAGGATCTGGGCCAGCGGCGGTATTTCGCGAAAGGCGACCGGCCCGAAGGCTTGGGGCATCTGGATTTCGGTCTGCCTGCGGCGCGGCTGTCAGCGCTGGTGCGGGGTCTGGATTTCGGCGGATATTGGAACCCGCTTGCGGTGCCCAAGATCACCCTCGGGGACCGGGTCTTGCGCGTCGGATCCTGCGATATTCAGGCGGTGGCGGGCGATGCGGCCCCCGGCACCGTGACCGGGGTTGCCGCCGATCGCCTGCAGGTCGCAACGGCGACACGGTCCATTGCCCTTGGCGGTCTGACCGACCTGTCGGGCGCGCCGGTCGATGTGACGGCCTTGGTCCGCGCGGGCGATGTGTTGGAAGGGCCGGACACCGGCCTGAACGCCGCGCTGCGCGATGTGATCGCCGGCGACGCCTACTGGCGCGACCGGCTGCGATCGATGATGCCCGCGACCGTCCCGATGGCAAAGCGCGCGGGCGAGGCCGGCGCCGGTGCCACGCGGCAGATCGGGTTGCCCGACGGTCTTGCGACCGATGCCGCCCTGTCGGGTGTCATGCTTTGGGCGCTGCGCGGTTCGGGCGAGGACGTGGCCGACCTGGCCTATTGCGACACCCGGCTTGAGCGCCCGGAGCGCGCCTGGCCATACGTCAGCGCATGGTTGCCGATGCAGTTGCGCGCGGGTCACGCACGGGTTGCGGATCTTGTTGCCGATGTTGCGCGACAGCGCGCCGATGTGGCCAAGCGACCGGGGTTCGCGCGCGATCTGATGCTGCGCGACCCGGCCCTGGCCGAGGTCCGGACGCCGCCCCTGGGGGTGAGCCTTGGCACCGGCAAGCCGGTCGCGGGCACCGTGCTGAGCATCGATCTGGACGAGGATGGCGCAACCGCGACGCTGCATTACGATGCAGCTGCGCTTTCCGGGGCGGCCCTTGATCTGCTGGTGGCGCGGCTGCTGCTGGTCTGGTCCGCGATGACCGCGCCCGAAACCGCGCTGAGCGATATTCCCGTGATGCCGGAGGCCGAACGCCGCCTTGTGCTGCGCGATTGGAATGCCACGGAGCGTGCCCCGAGCCCCGAGCGGACGATCCCGGCGGCGTTCGAGGCGCAGGTGGCGCGCAGCGCCGACGCGCCCGCGCTGGTGTTCGAACGCGATACGATAAGCTATGGCGACCTGAATGCGCGGGCCAACCGGCTGGCGCATGTGCTGCGCGACATGGGGGCAGGGCGCGATGTGCCCGTGGGGCTGATGGCCGCGCGGGGGCCAGACCTGCTGATCGGTGCGCTTGCGATCCTCAAGGCGGGCAGCGCCTATGTGCCGCTGGACCCGGCCTATCCGGCGGACCGGATCGCGCATTACATCGCCGACAGCGCCGCGCCGATCCTGGTGGTGCAGGACGCCCTGCGCGCGCAACTGCCCCGGCATGGCGCGCAGGTGATCGCCCTTGATACCGACCCCCGCGTCGCCGATGCCCCCGCGACGAACCTGCCCGACGGGCCGGACGCGGGTGATCTGGCCTATCTGATCTATACCTCGGGATCGACGGGCACGCCCAAAGGGGTGATGGTCGAGCATGGCAATGTCGCCAATTTCTTTGCCGGGATGGACGACCGGATATCCCATGACCCGCCGGGGGTCTGGCTGGCCGTCACGTCCCTGTCGTTCGATATCTCCGTGCTTGAGCTTTTCTATACGCTGGCGCGCGGGTTCAAGCTGGTGCTGTCGGGCGATGACAGCCGCACGCTTGTGGCGGGCGAGGGCGGACAGCTTGTGTCGGACGCGCGGATCGACTTCAACCTGTTCTACTGGGGCAATGACGACGGCGTCGGCCCGAAGAAATACGAACTGCTGCTCGAAGGGGCAAAATTCGCAGACAGGCACGGATTCAATGCCGTCTGGACACCGGAGCGGCATTTTCACGCGTTCGGAGGGCCCTATCCGAACCCGTCGGTCACCGGGGCCGCAGTGGCCGCGGTGACGCAGAACCTGTCGGTGCGCGCGGGCAGTTGCGTGGCGCCGTTACACCATCCCGCCCGCATCGCCGAGGAATGGGCGGTGATCGACAATCTGACCGATGGGCGCGCGGGCATCGCCATCGCCAGCGGCTGGCAGCCCGACGATTTCGTGCTGCGCCCCGAAAACACGCCCCCCGCCAACAAGCCCGCGATGTATGCTGCCATCGACCAGTTGCGCGCCCTGTGGCGGGGCGACAGCGTGGCGTTTCCTACCCGCGACGGCACCCCGTTCGAGGTGGTCACGCAACCGCGCCCGGTGTCGCGCGAGCTGCCCATCTGGGTGACGACGGCGGGCAACCCCGAGACCTGGCGCGAGGCGGGACAGATCGGGGCGAACGTGCTGACGCATCTGCTGGGTCAGAGCATCGACGAGGTCGCGGGCAAGATCGGCATTTACCACGAGGCCCTGCGCGCGGCGGGCCACGACCCGGCGGACCATGCCGTGACCGTGATGCTGCACACCTATCTGGCCGAGACCCGCGAAGACGCCGCCCGCGTCGCGCGCGGTCCGATGAAGGATTACCTGCGCTCTGCCGCCGGGCTGATCAAGCAATACGCCTGGGCGTTTCCGGCATTCAAGAAGCCCCAGGGCGTGACCAACCCGTTCGACGTCGATCTGGGATCGTTGGACGAAGAGGAGATGGATGCGATTCTGGATTTCGCATTCGAGCGGTATTTCAACGACAGCGGCATGTTCGGCACGGTGGAGGACGGTGTGGCGCGGGCCGAGGCGCTCAAGCGGATCGGAGTGACCGAGATCGCCTGCCTGATCGATTATGGCATCGCGACCGTTACGGTCATGGCGGGGCTGACGCCGCTGGCAGAGGTGTTGCGCCGTGCCAATACCGCAACCGCGCCCGCGGCGGACGATTTCTCGATCGCGGCGCAGATCGCGCGGCATGGTGTCACCCACCTGCAATGCACACCCAGCATGGCGCAGATGCTAGTCACCAACGATGTGGCGCGCGGTTCTCTGGCGCGTATCGAGGACTTGATGATCGGGGGCGAGGCGCTGCCCGGTCCTCTGGCCGATGGCTTGCGCGCGGCCTGCCGGGGGCGGGTGCAGAACATGTACGGGCCGACCGAAACGACGATCTGGTCCACGACCCATGTGCTGGACGCGCCGGCGCGGACACCCGCGGCGATCGGTACACCCATCGCCAACACGCAGGTCTACGTGGTGACCGATGCGGGCGCGCCGGTTCCGGTGGGCATTGCGGGGGAATTGCTGATCGGCGGGGCAGGGGTGACGCGCGGCTATTGGAACCGGGCCGACACGACGGCCGAGCGGTTCGTGCCCGACACCCACGGCAGCGGCCGGATGCTGTACCGCACCGGCGATCTGGTCCGCTGGACCGAAGAGGGCCGGCTGGAGTTTCTGGGCCGCACGGACCATCAGGTCAAGATCCGCGGCCACCGGATCGAACTGGGCGAGATCGAAGCGCGGCTGGCGGCGATTGCAGGCGTGGACCAGGCGGTTGTCTGCGCCCGTGACAGGGCGGGTGACGCCGCGCGCGACACGCAGCTTGTGGGCTATGTCACCGCCCGTGCCCCGGTGACCGAAGACACCCTGCGCGCCGAGCTGGCGCGCGATCTGCCCGATATCATGGTGCCCGCCCGGATCGTGACGCTGGAGAGCTTTCCGCTGACGCCCAACAAGAAGATCGACCGCAAGGCGTTGCCCGATCCCAAACCGCCCGCGCAGGCCGGCACCCCGTCCGGAGACCAGCCCCCGGTCACCGACACGCAGGCCGCCATCGCCAGGATCTGGGAACGGATCCTCGGCGTGCAGGGCGTGCGACCGCAAGACAACTTCTTTGCGCTGGGGGGGCATTCGCTGCTGGCGGTGCAGGCGCACCGTGACATCCGCGCCGAACTGGGGGCGAAGGCCTTGTCGATCACCGACATCTTCCGGTTTCCCCGGCTCGATGCGCTGGCGTCGCATGTGAGCGACGACAAGGGGCGCGCACCGTCGGTGACGGTGCCCGACACAAGCGAGCGGATCGAAACGATGTCAAAGCGCCGTGCGATGCGTGCGGATCGCGGCCGAGCCAGAACGGGGTGAGCGTGGATCCGGATGCCGAAGCTTTGATGCTGGACATGGCGCGAGGTGTCTTCAGTCGCCGCTGTGCCGTCGCGATGACGGATCCGCGCAGCGAATATCCCGGTCTTTGGCCGGATGAATCCCTGGCCATTGCGACGGCACGCCCCAAGCGCCGGCGCGAATTCGCGGCGGGGCGGGCCGCCGTGCGCCGTGCGATGCGGGCGCTGGACCTGCCCGCTGCGGCCGTTCCGCAGGGGCATGACCGCGCGCCGGTCTGGCCACCCGGCACGACGGGCAGCATTTCGCATTGCGACATGGCCTGCATCGCCGTGCTGGCGCTGGTCGGGGATGCGGTTTCGCTTGGGGTGGATATCGAGCCCGACACCCCGCTGGAACCCGAGCTTTGGCCCGCAATCTGCACCCCGCCCGAGCGGGACCGGCTGTCCGCCCTTCCGGTGGCGCAGCGGGGAAGGATGGCAAAGCTTCTGTTTTGCATCAAGGAAGCCGCCTATAAATGCCAGTATCCCCTGAGCCGCGAAATCATCGACTTCGACCGCCTGGAGGTCACACCCGATCTGGTGGGCGGCACATTCGCCGCGCGTTTCACCGCACCGACCGGGCCGTTCGGCAAAGACCATGTGCTGGGCGGGCGCTTTGCCCGGGGCGGCGGGCTGATCCTCGCGGGCATGATCTTGCCGCCCGGCGCGGACCGTGGTGCCATGGCGAACGGAGGATCCCCGTGGCGCCCTTGATCCGCCGGTCCTTTCTGACGGTGCTGCCACTTGCGCTTGTGGGGGCGTGGTTTGCCCGGGGGTGGCGACGCGACATGCAGCGCGCGCAGGATCTGTCGCGGCAGCCGCTGCAACCGCCGGGCCGGGCCCTGCGGGTCTATCACCTTGGCCATTCGCTGGTGGGACGGGATATGCCAGCAATGCTGGCACAGCTTGCCGGCGCGGGTCATCGCTATGACAGTCAGTTGGGCTGGGGTACGCCGCTGCGCGCACATTGGGAGACCGGCGTGCCGATCACCGGCTTTGACGAGGAAAACGACCACCCCCGATATCGCCCGGCGCGCGGTGCCGTGGCCTCGGGCGACTACGACGCGCTGGTGTTGACCGAAATGGTCGAAATCCGCGATGCCATCGCCTATCATGACAGTCCCCGCTACCTTGCGACATGGGCGGGGGCGGCCTGGGCGGCGAACCCTTCGGCGCGGATCTACCTATACGAGACATGGCACCGCACCGATGATCCGGCGGGCTGGCTGGCGCGGATCGACGCCGATCTGCCGGAGCATTGGCTGGGCGAGATCGTGTTGCCCGTGCTGGGCGATCTGGCTGCCGACCGGCCCATTCACATCATCCCCGCCGGGCAGGTGATGGCCCGTTTCATCCGCCGACTGGAAGACGCGGGCGGCATCGACGGGCTGCGCGACCGTCATGACCTCTTCGCCCGCACGGGCGAGGGCACCCCGGACACGATCCATCTGAACGACCTGGGGGCATACCTTGTGGCGCTGACGCATTTCGCGGTGTTGTACCATCGCACGCCGGTCGGGGCCGCGCGGCAGTTGCGCCGCGCCGACGGCACGGCCGCCGCCGCACCGGGCCCGGTTGCCGCGCAATGGATGCAAGAGGCCGTCTGGGAGGTCGTGACCGGCATGCCGCAGACCGGGGTGGCGCGATGAGCGGGCTGTCGATGCTGGGCACGGTCCTGTTCGTTGGTCACAGCCTGATCGGCACGGCCAACCCGGACATGCTGGACCAGTTGCTGCGCCACGCCGGGGCGGAGGCCGAGGTGCACGCGCAGATCATCAACGGCGCGCCGTTGCGCTATAACTGGGACACTGCGGCCAGCGCCGAAGGTGTCGATGCCCGCGCGCTGATGGCCGAGGCCCCGGTCGATGCGCTGATCCTGACCGAGGCGATCCCGCTGCGCAATCACACCACATGGAGCGAGAGCGCCGCCTATGCGAAACGCTGGGCCGAC
The DNA here is from genome assembly GCF_005887615.1 of Sulfitobacter sabulilitoris. Lineage (GTDB taxonomy): Bacteria > Pseudomonadota > Alphaproteobacteria > Rhodobacterales > Rhodobacteraceae > Sulfitobacter_E > Sulfitobacter_E sabulilitoris. Next base: position 41,017 of record NZ_VANS01000010.1, read on the forward strand.
CTGGCGCGCGGCACCAATCCGAAGGCGCGGATCTACCTGCTCGAGACCTGGCACAGCCTGTCGAGCGGAACGGGCGTGGAGGTGGAATACGACGACGGCGATGACAAGGCGTGGCGCGACCGGCTGGACCTGGCTCTGCCCGACTGGCAGGGTATCGCGCAGGCGGTGCCGGGGATGCGGATCATCCCGGCGGGGCAGGCGATGGCGCGGCTGCTTGACCTGATCGCGGCGGGGGATGTCGCCGGGCTGGACCGGATCGAGGATGTCTTTTCCGACGATATCCACCCCAATGCGATCGGGCATTATTTCGTCGCGATGGTCGAATACGCGGTGTTGAGCGGTCAAAGCCCCCTCGGCCTGCCGCATGCGCTGTCGGATCGCTGGGGGCGGTCCTTTGATGGGCCGGATGCGGCCCTGGCCGCGCGCCTGCAAGCGATCGCGTGGGAGGTGGTTCAAGCGTTCGATCCCGCCATCGGGCCACCGGGTGGGGCGGCGCACCCGGCGCCGCCGCAGAATACGCCGCCCGCACGGATCAAGGCCCGAACAGAGCAGGCGGCCCCAGCCGTGGCCCGCCCCGGCGATCCGCGTGTGGGGATGGGCCTTGCCGCCGTCACGGACTGGAGCGTTCAGCAGCCGTTCATCGACGTGATGAAGACGGCCCGGCCGTGGATCGGGCATCTGCCCAGGCAATGGGGCGGATGGGACCATGACGACCTGGCGCGCGCCGGAGTTCTGGATGCACAGGGGTGGCCAAGGTCGATGCCGCCCGATCTGGCCAGTATCGGCACGCTGATCCTGACCGACCTGCCCCCGCAGGCGCAATCGCTGACCGGGCGCTACGTGCTGCGGTTCAAAGGTGACGGCATCGTCGAGGTCGGCGGCCGCGCGCAGGGCAAACGCTATGGCGCGGGCACGGTGAGTTTCGATTTCACGCCGGGGCCCGGCGGCGTGGACATCCGCATTCAGCGCACAAACCCCGACGATCCCGTGCGCGAAATTACCGTGGTACGGGCCGACCACGCGGCACTGGCGCGGGACGGAATGCTGTTCAACCCCGACTGGATCGCGCGGATCGGCGGGTTTGACACGCTGCGGTTCATGGATTGGATGGCCACGAACGAGTCCACCCAATCCCGGTGGGACAACCGGCCCCGCCCCGACGATTACACCTATGCGCGGCACGGCGTTCCGGTCGAGGTGCTGATCGCGCTGGCAAATCGGACGGGGCGACATGCATGGTTCAACATGCCGCATCTGGCGGATGACGATTACGTCACCCGCTTTGCCGAAACGGTGCGCGATACGCTCGATCCGTCGCTGACGGCTTATGTCGAATTCTCGAACGAGGTCTGGAACTGGCAATTCGCGCAGGCGAAATGGGCCGATGCGCAAGCCACGGCGCTGTGGAACCAACGCGACACCGGCACGCAATACTACGGCATGCGAGCAACGCAGGTGGCGCGGATCTGGTCGGAAGTATTCGCCGACGAACCCGAAACGCGGCTGGCGAACGTCATCTCGACCCAGACGGGATGGCTGGGGCTGGAGCAGGGGATCTTGGACGCGCCTCTGTGGCAGGAGAACGCGCCGGGCCGTGCCGCCGCCCCCGCGAGCATGTTCGACGCCTATGCGGTGACGGGGTATTTCGGCGGGGTGCTGGGCCTGCAAGAGCGTCGCCCGATCGTGCGGGAGTGGATCGCGGACAGCCTTGCGGCGGCGGTTGCAGAGGCCGGAGCACTGGGATTGACCGGACAGGCGCGCGACGCCCATGTCGCGGCGCATCGCTACGACCTTGCGAACCGGCGCGCGGGGAACGAATTGCAAGACGGTGCCGTCAGCGGCGATATCACCGATACGCTGGCAGACCTGCTGGGCCGGACTTTGCCCTACCACGCCGAGGTTGCGCGGTCGCGGGGGCTTGATCTGGTGATGTACGAGGGCGGCAGCCATGTCGTCGGCATCGGCCCGACGGTGGATGACGCGGAAATGACCGCATTCTTCACCCAGTTCAACTACAGCGAAGAGATGGGCGCGCTGTACGCCCGGCTCTTGCGTGGCTGGCACGATCTGGGCGGGGGGCTGTTTACCGCGTATTCGGACGTGTACGCGCCGAACAAATGGGGCAGTTGGGGCGCGTTGCGGCATCTGGATGACGCCAATCCGCGCTGGGATGCCCTGGTGGCGGATCAATGACCGACATCGCCGCCAGCATCATCCTGCCGGCCCATAACGAGGCCGGATACATCGACGCCTGCCTGCGGGCGCTGCTGGCGTCGGACCCGGTTGCACAGGGGGTCGAAGTGATCGTCGTCGCCAACGGCTGCACCGACGGGACCGCCGCGCGGGCCCTTGCACAGTCGGAGACCGCTCAAGCGCGTGGCTGGCCGTTCCGGGTGCTGGATCTGGTGGACGGCGGCAAACTGGCGGCGTTGAACGCGGGCGATGCGGTGGCACAGGGCGGCACGCGGATTTATCTGGACGCCGACGTGACAGTGGACCGGGCGTTGATCGGCGCGCTGATAAAGTCGCTTGACCTGCCGATGCCCAAATTTGCAGGAGGAACGCCCGAAATTTCGCCCGCCCACAGTCGGATTACCGCCCGCTATGGTAGATTTTGGCAGCGCCTGCCCTTTGTCACCCAAGGTGTTCCGGGGTTTGGGATCTTCGCGGTAAACGCAAGCGGCCGGGCGCGGTGGGGCGCGTTTCCCGATATTATTTCCGACGATACCTTTGTGCGGCTGCATTTTGCGCCCGACGAGCGTATCCGCGTCGCCGCGCGCTACCGGTGGCCAATGGTCGAAGGGTTCGGAAACCTGGTGCGCGTGCGCCGCAGGCAGGATGCGGGCGTGCAGGAGATCCGGAAGATGTATCCGCACCTTGTGGCCAATGACGACACTTTGCCGGACCGGCGCGCCCGGGTTATTCGCGCCGGTCTGAGCGATCCGTTGGGGTTTGGCATCTACGCGGCGGTGGCGCTGGTGGTGCGTGCCCTGCCCAAGGGGTCAGCCGTCAGATGGGCGCGCGGGCGCTGAGGCATCGGCGAACAGGCGTGCCAGCTTGGCGGCTTCGATTGTCACATCATGCCGGGCCAGAACGCGCGCGCGCCCCGAGCGCCCCATTTCGGTCAGGCTGTCGGTCGGGGTCCTGTCGAGCGACAGGATCGCACGCGCCAAGGCATCCGTGTCACCCGCCGGCACCAGCCAGCCGGTCTCGCCCTCCTGCACCAGCTCCGGCGTGCCGGCGATGGCGGTGCTGATCACCGGTCGGGCGGCGGCCATGGCCTCCATCACGACCATCGGCAGACCTTCGGCAAAGCTGGGCATCACCAGCCCGTGCGCCTGGCCGATCTCGGCGCGCACGCGGCGCTCATCGACCCAGCCGGTCAGCGTGATGTTTCCTCCAAGCCCGAGATCGGCGATCGCCGCTTCGATCGCGCCGCGCATCGCGCCCTCGCCGATCAGGGTCAGATGGCACTGGGGCGCCTGCGCGATCACCTGCGCCATCGCCCGCACCAGCAGCATGTGGCCCTTCTGCTCGACGAAGCGGCCGATCGCGACAAGGCGGCGGGGACCATCGGACAGGGGTGGCGGATCCGGAAACGCCTCCGGATCGATGCCGCAATGCACCACATGCACCTTGTCCCAATCCTCGAACGCGGCCCAGCGATAGATCTGGCTGCGGCCGAACTGGCTGATCGCGATGGCGAACGCCGCGTTGTGCACCTTGTCGCCAAGCGACAGCGCGCGGGGAGCGTCGAATTCCTCGGGACCGTGCACGGTAAAGCTGTAGCATGGGGCCCCGAGCGCATGCGCCAGCATCGCGACCGTGGTGGCGTTCGTCCCGAAATGCGCATGCAGATGCGTGATGCCCCGAGCGGCGCAGCGGTTGGCCACCGCGCAGCCTTCGGCGAAATACACCAGGTGCCGCAGCACACCGACCTGCGACCGGGCCCCGACCCGCCACGCCATCGCCAGTGCACGCAGCCATCGACGCGGCGCGCGGATCAGGCAGACCTGAACCGCCATGAAAAGCGCCAGGGCCCCCTGTTCCAGCACATAGTCGGTGCGGGCTTCTTCGGCGCGGTCCTGATCATCGACCAGCGGATCGCCGGGGCGTCGCATCGCGATGCGGCTGACATCCACGCCCCGACGTTCGAGCGCGCGGATCTCGCGGCGGATAAAACTGTGCGAGGGCTGCGGATAGGTGTTCAGGACATACGCGATTTTCAAGGACAATACCTAACGGGGACAAAGCTTCCGCCCTTTGTATCCAGCGCGCCGGATCATGGGAAGGGCGCAAACCCCCGACCGTGCCACAGGTGGATATAAGCGCTAGAAGGCCGGTGCCCTACCGACTAGATTGCCCGGAAGCGATGAACAGGAGAACGACACCGCGATGACCACCGGCGCATCCGTATGGACCGGCAACCGGCTGATGGCGCGTGTTGCCCGCTCTTCGTCCTTCATCATCCTCGGCTACGGGGGGTCGCAGGCGATGCGGCTGGCCGCCAACCTGATCCTGACGCGCCTGCTGTTTCCCGAGGCATTCGGATTGATGGCGCTGATCACAGTGGTGACGGTCGGGCTGGCCATGTTTT
>NZ_VANS01000011.1 GCF_005887615.1 Sulfitobacter sabulilitoris
CCAGGATCGCGCCGTCCATCTGCGCCGCACCGGTGATCATGTTCTTGACGTAGTCGGCGTGGCCGGGGCAGTCGACGTGCGCATAGTGACGCGCCTCGGTCTCGTACTCCACGTGCGCGGTCGAGATCGTGATCCCGCGGGCCTTCTCCTCGGGCGCGCCGTCGATCTGGTCATAGGCGCGGAAGTCGCCGAAATACTTGGTGATCGCCGCCGTCAGCGTCGTCTTGCCGTGGTCAACGTGACCGATCGTGCCGATGTTCACGTGCGGTTTATTGCGTTCAAACTTTGCCTTAGCCATGATGGCCTCCTTGATTTTTTGTTTGGATGGCGGACGTCAGCCCACCCTACGGATTGGGTAGGGCGGGGGCACACCCCGCCATCCCGATTATGCGAATTTCGCCTGGATCTCGTCCGAGATGTTCTGCGGAACAGGCTCGTAATGGTCGAACTGCATGGTGAAGTTCGCACGCCCCGACGACATTGACCGCAGGGTGTTGATGTAGCCGAACATGTTGGCCAGCGGCACGAACGCATCGATCGCGATCGCGTTGCCGCGGTTTTCCTGTCCGGTCACCTGACCGCGCCGCGATGTCAGATCGCCGATCACGTTCCCGGTGTATTCCTCGGGGCAGATCACTTCGACTTTCATCATCGGCTCGAGCAGCTTCGCGCCGGCCTTCTTCATGCCTTCGCGCATCCCCATGCGGGCCGCAATCTCGAACGCCAGAACGCTGGAGTCGACATCGTGGTACTTGCCTTCGATCAGCGCCACCTTGAAGTCGATGACCGGGAACCCCGCGAGCGGACCGCTGTCCATCACCGACTTGATCCCCTTTTCGACGCCCGGAATGTATTCCTTGGGCACCGAACCACCGACGACGCGGGATTCAAAGGAGTAACCTTCGCCCGGCTCGGTCGGCGTGATGATCATCTTCACCTCGGCGAACTGACCCGAACCACCCGACTGCTTCTTGTGGGTATAGACGATCTCGGCTTCGCGGCTGACGGTTTCACGGTAGGCAACCTGCGGCGCACCGATATTGGCCTCGACCTTGAATTCGCGCTTCAGGCGATCCACCAGAATGTCGAGGTGCAATTCGCCCATGCCTTTCATGATGGTCTGACCGCTCTCGATGTCGGTCTCGACGCGGAAAGACGGATCCTCGGCGGCCAGACGGGCCAGACCGGCGGACATCTTTTCCTGGTCGGCCTTGGTCTTGGGCTCGACCGCGATCTCGATCACCGGATCGGGGAAGGTCATCGTTTCCAGAACCACGGGATCGTTGACCGCGCAAAGCGTGTCACCCGTCGTGGTGTCCTTGAGACCCGCCAACGCGATGATGTCGCCCGCAAAGGCTTCCTCGATTTCCTCGCGGTTGATCGAGTGCATCATCATCATCCGGCCAACGCGCTCTTTCTTGCCCTTGGTCGAGTTCAGCAGCGTGTCGCCCTTCTTGAGCATACCCGAATAGATACGCGTGAAGGTCAGCGAGCCCACGAAGGGGTCGTTCATGATCTTGAACGCCAGACCCGAGAATGCCATGTTGTCGTCCGCGCGGCGCGGGATGTTGCGGATTTCCTCTTCGTCGCCGGGCTTGAAGCCCATGTAATCGACCACGTCCAGCGGGCTGGGCAGATAGTCGATGACGGCGTTGAGCAGGGGCTGAACACCCTTGTTCTTGAACGCGGAGCCGCAGAGCACGGGGATGAACTTGATCGCCAGCGTACCCTTGCGGATCAGTTTGCGCAGCGTGTCCACATCGGGCTCTGCGCCGTCCATCAGGTAGTTTTCCATGGCTTCGTCGTCCATCTCGACCGCGGTCTCGATGAGCGTGGCGCGCCATTCGTCGGCTTGCGCCTTGAGGCTGTCGCGGATCGGCTTCTTGACCCAGGACGCGCCCAGGTCTTCACCTTCCCAGACCCACTCTTCCATGGTGACCAGGTCGATCATGCCCTCAAGCTCGGTCTCGGCGCCGATCGGAATCTGGATCGGTGCGGGGGTTGCACCCGTGCGATCCTTGATCATCTTTACGCAGTTGAAGAAGTCGGCGCCGATCTTGTCCATCTTGTTGACGAACACGATGCGCGGCACCTTGTAGCGGTCGGCCTGACGCCAGACGGTTTCGGTCTGCGGCTCGACGCCGGCGTTGGCGTCCAGAACGGCAACCGCGCCATCAAGAACGGCCAGCGAACGTTCGACTTCGATGGTGAAGTCGACGTGACCGGGGGTGTCGATGATGTTCATCCGGTACTTCGTGTCGGAGGTGCCGTCGGATGTCGGCTCTTCCTGACGCTGCCAGAAGGTCGTGGTCGCAGCGGAGGTGATGGTGATGCCCCGCTCCTGCTCCTGCTCCATCCAGTCCATCGTGGCCGCACCATCGTGCACCTCGCCGATGTTGTGGGACTTGCCGGTGTAGAACAGGATGCGTTCGGAACACGTGGTTTTGCCGGCATCGATGTGGGCCATGATGCCGAAGTTGCGGTAGCGTTGGAGCGGATAGTCGCGGGCCATGGGGCTGCTTCCTCAGGTGTGTCTGCGTCAAAATCGTCAGGGGCCCCACGGCGGAGGCCCCGATCGTAAAATTTACCAGCGGTAGTGGCTGAATGCCTTGTTGGCATCCGCCATCTTGTGCGTATCTTCGCGCTTTTTCACCGCGGTGCCGCGGGACTGGACCGCGTCCATCAGTTCGCCTGCAAGGCGCTCTTCCATGGTGTTTTCATTGCGCGAACGGGCGGCCTTGATCAACCAGCGGATGGCCAGAGCCTGACGGCGCTCGGGGCGCACTTCGACCGGCACCTGGTATGTCGCACCACCGACGCGGCGCGAACGCACCTCGACGGAGGGCTGGATGTTGTCGAGCGCTTCGTGGAACACTTCGACGGGGGCGCGCTTGATCTTGGTCTCGACGCGCTCGAGGGCGTTATAGACGATCCGTTCTGCGACCGACTTCTTGCCGTCGATCATCAGGTTGTTCATGAATTTGGTCAGAACCAGATCACCATATTTGGCGTCCGGCAGGACTTCGCGTTTTTCGGCTGCGTGGCGACGGGACATTTCGTATTCCTCTTACTTCGGACGCTTCGCGCCGTACTTCGAACGGCGTTGTTTGCGGTCTTTGACGCCTTGCGTGTCAAGCACGCCGCGCAGAATGTGGTAGCGAACACCGGGAAGGTCTTTGACACGGCCGCCACGGATCAGAACCACGGAGTGCTCCTGAAGGTTGTGGCTCTCGCCCGGGATGTAGCTGATGACTTCGAAGCCATTGGTCAGACGGACCTTGGCCACCTTCCGCATCGCCGAGTTCGGCTTTTTCGGTGTGGTGGTATATACCCGTGTGCAGACGCCGCGCTTTTGCGGGCACTCTTGCAGGTGCATGGACTTCGAACGTTTGACTTTCGGCTGCCGCGGTTTGCGGATCAGCTGTTGGATGGTTGGCATTCCGGTTCTTTCCCCGTTTAGCTCACATATGTGGTGCACGAGGCAACCCGTGCGGTTTCAAATTCACCCACTTTACACGTCTGCAAAGCGAAAAGACCGCAACGTTCCCGTACCGAGGAAAACGACGCGGTGGGCTCTCAGAGGATCGGGTCAGCATTAGACCGGATCGTGACCACTTCAGTTCTGATTTCAGCTTATGGGGCGACCCCCAAGAGCGAGATAGCGGGCGTATAAAAGGAGTCGCACCCGGTGTCAACAGCCCCTCCCGACTTGTCATGGGGCGGCACCGCTGCGAATGTCATGCCTAGCACAGGCGCAAGCGCATCGAAAGGCACCCCCATGCAAGTGATTGGCATTTGCCGGTTTTCCTACCCGGGCATCGGCGGATTCCAGGTGGAGCATCCCACGTTGCGCGACCGGATGGAGTATCTTTACGCGCCGGACCGGATGGAAGAACGCTTTGCCACCTTCGAGACGCTGACCCTGCCGCCCCTGCGCGCACAGACCGACGGCGATTTCACCCTGCTGGTGGTGATCGGTGACAGCCTGCCCAAACCCTATCGCGACCGGTTGCGTGACGTGCTGGCCGATGTGCCGCAGGCGGTGATCCAGGCCCACCCCCCCAAACGGCACCGCGCCGTGATGCAAGAGGCGATCAACCGGGTGCGGAGCGACGGCGATGGCCCCTGCCTGCAGTTTCGCATGGACGATGATGACGCGGTCGCGCGTGTCTATGTTCAGCGCCTGCGCGAGGTCGCCGGCGACGTTGCCGGGCTGGCGCGGCGGCACCGGCACATCGCCATCGATTTCAACCAGGGCTACATCGCGCGCCCCGGCCCGAGGGGCCTTGAGGTGGCGGCGACCAACGCGCCCTACACGACCGCCGCGCTGGCGATCATGCTGCGTCCCGATGTTCCGCTGTCGGTGATGAACTTTGCCCATATGAAGGTGGCGCAGAACATGCCCACCGTGACGGTCACAGGCGAGGACATGCTGATCCGGGGACACAACGATTTCAACGATTCCCGTCAGAAAACGGGCGTCAAGCCGGTTAGGCTATCGCTGCTGGACGCCGGCGGCGAGGCGCATTTCAAAGCGACCTACAACATCGACGCCAATCACGTGCGCGCGGTATTTTCCAGACGCTAACGCGGCAGCACGGGCCGCCGGAACATCGCCCGTTCGCGGTACAGCGTGAACAGGCCCGTGACCACGATGATCCCCGCCCCGATCAGCGTCAGCGGTTGCGGCCAGTCGCCGAAGACCACCCACCCCAGCAAAAGCGCCCAGATCAGCCCGGTGTAGCGGAACGGCGCGGTAAAGGACACATCGCCCACCCGCATCGCCTGCACGCTGAAGAAATAGCCGCCCACGATGCACAGGGCGGATGCCGCCAGCAACCCGCCCAGGCCCGGCGTCAGTGGCACCCACGGCCCTCCCAGACTGGCCACCCCCGAACAGACGAACACCGCCACCGAGGCCGAAAGCGTCACCATCAGCGACGGCACCCCGCGCGACAACCGTCGGGTGGTCAGGTCGCGCGCCGTGACGCAGACCACAGCCAGCAACGCATAGACCGACCACAGCGTGAACCCGTCGGGCCCCGGCCGAACGATCAGCAGCATGCCGCAAAACCCGACCAGGATCGCCACCATCCGCCGCCAGCCCACGGCCTCGCTGAATACCAGCGCCGAACCCAGAGTGACCGTCAACGGCAGAACCTGCAAAATCGCGGTGATGTTGGCGAGCGGCATGTTCAACAGCGCGCTGACAAAGAAATAGGCCGCGCCCACCTCTGCCGCGCTGCGCAGGGCGATCAGCCCCCAATCGCGGCGGCCGATGTCGAATTGCAGCGCACCGCGCGCAGCCGCCAGCCACAGGATCAGCGCCGTGGCCAACAGCCCGCGCAGAAACAGCATCTGAAACAGCGGCAGCGTGCCGCCCGTCAGCTTGATGAACGTGTCGTTGAACGTGAACGCGGCCATCGAGGCCATCATCAATAGAGCACCGGCAAGGTTCGGGGACATGATCAAAGCGCCATCAGGTGATCGCGGTCGATCCCGAAGTGCCGCTTGAGCTGCTTGTCGATGGCCTTTGGGCGCATCTTGTGCGTCCGCCCCATTTGGGTCGGGCTGGACTTGTTGTCGCCGTGGATCGTGCGGATGAAAGCCGGCTCGGTGATGTCGGAATAGGTGTTGTAGTGCTGTGCCAACGCACGGTGGTTGTAGCGGTAGGGATTGCGCGGATAATCGACCGGGGCCAGCAGCGCCGTTCCGGTGGACAGCGGCGCGCGCTCGCAAGCATCGAAGACTTCATTCTCGCCCTCGGTGATGCGGACATAAAAGCCGCGGTTGAAGGCGATGACAGTCGGAACGTCCCCGGGATGCAGCCGGTGCAGCCCTGCCCCAAGTGCCCGCAGCCGCTTGATGTAGTTCAGGTCCACCGCGTCGTCGTCATCCAGTCGAAACATCAGCCGATGTGTCGCGCCGCCCGGATCGACGGACTCGTACCCCTGCTTGAGCAGTTGGTAATGCTTTTCCGTGCCCACCGGGCGCAGATGAATATGCGGCGCGGGTGCCAGCAGCGCGGCCAGCCTGTCGCGGTGTTCGCGCGGCAACCGGTCAGCCGTCAGGACCACCAGATCGAATTCCGGATCCGTCTGCGCCAGAAGCGACGGCAGCACCAGCCGCTCGAAGATATGGAATCGCAGCGCCATGCGCTCGGGTGAAAAGAGATGCGCGGCGATCTTGTCGAGGCTGTCGAACCGTTCGGAATAATACGTCGGCGTCAGCACCGAAAACCGCATCACGCCGATGGTCTTGATATGATCCGCCATGGTGTCGTCGTCCTACGCCGCTTTTGACGCACCAAACACCGAAGCTTGTGCAAAGGAAAGACGGGACTGAAAATAAGGCCGAACGCACAGGGCGGCACCGCCCGCCAACAGGCGCCCAGCAGCCGCATCGCAACGAAAAAGCCCCCGCCGGTGACCGACGGGGGCTTTTGACATTTCAAAGGCGTCGCGGCTTAATCGCGGCTTTCCTCGTCCGTGTTGATCACGGTGTCGAAGACGTCGCCGCCCACAACATCGTCTTCCTGCTGCGGGGCTGCCAGCGCGGCGGCGGCCTCGGCTTCCTCGCGGCGCGCCTCGATCACGACGTTGTCGCGCTCGGAGGCCACACGGCGCACCTTCATTGTGGCGCCGCCCGTACCGGCGGGGATCAGACGACCCACGATCACGTTCTCCTTGAGGCCCACAAGCTTGTCACGCTTGCCCTGCACCGACGCTTCGGTCAGCACGCGGGTGGTCTCCTGGAAGGACGCCGCAGAGATGAAGCTGCGGGTTTGCAGGCTCGCCTTGGTGATACCCAGAAGGATCGGCTCGCCCTGTGCGGGGCGCCCGCCCTTGGAAATCGCCTTTTCGCAGGCCGCGTCGAACTCCTGCTTGTCCACATGCTCGCCCTTGAGCAGCGTGGTATCGCCGCTGTCCTGGATTTCCCATTTCTGGAGCATCTGACGCACGATGACTTCGATGTGCTTGTCGTTGATCTTCACACCCTGCAGGCGATAGACGTCCTGCACCTCGTCGATCATGTAGTCGGCCAGCGCTTCGACACCCATGATGGCCAGGATGTCATGCGGCGCGGGATTGCCGTCCATGATGTAGTCGCCCTTCTGGACGAAGTCACCTTCCGCAACGGGAATGTGCTTGCCCTTGGGCACCATGTACTCGACCTTGTGATCCGGATCTTCCGAGGACTCGATCGCGATACGGCGCTTGTTCTTGTAGTCCTTGCCGTAACGCACATAACCGTCGATTTCCGCGATGATGGCGTGATCCTTGGGGCGACGCGCCTCAAAAAGCTCGGCCACACGCGGCAAACCGCCGGTGATGTCCTTGGTCTTGGCACCCTCGCGCGGGATCCGGGCAACCACATCGCCGGCCTGCACGTCCGCGCCTTCCTCGACGGACAGAACCGCATCCACGGACATCGGATAGGTCACCGGATTGCCCGCATCGTTGCGGACCGGCTCGCCGTCCTCGCCCACCAGAATGATCTCCGGCTTCAGCTCGTTGCCCTTGGGGGCCGCGCGCCAGTCGATCACGATCTTCTGGGTCATGCCGGTCGCATCGTCGGTCTCGTCCTTGATCGCGATCCCCGACACAAGGTCAACGAATTTCGCGGTGCCGGACTTCTCGGCAATGATCGGCAGCGTGTAGGGGTCCCATTCGAACAGCTTGTCGCCGCGCTTCACGCTTTGACCTTCGGTGACGAACAACTTGGTGCCGTAGCCCACCTTGTGGCTCGCGCGCTCGTCGCCGTTCTCGTCCTGGATGATCAGCTTCATGTTCCGACCCATCACCATGATCTCGCCCGAAGCGTTCTCAAGGGTCTGCGCGTTGTCGAAAACGACCTTGCCGGAATGGCTGGCCTCAAGGAACGACTGCTGGCCACCCTGGGCCACGCCGCCGATGTGGAAGGTCCGCATCGTCAGCTGTGTACCGGGCTCACCGATGGACTGCGCCGCGATGATACCGACCGCTTCGCCCTGGTTGACCAGCGTGCCGCGCGCCAGGTCACGACCATAGCACGTGGCGCAAACGCCCTCTTCGGCCTCGCAGGTCAGCGGGCTGCGGATACGGGCAGAGGCCACACCGGCCTCCTCCACAAGGTCCGACATCCGTTCGTCGATCAGCGACCCGGCGGCGATCAGGACCTCGTCGGTGCCGGGGCGCATGATGTCCTCGGCGACGACGCGGCCCAGGATACGCTCTGACAGCGACGACACGATCTCACCGTCGTTGACGGCAGCGACGGCGGTGATCGACGTGTCGGTCCCGCAATCGTGCATGCGCACGATGCAATCCTGCGCCACATCCACCAGACGACGCGTCAGATAGCCCGAGTTGGCCGTCTTGAGAGCCGTATCCGACAAGCCCTTGCGGGCGCCGTGGGTCGAGTTGAAGTATTCAAGAACGGTCAGACCTTCCTTGAAGTTCGAGATGATCGGCGTCTCGATGATGTCGCCGTTCGGCTTGGCCATCAGGCCGCGCATGCCGCCAAGCTGCTTCATCTGCGTGACCGAGCCACGCGCACCGGAGTGGGCCATCATGTAGACCGAGTTCGGCTCCATTTCCGCGCCGCTGTCGTCGCGCTTGCTGGCCGAAATCGCCCCCATCATCGCATCGGTGACCTTGTCGTTACACTTCGACCAGGCATCGACCACCTTGTTGTACTTTTCGCCCTGGGTGATCAGGCCGTCCATGTACTGCTGCTCGAAATCCTTGACCAGCTCGCGGGTGTCTTCGACGATCGGCCACTTGCTTTCCGGGATCAGCATGTCGTCCTTGCCGAACGAAATGCCGGCACGGAAGGCTTCGCGGAAGCCCATCGTCATGATCTGGTCGCAGAAGATGACCGACTCTTTCTGACCGCAATAGCGATAGACCGTGTCGATGATCTGCTGCACTTCCTTCTTGCGCAGCAGACGGTTGACCAGATCGAACGGCGCCTTGGCGTTCAGCGGCAAAAGCGCGCCCAGCCGCACGCGGCCCGGCGTTGTCTCGAACCGCTGCATGACCTCGTTGCCTGTCTCGTCGATCTGCTTGATCCGCGCGGTGATCTTGGTGTGCAGGTGCACGGCACCGGCGTCCAGCGCGTGCTGCACCTCGTCCACCGAGCCGAAGGTCATGCCTTCGCCCTTCATGCCCTCGCGCGCCAGCGTGGTGTAATAAAGGCCGAGGATCATATCCTGCGACGGCACGATGATCGGCGAGCCGTTGGCGGGCGACAGCACGTTGTTGGTCGACATCATCAGAACGCGCGCTTCCAACTGGGCCTCAAGGCTCAGGGGAACGTGCACGGCCATCTGGTCGCCGTCGAAGTCGGCGTTGAAAGCCGAGCAGACCAGCGGATGAAGCTGGATCGCCTTGCCTTCGATCAGCACGGGCTCGAACGCCTGAATGCCAAGACGGTGCAGCGTGGGCGCACGGTTCAGCATGACGGGGTGTTCGCGGATCACCTCGTCGAGGATATCCCAAACCTCGGGACGCTCCTTTTCGACCAGCTTCTTGGCCTGCTTCACGGTGCTGCTGAGGCCCTTGGCCTCCAGCCGCGAATAGATGAACGGCTTGAACAGTTCGAGTGCCATCTTTTTCGGCAGGCCGCATTGATGCAGTTTCAGCTCGGGGCCGGTCACAATGACCGAGCGGCCCGAGAAGTCGACCCGCTTGCCCAGAAGGTTCTGGCGGAAGCGGCCCTGCTTGCCCTTGAGCATGTCCGACAGCGATTTGAGCGGGCGCTTGTTGGCGCCCGTGATGACGCGGCCGCGACGGCCGTTGTCGAACAGCGCATCGACCGATTCCTGCAACATGCGCTTTTCGTTGCGCACGATGATGTCGGGCGCGCGCAGTTCGATCAGCCGCTTGAGGCGGTTGTTGCGGTTGATGACCCGACGATAGAGGTCGTTAAGATCGGACGTGGCGAAGCGGCCCCCGTCCAGCGGCACCAGAGGGCGCAGTTCCGGCGGGATCACCGGGATCACGGTCAGAACCATCCACTCCGGGCGGTTGCCGGATTCCAGGAAGCTTTCCACGACCTTCAGCCGCTTGATGATCTTCTTGGGTTTCAGCTCGCCAGTGGCTTCTTTCAGGTCGGCGCGCAGTTGGTCGGCTTCCGCCTCCAGATCGATGGCCGCCAGCATTTCGCGGATCGCCTCGGCGCCGATATTGGCGGTGAATGCGTCCATGCCGTAGGCATCCTGCGCATCCATGAACTCTTCCTCGGTCATCATCTGACCATAGGTAAGATCCGTCAGACCGGGCTCGATCACGACATAGTTCTCGAAATACAGGACCCGCTCAAGATCGCGCAGCGTCATGTCCAGCATCAGGCCGATGCGCGACGGCAACGACTTGAGGAACCAGATATGCGCGACGGGCGACGCCAGTTCGATGTGGCCCATCCGCTCGCGGCGGACCTTTTGCAGCGTGACTTCGACGCCGCATTTCTCGCAGACGACGCCGCGATATTTCATCCGCTTGTACTTGCCGCACAGGCATTCGTAGTCCTTGATCGGACCAAAGATGCGGGCGCAGAACAGGCCGTCCCGTTCAGGCTTGAACGTTCGGTAGTTGATGGTCTCGGGCTTCTTGATCTCGCCGAAAGACCACGAGAGGATCCGCTCGGGCGAGGCCAGAGAGACCTTGATCTCGTCGAATGTCTTGACCGGTGCAACGGGGTTGAACGGGTTGTTTGTCAGTTCCTGGTTCATTTTCAAATCCTTGAATTGGCGCGATTGGGGGTGGGACGGGCCCGTCTTCCGATCAGAAAACGGGCCGGATTTCTCGAAAAATCCGGCTACGCCGTCACTCATCCTCCTCCGCATCCAGGAGTTCCATGTTCAGGCCAAGGCCGCGAACTTCTTTCACCAGAACATTAAAGCTCTCGGGAACGCCCGCTTCGAAATTGTCCTCGCCCTTGACGATGCTTTCATAGACTTTCGTCCGTCCGGCCACGTCGTCCGATTTCACGGTCAGCATTTCCTGCAGGGTATAGGCGGCGCCGTACGCCTCAAGCGCCCAGACCTCCATCTCACCAAAGCGCTGGCCACCGAACTGCGCCTTACCGCCCAGCGGCTGCTGGGTCACAAGGCTGTAGGGCCCCGTGGAACGCGCGTGGATCTTGTCGTCCACCAGGTGGTGCAGCTTCAGCAGGTACTTCACGCCGACGGTCACGGGGCGCGCGAATTGCTCGCCCGTGCGGCCATCGAACAGAACCGACTGACCGGACGTGTCGAACCCGGCCCGCTTGAGGCTGTCGTTCACATCCGCTTCCTTGGCGCCGTCAAAGACCGGCGTCGCGATCGGCACACCGCGAACCACGTTGCTGGCCGCATCGACAAGCGTCTCCTCGTCCATGCTCGCGATGCCCTCGTCATAGACATCGTCGCCATAGGCGTGGTGCATCGCGTCGCGAACAGGTGTCAAATCGCCCGAGCGCTTGTACTCCTGAAGCGCCTCGTCAATGTTGATGCCCAGACCGCGCGCGGCCCAGCCCATGTGCGTCTCGAGGATCTGGCCGACGTTCATACGCGACGGCACGCCCAGCGGGTTGAGGCAGAAATCGACCGGCGTGCCATCCGCGAGGAACGGCATGTCCTCCATCGGGACCACCTTGGAAATCACACCCTTGTTGCCGTGACGGCCGGCCATCTTGTCGCCCGGCTGCAGCTTGCGCTTCACCGCCACGAACACCTTGACCATCTTCATCACGCCCGGGGGCAGATCGTCGCCACGGCGCACCTTCTCGACCTTGTCCTCGAACCGCGCGTCCAGCGCCCGCTTCTGGATCTCGTACTGCTCGTTCAGAGCCTCGACGATCTGTGCATCCGCCTCGTCCTTGAGCGCGAGTTGCCACCACTGGCCACGGCTCAGCGTGCCCATCAGCTCCTCGGTGATTTCGGAGTTCGGCTTGACGCCCTTGGGGCCTTTGACAGCCACCTTGCCAAGGATCATCGACTTGAGACGCGCATAGATGTTGCGATCCAGGATCGCCATCTCGTCGTCGCGGTCACGCGCCAGACGCTCGACTTCCTCACGCTCGATCTGCAGCGCGCGTTCGTCCTTCTCGACGCCGTGGCGGTTGAACACGCGCACTTCGACAACGGTGCCGAAATCGCCTGGCTTCACCCGCAGCGACGTATCGCGCACGTCCGAGGCTTTCTCGCCGAAGATGGCGCGCAGCAGCTTTTCTTCCGGCGTCATCGGGCTCTCGCCCTTGGGGGTGATCTTGCCCACCAGAATGTCGCCCGGCTCCACGTCCGCACCGATATAGACGATACCCGCCTCGTCGAGGTTGCGCAGGGCTTCCTCGCCGACGTTGGGAATGTCGCGCGTGATCTCTTCCGGCCCAAGCTTCGTGTCACGGGCGGCGACTTCGAATTCCTCGATGTGGATCGAGGTAAAGACGTCGTCACGCGCGATGCGCTCGGAAATCAGGATGCTGTCTTCGTAGTTGTACCCGTTCCACGGCATGAAGGCGACAACCACGTTCTTGCCCAAGGCCAATTCGCCCATGTCGGTCGAGGGACCGTCCGCGACGACCTGCCCCTTGGACACGGTGTCACCCACCTTGACCAGCGGACGCTGGTTGATGCAGGTGTTCTGGTTGGAGCGCTGGAACTTGCGCATGCGGTAGATGTCCACGCCCGCGTCGCCCAGCTCAAGGTCCTCGGTTGCCCGGATCACGATGCGGCTGGCATCGACCTGGTCGATGACGCCCGCACGCTTGGCCATGATGGCCGCACCCGAATCCCGTGCAACGACCTCTTCGATGCCGGTGCCGACCAGCGGCGCTTCGGCCTGCAACAGCGGCACGGCCTGACGTTGCATGTTGGAGCCCATGAGAGCCCGGTTCGCGTCGTCGTTTTCAAGGAACGGAATGAGCGAGGCCGCGACAGACACCAACTGCTTGGGCGACACGTCGATCAGGTCGACCGTCTCGTTCGGCGCCAGCGTGTAATCGCCCGATTTGCGGGTCGACACCAGGTCGTTCACAAAGCGCATGTTCTCGTCGAGGTTGGCGTTCGCCTGCGCCACGGTGTGACGCATTTCCTCAGTGGCGGACATATAGTGCACTTCGTCCGTCACCTGGCCCTTGTCCACGACGCGGTACGGCGTCTCGATGAAGCCGTATTTGTTCACACGTGCAAAGGTGGCCAGCGAGTTGATCAGGCCGATGTTCGGGCCTTCGGGCGTTTCGATCGGGCACATCCGGCCATAGTGCGTCGGGTGCACGTCGCGCACCTCGAAGCCCGCGCGTTCACGCGTCAAGCCACCCGGCCCAAGCGCCGACAGACGACGCTTGTGCGTCACTTCCGACAGCGGGTTCGTCTGGTCCATGAACTGCGACAACTGACTGGAGCCGAAGAATTCCCGGACCGCCGCGGCCGCCGGTTTGGCGTTGATCAGGTCTTGCGGCATGACCGTGTCGATCTCGACCGACGACATCCGCTCCTTGATCGCGCGCTCCATGCGCAAAAGGCCGACGCGGTACTGGTTCTCCATCAATTCGCCGACCGACCGCACGCGGCGGTTGCCCAGGTGGTCGATGTCATCGATGTCCCCGCGCCCGTCGCGCAGATCCACCAGCGCCTTGATGCAGGCCACGATGTCTTCACGGCGCAGCGTGCGCACCGTGTCTTCGGCATCGAGGGCCAGGCGCATGTTCATCTTGACCCGGCCCACGGCGGACAGGTCGTAGCGCTCGCTGTCGAAGAACAGCGTGTCGAACAGGTTGCTGGCCGCTTCGACGGTGGGCGGCTCGCCGGGGCGCATGACGCGATAGATGTCCATGAGCGCGGTTTCGCGGTTCATGTTCTTGTCGTTCGCCATCGTGTTGCGCATGTAGGGGCCGACATTGACGTTGTCGATGTCCAGAAGCGGGATGTCGGTCACACCGGCGTCGACCAACTCCTTGGCGGTGCCGCCGACCAGCGTTCCGTCCTTGTCGTATTCCAGCGTCAGCTCATCGCCCGCCTCGACATAGATCGCGCCGGTATCCTCGTTGATGATGTCGCGTGCCGCGAACTTGCCCGTGATATGTTCGAACGGCAGCAGCAGTTCGCTCACCTTGCCTTCGTCGATCAACTGCTTGACGGCGCGCGGCGTGACTTTCTTGCCCTTCTCGAACAGGACTTCGCCGGTTTTCGCATCGACCAGGTCATAGGTCGGGCGGGTGCCGCGCACACGGTCGGGGAAGAACGGGGCGACCCAGCCTTTGTTCTTTTTCAGCTTGTAGGTGATGGTGTTGTAGTAGGCGTCCATGATCGCCTCCTGGTCCAGCCCGAGAGCATAGAGCAGGGTCGTCACCGGCAATTTGCGGCGACGGTCGATCCGGCAGAACACGATATCCTTGGCGTCGAACTCGAAATCGAGCCAGCTGCCCCGGTAGGGGATGATGCGGCAGGCGAACAGCAGTTTACCCGAAGAGTGCGTCTTGCCCTTGTCGTGGTCAAAGAACACGCCCGGGGAGCGGTGCATCTGGGAGACGATCACACGCTCGGTGCCGTTGACGACAAATGTACCGTTGGGGGTCATCAAGGGCATGTCGCCCATGAACACGTCCTGTTCCTTGATGTCCTTGACGGATTTCGCGCCGGTGTCCTCGTCCACGTCGAACACGATCAGACGCAGCGTCACCTTGAGCGGCGCGCTGTAGGTCATGTCGCGCTGCTGACACTCCTCAACGTCGTACTTCGGCTTTTCCAACTCGTACTTGACGTATTCAAGCACGCTGGTTTCATTGAAATCCTTGATCGGAAAGACAGATTGGAACACGCCTGTGATGCCCTCGCCGTCCGTGGGGACGTCGGCATCGCCGGAGTTCAAGAACAGGTCGTAGGAGGATTTCTGAACCTCGATCAGGTTCGGCATCTCCAGCACTTCGCGGATTTTGCCATAATATTTACGAAGACGTTTTTGGCCAAGATAGGATTGCGCCATGTCAGGTGTCACCTTTCAGAGTTCTCACCGGTCGAGGCTACCGTCGGGCCACGGCACCTCGCCCATACGAGACGATACGTTTCGGTCTATTCATGGCCTCCGTCCCACCGGAAGCCTCCCGACCACTGAAGCGCATCTTAGAAAGGGCTCTGTGGGCCAAAGCCCTTTCTAAGACAGGCTAGGCCGGACCCGGGATACCCCGGATCCAGCCTTTGCTTTCGTTGGTACGCCGCGGGGACGCACCTGACCAATCAGGCCAGTTCGACCTCGGCGCCAGCTGCTTCCAGCTTGCCTTTGATCTCTTCGGCTTCGTCTTTCGACACGCCTTCCTTGATCTTGCCACCGGCTTCGACCAGGTCCTTGGCTTCTTTCAGGCCCAGGCCTGTGATGCCGCGAACTTCCTTGATCACGTTGATCTTGGACGCGCCGGCGTTCTTCAGAACGACGTCGAATTCGGTCTTCTCTTCCTCTGCGGCGCCTGCATCGGCAGGGCCGGCCATCATCACTGCGCCGCCGGCGGCGGGCTCGATGCCGTACTCATCCTTGAGGATTGTCTTCAGTTCTTGTGCTTCAAGCAGGGTCAGACCAACGATCTCTTCTGCCAGTTTTTTCAGATCAGCCATGTTTAGCTCTTTCCGTTACGATATGTGTGTTCCAACGCGCCGGTTCAACCGGACGCCAGCTTGACGTTGCTTTACGCAGCCGCCTTGTCCTCGATCGTGGACAAGATGGATGCGATGTTACTTGCAGGAGCGCCAATGGCCCCGGCGATGTTCGATGCGGGTGCGCCCAGCATGCCGGCGATCGTCGCGATAAGTTCGTCGCGCGACGGCATTTTGGACACGGCTTCGACACCGGCCTGGTCCAGAGCGTTCTCACCCATTGCACCACCGAGAATCTCAAACTTGGGATTCTCCTTGGCGTATTCCTGGGCCACCTTGGCTGCTGCCACGGGGTCTTCGGAAAAGGTCAGAACGGTCATACCCGTAAGAAGGTCGGCGATGCTTGCACATGGCTTACCCTCAAGGGCGATTTTGGCGAGCCTGTTTTTGGCAACACGCACAGATCCACCCGCGTCGCGTGCACGCGCGCGCAGATCCTGCATTTCAGCAACTGTCAGACCGACGTAGTGGCTAACCACGACGACGCCAGAGCTTTCAAAGATCTGGCCGAGTTCGTCGACCAGCTGTTCTTTTTGTGCTCTATCCACAGTTTCACTCCAAATTTGGAAGGCTTGCGCCCTCCGGCTCAGTTTGATCCCGGACATTCATCCAGAACCGTTCGGGTCCATTCAGGGACCCGATCCAAAACCGCCCGAAGGCTGGAAATGTCTCGGTTCCCATCTCAGGAAGGAATTATTCGGGCAGATGCCTGAACCCTCCGTCTCGGACAGACGCGAAGGCCGATCTTGGTGGCCTTGCGTATCTGGCGGGGACAAACCCCGCCAAATCTGGTTTATTCGGTGACGGCGTTATCGACCGATACCGACACGCCCGGCCCCATGGTGGAGCTCAGCGCGATCTTTTTCATGTACGTGCCCTTCGACCCGGTCGGCTTGGCCTTGGCCACGGCCGACACGAACGCCCGGATGTTCTCGACCAACTTGGCTTCATCGAAGCTCAGCTTGCCGACGCCCGCATGCACCACACCGGCCTTCTCGGCCTTGAACTGCACTTCACCACCCTTGGCGGCCTTTACGGCGGCTTCGACGTCCATCGTCACCGTGCCGACCTTGGGGTTCGGCATCAGGTTGCGCGGGCCCAGAACCTTGCCCAGACGACCGACGATCGGCATCATGTCAGGCGTTGCGATGCAGCGATCGAACTCGATCTTGCCGCTTTGCACGGTTTCCATCAGATCCTCGGCTCCGACGATGTCGGCACCGGCCTTCTCGGCCTCCTCGGCCTTGGCGCCGCGGGCGAACACGGCGACCCGCACTGTCTTGCCAGTGCCGTTGGGCAAACCGACAACACCGCG
The DNA here is from genome assembly GCF_005887615.1 of Sulfitobacter sabulilitoris. Taxonomy (GTDB): domain Bacteria; phylum Pseudomonadota; class Alphaproteobacteria; order Rhodobacterales; family Rhodobacteraceae; genus Sulfitobacter_E; species Sulfitobacter_E sabulilitoris. Next base: position 16,923 of record NZ_VANS01000011.1, read on the forward strand.
AACCATCTGGTCCGCATGACGCGGGTCAACGCCCAGGTTCATCGCGATCTCGATGGTCTCGTCGAACTTGACGTTCGAATTCGCCTTGATCAGGGAAACCGCTTCTTCGACCGACAGGTTCTCCTTGCCGGCAAAAGCTTCACGGGCTGCAGTCGTTCTTTTACCATTCTTGGCCATTACTTCACCTCGATGCCCATCGACCGGGCAGAGCCCAGGATGATCTTCATTGCGCCTTCGATGTCGGTCGCGTTCAGATCCCGCATTTTCGCTTCGGCGATTTCACGCACCTGCGCCACGGAAACGGAGCCGACGGTCTCGCGGCTGGGCGTCTTGGCACCGCTCTGCACCTTGGCCGCCTTCTTGAGGTAATAAGACGCGGGCGGCGTCTTGATTTCCATCGTGAAGGATTTGTCCTGATAGTAGGTGATCACGGTCGGGCACGGCGCACCGGGCTCCATGTCTGCGGTCTTGGCGTTGAACGCCTTGCAGAATTCCATGATGTTGATGCCGCGCTGGCCCAACGCCGGACCCACGGGCGGGGACGGGTTGGCCTGACCGGCCTTCACTTGCAGCTTCATGCTGCCGATACGTTTCTTGGCCATTGGCCTTCTCCTTTGTCCAACACCTTCGGGGCGCGCCCCTCAGGCCTTTTGTTGCTGTGGTCCGGTCCGGGCGCCGCGGCTCCCTCGCCTCCCACATCCACCGCAAGCCAGGCTCGCGGCGATCCGGCTCAGATCTGTTTGTTGACCTGAGTGAATTCCAGTTCGACCGGGGTTTCCCGGCCAAAGATCGACACCGACACCTTGAGGCGCTGGTTCTCTTCGTCCACTTCCTCGATCATGCCATCGAAATCCTCGAACGGGCCATCGGCGACCTTGACCTTTTCGCCGATCTCGAAGTGGATCAGCGTCCGCGGGGCTTCCTCGCCCTCCTGAACGCGGCCAAGGATGGCCTGCACTTCGGCATCGCGCATCGGCATCGGGCGCCCCTGCGGCCCAAGGAAGCCGGTCACACGGTTGATCGAGTTGATCAGGTGATAGCCCTGATCCGACATCTCCATGTGCACCAGCACATAGCCGGGCATGAAACGCCGCTCGGTCGTGACCTTCTTGCCGCGCCGCACCTCGATGACCTCTTCCGTGGGAACAAGGACCTCGTCGATCTGATCCTCTAGCCCCTGCTCAGCGACCGAGGTGCGGATCTGCTCTGCGATCTTCTTCTCGAAGTTCGACAAGACGCTTACCGAATACCACCGTTTTGCCATCTGAACTTAAGTCCCTGTCTTGTGATGCAGGCCAGCCCGCACCAAAATCTGTATGCATGTCAGGTGGTTACCCACCAAATCTGAACAAAAAATCGGCGCGCAACTCGAATCGCCGCACGCCCTTCATTCAGGTCAGGTGTGCGGGATACTCCGCATACCGTTATCTTTCAAGGGGGGTAGGCCCGAATTCGCCCAACCGGCGCGTGTTAGCCGAACATTCCCAAAACGGCCTGCAATCCACCGCGGATCACGATATCGACAAGCGCAAAGAACACCGCCGTCAGCGCCGCAAGGATGAACACCATCACCGTGGTCAACAACACTTCGCGCCGCGTCGGCCAAACGACCTTGGCCACTTCGGCGCGCACCTGCTGAATGAACTGAAGCGGATTTGTGGTGGCCATGTGATACGTCCTAGACTGCTGTGGAGCGGGAAACGCTCGTGCAGGCGGATGTAACGGGCCGATGGGCCGATTTCAAGACTGCAATTTCGCCGATGCCGCCGCTGTCAGGATTCGCGCAACTGCTCCAGCCGCGCGTCCATGGCTTCGGTGTGGCGGCGGTCGGCTTCGGCCATGCCGTGAAAATCCGGCAGATAGAGACCGTCCACCCAACCTTCTGGAAAGCGGTCAAGCACCGCATCCCACCGCATTGCAAACCGGTCCAGTCGTCGCCGCACCCGTGCGGCCCGGTCCGGCGCACGGCGCGCGAACCACTGAAACCCGCTCAGAACTCGCCCCCAGAAACCGTCGTATCCAAGGATAAGGTATGAACCGGCCAGAGCCATCAGCGTCAAGGCGAACAGCCCGACCACCAGCCAGGGCCGCAGCAGCACGCAGATTGCGACAAGCGACCAAACCACCTGGCGACGGCTTGGCCTGAAGTCGCGCACCCGATAAAGCATCCTGGCGCTTGCGCTGAGCGCCCGCGACCGGACGCCCGTCGAAATGTCCGTCTTGCGTTGTTTTGGTGCTTTTCGCACTGACCGCCGCTGCTTTTGAACCGGCGCGGGCTCAGGATCGGCAAGGGCAGGCAATGCATCCGCCTTGCGCCGCCGCTTGGGATGCGCGGTGGCGGCCCGGCTGGGCACATTCTGCGGCGTCGGCTGCTCCGCCGCCGTGTCCTGCTCCATCATCTTGCGGATTGTGGCCAATGTTTCGGGGTCGGCCAGGGGGCCTTGCATGTCGTCGTCGGACGATCCACCCGCATCGGCATTCTTGGTCTGCATCATACCGTCCATGTCCTTATCCACGGTATCTTGCGCCGGGTTTGCGGCACGGACTTGGACAGATGATGGAAAAAGCAAGGCATCGTCGGGAGGCAAACCGGGCACGGTGCCCGCATGGATGGATATTTTCAGGAGAAATTGGCAGGGGCTGAGGGACTCGAACCCACGACCCTCGGTTTTGGAGACCGATGCTCTACCAACTGAGCTAAACCCCTATGCCGGGTGTCGGCGTAGTCGGAAATGCGGGCGGGTTCAAGAGGGGATCGCACGCCGCCTTGCAAAAACGCCGCACCCCGCCGTCGGAACAAATGGCCCTGGGCATCCGTTGTGCCACCAACGCAACCAAGACATATGCGAAGGAGACACACGATGACAGTCAACACACTGCAAGACGTCTACAAGAGCCAACTTCAAGACTTGCATAGCGCCTGCACGCAGTCGCTCGAGGTGACCACCGAACTTGGCCGCGCCGCCTCGAGCCAAGAGCTGAGCGAGGCGCTGATTGCCGGGGCAAACGGCATAGCCGACGGCATCGAGGCGCTCAAAACAATCTGTGCCGCGCATGACATCGACCCCACGGGCGAGCATTGCAGAGGCATGGAGGGCTTGGTGAAGGAGGCGCGGGCCCACGCTATGCAGGCCGATTTCGGCGACGACGACGTCCGGGACGCGGTGATCATCACGCAGTATCAGCGCATGGTGCATTACGCCCTCGCCGGGTACGGTTCGCTTTTGGCCTTTGCCAACCGGTTGGAACTGACGGATGACGCCGCATCGCTGCAAAAGCAGTTGGACGAAACCTATGACGGCGACCGCCACATGACGCACATCGCGACAGCAGGTGGCATCAACAAGGCCGCAGCCTGAGGGTCGAGCGGTTCGACGGAGAAACACGCTCCCCGCGTCGGTTCTGAATTGCCGACGTTACACGATCAGAGGCCCCGGCGACACATCCGCCGGGGCCTTTTTTCGTGGTGGCATGCGGAACGCAAAAGGCCGCCCCTGTGTGGAGCGGCCTTCTTTGTGTCAACCATGATGGGTGCAAGCACCCGTTCCAAGGCGGATTACTCGGTGATCTTCGACACCACGCCGGCACCGACCGTGCGGCCGCCTTCGCGGATCGCAAAGCGCAGGCCCTGCTCCATCGCGATCGGCGCGATCAGCTCGACGCCAAAGCTCACGTTGTCGCCCGGCATCACCATCTCGGTGCCCTCGGCCAGCTGAACCGTGCCGGTCACGTCCGTCGTGCGGAAGTAGAACTGCGGACGGTAGTTGGCGAAGAACGGCGTGTGACGGCCACCCTCTTCCTTGGTCAGGATATACGCCTCGGCCTCGAACTTGGTGTGCGGCTTCACCGAGCCGGGCTTGCAGAGAACCTGCCCACGCTCGACGCCTTCACGGTCGATACCGCGCAGCAGCGCGCCGATGTTGTCGCCCGCCTCGCCGCGATCCAGCAGCTTGCGGAACATTTCCACGCCCGTGCAGGTCGTCTTCTTGGTGTCGCGGATGCCGACGATCTCGATCTCATCGCCCACGTTGATCACGCCACGCTCGACGCGCCCGGTCACAACCGTACCACGGCCGGAGATCGAGAACACGTCCTCGACCGGCATCAGGAAGGGCTGGTCGATCGCACGCGCAGGCGTCGGGATGAACTCGTCCACGGCCGCCATCAGCTTGCGGATGCTCTCTTCGCCGATCTCGGGGTCACGGCCTTCCATCGCCGCCAGCGCCGAGCCGGGGATCACGGGAATGTCGTCGCCGGGATACTCGTAGGAGCTCAGCAACTCGCGGATCTCCATCTCCACCAGCTCCAGCAGCTCTTCGTCGTCAACCTGGTCGACCTTGTTCATGTAGACGACCATCGTGGGGATACCCACCTGGCGGCCCAGCAGGATGTGCTCGCGCGTCTGCGGCATCGGGCCGTCGGCGGCGTTCACCACCAGGATCGCGCCGTCCATCTGCGCCGCACCGGTGATCATGTTCTTGACGTAGTCGGCGTG
>NZ_VANS01000012.1 GCF_005887615.1 Sulfitobacter sabulilitoris
TATGCCGAACAAAGCTGGCGCCACTCGGCGAGGGCGGCGGCGCGGTTCAGCTTGAAATCGTCACGTGTGTAGAGGTGGCGTTCCTGGTTGAAGTGGTTGCAGACAAAAGCATGAACGGCGGCGAATTTCTGCAGACATCGCATCTGCCGGAAGCGGAGCATCGCGCGTTCCCGTCGTCGGAAAGGTAGATGCGAATTCTCTGCCCGGTTGTTCTGCCAACGGCCTGTTTCCTGTCGACTGGAGTTGCCGATGACCTTCATCGCGGCACCATAGGAGCGGAGCTTATCGGTCACGATCACATCCGGACTGCCGTACCGCTTCATTGATTTCCTGAGGAATTTCAATGCGGCCTTGCGATCCCGGCGCTTCGTGACGTAGCTCTCCAGCACCTCGCCCTCGTGGTCGACGGCCCGCCACAAGTAATGCGTCTCACCGTTGATCTTCACGAAAACCTCGTCGAGATGCCAACGCCAGTTCGAGTAACACCGCATCTTCTGGACACGTTTGCGGCGGATTTCAGCGGCAAACATCGGACCAAATCTATTCCACCAGAAACGGATGGTTTCGTGGCTCACATCGATGCCCCGTTCATGCAGCAGATCTTCGACATTTCGAAGTGACAACGGGAAACGAACGTAGAGCATCACTGCCAGGCGGATGATCTCAGGACTGGTTTGAAGTAGCGAAATGGAGAGCGTTTCGTCATGAGCGGAGGCTACGGGACCGCCCTGCCCGTCTCAAGCCAGTTTCCTCTGACACGACCTTCCCGTGGCTATGTCGCCGAGCCCGAGCTGATCGCCGACCGCCCAACGCCTCGGCCCGATCAGCCGGGCCAGTTCCTCCAGCCCGTTATCGATCTTACGCTGCTGCCGCTCCAGCCAAACGGCACTTCGGCCATTCTCACGCATGCGCTCGAAAAAGATCAGCACGAAGGCGTCACAGATACCGTCGCATAGAACCTCCAGCTTGCGTGCCGCGAGGAGACCGTCGATATCCGGCGGGAGAAGCGGCGGATCTGGGTATTTCAGCTCCAGATATTGGAAGATGTAGCTCGACTCGTAGATGCTGTCCCCGTCCGGCGTCAGCAGGACGGGGAGCTTCTCGAGTGGGTTATACTTCGGCGTTTGCGTCGTGTTGTGCCAGGGCACCTCGGTGATCAGCTCGAACGGCAGAGCCTTTTCGGTCTGGGCGATCCGAACTTTACGGGCGTAGGGGCTGCTGGTGGCGCTGATCAGCCTGAACATGGTTCAGCTCATTTCCGCGCGTGCGTCTGCGCGGGCGGGGTCGCGTCCGAACGCCAGCAGGCCTTCCGCGACCGCCACGAGATCGGCGCCAGCGACATCCGGCTCCGGGTAGAACGGAATGAATCCGCCCTCGAGCCGCGAGGCGTAGCCGGTCGTCAGCCCGGCTCGTTTCGCGCCGGCGAGATCCCAGGAGTGCACGGCGACCATGGCGGCCTCGGAGCCAGCGACGCCGCAGACATCGAGGGCGAAACGATACGGCTCCGGGAACGGCTTCCATCGGGCGGCGTTGTCAACCGAGAGGCAGCGCTCGACGTAGCCGTCGAGGCCACTGCGCTTGAGAAGGCGCTCCGTCACCTCGGCATGCCCGTTCGTCAGCGTGGCGATCCGCACACCGGCTGCCCGGAGCATCTCGAACGTCGCCGGGACCTCCGGATACGGATCGAGGTGCTCGAAGCCATCGAAAATGTGCTTTGCCGTCGACTCGATATCGGCAACCCCGTGCGCGCTTAACAGGCCTTCAAGCTCGACGCGGCCGATCTCCCGGAAGGGCCGGCGCGCGTCGAGGCAGCCGAGTGCGAAGGCCTCGCGCAGCACCCGGGCGAACCAGAGCTGGACATTCTCGGCCGGGAGCCCGGCCTCTGCGAACCGATCTCCGATTGCATCGAGGGAAAACAGCGTCTCGTTGACGTCGAAGATTATGACTTGCGGGCGGTTGAGCATCTTATCTATCCTTTCCGGTTTTCTGAAAGCCCGGGGCGGCGTCGCACCCGGGGCCCTGTTTCCTGAACTCGAGCCGCTGCTTATCTGCGCTTCAGATAGGGTAGCAGCATTGAGCACAATCACAACAATGCGGTTGTTGCCGCAGATGCGGCGAACGCCAACGTGCGTCTGCATGGTGCTGTCAGACAAATGCGAACCAGTCTCTGTTCTTCAGCAACCTCGATCTGTTAGGCTGCGCAGAGGCCGCGCCACTCGTCCAGAGCGGCAGCACGGTTCAGCTTGAAGTTTGATCGGCTGTGAAGATGGCGCTCCGCGTTGAAATGGTTGTAGACTGAGCCATGGACGGCGACGAATTTTTGCAAGGTTCGCATCCGCCTAAATCGAAGCATAGCCCGCTCTCGTCGTCTAAATGGCTGGTGTGAGTTCTCGGCTCGATTGTTGAGCCAGCGGCCAGTTTCCTGTTTGTCCACATTGCCGATGACCTTCAGCGCCGCGCCATAGGAACGCAGCATGTCGGTAACGAAAATATGTGCGCGGCCATGGCGTTTCATGGTTTTCCTGAGAAATTTCAAGGCTACCTTGCGATCACGGCGCTTTGTGACAAAGCTTTCCAGGACCTCCCCTTCGTGATCCACAGCCCGCCAAAGATAGTGCATCTCGCCGTTGATCTTCACGAACACCTCGTCCAGGTGCCACTGCCAGTTCGAATATGCGCGCATCTGACTGACCCTTTTCTTGCGGATCTCTGCGGCAAACAGCGGGCCAAATCTGTTCCACCAAAATCGAACCGTCTCATGGCTGATTTCAATGCCGCGTTCGTGCAAAAGATCCTCAACATTGCGAAGCGAAAGCGGAAACCGCACATACATCATAACGGCCATGCGGATGATCTCTGGGCTCGTCTTGAAGTAGCGAAGGGGGCTGCGTTTTGTCATCCAGCGACGCTAATTACTCTCCCTGCCCGCCTCAACCGATTTTGCTCTGACAGTGCCGGCCGGACACATGACTGCTTCTGACAAATGCACAAATCAGATCAAAAATGTCTTGCTATGCAGGAGCCATCCACACACGACATTCGCCGATAGTTGTCTATGCCGCGCCGCAGTAAGTCATCCCGGCATTGGGTGAGGGCCGCACTGGTGTTTTACGCATCCCTCATTCGACAAGCACCGATCTTCAACTCTGCCCACCGTTCGTCATGGTTTCATAAACCCAATTCAGACAGCCCCGGATGGTCGTCTGGCCTGCGACCCTGTGGCCAGTGAAACTTGCGGTCAGCCTCGGCTATGGGCAAGTCATTGATACTTGCAAAACGGTTTAGCATCAGCCCAGTTTCGGCAAATTCCCAGTTTTCATTGCCATATGACCGGAACCAATTGCCGCTGTCGTCGTGCCATTCATACGCGTACCGGACAGCGATGCGGTTGTCGGCAAAAGCCCAGAGTTCTTTAATCAGGCGATAGTCGAGTTCGCGGATCCATTTTGCTGTCAGGAACGCCTCCGCCTCTTCACGGTTGTTCACAAAGGTCGCACGATTTCGCCACTTTGTGTCCATCGTGTAGGCCGTGGCGACTTTGGCGGCGTCACGTGTGTTCCAGCCGTCTTCGGCGAGGCGAACCTTTTGCAGTGCGGTGTCGCGGGTGAAGGGCGGCAATGGGGGGCGGGTTTCCATGAGAATATATCCTTTCTGGGTCAAGTGTCGAAGGTGGTGTTCATGCTTTTAGGCGACGAAACGAGAACGTGTTCAGGAAACGAGGGGCTATTCAAAGTCCCGCACAAGGATGGTCATGAACTGTGAAACAATTAAGGACTTCCCTTCGTCGATGAACAAAAAGGGCATATGAAATAAAAGAACCCGCGATGGCCATTGTTAACGATCGCAATGAAACATGTGCTTTTCGGCTTTCAGACCGCCCGATCATACAGCAGATTTAATTCGCTTGGTTGCTGGTTTGAGTTGGTTCGCTATCGTATTGGCGACATGGGCGGCATCCTCTGCCACGCCAAGAAAACGGCCCGAACCCCATGTATGCAGCCAGCCTAAGCCAAGAAAGAATATGCCATCCTCATCGCAGATTCCGCGCGTATGAATCGGACGGCCACGCGCGTCAAGACAATCGACCTGAAGCCAGTCATAGTTTGGCCGAAAGCCGATGCACCACAGAATAGAGGTGATGCCTTCAACAGCGGCGTCAATTTCCTTGATTTCGGTGTCCGGACGCCAGACTTTTTCGAATGGGCGCTCAAGCGGCGCATCGATCCCTTCACGCACAATGAAGTCGTCAATCATTGTGCGGATACCGACATAGCTTTTGTCGGCGGCGTCGAGGTTCCGTTCCAGATCAGGCAGGAAGCGGATTTTCGTCCCATCCATATCAGCGACCGAACCGTACATCTGTAGCCCCTCCAGCGCAAAACGGCGCAGGTCGATCTCGTGGCCACCATCGCGGCCCGACATATAGTGGTTCGTCTTTGCCTCGGTTGTTTTCGGGTCGGGCTGCTGCGCGATGGTGATGTCGTAGTAGCCCATTTGATGCAGCCAGTCCGTCGCATCCTTGCCGCGATACCAGCGCGGGCTGCGCGGTGCGGGGCCGACAGCCAGCCTCACGTCCCGGCCGGCGATGGTCATATCCTCCATCATCTGCACGCCGGACTGGCCGGTGCCAACGACAAGGCACGTGCCATTCGGGATATCTGACGGGCGACGATAGGACTTGGAGTGTATCTGTGGAATGCTCGGGTCCAGCTTGCTGGCGAAGGGCGGCGTGATCGGGCGGTCGTACCCCCCGGACGCGATAATGACATTGTCAGCGGACCAAAGTCCCTGATCGGTGTCGACCTCGAAGATACCATTTACCTTTTCCACGCGCGTGACGGTGACGCCCTCGCGCAGAGGGGCATTGAAACTCTCACAGAAGCCTTCGACGTACGCAATGATCTCGTCCTTGACCATGAAGCCTGTCGGATCGTCACCCCGATAGGGAAAGTCCGGTAATTTGCACTGCCAATTCGGCGTCACCAGGCAGAAGCTGTCCCAGCGATCTTCTTTCCACGCGTGGAACCGCTTGTAACGTTCCAGCACGACGTGATCGATACCTGACTGACACAGGTAATAGGATGCGGACATGCCTGCCTGCCCGGCACCGACGATGACCGTAGTGACATGGGTGCGGGGCGCGTACTTTAGCGAATTGTCAGACATCTGATCGTCTCCTCGGGTTTGTAGCGGGCGATGGCGATGGCCAGCTTTGCCGCCTGTGCATCGGCAGAACTGCAACGGAATCCGTACTTTGCCTCGACCCGCCGGGCGGCAAGATCGAGTGCAGTGCGACTGCGCAAGTCGAAGTCATCCACGCGGTAGGTCTGACCCGCCTTCAGGTGGTCGTGGATAACGGTGGAGGGGGAATAACAGTCCTCTTCCACCCCGTCAGGCCAACGGATGCGAAACGATGTCTCAGGCATGGGCGGGCTCCTTGATCGGGGCAAGACCGAGGTAGGGAGCAGCGGCATGATTCCAGATCAGATGGTGCGCCGAGCCTTCGCCCAAGGTCAGGGCGCTCCCGGATGACACGCTACCGATGACGACTGCCCCGATGTCGCGCTGATGAAATCGAGATAGCACCCCGGCTGCATTCTCGGGCTTTGCGGTCAAGAGAAAGCCGAAGCTGGGAAAAGCGGTCATCCAGCGTGTCAGGTCGCCATCAGGCGGCGCGATGCGGGTAGCGTCGATTGTGATGGCAACGCCGGAACATTCCGCCAGCATCAGCGCCGTGCCGGCGATACCCCCCTGACTGATGTCTTTGCCCGCAGTTACAAGACCGTCTTCGGCCAAAGCGGGCAAAATTTTCATATCGCCACGCAGGCGCTCGTGGGGCGCATTTAGAAAGGCAGGAAAGTTGCTGCTATCGCCCGCATAGGCCCCACGCAGATCGGCGCTGGCGATCAGAACGTCGCCCGGTTGTGCGTCAAAGCTGGTGATCAGCGCATTAGCCCGCCCCCAGATCGCCGCAGCAAGTTGCGGTTGCGCCGTGCGCAGGTTCGTATGCCCTCCGACGATGGGGATGCCGTAGGCCTCTGACGCATCCTTCATCCCGCGCAGAATTTCTTGCGCCGTGGCGGCATCCGGTGCCCAGAGCGTATTTGTCACGGCAGTCGGCCTACCACCCATGGCGAGGATGTCACTCATGTTGACCATCACTGCGCACCACCCCGCGAACCATGGGGCAGAGGCCACGAAATCGTTCATGAACCCTTCAGTCGCCATCAGTTGCCAGCCGTCGCCGTCCGGGATCGCGGCCGCGTCGTCGCCCGGGCGGCCAGGACTATTCTGTGACAACCCAAGGGCCGCGCAAGCCACGTCAATGTCGCGCTTGCCGGTCACGTGCGGATGCGCGGCCAGATGCGCGGCAAGGGCAGCGACGTCTATCATGCGGCGCGCCGTGTCAACGCCATCCAGCCGCGCGCGGGGTCGGTGACAGGGGGGTAAGCGGCCAGATCGGCCTGCATCTTCATATGCGGGTGACCGTGCAGATCCTGCTGGTCGAGGGGCTGCCAGTTCAGCATTTCAAACAGGGCGACGTTCTGCATCTGTACATGGGCAAGGAATGTCATGCATCCGCGCGCGTGTGCCGTGCCAACTGCAAGGCGGATCAGTTCCGCACCCAGCCGCCCGACACGACGATAATCAGGCGCAACCGCCAAACGCGACCCCCACCAGATGCCGGGGCTTTCTTCGTGAATGCGCACGGTGCCCACGACTTCATCCGCTTCTGACGCCATCGTGGAGACGGCCACCAGTGGTAGAGCGGCTCGGTCGATCGCATCTCGGTCATGAGATGCAAAGATTGCCTGTTCCGTGACAAAGGTGCGGTGTCGCAAGGAGGCCGCACCGCCGATCTCCCAGCTTTCTGTCGCAAGGCGGATCAGGAATTCGGGTGTAACGAAGGCTGCGGGGCGTTCGATTATCATGTTGCGGTCTCCCGCGCAGGCTGTTTGAATTTCTCGAAGGCAGACAGGGCCGAACAGGCCCCGCAGCGTCCGCACCCTGCCTTAATATTCTCGGCCCGCATCCCCTGATCCACGATCATCTGCGACAACGGGCCAAGCACGCCATGCATGAAGGCAGAGGTTGGTGCAGGATGGCTTTCCAGCGGCGTGCCCGTGACGGGAACAAAGGGCACAACGAAGGGATAAACGCCTATAGCCGTCAGCCGTTCGCACATTGACAGGATCGTCTCTTGCGTATCACCAAGCCCGGCAAGGATATAGGTCGAGACTTGCCCCCAACCGAAAACCTCTACCGCTGCGGCGAAGCTGTCGAAGTATTTCTCCAGCGAGACTTGCGCTTTGCCGGGCATGATTTGCTCACGCAACCCGGGCGTGACAACCTCCAGATGCATGCCAAGACTGTCGATACCTGCATCCTTCATGCGGCGGTGCCAGGCGTCATCCTCAGGCGGCTCGCATTGCGCCTGCAGCGGCAGATTGACGGCGGCGCGGATGGCTTCGGCGCTTTCGGCCAGAACTTTGGCACCCCGATCCTTGCCGGCAGGAGTGCCGGTCGTCATGACCATGTGTTTGACCCCGTCCAGCAAAACGGCGGCCCGGGCAACTTCGGCCAGTTGCGCGGGCGTCTTGTGGGCGATGGTGCGGCCAGCAGCAAGGCTTTGACCGATGGCGCAGAATTTGCAGGTCTTCTTGCGGCTCTCATAGCGGATGCATGTCTGAAGCACCGTCGTCGCCAGCACATCCTTGGCGTGCAGTTGGGCGATATGGCCGTAAGGCACGCCGTCGGCGGTGGACAGATCGAGAAACTTGGCCCGCTGCGGGAATTGTACGTCGGCAAAGAATGCACCGTCCTTCATGATCCGCGCATTGCCTGCCGCATCTGGGGCTTCGACCAGATAGGGGGACTCGAATGCTGTCGCGGTGTGGACCGGTATCATCACGGTCATGCCGCCGATGGTGACGGCCTTGTGGTCCGTCGGTCCAGCGCCGCCACGACGACTATCGGCCCCGGCGCGGGGGTCGACAAGGCGCATGCCGCGGGTCTGCAGGTCGTTGATCAGGTCGCCGGTGGTCGCTTGCATATCAATCCTCCAATGGGATCGGCTGGAATTGGGATCCGGTCGCACTCACGTGCCGTGTGGGCGTCAGATCGGTCTTGTGGTGCAGGGACAGCAGTTCAGGCCGGGCATAGTGGCCAACCGAATCCATCATCCGCTTGCGCTTGGTCACCAGCGCCATGTCGAGATCGCCGTAGAGGATCCCTTCCCCACTGGTCAGGGGCGGCACGACATGACGCCCTTCGGGGGTCACGATGCAGGTCATGCAGCCGTCACGAAGGGACTTTTGCAGGCCGATGTCGGGCGTGATGCTTTCGATCTGGTCATCTGTTAGCCAACCCGTCGCATTCACGACGAAACAACCAGATTCCAGCGCGTGGTGACGCATCGTCACCTCCATCTGTTCGGCAAAGATCGGCCCGACCAGTGACCCTGGAAACTGTGCAACATGAATTTCCTCGTGCTGCGTCATCAGGGCATATCGGGCGAGCGGGTTGTAGTGCTCCCAGCACGCCAGCGCGCCGATGCGCCCTACGCGGGTATCAACGACCTGCAGGCCAGCACCGTCGCCTTGGCCCCAGACCATCCGCTCGTGATAGGTTGGCGTAATCTTGCGCCGCTTCAGCAGCAGCGTGCCATTTGCATCGAAGATCAGTTGCGCATTGTAGAGCGATCCATGGTCGCGCTCATTCACGCCCAGCACGACGACGACACCATGATGGGCGCATCGTTCGGCCACCCGGCGCGTATCGTCTGACGGGACCGTCACGGCCTGATCATAAAGATGCAGATGCGGTTTGCCCTGCTGGCAAGGCGGCAAGACAAAAGAAAAATAGGGGTAGAACGGCACAAACGTCTCTGGAAAGACAATCAGGTCCGCGCCGTTTCCTGCAGCCTCATCTATCGCGTCGAGCACGAGTGCCATTGTCTTGTCGCGACTTGTTAGATCCGGTGCGATCTGGACCGCTGCTGCTTTGACGGTACGGGACATTGTGTTTCTCCGAATGGATGAACCGGGGCGGATGTCGCCCCGGCATTGTCGATTAAAGCGTCCAAGTATCGACGATCACCGCATTGTCGCGGATGTGCAGAAGCTTGAGATCCAACACATCTTGCGGCGCGATTGGGATAATCCCTGGCAGAAGCGCCGCCTCGCCGTGGCCATAGAGCGCCTGGAGTGCAAAGCGGCATGCGTAGATTTTGCTGCCTTCTGCCATAAACTTTTTCAGGTTGTCGGCAAAGTTCTGGTGACCAGGAAACGCCGCATCGCCCAGTGTCGGAAATCCGCGCTGGATACCAAGCGTGACGCCAGGCCCGTAAAGCAGAATGGAGGTCTCGAACCCTTTCCGGGCCAAGCGGATGGCATTGAGCATATTTACAAGGCCGATGGAGCCCTCGAAGGCAACGGTGTGGAAGGTAACAAGCGCCTTCTGGCCCGGTTCTGCCTTCACATCCTCAAAAACCTTGTCTTCGTAATCGACGAAAAAATCGCCGTCCTTGTGCTTTTCTTGCGTGACTGCCGGCATGTATCAATCCCTTTTTCTGGTCGGCCCGTGTTGACCGCTTTGTGTAAAGTCAGTGTGCCGCGCTCCAGGAAGTCCAATCAATATTAGAGTCAATTATGCATACAATTAAGACTGCAGAATCCCTTTAGCCGCAAAAAATTTACCTTTGCAGGCCGTTTTATTAGCAGTCCGAAGAGGATTGAGCTAAGTTATTTGAATAAAATCCATACAAAGCGATTCAATCCCACATACTTTACCTGTAGTATTGCCTGATGAAAGACTGGACACCGATTCTGCGCACCGACGGTGCCGCCCGTTACTTGCAACTGGCCGATGCCATTGCCGAAGGGATTTCGAATGGCACCCTTCAGGACGGCGTGCGCCTGCCACCTCAGCGCAAGCTCGCCGACAGGCTGGGCATCGACTTTACCACCGTATCACGCGGCTATGTTGAGGCGCGGCAACGCGGACTGGTGAGCAGCCACGTCGGGCGCGGCACCTTCGTGATCGGGACAAAACGCGCGGACCCCCAACGCGAGCAGCGCCGACACGCTGACGTCGATCTGACCATGAACCTGCCTCCCGAGCCGGACGATCGGGCGCTCCTGGCCCGGATGGAAGCAGGTGTGCAGACCGTCACAGCGAACCTGATCGACTTGCTGCGATACCAATCGTCCACGGGCGGCCAGATCGACAAGGAGGCCGCATCGACGTGGTTATCCCTGCGCGGCCTCGTCCCGTCACTCGACCGGATCGCAGTGACACCCGGTGCACATCCCACCATCCTTGCGATCCTGATGAGCCTGACCAAGCCCGGAGATGTCGTGTTGTGCGAGGATGTGACCTATCCGGGTATACGCAGCATCTGCGCGCGGCTGAACCTGCGCCTTGTGGGCCTTCCGGGCGATGCGGATGGGATCAATATTGATGCGCTTGACACGGCGATCCGTGAACATCGGCCAAAGGCACTTTATCTCAATCCGACCTTGAACAACCCAACGACACGGACAATCTCACTCGCGCGCCGTCAGTCCATAGCAGACGTGATTATTGCCCACCATCTGCCACTGATCGAGGATGACGCATATGGCTTCATTCCGCCCCACCCACCGGTACCGTTGGCCAGCTTCGCTCCCGATCTGGTCTGGCATATTGGGGGGCTGGCCAAATGTATCGGTGCCGGCTTGCGCCTTGCCTACACCGTCGCCCCCAACAGCCACGCTGCCCGCGAACTGGCGCATCAGATCAAGATCATCTCGGTCATGCCTTCGCCCTTGATGATGGCACTTGCAACACGTTGGATCATCGACGGCACGGCGGACGGCATCCGCCGCTTTGTCCGCGAGGAAACGCTGGCACGTCAGGCGATAGCTTCTCAAGCCTTGAACGGGTTCCGCTTTGAATCGACCCCACATGCCTTCAATGTCTGGCTTCACCTGCCCGAAGGCATCACGCGCGCCGAAATGATCGGGCGCATGGCAGGCACAGGAGTGGGGATCATGCCGTCAGACGCCTTCACTGTTTCTGGCAATCCAACCGAAGCGATCCGAGTCTGTCTCGGCGGGCAGATTAAACGAAGCCAACTCCACGACGCGATGGGCCTTCTCGCCTATATCATGTCGAGTTCGGACTGAAGCTTTCAGGCTTAGATTTGAAATTATACGTTTATTTAGAGCCGGCGCACGAACAGAAGTTCGATATCCGAATTTCCGCTCTGGTCGTTGATAAAACGCCCTGCTGCGCTGCAGCGAATGTCTGCTTCCCGCCCTTGGTGACAAACGTTGCGTTGCGGCATTCGCATCGGGCCTCACCGCTGAAGTTGCTGCCAATTGTTCCGATCCTAGTTCCGTTTGACCAAAAAGGACTGACGTCGAAGTCATATTTCCGATCCATAAAAAAAATCATGAGAACCAAATACTTACAAGCTGAACACCAAAATGGCGCAGTCATGAGGTCCAGAGAATATCCATCCTTGATCGGCGCCAGCGGATCACGGCCGTAACCTAGCAGTTCCGAATTGAGCAGCGGCTGCTCTGCGCCGAGCGAGGTGCTGGCGAAGGGCATGCGGGTGAAGCCGCTGGCGGGCGGCGTTCCGTAGGTCGTCTCGAACGCAAGCGCCATCTGCGCCCGCGCCCCCTGGGCTCGTGCCATTGTGTTCTCCTTGAATTGTCGGGATCAGCCGAGCGGATCGGCCGTGGAAAAGTGCAGCACCACCGGGATCACCGCGGCCTTCAGGCTGGCCGCGCCCGCGACAGCCAAATCGACCGGCCGCGGCGCCTCCGGCTCGACCCAGTCGCAGAGTCCGCCCAGGGTACGGTTCGCCACGAGCGCCGCGCCGAGGCTGACGGTCAACGTGTCGAACGCGGCGTCACGGTCGGCACCTTGCACGACTGCCTCGATCTCGGCCCGGTGCTGGTAGTGGTAGGCGAGCGGTGACAGCGTCACCTCCGGTTCGCCCGGCTCGCCGTCGCGGAGGATCAGCAGCCCCTCGCTCGGGATACGCTCAGGCAGCACCTCACCTCGCAGGGTGGTGGCGGGCAGAGCTGATAGCCGCGCGTATAGCGCGGTTAGGATGGTTTCGCGCGGGGTGGGCATGAGATCACCATGTGATCAATGTCGTTGGACATCGCCCGACGTCGAAGTCGGAGCGACTTGTCACGATATTCAAGAGTGCTCCAGTGCCAATATTATTGTATTCAATATCCCAATTCGCGTGCCCCGCTTCAGCGACCAGACGCTCGTAGCCGTCTGGATTTTCGGTTTCCAGAACGAGCCCGACATCGCTGCGCCAGGCAAATCTATAGTCGTGCGCGACTCCTGCTCGCGCCATAGAAAGGCCGTAGATGGTCGTTGATGTGACTTTGATTGACCATAGTCTGTCGCGCACAATCGGTGTTCCATCTTGCAGGCGGGGAACTGCGATGGGCTTGAAATACGGCCTACTCAGGTCGAATACCGCTTCATAGCCCAGGTTTGCTCCGTTCTCCAGGCGAACACATGTTCGATATTTCGTGTTGAAAATGACCAAAACCCAAAGAACTACTATGAGAGCGGGCAGCAATATTGCGCCTGCGACTACGGGGAGCACGCCGCGCCTGTGGTTTCGGGCCCCGAGGTTCATCCGAAGCTACTGCGTGATGGATCCGCATATACCTGACCCGAGAAGCTTCTAGTCCACTCGTCAGTAATAGGATAGGGATCACCAAAAAGCTCGATCCCGATGTCAATTGGGTCCGCAAATTCATCATTCAGGTAGAACTCAAACTGACCTGAAACGGTCAGTATCCCAAACTCGGAAACACAGGTCCCTGTAAAACGACCGCCAATCGTTGTGTCACCTATGCTGAACACGATCCCGGTCATATCATATGTGTTGTAAAAATCATCAGAGAACGTGCGGTTCGGGTGACCTCTGGCAATCCGCGCAATGTGATTTTTCATGCGTTCTCCGACCTCGCTCATGTATTGCGCAACGATGTTGCGCAGATATCCGGTTTCCCGAACGGCAACACCGCGCCCGCCGCCATTGTAGTAATGATCCACGAAGTCTTGGCTGGTCCAAGCGTTTCCGCTATCGGCGACATCCGCGACTTCGATATCGATGTGCTCGTTGATCGACGGCATGAATGGCTCAGCTGTGCAGCGGCAGCCATAGTCTTGTCCGGGGTGCCCCGTCTCAGGAGGATCATTCCACGCGAAAACCCGACCGTTGTTAGCGGCATGGCTCGGGCGAACTTTGTCATCCCCGCGCGTGCGCCAGATGTAATGTGTGGTGGGCCGCTCCTGCTTGATCGACTATTCGATGGGCGTGCCTTTGCGGAGATAGGCTTGGAACGCCTTACGGTAAAAGTTAGGATCGATATACATGTAGGTGCCCTTGGACAAAGATTTTATCAACTTCGCACAAAAGGATTAAGACTTTGGCAATAGACAGAACGTTCACCATTTCCCCTCCACCCAGTTCGCCACGATCAGCCCCGGCACGCTGTCCAACGCTCGGTCTGCATCCCGCGCGAGGTCCAGCCGCTTCGGCAGTTTCACCTGCGGCACCAGCAGGAAGATTGGCGCTGTGACCTTGCCGCGTCCGGTCTTTGAGCGGGACACCACCGCCTGACCCTTCGTGTTCAGCCGTCCTTCCGCCACCAGAAGGCTCGGTCCCGTGCGGCGATAGACGAAGCGCAGGCGGAGGCCACGGCGGCGCTCCCATTCGCCGGGCGTGATCCTGCCCCCCCCCGCAGGGACTTGCCTGCGGCGGGCAGCGGGATGGCGAGCCAGAACCCATTCTTCGAGCGGATCAGCGGGCCAGTGTCATGCGCGCCGACGATGACCGGCGCCTGTGACCAGACCAGCGCGGCGGCATCCAGGCTTTCGCCCGACCTCGGGAAGTTCTGGTTGCGGATCGAGTTGGCAAGCCGTCGTCCGAGCCCCGCGCCAGTGATCTGTGTGCGCCAGGCCGTCTTGAGCCCAGTCCCGGCCTCGCGCATGGCGGCCGTCACTGCGAGCTCGCCCGCTGCGACCTCGGCTGCCATCATGGCCACGATGTCGGGATCGATGTAGAGTTTGAGCTTCACGCGGGCCTCAGATCCACGGTCCAGACCAGCCGCTCGCGATCCCGTACCGGCTCACCCTGAATGAGGAAGGCGTCACCGTCCATTTCCAATCGGTCGCCAGGACGCGGGGTCGGAACCTCGGCGCTGCGCAGATCGATCCGGGTCGTTTCCGACCAGAGCCGCGCGTCGCCGAAGTCGGTGATGGCATCAGCCTGCCGGGAGACGACGCGCACCAGTACAGGCACGCCGCCGTCGGAGGTGTAGATCGCCTCTCGCCCGATGTTGGGATCCGCGAACAGCGCATCAAGAACGGCGGCAAACGCTGTCATGAGAAACTCGCGTTCAGGCGTACCCGTCCGATCAGGTCACCCGCGCCGCCAGCAACGGCTTCGGTGGCCACGCCGATCAGCGTATTCGCCGTGGCGGTCTGGCAAGGTCACTCACATCGCTCACTCTCGGCCATCGCCAGCGAGATCACGGGCGCGCACTGGTCCGGCCCGCGCTTCTTCGGGCTGACCGGAAAGCCAAAGACATGAGAGCCTCCCGGGTTCGCTGCGCCGTCTACACCCGGAAATCCTCCGAGGAGGGGCTGGATCAGGACTTCAACTCTCTGGATGCGCAACATGAGGCCTGTGCCGCCTATATCGCCAGCCAGAAGCACGAGGGCTGGAAGAGGCTGGCTGCCCGTTACGACGACGGTGGCATCTCGGGCGGCACCCTGGAGCGCCCTGCCCTGCAGCGATTGATGATCGACATCGATGCAGGCCGTGTGGACATGGTGGTGGTCTACAAGATCGACCGGCTGACCCGGTCACTTGCGGACTTTGCCAAGTTGGTCGAGCGGCTGGAAGCCGCGAACTGTTCCTTTGTCTCCGTCACGCAGGCCTTCAATACCTCCTCGTCAATGGGTCGGCTGACGTTGAATGTACTCTTGTCCTTCGCCCAGTTCGAACGTGAAGTGACCGCCGAGCGCATCCGCGACAAGATCGCCGCCTCGAAGAAGAAGGGCCTCTGGATGGGCTGTGTGCCCCCGATCGGTTATGATCCGCATCCCGATCCTACCCGACGCGAACTGGTTGCAATTGAGGGTGAGGCGGAGGTCGTGCGGCAGATTTTCGATCTTTATGTCACCCACCAATGCCTCAATGCCGTCACCCGCGCGGCGGATGAGAGCGGCCTGCGCTCCAAACGGCACGTCTTTCGCTCGGGCCGGACGCAGGGCGGCAATGTCTTCAGCCGCGGCCAGATCCACAAGCTGCTGACCAATCCGATCTACATCGGTCTGATCCGCCACAAGGAGAAGACCTTTCCCGGTATCCATGACGCCATCATTGATCAGGCCGTTTGGGACAAGGTGCAGACCCTGCTACAGGCCGCCAGTACCAGGCGAAGAGGTGCGCCTGCCGGGACACCCGCAAATGGCCCCGCGCCACTTAAGGGCAAGTTCCGCGACGACACCGGTGATCTGCTGACCCCCTCACATACCCTGCGCCACGGCAAACCGCGACGCTACTATGTCTCGAACCGCCTGATCTCGGGCGGGACCGACCCGACGGGCTGGCGCCTTCCGGCCCGAGAAATCGAGCGCACAATTACCAGTATCATCGCGGATCACCTCGCAGATCATGCGACCCGCCATATGGTACTCGCCAGCGCCGACGCGCCGACGTCAACCGCCGCGTCGGCGGTCACGCACAGATTGTCCAAAGACATTCTGGCCGGGGGCGCTTCAGCGGCCGCGGCCCTCATCGCCAGCGGACAGATCAGCGCGAGGCGCATCACGGCAAGGCTCGACGGCGATGCGATTGCGCGGGCAACAGGTCTGAGATCTGTCGATCTGGACCCGGCGCTGCTCAGTCTGGATGCCCCGTTCACCGCCCGCCGTCGCGGGGTCGAGGTCAAAATCATCGCCGCGGACCGATGCCCACAACCCGATGCGACGATGATCCGCGCCCTGCGCAACGCCCACCTCTGGACCGACAAGTTGCGCTCCGGAACACCGCTGCAGCACATTGCACAGGACGCAGGCATGACAGGTCGCTATGTTGCCCGGCTTGTCCCCCTCGCCGGGCTCTCGCCAAAACTACAGGCCGCCATTGTCAAAGGCATGCAACCGCTCGATCTCACACTGGAACGCCTTGTGCGTCGTCCCATACCGCTCTGCTGGCACGCGCAGGAAAAGATGTTCGGACACAGGAACTGAGGCCATTCCCTGTTCTTTTGAAAAACTCCCTGTTCGTGTCCTGTTGTTTCCCTGATACGCAAAATTGATTTCCCTGTTGATTCAAGCAGGGAATTTGACGCCAAAACAATGATATCGCGATGTAAATAGGGTTTCGACTTGCCCAAAAACGCTCAAAAACGCCTGGGTTCCCTGTAAATTCCCTGTAAATCAAAACGCTCAAGGCCCCGCCGGCCGAAAACGGACCGGCGTTTCAAGCCGAGTGAGACCCGCAGGTGATATCGCGAAAATGACCTCTGGCGGTGCGTCTCACATCAAAAGACACGACGACAACTCCCGGAATTCTCAATGAAATTCCGCTCCATTCCGAATTGCGACCAAGAGACAATTGTCCGTGGCGGTGCTGTCAGACCAATTCGAACCAGTCTCAGTTCACCGCCAGATGTCTGAACCTATGCCGAACAAAGCTGGCGCCACTCGGCGAGGGCGGCGGCGCGGTTCAGCTTGAAATCGTCACGTGTGTAGAGGTGGCGTTCCTGGTTGAAGTGGTTGCAGACAAAAGCATGAACGGCGGCGAATTTCTGCAGACATCGCATCTGCCGGAAGCGGAGCATCGCGCGTTCCCGTCGTCGGAAAGGTAGATGCGAATTCTCTGCCCGGTTGTTCTGCCAACGGCCTGTTTCCTGTCGACTGG
>NZ_VANS01000013.1 GCF_005887615.1 Sulfitobacter sabulilitoris
CCACCGCCCGCGCGGCCTGCGCGCGCTCCGCCGCATCCTGGTCCGCGAACGCCATGAACCCGGACCGCAGGTTGCGCCCGTAATCCGCGAAGAACCGATGCGCCAGCAGCTCCGAAAGCGCCGACCCCTCCGCCCCCGCAACACCCGATACCGCCCCGCGCCGCAACCCGGACAACCGCGCCGCAAACCCCCGGGGCGTCCCGCCGGCAACAACCGCCCAAGACCCCGTCAGAACATCCGCAGACACACAAAGATCAGACAATCCAGACAAAATATCCGAAACTCCAAACGGAAGGGGGGCGTCGCTGCTCGAAAAGAAAGCCGAGATGCTGTCGAGGGGCAAATTGAACTGCGCCTCGCGGGGCGGCAGGTTCAGTCCGGCACTGCCCTGCACCTGCCAGCCCGCCAGGCTGATCACGGTCGATCCCGCCAGGCGCCCCAAAAGGTCGGCGCGGTGAAAATCGGTGCCCGGCGCATTGCTGAGCAGGACAAAGACCCGGCACTGCGGGCGGGCAAAGGCCAGCGCGGCCACATGCGGGCCATCCGCGATCACGATCTCGTCGGCCTGTGCGACCTCGCGGATCAGATCGCAAAAGGACATGGCCTCGGGATGGCGCGAGGAAAAGCCGAACCCGGTCAGGGCGTCGGTCACCTCATCGAGGTTCAATATGCCGCGTTTGGTCTGGCGGGCCGCATGCAGGAAAAGACGTTTCCCGGCGCCGGATGCCCCGGCAAGCCCCATGCCCCGGGCAAGGCCGCCAAGACGCCGGATCAGGGCAGGGTGCAGCCGCAGCGCCGCGGGCCCCGGCTGCGCTGCGGGGTCATCGTGCATCCGGGGCGTGGCCAGCTGGTTGGCCATGCTGGCCACGAAGAGTTGGGCGACCTTGACGGCGGAGCCGCGCGCGACTCTGAGGATCGGATGGTCCGGCAAGGCAAGGCGCAGTGCCTGGTAGCACTGGACCGGCAGGTCATCCTCGGTCAGGATCGGCGTGCCGGATGGCGCTGCCTCGGCGGCCACCAGGGCGCGCGGCAACACCTCGAGCACAAAATGCTCGAACTGACGGCTGCGGCTGCCGCAGGCCAGGATGGCGCGGCCAAGGCCCTGCTCGGAATGCAGATGCCGCAGCAGCACGGCATCCTCGCGCCGGGCCACCAGCGCCGTGGCCGGCCGCAGGGCAAGGTCGGCCTCGGTGGCTTCGGCGGTGTCCGGCAACGGCCCCTGTTCGGGTCCCTCGGCCCACCAGCCCTTGTCGGCGGTCAGAAACCCGTCGTTCCCGCCAATCACCGTGGCCGCCGGCCAGTGCGCCGTCGTGACCTGCGGCGCGGTGTAATCGATGGCTGGCGGCGCCAGGTAGGCTCCGGCAAGCACGGCGGGACGCGGCAGCACGACCTCTTCGGCGGCATGGACAAGGCGGGCATCGGGCGGCCCATCGCCGGGCGCGGCCAGCGGGCAACTGCGCACCTGCAGGCTGGGATGCGGCGCGCCCCAATCGGGATGGATCGCGGCACGCAGGATCGCCTCGGCCTCGCCCTTGGCGGCCCTGGCCGAAAACAGGGCCCGCGCGGTCTTGAGGCCCATCGCGGTCTGGGCCGGGTCATGCGGCAGAACCGGTCGGAACGCCCCGGCGCCACGGGCGACGTAATCCAGCAGGGGCGATCCGCCGTCTGCATCCCGCAGGTAGCGCCGGTAGTAATCGTTGCCGTCGAAAAACAGATGCGGCAGCCGTCCTTCGTACTGGCCATGCGACAGGTAATGCAGCAGCGGATTGATGTCGGCCTTGACCACATCGGGGCTGTTGACAAGGTAAACCTGGGTGGAGAACCACGGATGCGCATCCAGATTGTCCGAGATCGCCCGCTCGGTGAAATAGCGTGTCGGGTGCTCGCCGCTCTGTGCGACCCAGGGGGCCTGCGCGAGAATATGCGCCACGCTGACCAGCGGGTGCGTGTCGATCCCCTCCAGCCGCCCCTGTGCCATATCCATCAGGATGGGACGGCGATTGCGGATCAGGACATCCGGTCGGCGGCGCGCGACATGCGCGGGCTCCACCAGCGGGTGGGGGCCACGATCCGCGCGGTTGCCTTCGATGAGATGCGCCCACAGCAGGTTGGGGGCCGCACCTGCGTAACGCGCGCCATCCGCTTCGCAGAAATGGGCGGGGTCGAACAACAGCGCGGGGCTGGGCTCGTCGGCATCGGCACCGGGGCGCGACAGCCACCGGATCAGGGCCGCCAGCGTATCCCCGCCCCATGTCTTCAGCGCATCCGCTTCGATCAGGGGGTGCGGCGACAGCCCGCCCGCCGCGCCGGTGTCCAGAAAATGCAGCAACAGCGACCGGTCCTGGGGCGGCAGGTCCAGCGCCTTGGCGTAGTGCACCGGATCGAACAGTGGATGGGGCGGGATGTCGGCCGCCTTCTGCGCGAGATACTGCTCGAGGATGGTTGCCGCATCCCCGTCTGCCCCGCTTGCGGGCCCATCCGCCGGGGACCCCGCGCCCGGCAGGAAACGCGCGCAATGGGCCGGGACGAACAGCGCATGCGGCACGTGGCCCCGCCGTTCCCCGAACAGGGCGTAATGGGCCAGCAGGCCCGTTGCGGGGCGGTCGCCCGGCGCCAGATTGGCGGCATAATGGCGCGGATGGAACAGTGGGTTGGGCGCGCGGCCCTCGGCTTCGCCCCAGCCCAGATA
Source organism: Sulfitobacter sabulilitoris (assembly GCF_005887615.1). Taxonomy (GTDB): domain Bacteria; phylum Pseudomonadota; class Alphaproteobacteria; order Rhodobacterales; family Rhodobacteraceae; genus Sulfitobacter_E; species Sulfitobacter_E sabulilitoris. Next base: position 2,690 of record NZ_VANS01000013.1, read on the forward strand.
GTGATCCAGCGGATCCCTGCCCGATTGCGCGACGTCCGGGTTCTGGCGCAGATACCACGCTTCATCAAAAAGCCGGGCCGCCGCCGCCCGCATCTGTGCCTTTGACAGGGGCCGCCGCAACGGTCCTTCGGTCACATCCATAATCCGGCGCAGCCTGCGGTCGAATACCGGGCCTGAAAACCGGCGCCGGACCCAATCGCGGGCCCGCCTGAGCACGGCATCCCGCCCGGACCGCGCCTGGACGACAAGCGTGGCGGGATCCTGCCAGATCACCGCCGGTACATCGGCCGTGTCCACCGCTGCGGCATCGGCATGAACCGCCACGAGCGTCGCGGACGACACCGCCTCGGCCAGCCCCAGGGTTTCGATTTCGGGCAGCGCCCCCAGGAACAGGGTCACACGATACCAGCGCAGCGCATTGGCGATGGAGAGTTCCGGTCCGGTGAACGTGATCGCGTCACGGTCCAGCCCCGCCGTGACCAGCGCGGTGCGCATCACCCGCTTGACCCGCGGCGCGACGGGCCCCAGATGCACGTGCCGCCCCTGGCCTGCCTCGAGCACCGGGACAAGCCGGGCGGCAAAGGCCGCCGCGTCGGACACTGTCATCGCCTGCAGGTCGGCACTGGTCGCCGTGACCAGCGCCGTTGAGGGCACGAGGTCGCCAAGCCTGTGGGCCATCACCGCCCGTGTCAGGCGCAGCCGGTCCCGCAGGTGGCGCAGGCCGGATCGCACCAGGATGCGCCGGCCCTGATCCCGCCGGATCGGGGCGACGTCTGGTAAAGTCCGGGCCGGGCGCAGATCTGGCATCAGGCCGGGGTCAACGCCATGTGGCAGCCGCGCCATGTGCAGGTGCTTCCGCACCCCGAGATCGGCAAACGCCGCGCGCAACAGCGGCTTTTGCGCGGCAACCGCCACCAGATGCGTGGCCTGCGCCACCTGCGCCGAGATCAGGTCGGGCACCAGCCCGGTCGGACCGCCCGCATGATGGAGGATATAGAGCCTGCGTCCGTAGTCCGGGATCAGCATCCGTGCCGCGAGCCCGGCCAGCACATCGCCCGGCCGGGCATGGATCATCACCCGTTGCGCGACGAGAGTCCGCAGCCGGATCCGCAGCCATTCCCAGCGGTCCGGCAGACCGGCCGCGGGATCGGCCCGCAGCACGAACGCCCCCTGCCCCGTCAGCAGCGTTTGTATCTTCGCGTCGGGTTCCGCGGCGGTGAACACGATGACATGGCGCTCGGCGGGATATGCGCGCAACGTCATCAGCAAGGCCGCCTGCTGTTGCACCGGAACGTCGCTGGGCGTCACCAGATGGATCGTGGCCGGGCGATCGAACCCGACCGGATCGATCTCTTCCGCCGTCTCCGGGGCCAGCAGATCGGACAGGCGGGCATAGGCGGCGTCAAGATCGGCGAGCGCCGGCGCGCCCTCCCCCTGCGAGACCGCCGTGACCAGGGCCTCGACCGCCATCGCGGACTGTCCCGCCTCGCATGCCGCGTCAAACGCGGCCAACACCGCTGGGCGCGTCACAGGTTACGTACCGTGTGCTCGACAATAGCCGCGATCCCGGCCGCGTCCTCGACCGACAGATGCGGTCCGATGGGCAGGCTCAGACACGTGGCGCAAATCTCTTCCGTCACCGGGAACGACTGCTTGCCATAGTCCTGCGCGAAGGCGCCGCTGTGGTGATTGGGCTGCGGATAATGCAGCGCCGCCTGTACGCCACGCGCCGCCAGCGCCGCAAGCAGCGCATCGCGCCGGGGATGGCGCACGACATAAAGATGCCACGACGATTGCGTGTCGGGCGCCAGTTTCGGCGTCCGCAGCCCCGGCACATGCGCCAGCGCATCGTCGTAGACCGCCGCGATCTCGCGCCGCCGCGCGGTCCAGTCCTTCAGGTGGCGCAGCTTGACCGACAAAAAGGCGGCCTGCAAAGGGTCCAGCCGGGAATTCCCCCCCGCCACGTCGTGCTGGTATTTCACCCGCGCGCCATAGTTGCCCAGCATGCGCACCGCCTGGGCCAGATCGGCATCATCGGTCACGACGGCCCCGCCATCGCCGAACGCCCCAAGGTTCTTGCCGGGATAAAAGCTGAAGCCGGCAACGTGCCCGAGGGAGCCCGCCATGCGATTGCCGTCGCTGGCGCCATGCGCCTGTGCGGCATCCTCGATCAGCAGCAGGCCCCGCGCCTCGGCGAGGTCCCGCAGCCCCGCGCAGGGCACCGTGGCCCCATAGAGATGCACGGGCATGATCGCGCGGGTGCGGTCGGTCAACGCCGCCTCGACAAGGTTCAGGTCGATGTTCATGGTGTCGGGGTCGGCATCCACCGGTACGGGTGTCGCACCGGTCTGGGCCACGGCCAGCCAGCTGGCGATGAAGGTGTTGGCCGGCACGATCACCTCGGCCCCCGGTCCGATGCCATGCGCGCGCATCGGCAAGATCAACGCATCCAGCCCATTGCCCACGCCCACGCAATGCGCCGCGCCGCAATAGGCGGCGAATTCGGCCTCGAACTCCGCCACGGCGGTCCCGCCGATATACATGCCCGACGTCATCAGCGCGCTGTAGGCCTCGTCCATTTCCGGCTTGAGCATGTCATAGGTGAAATGGACGTCCAGAAAACGGTACTCGCGCATAGGCTCAATCCTGCTGCTTTTTGCCCTGACGCACCCAGGTCAGGAAATCTTCGTATTCGTAAATGTAATCGTCCACCTCGTAGGGGCGGGAGGCCAGAACACACACCACGGTTTCGGGCATCACGAAACGCAGCCTGCGCCACATGCCGGGCGGCACATACAGCACCTGGCCCGGAGTGCTGAGCGTGAAGGGATATTGCTGGTTGCCGTCATTGAGCGTGATCTCGGTCTGGCCGTGCATGCAGATCATCAGCTGATGCAGCCGCTTGTGGCCATGTTCGCCGCGCACGGCGCCGATGGGCACATCGTAAAGATAATAGATACGGGCGATATCGAACGGCAGGGCCGCCCCCTCGAGCACGCCCAACGAGCCGCGCCCATCCACGAAGGCAGGCGCATCCAGAAGACGGGGAACCCCGGCGTTTTCCGTCGTATCCTGCATCTTGTGGATCTCCCGATACCGTGCCTGAAAATAACCGCGTAAAGTCGACAAGAAATCACCGTCTGCCGCAAGGCCTATACGCTGGCGGGGGTCGCTCTTCAACCGGCAGCGCTAGAATGCTCCGTCCGCGATACGCTTGCGCAGCCAGCCCAGAAAGGCCGCATCGGGAGAGCGCAACTGGCGCCGGCCGCTGCGCAGCCACAGATCGTGCCAATCGGATTGCACCGCGTAGATGTCCAGCCCCGGCACGAGCGCACGCGCCTGCGACAGCGTCGCCTCGCGCAGCACCGGCAGGTCGCCGGGCGACACGACCACATCGCGGCGGGTGATGCGCACGATGTCATCGTCTTCCTCGGACAGGAGGTAATCGGGCAGATGATTCGAACGGATCATGTCGCGGATCATCTTGCGAAACACCCGCAGGGGGCTGGCCGATCCGGATTTCTTGCACAGGGTCTCCATCGAGACGCGCCAATCCGGCTGTCGGCCGCAATGTTTGCGCGCCAGCTCATAGATCCGCCGCTCCAACGGTTTGCGCAGGGTGAAATAGTCCCGGCTGAGCGTCAGCACCGACTTGGCCAGCACCGCCTGGAACAGCCATTCCGACAAGGTGACCATCACCTGCACCATGCGCCCGCCGCGCGTCCGGCGTACGATCTGCCAGTTTTCGATCAGACCAAAACCGGTGGTGGTTTCGGTCGCCCCCGTCACGATATTTGTGGTGATCCGGGTTCCGGCCAGCCGTTCGAACGCATCGCGCAGGCGCTGGTAGCCATCGCCGCTGGTTTCGCGCCCCGTGGCCACCAGCAGGTCGCGCGCCGTCAGGTGCACTGTGCGGCTGATCGCGCGGCCCGCGTTCAGCGCCGCCATCAGCTGGCTGATGCAATAGATCAGGATGTCCTTGTCGAACAACGTGGCCAGCCCCCGCACCGAGGGCGTCACGGTGATGGCGACATCGTTATGGGTATAGTTCAGCACCCGCAGGTCCGGGCGGGTCGACAGGGAAAACAACGGATGCTCCATCGAGGCCATGTCGTCCTTGGGCAGTGCATTGAGAATGTCGCAGACAAAGAAATCGGCCATCGGCCGGCGCGCAGGCGCGGTGCCGGGAAACGCCAGGCTGCCCTGTTGTAAGGCGGCACGCCGCCCTGATTGATCCTGTGCCATCTCTGCCGCCCGGCCCTGTTGTCTGCATCGGATGTCTTGACCGCACCCTGACCCGAACCACGACACCGCGGGTCCTGTTCACCCCCCAAGGACCCCCATCAACCGCATGAGACGTTCCGCAAGGCATGAGACCGCTTCGTGGTTTCAGTAACACCCAGCCTATGACACCCCCCCTGCCCGGTCCAGCAAAAGCCACAAGGCCCCGCGCCGCAAACGGGGTTTCGGAGTCGCAGCAGCGTGGTTTCAGAGTCGCCCCAACGTGGTTTCAGAGTCGCAACGTCCAGGAAAAGCGATAATTACCCCAAGCAAACCAGACAGATAGCCCGTCACCGATGACCCTTAACTATCAACTAACGTACATTAACAGAAGATTTTCTGGTCAAGAGGCCACCGAATGTGCCCAACTGAGCCCATGCACGGCCACACGGCGGGTTCGAATCCCTTGAAAACAGCCTGAAATCCAGATTTTTATCATCGACCTGCGCACAAAGCTTACATGTGCTATGAAAATGGGTATATTGCGAAAAAGTGCGCACATCGAAAGGCGCATCCGATCGCGAAAGGACGCGCCCGCCGATGGCATCACAGCAGCCCCCCCCGTCGCAGGCGGCCCCCCTTCCCCCCTATTTCAACATCTCTCCCGATGCCGCCCTGGCCGAGCTGGGCGACAGCGTGACCACGAGTGACTTCGCGGCGATTGCAGAGGCCTGTGCGCGCGGCCGCGACGACCTTGCCTCGCGGGGGCTGAACGAGGAGGGGCGCAAGACGCTGCGCCTGTTTTCAAGCTGGGAGATCACCCGCTACCTGATCCCGATCGCGACCGCCCATTTCCGCCGCGTCCTCAAGGCAAATCCCGATCTGCCGCAAGGCCGGTCGGAAACGGAAGGCGGGGCCAAATGGTTCTCTCTCGACGAGGTCCTGCGCCTGCGCGCGCATTTCGCCGCCGAGGGATCGAAATCAAAGGAATACCGCCCTTACCGCCCCAAGGGATTGTCGGCGAAAATCGTGGCGGTCGCCAACTTCAAGGGCGGGGTCGGCAAGACATCGACCGCGGCGCACCTGGCAATGTCGGCGGCGCTGGATGGCTACAAGGTGCTGACCATCGATCTCGACAGCCAGGGGTCCATGACCTCGATCTTCGGCGGGAAGGTTGCGGATGAATGGAGCACCGTTTTCCCGTTGCTGGCGCGCCACTACGCCAGCCATCTGCAGGGCGACAACCGTCTGCGCGCCGATCGGGGGGAGCCGCCCGTACCGCTGGACGATACGCTGACGGAGGCGCTCAAGATCCGCAGCCGCGAGTTGATCCAGAACACCCACTGGCCGAACATCGATCTGATCGGCAGCCAGTTGAACCTCTACTGGGCCGAATTCCAGATTCCGGTCTGGCGCATGCAGGGCCGTAGCTGGAAGCTGTGGGATGCCCTGACCGATGTCTTGGCCGAAGACGGTGTGCTTGACGACTATGACCTGATCTTTGTCGATACGCCCCCCGCGCTTGGCTATCTGACGATCAATGGCCTTGCCGCCGCCGACATCGTTCTGGTGCCTCTGGGGGCTTCCTTTCTGGAGTTCGACAGCACGGGCCGCTTTTTCGACATGCTGCATTCCACCTTCCGGTCGATCGAAGACGGCGAAAACCTCGCGGCGCGCGCACTTGGCCGGTCGGAGCTGAGCTTCGAATGGGACGCGGTGCGGACCATCGTCACCCGGTTCGACGCCGTTCAGCAAGGTGAAATGGCCGGGCTGATGCAGGCCTACATGGGGCGGGCCATGACCCCCCAGCGCCAGGATTTCACCGCGCTGATCGGGCAGGCCGGAGAGCAGGTCAACGGTATCTACGAAGCGGATTACCGGGATTTCAACCGTGATACCTATATCCGCGGGCGCGAGACATTCGATGCGACCTATGCCGCCTTCAAGCGGCTGTTGATCGGGATCTGGCGGCGGGAGGAACTTGCCGCGCAAGAAGGCGAAGAATGACAGGCATGCCGCCAGAGGTTTCGCGCGCGAAACATTCATGGGCTCCGGACCGTCTTGCGGCATGCGGGTCTTTTTCCACAAAGGAGAGCTTATGGCCAAGCGTAGACGTCTGAACCCGCCGCGCCTTGACTATTTCAGGGGCCCCGATGCCGAGTCGTCGCCGCTTGGGCTGCCCGGTTCGGTGCCGCCGCCGATATCGCGTATCGCGGGCGATGCCGCCGCTGCCGGCGCGTTGCGCGAAGTCGCCGAAGAGATGACCGCCGCCCGCAACGATGGCCGGTTCCTGTTGCGCCTGCCGCTGGACCGGATCGATGAGACCTGGCTGGTGCGTGACCGCATCGGCACGGATCCGGAGGCGCTGGAAAACCTGATGTCGAGCTTGCGCAGCCATGGACAGCGCAACCCGATCGAGGTGACGGAAATCGCGCCTGACCGCTACGGGCTGATCTCTGGCTGGCGCCGCCTGACGGCGCTGCGGCGCTTGCATGCCGATCTGGCAGGCGAGCCCGAACAGGCCCGCTTTGCCACGGTGCTGGCATTGCCAAGACAACCCGAGACCGCCGAAGACGCCTATGTCGCGATGGTCGAGGAAAACGAGATCCGGCTGGGATTGTCCTATTTCGAGCGGGCCCGGATCGCGGCCAAAGCCGTCGAGGCAGGGGTCTTCGAAACGGAGAAACTTGCGCTGCGAAAGCTTTATGCGTCAGCCAGCCGGGCGAAAAGATCCAAGATAGGGTCTTTTTTGCGACTCTATCACCTCTTGCAGGACCACCTTCGGTTCGCCTCTGCCCTGCCGGAGCGATTGGGCCTGGCCTTGGCGCGGGCACTGGATGCCGATCCGGCCCTGGGGGGGCGGATCGCCGGGCTGCTGGACAAGGCGGCCCCTGACAGCGCCGAGCAGGAGCAGGCCCTTTTGCAGGCAACGCTGAAAAAGGCATCGCCGCCGCAGACCAAGACACGGCAAGGTGCGGCGGCCGGAGATGAAATCCGCCCGGGCATCGTGTTGCGGACCCAGCGGCCGGCTTCGGACGGAGCCGAGGGCAAGGTGACGCTGACGGGCAAGGGGCTTACCCCCGAGATGCTGGAAAAGCTCCGGCACTGGCTCAGCGAATGCTGAAATGTTTCGCGTGCGAAACATCTGGCAGATGTGATACCCGGCTTTAGTCCGGATCCGGATGTCTTGGCGGGTGACACATGAGCAAGGATGATTTCGCGGATGGCGCAGGGCCGCCTGGGCCGGTCGGGGCGCAGGCGCGGCCCGGAAAGGACCGCGATCTGGAGACGACCGCGCTGCGGCTCGAAGCCTTGTTCACGAAAGTCCGCGCCGCGGTAAGCGCCGGTGTCGGCAAGGGCGGGCTTGAACTGCCGGGGATGGACGCATCGTGTCGCGCGCTTCTTGCGGATGCCGATCTGCCGGCCCTGTCGCGGGGGGACGACCGCCCGGCGCCGGGGGTGGAAAACCTTTACCTCGTGACCGAGATATACCCCGCAGGCGGTCACAGGCTGCTGCTGGAGCAACTGATCCGAAGCCGCCCGCAGGATCGCCACACCGTGGTGTTCACGGGTCTTCTGAACCGGACCCGGACTTTCAGCATGACGCGCATGGCGGACCTCGGAGTGCCCGCTGTCGCCCCCGACCCGCAGGCGGTGCTTTGGGACAAGTGGATGTGGCTGCGCCAGCGTCTGGCCGCGGAGGCCCCGCAACGCGTGTTTCTCCTGCATCACTCCGAAGACGTGCTTGCCACCCTCGTCGCACAGGAGATCGCGCCCGCGTACGGGCGCCGTCTGATCGTTGTGCGCCATGCCGATACCGTTGCCAGCCTTGGCGCCGATTTGATGGACGCGACCCACCTCGCCATCCGTCCCGCGCAGAAAGCCGCCCTCGCACGGCGGTGGCCCGATCTTGGCCTGCATCTTCTGCCCTTGTGCTTCGATGCCGATGCCCCTGCCCCGCGGGTGGTTGCCGAAACCCCCGTTGTCCTGTCGCGTGCAACCGACTTTGCCTCGCGCCGTCTGCGCTTGCGCCGCTCTGCGCGCGAGTTGCTGCGACAGGGCGTCTGGGCGGGCCGCCGCGCAAAATTCTCGACGCTGCACCGCGTGGTGACGCACCGCAGATCCGCTCCCGACCCATCCGGCGCCCTGGTCACGGCGACCTGCGGCACCGAGCATAAATTCGCGTTGACCGGCCCCTTGGCGCTGCCACGGGTGCTGGTCGCCTGCCTGCAGGCCAAAGCGCGGCGGCACGTCCATATCGGGCCGGCCTCACCCGCCCTGAAATCCGCCTGTTACGCCGCGCTGCGCGAGGCGGGAATTGCGCGTAACAGGCTCTGTTTCGCGGGCGAAGTCCCCTCTGTCGCGATGGTCCTGCAATGGCATCGCGTGGGATTGTTCCTGGGGTCCTTTCCGGTGGGCGGTGCCCTGTCCCGCGCCGAAGCCGCCTGGGCCGGAATCCCGATCGCCCTTCTGGACCGAAAGGCAGAGGACGATACGGCCCGCTACATGAGCGGAACCGATTTCGCGCCGGAACAGGTTTTGCGCTGGACCGGTATCGATGATCTGACCCGAAGCCTGGAAAACGATTTGTCCCCGCAGCGCAGGGCCATGTTGGGACGGGCCTCTCGGGAGTGGTATGACCGTCACCTCTCTCCCGAACAGTTCACCAAGTCTCTTGATGCGCTTGTACAGAGCCTGCCTTCCCTCTCATCAAGCGCTTTTGCATCGTCCGGAGCGAATTCCCCCGGCGCGGTCCCTCGGGCGATCGCGTCCGGCGCGCCCCTGGTGGAATGCCTTCCCCTGCGCTTTGGCCCTGAGGCGGGTCAGGCCGCCACCCCTATTCATCCGGCCAGTTCCGTGCGCGTGGCGCGGCCCCGCGTGGTCGCGACGGGTCATATCGCACAGGAATCGCAAGTCTGGGAAACGCCGCTGGTGCGCGCCGCCTGCTGGACGGACGCCGTTGCCGTCGGCGGGGCAGATGGCTTTGTCACGGATGGCGGGGCCTGGATCGACCCCGGCCTGGAAGGGTTTGACCCACACCACATCAGACTGCGCAATCCCGGGCCCGTGCGCGACCTCAAGGCGGGGCGCGTGGACGTGGCGCGGCTGGCTGCCGTCGACTGTATTCCCGCCGCCGTTCTGGCCTGTGGCTGCTATAGCCACAACTACTACCATTTCCTGCTCGAGGTGTTGCCGCGCGCGCTGGCGGCCGCCCGGATCGCACCGTCCGGCACGCCGATCCTGACCGAGGATGACCTGCCGGTCCAGTGTTACCAGGCACTGCGCCTTGCCTTGCCGGACCATCCTGTTTTTCGGATCGCCCGCAACCAAAGTCTCACGGTAAACAGGCTCTATTCGGCGGGAATGGGCACGATTGTGAATGATACCCTGGCCTCTCCGGCACCGCCGCCCGCGATCGCTTTGCGCTATCATCCTTCGCTCGTGGCGGAACTTGCGTCGTTGCGGAAGGCGGGGCAAGGCGGTGAGAGCCCCAAACGGCTGTTCTTGTGGCGGGCGTCACGGGCGCGCACTCTGCGCAACGCCGTCGCGTTGCGGCACAGGCTCGAAGAGCGCGGCTTTCATGTGGTCGATACGTCCAGCCTGTCGTTTGCCGATCAGATCCGTCTGATGGCCAATGCCGAAGTGGTCGTCGCCCAAAGCGGTGCGCAGCTTACCAACATCCTCTTTGCGCCGCCGGGCTGCCGGGTGATTGCCTTGTTTTCCGATGCGCCGGGCATCAACTATCGCCTCTGGTCGGCACTGGGCGGGCTTCTCGGCCACAAGGTCATCAATATCGCGGGCCCCCATGTCCACGGGCCTTCCGGCATTCATGCCGATTTTTCGGTGCCCGAAGATCTCCTGTTGCCCCTGATCGATGTCGATCTGCCGCACCCCCTTCCGTTTGGAGTTTCGGATATTTTGTCTGGATTGTCTGATCTTTGTGTGTCTGCGGATGTTCTGACGGGGTCTTGGGCGGTTGTTGCCGGCGGGACGCCCCGGGGGTTTGCGGCGCGGTTGTCCGGGTTGCGGCGCGGGGCGGTATCGGGTGTTGCGGGGGCGGAGGGGTCGGCGCTTTCGGAGCTGCTGGCGCATCGGTTCTTCGCGGATTACGGGCGCAACCTGCGGTCCGGGTTCATGGCGTTCGCGGACCAGGATGCGGCGGAGCGCGCGCAGGCCGCGCGGGCGGTGG
>NZ_VANS01000014.1:0-2500 GCF_005887615.1 Sulfitobacter sabulilitoris
TGGTTGCGGGAGTAGGATTTGAACCTACGACCTTCAGGTTATGAGCCTGACGAGCTACCGGGCTGCTCCATCCCGCGACGCTTATGGCCGGTTGTCGCGCTTTGCGAGTTTTGGCCCTGTGTGCGGATCGTTTGGATCGCGCGTTGTGTCGCTGTGTGTGTCATCGATCGAGAGATACGGTTTTGCAGAGGTTTTACTAGGTTTGGCGGTGACCTACTCTCCCACGCCTTAAGACGCAGTACCATCGGCGCGGCGGCACTTAACTGCCGAGTTCGGGATGGGATCGGGTGTTTTGCTCGCGCTATGACCACCAAACCATGAAAAACCTCTGCGTCGCTTCTTTTTGCAAAGTGAAAGGCTACCGGTGGGAGGCCGCGTGTCCGAAGACTGCGCGGTCCCGCACCATCGCCTTATGAGCGACATCGTCCAAGTCAGTACACTGTGTTGTGTATGCTTTTGATTTATCTCGCAGAAGTCTTGCTTCTACTGGATCAAATCAAGCCTATCGAGCCATTAGTACCAGTCAACTGAACACATTGCTGTGCTTACATCTCTGGCCTATCGACGAGGTGGTCTACCTCGGCTCTCAGGGATACCTTGTTTTGAGGGGGGCTTCCCGCTTAGATGCCTTCAGCGGTTATCCTGTCCGATCATAGCTACCCAGCACTGCCGTTGGCACGACAACTGGTCCACCAGTGGATCGTTCACCCCGGTCCTCTCGTACTAGGGGCAACTCCTCTCAAGTATCCTACACCCACGGAAGATAGGGACCGAACTGTCTCACGACGTTCTAAACCCAGCTCACGTACCTCTTTAAACGGCGAACAGCCGTACCCTTGGGACCTGCTCCAGCCCCAGGATGAGATGAGCCGACATCGAGGTGCCAAACACTGCCGTCGATATGGACTCTTGGGCAGTATCAGCCTGTTATCCCCGGCGTACCTTTTATCCGTTGAGCGATGGCCCTCCCACTTGGGACCACCGGATCACTATGGCCGTCTTTCGACTCTGCTCGACTTGTCAGTCTTGCAGTCAGGCTGGCTTCTGCCATTGCACTCAACGAGCGATTTCCGACCGCTCTGAGCCAACCTTCGCGCGCCTCCGTTACGCTTTAGGAGGCGACCGCCCCAGTCAAACTACCCACCACACAGGGTCCCGGATCCGGATAACGGACCGCGGTTAGACATCAAGCAAAGCAAGGGTGGTATCTCAAGGGAGGCTCCACGCAGACTGGCGTCCACGCTTCAAAGCCCACCACCTATCCTGCACATGCTTGGCCTGATGCCAGTGTGAAGTTGTAGTAAAGGTGCACGGGGTCTTTCCGTCTAACCGCGGGAAACCTGCATCTTGACAGGTAATTCAATTTCGCTGAGTCGATGTTGGAGACAGCGGGGAAGTCGTTACGCCATTCGTGCAGGTCGGAACTTACCCGACAAGGAATTTCGCTACCTTAGGACCGTTATAGTTACGGCCGCCGTTTACCTGGGCTTCAATTCAGAGCTCTCACCCCTCCTTTTAACCTTCAGGCACCGGGCAGGCGTCAGACCCTATACGTCGTCTTGCGACTTCGCAGAGCCCTGTGTTTTTAATAAACAGTCGCCACCCCCTGGTTTGTGCCCCCAGCCAATACTTGCGTAGAAACTGGGCCTCCTTCTCGCGAACTTACGGAGGTATTTTGCCGAGTTCCTTCAACATCGTTCTCTCAAGCGCCTTGGTATTCTCTACCAGTCCACCTGTGTCGGTTTAGGGTACGATCTAGCGATGGAGCTATTTCCAGGAACCTCTAAGCAGCCCATTCAATCCAATAAGGATGAACTACCCTCGAGATCCGTCACTTCCATCTGGCCCAGGAATATTAACCTGGTTCCCATCGACTACGCCTTTCGGCCTCGCCTTAGGGGTCGGCTTACCCTGCTCAGATTAGCTTTAAGCAGGAACCCTTGGACTTTCGGCGACAGTGTCTCTCACACTGTTTGTCGCTACTCATGTCATCATTCTCACTAGTGATCTCTCCACCGGATCGCTCACGCGCCGGCTTCACAGAAAGCTTCGCGTCTCCAATCCCCCCGAAGGGGTCAAGGAGACATGAAACTATGTCACACTACGCTCTGCTACCATGCACTATGTGCATCCTAAGCTTCGGCTCATGGCTTGAGCCCCGTTACATCTTCGCCGCAGGACAACTTAATTAGACCAGTGAGCTGTTACGCTATCTTTAAAGGATGGCTGCTTCTAAGCCAACCTCCTGGTTGTTTTGGTCGTCCCACCTGCTTTCCCACTTAGCCATGAATTAGGGGCCTTAGCTGTAGGTCAGGGTTGTTTCCCTCTTCACGACGGACGTTAGCATTCGCCGTGTGTCTGCCATCTAGTACTCCTCGGTATTCGGAGTTTGGTTAGGATCAGTAAGCCTGTGGGGCCCCATTACCCATCCAGTGCTCTACCCCCGAGGGTATTCGGATGACGCTCTACCTAAATAGATTTCGCAGAGAACCAGCTATCT
>NZ_VANS01000015.1 GCF_005887615.1 Sulfitobacter sabulilitoris
AACGGGCTTCTCCTAGGGGAGAGGCTACTCGGGTTCATGATTTTCCCAAAGTTGGTTTTGAGCACCACTGAAGCCGCCTCACTCGTTTCGTCGCCATCGGTGTCATAACCGGCGCTGTATCAACCCGCAGCATCTCGACATCGGGGAGCGGCGTGGCACCCTGCATGACGAGATTGATCGCCGCGCCAACGGTGTTGACTGGTCGATGTTGAGGTAGGTGGCTATGCAACCTTCCGCGACCGGTGTTTAGGCGACCCGCGCCAGCCGAACAGGGTGCCGGGGCATAAACGTGGGGCATTYCCGGCGACGGGGGTGTCCCGGGTGCTTRSTTCKWTGCTGACGGTGGTGGTGGCTGGGATGGTAGGAAGCCTTGCGCCCCGTTGATCGGACTCGATTTTTCCCACCCGTGGCCGAACCTGGGGCAGTTACTGGGGCGGAATGGTGGCTGGTGGTTGGGGGTCGGTGAATAGGGGCGGAGAGTGTGAATTCGCTGCAGGTGCTCCAAAATCACGCGATGTGCAGTAAGCGGACTCCGATCAGGAGTTGGACAGAGACAAGGCCAGATAGGTAATGTGGCTTTGTCTCTTGAGGAGATGTGTGCGAGATAGTTTGCATTGGTCGCAAAGGGTGTTCCTTGATGGAATGCCTTAATCGCTGACTAGACCGACAAAAAAAACTCGAAACGAGCTAAACCACGGTATGGCTGCGGTACGAGCAGGATATCCTTATCTGTTCGGGAAATTGATGTTTCACTATTTAAGCAAAACAGGTAGTTTGAAACGACTTGGCAATAGGAGCGCAGATTAATGGCTAGAAAAGTCTTTTTTTCTTTTCACTTCGACAATGATTACTGGCGGACGCAGACCGTTCGAAATATGGGGTCTCTTGACGGGCAAACCCTTGCAACTGCAAATAAATGGGAAGAGCTGAAGCGTACGAGCGACCAGGCTGTTCGTGATTGGATCACTTCCAATATGAAGGGAAAGTCCTGCTTGGTCGTTCTAAACGGATCAAGCACGGCGGGCAGGAAGTGGATTAACTACGAAATTAAGAAGGCATGGGAAGATGGGCGCGGTGTGGTCGGTATCCATGTTAATAAGCTAAAACACAGCGATGGAACACAAAGTCAAAGAGGCTCAACTCCATTTTCTAATATTACCGTGAACGGGTATAGCCTTGCAGGGATACCGAAGCTTTGGATTCCAGGTGGTAGCACAAGCCAAGAAGCCTATGACTCCATTTCAAAGCATATTGGGGGTTGGATCGAAGAAGCTATTCGGATTCGCAAGCAATATACCGGTGCGCTCTGAATAATATTTGCTCGAGTATATCGCCTCCCAAATCCTAAGGGATGTAAGTTTCGGGAGTTTGATCCGGTCGAAAAGTTCACCGAAACTTTCTGACATTTTTTTAATAAGGAAATGGAATGCCACTTTCAGCTGCAGTGAGCGCCTTCTGTAGGAAATATGCCCGAGACATGGCCGATGGAACGGTAGCGGTTTTTGCAGGCGCTGGCCTTTCTGCTTCGGCAGGTTACGTAGATTGGCAATCTCTTCTTGCACCGTTCGCCGATGAGCTCGAACTGGACATCGAGCGGGAGAGCGAGCATCTCGTGCGCTTCGCACAATTCTCCCTTAACCATAAGATGGGGAACCGCGCACACTTGAACGACGCCCTTATCTCGGCATTTCCGAGCCTGACCAGTCCGTCTGTAAACCACGAAATACTGGCGCGACTACCCATCAAAACATTCTGGACCACCAACTACGACAAGCTGATTGAAAAGGCTCTCGAGCAAGCGCGCAAGAGTGCCGACGTGAAGCACACAGACGGCCAATTGCCGACAGCAAAGCCTAAACGCGACGCTGTCGTCTACAAAATGCATGGCGACGCCGAGCATCCTCAGGAGGCGGTGCTCACTCGCGACGACTATGAATCCTATGGGCAGAGACACATGGGCTTTGTGAATGCTTTGGTGGGCGACCTAACTGGCAAGACTTTCCTATTTATCGGCTTCAGCTTCACAGATCCCAATTTAGACCAGATCCTGTCCCAACTCCGGCTGCGATATCAAAGTGCGCAACGTGAGCATTTCTGTCTGATGAGGGTTCCCCAACGTAGCACGTTTGATTCTGACGAGGACCACGCCTATGCCAAGGTGCGGCACCGTCATTTCGTGGCCGACCTTAAGCGCTACAATGTAACTGCATTGGAGATAGACGATTTCGAGCAGATCACTGAGGTACTGCTCACTATTGAGAAACACTACAGGCGGCGATTGGTTTTTGTATCAGGAAGCGCCAGCACCTTTGATCCTTGGGGCGAAACCGCAGTAAATGGTTTCTTCCGTGACCTAGGCGCAATTTTGATCGACAACCAGTTTCAGATCGTTAGTGGCTTTGGGCTCGGCGTGGGCAATTCCCTGATCAGCGGTGCGATTGAAAAAGCCTATGCTAATCGAAACATGAAGCTGGATAACTTCCTCCAAGTACGCCCTTTTCCACGCGATATCGCCGACCCCAAAGAACGCGCGGTCATCTGGGAGCGATATCGAGAAGAACTTCTATCCTTGCCGGGAATTGCTGTGTTTTTCCTTGGAAATAAGGAAGTAGGGGGCGAGATCGTACCAGCAGATGGCGTACGAAAGGAGTTTGAGATCGCGACCGCTCAGGGCTTGGTAACCTTGCCAGTGGGCGCCACTGGTTCGATGGCGGCGGATTTGTCGTCGGAAATGCTTTCAGATACGGATAATTTCTCTCCGACGCTCGTCGAGTCCCTCAGAACCCTTCATACACCTGTCGATGATCTCCGTACCTTATTGCAGCCTATCATAAATGCGATCAAGGCGCTTGCTGATGAATAAGATCGATTTCGGTAGTATGAATGGCATTCAATTCGACCGCTCTTCTAGTGATAATAGACTTGCACTCGGGCTATTTCGGTTTGGCGCTTCCGTTGAAAACAATGGTAGATGCCAAGTGAGTAATAAAGACTACGCGGCTAGGGAAAGTTAATGACTACATTCACCGAGAGCCAGATGCGACAACGAGCGCGCAGCAAGACTGGAGGCTTCAGAGACGCAACGACCGTCCTTAAAGAAGAAGTTGCATCTGCGAACAAGATGTCTAGCTTTGACATCTTCCTCAGCCACTCGACGTCTGACGCGCAAATCATACTTGGTGTAAAGGGAATCCTCGAAGACTATGGCAAGACCGTCTACGTCGACTGGCTGGAAGACCCTCAACTTAATCGACGCCATGTTACAGCGGCAACAGCCGAAGCTATACGAAACCGGATGCACCAGTGCAGTTCGTTAATTTATGTACATAGCGAAAATTCAAAATCATCGAAATGGATGCCTTGGGAGCTGGGTTATTTCGATGGTTTCAGCGGTGCCATAGCCATTTTACCCGTAACCAAGAATGGCGAGAGCTTTACGGGCCAAGAATATTTGGGAATCTATCCTTACATTGATGAAGCGCCACGCATAAGGAGCCCGACGAAGGAAATTTGGATAAACAAGGGCGTTAACGAATCAAGAGCTTGGGATACTTGGCTCCGCAACCCACGAGCTTTCAGGAAGACTGGGTGACTGCCAGAGCGCTGTACGTATAATGAAAGTCCAGTTCCGAGAAATCGGATGGTGGCGTTTTGGCGCTTCGAATGTCCGCTAATGGGCCGGGGATGTTGATCTCAAGTTCAAATTCCATTGGTCTATTGGGCTTCGATCAGATGACCACGCCCCGCATCTCCACCCCAAAACTGAGCAAACCTCCGTATCTAAATCGATAGCAATCGATGGAGGTTTCTCATGCTTTCCCAGTTACTTAAACTTATCTTTAGCTCCCCGAAGACCCCTAAAAAGAAGATGTCCTGGAGCGATGACATCCTCATCCTGTTCTTCGTCTTTGTCCTCGCCGCTTGGTTCGGCTGAGCGATGGCACCAGACCTCAAAGAAGGCACAGTCGTAGTCATCCACGCCTTTGACGACGTCCCGGAGCATCTGTTCCGCGTCTCCGAAGTTCACGACGACTGCATTACCGGCCACGCTCTCACCGGACCACTGGCAGGCGAATACGGCGAACCGCCGCTCGACCTGATCGTCAGGGTCCACGAGGCCTAAGGCCCTTTCCCAACAAGCAAGACAGAAGGAGGAGACGTATGTCTGCTCAGATCAAGTATGCGTACTTGAAGGGTCATACGTGGCTCTATCGGCGCAACTACCCCAAGGACGTGGCGATGGTTCTTGGTCAACAGGCAATGAAGCAATCGCTGAAGACAGGAGACGCCAGCACCGCCCGGGTCAGAGCGGCAGAGACCAATGGTCGGTATGAGACGATGGTGGCGCAGGTCAGGGGGCGCTCTGAGGAGCTCCTTAGCACCGCCTCAACCAGCCAATGGGCCGAAGCACCGGAGACGATACTTGACCGGCTACGGGCCACTCTGGAGCAGTCTGGAGCAGTTGCGGGACGGTCGGAGTTCAGCCGCATCAAGCCCCCCAAGAAGACCCCGGTCAGGGAGGTCAGCAAGGCCTATCTGGGACGGCGAAGTAACGAGCTGCGGCCCGGTGGGTTCAAGTCCGTTCGATATTCTGTTGGGCTGTTCGTCTCAAAGTACGGGGATCGCTCGGTCTGCAGCTTAACCCGGGCTGACGGTCGTCAATTCCTGACGTTGATTTGCCAGTTATCACCGATGATCGGCAAGTCGGAGGCGACCCGAGGGCTGAGCCTTGACCGGCTTGTTGCCTTCTCGGCGCGTGGGTCAGCGCGGATAACAGTTCGGACACAGAAGCGGATCTGGTCACAGGTCAATCACTTCCTGGACTGGCTGGTCTACGAGGGGCATCTGGGGCAGAACCCCTTCCGCACAGTACCGTTCGATCAGAAGGTGCGACCTCAACCCTACGCTGTCTTGACTGACGGCGAGGTGACGTCTCTGCTGTCGGCACGGGACGACCTGCTGCAGACGATCCTGCTGACCTGTCTACTGACGGGAATGCGATCAGGGGAAGCCGTGGGGTTGCTGCGAGAAGACCTCGTGTCCAAGGGAAACCTCGGGACGTTCGTTCATGTGCGGCCAAACACTCTGAGACTATTGAAGACCGACGCGGCGGAGCGGCTGGTGCCGGTGCATCCTGTTCTGGACGATCTGTTTCGTGCGCTACCGTCCACCGGCCCACTGTTCCCCGAGTTAACAGTCAACCTCGTGACCAAGCAGTTCGCGGTGTTGCGCCGTCGGTTGGAACTGGCTCGTCCAGGGCTGGTGTTTCACTCCACCCGTAAGTGGTTCATCACCCAGTGCGAGCGAACAGGTGTCCCTGAACATTGGACGGCATCACTGGTCGGGCATCAATCCGCTCGGTCAGAGAACGGGATAACCTATGGCATCTACTCTGCCGGTATCTCAGACGACCAGAAGCGGTCGATCGTCGATCAGATTCGGTTGCCGACATGATGGTTCCTCCCAACATCGAAGAGTTCGAGGAGCGGGCTGCTATCGTTCAGTTCGACGGACGGCTGACCCGGTCAGAGGCGGAAGATGTCGCTGCTCAGGCTCAGGGCTACACCAACGCTGATCGATACTGGCAGTGGCTGGCTGACTACGTCGTCAATCGGCGCTACCCCTAGAAAACCCTCGGCTGGCTCACGCTGGCCGGGGGTGCCTCACTTTGTTTTTTTATTCGAGCTCTTCACCGTCGCTCCACCACATTATCCCGTCCATCGCCCGACTTGCCGCATCAGACGTACCCTCTGAAGCCCAGTCCCAAAAACCACTTAATGACGTTTGAGTTCCAACGAGGAAACCTGTCCAATCTATATCAGGGACTTCTATTGATTTTATGTCTTCCAGGGTCGGCGTCAGATCTTTTGCCTTGGCCCAGGCTCTTCCGGGTGAACCCTTTGTTGTTTCCCAAATCTCATGTCGTGTTGGCACTCGCATCGAACATACCGTGATGTCCTC
>NZ_VANS01000016.1 GCF_005887615.1 Sulfitobacter sabulilitoris
TGATGTGTGTGCGATTTCCACTTTCGCTTCGCAACGTCGAGGACCTATTGCACGAACGCGGCATCGACATCGACCATGAAACCGTGCGCTATTGGTGGAATGGATTTGGCCCGATGTTTGCCGCTGAAATCTGCCGCAAACGTATCCAGAAGATGCGGTATTGCTCGAACTGGCGATGGCATCTCGACGAGGTTTTCGTGAAGATCAACGGCGCGCAGCACTAGCTTTGGCGGGCCGTTGATCGTGACGGATAAACTTCGATCCCATGGCGCCGCTATGAAAGTCATCGCGAACGACAAACGTCAGGAAACGGGGCGCTGGCGCAACAATGGGCGGAGAATTCACACCTGCCGTTTCGACGCCGAGAGCGGGCCATGCAGCGGTTCCGGAGCATGTGATGTTTACAGAAATTCGCCGCCGTTCATGCCTCCGTCTGCACCCATTTCAACCAAGAGCGTTCACTCTACAGCAGAGACAATTTCAAGCTCAACCGCGCCGCTGCTTTCGCCGAGTGGCGCCAACCCGGCGTGACGTAATCGGCAGCCCCATTGTCACTACATAGACTGGCTCGGATCCGTCTGACACCGCCCAACGATCAACCGCAGCTCAAATCAACCCTTGCAAAAAAGGAGCCGGCCACAAATGACACCATCCGTGATACTTTTTATTGAGCGGTAATATCGGTTGAAACTACGAAATCCGTGCCGGTAAGACAGCCCGAAAAAAGGGTCGAAGCACAAAACTCTCGATCTTCGAATGCTTTTGACTCCGGTGCCAACGACGCCTCCACTAGACGTGGCAGCGTGAGACCCCCTCCAGAACAGGAGGCCATTTGCAAGTTTTCCGTTTTATCTTTGATCTTATCAAGCTCCGACCGCAGTTGTGCATTGGCCTCGTCAAGTGCTGCGCTTTTCATTACGGCAAGCTCAAGCCGGGTGCTCTTATCGTCCATCATGGCTTCGAACAGGCGGACCCGCTCTTCGATGTGAGGCATGCCCCAAGATGTTGCCACAGCAATCTTGGAGAAAGAGAAAGCCAAGTCGCCAGTGATGTCTTGGCAGCTGTCCTGAAACGGCGTTGTACCTTGGAATCCTGTGAACACCCAGGTTTCCGGGGCCTGGAATTTCAGAAAGGATGTGTAGTTGACACGCATTCCCTTCAGGTTCGCATCCTTTTCGATCAAGGCAAACAACCCGTCAGCATGCTGGACTTCCACGCGGGGAAATTGGGGCGACATCAACTCTCCATCAATACCGCGCACAATCGAAAGAAAACCGATCTGATCACAGACCATGACTTTCGCGCCATCCTCGATTGTCAGAGGTTCCTGCATCAAGTCGGCCAACGCTCGACCCGAATATCCCGTCGTGATCGCAACGCTCAAACCAAGCAAAACGCTGCGAGGCCAAAAACCTGGTCGATTTACCACACCATTCATTCTTCGGCCCTCCTACTCACATCAAAGGTCTAGGTATCTCAAGTAAATTGCGAAGAACCTGACGCAAACCTTGCACTTCCTTACCTCATTTGGAAGAAAAATTCCGAGATTTCACCACATTTAGTCTGATTGCCGACAAGTTGTGTGTTTTGTGCTTCGGTCACTAGACGCCAATGTGAGTAGCCCCGGGTCTTGTCGGAAGGGTTTAAGTCGAGGTGGGCAGGGTGGTTTCGTGGCCTTCGCACATGACGAGAACAGACCCTTTCAAGGACTTCCAAGGGAGCCCCGAGGTCATCCGACTGGCGGTCATGATGTATGTGCGATTTCCACATTCGCTTCGCAATGTCGAGGGCCTGCCGCACGAACGCGGCATCGACATCAGCCATGAAACCGTGCGCTACTGGTGGAATAGATTTGGCTTGATGTTTGTCGCTGAAATCCGCCGCAAACGTGTCCAGAAGATGTGGTGTTGCTCGAACTGGCGATGGCATCTCGCCCTGGCGTGATCGGCAGCTTATTTCTCCTTGCAGAGACGGGCTCGAATTTGTCTGACACCCCCCAGGGCGGCGCTCGCGGACTGCGCGGACGGACGCACCAAACGTTGCCATGAGGCGAATCGGGTGCCAGATTGCCTGAATGGGTCGATCCCACGGGAAAAGCCGGTTGATTCGCGTTTCGACAAGAGGTGCACATGCCAAGTCTCGATGAAGATGGATCCGCATTCGTCAACGATTTCTCCGAATACAAGACCGTCGCGAACAAGAAACCGGTAGAGTTGATTTTGTTCGCTCATCAAAAAAGCGGGCGTTCGATGTGGGAAATTGGACGGGAGTTCAAGAGGCTGTCGAGAGGTGAGGGCAAGCTGACGCTTCAGGAATACATCGACTACGAAGTCTACAATGCACCGGATGCCGAAAAGGAACGGTTCCTTTCCCGCAACCTCGTTTGGCCTGTCACGACCCAATGTTGCGACATGACCTGGGATGCAGCGACAGAAGACAAGTGGTTGGCCACGCAAATCCTGGAGCTTCATCAGATACCGACGCCACCTATCCTTGCTGTGGTCGATGCCAACGATCGTCGGTATGGCCGCAATGTGAAGTTGTCGAGTGCACGCGAGCTTGAGGGTTTTCTCAATGAGACCAGCATGCCGATTTTCGCGAAAGCGAATCGTGGTCATGCAAGCTTTGGCACATTCCTGATACGCGGTCATTCCGACAATGGCGTCGAATTGCATGATGGCGAGACGGTCGGCGTTTCGGAGTTGTTCGAAGACAGGATCGGCGATCGGGCCTACGTGCTCCAACCGCTGCTTCGAAATAGTGAGGAATTCGCACCATTTGCGAAGAACCTGATCACCCTGCGGTTGTTTGCGGTGAATGATGGCAAAAAAATCAGCGTCGTTGCAGCGGTACTGAAGGTTCCGTCCGACGAAAATATCGCGGATAACTTCTGGAGGCCGGGAAACATCGTCGGAGACGTAGATCTTTCGTCCGGGATCGTCACGACTGCCAAAACCCGTCACGAAGGAATCGTAAAAGACGTGGACGCGACGCCGGCGACCAGTCCCACGATCGTGGGCCATACGATAACTGGCTGGGAGGAGGCGGTTTCACTTGCGCGAGATTGCAGCCGAATCTTTCCGATGCAACGGTTCCTCACTCTTGACGTGGCCCTCACCGATCAGGGGCCCTGCGTTGTCGAGGTGAACACCGGAGGCGGTTGGGAACTCTATCAATTTGCATCCGGTAAGGGTTTTTTGACGCCCGAAGTGACGGCGTTTTTTGCTGCCTGCAACGTGGATCTCGACCATGACAGAAAAGGCGGCGTTCTCTCCTCCCTCTGGAAAAGAAAGAAATAAGGGCCGGGTTTCAAGGTAGCGAAAGTGCGACCGGCAAAACGATCATGCTCCCAGGGGAGAGACCTTGTCGGAAGGATTTGAGTCGAGGCGGGCAGGGTGGTTTCGTGGCCGTTGCACATGACGCAAACAGACCCTTTCAAGGGCTGTTACAGTAGCCCCGAGGTCTCCGACTGGCGGTCATGATGTGTGTGCGATTTCCACTTTCGCTTCGCAACGTCGAGGACCTATTGCACGAACGCGGCATCGACATCGACCATGAAACCGTGCGCTATTGGTGGAATGGATTTGGCCCGATGTTTGCCGCTGAAATCTGCCGCAAACGTATCCAGAAGATGCGGTATTGCTCGAACTGGCGATGGCATCTCGACG
>NZ_VANS01000017.1 GCF_005887615.1 Sulfitobacter sabulilitoris
GTGTCTGCGGATGTTCTGACGGGGTCTTGGGCGGTTGTTGCCGGCGGGACGCCCCGGGGGTTTGCGGCGCGGTTGTCCGGGTTGCGGCGCGGGGCGGTATCGGGTGTTGCGGGGGCGGAGGGGTCGGCGCTTTCGGAGCTGCTGGCGCATCGGTTCTTCGCGGATTACGGGCGCAACCTGCGGTCCGGGTTCATGGCGTTCGCGGACCAGGATGCGGCGGAGCGCGCGCAGGCCGCGCGGGCGGTGGCCGGGCTGACGGCGCTTGCGGGGGCGACAGGCTCTGATCCGGGCCTTTCGAGACGGCTCGAGGGCGGGGAGGCGGAGGAGGCGCGGCGGCTCTTGATGCTGGGGATGCTGACGGTGCCGAACTGGCGGGTGGCGCTGCCGCAGGCCCCGATGGCGCTGCCGGAGGATGTGCTGGAGCGGTGGCTGCAATGGGCGATGCTGCCGCCGTTCCTGTCGCGAGCGGGCGACGATGCGGCCTGGGTGGCGCATGTGGCGCGGCTGCTGGACTGGATCGCGGACGGGCTGGACGCCACGCAGGGGGCGGTGTCGGGCGGGCAGGCGGCCCTGCGCAGGCGGTTGCTGCGGCTGGTGGCGGGGCTGGACCTGGGCCAGCTGCTGCTGGTGGACGTGCCGCTGAACGCGGTGCAGGCGGCGCGCAACCGGGTGCTGGAGCATGTGGCGCTGCGCACGGGCCGGCCGCGGCGGCGGCTGCGCCCCGAGATGCCGCAAAGCGCCCTGTCAGAGCCTGTTTCGCAGCGTCCGGAGCGGCGGCGGATCGGCCTGTTGTGCCGCACCTTCGAGAAGGGTCCCGACAGCGAGGCGGTCGTGGCGTTCTTCCGGAACTTCGATCCCGCGCGCTACGAGATCTTTGCCTATTCGATCGGGTTCCGCGACCGGGTGGTGAGCCGCGACCCTGAGTTCGACGCGCGCTTTGACGGGGCGATCATGCACCGTCGCGACCTGCCGGGCGATCCGTCGGGGATCCGGGCGCGGGTCCTGGCCGACGATCTCGATGTGTTTCTCTATGCCAATGCGACGACCTACGGGGTGCAGCCGATGGATGTGGCGCTGTATCACCGCGTGGCGCCGTTGCAGGTGGTGCTGAACTCGCATCTGCCGATGGCGATGGGGTATCCGTCGTTCGACGCGGTGCTGACGGGCGCAAGCGACGACCCGGCGCAGGAGGTTGCGCAGAGCCAGCACAGCGAGCGGCTGCTGCGGGTTCCGGGCCCGGTGATCAGCTACCTGACGACGCTGCAGCCGCGCCGGACCCCGGTGCTGGACCGTGCGGCGCTGGGGCTGGGGTCCGGGGATGTGGTGATGATGAACGCGGGGTCCTCGATGAAGCTGCGCCACGAGAGCCTGCGCACGATGATGCAGAGCGTGGCGGAGGCCGAGGCGGCGCTGTCGTGCGCGGACGTCTACCTGAACCCGTTTCCGCATGGCGGGGCGACGATGACGCATCTGGCGCTGATCTACGGTGTGCCGCCGGTGACGCTGCGGCGCGGGTCGACGCGGTCGATCGACCAGTTCCTGATCGGCGCGCTGGGGTTCGAGGAGCTGCTGGCGAGCAGCCCGGCGGAATACGTGGCGCTGGCGCAGGGTCTGGCGCGCGACCCCGCCCGGCGCGCCGCCCTCGCCACGCGCCTGCGCCAGGCGGCGCGCAACCCGGTCTTCGTCGACAGCCCCGAGCATTCCCGGCGCATGCAGGCCGCCCTGGAAACCCTCATGCACTGGAAAAACACCTCAAACCCCCAAAACCACACACCAGACACACCATAAATCGCGCTGG
>NZ_VANS01000018.1 GCF_005887615.1 Sulfitobacter sabulilitoris
TCACCGGCGTGATCCGCGTGGTCGATGGCGATACATTCGACGTGGGCGCGATCCGGGTGCGGTTGCATGGCATCGACGCCCCCGAAAGCGACCAGACATGCGCGCGACCCGATGGTACGCCCTGGGCCTGCGGCGCATGGGTCAACGCGCAGGTGGCGGCACGCTACGGCGGGCGCCAGGCACGCTGCACCGCGGTCGACACAGACCGCTATGGGCGCGTCGTCGCCCGCTGCAAGACCGCCGGCGCGGACATCGGCCAGGCGCTGGTGTCTGACGGGCTGGCCTTTGCCTACAGGCGTTATTCGATGGCCTATGACCTCGATGAAAAAGGGGCTGCCATCTCGGGGCGGGGCCTGCACGGCAGTACGCTGCAACGCCCGGCCGACCACCGCCGCGCCACCGCGTCGCCGGCAGACGCCGCGCCGGGGCACAAGGCATCCTGCCGGATCAAGGGCAATGTCTCGTCCAAGGGCGCGCGGATCTTTCACAGCCCGGGCCAAAAGCACTATGCCGCGACCCGCATCAGCGCGGCCAGGGGCGAGCGATGGTTCTGCACCGCGGCAGAGGCCCGCGCCGCAGGCTGGCGCCCGGCACGCCGCTAGGCGTCATTCGACGCTATAGGGCAGCACGTCGCGGGTGTTGGGATCGACGCGCAGCCGCCGCTCCAGCGGCGGAACGGAGCGTTGGTGACACTCCTTGCGTTCGCAGATCCGGCACGAAATTCCGATCGGTTCGAACGCGCCCGCACGCCCCAGGTCAAGACCGTCGGCATAGACCAGATCGCGCGCGTGGCGCACCTCGCAGCCCAGGGCGATGGCAAAGCGGCGCACCGGCGCGCCGAACCGCCCCGCCGGTTTCGTCACGTCGCGCGCCAGGCTGATATAGCGCACACCATCGGG
>NZ_VANS01000019.1 GCF_005887615.1 Sulfitobacter sabulilitoris
CTCGAAAGGCCCGGATCAGAGCCTGTCGCCCCCGCAAGCGCCGTCAGCCCGGCCACCGCCCGCGCGGCCTGCGCGCGCTCCGCCGCATCCTGGTCCGCGAACGCCATGAACCCGGACCGCAGGTTGCGCCCGTAATCCGCGAAGAACCGATGCGCCAGCAGCTCCGAAAGCGCCGACCCCTCCGCCCCCGCAACACCCGATACCGCCCCGCGCCGCAACCCGGACAACCGCGCCGCAAACCCCCGGGGCGTCCCGCCGGCAACAACCGCCCAAGACCCCGTCAGAACATCCGCAGACACACAAAGATCAGACAATCCAGACAAAATATCCGAAACTCCAAACGGAAGGGGGGCGTCGCTGCTCGAAAAGAAAGCCGAGATGCTGTCGAGGGGCAAATTGAACTGCGCCTCGCGGGGCGGCAGGTTCAGTCCGGCACTGCCCTGCACCTGCCAGCCCGCCAGGCTGATCACGGTCGATCCCGCCAGGCGCCCCAAAAGGTCGGCGCGGTGAAAATCGGTGCCCGGCGCATTGCTGAGCAGGACAAAGACCCGGCACTGCGGGCGGGCAAAGGCCAGCGCGGCCACATGCGGGCCATCCGCGATCACGATCTCGTCGGCCTGTGCGACCTCGCGGATCAGATCGCAAAAGGACATGGCCTCGGGATGGCGCGA